>JBBRSB010000255.1:0-1006 GCA_038245785.1 Gloeobacterales cyanobacterium | reverse complement strand
TCTTGTGCTATCACTTGCAGGCTCTTCCGATTTCGCTCGCCACTACTTTCGGAATCTCGGTTGATGTCTTTTCCTCGAGCTACTGAGATGTTTCAGTTCACCCGGTTCGCCTCGCATGACTATGTATTCATCATGCGATACCTCTTGCGAGGTGGGTTTCCCCATTCGGAAATCTCCGGATCAAAGCTTATTTGCCAGCTCCCCGAAGCTTATCGCAGGCTATCACGTCCTTCGTCGCCTGTAATCGCCAAGGCATCCACCACATGCTCTTATTCACTTGACCCTATAACTTTGACCTCTCTTGCGAGAAGCAAAATCGTTTCAAGGAATTGCCAGGTCTTTCACCTGGCGCGTTATGCCGTACTTCAAAAAATCGATTTGACTCGAAATTGAAGTTCATTCTTGACGCAATCAAAAATTTGTCATTGGCGGCACGGTCTGCACGAAACCTTTACGAATGTGCAGTTTCCGCCAACAACGCTGATTCGACTCTATGAATTGTTAAAGAACAGCCGATTGATCCGGGAGATCCCGAATCAACACCAAAGCAGCCTGTCGCCAAGCAGCTTTGGTGTTGATTTCAAATAAGTATCGATGAATGGTGGAGGATGACGGGATCGAACCGACGACCCCCTGCTTGCAAAGCAGGTGCTCTCCCAGCTGAGCTAATCCCCCAGGAAACGTCTTTGGAGGAATGGTGGGTCTGGGTGGTCTCGAACCACCGACCCCCGCCTTATCAAGACGGTGCTCTAACCAACTGAGCTACAGACCCGAGCCGGTCGCTTTACTGACCAGACCAAGCCTGGCGTCGTTGGCGACATCCTTCCAACAACCGATAAGTGTGGGCGTTTAAATTAAATTGCAGTTTCCAGAAAGGAGGTGATCCAGCCGCACCTTCCGATACGGCTACCTTGTTACGACTTCACCCCAGTCACGAACCCTGCCGTGGTAATCGCCCTCCTTGCGGTTAGGCTAACTACTTCTGGCAGAACCCGCTCCCATGGTG
>JBBRSB010000254.1:0-1009 GCA_038245785.1 Gloeobacterales cyanobacterium | reverse complement strand
TACTCTAATTCGGGGTTTAGTTAGCCCCGTCAAGGATGAAATTAGTAATGAAACACAAGGTATAAGCCAGGATGCGGGTAGCTACCCGCACTATCAAGCCATCGCTGCTGCGCGAGCCAACCTGTTCGATCTTGAAAACTGTACTTAGCACGCTCAAGCTGGTTTCCACTCTGCGGCGCAGCTTCAAGACCACCTGCTTAAATTCGCTCGGCCAGGGTTGCCTACTATCCCGACGCGGGGGAGCATAGACTTTAATGTCGCGCTTGAGGGCTAAACGGCTGTATTCGATAGGGCTGATATAGGCTCCGTCACCCAGCAGGACTAACTGACCTTGCTCGTCAAACAAAGGCCACATTAGTTGACTATCGTGATAGGCTGCCGGAGCTAAAAGCCAATTGCCGACCACTTGCTCAGCCGTTACACTCAAGTGCAAGCGAAAGCCGAACAGCCGGGCCGCTCGGGTGTACATCTTGCCAAAATACTCCGGCCCGCTAAAATTAGCGTTTTGACGCGCCCGCTTGTAAGTGCAAACTGGCACTGGCGCACTATCGACCAGTCGTAGCTCATCGTCGGGACTGATTAGTCCCCAACTAAAGGTCAGCAACCGTCGAATTTGCTCGATGATCGGGCCGAGTAAGCGACGACGGTAGTTAAACTGACCGTTGGGCAAGAGCTTTGGGAATAGGTAGTGCTGAAACTGACGGATAAAGCTCAAACCTTTTTCTTCGTGTCCATCGAAGAAAGTATCAATCAACAGGCTGACCGTGATAACCTCGCTATCGCTAAAATCAGGCTGGGGGCCACGTTTACGCCATTTACCGAAATGCTTTTCGAGGCTTCGGTATCCATCGTCTACCAAAACGTACCAAATCGTCGCTATATCAGACCAATGTTCTTTTGTGATAAAATCAGTTAGACCGATCATTATGTTGCTCCTTTCGTCTTTTTCAACTAAAGGATACCACTCTCACCGTCCTTTTGCAGCTTTCTTAAACCCCGAATTACGGTA
>JBBRSB010000253.1:0-1015 GCA_038245785.1 Gloeobacterales cyanobacterium | reverse complement strand
TACAGCGCTTTTCAGGTTTAAGAAGTACAGTAGCAGCAATTAGCAAACCAGTTTCGCAAATGTTGAGGATTGACCAAATCCAGAGCCGTTGAAATCAGATGATCCACCCTGGTAGCAGTCGTCGGAGAAAACTGACGTAAAAAAGCCTTCAACTGTGACCACCAATGCTCAATCGGATTAAAGTCAGGAGAATAAGGCGACAAATTGATCACACTGGCTCCTACTGCTTGAATCAATGGTTCAATGGCTGCCAGCTTATGAGCCGGAAGATTATCCATCACCACCACCGCCCCGACCCACAACTGAGGCACTAAAAACTTGGCGATAAAGACCTCAAAGGCTTTGCTGTCCATTGAGTTATCCATCGTCATGACGGCTAAAACTTGCTTCAAGCTGATGGCTCCAATCACAGTCACTTTGGCTCCTCGATAAAAGGGTTTGAGATCGTAGACTCTCGTTCCTCGAAGACTTCTGGCATGAGTGCGGGTTAGCCCCAGCAACACGCCCATCTCATCAAGGAACACCAGATCTTCGGGGTCTATCCGTTTAATGCGTTCCCAATAATCACCCCTCATCTGTTGCACTCGTTCACTGGCGGCTTGGCTGCTGCGAAGCGTTTTTTCGCGTCAATGACATTTTTTGCAGAGCACGACACATGGTGCTGAGGCTCACCCACTGCTGATAAGTCTCGCCCCAGTATTCACAATACTCAGATAAAGTGGCATCAGGATATTGTTCCACCATCTCAGCTAGTTGAGGCTCCAAGCCTGCTAATTCTCGTTTCATCCCTCCCCCTTGTTTGCCGGGTTGGAGGTGTCCTACTAACTGCTGTTGTTTCAGCATTCTTTGCACGAAGGCTTTACTGACCTCAAACCGAGCCGCTACTTTTCTAACTGAGGTATTGCCTTGTTTGTAAGCTTTAACTATTTTCTCTCTAAAATCGACAGAGTAGGGCTTCATATAGGCATAGAGTACACTTACCTGAATGTACTCTATAAACTAGAAAAGTGCTGTA
>JBBRSB010000252.1:0-1020 GCA_038245785.1 Gloeobacterales cyanobacterium | reverse complement strand
CGATATGGCCACCAAAATCGAATTGGCCCGCAACCTGCTTTACAAGGCCTGCTGGCTCAAGGATAACCATCTGCCCTTTGCCATGGAAGCAGCCATGTCCAAACTCTATTGTTCTGAAATAGCCAAAGAAGTTGCCGATGAAGCTGTCCAGATCCATGGCGGCTATGGTTTGATGAAGGATTATGATGTTGAACGCTTTTACCGCGACCAGCGACTGCTGCAGATCGGCGAAGGGACGTCGGAGATCCAGAGGATGGTTATTTCGAGGTATCTTGGATGTTAGAAGGGGACGGGGGACGAGGGACGAGGGACTGGGGACGACAATAGGACGAGTCAGGTAGTTTATAGATATTTAGTAATGCATAACACAAAATAAAACCATATGGAAGATCGCCTGGAGGTAATTGGATTTTACAAACTGTCTATGGAGCTATGGGAAGAAATGTGGCAAGACTCAGAAATTTTAATGCAGGATTACCGGGGGAAGGAAATTGCCCGTCAACTTATAAGATCAGTAGGGTCAATCTGTGCTAACATCGAAGAAGGATATGGCAGAGGTTTTGGGAAAGAATATCCTCAGTATTTGAGAATAAGCCGGGGTTCTACACGTGAATCTAAGGGGTGGTATCAAAGGAGTAATCATTTACTGAGTTCTGAAACACTAGCAGCAAGAATATTAAAACTTAACAGTATCATTGCTATGGAAACGAAATCAATACAGACATTAGAGACTAAGCCAAAACAATAGCTGCCCGTATTTACCGTCCCTCGTCCCTTTGTTCCGTCCCTCGTCCCTTCTTTTCGACCCCCGTCCCAATTAATATTTATTGCTATAACTCGCATTCTATGAACCCGCTCAACCAAATAATGATCACCGAAACGCCGCGTGATGCCATGCAGGGCTGGCCGAGGCATGTGCCGGTGGAGATGAAGGCGAAATTTATCAATGCAATATTGAAGGTTGGATTTGAAACGGTTGACTGTGGCAGTTTTGTATCTGCAAAGGCAGTTCCCCAGATG
>JBBRSB010000251.1:0-1050 GCA_038245785.1 Gloeobacterales cyanobacterium | reverse complement strand
GTTTAACATCGATAATACAACTTTTGCCATTGAAATTTCGGCTAACGAAGGAAAATACCGCCTGACCGGGCATGACGGAAATGAATATCCCCAGTCACCTGTTCTTGATGATACAGCCACATCGCAGTTGCCATCCACCTTACTTGCAGCAGCCATCAATAAAACGCTCTTTGCGACAGGTAATGATGAGTTGCGTCCGGTGATGTCGGGCGTGTACCTGGAACTGGCCGACACCGGACTCACTTTTGTGGCTACCGATGCACACAAGCTTGTCCGTTATCGCCGCAGCGATGTAACGGCTGATAATACGGTTACTTTCATCATGCCTAAGAAACCGCTGAACCAGTTGAAAAATCTGCTTTCCTCTGAAGAATTTCCTGTATTACTGGAGTATAACCAGACGAATGCTTCCTTCACCTTTAAAAACATCCTGCTCATCTGCCGTCTTATCGAAGGGCGTTACCCAAATTATGAAGCAGTTATTCCCAAGCAAAATCCAAATAATCTGGTCATTGAAAGAATACCTTTCCTGAATGCAGTGCGTCGCGTTTCATTATACGGAAACCAATCCACACATCAGATCAGGCTTAAAATTACCGGTCGCGAACTTGTGCTTTCCGCCGAAGATATCGATTACTCCAACGAAGCTAAGGAGCGCCTCAGCTGTGTATACGAAGGTGAAGATATCGAAATAGGGTTTAATGCAAAATTCCTGCAGGAGATGATCAGCAACCTTGACACCGACGAAGTAAAAATGGAGCTTTCCGCACCCAACCGTGCCGGAATCATTATGCCGATGGAGAATGAAAATAAGGACGAAGATATTCTGATGCTGGTGATGCCAGTCATGCTGAATTCCTGATCTTTTTTAAAAAAAAATAATAAAAATACAAACCCCGGAATGTTCATACATCCGGGGTTTATTTATTATGGAAAAAGCGCAATCTGTAATTACATCAGTTCCTCAAGTGTCATCCAGCGATCTGTTTTTTCATTGATAAGCCGCTCAATCTCGGCAAAGCGGTCGGATAACCGCCTGATTTCAGTCCT
>JBBRSB010000250.1:0-1054 GCA_038245785.1 Gloeobacterales cyanobacterium | reverse complement strand
TTGTACAGAGCCTACTGACGAAAGTGGGCATTTTTGCAAACCGCAAGTGACGTTTTTCGTGACGTTGTTTTCGACGATTCTGGTGGTGTGCGGCAAAGTCAACTTCACGAACTTGAGCCGGTATAGCGAGTTGAATGAGAAGACGTATCGGCGGCACTTCAGAGCGGACTTTGACTTCACCTCGTTTAATGTCGAACTGGTCAAACTCACGAGCGAGCGAGAACAGGCATTGCTGTTGGTGATGGACGGCTCGTTTATTGCCAAGAGCGGCAAGGCGACAGAGGGTCTCGACTGGTACTGGAATGGCTGCAATAGTCGAGTGGAGAAAGGGTTAGAGATGTCGTTAGTGGGGGTGGTCGATGTTGAAACCGAGACTGCTTATGCCTTATCTGCTCAACAGACGCTTGCCCAAAGTGAGATTCCCAGCGACATCACCCGGATGGGTCAATATCTGTATCATCTCGATGCGGTGCGTCCTCATTTGCCTGCTCAGGTGCGCTATCTAGCGGTCGATGGGGCCTATGCCAAAGCCACCTTTGTCAGTGGGGCAGTGGACGCTCAACTTGATGTGATCAGCAAGCTGCGCTTTGATGCCAATCTGCGCTATCTCTACACCGGAGAGCAAAAAAAGCGGGGCAGACCTCGCAAATACGATGGCAAAGTCACCGTCACCGACCTGAGCCGCTTTACCGCCTTTGAAGCTGTGCAACCGAACGTAGACTTGTACACCCAACGGGTATGGCACGTCTCCTTGAAGCGTGAAATTCGCGTCGTCTACCTGATTGACCGTCGCTCTCCTCACCGAGTCGGCACCTGTTTGTTGTTCAGCACCGATGTTGACCAAGACCCGCAGCAAATCGTTCGGTTCTATAAGTTGAGGTTCCAGATCGAGTTCCTCTTCCGCGATGCCAAACAGTTTGCAGGACTGGAGGATTGCCAAGCCCGTGATTTGGTCAAGACCGAGTTCCACTTCAATGCCAGTTTGACTGCCCTAAATCTTGCCAAAGTGCAAGCCCAGCAGCAGTCAGGGCAGGAGCGAGTGCCCTTCTCAATG
>JBBRSB010000249.1:0-1067 GCA_038245785.1 Gloeobacterales cyanobacterium | reverse complement strand
TTGAACGTGCCTCTGGCAGGAGAGATCTGAACTACCCTTAGTCAGGGTGATAGATGGCTTTTCCAGGCACGAGCGTTGTACTCGGCCCGGCCAAGGGAAGTCTGCTTATTGAGCACAATACAGGCAGCGAGGATTTCAGCGTTAATGCCCTGGGTGCTTTTGCTCTTGACCCGTGAAGAGGTCAGTTTCTGGATTTGATGCATGGTGCTCTCTACAAGAGATCTGACATGATAACCGGTTTGCTTCTTATATTCTTTTTTAGAGGATGTCCAGATTGAGAAGACTGCTTGGTTGTGGAGACTGGCCCCTGACCCCTGTTTCCATAGATTAGTATTCTTGCGTGGAGGTATCCTGATGTCTCTGATGCCTCTGTCGGTTAGATACCGATAGATTTTTCTATCGTGGTAAGCACCGTCGGCTACCACCGAGGAGACTCGGTCAGGGTTAATCTCTTCTATTAAAGGCTCCAGTAGTTGAGAATCATGCCGGTTTGCGGGAGTGACTATAGCCGCCTCAATCATGCCTGTGGCCGGATTTACGCCGATATGGAGCTTGACGAACTGGCGCTTCTGGCGGTCCACAGTACTTGTCCAGGGACGAGTGGCCCGCCAAGGACCCATGGTAGAGGTGGAGATACCGGTAGAATCAATGAGTATTTGCTTCGGCCGCCCGTCATCGTTAGAACGGGCCATAGCCTTCAGGGTTCTGAGGAGCGCTTCCTGGTTGCGCCCGAGCCCTCGTACCCGCTGTGCCGTGGTCCCGAACGACGGGATGCTTTTCCTGGCGTCGGCCGATACCATCTGAAAGAGGGATAAAGCGAACCCTTCTAGTGCTCTATATGGCAGATTGAACCTGATTTTTAATAGTAGTAGCATCTGAACCAGGCCATCGGTATATTCAACCGGTCTGCCGTTCCTTCCCTTTATCCGGCCAGGCTTCTGGAAGAGACTTGGATCTACCCAGGTCTCCAGCCTGCCCCGGTCTACATAAGCTTTGTTGAGGGCTCGGTAATTGATTATTCGGTCGGGGCGATTGGAGCGGGTATACTTAACTGGAAGGGCGGTGGC
>JBBRSB010000248.1:0-1078 GCA_038245785.1 Gloeobacterales cyanobacterium | reverse complement strand
TGAGCTCTTCTTCGAACATCTGCTCTTCGGGCAAGAAGACCCCGCAGTCGTCGCATGCGACGACTGCGGGGTCAGGGATTTTTTGTTCGGTTGGAACGCGGTCCACTTCGGTTTCGAGATCAGCTCCGCACCGGTAGCAGTTTTCAAGGCCGTCGTCACCGCCGGGGAGATCGGCGTTGTCCAGGTGGCAGGCTGGGCAAACCAGATTGCCGGTCTGGGCTTCATTCGAGCCATCTTCATCGTCACGGAAGTTGTAGTGTATCATAGTAGCCTCGCTTGTTGACTTGAGGCAAAAGCGAAAATGGGGTATAATTGGGGTATACCGCGCAAAATCGTCCTTTTTGCCGGGGTTAAATCCCTTGGTTAGTGCCAAGGGATTTTTATATTAACACAATTTTTGGTGCAGTGCAAATGCAAACCGCTATTATGGGTTCTTAGACGGAGTACCGTTCTAAGAACCGCACAAATATTCTAGTACGCTGGTGCTGTAAAGGGTCTGCGACATCGGAGTACCGATGCAAGCCCTTTACTAGCCTACTTACTGGCCCGATTGGTGCTGGATTGAACGCCAAAGTGTGTAGATCACACCGATTATCTTTATTAGATCGAATATTCGTGCTAGAACATCCGACCATATTATCACCCGCTTTGCCATACTCTACCTCACGGACGTATTGTGATTATTCCTGCCACTGATAGCCAGAATACTATAAGAAGTACCACCAGGCAAATGAGACCCAGGCCGAGGATGGCAATTCCCGTTTTCGTAAAATTACTCAAAATGAGCCTCCACTAAGCCGCAGTTAAAATCTGGCGCCCCGATCCTGATGGCGAAATAATCGAAATTCCCGGTCGCAAGGGCAGTGCCATCGAGCACGCCGGTCAAAGTTATTGTTCCTGTGCCGCTAATCGTAAAGCTTTGATCGAAAGAACTTAGCTCTACGCTCGATTGTATCAGCTTCGCGTATGGATGAACAGTCTGACCTCCCGCACCAGAATAAGAGAACGTAGCACTGACTGAAATGTTGCCTGGGGCGGACTTTTGCAGCTCTGAGCGCGTTGCATAATTGCGAAAAAT
>JBBRSB010000247.1:0-1080 GCA_038245785.1 Gloeobacterales cyanobacterium | reverse complement strand
TTTGAGTTAATGGAAATTTCGTGTTGGTTTTTGTGGCACATTACGGCTGTCTAAGTAGTGTGCCACAAGTGTTTTTTTATGTTCTAGGCTCATGCCCCTATGCCGGTGCAATAATTCCTTCAATCGGCTGTTAATTCCTCCTTCGACCAGGTTTGATGTTCGCGGCACATCCGGGTAATCGACAAACACAAAGAGGTTAAAAAGCGATTGCTCAAGGGTGTGCTTCAGCGCGCGAATCCTTCTGTGCGTATACCACCAACTATTCTTGCCTGATGGATGTATTCCACATGTGCGTTCTTTAAGGAATCGTTCCCATCGCCGCTTCCATGCCTCAAAGCTGGCGATCCAATTATCCCTGTCGTGTGCCGTTTTAACGCCATGTATCTCATAAACCAACCTCAATAGTTCCTGCCCTGCGAGGGTCTGTGGGCGCCTTGTTAGCTTACTGATAGCAAGCCGTTGTAAATGCGCCAGGCAGCGCTGTACAGGTATCCTAGGCCACACCAGCTTCACGGCGGAAAGAAGCCCGCTTTGCGCATCACATATAAGCGCCGTTGGCATCGGCAGTTTACGGAAGAAATCCACCCAGGCAACAAGAGTTTCCTGCATGGCGAAAAGCCAGAATACATGCCCGTTACCGGTACGGCCAATAAGAACGCACTCGCTGTGCCCGGCAAGATATATGGCATCGACCACTAGATACGTGTGTGAAAGGGTTAAAGGGATGGCAGGTAGTGGAAAGTCGGACCAGAATCCGGAAAATCTGTTCAGTAATGTGCGTACTGTGCAAGAATTGTGCGCTGAAATACTTTCTAAAGTGCTATTCCCGGTAAGCCACAATCGCAACTGGCGTTTTCGCCAATGCCGGGAAGTATCTGGACGTTTCTGAATACGGGTTTCAGCACAAAATCTGCAGAACCAGCGTGGTTTTCCTGCTGCGCTATGTCCCCACCGCTGCATCTTCCGGCCACAGCGTAAACAGTGCCTTTTTCATCTGATTAGACTAGCATAAGTCTAATGAAAGAGGCTTCCCCGTCGGAGAAGCCTCTTAAAAACCAACACGTTTTTTCCATTAACTCT
>JBBRSB010000246.1:0-1090 GCA_038245785.1 Gloeobacterales cyanobacterium | reverse complement strand
TGTTCTTACCGGCTGTGAGCGTTAGAGCAGCCCTGATGTTGTATTTGTAGAGTAGCGCGTTAGGGGATGCAGTTCCTTCAAGGGTCCAAAGGTAATGGGTTTGCCAGTCAGTTCTGTCTTGAATACCACATCCTCTGGAGGCAATATTGGTAACAGCAGCAGCGTCAGCCAGCCAGTAAACAAGTCTAAGGTTATCAGCGGTTGTAGCAGCAGCGATAGCCGTACCACCGGAAGTGAAGACTTCTGGCCTTAGACCTTTGGCAATGTAGACACCACCGTTAGCCGTTGTGTTGTTTGTCACTACTACAACTGCCCTTAGCTCCTCGATTACGTAGGGGCCAGTACCACCAGTATTAGGTCCGAAGGCGGTAAGAACGATGCCGGTGTTACTACCGATGGATGAGATTTCATACCAAGTAACAATAGCTGTAGGATCAGTAGAACCGAAGCCGATCCTTGAACCAGCAGCAATCCTATCGGTAGTCCATGTAGAACTTGAGCCTGTGACCGTTGTAGTACCACCAGCGCATGAAGCTGTTCCCGTAGTGTATTTGTCATACGTCATGCGGAAGCCAGCCATCGTGTAGTTGGTTGCAGCACCCGGCATAGCAATCGTAATGTAGCCAACCCAAGTAAAGGCATGGGTAGTACGGTTGTATGTAGCCATTTGGAGCAGCCGAGGAGAAGCACCAGCGGCAGAGTTATCTGTAAGGAAGATCCAGTCAACGTTGGTAGACCAGTTCAGAACCCAAGGCATTTGCCCCGGCTTAGCACCGGCTGTTTCAACTATCTTTAGGAAAGAGGTAGGAATCGGTCCAACATACTTACCTTCATTTCCAGCTTCTGAAAACTGGCCGATTAGTGGCCCCATATTCAGTTTGGTAGAGTCATACCCTGCCGGATACACAGCAGTAGATAAAGCGCCAAAGTCAAGTTCAGAAGCAATTAATGACATAGTAACCTCTTATGGGATTGTGGTTTTTAATTGGACCGTGATATCTTGACCGGGAGTAGTGGAACCTACTTGATCTACGTCTATTGTGAGTAGGTCACCGGCTGTAAGAGCCGTTGTATCGAAAGATGTTTGGCT
>JBBRSB010000245.1:0-1097 GCA_038245785.1 Gloeobacterales cyanobacterium | reverse complement strand
TAAGTGCTTAGGCAAAATTGATTACATAATCTTTTCCAACTCCTCTGAGTACTTTTTCGACGTATTCAACCAGGCTATCCCAATTCTCATAAGCTGAGAATTCTATCCACTGATACTTCATGAAGCGCCACAGAATCTCAATCAAGTTTAATTCAGGGCTATAGGGGGGTAACCAGAAAATTTCAATCTGTTGACGCTGCCACTCCTCAATTTTGTCGTAAAATATCCCGGAAGTATGAACGGAAGCTTGATCCATAACAATCACAGTCGATTGACTACAGGTGAGGGCAAAGTTATCAATACAAGCAATGATCACACTGCTATTGATGCTTTTCTCAAACACATAAGCATCTAATTCATTCTGACGGTTCATCAACCCCACCACGTTGAGTCGAGGACTTCGTTGACTGGGCAGACAGAGAACCGTGCCGGGTTCTTGCCAGGCGTAGGGAACTACAGGCGTTAGACAAAATCCACTTTCATCCAAGTAGCGCAGATCAATCTCTCCCTGGTCAGCTTGTTGCTTCAAGATTTCTAGACGTGCTTGTTTGGCTTGAAACTCGACTGGGTCAGGGGCTCCAGCAACGACGCGACGCATTCGTCGCCAACTCATGGCAAATTCTTTGAGGACTCGTTTGACGGTATCCTTGCTGACGTTAATCTTCCAGGTCTGTTGAATCCGTTGCAGCACCTTTTTGAGCTGATGGGGATGTTCATTGACCCATTGGCGGATCTGCTCCTTCTGGTCTGGAGTAAATGTCGGTTTGCGCCCTCGACCTGGACGATCATACAAGCCGACAAACTTGCGAGTTTCCCAAGCCACGAACCAGTTATGAATCGTTTTGCGACTCACCCCTAAGATTTGCATCAGTTCAGCCATCGAGAAACCCTGGACACTCAGCAAAATACAGTGCGCTCGTTGGCGAACTTGGAAAGACTGGCTTTGCCGATAAATTCGTTGTAAAAGGCTTTCAGTTTCAACCGCTATAGGGGCAATAGTTCGCATCAGCTGTCCAGGATGGTTAGGATGGTTCAGTCTATCTCCTGCTAGCTTTCCCAATAAATCCTATGGGTAATCTATTTTGCTGATCTACTTA
>JBBRSB010000244.1:0-1099 GCA_038245785.1 Gloeobacterales cyanobacterium | reverse complement strand
GGCGGATTCAAGTTCGAAGTGCAACCGCCTGTGCTGATGTGGTGTAGCGCATCTCCTTGCCAAAGAATACCTCATAAGGCGATCTGAAGCCAAGCGTTTTCCGAGGCCGGTGATTGAGCGCTGTCACGGCTGCCTGCACTTCTTCTTCCGTGACCGTTTCAAACATCGTACCTTTGGGGAAGTACTGCCTCAGAAGCCCATTGGTGTTCTCGTTCAGTCCGCGTTCCCATGAATGGTATGGATGGGCGAAATAGACATCCACCTTCAACTCTTTGGCAATTTCTTCATGACCGGCAAACTCCTTGCCATTGTCAAATGTGACTGTGTGGCGCTTGAGTTTATGCGGCCTCAACAAGCCCTTCACAGCCGCCGTTACGCCCTCGGCGTGCTTGCTTGGTAGCATCGTTGCCAATGTATAGCGCGATGCCCTATCTGCCAGTGTGACCATCGCGCCTTTATGATCCTTGCCGATCACCGTGTCACCCTCCCAATCGCCAATCCGTTCCTTCAGATCGACGATCTTCGGGCGATCATCAATACTTACCCTGTTCTTGAGCATTCCCCTGCGTTCCTGGCCGCTGGCGTAGCGTTTTCGGCAACGCTTCTGGCAGCGTAAATACAACCACAGATCACCTCCAGCACGCTTGTCGGCATAAGTATGCGTATAGATAGTTTCGTGACTGATTTTCAATGTGCCTTCAAAACTCATGCGCCCGGACACCTGTTCGGGACTCAATCTTTCTCTAATCAATGCATCAACTTGAGCAAAGTCTTCAGCAGAAAACTTACTGGTATTTTTGCAAGCCTGGCGACGAGCCTCACATTTTTCATGGGCCTGTTTCGGTCGATAACACCGCTTACCAGAATTTCGCTTCACCTCACGGGAAATCGTCCCCTTGTCCACCTTCAATTCGACTGCAATTTCCGACTGCTTAAATCCCGCTTTCTTCAATCCGTAAATCTGGTATCGTTGCTCCATGGTAAGCTGCTTGTAGCGTTTCATCCGTGTTCCTTTTACTTGGTAGTTTGAGCGACGCGGATGCTACTCCAGCTTGCCTCTCAAATCCTATAAAAGTTGCACTTCGTTTTTGAATCTGCG
>JBBRSB010000243.1:0-1101 GCA_038245785.1 Gloeobacterales cyanobacterium | reverse complement strand
GTCTGGGTTGTTTCCCTCTCGACGATGAAGCTTATCCCCCACCGTCTCACTGCTGCGCTCTCACTTACCGGCATTCGGAGTTTGGCTGACGTCAGTAAGCTTTTAGGCCCCATCGGCCATCCAGTAGCTCTACCTCCGGCAAGAAACACGCAACGCTGCACCTAAATGCATTTCGGAGAGAACCAGCTATCACGAAGTTTGATTGGCCTTTCACCCCTATCCACAGCTCATCCCCTCCATTTTCAACTGAAGTGGGGTCGGTCCTCCACGACGTCTTAACGTCGCTTCAACCTGGCCATGGATAGATCACTTCGCTTCGGGTCTAGGACATGCGACTGAATCGCCCTATTCAGACTCGCTTTCGCTACGCATTCCCCTCTCGGGTTAAGCTCGCCACATATCACTAACTCGCAGGCTCATACTTCAAAAGGCACGCTGTCACCAGAACAAAGCTGGCTCCAACGGTTTGTAAGCAAACGGTTTCAGGTACTATTTCACTCCCCTCCCGGGGTACTTTTCACCTTTCCCTCACGGTACTTGTTCACTATCGGTCATGTAGGAGTATTTAGGCTTATCAGGTGGTCCTGACAGATTCACACGGGATTTCTCGGGCCCCGTGCTACTTGGGATACTCTTCGGGCGATTGCTGCATTTCGACTACGGGGTTCGCACCCTCTATGACCAGGCTTTCAATCCTGTTCGTCTATACAACGCTCTAACCCTCACTGTTCGGCAGAATCAGCAGAAAAGTCCCGCAACCCCGACCATGCAACGCCTGCCGGCTATCACACATGATCGGTTTAGCCTCATCCGGTTTCGCTCGCCACTACTAACGGAATCACTATTGTTTTCTCTTCCTGTGGGTACTGAGATGTTTCACTTCCCCACGTTCCCTCTACCCGCCCTATATATTCAGGCGGGAGTCACCAGGTCACCTTACGGGCCTGGCGGGGTTTCCCCATTCGGACATCCTCGGATCACAGTTCGTTTATCAACTCCCCGAGGCTTATCGCAGATTACTACGTCCTTCTTCGGCTCTACATGCCAAGGCATTCACCGTTTGCTCTTAGAAATTTGAAATCACATGAGTTTGAATCGATT
>JBBRSB010000242.1:0-1102 GCA_038245785.1 Gloeobacterales cyanobacterium | reverse complement strand
GGCAAATGGTCCCTCATGGAACTCGAAAAGATCCAGAAAGACAAGTCCACCATCCTCTCCGCAACCGAAATGTAATTGTCCTTTAATCCTAGGCAGCACTAATCCATATTTGCATCATGGCCATAACTATTGTTAAATCACCTCCGAAACTTATCATATCAAGGCAACCGGTCGCATTTACACTGCAGAGCAATGCCGTGGCAACACCTTTGCGCCTTGCTGCAGCTGTGACTGGCATCAATGGAGACAGTATGCCTGCCGACAGCGAACAAATGGCCTCATTTGAGTTATCAGATTATCTCCAGGGCTTGGTGGTAGAACGTGGAAAGACAATTGACACACCTGCCATTTACATGTTAACTCCTCGGGCAATCACTTTTGCATTCAAAGAATGGCTTGGCACGCCTCCGGTTGCCGGCGCTGAAATCACAACAGCTGCTTTTTACCTTTTGGATGGCCGTGTGCCGAAATCAATGAGCAAAGCATTCTATGCTGCAAATGCCAGTTTGCTTGCTTATCTGCTAAGTTCTAAATCATGCCTAAGCTGGTTTCCTGCGGCAGAGTATAAAAAGGTGCTTCCAGAGCAGAAGGAGTTCCTTAATTTTCTTCAATTGCAAGTTGCCGGACCGGTTGAGCTAAACCTGAAGGTGAGCATTTATTATACCGATGGAACCACCAGTGATTTTGAAGATTTCTTTGTCACTCCAAATATCCCGCAATACGGGTTGGTCTATTTCCCTACCGGATATAAACAGCTTGGCCTGGACACTTTTGTGGCCGAGTTTGGTAATGGCCGGACCGTGAAATCATATGCGGTGAATGTTTTCGACGACTGGAATATGTATGGAAGTCCTGTATATAAATACGAAATCGATCGCAATTATTATGAGCATCCGCGTACGCTCTATATCAAAAACTCTTTCGGCCTTTGGGAAATATTACTCTGCACCGGACTCAGTGCCCAGGAGAATGAGATCAAATCAGAAACAGCCGTTACTGATGGCCTCACGCTCCCGGATAAGCTTAACTGGAAAATCACCAAAACCGATGTCGTAAAAGTGAACACCGGTTTCAAGAGTGCTGCGCAAATGCAATGGCTTTC
>JBBRSB010000241.1:0-1107 GCA_038245785.1 Gloeobacterales cyanobacterium | reverse complement strand
TATAGCAATCCTAAGTCATATGTGAGATTATGGAGGAAGTAAGATGACTCCATAGAAAAACACAAAGTGACTAGCACTCTAAAATCTTTTATCGAGAGCAACCCTGACCCACGGGAGTTAAAACGAGCGGTTGCAGTTCACATGTATGAACAGGGCTATAAGCACCGAGAGATCCAGGAGATTTTATCCGTCAGTTCAGGATTCATTAGTAAATGGACGCAATCCTATCAACAGCAAGGGGTTCTGGGACTGCAACTGAAGTATCAAGGCTCAAGTGGCTATTTAAGTGAGGCTCAGCGCCAAGCCGTTGTCTTGGCGCTGAAAGCCACATCAACTTGGAATCTGAGTGAACTTCAAGCTCATCTTCAAGATGAATACGAGGTCGTGTTTGCCTCTAAGCAAAGCTACTACACTCTGTTTCAAGAAGCGGGGATGAGTTGGAAAAAGACTCAGAAGCGGAACCCCAAGGCAGATCCTGAACTCGTTAAAAAAAAAGACAAGAAATTGGAGAGTGGCTAGAGGCGCATCGTCCTGAGATCAATTCAGGAGAATTAGCGGTGTTCTTCCAGGATGAATGCCATTTGTTATGGGGCGATCTGTGTGGTTATGTCTGGGGGAAAACCGATGAGCGGGTGGAAGTCCCTATCACTAATGAACGAAGTCGGCAAACTTATTATGGAGCGGTTGATCTCCAGAGCCAGAAGTGTTTGATCCAAGCTGCTCAGAAAGGGGACTCAGAGGGAACTTTGGCATTTTTGAGAATGCTGTTGTCGCAGTATCCCCAAAGTCGGATTGCGCTGATTTGGGATGGTGCTTCTTACCATCGTTCTGCGGAGGTCAAGGACTTTCTGGCAGAGGTGAACGCGGGACTAGAACCATCGGATTGGAAAATCACCTGTATTCGCTTTGCGCCCAACGACCCCACTCAGAATCCGATTGAGGATATTTGGTTGCGATCTAAGACCTTGCTCCGAGAGCACTACCATTTGTGTAAATCATTTAATGCCGTGAAGTTCTTATTTGAGTTCGTGACGCATCAACAAATCTTCAATTTCCCTAAACTGTTTTCCTATGGATACTTCTCATGAATCATTTAGGATTGCTATA
>JBBRSB010000240.1:0-1124 GCA_038245785.1 Gloeobacterales cyanobacterium | reverse complement strand
TGGTAGGACCTTAACAATTGAAGAGTGGGAGAGAACATATTCGCACTAGCCCAGGAAGCGAAAGCTGAGAGGGATAGTGGTTACGAATAAACAGCAAATATTGGTAAGTCAAGGAAAGAAACCTGTCAATAAACGCCGAAACTTTAGGCTAAGGCCGACCCGCCGTTACCGAGGGAAACCGAAGTAAAGGAAAGGCTAAAGTTAAAAAGAAAAGGTGTGGAGAGTTTGATCCTGGCTCAGGATAAACGCTGGCGGCGTGCCTAATGCATGCAAGTCGAACGAGAGTAGCAATACTCTAGTGGCAAACGGGTGAGTAACACGTGGGAATCTGCCCAAGAGTGGGGAATAACAGCTCGAAAGAGTTGCTAATACCGCATACGGTCGAAAGACTAAAGGAGCAATCCGCTTTTGGAGGAGCCTGCGGCTGATTAGCTAGTTGGTGGGGTAAAGGCCTACCAAGGCGGTGATCAGTAGCTGGTCTGAGAGGATGGTCAGCCACACTGGGACTGAGAAACGGCCCAGACTCCTACGGGAGGCAGCAGCAAGGAATTTTCGGCAATGGGGGAAACCCTGACCGAGCAACGCCGCGTGGGCGACGAAGTCCTTCGGGATGTAAAGCCCTTTTCTGTGGGAAGAAAAAGGACGGTACCACAGGAATAAGCATCGGCTAACTACGTGCCAGCAGCCGCGGTAATACGTAGGATGCAAGCGTTGTCCGGATTTACTGGGCGTAAAGGGCGCGCAGGCGGTATAGCAAGTCTATCGTGAAAGCCCCCGGCTAAACCGGGGAGGGTCGGTAGATACTGCTAAACTAGAGTGCAGCAGAGGATAGTGGAATTCCCGGTGTAGTGGTGAAATGCGTAGATATCGGGAGGAACACCAGTGGCGAAAGCGGCTATCTGGGCTGTAACTGACGCTGAGGCGCGAAGGCTAGGGGAGCAAACAGGATTAGATACCCTGGTAGTCCTAGCAGTAAACGATGAACACTAGGTGTGCGGGGAAATTGACCCCCTGCGTGCCGGAGCTAACGCAATAAGTGTTCCGCCTGGGGAGTACGGTCGCAAGATTAAAACTCAAAGGAATTGACGGGGACCCGCACAAGCAGCGGAGCGTGTGGTTTAATT
>JBBRSB010000239.1:0-1124 GCA_038245785.1 Gloeobacterales cyanobacterium | reverse complement strand
CTTGTCAGGGGATAGCCTTGACTTTCTTGAAGGACTGAAAACGCAAAGTTAACAAAGAGTCCAACTCTTGTTTATCAGTCGTATGGCCCTGGTCAAGACAAGAAGTAATTGCCTGCTTAAAGGTGTTGAAGTCAGGATAGTCAATCGAGTATGAACACTGTTTCTTCACAAATTTCCACAAGCGCTCAATCAAGTTTAGATTGGGAGAATCGGCTGTCAGGTAAAGCAGTTCAATGTTCAAAGATTGCGCTAACTCCATGACCAGAGCCCCCTTTTGGGAGCGGGCATTATCCAACACCAGCGTAATCGGAATCTTTAATTCCAGGGCAGCGAGTTTGTGAAGCAATTCACAGACCCTTTGAGCATGGATGTAGGTGTCATTGGTGACGGTGATTAACTCATGGGTCACCGCATTGAGCGCACCGAGGACATTGAATCGCTGCCGTCCTGAGCCTGTTTTGACAAACAAGCGCTCAAAACCCCATCAAAAACCAAGGGAAGCTCCCAGAACAAAATGCGCCGCATCGACAAAGAACACTGCACGTTGACCTGCTTTTGCCTCCTCCAATCGAGGGTCTAGTTTTTTTAACAAAATCCGCTTGCTCATCGGGGTCTGCTTTGGCTGGCAATACCCCCACCCGACGACGACAACTCATGCCCAGCGATTTGAGGAATACCCGAACTTGCTCTCTTGAGCGGACGATCCCGGTCAATTCTTCAATCTTGGCGGCTGCTTGAACTAATGTTTTTGGGGGATATTCTCGAAAGTAGGACTCCAAAGTCTCTTGATGCTGCTTGAGTTCGCTTTGGGGTCGAGAGAAGGTCAGTTCCTTGAGTTGGGCAATTCCGCCTACTTGATAGGTCCGAAAATAACTGACCAGCGTTGGTTTGGTCACTCGAACCAGTTGGGCAATTTCCCAATGCGGCAAACCCTGACTTTTGAGATACAACGCTTCCATTTTTTGCTGGACTCGTGGGTGGGGATGGTGAAAGCGTTCGTAATGCAGTTGTTCAATATCCTCGGCACTAAAGGTTAGTGGGATCATCCAGGGCACCAGGGTTAACGCTCTCTTTCATTTTTACCTCATTGAAAAGGTAAAATCTACTCCCTGGCAAAGTATAGT
>JBBRSB010000237.1:0-1131 GCA_038245785.1 Gloeobacterales cyanobacterium | reverse complement strand
AACCCCAAACCCCAAACCCCAAAACCCAAACCCCAAACCCCAAAAACATTTACGCAAGGCCAATCAAATTTGAAACCAGACACAAACAGTATTACTAACATCTTTGAATCGGGAGAGTCAGGTAATAACCCCTTTGCCACTGAAGAGTGGACAGTTAGAGGACGGAGATCGACCAACTCCTCGCGGAGTGTGTGTTAACGGTCGGCACTGGTGCGGGTTGTTGAGTGGGTGCCGTAAGGCTTGGCCCACGTTCAGGGGACGCCCTGGATCCTGATAACGCGAAGGACTCTCAATTTTTTGCTAAGCAACTACAGCATGCTGTTGCTCGTTGACCTCTTTTAGATAATCCCAGGCAGCGTGCCGGTGCTATTCTGCAGGTAAAAAAGTCGGCTGCAGCCGCCCTGCAGGGTCCCACAATAACTCATTCAAAAATATCTTGATTTAGGTCTATGTTTCCCGATTTTCTTGAATTTGATTGGTTACCGCTTATGATTGAGACCCTGGTTTATGAACGGAGGGACGAATTATGAACGGGGAGTCGGCTAATATTTTGAAAGGACTCAAGTCCTCTAAGCGGATGCGGATCGCGATCGAATATATTTGAGGGGTTCGTTCATTAACGAGGGAGCAGCTTATTACCAACCTCACTATCCACATGCGAGTGCTCAAGGAACAGGCCGACAAAGACAAGGAGAGCGTGAAGAAACAACTAGCCAGCGTCTCACTAGGGTGGTGGGGGTAAAGGGAGGAGGGAATCTGTATGAGAGTCTTGCAGAGGGACAAGCAGAAACAGCTGGTTCAAGATGGCCTGAGACTGGTCTAGGCAACCAACTGTGTCCCCGACAAGTGTGAAGACATGGGAACTATCGCCATCAGATCTAGCAAGACATCCCCGTGGACCTGGACAATGAAAGTCTCCAAGGGGTTGTGAGAGCCTCAAAAGTCTATAAAACTTTTCGAGTTCTATACACTTTTTCATTAAAGTCTATACACTTTTTCCAGTTCCCATAATTAATTAGGGCTAATTAACTGGGGGAATTAATTAGGGAAGAGGTAGATCGGAAAATAACAAGGGGTTTGATTCGGGGGAAGGGGAGGGAATTAATGGCCGAGGTTTGGGGTTTGGGGTTT
>JBBRSB010000236.1:0-1132 GCA_038245785.1 Gloeobacterales cyanobacterium | reverse complement strand
TATACTGCATCAGGGTATAGATTGCGTATTATGAAAGGACTGAAAGCGAAGCGTTAATAGGGAGTCTAACTCCTGTTTATGCGTAGTGTGGCATTGGTCAAGACAACCAGAAATGGCGGCTTTGAACTGAGCGAAGTCAGCATAATAGGTCGAGTACAAGCACTGCTTTTTAACAAACTTCCATAACCGCTCAATCAAATTTAAGTTGGGGGAATAAGGCGGTAGGTAGAGCAACTCAATCTGGAGCGATGCTGCAAGCTCAGTGACGAGGGCACATTTTTGATAACGGGCATTGTCCAGCACCAGGGTGATCGGGATACTCAGTCCTAACGCCGCTAGTTTTCTTAACAACTCACAAACACTCTGGGCATTGATGTAAGCATCATTTGTCACGAGGACGAGTTCGTGGGTGAGGGCATTCATCGCGGCTAAGACATTGAAGCGCTGTCGTCCTGACCCCGTTTTGACAAACAAGCGCTCGAAACACCACAAAACCCCCAGATACGCTCCTAAAACAAAATGGGCAGCATCCACAAAAAACACGGCTCGATTGCCGGCTTTTGCCTCTTCTAGGCGAGGCTCCAACTGGTTTTTTTATATGCCTCTTGCGCCTCTGGGTCGGCTTTGGCGGGAAGCACGCCGACTCGTCTACACTTCATGCCCATCCCTTGGAGAAACACTTGTACCTGGCTGCGACTGCGCCGAATCCCAGTCAACGCCTCGATCTTCGCCGCTGCTTGTGCCAAGCTTTGAGGAGGATGTGCCCTGAATTGGGCTTCCAATGTGGCTTGGTGCGGCTTCAACTCACTTTGGGGTTGATAAAAGGTCAACACTTTCAGTCCAGCAATGCCCCCGGCTTGGTAGTCTTTGAGGTAACTCCGTAAGGTGTTCTGACTCACCTGTACCAGTTGAGCAATCTCCCAGTGAGGCAAACCTTGACTCTTCAAATACAAAGCTTCCATCTTGCGCTGGACTCTCGGATGGGGATGATGGAACCGTTCATAGTGCAGGGCTGCGATCTCGGCTTCGCTGAATGAGATCTCAATCAAGGGAACCTCCCGCTGTTTTCTCACGTTGTTTCTACATCAGTGAGTATACCCGAAAAGTGAAGTTTATGCCCCTACATGGTATA
>JBBRSB010000235.1:0-1147 GCA_038245785.1 Gloeobacterales cyanobacterium | reverse complement strand
CTCACCTTACGCAGTGTTGACTTGATACACTGGGTGTAACCCGATGACCAACCGAAACGCGCAACTACTCGACCTGTACTCCGATTACCTGATTGCTTCCTTCGGGCTAACCACGGCGACAGGGCTTGCCAACCTTGTCACTGACCTTAGCCATGATCAAGTCACGCGATTCTTAGGCGGGCAAGAACTCGCTGACCGGGACCTCTGGAAGATCGTCAAACCTCATGTTCGACGCATCCAATCGGACGAGGGCGTTCTCATTCTGGACGATACCGTCGAAGAAAAGCCCTTTAGTGATGAATCGGAACTCATCAACTGGCATTTCGACCACACGCTCAACCGCAGTGTCAAAGGTGTCAATCTCCTGTCCGCTGTGTATTTTAGTCAGGATGTTGCGCTTCCCGTTGCCCTGCACTTCGTTCTCAAAACGGAACTTTTCACCGATCCCAAGACGGGTAAAGATCGCTGGCAGAGTGCCGTTACCAAAAACGAAATCGCACAAACCATGATTGCCTCCGCCGTGAAAAAGCAGATTCCCTTTGGCTATGTGTTAGCCGACACCTGGTTTTCCTCGGCCCATAACATGGTTTACATCAAGAACAAGGCGAAAAAAGACTTCGTTATCCCCTTGAAGACGAACCGTAATGTGTTTCTTGCGGAACCCTCCGCAAAATCAGGGAAGCCGGTTAAGCTTAGTTCACTCGACTTTGATACGAATGCGCTTCAAACGCTTTGGTTGGAAGAGGTCCCTTTTCCTCTTGTGGTGTCTCGCCAGGTTTTCAAGAACGAAAATGGCAGCGAGGGCATTTTGTATCTGTGCAGTAGTGACCTGTCTTTGTCGGCTTCCTCTGTGTCTATGCTCTACCAAAAACGGTGGAAGATAGAAGAGTATCACAAGAGCCTCAAGAGCAATGCCTCGTTCGCCAAGTCACCGACCCACACGATTCGCAGTCAATCCAACCATTTCTTCGCCAGTGTGGTGGCCTATATCAAGTTAGAGGTTTGCCACACGGCGACCCGCTTGAACCACTTTGCTCAGAAGGCACAGTTATATCAAGCGGCTCTTGTCAGTGCCTTTGGGCAACTCCGAAAACTCAAGGAGCGGGTTCCGCTCGCAACTATCACAGCATGACCGCGTAAGGTGAGT
>JBBRSB010000234.1:0-1159 GCA_038245785.1 Gloeobacterales cyanobacterium | reverse complement strand
GCAAATCTCATAAACCGTGGCTCAGTTCAGATTGCAGGCTGCAACTCGCCTGCATGAAGGCGGAATCGCTAGTAATCGCAGGTCAGCATACTGCGGTGAATACGTTCCCGGGCCTTGTACACACCGCCCGTCACACCATGGAAGTTGGCCACGCCCGAAGTCGTTACCCTAACCGTAAGGAGGGGGGCGCCTAAGGCAGGGCTGATGACTGGGGTGAAGTCGTAACAAGGTAGCCGTACCGGAAGGTGTGGCTGGATCACCTCCTTTTAGGGAGACCTTACCCTTCTAACTCTGAATTGAGTAAGAGTAGATAGAGGTTATCTCAAGGTCGGTCGAGGTTATATGTGTTAGCTTCCAAATTTTGCTCTGGTTTTAATTAACCAGTACGGGCTATTAGCTCAGATGGTTAGAGCGCACCCCTGATAAGGGTGAGGTCCCTGGTTCGAGTCCAGGATGGCCCACCTTTGCTATCGCTAGGGGGTTTAGCTCAGTTGGTAGAGCGCCTGCTTTGCAAGCAGGATGTCAGCGGTTCGAGTCCGCTAACCTCCACTGATAAATTTCAGCAACCCATGATGTCTAAACGAGACTTCATAGCCTGCTGGATATTTTATCCAGTCAGAACTTAGAAAACTGCATAAAGATTAGTCAGGTAAGTAGTAACCACTGAAGATTGAGCAATCAATTCTTGTAGTGGCTTTACAGACAATACCAAACAAAAATACTTAGAAATAAGTGGTCAAGCTACAAAGGGCTAATGGTGGATACCTTGGCACACAGCGGCGATGAAGGACGCAGTTACCGGCGATACGCCACGGGGAGTTGGAAGCATACTTTGATCCGTGGATTTCCGAATGGGGCAACCCTTAATACTACCACCTGAATACATAGGGTGGAAAGAGCCAACTCAGCGAATTGAAACATCTTAGTAGCTGAAGGAAGAGAAAACAAAAGTGATTCCCTTAGTAGCGGCGAGCGAAATGGGAACAGCCTAAACCAGTCGGTTTACTGACTGGGGTCGTGGGACAGCGATATCGAATCTGTAGGGTTAGACGAAGTGTTTGAAAGGCACACCAGAGGGGGTGAAAGTCCCGTAGTCGAAAATCCAAGGATAGTAGCTGAATCCCGAGTAGCATGGGGCACGAGAAATCCCGTGTGAATC
>JBBRSB010000233.1:0-1162 GCA_038245785.1 Gloeobacterales cyanobacterium | reverse complement strand
TTTAATTCGACGCAACGCGAAGAACCTTACCTGGGCTCGAACGGCCTCTTAACGGAGTTGGAAACAATTCTATCCCGCAAGGGAGTGGGGTCGAGGTGCTGCATGGCTGTCGTCAGCTCGTGTCGTGAGATGTTGGGTTAAGTCCCGCAACGAGCGCAACCCTTGTCCTGTTTTGGCATGCCGCAAGGCGCAACTATCAGGAGACCGCCAGCGATAAGTTGGAGGAAGGTGGGGATGACGTCAAGTCATCATGGCCTTTATGTCCAGGGCTACACACGTGCTACAATGGGCGGTACAAACCGCTGCAAACCCGCGAGGGGGAGCTAATCGGAAAAAACCGTCCTCAGTTCGGATTGCAGGCTGCAACTCGCCTGCATGAAGCTGGAATCGCTAGTAATGGCGTATCAGAATGACGCCGTGAATACGTTCCCGGGCCTTGTACACACCGCCCGTCACATCACGAAAGTGGATTGTACTAGAAGTCTGCACGCTAACCTGCAAAGGAGGCAGCGGCCCAAGGTGTGATTCATGATTGGGGTGAAGTCGTAACAAGGTAGCCGTAGGAGAACCTGCGGCTGGATCACCTCCTTTCTAAGAGAGAACGTGGCTGGAGTTACTGAAAAAGACCTAACCCGTCGAAGTAAGTAGCAGTCGTTCCAGTCCATAACCTTCCGTTCTCCGCTCGATATCTGAAACGTTCTTGCATGTGGATGGTGCTTGCATCGTCTGCTGCTTCCAACTGGCCTCGATTACACATTATATCTTTAGGGGCTGTAGCTCAGCTGGGAGAGCGCCTGATTTGCACTCAGGAGGTCATCGGTTCGATCCCGTTCAGCTCCACCAGCCAAAAAACCAATGGGCCTGTAGCTCAGTTGGCTAGAGCGCACCCCTGATAAGGGTGAGGTCGTTAGTTCGATTCTAACCAGGCCCACCAAAAAACGAGTTTGTGGTAAGATCTTTGACAATTGAATATTGACGGGCAACTACAAGTTGCAAACACTACGATAAGTAGTGTGAAGCGTCGGAGTAAGTCGATAAGACCGCTGCTCCAAAAAATGAGAATAAGTTTGTAAGTATAAGTTTAAGTAACGACTAAGAACGTACTCTGTGTTTAGAGTCAATTTTATGGTCAAGCTACTAAGAGCATGCGTGTGGATGCCTT
>JBBRSB010000232.1:0-1189 GCA_038245785.1 Gloeobacterales cyanobacterium | reverse complement strand
GGGTGCATCCCAGTTATGCAATGAGCAGAAATACTCAGGAGTTTCCTTGAGCAGAGTTCTAGGATGTGGAGAGTCGTCAAGTTATATTCCGAGGAATGCTGCCCATGGATGCTGATAAACAGGCACAAATTCAGACTCATGCCCGCGCCATTGCCGCGTTGTTGTATGACGAAACTGCCCCAGAACACTTGACGACGCTAGAAGGCATTGAAGGTGCGGTACGGGGACACCTCTTGGAGCAGATTAGTCCTCAAATCGGTCTTTTTTTATCGAAGCAGCGAGTGGCACCCGGAGTGGGCGAAGTCGGCACCTCAAAAGCATCCTCGGCAAAATCAGCCTCACGGAAGCCCAAGCAACGGCGTTGAACGTCAAAGCCCATACTCACTTGAGTCCCTACTTAGAAAGATGCTGCTTGCTCTTGAGCGCGACCGTCTCCTATGAGCGTAGCGCCCAAGATGTGACAGTGCTGACAGGGATGAACGTCTCGCGAGGGTCGCAGCAGCGATTGGTACATCGCCAAACCTTCGAGTTGCCGACGGTAGACACGAAGGTTGAGGAGATGAGTCTGGACGGGGGAAAGGTGCGTCTTCGCACCCCGCTCGGAGAAGTTTGTCGATGGCAGGACTACAAAGCGGTGAGTCTGCATGGACAGTGCCAGGAAGCATTTCTGCAAGAGAACGAACGGCTAGTGGGCTGGGTGAATGCCCAACCGCTAGCAACCCCACTCCTCTGCCTGGGCGATGGGCACGATGGCATCTGGAACCTGTTTGACAAGATTGCCCAACCGGGTCAACGACAAGAAATCCTGGACTGGTTTCATCTAGTCGAAAACCTTCATAAGGTGGGCGGGTCAGAGCGAGCATTGGCAACGGTCGAAGCCTGTTTGTGGGTCGGAAACGTCGAGGCTGCAATTGAGCAGTTCAAAAACTGGCGGCATGAACGAGTCGCTCTGTTTGTTGCCTATCTCACCAAACACCGACATCGAATCGTCAACTACAGCTATTTTCAAGCCGAAGGGATGTCGATTGGGTCGGGCAGCGTCGAATCGGCAGTGAAACAAATTGGGGCACGGATCAAACTCTCTGGCGCACAATGGAAAGCCGAAAATGTCCCTCAAGTGTTGTTGCAGCGCTGTGCCTATCTCAACGGACAGTTCTCAAAATGAGACTTGCAAGACTGGGATGCACCC
>JBBRSB010000231.1:0-1198 GCA_038245785.1 Gloeobacterales cyanobacterium | reverse complement strand
TTTAGGGCTTTGGCAGTCTATCTAAATCAATATCAACTCCTGCCCTACGCTCGCACCACTGAAATTCTCAACGAATTGTTCAGCCAGAGTTTTTCCGAGGGTACGTTGGCCTTGCTACTGGACGAGTGTTATAACTTGTTATACTAAGTCCTGGTAAGTGGTGTATAATAGACAGATGCCAAAAATAACCACAATAAAAGAACACCTGAATGAAGAAGAATTGCTAAACCGCTATCGCCAAGCCGAGAATCCCGCTGAACGCAGCCACTGGCAGATAATCTGGTTACTAGCAAGTAAGCAGCGGGTTAATCAGGTAGCGCAAGTAACAGGTTACACTCCCGGTTGGATCCGCGAACTGGCCCGCCGTTACAATAGTTTAGGGCCTCAAGGATTAAAAGACCGTGGCCAAACTATCGCTGGGGCTAAACCTCTTTTAGACCAAAACTTACAAACTGAGTTAGAGCTAGTGCTACAACAACCCCCACCCGATGGTGGGTTGTGGAGTGGGCCGAAAGTAGCCGAGTGGATTGGTGCTAAACTCGCTCGAAAAGTGCATCGGCAAAGGGGTTGGGAATGGCTGGGACGAATGGATTATACCCTCCAGCAACCCCGCCCTCATCACGCCAGTTCCTCGGCTGAGGCGGTGGAGGAGTTTAAAAAAACTCCCAAGTCAAATAGAAACATTACACAAAGAGCACCCCAAAGCGGTATTTGAGATATGGGCTTATGACGAACATCGGTTGGGGTTGCAGCCAATCTATCGTAAAATGTGGGCCAAACGGGGAAAACGACCAATCATCACGACGATCCCGCGCTACGAATGGTTATATTTGTATGGTTTTGTTTGTCCTGGGAGTGGTCAAACTTATTGGTTAATAATGCCGACGGTTAATATCAAGGTTTTCAACCTAGCCCTGGCAGAGTTTGCCAAAGCCCAGGGGCTAGGGCCAGACAGGCAAATCATTTTAATAATAGACGGAGCGGGTTGGCATACCAGTGATAAAGTGGTGGTGCCAAGTGGTCTCCATTTCATTTTCCTACCACCTTATTCACCCGAACTGCAACCAGTCGAGAAGTTATGGCCTTTAACAAACGAAGGAATTGCCAATCGCTCTTTTAAGGACTTGGACGAACTTGAACAGGTCCAAAGCCAGCGTTGTTTAGCTTTAAGCCAACAATCCTGCTTAATAAGTGGTAC
>JBBRSB010000230.1:0-1202 GCA_038245785.1 Gloeobacterales cyanobacterium | reverse complement strand
TGGAGGAGACAGTGTACAACTCATTAGACCATTCGTGCAGGTCGGAACTTACCCGACAAGGAATTTCGCTACCTTAGGACCGTTATAGTTACGGCCGCCGTTTACTGGGGCTTCAGTCAGAAGCTTTGGCTTGCGCCGAACATCCTTCCTTAACCTTCCAGCACCGGGCAGGTATCAGGCTCTATACGTCATCTTACGATTTTGCAGGGCCCTGTGTTTTTGCTAAACAGTTGGTTGTACCATTTTACTGAGACCGACCGAAATCGGTACGCTTTATCCCGAAGTTACAGCGTTAATTTGCCTAGTTCCTTCTCCACGGCTCACCCGAGCGCCTTAGAATACTCATCCCGTCCACCTGTGTCGGATTACGGTACGGGCCGCTTTAGCCTAGCCTTAGAGGTTTTTCTCGGAAGTATGATTACAGTCACTATCAGCGCAGCCGAAGCTTTGCCGTACTATCAGGTTCGACTAGTCGTGCGGATTTGCCTGCACAACCAATATCTACACCCTTTAACGTTCTATTCCGTAAGAACGCGGACCTTTCACTACCTCGTCACCCCATCGAAGTATAAGCAGGTGTCGGAATATTAACCGACTTGCCATCAGCTTCCCCTTTCGGGTGCGCCTAAGGACCCGACTAACCCTGATCTGATTAACATTGATCAGGAAACCTTGGACTTACGGCGATAATGTTTTTCACATTATTTATCGTTACTTATGCCTACATTTTCTTTTCTAACCGCTCCAGCATGCATCGCCACACACCTTCAACGCTGGTTAGAATGCTCCCCTACCGAATATACAATTTAATGTACAATCTTACAGCTTCGGTTCATAGTTTGATGCCCGATTATTTTCCGTGCAGGATCTCTCGACCAGTGAGCTGTTACGCACTCTTTAAATGAATTGCTGCTTCCAAGCAAACATCCTGGCTGTTATAGAAATCCCACCGCGTTTGATCAACTTAACTATGTATTAGGGACCTTAGTTGCTAATCTGGGTTATTTCCCTCTCGGCCACGGACCTTAGCGCCCGCAGCCTCACTCCCGTAGATATATGACAGCATTCGGAGTTTGTCAGGGTTTGGTAGGCGGTGAAGCCCCCTAGCCCAATCAGTAGCTCTACCTCTATGATACTTCTAAAATGCGACGCTGTTCCTAAAAACATTTCGGGGAGAACGAGCTATCTCTCAGTTTGATTGG
>JBBRSB010000229.1:0-1205 GCA_038245785.1 Gloeobacterales cyanobacterium | reverse complement strand
TACCTAAGCTTCAACCTGACCATGGTTAGATCATCCGGGTTCGGGTCTATAACCAGTGACAAACGCCCTATTCAGGCTCGCTTTCACTATGGCTTCGGCATTCTCTGCCTTAACCTGCCACTACCTATAAGTCGCCGGCTCATTCTTCAACAGGCACGCAGTCAGACGATTTAGTCGTCCTCCTACTGATTGTAAGTTTATGGTTTCATGTTCTTTTCACTCCCCTCCCGGGGTTCTTTTCACCTTTCCCTCACGGTACTAGTTCACTATCGGTCATTCAGGAATATTTAGCCTTACGAGGTGGTCCTCGCTGATTCACACGGAATTTCACGTGCTCCATGCTACTTGGGATTCAATTTGATTGTTTCAATTTTCGACTACGAGACTATCACTCTCTTCGGTTTAGCATTCCAACTATATTCGTCTAATTGTCCCATTTAATCATTAGCAATTGTCCCGCTACCCTTATTACTAAGTTTAGGCTGTTCCCGGTTCGCTCGCCGCTACTAAGGGAATCGTTTTTACTTTCTTTTCCTCTAGGTACTAAGATGTTTCAGTTCCCTAGGTTCGCTCTTTCTTATTTATGTATTCAATAAGTAGTATTAGAGTTTCCTCATTCGGATACCTCCGGATCATAGCTTGTTTCCAGCTCCCCGAAGCATTTCGTTGGTAACCACGTCCTTCATCGCTTCTGAATGCCAAGGTATCCCCCATAAACTCTTAGTTCCTTGAATTTAAGACTTATTTAATCTTATCTCTTATCTTATCCTAAAAATATTTTATTTTTCATGTGGAGGTAAGCGGATTCGAACCGCTGACAACCGCCGTGCAAAGGCGATGCTCTACCAGCTGAGCTATACCCCCGTTGGGCCATTCTGGATTTGAACCAGAGACCTCGCCCTTATCAGGGGCGCGCTCTAACCAACTGAGCTAATAGCCCGTTTATTTTTTGAATTTATCGACCCTAAATTTTAAAATTTTCAATTTTAAAAGGAGGTGATCCAACCGCACCTTCCAGTACGGTTACCTTGTTACGACTTCACCCCAGTCACTAATTCTACCTTAGGCGTCCTCCTCCAAAAAGGTTAGAGTAACGACTTCGGGCATAACCAGCTTCCATGGTGTGACGGGCGGTGTGTACAAGGCCCGGGAACGAATTCACCGCTGTATAGCTGACCAGCGATTACTAGCGATTCCAACTTCAT
>JBBRSB010000228.1:0-1207 GCA_038245785.1 Gloeobacterales cyanobacterium | reverse complement strand
GCTATCCATCGACTACGCCTCTGGGGCCTCGCCTTAGGTTCCGCCTCACCCTGCGCTGATTGCCATGGCGCAGGAATCCTTGGGTTTACGGTGTCAAAGGTTTTCACTTTGATTTGCGCGTACTCATTCCGGCATCCTCACTTCTCATCGCTCCACGGCACGTTTCCACGACCGCTTCATTGCAGATGAGAACGCTCCCCTACCCCTCATACAAAGTATGAAGGCCAAGCTTCGGCAGACGACTTAATCCCGACCATTCTCGGCGCAAACACGCTGGACTGGTGAGCTATTACGCACTCTTTCAAGGAATGGCTGCTTCTAAGCCAACCTCCCAGTTGTCACGGCACGTTCACATCCTTCGCTATACTTAGTGGTCACTTCGGGGCCTTAGCTGTGGCTCTGGGTTCTTTCCCTCTCGCCGTTGGACATTATCGCTCAACGACTGCCTCCCAGGGTCCATAACACAGGTATTCGGAGTTTGGTTGGGGTTGGTAGGAGCTTCGCTCCCCCGCGCCCATCCAGTCGCTCTACCCCCTGCGTACAACAGGTCTTACGACCTTCCCTGAGGCTCTACCTCAATAGATTTCGGGGAGAACCAGCTATCTCCAGGCTTGATTGGCCTTTCACCCCTACCCACACGTCATCCGAACGGTTTTCAACCCGTACCGGTTCGGGCCTCCACGCGGTGTTACCCGCGCTTCACCCTGCACATGGGTAGATCGCCCTGGCTTCGGGTCTACCCCATGGAACTAAACGCCCTCTTTACAGGACTTGCTTTCGCTGTGGCTCCGCCGGATACCGGCTTAGCCTAAACGCTCCACAGGAGTAACTCGCCGGATCATAATGCAAAAGGCACGCAGTCAGTCGCTGCTCAATCCGAAGATCGAGCCCAACCTCCTACCGCTTGTATGTATGCCGTTTCAGGAACTCTTTCACTCCCCGCACTGGGGTGCTTTTCACCTGTCCCTCACGGTACTCGTCCACTATCGGTTACACGGGAGTCTTTAGCCTTGGAGGGTGGTCCCCCCAGATTCACGCCCGACTCCTCGGAGCTCGGGCGTTACTCAGGAAATCCACTAGCATGTTCTTCGGCCTTCGCGTACCGGGCTATCACCGTCTATGGCGCTCCTTTCCAGGAGACTTCTGCTGACACTCGAACATACCGTATGTGGCTCCTACAACCCCACTTCTCACAAGGAGAAATGGT
>JBBRSB010000227.1:0-1207 GCA_038245785.1 Gloeobacterales cyanobacterium | reverse complement strand
TGTCAGGTCCCCGATATATTAAGCACATAGTCTGAGTGCTCGCACCGAAGCTAGCCCTCATGACTTAAGCTAATAAGTGAGGGAGCCACCATGAGTAACCAAATCGACGCGACTAAGAAACAAGCAATTATTACCAAAATCAGAGATGAAGGCCGGAAGACGACAGATGTTGCTGCTGAATACGGCGTGAGTACCAAAACCATCTACGGCTGGCTGTCGGCCGGGGTAGGTGGCGACGGGAGTGCTCTCGAGATCTCCCGCCTCAAACGGGAGCTAGAGGCTGTCTACGGGGTACTCGGTAAAGTGACGGCGGAACTCAAGCGCCCAAAAAAGTAACCCTCTTGCAGGAGGTGGATGTGGGCTTGCGTAGCAAGTTGGCTAGCCATCTTGGCATTAGCCGCAATGACCTGTACCGAATAGGTAAAGCGAGCAAGCGGGATGACGTTCTCAAGATCCGCATTGAGGCAGTGTTGGCCTGCCACCCCCGCTACGGCCACCGCCGTGTAGCAATTGAGCTCGGTATTGGTAAAAACCGAGCAAGGAGGGTTATGAAGCTCTTTGGACTTGTGGCCAAACGGCGGACCAAGAATCATTACCATGCTCCCGCTGCGGCCGTTCGTCCTGCGCCCGGCAACCTTATTCAAGAGCTCGGTCTCGTAGCCACTCGTCCCTGCCACCTGTGGGCCTGTGATTTTACCTACATTAAATGCTTTGGCCGGTGGTACTACTTAGCTACGGTCATTGACCTGTTTACCCGAGAACTAGTGGGCTGGAGCCTCAGCCGCCACCATGACACCAACCTCATTCTCGGTGCTTTGTACGATGCTCTGAGCCAACATGACGCGCCCCAGTATCTGCACTTTGACCGAGGCAGCGAATACCTGAGTAGACGGCACATGGATATCTGCGAGAGCCTCAAAATAACCGTTTCAGCCAGCCACAAAGGCTCACCGTGGGAAAACGGCTACCAAGAACGCTGGAACGGGACGTTTAAAGATGAGCTTGATTCGTTACGGGACGTAGCAGATGAGGGTGAGCTCATGGAACGCGTGGCAGCTACCATCTGCTACTACAACCTCGACCGCATTCACACCAAACTAAAAACCAGCCCGAGAAAGTTTCGGCTGGCGTATGAACAAATAAATGCTGAACGATCTGTGGCGGAAGTTGTCTCAGACAAAGTGCTGCAGGAATCGGGGACTTGACA
>JBBRSB010000226.1:0-1212 GCA_038245785.1 Gloeobacterales cyanobacterium | reverse complement strand
TGGGGGATTTAGCGATTATCTTAAATGTCAAGCTGGAAGAGCAACTTTTTCGGTTTCGGTGCCTTTGCCAGGAGCCACCCACGCCTTGCCCTGCTTGACTATGGCATTGAGAATCGTGAGTAGCTTATGCATACAAGCCACCAAGGCAACTTTCTTCTCTTTACCGCGCTGCAATAACCGCTCGTAGAACTCCTTCAAGACCGGATTGAAGCGAACCGCAACCATTGCCGCCATGAACAACACCTGTCGGACGTTGGCACGCCCCCCAGAGACCCGCCGTTTTCCTCTCATTTGTCCGCTGTCATAGTTAAAAGGGGCAACGCCCACTAAGGCAGCGATTTGCTTGTGGTTCAGCTTGCCCAATTCCGGCAGGGCAGAGACCAGAGTTGAAGCCATGACGTTTCCCACACCCGGTACGCTCAAGACTAATTCTTGAGTGTGTCGCCACGCTTGTTCGGCTTGAATTTGGGCTTCGATCTCACCATCAAGTTCCTTGATTTGCTCCGTGAGCCATTCGATATGACCCTCCACATTGGCTTGGGCTTTTCCCCGCAAAAGCGCCAGGCGATTGCGCTCTGCGGTGAGAATGTCCACCAACTGACGGCGGCGGGTGACTAGATCATCGAGTTGCTGTTGGGCTTCACTCGCCAAAGGTCGCACAGCGGGGGTGATTCTGTCGCCAAACAACGCTAAAACTTGAGCATCGACTTGATCCGTTTTGGCTTGTTGATTCATCGCCCGAGCAAAGTTGCGTCCTTGACGGGCATTAATCACCGCCACCGGATAGCCCGCTTGACTCAACCACAAAGCCGCTTCTCGTTCATAGCCTCCTGTCGATTCTAGGACAACTCGCTTAACGTGGTCGGGTTCGGGAAACTGGGAGCGCACCGATAACAATCCCACTATCGTATTAGGAACGCGCCAGCACTGACCCGTCGGATAAACATGAATATCGAGAAACCGTTTACACACATCAATGCCAATCGAATGGAGATTCTCGCTCATCTAGATAGCTCCCAATAGGATGATTAGGAATGCAGGAGTCTCAGAGGTTCCTCTACCTTGCGTCATACGGGATACTTAGAAGGTCTTAGTTCCCTGCCGATAATTCGAGGTGGTTCTGAGTTCAAAATGTGTGGTGACCCTAGCTAAATCTCGATTTCAAGAATCTTAGGGGGGACGGTCTACCACACTCTTAAGATACAAGGGGGC
>JBBRSB010000225.1:0-1217 GCA_038245785.1 Gloeobacterales cyanobacterium | reverse complement strand
CTGCGTTCCCTGGTAACCTTGTTCGGCATTGAGATTAAAAAGAAGCGCTTCTATACGTTTATGGCGTCTACGACATTACCCTGGCAAAAGCTTTGGCAGACTGTTTGGGGATTGATACCCTCGCCTGAAACGGACGGTCGGTTGTTGGTGGCCTTAGACGACTGCATCAATCCCAAGATAGGGAAAAACATCTTCGGTTGCGAGACAATTTTTGATCATGCCGCCAAAGCCAATCAAAGCCAGTATCCGTGGGCACAAAACTTGGTCGCGGTCGGCTTACTGAAGCAAGTCAAAGGTCGTTGGGCCTGTTTGTTTTTAGATTTTCGTTTTACTTCGCCAAGAAAACTATTGATGCGGAAAAGGCTACCGCCAAAATCAAAGGCGTGGTTGTGCCTTTTCAGACTAAATTGGAACTGGCAGGGCAGATGTTGATAGGCATCGGTCATTATTTTCCCACATCGCCACTGCTGGCCGTTACGGATAGTTGGTTTGGGAATCAGAGTCTGTGGCGGCAGGTCCGGAAGGTATTGGGCGATCGTTTTCATATTTTATCCCGGCTGCGCTGCAATAACGTGTTGTATGCCCAGCCTGATGCAGCACAGTCTGGACAGCGAGGGCGTCGCCGCAAGTACGGCAAACGCTTGGGATCGGTGACCGAGGTGGCGGCCGGGGTTCGGCAAAAGGCCAAGACTTATACCGTCAACCTTTACGGTAAACACAGGGATGTTTGTGCTTATGACGCAGTTGTTATGCTGAAGACATTCAAATGTCCTGTTCGGGTTGTTTGGGTGTTCCGTAAGACGCAGTGGGTAGCGATATTCACTACCGACCTGGAACTTTCGGTAACACAGATTATCGAGTATTATGGGGCGCGATGGAAAATTGAGTCCGGCTTTAAAGAGCTCAAACAAGACATCGGTAGCCGAACCAGTCAGTGCCGCAATGCTCAAGCAGTGAACAACCATCTGCAATTTTGTATGATGGCTTCAACAATCACTTGGCTTTATGCGGATCGCTTGAAAGCCGACCCGGAACGTCGGCATAAAGTAAAGGGGCGGACCAGTTTTGCCTTTTCGGATGTTCGGCGGCTTATCGCCGAGGCCGCCCTCAATGATGATTTTGATAAGGTTTGCCCCAAACCCGGCAAACCCACGAAAAATTCTCTGGTGGCTGTGTTGCTACGCATGGTGGCCTGATGATTTTTTAGGAAACTTCAG
>JBBRSB010000224.1:0-1218 GCA_038245785.1 Gloeobacterales cyanobacterium | reverse complement strand
CTGCGGTCTTGTATCTACCGGATAAGAGAAAAAAAGGAGAGAATCGTGTTCGAGCTGGGACCTCGATTGCGGTCAGAGCTAAGAGCTCGTCGCAGAGCATGAGGCCCGCTCGTTCACGCCCGATGCCAGAGCTCGAACAACTGCCTGAGGCGGGGATTCAGCAGAGACGCGAATCAAGCCGACCTCGCATACAAGACAGAGCGAGTGCTAGGGTCTCACGCCGAGAGGTAGCGATGAGTGGGTATCTGGGGATCGATGTTGCACAGGCGGATCTGGTACTTGCGAGAGAAGGAGTGGCTGGCAGCAGGAACTATCCGAACACAGAGCGTGGTTGCAGAGATCTTGTCAAATCAATAAAAGACGGGACTTCTGAACCAGTTCTGATCGTGCTTGAAGCGACGGGAGGCTACGAGCGATCGATTGTCGCGGCCCTGGGAGGTGCTGGTTTGCCAGTGGTCGTGGTAAACCCGCGTCAGGTAAGAGACTTTGCAAAGGCTACGGGTCAGCTGGCCAAGACCGACCAGCTTGATTCTCATCTTCTGGCTGATTTTGGGGCGCGGGTCAAGCCTGAGGTGAGGCCATTAGCGAGCGAAGCTCAGGAAGAACTTCGAGATTTTCTGGTGCGTCAGGAGCAGGTATTACAGATGGTTGGCGCGGAGAAGAACCGTCTGGCTCAGGCACAGGGCAAGAAGAGGCATGCGCTGAGGAAGCAGATCAAGAGTCATATCAGTTTTCTCGAGCGGGATATGAAGACGCTTGATAGCGAGCTCGACGAGATACTTAAGCAAAGCGATCTGTGGCGGGAAGAGGATGACTTGCTTCAGAGCGTCCCTGGGATCGGGAAGCAGACTGCGCGCATCCTTCTGGGTCATTTGCCTGAGCTTGGGACTGTAAGCGAGGGAGAGATAGCGAAGCTTGCCGGCCTGGCCCCAATCAATCGCGACAGTGGCACGATGCGCGGCAAACGTCATATAGCTGGCGGCCGCTCGAGAGTGAGATCAGTGCTCTATATGGCCACACTGGTAGCGACCAGACACAATCCGACGGTCAGAGGCTGGTATCAGAAATTCCTGAGCAGGGGCAAGGCAAAGAAGGTCGCTCTCATAGCATGCATGCGAAAACTTCTGGTAGTCCTCAACTCGATGATGAAAACAAAAACGCGGTGGCTGGAAGATCCTTCCCCAACCACCGCTTGACTTTCAAGACAACTGCTCTGCG
>JBBRSB010000223.1:0-1219 GCA_038245785.1 Gloeobacterales cyanobacterium | reverse complement strand
CCAGGAGCAAACCATCACAACATCACGTTTTTCATCTTTGCCTGTTCAAATTGTTTTGCAGAACCTGGATTTTGAAAAGATCAAGAAAGTTTTACCCGAATTTCTTGAAGAAGCCAGGAAGGATCCGGTCTTCAGTAATGTGGACGTCAACCTTAAATTTAATAAGCCCGAGATCAATCTGTCCATTGACAGGCTCAAGGCATCCAACCTGGGCGTTAATTTCGTAGACGTTGCCAGTACGCTGCAATTTGCCCTGAGCGGCCGCAGGTATGCCTATTACCTGAAAAACGACAAACAATATTATGTCATCGGACAGGTTGAACGTAAAGAGCGGGATAAACCTGCAGATATCAGTTCATTGTATGTAAGGAGTAATACCGGCAATCTCATACAGCTCGATAATATTGTTCAGTTGCAGGAAAACAGCAGTCCCTCTACGTTATATCATTACAACCGCTTTAAGGCAGCTACAGTATCAGCCGCCCTGGCAGAAGGAAGAACACTGGGCGAAGGTATTGCTGCCATGGACCGCATTTCGAAGAAGCTGCTGGACAGTTCATTTCAAACCGCCTTACTGGGTACATCAAGGGATTTTGCTGAAAGCAGCTCCGGTACTTCATTCGCGCTTATTTTTGCGCTGGTGCTGATTTACCTTATCCTGGCCGCGCAGTTTGAGAGCTTCCGCGACCCTTTGATTATCATGTCCACAGTGCCGCTTGCCCTTGCAGGCGCCATGCTGGCGCTATGGATTACGGGGAAAACACTGAATATTTTTTCTGAAATCGGCATGATCATGCTTGTCGGTATCGTAACCAAGAACGGAATCCTGATTGTTGAATTTGCCAACCAGAAACGCAAGGCAGGATTAGCCAAGGCAGAAGCTGTTTTTGAAGCAGCGGCAGGCCGTTTGCGGCCTATCCTGATGACTTCACTGGCCACTATTTTCGGTGCCTTCCCGATTGCATTTGCACTGGGTGCGGGTGCTCAAAGCCGGGTTCCGCTGGGAATAGTTGTTGTAGGCGGATTGTTGTTCGCCCTGATTCTCACCCTTGTGGTTATCCCGGTAATGTATCTGTTTATGGCAAGCAAAAAGCTTAACGTTATCAAAGAATCTGTTAATCCCGCAGAAGCCCGTTTACTGCAGGACCAGCGGGATTCAGTGCCTGAATAACACTCATAAATAAAAAATTGATTTAATGAAGAAGATCATATTCAGTCT
>JBBRSB010000222.1:0-1219 GCA_038245785.1 Gloeobacterales cyanobacterium | reverse complement strand
CCAGGAGCAAACCATCACAACATCACGTTTTTCATCTTTGCCTGTTCAAATTGTTTTGCAGAACCTGGATTTTGAAAAGATCAAGAAAGTTTTACCCGAATTTCTTGAAGAAGCCAGGAAGGATCCGGTCTTCAGTAATGTAGACGTCAACCTGAAATTCAACAAGCCTGAGATCAACCTTACCATCGACAGGCTCAAGGCATCCAACCTGGGCGTTAACTTCGAAGACGTAGCCAGTACGCTTCAATTTGCCCTGAGTGGCCGCAGGTATGCGTATTACCTGAAAAATGACAAACAATATTATGTGATAGGCCAGGTGGAGCGTGATGAGCGTGATAAGCCTGCAGATATCAGCTCATTATATGTCAGAAGTAATTCGGGCAATCTCATACAGCTCGATAACATAGTTCAGTTGCAGGAAAACAGCAGCCCTTCCACCTTGTATCATTACAACCGATATAAAGCGGCTACGGTATCTGCTGCACTGGCTCAGGGACGAACACTGGGCGAGGGCATTGCCGTCATGGACCGAATTTCGAAGAAACTGCTGGACAGCTCATTTCAAACCGCATTGCTGGGAACATCCAGGGACTTCGCTGAAAGCAGCTCAGGGACTTCATTCGCACTCATTTTCGCCCTGGTGCTGATTTATCTTATCCTGGCCGCACAGTTTGAGAGTTTCCGTGACCCTTTAATCATCATGTGCACGGTGCCCCTTGCCATTGCAGGCGCCATGCTGGCATTGTGGATTACGGGAAAAACGTTGAATATATTTTCTGAAATCGGCATGATCATGCTTGTCGGTATCGTAACCAAGAATGGGATCCTGATTGTTGAATTTGCCAACCAGAAACGCAAGGCGGGATTAGCCAAGGCAGAAGCTGTTTTTGAAGCAGCAGCAGGACGTTTGCGACCTATCCTGATGACATCACTGGCCACTATTTTCGGCGCCTTCCCGATTGCATTTGCACTGGGTGCGGGTGCACAAAGCCGGGTTCCGCTGGGCGTTGTTGTTGTCGGCGGTTTATTGTTCGCCCTGATACTCACTCTTGTTGTTATCCCGGTTATGTATCTGCTCATGGCAAGCAAAAAGCTTAACGTTATCAAAGAATCTGTTAATCCCGCAGAAGCCCGTTTACTGCAGGACCAGCGGGATTCAGTGCCTGAATAACACTCATAAATAAAAAATTGATTTAATGAAGAAGATCATATTCAGTCT
>JBBRSB010000221.1:0-1224 GCA_038245785.1 Gloeobacterales cyanobacterium | reverse complement strand
TGAAGTGGACCCCAAAGGTTAAACAATTTTAGGGGGATGAATAAGCTGTAGATTCGGACTCTCAGACCTATTCGCTCTTGCGTTCAAGATCTTGATTGCTTTATTGTTCACTTGGCTTCTTTAGATTATCACAATACACTTGATTTGGTGTTTGATAATTCAATCCTTGATGTGGACGTACTTGATTGTACCAACGAAACCATTGTTTGACCTCTTGCATTAAGTGTTGACCATCCTCGAAGGCTTTGAGATAAATCAACTCATACTTCAAACTCCTCCACAAGCGTTCGATAAAGATGTTGTCGTGGCAACGTCCTCGACCATCCATACTGATCTGGACTCCAGAGGTTTTGAGGCACTCTGTAAAGGCATTCGCCGTAAACTGCGCCCCTTGGTCAGTGTTGAAGATCAGGGGTGGGGTGTAGTTCGATAAGGCTTCCTCCAAAGCCTCTAGACAAAAGTGGACTTCTAAGGTGTTGGAGATTCGCCAGGACAAGACGTGACGACTGTACCAATCCATGACCGCTACTAAATAAAAATGTCCTCGACAGACGGGGAGATAGGTGATGTCTGTACACCAGACTTGATTGGCTTGAGTGATGGCAAGTCCTCTCAAAAGGTACGGATACACTCGATGCTCTGGGTGCGGTTTGCTCAGATTGGGTTTGGGGTAGATGGCGAATAATCCCATTTCTCGCATCAGCCGTTGAACCCGCTTGCGGTTGACCTTATGCCCTTGAGTTCTGAGAAAGACGCTCATCTTGCGGCTCCCGTAAAAGGGGGTTTCCAAGTACTGCTGGTCAATTAACCGCATCACCCTCAAGTCTTCTTCAGAGGGAGCCAGCGCCTGGTAATAAAAGCTCGACCGGGGAATCAACAGCAGTTCACATTGGCGTTGAATGCTTAACTGTTCATGGTCAGACTCTACCAAGGCTTTTCGGTCGGCAGCCCCAATCGTGCCGACCTGTTGACTAAAAAATCTCGCTCTACCTTCAACTGCCCAATCTGTCGATATAACTCATCAATGTGAGCTTGTTCTTCTGGTTCTACTTTGCTAGCGCTGTTGCCCCTTTCAAACACGTCGCTCATTCCCGCTAACAGGTGCCGCTTCCAGCCGTGAATCATCGTTGGATGCACGCTGTATTGACTCGCGATTTCAGCGATGGTTTTCTCGCCTTTCACTGCTTCAATCGCAACTTTTGCTTTGAATTGAGAACTGTACTG
>JBBRSB010000220.1:0-1224 GCA_038245785.1 Gloeobacterales cyanobacterium | reverse complement strand
GTCGGGTAAGTTCCGACCTGCACGAATGGTGTAACGATCTGGGCACTGTCTCAGCCATGAGCTCGGTGAAATTGTAGTCTCGGTGAAGATGCCGAGTACCCGCAACGGGACGGAAAGACCCCGTGAACCTTTACTGCAACTTCACATTGGTTTTGGGTAAGTGATGTGTAGGATAGGACGGAGGCTATGAAGAGGGTTCGCCAGGACCCTTGGAGCCATCCTTGAAATACGTCCCTTTGCTTGCCTGGGGCCTAATCCCGCGAGGGAGACATTGTGTGGTGGGTAGTTTGACTGGGGTGGTCGCCTCCAAAAGAGTAACGGAGGCTTCCAAAGGTTCCCTCAAGACGATTGGTAACCGTCTGTAGAGTGCAATGACACAAGGGAGCTTGACTGTGAGACTGACAAGTCGATCAGGTACGAAAGTAGGGCATAGTGATCCGGTGGTTCCGCATGGAAGGGCCATCGCTCAAAGGATAAAAGGTACGCCGGGGATAACAGGCTGATCGCTCCCAAGAGCTCATATCGACGGAGCGGTTTGGCACCTCGATGTCGGCTCGTCACATCCTGGGGCTGGAGAAGGTCCCAAGGGTTGGGCTGTTCGCCCATTAAAGTGGCACGCGAGCTGGGTTCAGAACGTCGTGAGACAGTTCGGTCCCTATCTGTTGTGGGCGTTGGAAATTTGAGAGGACCTGCTGCTAGTACGAGAGGACCGCGGTGGACATATCTCTGGTGAATCTGTTGTGGCGCCAGCTGCATCGCAGAGTAGCTACATATGGACGAGATAAGCGCTGAAAGCATCTAAGCGCGAAGCTTACCTCAAGATGAGATTTCCTTTGAGGGTCGTAGTAGACTACTACGTTGATAGGCTACAGGTGTAAAGGCAGTAATGTCATAGCCGAGTAGTACTAATTGCCCGAAGACTTTCGCTTAATTATTACAGGTCAATTCGCTTTCAAAGAATTATCTTTTTAAATAATGGATTCTGCACTTCGTGTTTTTTGAATTCACTTTCAATTGAAAATCTTGTTTGTTCCTTCCCGGTATGTTAAAAATATTTGGTGTTGTTTATTTAGACGTAAGCCAGAAAAGCTTTAGGTGACTATTGCGGCGGGGTTCCACCTCTTCCCATTCCGAACAGAGAAGTTAAGACCGCCAGCGCCGATGGTACTGCACAACAGTTGTGGGAGAGTAGGTCGTCGCCATTCTTTTGAACTCCATTCCTTT
>JBBRSB010000219.1:0-1228 GCA_038245785.1 Gloeobacterales cyanobacterium | reverse complement strand
TGAATCGGTGCATGGTGCCATTAAGGAACCAGAATCCGAATCCATTGGGTTTCCCCTTAGCGGGCCTGTTGCTCAAGCCTAACACGTTGTCAAAATCAATGAAAACAGCAGCCCTTAAGGTTGCTGTTTTTATTTTGAGCAGTTTGTGGCGTTGTTAGAAAGGTTCTGTCCTGGCTGGTAAATTGACTACCAACACTATGACTGATTGCAGCCCAATGGGAGGCTACTTTTAGTTTTCCAGGGACGATATAGAGATGAAGTCATTGTCTAGGAAGCTTTTTGCACCATAATTTCTTACTACGGGTTAATAAAGCGATTCAGTATTTTGTTCAACCCCTTCGGGGCTGATTGATCATGTTATTCCCCGGGCCGTGGGTTTCACCCACGGTTATTAGCATTAAGCCACTTCGTGGCTTCTCATGTTTAATATAGCTTCTGGTAATTTAGCGACAACCCTTCCAATTTTCCTTCCAACACGATTTTTAAGACCCAAACTAAAAGCTCTGAAGGAGCTTAATGTGAATAACCGTGGGCACCGCCCACGGTTATGAGCGGATGAGGCCACAACAGCCCCGAAGGGGTTGAATAAAATCTCTATGGGAAATACTTTTCATCTATCTCTATCCCATGTTCTCTCAGCAATCTCCATAACTCATCTTCAAAAGATTCCTTTAGGTGATGTACCTGTTGATTCTTTATGTAATTACAAATCATATCTTTATCCTTCCATGCATAAGTCAGGGCAGCGTATCCGGCAGACCAGCCTTTAAATTCCGGAAAATTTCCAGATCGCTTAATCCAGATGGAAGAGGATGTTTTAAGATCACGCATAAAATCCTGAAGGGCAATGGATGGATGCAAGTCACTCAAAATGTGCATGTGATTTTCAACGCCATTAATCCGGTAAGGAAAGCAGTCTTTGTTCTTTATTAATCCAGTCATATAGGCATAAAGGTCTCCAGAATGCTCCTGATTGAGCGTTGCCAGACTGTCTTTTGTTCGGAAGACCAGATGGTATAATATCTTACGGTAACTTGACATATTTGAAGGTGCCAACATTTATGGATAGTAGGGCGTTTTTGAATTATTATACCGCACCGGGAAATAAAAAGTAAAATACGCTTCCGATACCCTCTTTACTTTCTACGCCAATCACGCCGGCATTTTTCTCCACAAACTCCTTGCACAGGATAAGCCCGAGACCTGTTCCGTACTCATTGGCGGTCCC
>JBBRSB010000218.1:0-1237 GCA_038245785.1 Gloeobacterales cyanobacterium | reverse complement strand
CTTGTTGGGCTTGTCCATTCAGACTGGCGATGCTGCTCAGACAGGTCACGCCTACCAACCTGGTCGAGAGACGGAAAAGCGGCACACAGTCGCGTTTGGCTTCGGGGTAGTTCCCCTTTGCCTGCTGAATCAAGGCTCGGGTGACCCAGGCTTGGGGATCTCGTGGTGCAACTTTGGTCGCCTGGTTTAGATCTACCAAGGCTCCATCAAAATCGTGTCGACTTTGGCGCAGGGTAGCCCGCAGCACTAGCACCGCAGGGGGTGGCTGGGGTTGTTCCCACCAGGAAGCCAGGGCTGCCTGGGCATAGCCGTTATAGCGTGGGTCTGCTTGCTGTCTTCCTTGCTCAATGTATCGCTTTGCCAAAGACACGGCGAGTTTGAGATTCTGGGGAGATTGGTTGAGTTCAGCCCGCATTTGGCGCAGTTCACGGGTTGTGGAGTCCAGGGGACGGTCACGTAAGCGTTCTAAGACCTGGGTATCGCTTTGGGGAATAAACGGTGTAGCCCAGGCTGCTCCTGACCAAAGCAGGAGCGAGGATGCAAGAACGCCCGCCCATCGAGCTTTGATGCCTATGGTTTGAGACATAGAAATACCTATATCAATTTGTTCTTGGGACCGCCCCCAAAATCCCCCAACTTTGGGGGATTTTGGGGGCGGTTAAGATGAAGATTCGAGTTGGTTTCCGCTTGTGTGTACACCGTAGCTAGCAATTGGGGCCAGGGAAGCTAAGGGGCTGTATCGTTCGGAGAACCAGCGATAGGAGTTTTTAGATAAGGGAAAGAGGAGTCAAAGAAGCTGGCGTCGACAAAAGCCCCATCGGTGAATGCTAATTTCCCAGAGGGTGCTTGTTCAGGAGGAAGTAAAGCCCCCATGGCTACGCGCAGGGAAATATCGACCACGTCGTCGCCTGGACGTCGTCCGTTTGGATAGCCCGCCAAATCTCCACCAATCACGCCCAGGTTATTCTGAGTGGCAGCAGGTATAGCTGGAGTACTGGTATTCAGCCGCATCATCTCTGCGGTGGCATTGGTTTTGTTCAGGCCATCCACGCCTGTCAGGAAGACAGAAACAAGGTCAGTGCGAGGGAAGGCGGTCGGTGCTTTTACACCCACATTGCCAAAGAGCAACTCAAGAATGGCGGGTAACGTTGGATTGGTGACGTAATCGGCAAACTGACCATCATTCACAGGCTTACTGGCATTGAATTTATCTTTGTCTTTTAAGCCGATCACCAGT
>JBBRSB010000217.1:0-1246 GCA_038245785.1 Gloeobacterales cyanobacterium | reverse complement strand
TTTGAAAAGTTGCTCCGGAGCGATCCACGGCTGTTGTTGTGGTGGTGCCGGGTGTGTCTGTTGTTTGAGAACTCAATAGTGTGCCAAGTTTGTTGATACCAATTTATTGTATTGGATTGGTTGTTTTGCCGGGCCCGCCACCCCGTGGTGTGGTCTGGTTTTTACAGCTGGTTTCAAATTTTGTGCAGCCTGTGCGTCCCGTTTTCCCGGGGGTGCGGGTTGTGTTCGTTTTTGTTTTACACCAACGGAGAGTTTGATCCTGGCTCAGGATGAACGCTGGCGGCGTGCTTAACACATGCAAGTCGAACGATGATGCCAGCTTGCTGGCGGATTAGTGGCGAACGGGTGAGTAACACGTGAGTAACCTGCCCTTAACTCTGGGATAAGCCTGGGAAACTGGGTCTAATACCGGATATGACTCCTCATCGCATGGTGGGGGGTGGAAAGCTTTATTGTGGTTTTGGATGGACTCGCGGCCTATCAGCTTGTTGGTGAGGTAATGGCTCACCAAGGCGACGACGGGTAGCCGGCCTGAGAGGGTGACCGGCCACACTGGGACTGAGACACGGCCCAGACTCCTACGGGAGGCAGCAGTGGGGAATATTGCACAATGGGCGAAAGCCTGATGCAGCGACGCCGCGTGAGGGATGACGGCCTTCGGGTTGTAAACCTCTTTCAGTAGGGAAGAAGCGAAAGTGACGGTACCTGCAGAAGAAGCGCCGGCTAACTACGTGCCAGCAGCCGCGGTAATACGTAGGGCGCAAGCGTTATCCGGAATTATTGGGCGTAAAGAGCTCGTAGGCGGTTTGTCGCGTCTGCCGTGAAAGTCCGGGGCTCAACTCCGGATCTGCGGTGGGTACGGGCAGACTAGAGTGATGTAGGGGAGACTGGAATTCCTGGTGTAGCGGTGAAATGCGCAGATATCAGGAGGAACACCGATGGCGAAGGCAGGTCTCTGGGCATTAACTGACGCTGAGGAGCGAAAGCATGGGGAGCGAACAGGATTAGATACCCTGGTAGTCCATGCCGTAAACGTTGGGCGCTAGGTGTGGGGAACCTTCCACGTTCTCCGTGCCGTAGCTAACGCATTAAGCGCCCCGCCTGGGGAGTACGGCCGCTAGGCTAAAACTCAAAGGAATTGACGGGGGCCCGCACAAGCGGCGGAGCATGCGGATTTATTCGATGCAACGCGAAGAACCTTACCTGGATTTGACATATAGGGAAATCTGTTGGAGACAGCAGGTCC
>JBBRSB010000216.1:0-1247 GCA_038245785.1 Gloeobacterales cyanobacterium | reverse complement strand
TCTCAGATCTTGCACCAGTTTCAAGAAGGGGTTGCCAAACTGCTGAAAATCTGAAAGAAAGGGCGTAGAAGTAATTTGGTTTAACGGTTATGGAAACCATCTTTGAGTACGCCCAATCGCTAGTCTATACCTTGCTAGGACTGATGCCTAGCCCCCATCAGCGCAGCAGTCTCGAAGCGTTGCTCGGACTGTTTTTACAAGCCCAAGGACAAGCTGTACCCGCTCATTGCACCCACAAATCGGCGAGTGCTTTAAGTCGCTTTCTCAACCGCTACGACTGGTCAACCCGGGGGGTAATCCGAGCCACGCGACAGGCGATGCTGAAGCAAATTTTGCAGCACCTGCCCCCCGGCATGACGACGCTGAAAGTGATCATTGACCTGACGACGCTGCCCAAGTGCGGCAAGTTTGCTCACCTGGCAACGGTGCTGAAGTCGGAGATGGGTGACGACCAGGCGACTGTCCAGACCGACCCCTGGGTGCGGGTCTTGAATGGCAAACGGGGACTGCATCTGGTCATGCTGTATCTAGTTGTGGGACAGTGGCGCGTGCCGTGGAGTTTCTGCCTCTGGCACGGTAAAGGGCACCTCAGTCCAACCCAATTAGCCTGTAAGCTGCTCGCCCGCGTCCCCAAGACCTTGACGAAACGCTTTCCCGTCATCGTGTTAGCCGATACCGAGTTTGGCACCGTCGAGTTTCTACAAGCGGTTCAACAGCGACAGTGGCGCGTTGTAGTGGGAATGCGCGGCAACCGTCAGATGCAGAATGGTAAATCCCTCAAGCAGCTTTATCGCTCAGGCAGACGCGGACAACAAGTGCGCCTGGTTGGACTGTCAAAGCCGTTGACCGTCTCTTGGTTTTGGCTCAAACGCTCAGAGGGCAAGCGAGAACTTCGCTTTGTGGTTTCGACCTATCCCTACTCAGGGGTCTATCTGGTGCGACTAGGACGACAACGCTGGGCGATTGAGGGCTTCTTCAAAACTATCAAACACCGCTTTAGCTTGCATCGCTTTGGTCAATCCACCCTGTTAGGACTGTACCGATGGCTGGTGTTGTCTCTGGTGTCCTTTGTGTTGGCACACTGGACGCATTGTTGGGCGAGAACTCAGCGTCTTGACTGGAAAGCCACAGGGGAACTCGCACAGGCGATCCTCCTGCCGCAAGTCATCTGGAAAGACCTCTTACATCAGATTAAAATCAATTGGGACATCGCCATGCAGCATGGATTTGAAATCGTTCTCAAGCCC
>JBBRSB010000215.1:0-1248 GCA_038245785.1 Gloeobacterales cyanobacterium | reverse complement strand
TAAATGTCGTACAAAAGGCGGCGTTGACAGCACGTAACTTACAGAAAAGCCAAACCAAGAAACCTATAAAACCGACAAAGTGGCCAGTCCGTAGGCCATCTGTAGGCCAAAAAGTTCAGTACAGTATGGCGACCCAGAGCCCGTGCTCAGAAGGATTCGTGCCATTGAGCACCTGCTTTGCAAGCGCCTTCGCGCCTTCCAAAACCCTGTTCCCTCTGAGGACGTCTATATCGTGAATCGGCGATGCATCCATCATTAAACTCGTCTGGAAAACTGGCGCAGCGCAACGGGGTCAGCGAAAGATAGTCAAACTTCCGTTTGATGGCTCACACTAGCTCAACTTCTTTTTCATGCCCGTAGAATTTTCTCTTTATCGCGGTGACGCCGCTCGCTTGCTTGCGAGCCTGTGGCCTCTCCCGGAACGACTCGCCGCGGGCACGATCCCGTTCGCAGAATCGAGTGTGAGCCTACGACGTCAGCGACTCCGGTATTCTGACATCCAGGTGACGATATAGGGAAAAGGACCGTCGATAACTTGCAAATGGCCTCTACTTTTCCGGTTTTCGAAGTTTTTCTCCTTCACTCATTTTCCAAGAAAATGTAGTGTCCCGATTGAGACCGAGCTGTTCTTGTTCAGCTGGTGATGAATCTTCCGGCGCTTTTCCCACACTCATTTGAAACTCCCGCCAAACCAATTTTGCGTCTTTCCAGAGATGTGCAGGCGCTTTATACCCGTAAGCGCGGTAGGCTCCAGGTTCTACTTTTCCCTTCGTCGCTACAAATGATGCGAATCGTGCGGTCCACGAATCGAACTCGCTAAAGACATTTGTGGCTGTCGCCATGTGCTCGGATTGATTGTCGCTATACTTCCTGCCTTGCCCGAATTCCACATAGCGCCAGAGTTCATCGGGGACTTCAATCCCACCGTATCGACATTGCCAAACGAGAGGTGCATAACTTTCTTTCATGTCCGAGAAAGGTTCGGACGCGGGATCGAAATATTCCGAATGTTTAAGGATTTTAGGGCGCCCTGTCGCATCGAGTTCATCTCCACCGCCGTCTCCATAACTAAAGAATCCCGCGGTTCGTCCCTCAAGATGATTCAGGCTCAGAGCCTCCCATTCGGGAAGGTGTTCCAGTTTCATAGCAGCTTCAGGATTTTTATGTTCAATCAAATCTTCACGCGGGTTGCCGCCGTTCATGCACACCAAGCGGTCGAACATTAATTTAAGGTTGCTTGAAGGACCG
>JBBRSB010000214.1:0-1249 GCA_038245785.1 Gloeobacterales cyanobacterium | reverse complement strand
GTAGCAACTACTGGCAAAAGTTGTAAATAGGCCGCGATGTCCTGTGGTGCTACTCGGTCAAATAAATGTCGCCTAACCCAGCGCACGAAATCAATATGCATGGCCTTGAAATGCACTTTGTCGCTCAAGGCACTGTACAACTTTAATAATAGAAAAGTGATCAGCGCAGCGTAAAGCTGGATCAACACTCCATTCTTATGGTAAGAATACCAATGGTTCAACTGTAGATGCTTTTTAATCCAACCGAAAAAGAGTTCAATTTGCCAACGGTACAAATACAATTCTACGATGGTTTGGGCTGGCAAATCGAAGCGAGTGGTCAGATAGTGCCAGTGCTTACCCTCGCTATCGCGGTAAACTACCAATCGGAGGGTCACGGTGTTAGCTTCGCTGCCTAGCCGCACCTTTTGATCCGAGACTACCCCTAAGCTGAGTTGCTCTAGTGGGACGGGGTACTCTTCCAAGACCTCGAAGGTAGCACTTTTCATTAGCCGGGTCACGACGTGGGCGTGTTGTTCAATTACATCGCGATAGAGTTGGTAATCGTTATAGCCTCGGTCTACGATATAGGTAACGAAGGCTTTGAGTTCGTGACGCAACACTTCGCGTTCACTGCCTTTACCATTGGTTAGTACCAGTTTCTCAGGTAGGCCATCCAGGTCGTAGAAGAAATGACCTTTGACCTTATTGCAAGTGTAGCCATAGACCGCCCAGAACATCTGAGGCATACAATCGAAGAAACTGCCATCCACCAGTAAGATTTTGCCCAGTCCTTCTAACTCACGAGCGTGAACTTGCTTTTTAACTAGCGGCCAAAGACTATGGAAACACTGCCGCCAGACCCGCCAAGTACGCTCCCGATTAGCCCGACTAAAGCTAGATTGGTTGAGCGTCACGGGCGAACCGAATTCGACGTAATCAAAACCAATCATTTGGCGTAGATTGCGCTCGTGGTCGGCTCCCTCAAGATCGTTTAACTCCTCGACCAAAGCGCGGCCACTTTCACTTTGTTCGAGCTGTGCAAAGAGGGAAAGCCGGAAGTGAGGAGCGGCTTCAAATTTATGGACGCGATAATCGGCCTCATAGTGGTCAATCGCTTTGGTTAAAAGCGGTTCAAGTGGGGCCAGCAGCTTTTGAAACAAGCGCGGCGAAGTGGTAAAATTTGACATGAGAAAGCTTTTCTAGACTAAATTTTGATTAGGTCTCGAAATTTTACCACTAGCGAAGCTTTCTTGGTAGTCCCATTTGC
>JBBRSB010000213.1:0-1255 GCA_038245785.1 Gloeobacterales cyanobacterium | reverse complement strand
CTAACACCTGAATTAAGCCGACCCGCCCGAGAACCCGGATGGAGTCTTGAAGCTACGAAGCGGGTTCGGCTTGAATGAATTGTTATACCCCGGCCTTGACTCTTTAGAAATCGGAGAAGGAACTACCGGCGGTGATTGGAGAAGCATCGTACGTACGGTCTCGATAGTCGCTGCTGCAAGCCTTGCATTGCCAGTAGCTGTTGTTATTGCCCTGCAACCTAATGAGAGTGCCATCTTTGTCATAGCAGCGCTGACAGAACGGACCTTGTTTACCATCACCAGCGGTTAGCCAATAGTACGGACTCTCCCAAGTAATCTTGCCTTCGATCTCGAACTTGGAAAGCAATTCTTTAATTTGAGCGTCCTTATCAGTCAAAGACTCCTTGATCTCAGCGATCTGGATTCTCGCGTCGGCTAGTGTGCTAATTAGATCTGCCAACTTTAGCTTGATCTCCGCTTTCTCAAGCGTGACACCGCTATCTCTAATTAGCTTGGCAATGTCAGTAGCAGCCTTGACGCTTGATAGAGCAGCAGAAATGGTTGGCATATCCATGTGATTGCTCCGGGGTATAACACCTGAATTAAGCCGACCCGCCTGAGGATCCGGACGGAGTCTTGAAGCTACGAAGCGGGTTCGGCTTGAATGAATTGTTAGGCACCACTTATAGCTTTAGCGAGACCAAGCGCTTCCGAGAGCATTGCCACGCCAACGATAACTGCTAGAGAAGCAACCAAGCATGCGAGGCCGAGCCAAAAGACCCGCCAATTAGATTGGAAGGCGTAGCCTGGAGTGGTAGCAATAGCCGTGTTGCTCATTTGAAATGTTTCCGCTATGTAACGGCCTGTGTAGACGTACAAGATTGTAAATCCAATGCTGGTGCCCTTTTCGGGAAGTAAAGGCGAAAGCAAGATTAAGGCGACAGTGGCTGCTGCCCCGTACATAAGGGTTTTTCGGGAACTACCGGACTTGCCAAGGGCAGAGAAGTTTGAGCTCAGAAAGTAAATGAGACCAACGGGCCCTCCTACCGTGCCCCAAGCAACCTGATTGGGCGAATACATCCTAATTGTGTCAGGTGAGCGATCTGGGCTGTCTATCATTGAACTCTCATGTGGTGCCTAACACCTGAATTAAGCCGACCTGCGTAGTGGAGGCAAAAGGTGGCACGCTTTTCAGTGCCGCCTTTTGCTGGAACGAAGCTGGTTCGGCTTGAATGAATCGTTAGGCAGCCATTTGCCCACAAGAATCATTGGCTGG
>JBBRSB010000212.1:0-1259 GCA_038245785.1 Gloeobacterales cyanobacterium | reverse complement strand
TGTCAGTTATTTCTCGATCAATTGACCTTAAAATGGCTAACCAATTGGGACAAGACTTACTGGACTGTCTACTGAGTAGACAGTCCAGTAAGTCATGTCAGTTTAGGATAGAGCCGGTGCAAAGTTTGTCTGGCTTTCACACAAGTGAATTGCCAGTTGATTTTTGCACCAGCCGTGTTGCGTTCAGTTTCGAGTGCTGCCACTTCTCGTTCCAGTTCTTCCCGACTAGCGATGCGTCGATCCAAACATTGTCGCTCAAACACACTGATTTCTATTTCAGCCATATTCAACCAACTGGCATGGGTCGGCGTGTAGGTAAAGCGAATCTTTCGCAGTATGCGCCGCGCCTCCTCCGGTTCAAAGGTCTGGTACAAGGCACTTGGCCCGTGGGTATTCAAGTTATCTTGAACCAACTCAATTTCTTCCGCTTCGGGGTAGCCTTGATCGACCAGCCATTTAAGAACATGGGCATAATCCTGGGCGGTGCGTTGCTCGCGTACGATCAAATGCCGTCGCCCGCCCAGCGGTTCAACCAGTACAAACAAATTGCAACTGCCCTCACGCGCATACTCGTAATCGAGCTTCTCACTCCTTGCAATTTGCAGCTCGATTTGACCGCGTGGGGTCGAGAGCAAGTAGACCAGCTTCTCATCCAAGCAGACCTGCGGTCGTTTCGGATTGTAAGGCCGCGCATACAAATCCAAGACCGCTTCCATCTCAGCTACGAACTTGGCTCCCACTCTCGGAATGACCCACTGTTGGCGTTGCCAGGGCTTGAGTTCGTTTTTTTTAAGATTTGACGGATCGATTCAGGACTGATCTTTTCGACCGCTTCGAGTTCGATCAAACGAGCGGCTAACATGCGCAAAGTCCAGCGTCGATGACCGTTGGGAGCGGTCGAGCAAGTAGTCGCCACCACTAGGGCTTTAAGATCACCATCCAGTTTTGGGGGTGCACCACTTCTAGGTTTGTCGTGGAGGGCTGCCTCAAGACCCTCTTTTTCGAAGCGCTGTTTAACGCGCAGCACAGTGCGTTGACTGACCTCAAAAGCCTGTGCAATTTGCTGGTAGGACCAGCCCTGGGCCAATTTCAGAAGAATTTGACCATGTTTGATTTCACGGGCTAAGGCTTGGCCTGAATTGGTAAAGTTTTCAAGCCGCACTCGCTCCGAGGGGCTGAGTTCGATTGGTTTAATTTTTCGCATAGCCCTATTTTACCACATAGCGCTTTTATTGACAAATCTTACTGGACTGTCTACT
>JBBRSB010000211.1:0-1260 GCA_038245785.1 Gloeobacterales cyanobacterium | reverse complement strand
TGAAGTGAACCCCTAAGTTCAGACAGCAAAAACAAACTTTTAAGGTGACTCCTCCTTTGTATCACAGTTTTCTTGTTTTTGTTCATTCCAGTTCATTTCGTATTCACTCGGCGTTAGATACCCTAGTGACGAATGTATTCTCTTTTCCATGTAGACATCTTCTAAAAACTGCTCAATCTGTTGATATGCTTCTGCAAAATTGCGGTACTCAGTTAAATCCACCTCCTCTTCTTTAATCGTTCGCATCAACCGCTCAGCATAGCCGTTTTGCCACGCTGCTCCCACTTCTGCCATACTGATTGCCACGCCATGCTGACTCAGCAAATTGACGTATGCCGTCGCAGCATATTGCACCCCCTGATCTGAGTGATGAATTTCAGGAACCCCTTTCTCTAATCCTTTTCCCAATGCTCTTAAAGTCAAACTTTGATCCATGCTCCGAGCCAGATGCCAACCTCGAATACTTCGCGTAAATACGTCCATTAGCACTGCTAAATAGACAAACTCCTCCTGGAGACGAATATAAGTGATATCCCCCACCCAGACTTGGTTAGGGCGCTCAATCGCTAGATTCATCACCCGGTTCGGATAACGGCGATATTCGTGATTGCTGTTGGTTGTCCGTTTTCGCTTTCGGGGCGGTTTTCCCATAATCCCCATCTCACCCATCAATCGAGCTACTCGCTTGTGGTTGATTTCATGCCCCTGCCGCTGCAATTGAGCCGTAATTCGCCGATACCCGTAGGTCGGATATTTTCCGGCAATTTTGGCGATGACCGCTTTAATCTCAGTTTCATCGACGGGTTCTTGAGCCTGATAGTAGACCTGGCTCCGGGGATAATCCAACACCTCGCAAATCACAGCAACTGGATATTCGTGTTTCAACTGCATCACGACCTCCCGTTTTTGTCCAGGCTCCAGGCTCCCGATACTTTTTTTGCGATTTCCAACTGCATCGTCATCTGTCCCACCAGCCGCTCTAACTCAGCGATCCGTTGTTGATCCTCGCTGCGCATCTCGATTCGCTCAAAAATCGTCGGCGCTTGCTCCACCAATTCCTTGCGCCAGCGATTCAACACATTAATGTTGAGTTTGTGTGCTCGACAGACTTCACTCGGTGTCTTCTCGCCACTCAGGACTTCCAACACCACTTTTGCCTTAAACTCTGCATTGTATTGACGACGACCTGCCATTTCTCGTAACCTCCTTAGACAAAGATACTACTCTTAGCTCTCTGTCCGAAAGTTGGGGGTCATTTCA
>JBBRSB010000210.1:0-1270 GCA_038245785.1 Gloeobacterales cyanobacterium | reverse complement strand
CTGGCGGAAACGCTCCTTACCAACCGCTCTATCTATATTAAAGATGTCTCTAGTCGCTTTAAGGGCGAAGGTGCCTTTTTTCGGTTAGCCGTCCGCACCCATGAGGATCATCTGCACTTAGTTCGCGCAATGGAGGATCTGGCCATAAAGTTGCCTTATAGTCAGGATCTAAGTAATAACTAAAACATTTATGACGGAAGTGCAGGACAGTAAAGAAAAAATTATCCCTAGCTTTCTCGATCGCCTTTTGATTGAGCTGGGCGATGCGCTGGTGCCGCTTGTTCCCCAGGGCATCACCCCCAATCAAATCACACTGATTGGGTTTGGCTGCGGTATAGGTGCAGCCCTCTCTTTCTATCTCGCATCCTTCCAAAAAGCTTGGCTGTTGGCGGCAGCCGTACTGGTTGCCTTGCATATTATTTTGGATTGTCTCGATGGATCAGTGGCTCGCCTGCGCCATCAAACATCAAAATCGGGCGCATTTCTCGACCTATTCTGCGACTGCATTACCTTTATCTTAATTCCGTTAGGATTATACTTTTCTGCTTATTCTCCGCTCCATTTAGCGATCTTCGGGGCGATCGCCTATCCCATGCACTCTCTCTTAATTTTGCAGTGGGCTCACTTTAGGAATAAGGTGGTTTTCCCTCGCTTTGGTCCCGCAGATGTCCATTTTGGCTATGTGATCGGGGCTATTTTAACTTTCTTTCATGAGGGGACGATTCTAAGCTTCGGGAACTATGCCTTTGGCTGGGTGGACTTAATTTTTGCAATCACCATGCCTTTAATCACGCTGGATTTATTTGTCTCAGCCTTTAATCTTTATCGAGAGCTGCAGGCAACCCAGCAGTCCTGAATTCAACTTTGCCCTTTGAGACTGGAAGATACAATGATTGCCGATTCTGAACGAGATGGAATAACCTCAACAGCAATGCTCTGGAGGCATAAATGGGGCTTTAGAGATACTGCCTTTGCAATCCAGCCCGACCGAACGATTATGATGACAGGCAGTCGTTATCCATTGTCAGGGTGTAAGCTTAGCGACCTTCTATCCCATATTGAAGAGGCCTTTGGAGTACAGCTAGATATCAATAAACAGCAACCAGAAGTTACTAAAATAGCGGTCACCCCGCCTAATAAAAATAGTGACTTTTGTAACGAACTCATCGATCTCTTTCCTGCCGATTGCTATAGTTTTAAGGATGAAGAGCGTTTGGTCCATAGTCACGGACAAACCTCCACCGAAGAAGTTTATAAAGTGCTCTATTCG
>JBBRSB010000209.1:0-1280 GCA_038245785.1 Gloeobacterales cyanobacterium | reverse complement strand
GTGCCGGTTCAATTTTAGCTCCCAAGGCCCGACCAGGCCCTTTTCCGCGACTTTGCGACCGTTTGGCCGGGCTACCCAACTCGTCCATAATTGCCGCCAAGCCCCGCCGAATTTGCTGGGGGCTAAGCGGGCGGTCTTTACTTTCCCAGGGTCGCAAGCCCACCACGCCCAAGTCTTGGGCGATTATCAACTGATTATGTACCATACTTACCAAGGCTGTCCACAACTCAAATTGAGCAGGTTCGCGCAAACGTGGCTGGGTCCACAACAAATCCTGTTTATCAAACCGATAGCCATGTTCTATCGCGTAGCGCCGTTTGTAAGTGGGCCAGACTTCGCTCAGTTCAAGCGGAGTTTGACCGACCCACATAAACCAGCTTTCGAGTGGGTCACGCCGTTTACCACTGGCTCCATAGCGCCGGACCCGTATGACACTCAAGCTCAGTTCAGGGGCTTCCTTAAGATGCAAACCCTGCCATTCACTCACTTCCAGTTTAGCTCCGCGCTCGTCTACTCCTGTCCACTCCCGATCAGCTTGACCGTGGGTAGTCGGGTCGTTACACTGAAAGCGTGGGCCGTGCTTGGCAGGCGCTCCCCGACCGCGCTTACCAGTAGGCACGACCACCTGGCGGTAGAAAACCCGATTAGCCTTGAGCCTAAGCAGCAAGTCGTAGTCGCCACTAACTGCCACCACAAACTGCTTAGTCGGATAGTAACGATCCCCCAGGTTGATAGGCCGTTGGGCCAAACTAGGCCGCAGGTCTTGCAATTGGGCTGCCGCTACCTGGGCCGGAGTTTGGGATGTGGGAATGCGGCGATTGCTAATAATGTAAGTATGGCTACTAGCCTGGGCTGGAACCACCACTACAGTCGAGAACTGCCAACCAACCGTAACCGGCTTGGCACACTCCGGCAGATTGTGTACATACAGATAGCCCCGATCTGGCGAAGTTTCACTCAAAGGGCGTTCGATGTTACTGGCATCTACCGCGATGACCAACCGCTCCCCAGGCCCGGGTTTAGGGGCATATTTTACCAGAGTTTGTTCAAAACGGGTTTGATCGAGCTTACCAGTTTGCAAGCCTTCGTACAGGCTAGGCCACTTCCGTTCAAAAAAAGGCGAGAGGCTCAGCTCAATCACCGAGTGAGCTTGGGTTTCGGTCAAAAGGGCATCAGCCAGATTGAACAAAGCGTCCCGACTGTGCAAAAAGCACTCGTACACCGCCTGCCGAAATTGTTGAAGTATGTTAAAGTTCATTCGAGTAAGGCTCCTTGTTTTT
>JBBRSB010000208.1:0-1285 GCA_038245785.1 Gloeobacterales cyanobacterium | reverse complement strand
CAGGGAATGCCCTCCCAACTCAAAGAAGTTATCGTGTATCCCTACCCGCTCTACGCCCAGCAACTGCTGCCAGATACCCGCAAGCTTCTCTTCGGTTTCTGTTTGTGGCGCTACGTATTCGTTGCTGATTAACTCCGACGGGTCTGCTTCCGGTAAGGCTCTCTTGTCTATCTTGCCGTTGCTCGTTAATGGCATTTCCTCTATCTCCATCCACAGCGCAGGCACCATGTATTCCGGCAGCTTACTGCTTAACCATCCTGTTATGGCTTCTTTGTCAAACTTCCCTTCTGTGGTTATGTACCCTGCAAGGTATTTGTTGCCTGCCTTATTGGTCTTTGCCAGTACTACTGCCTGCCTGATTTTTTCATTCTGAAGCAATACATTTTCTATTTCTCCTAACTCGATCCTGTACCCTCTTATCTTTACCTGGTCGTCTTTCCTTCCCTGGTATTCTATCGTACCATCTTCCTGCCACCTGCCTATGTCTCCGGTCTTATACAGCTTTTGGCTTTCTTCTTTTGTGAACGGGTCTTCGATAAATTTCTCTTTCGTCAGTTCTTCACGGTTCAAATATCCTCTTGCTACGCCTTCTCCTCCTATCCATATCTCTCCCCATACGCCTGCCGGTAATAGCTCCCCGCTTTGCCCTGTGATGTACATTTTTGTATTATCCATTGGCTTGCCGATGGATATACTCCCTGTTGCCTGGTTATCTAACGTACTGAACTTATAAGTACTGCATCCTACGGTCGTTTCTGTGGGGCCGTATTCGTTCACAATCTCTGCTTCTATTTCTCTTTCTTTAAAATAACTGAAGTGGCCTGCATGCAGCGCTTCTCCTCCTATCACTAATTTCTTAGTGAACCATGCTTTGTCTTTTGTTTCTATAGCTGTTATCAGCTCCAGGTGCGAGGGCGTCAGCTTTATAAAATCATACGGTGCATACTTTTGAAGGTTTTCATCTTCAAATACATTCATCGTTTTTGTCGAGGCTATCACTACCGGCTTGCCCCATATCAATGGCATGAACATCCCCGTTACTGATGCATCAAAGGTGTACGATAAATGTATAAAGCTCCCCATACTCCCTTCTTCTCCTGTTATGTAACGGGCCTGGCCGTTTAATATGTAATTGAGTAATGATTTATGTTCTATCATCACTCCCTTGGGCTTGCCCGTTGAGCCGGATGTATAAATGATATAGGCAAGGCTGTTATCTGCTATCTCTATGTCAAGGTTCTCTTTTGATTCCCGGCTTATCTCTGCCCAATCCGTGTCTATCGTT
>JBBRSB010000207.1:0-1297 GCA_038245785.1 Gloeobacterales cyanobacterium | reverse complement strand
GGAATAAGGATTTAATAACATCCAGAAGTTATCATGAGATCGGTAGAATAGACTGATTCATACTATGACTCCTTATCCGTCAGAGATAGAGCAGCAAATGCAGCGATTGTATTCATCCTTGAATGAGAAGGATCGCCGTCGCTACGCCGGGATTGAATCGGTAAAGCTGGGATGGGGCGGCATGAGCTATATCAGTCACCTGTTTGACTGCGATTACTATACGCTTCGGCTGGGGATCGAAGAATTAAAAGATGAGTCGTCTATGAGTATGAGTGGCATTCGACGTGAGGGCGGCGGGCGCAAATCCGCTTTGGAGAGTATCGAAGGTCTAGATGCCGCTTTTCTCCGAGTCCTCGTCCAGCATACGGCAGGGTCACCGATGAATGAAAGCGTCAAATGGACTAACCTAACGCGCCACGAGATTGCCGAATTGTTAAAGGCGGAAGGGGTCAATGTCAGTGTGACTGTGGTGGATAAACTATTAAACCGACATCACTACCGGAAACGGAAAGCCCAAAAACGATGCAGTAGTCAAGAGCATCCGTTGCGCAATGAGCAGTTTGAAAAGATTGAGTGCTTAATTGAGAGCTATCAAGCTGCGGGAAATCCTGTGATCAGTATGGATACCAAAAAAAAGAACTGATAGGGTCACTCTATCGAGAGGGACGGTTGTATACCCAAGCAGAGATAAAAGTGTATGACCATGATTGGGTGTCCTTGGCAGAGGGTGTGGTCATTCCCCATGGATTGTATGACTTGTCGCGGAACGAGGGCTATATCCAGATTGGGACCAGTCATGATACGAGTGAATTCGCCTGTGACTCTGTGCAATATTGGTGGCAGCACTACGGGTCAAAGCAGTATCAGACAGCGGGGTCAATTCTGTTGCTCTGTGACAGTGGCGGGAGTAACAGTTCTCGGCATTACCTATTTAAACAAGATTTGCAAACCTTGGTCAACAAGTTGGGATGTGAGATTCGGATTGCCCACTATCCTCCGTATACCTCGAAATATAACCCCATTGAACATCGATTATTTCCCCATATCACTCGTGCTTGTCAAGGAGTGATTTTTAAGAGTGTTGAGCTTGTCCAGGAATTAATTGCCAAAACGAAGACAAAACCTGGGCTACAAGTATTTGCAACGATCTTAGCGGGTGTCTATGAGACGGGGCGTCAAGTCACAGAAGAGTATAAACAGAATATGGAAATTGTATTTGACGATTATTTGCCAAAATGGAATTATACAGCTGTGCCGCAGATATTATAATTATGGATCTTATTCAATCCTTATTCCT
>JBBRSB010000206.1:0-1303 GCA_038245785.1 Gloeobacterales cyanobacterium | reverse complement strand
GCTTAGGGCCCATACGCAAATAAGTTGATCAATTATGGCGAGGTTTGATGGTGTAGTTCCACTCGCCGTGGAAGGGATCCCTGGAAAGATTGAGGGCTGCTACTTCCTCATCAGTCACCTTGATCCCTGTTGGGTAGGTATTGCTGTCCTTGATCGCTGTCACCTCTAACCCTTCCTTGGTCTTGGTCTGGGAGATCAGTTCAAGCACCACTTCCAGTGAGGTGAGCGGTTTGGCTCGCCAGTTGATCGATATGAAGGAAAAGAGCCTGTGCTCTATCTTGTTCCATTTGCTCGTGGCTGGTGGATAATGCACTACCGTGATCGCTAGCTCCTCTTCATCGGCCAGCGCCTGTAGCTGTTGCTTCCACAGCCGGTTTCTCACTCCATTGGAACCTCCTCCATCCGCCGTGATCAACAACTCCTTTTTGCCTGCATACAAGCTTTTGCCACTGTTGCCACTGCTGTGCCCACCATGACCACGCCACCAGCGCCTTATGCTTTCTACCGCGAACTCTGCCGTATCGTGGTCGATGCCCACATTCACAAACCCCCTCTTGTGGACCAGGTCGTAAATCCCATAGGGCACTGCCTTGCCATCAGCGAGGGAAGCAAAGTCGTATACCGAGACGAGTGTATCTTCTCCTTTGGCCTGCCATTCCCGCCCGTTGTTCTTGAAGTTGCCAACCAGTTCCTTCTTCTTGCAATCGACTGAGATGATGGGGGCGCCTTGCTCTTCAAACTCCTGGCACTTGCTGTTGATATGCGCGAACTGCGCGTCCCGATCGGGGTGCGATTTACCTTCGAGGGTCTTCTTGTTGGCCCGTAAAGAGAACCCTTGCTCATGCAGCACCTCGGCCAGGGCGGACCTGCCAATCGTGTGCCCTTTGGCTGCCATCGCTTTGCTCAGGTGTTCCAAAGACCTGGTGGTCCACCGCAGGGCACTCATGGGGTCCCCATAGGGTTGCAGTTCCCCCTCCAGATCGGGGAGGAGCGTTGCATCGGTGTGCATCAGCTTTTTCTTGCCTCCACCTCTCTTTCGGATGCGCTCTCCTGGCCGATAGCTCTCTCCTGCCGCCAGTTCTCTCAGGCCCCGTTTGACGGTGTTGAGAGAAACACCTGCCTCACGAGCCACCTGGCTGGCGCTGCCTCGACGTTGTGCCTCAGCAGCTAGATATTGTCTCCATTGCTTCTCATTCAGGATTGTCTGCATCTGGACATATTCTTGCTCAATTGATAATCTCTCCATGCTGACAACTCTACCACCTCCTCCTTATTATTGTCAACTTATTCGCGTATGGCCCCT
>JBBRSB010000205.1:0-1305 GCA_038245785.1 Gloeobacterales cyanobacterium | reverse complement strand
GTGGTGGAGAACATTGCCGGGAATATAGAAAGATGGGCGTTGTTCGAAATGGAGGTTTTGTCAATAGCCATTGTAATCGGTGCCAGGAAGTCGTCAGCGCTGGTTACCATGGTGGCGTAGGCATTCGCATAAAAACTACCACTGTTTAATTCCCCAAGGCGCCCATCTGGTGAAACGTATTTACCAAACAGATCTTTGAGATTGACAGCCAAATTTTCTAATACATTTAATTCTTTGTCGTCAAACATGGAAAAAAGCATAGCACCAAACTCAAAGTGGACAATATCAATATCATGATCATCGCCCTCCAGGCGAATCCTTGTTATCAGAGGACGGAGATGCTGTAGCCCGTACAGCTTCTCCCAGCTAGCGATCTGAGCTTGAATAGAGCTCAAGCGGGGTGCAAACTGATACTGCGAGCGGTGTGCATCGACAGCCCAGTTAAGCACAGCCTGAAAGGCATACTGCGGTGCATTGATGTCATCCATCAGTTTGGCCAAATTAGTTTCCACACGCATGGCATTGGTGTAGTTGACGGGTGGGGGATACACACGGGAGACACCTGGATCGTCCGTAGGATTGTAAGTTGTCGTGATTACGGACGTATCTGACGCATCCGATGCGTAATCAGGGTGCGTAAATATCAGCGCATCCTCGTTAGCTTGCCCTGGAACAGCAGCGACTTTGGGGTCAGGGACACGCATTTGAGTGCGTTCTTCCGCATAGTCAAGCAGGGAAGCCTGTTTGGTAACCCATTGAGTGACAGGCTCGGTGATGGTTTGTTTATAATAGAGACGACAGGCGTCGTCGCGGCGGAGATGCTGCAATAAGCCGGCCTCGGTCTTGTAGGCATGCCGAATACACTGAGGATTAATACAAGGGAAAGGTCGAAAGGCATCGCTGGCTTTGCGCTTGCCGCCTACCGGCGGAGCCGACATGGTAGCAAGGACAAAATGGCAAGGGAGTGAAACGTTTGCGCTTTCTGTGGTTGAGCAATAGTAATTTAGTGAAGGGTAGACAGACGATCAAATATCTGATTTAGGTTTGGGGGGGCTGGTCAAAATAAGGTAGTGCCAGCAGTCTTATTAGTCAGTGCTCGGTCGATTTAGGCAGCTCTTGGCTAAATCGAGTGCTAGTGTGCTTGAATTAGGCAACAGGGTAGACCAAAAGGTGCAACAGTGAGCCTAAATAGAGCAGATGTTGCATAAGTAGCCAACAGCAAAATTATATCGTGCGCACGTGCGTACTTGAAATACACCAAGAATTCCGCTAAATAGAGCAAAAATGTTGGCTTCTAGAGTACAT
>JBBRSB010000204.1:0-1305 GCA_038245785.1 Gloeobacterales cyanobacterium | reverse complement strand
CAATAGTCCGGACAATTTTAAGCGGCGATGATGCCGTAATTGCAAAGGGTTGAGTAGTTGGGATGGGATTTAATCAAAGTTGGCTCCAAGTCCAAGGTTTGAATAAATCGGTTGAGGAGATGCTGGTTCAGCGCCCGTCGTTTCGCGGATGCCATCGAGAAGGGCACCCGCTCCTGCCGCACCGGCGACTGATTCGTTTCCACCTTCGCGAGGTTGAGGGCAGTCAAACTGGCATTGACGTGAAACTCCGTCTTGAGCAAATCACGGGCTTGGCAGTCCTCTAGACCTGCAAACTGTTTGGCATCGCGGAAGAGAAATTCAATCTGGAATCTCAACTGGTAAAACTGCACGATTTGCTGGGGGTCTTGATGGACATCGGTACTGAACAACATGCAAGTGCCGACTCGATGAGGGGAGCGACGGTCGATGAGATAGACGACGCGAATTTCACGCTTCAAGGAGACGTGCCACACCCGTTGGGTGTACAAGTCCAGATTCGGTTGCACGGCTTCGAGGAACGTCCAGCGGCTCAGGTCGGTGAAGCAGACTTTGCCATCATACTTGCGAGGTCTGCCCCGCTTCTGCTGTTCTCCGGTGTAGAGATAGCGCAGATTGGCATCCAAGCGCAGTTTGCTAATCACGTCTAGGTTGCTGTCCACGACCCCCCGGACGAAGGTAGCTTTGGCATAAGCTGCATCGACCGCTAGATAGCGCACTTGAGGCGGTAAATGGGGACGCACGGCATCCAGATGATAAAGATATTGATCCAGTCGCGTGATCTCCTTGGGAATCTCGGTTTGGGCAAGGGTCTGTTGGGCAGACACGGCATAAGCCGTCGCGGTTGCGATATCTACCACCGCGACTAAGGAGATCTCTAACCCTTTCTCGGCTCGACCCGTACAGCCATTCCAGTACCAGTCCATGCCCTCCGTCTTCTTGCCGCTCTTGACCATAAACGAGCCGTCCATCACCAATAACAGGGGTTGGTATGACCCGTGAGCGAGAGTCACCAGTTCGAGATTGAATGATGTAAAGTCAAACCCTGCCTGGAAGTGCCGTCGATACGTTTTCTCATTCAACTCACTGTAGCGGCTCAAGTTCGTGAAGTTCACCCTGCCACACACCACCAAAATTGTCGAGAACAGCGTCACAAAAAACGTCACTTGCGGTTTGCGAAACCGCCCACTTTGGTTAGTAGGCTCTGTACAATAACTTCCATAGCTATCTATCCGGTGCGTTTTCTTTGTAACTGCACCCTATCCGATGGATAGCTTTCCTGTCAAAAATTGTCCGAACCATTGTTAT
>JBBRSB010000203.1:0-1311 GCA_038245785.1 Gloeobacterales cyanobacterium | reverse complement strand
AGGAATGAGGATTTAATAAAGTCGGGGTTATTGTCGTTGAGGCACGGCTGTATAATTCCATTGTGGGAGGTAGTCATCAAAGATGATTTCCATCGTTTCTTTAAACTCCCGTGTCACCTTACGTCCAGTCTCATACACCCGGTCTAAAATTGTTGAAAAGACCTTTAAACCCGTCTTGGTGTTTGTTTTGCCGATTAATGCCTTGACGGTCTCCACCGAGTCGAAGATCACGCCTTGACAAGCCCTAGTTACATGGCAAAATAACCGATGCTCAATGGGATTATATTTCGAGGTGTAAGGTGGATAATGAGCGATTCGGATATCGATGCCTAAAGCATTGGACAACTGTTGTAAATCTTGCTTAAACAGGTAATGGCGAGAACCATTACTGCCACCGCCATCACAGAGTAGAAGGATAGAATCTGCATTGGGGTACCGTTTTGAACCATAGTGCTGCCACCAATACCGGACGGAGTCACAAGCAAATTCACCCGTATCACGACTGGTCCCAATCTGGATATAGCCTTCATTGCAGGACAGATCGTACAATCCATGAGGAATTGCCACTCCGGTCGCCAACGTCGGCCAGTCATGGTCATAGACCTGGATTTCAGCTTGAGTATACAATTGCCCCGCTCGGTATAACGGACCGATTAACTCTTTTTTTTTGTATCCATGCTCAGGACGGGATTCCCCATCTCTTGATAGACCTCCACCAGCACTTCAATGTTCTCAAATTGGTCATTGCGCTGAGCATGGTTCCCGGTGCTTAACCGCTTTTGGGCTTTGCGTTTCCGGTAATGATGACGTTCTAGCAATTGGTCTATAACGGTGACGCTGACCTTAATCCCTACCTCTTGCAACAATTGGGCAATTTCAGGACGATTTAGATGGGTCCATTTCACGGTTTCTTCCGTGGGTGAACCCGCTGTATGCTGAGATAAGACGTTCAAAAATGCGGCATCAAGCCCCTCTATTTTCTCGAACACAGACTTGCGACCACCACCAGGGCGACGGATTCGCTGCATTCCCATCGCCTCCGCATCCTCTAATTCTGCACGTCCTTGACGAATCGTTTCATCATCGCAACCGAGAAGTTTACTGATATAGCTGATTGCGCCCCGTCCGAGTTTCTCGCTCTCTACTGCCGCGTAACGACGACGATCTCGCTCATTCAACGAAGAATACAGCGTTTTCATCTGATGTTCAATTTCCAAGGAATAAGAAATCATAAAATTACAACTCAGGACTCGATTAGAAGATGCAATTATCTTATCAATGTTCCGCCGATTTTATTTAATCCTCATTCCT
>JBBRSB010000202.1:0-1313 GCA_038245785.1 Gloeobacterales cyanobacterium | reverse complement strand
TGAGCACCATCGGCAAATCGACTCACAAGAGCGGCAAAAGCGAGCTGAGCGTTTCTGTCTTTGGCAAATGAGCGAATCTCCGTCCGACCGTCATGGCATTGAATTTCATCATTAAGTATTTTAAACACAAACAGGTTCTGCTCATCAAACAACGCCTTGTCCTCAGCATCGACCGGGACAAACGAGGCATCCAGAATGCGCTGCACACGATGCGTGCGCGCGGTCGTCGTAAAATCTTCCTGAAAGCGAGTCCATCCATCACCACTTTTCAACGCAGGGTACGAGTTGGGGTCACGCTTGATCGAGTGCTGGAACTGTTCAAGAGCGGAATACTTCGAGGATGACGAAGCAACAGCGGTTCCAGCGGTAACAGAGGCAGCAAGAGCAGCGGCTTTGGCGTTTGCTTCCTGCTGGGCAAGCAGCGCATTGGCATTGGCTTGAGCCTGCTCAGCGACGCGCCATTCTTCAAACACAACTTCAGTCAACAGAAACCAAAAGTCGACCGATTGTCCGTCCTGCACTAAGGCCCACTCTTGGACCTTCAAACAACGCTTCCGCTGCATGAGCAACAGCGTTCCCATCTCAGCAAAATCGTTGGCTCCAAAGTCCATGAAGTCCGTAACGGTCTTGATACCAGCAGCATCAAGGGCAGCACCAATACCACCGGTCAGGACAGTGGAACAAACAAAGGTCAACGCCGTAGTTGGGTTCTTGGTGCGAGTTTCGACGGTCATGGTCGGAATACTCGACGTTCAAATAAGTTCCTAGGCTGGGGTAGCGGTAGGTACAGGTAGTTTTTCAGTAAGTCCCGCTGCGCGAGTCTTGGAACCGTAGTTGTTCGTTCTTGCTGACGCACTCTGACACGTAAGTGACAAGTACGCACGAACTGTAGGGCGAACAGTAGCCGTTGAATCCCTTCTGACTCAATCTGATACGCCAGTGGTTCGTATGCGCAGAACTTGGTACGAATTCTACGTAAGCCTGAGTTTCCAGACTTCGTCAATCAATCAAAATGCTTGTTGCCGTCGAAAGATCTTCGGACCGGCTTGTCTTGCACCAGTGATTCTCCCGCTTCGACAATGAGGACGGAAAACAGAGGGTGCAGAGCTCAATTCACAACGCGCGACCACGCAGTCAGACACACTAAGCGCTTGCTTTCAGTGCGGAGCTGGTGGTGTTCAAATCACAGCTGCACCTCACAAACTCGGTGAGATACAGTACCTTTGATGCAGACAAGCAACCCCTGCAGAGATTGAATGAATGCCTTATCTTTCAGTGCTTTCGCTTGCCTATCGTAGCTCCCTTGAGCGTAC
>JBBRSB010000201.1:0-1315 GCA_038245785.1 Gloeobacterales cyanobacterium | reverse complement strand
TGTATGTGGAGGACGGTGTCGTTGATCGAAGGTATATCAATCGTCTGAGATACATGCCAGGATACAAGATTCTGACAGGCCCAATGTACAAGGTCAACGGTAAAGGAAAGCTCCAGTATGACGCAAAGGGTAGTGCCATTAGGCTTAAGTCTCATGAGCGTACAGCGAGCGAAGTACCGTCCAAGTGGATTGGATACTGCAATCAAACAAAAGAGCAGATCGTGTTACCGGAAGAGTGGGTAAAGACCAATGTGGGGCCCCAATTCATGACGAGGGTTAAACAATTCAAGCAACAGGGCAAGTTCATTCATCTTCCACCCGGAGATAATAAGAATCAAAGCCAGGTGGCCCTACCAGCACACTTGCCTAAGCTGAAATACCGTCAGCACGAGGGAGAGGACACATGTTTGTTAACCTCGCTCGCCAATGGTCTTTACTATTGTGGGCATAGGGACGCCGCGAACAAGGTTACCATGCTGACGAATAAGGTAGTTGGCAAAGCAGATGCTTGGGAGACGCTATGCCGGTATATCAAAGATCAATTCGGCAGCTGGTTGAGGTTCAAAACGATAAAAACTGCCGACTATAATCCGTGCCAAGACATGCTCGAAGAAAAACAACTGGCTCTTGTTTCCATTGAAAGTTCAGATGGCAAGGCCGATCATGTGGTGTGCATCGGGCGGGAATATGTCTTTGATGGTAACTTTGAACGGGCTCTGCCCTTATCCAAGAAGTCGTTAGACATGTGCTGTTCATCGGATGAAAGCAAGTCGGATTTTGTGAAGATCAGAGTTGGGATAATCTTGAGTTGGGAGAAAAAGGGTTTCGAAAAAAAGAAATCAAACAAAAAGAAGAGGAAGACAATTCACAAACCTACAACTTAAGAGACATTATATTCCGTATTGGCTGTTGAACCATAACTACATAATCAATTATATGAATACTTTGTACTAGGTTAGTATGTCGCTGTCGGAAAGGAAACGACTAGCCCAGGTAGCTTCATCGATGACTTCCATTAGAAATTGGCTCTCTTTGTGATAAGGCACCATGAGCACATGGCTATCGATTGTGTCGACATCGACCTTGCGATATATAGGAATCGCGTTGACCATGGAATCCGTAGGCCGGTACTGTACTTCAACTTGGTGGAAACCAGCACTAGCTTCATCGTCAGAGTCATCAGCATTGTCGACGAGATCAATGTGATTGACGAACGGTTGATCAGTATATTCCAATTGCCATCTGTTTGTTAGTACTGATTGCGCCTTCTTTTCAGCGTGACAGGAATGTACAACAGCATACAAATGCCCGTCGT
>JBBRSB010000200.1:0-1316 GCA_038245785.1 Gloeobacterales cyanobacterium | reverse complement strand
CAATACTTCGGACAGTTTTAGGCGGCGATAGTGCCGTAATCGCAAAGGGTTGAGTAGTTGGGATGGGATTTAATCAAGCTTGGCTCCAAGTCTAAGGTGGCAATAAATCGTTCAAGTAGGTGTTGATTGAGGGCACGACGCTTAACGCTTGCCATTGAGAATACAAATGGGTCTCGACCGGTGTGCTGGGGATGCGCGTCGAACTTCGCTAGATTGAGGGCGGTAAAACTGGCATTGAAATGAAAGTCCAACTTCAAGAGGTCACGGGCTTGACAATCACTCAGACCCGTAAACTGCTTGGCATCGCGAAAGAGAAATTCAATCCCGAAGCGCAATTTATAGAACTGAATAATCTGCTTGGGGGCTTGCTCAACATCGGTACTGAACAGCAGGCAGGTGCGGACTCGATTCGGAACGCGACGGTCAACTAGGTAGGCGACTCGAATCTCCCGCTTCAAGGAGACGTGCCACAATCGGGCAGTGTAGAGGTCAACCTGGGGTTGCACGGTTTCCACAAAGGTGAAGCGACTGAGGTCTGTCAGGTCAACTTTGCCGTCGTACTTGCGCGGTCTGCCTCGTTGCTTCTGCACCCCTGTATAGAGATGGCGCAGATTCGCGTCACACCGCAGTTTGCTGATGATAGCCAACTTCAATCGCGTGGCACCCGTCACAAACCGCTCTTTCGCATAGGCTCCATCGACCGCTAAATACTGCACCGTTGGCGGAAGTTGAGGGCGTACCAGGGTGAGATGACCGAGATACTGATCCATCCGACTCACGCCCGCCATCTCCGATTGAGCGAAGGTTTGCTGGGCGTGGAGCGCATAGCTCATCTCCGTTTCGACATCTACCACTCCCACCAACGACACCTCTAATCCTCGCTCCACACGACTATTGCAGCCATTCCAGAAGCGGTCTAGCCCAAACGTTGCTTTGCCGCTTTTGCGAAGGAACGAGCAATCCATTACTGCAAGTTGCTGATGCCCCGGTTTGGCTGCCGCTTGAATCAGGGTTGCATTCAATTTCGCAAAGTCAACCTCTTCAATAAACTGCCGTCGATACGTCTTCTCATTCAATTCACTGTATCGACTCAAATTCGTGAAGTTCACTTTGCCACACACCACCAAAATCGTCGAGAATAAAGTGACTAAAAACTTCGATTGCGGTTTGCGAAATTCCCCACTTTTGACAGTAAGGTCTGTACAATTTCTTCCATGTGGCTATCCATCCGGTGCGCTTTGTTTCTAATCTGCACCCTAGCTGATGGATAGCTTTTCTGTCCACGTCTGACCGCAAAAACTGTCCGAACTATTGAT
>JBBRSB010000199.1:0-1320 GCA_038245785.1 Gloeobacterales cyanobacterium | reverse complement strand
AGGAGATTTCTGGCAAAGAATTTACCCAAGCTTCTAGAATATTCTTATGTTCTTGCAAAAAGTAAGGCACAAGCGTTTGGAAAGCTCTCAGTCCCCCAAAAAGCCACTACCCTCCTCTCAAGTTGAAGATTTCCGTTTGGCTGCCTCGAAGATGAGTGGCGCGGCTCGTCGTAGCTTTCAAGCGGAGATGACGTTGAAGTATTGTGACGGCAATGCTCGTTTAGCAGAGCGCCTGTTCGGGTGGGGCAGAGTCAATATCGAAGTGGGATTGGCAGAGCGACGCAGCGGCATCGTCTGCATGGGGGCTCAAACTGGGTATAGCGGCACCAAACGATGGGAGGATAAACAACCGGAGGTGGCAGAGGCTTTACGAGAGCTAGCGGAGGCTCATGCTCAACAAGACCCCACGTTTCAAACCTGTATTGCTTACACTCGACTCACGGCGCAGCAAGCGCTTGAACAATTGCGACAACAAGGGTTTGCCCCGGAGCAATTGCCTGCACCCAGCACGATGTCGGTGATTCTCAATCGAATGGGTTACCGACTACAACCCGTGGTCAAAGCGAAACCCCAAAAAAACTCCCAGAAACCAACGCAATTTTTGACAACATTAAAGCCAAAGACTACGGCTCGAACGACGCAACGGTGAAACGATTGAGCCTTGATTGTAAAGCAACGGTTCAGATTGGTGACTATTGCCGGGGTGGACAAACCCGAGGCAATCAGCAAGCCAGTGATCACGACATGGGTTGTAAGGAAAAATATATTCCTTGTGGGATTGTCGATGAGGACAGTGGGCAACTTTACATCCACTTTGGCAGTTCTTACAAGACCAGCGACTTCATCGTGGATACCCTCCAGACTTGGTGGAAGGGACTGACTCCTCGACAGCAGAGGCAAACCAAACTCCTACAGCTGAAAGTGGATAACGGACCGGAAAGTAGTGGTGTTCGCACCCAATTCCTCAAGCGCATGGTTGAGTTTTCAGATCAAATTGGCAAGTCGATTCAACTGCTCTACTATCCGCCCTACCACAGTAAATACAATCCGATTGAACGATGTTGGGGAATTTTAGAGCAACACTGGAATGGTACTCAACTCAAGGATGTGAACACGATGTTGAAGTGGGCACAAAGCATGACTTGGAAAGGAATTCATCCCATTGTCAAGTTAAATCAACAACGCTACTTAAAGGGGATCTCCCTGACTAAAGTGGACATGCGAGAGATTGAGAAGAGATTGAAACGCAATCCAGAATTACCAAAATGGGATATCCTTATTCAACCTGCTAGCGGGTAAATTCATTCCTAGAAATCTCCT
>JBBRSB010000198.1:0-1321 GCA_038245785.1 Gloeobacterales cyanobacterium | reverse complement strand
TGGTAAAAGGCTGAAATAGAACCCAAAGTGACCAATTGAATGGTCAGAATGTCTGGATCAGGCAATAATTGAAGCTAAATCAAATCCATGGAGGAGGTGGTTACCACAAAAGGCAATCAATCGGCTGACGTTGAGGAGGGATTGCTCACGTTTGTAACCGCGCATCGTGCGATAACGCTCTTTGACCCACCAGCCAATGGCGCGTTCATCGGCATTATTGGTGCCATCCAGAATCGGTTTGCCCTGCTGATCCTTGCAGGTGCGATAGAAGGTCAAGCGCGGCCAGAGGTTCCAGCGATCCAGAAAGAGATTGCGCATGCGATAGGCGAGGCTGGCGGTTTTTCCTGGTTTGGGAGAGGCAGCCTGGGCATAGCGTTCATAGAGCGCTTGCACTTCGCCTTGTTCAGCAGGCTGACGAGAATGGATAAGTTCTTCCAAACGCTGTAAATCAGCCAACGCCTGAGTAGGTTTGATCTGCAACGCGGACAGGGAGGTATCTTTGCCCGTTTCAATGGATTGACGAAGCGCGGTAATCAATTCTTCGGTATTGCGCACTACATGGCTCTTGCAGACCTGTTGATCCAAGCCGATTTTGTCGGCCACGTGCTTAAATGCATCCGCATCATCGCTGACCAGAATATGGGCGCCTACCGTTTTGGCAATCGGTTCAACCCATGTCTGCAATATCTGGGCATCTTCTCCAGTCAAGTGATCGATACTCAACACCAGTCCATTGATTGGGTCTACGATTACCCCAATCGGCAACGACTTGCCTTTGCATTTCACATAGGTCAAATCAGCACCTATGGCTTTCGTTTGGTACCCAATCGCAATCTCTGTCTTTTTCATCCCCGGAATGGCTTCCCCTGCCGCCTGGACTGCCCGATATACGCTGGTTTTGCTCAAAAATACCCCCAATGCTTCCATCATCAGGGCTACCGCCCCGTAACTCAGACCCAGCAAATACAACATCACCGCCATCCCTTTCACTCGCTGGGACACTTGAGATGCCTGTACCCCTTGTGGATACACCCGAAATGTCCGCCCACATTTCATACATTCATATCGCCGCGCTTGCACTTCTCCATACTTGCTATCCCGAATTGACTTCTTTACTTCCTGTCGCATCTTGAAATACTCCCCACCACATTCTGCGTAGAAACATTTTTCGGGCTTTGTTATTTTCTTCGGGTCAACTACTGGTAAAATCAGCTTGAGGCGCATATTGTCCATGTGTCTCCGTTTTAGATTTCCGGGAGGATGGCTAAATCTTCCCGGATTTCTCTTTATACCCCTTTTTTACCATTTTTGAAACAGTCAC
>JBBRSB010000197.1:0-1322 GCA_038245785.1 Gloeobacterales cyanobacterium | reverse complement strand
GCTTAAGGTTATAGGGTCAAGCGAATAAGTGCATGTGGTGGATGCCTTGGCGATCACAGGCGATGAAGGACGTTGTAGCGTGCGAAAAGCGTCGGGGAGCTCGCAAACAAGCTTTGATCCGACGATGTCCGAATGGGGAAACCCGGCCCGCAAGGGTCACTCTCAGCTGAATACATAGGCTGGGTAGAGCGAACCTGGTGAACTGAAACATCTAAGTAGCCAGAGGAACAGAAATCAACCGAGATTCCCTAAGTAGTGGCGAGCGAACGGGGAAGAGCCTTGCAAGTTTTAGCAGTCGCGTTAGCGGAACGCTCTGGAAAGTGCGGCCGTAGTGGGTGATAGCCCCGTACGCGAAAACCCGGCTGTGGAACTAAGCTTGCGATAAGTAGGGCGGGACACGAGAAATCCTGTCTGAAGATGGGGGGACCATCCTCCAAGGCTAAATACTCGTGATCGACCGATAGTGAACCAGTACCGTGAGGGAAAGGCGAAAAGAACCCCGGGAGGGGAGTGAAATAGATCCTGAAACCGCATGCATACAAACAGTGGGAGCTCCTCCTCCAAGCGCTTTGCGCTTGGAGGAGGAGCAGGAATCGGGAATCGGGAATCAGGAATCAGATAAAACCAAGGCATCGTCTGAGGGTTTTACTGATTCCTGATTCCTGACACCTGATTCCTGCTCCTCCAAAAGCAAAGCTTTTGGAGGAGGAGTGACTGCGTACCTTTTGTATAATGGGTCAGCGACTTACATTCAGTGGCGAGCTTAACCGAATAGGGGAGGCGTAGCGAAAGCGAGTCCGAACAGGGCGATTTAGTCGCTGGGTGTAGACCCGAAACCAGATGATCTACCCATGGCCAGGATGAAGGTGCCGTAACAGGTACTGGAGGTCCGAACCCACTAATGTTGAAAAATTAGGGGATGAGCTGTGGGTAGGGGTGAAAGGCCAAACAAATCTGGAAATAGCTGGTTCTCTCCGAAAACTATTTAGGTAGTGCCTCGTGTATCACTCTTGGGGGTAGAGCACTGTAATGGTTGTGGGGGTCATTGCGACTTACTACGCCATAGCAAACTCCGAATACCGAGAAGTGCGAGCACGGGAGACAGACTTGGGGTGCTAACGTCCTGAGTCGAGAGGGAAACAACCCAGACCGCCGATTAAGGTCCCGAAGCCATGGTTAAGTGGGAAACGAGGTGGGAAGGCTTAGACAGCCAGGAGGTTGGCTTAGAAGCAGCCATCCTTTAAAGAAAGCGTAATAGCTCACTGGTCGAGTCGTCCTGCGCGGAAAATGTAACGGGGCTAAACCATGCACCGAAATCGCGG
>JBBRSB010000196.1:0-1323 GCA_038245785.1 Gloeobacterales cyanobacterium | reverse complement strand
TCACTGGTGTCTATTAAAAAATGTTAATCCAATTTGAAGTCCAAATGCAGTTGGCAATCGTTATCATCAAAGGCCTCATTTGCCATAGGGGCCAAGAGCTCTTGAATGGGGTCTTTGACCAACAGGGAGTTGCCAAGGATACGCATGACCTCAACAACAGGCCTGTTCAGTTTGAGGTCGTTTTCAATAATAGCGACCAGACAGTACGTGATGATGGCTACATGTATCTGTATCCGGACTGCATTCTCAGATTCTCCCCAAAAGGATTTGACACGAAGATGCTGCTTGATCCATTTGAAAAACAGTTCAACCTGCCATCTATAGCGGTAAAGAAGGGCAATTTCTTTTGCTTTGAGGTAGAAGTTGTTGGTGTAGTAGGTGAAGGCCCTTTCAAGGTCAGTGGCATAGAATACGATGCGCCTGAGCGAAACCGGATAGTTTCCACTGTTTCGCTTGCCAGTGAACCTGACTGTTTGGTCCCGCAGGACATTGTCATCTCCTTCAAGCATGTCTTCACCTTCCGTGATTTCATAATCAGGATGGGACTTCTCTCGTATGATGAAGAAAGCTCCAGCCTGCTCAATTGCGTAGAGCCTGGAGAGATCAAAGTATCCTCTATCAAACACATAGCAAGCATGCCGTTCGTATTTAAACCAGTCCATGGACTTGGTATCATGCACATTTGCATGGCTGATTCTGTAGAAGACCGGTATTTCGGTGGCAATATCAATCTGAGTATGAATCTTGATGCCGGCCTTTGTGCTTCTGAACTTGGCCCATCTAAAGACCGACATGCACAGGTCGATGGTAGTGGAATCAATGGCATAGAACCTTCCATGGAGTTCAAACCCTTTGGTGATACGTTTGGCTTGGGCAATAGACACAATGTAAAAGGCAAACTTCTCAAAGATTCCATGGTCTCGAAGGCTGTTTGCTTTGGAAAGAACGCTCCTGTTGATGGGAACCTTTCCAAACCCCAGGTGAAACGATCTTTTGGCATGAGCAACTGTGACATCTGTGAGTTCTCTAAGACTATGACAGCCTATGAGCTGGCCGTACATAATGACCAGCATATGGCTCCAGTAGGATGGTGCCATTCTGGCTGTCCTGTCCTTGTGTTTTATTACCAGTCGTTCGAAGTAACGTTTCGGGAGAAACTCTACAATCTGCGCGAAAACATATTTGCCATTGTTCATAATTGTTCCAATTTATACCTGAATACAAAGGAACAAAATTCAAAAGGGCGACAAGGTTTTGAGAGATTAACATGCTGTAATTAAAATAGATATGAGAGATTTTAACAAAAATTAATAGACACTAGTG
>JBBRSB010000195.1:0-1329 GCA_038245785.1 Gloeobacterales cyanobacterium | reverse complement strand
TTAAGGGAGCCTCTAAAAATACCCTCAATTTTGTTAAACCCGTGTAAACGAATATGTCCACAAAGCGTTATAGGTTGATACGTCAGAAGAAGATAGCGATGCAAATACAGCCAGGATTTTTTGATATAGCGTCCCGCACGCACAAGCTCACGCAAATGGGTGATCCATTGGTGGGTCTGAATGCGCAAATTGACTGGGAAGCTTTTCGGGGCGATCTTGCCCGCATCCATATCAAGGAAAGAAAGAGCAATGCAGGCGCCAAGCCGATTGATGTGGTTCTCATGTTCAAAGTATTGGTACTGCAACAGTTGCACAACCTATCGGATCAAAAGATCGAATATCAAATACGTGATCGCCTATCGTTCATGCGATTTTTAGGTTTGGAATTGGAAGATCGTGTGCCCGACGAAAAGACGGTATGGTTATTTCGCGAGCGGCTCACAGCATTGAAATTGGTAGGTGTGCTATTTACGCGGTTTCACGAGCAACTGGCCGCGCAAGGCTACGTAGCGCGAGCCGGTCAAATGATCGATGCAACCTTTATCGAAGTGCCGCGACAACGCAACAGCAGGGAAGAAAACGCCAAAATCAAGGCAAGTGAAACGCCTGAAGACTGGGAAAAAGACACCCCACAAGCGAAAGCAAAACTGAGACAAAAAGATGTCGACGCACGCTGGACGAAGAAAAATGATGAGAATCATTTTGGCTACAAAAACCACATTAATGCCGATGCAGAAAACAAGCTGATACAAAGTTTCGCCGTCTCCGACGCCAGCGTTCACGACAGTCAAATATTTGAAGAGCTGCTTGATCACACTGTCAATGCGCAAGGCAACAAACGCGAAGTCTTTGCCGACAGCGCTTATCGTTCAAAAGAAAAAGAAGTGAGTCTGATCAAGGCAAACATCACCAGCCAGATTCATGAAAAAGGCGTGCGTGGCACACCTTTGACAGAAGAGCAAAAAGAATCAAACCGGATTAAATCCAAGACCCGCGCCCGCGTGGAACATGTATTTGGAAGCCAGGCGCAAATGGGTGGACATATCGTTCGCACCATTGGCAAGCTGCGTGCAGCAGTCAAGATTGGCATGATGAATTTGGTCTACAACATGCGCCGCTTAGGGCAGCTGATCAAGCGCGACAGGTTGGCAGCACGAATACTGAATCACGTTGACAGGGAAGTTGCGCCTGCAATGTAGCAAATAGGGAAATAACCCTAGAAAAAGCCGAAATTCCTCTTCGATTTGATTGAAATTTCGATATTGCAAGGAAATATTTCAGTGAAAATGAAATGGCTGCGATGAGATTGAATTATTAGAGATCCCCTTA
>JBBRSB010000194.1:0-1332 GCA_038245785.1 Gloeobacterales cyanobacterium | reverse complement strand
AGGGGGTGGCGATTAAAAACACCTCCCAAAATCCAGAAAAGAACAGGTGTTCTTTATGCATGGTGTGGTACATTGATGCGGTCATGTTTCTTCGTTTTTTGGAGGTGATCATGCCGTATCTCACCGATTCAATGAAAACCCTTTTGAAAGAAGCCGCACATCAGCTCAAAGGCAGTGCACGACGGGTGTTTATGGCTCGCACCGTCAAAGAACTTGGCTATGGCGGTCAACGGTATGCCGAGCGCGCATTCGGATGGGATCGCGGCGTTATTCGCAAAGGTATGCAAGAACTGGAGCATGGTACGCCAAAAGAAGATGGCGTTGCCAATCGTGGGCGAAAATCGGCAGAGGAGCATCTTCCGCAGTTACTTACCGATATCTGTGCCATTATCGACCCACGCAGCCATGCAGATCCCCAAGTCAAGTGTGATCGCGTGTATACCCGGATCACTGCGGCAGAAGTGCGCCGGCAATTGCTAAAACGGCCCGGATACACCGACGATACAGTACCAACCGCCGAAACAATTGGCAAGAAAATGAATCAACTGGGCTATACGACCACCAGAGTCGCAAAGTCGATTCCAAAAAAAAGATCCCCGCGACCGACGCGATCTTTCGACAGGTCGATGCGATAAATGCGGATGCGGATCAGCGTGAAGACACATTACGCATCTCGATTGATGCCAAAGCAGCGGTGACAATCGGGCCGTTTTCGCGTAGTGGGACACATCGCACGGGACAAGCCGCATGTGATCATGACTTTACCACGCACCAACGCATGACGCCCTTTGGTATCTTTCTTCCGCGTTTTGCTGAACTCTTTCTCTATATGGTGTGTTCGCGCGTGACAAGTGATTGCATCGTTGATATCCTGCGCCAATGGTGGAAATCCGTCCGTGATCGCTATCCACATATCCAGTATTTAGCGATCAACCTTGATAATGGCCCAGAAAATAACAGCCATCGGACACAATTCATGGCAAGAATGGTTCAATTTGCCGAAGAGACGGGTTTATCGATTACCTTGGCATATTATCCACCATATCACAGTAAGTACAATCCGGTGGAGCGTTGTTGGGGTATACTCGAAAAACATTGGAATGGCGACATCCTTGATACCGATGAGACGGTCATACGCTTCGCAAAGACCATGACATGGAAAGGAAAGCACCCAACATGCGTCGAGCGGATCAGTACCGTCTATGAAAAAGGCGTACGGTTGACAAAAGCAGCAATGCAGCAGATTGAAACACAGATCGAACGTCTTTCTACGTTAGAACGATGGTTTGTCACCATTCCTGTAAACACGGCTTCGTCTTTATCTGGGAGATT
>JBBRSB010000193.1:0-1334 GCA_038245785.1 Gloeobacterales cyanobacterium | reverse complement strand
GGGGGTGTCAACCAGTTTGTGTAAATGGTTCTGGGTTACGGTTTCTAAAGGTTCGGCATCCTGTCTTCAAAAAGTATGGTAAAGCGATTCATGGCAGCTTTCCAGTCCCTGATCGGCAGGGTCCATTTCTTGGCGATATTTCTCAGTGCCAGGTAAAGCAGCTTGAGCATCGCTTCATCATTCGGAAACGAGCCGCGGTTTTTGGTCACTTTTCTGAGCGACATATTCAGCGATTCAATGGCGTTGGTTGTGTAAATTACTTTCCGTATATCAGGAGGATAGGCAAAAAAAGGTGTGACCTGAGCCCAATTCCGTCGCCATGACATGCTGATAGTTGGGTGTGTATTATCCCATTTTGCCTCAAATTGTGTCAGCTCCATCTCCGCCTGTTCAGCTGTAGCTGACTGGTAGATTAGCCTCAGATCTGCCGCCACTTCTTTGCGCTGCTTCCACGAAACGAACCGCAATGAGTTGCGTACCATATGCACGATGCAGAGCTGAACTTGGGTCTTGGGATAGACAGCCTCAATCGCGTCAGGGAACCCTTTCAGGCCATCAACGCAGGCGATGAAGATATCTTGGAGCCCACGGTTCTTTAGTTCGGTCACGACTTGCAACCAGAATTTAGCACCTTCATTCTCGGAGACCCACATTCCAAGAACTTCCTTGGCTCCTTCCAGGTTAACGCCAATGGCCAGGTAGACCGCTTTGTTTACCACATGTCCGTTGCCTCTGGCTTTAACCCTGATGGCGTCCATATAGACGATAGGATAGACAGCATCGAGCGGGCGGTTCTGCCAGATCCTGACCTCTTCAGCCACTGCGTCGGTCACTATTGAAATCAGGGCAGGAGAAACCTCAACTCCATAGATTTCTTCGAGATGCCCCTGGATTTCACGAGTGGTCAATCCTCGCGAATAGAGGGAAATAACCCTGTCATCAAACCCAGGGAATCGGGTCTGCCCCTTGGGAATAATGACGGGCTCAAAGCTGCCGTCCCGGTCGCGGGGGATATCAATCGGCATAGTGCCGAATTCTCCCTTGATGGTCTTTAGAGACGAACCGTTGCGTGCATTGCCTGCTTTATTGGAGACTGTAGCATGCTTTTCGTGACCCAGGTGCAGCGTCATCTCGGCCTGAAGTGCCCGATGGAGCACTGCCTTGGTGAGCTGCTGAAGCAGGCCATTTTCCCCGATAATCTCTTCTGGGGTCTTATAAGTTTTGAGCAGGGTGTCGATTGCGGCGTTAAGTTCCTTGTTCTTGGTCATGTGAACTCCTTAGGGTAGTTTGGTTTACCCCGGAATGACCATTTACACAAACTATTTTACACCCTC
>JBBRSB010000191.1:0-1360 GCA_038245785.1 Gloeobacterales cyanobacterium | reverse complement strand
CGGCGACGCCCTCCATGGTAATTTTGGTGGCGCCTTCAACGACTTGCTCGCTAAATACGGCGAGAAGCCAGCTCCCGCACCCGCACCAGCCCAACCGATGTTCAATATCAAGCCGTTTGAGAATACCGTCGGTACCGTACTAAACCCTACGGCCCATTTGTCTCAAATAGCTCAAGGTGCAATGAACATTGCAAACCATATACCAACAGGTATTTCATCCAGCATAGACGGCCAGCCAAGCCTTACCGTAGGAGAGATTGCGGCCCAGTTGCCAGGCGCCGCTATGGACGAAGCTATCAGGATTGCCCAAGCCGCACCACAATCTCTCGTTCGTATTACTAACCAGTTAAGCAATCGGCCAACCTATGATCCGGCAGGTACCTTCGAGAAAGCTTTGTTGGGTAATAAATCCATCGGTAACCTGGAAAGTTACGGGCGCGATACAGCAAATACTATTCCAGATTTAGGTACTAATCTTCCAACGCCCGTAGCCATTGGTGTCGGCTCTCTTATGGCGGGCCTCGATTTGACACCGTTTGGTCTCGGCAAGAAGCAGGTTGTGGAGGAGCTAGCCAAAGCCGGCACCGAAGCTGACGTGCGTAAGGTGCTCGCCCGTCAAATGGGCGATAGCTCCTCAAAGATTCCCCAGGCCGCGGTCGACGCGCTTGTCGCCGAAAAGAATCCGACCAAGGTAAGCTCTATCCTTAAGGGCAATGTGCCTGAGCAGCCCACCGCTCCGGTCGATAGTGCTATAGCTTCAACGCCCAAGGAAACTCAGGCGTATCTTAAGCAGCTCGACACGGCGCAGGAATCCGCTCGAGGTAAGACGGGCTTTGTGAGCAACGTGCGTGACGAATTCGGCACTAAGATGATCGACGCGCTGACGCCCCTCGAAGCCCCCATGCGAAAAGCGATCAAAGACGGCGCTCAAATCGCTCCCGAACGCAACCTCACTTATCAACTCGACCGAGTGCTTCGCTCGTCCCAGCCAGCCACCCAGTTCATCGAGGATCACGGGCTCGACAAACTTATTCAGGAAGTCCCCAACCCGAAGGAATTCGATCAATACCTGATTGCCAAGCACGAGCCCGAGCGGCGAGCCGCGGGCTTTACGACTGGCCGAGACGCTACCAAAGACGCCAAATTAGTTGAAGCATTGGCGCCAAAATACGAGCCCTACGCGCAAGCCTATCAGGCGTATAAGGACAAGTTGTTGGCGCTCCAAGCCAAACCGCTCGAGCAAGGCGGCTACGGCCTCATTGACGAAAAGCTCCCCGGTATCCTCAAAGAGAAATACCCGAATCACGTCCCCTACAACCGTATTTTCAGCGAGGACGAACTGGCCGCAAAACACATGGGT
>JBBRSB010000190.1:0-1365 GCA_038245785.1 Gloeobacterales cyanobacterium | reverse complement strand
GGTTGTTGTTGTGCAGGATGTGCAAGAAGCGCAAAATTATCAACTTGTGTTGCTGCTTGTGTTGGGGCGCATTTTCATTCAAGTGTTTTCTACAACGCAGAATGGTCCAGGCTACAGGGATGCGCAGGTTTTGCTATATAGGCAAACATGAGTGCGCGTGTCACAATCACTTAACTCAGGACATGCAGAATTGAGTTATATATGGGATTGCGTTCTCTTAACCACCCAATCAGTTACGTTCGTACAACGTTGATCCATCACGATAACAATCATTTGTTAGCATTGATCTATACCGCCATGTTGTATTCCACTTATCAAGAGCGAACGTCACAGCAAAATTATTTTACATAACAGCGGGGAACTGACATAAACAAGTGGCTGTGGCGAAGAATTCTAAGACTGGAAAGGCACACAAATCCTTCGACAAGTGCTTTTGACATGGAGAGACCTCCTGGTGAGAAAGGATTAGCGCTTGGGCTCAGACCATCTAAAGAGTTTGCAAAATGGGCGCGGTAATGAATGTACACAGATAATCACCGCACAAATTGTGTAGACTAGTCCAATGACAAATAGGCGCTTTAATCAAGCCACTGGTAGGTGCTTTTAGTAGAGAGATAACATGGTACATTTCAAGCACTGACGATGTCCGAAACAAACTTCTCGTACCAGAGCAATAGAAAGAAGGGAGGCGGTACCTTGACTCCGCGTCCTGAGCATGTGAAATCCACTACTGACGATGAAGATGCCACAAGTAGTACCGGCAAACGGAAGGCAACACCCACATCGGTACGTATCGTAAGATCTCCCTTGTTTTGTTGGTGTGTCTAACCATATCGTTTGCTAGACTACTGCAAGCAGGCCAAGAGGGTCCATGAGCAGCTCCATCTCCACCAGCTCCAAACGCACCCATCGACGTCACCTTCCCGTGCAGAACGTAAGTGTGTGGAACGCGTATCGCAAAGACGATGTTGCTCAAGTGGCCAACCAAGGCAAAGTTATTGGATTCTATATTCGTGACACCTTGTTTCACAACATGAAATTTGTAACACCGGAGATGCTTGATTTTAGTGAGAAAGAAAAGACGCTATGTCAAAAGATGTGTACGGTGATGCGCATCGGTCCTAGTTGGCAACGAGACTGGTGGATGACGGCAATTGGCCATATCATTGAATGCATGCGCAAGCGGCGATCCGATTGCCACACGTCTATGAAGAGAAATTTCATTGGTACGAGTCAAACGCGTGTGTGTCTATTTGTACAGGTGCAATGACTAACCATATTTATTGTTGCGTGTCTTCCTCGCACTACTGCCTCATTATAGCGCTCAAAAAAGATATCGCCGACGCCGACGAAGGCGGGGACAGC
>JBBRSB010000189.1:0-1368 GCA_038245785.1 Gloeobacterales cyanobacterium | reverse complement strand
GACTATGCTCGCGTGCGTCTCCCGACGCGTGCGCCGAAAATCCAATTTTGAATTGCCTTCATGTAAGCGTTTTTAGTTGAATGTGCCAGTATTTTAAACATTACGGATGATAATTGTGGAATAGTCACGCGTCAGGAGACGTGCGCCAGCATCGTTTTTTTTTCATATGCCGTTCTTCAATCATTTCATTATTAATAGATAACGTTTTGGATCCAGTCACGCGTCGGGAGACGCGCGCCAGCGGCGCTTTTTATTGCGTATGCCGAGGACCTATGATTTAATTACTATTTGATTTCGATTGGCACTCAGTCACGCGTTTTATTTTCATATGCCGTGCTTCAATCATTTCATTATTAATAGATAACGATTTGGATCCAGTCATGCATCAGGAGGTGCGCGCCAGCGGCGCTTTTTTTTTCAAATGCTGTTCCTTGATTATTTAATTGTCATTCAATAACGATCGGCAACCAAGTTGTACTTTTTACTTCGCCCCATCGCCCCATCGCCCCCTCTCCCCCTCTTTACCTTTAACCTTTCTCCTTTAACCTTTTTCAATCTCCGTGCACCTCCGTGGCCTCCGTGTCTCCGTGGTTATCTAATTCAACCCCAAAGAACCTTTCATCAAAATTCACGAAATAAACCATCTGGCTGGCACGTGTAATGGCCGTATAAAGCCAGCGCATGAGTTCAACATCGGGCTGCCCTTCGGCCAGAAAACCATGATCGACAAAAACGGCATCCCACTGCCCTCCCTGTGTTTTGTGGCAGGTTAAGGCATAGGCATACTTTATCTGCAAAGCGTTGAAATATGGGTTGTTTTTGACCATTTCGATGCGTTTACTGCGCTGGGGGATGTCTTCATAATCAAGCATCACCTCTTCAAAGAGCTTTCTGTTTTCTTCCTGTGAAAGCGCAGGTGTTTCGGTGCTTAAAGTGTCGAGCAGCAGGCGGGCATCCATCTCTGGTTCATCGGGGTAGTCCACCATGCGCAGGGTGACGTCGGCAAAGCGGAAGCCATAGAGCGTTTCATCCTTTCTGATGCGTTTAACTTCCACGATATCGCCGTTGGCGACAAAACCGGCCTTTGATTCGGGAGAGAGCCAGAAATAGTTGTTGCGCACCACCATCAGGTGATCCCCCGCTGCCAGTTCACCTTCACGATAGAGGATGCGGTTGCGGATCTCCCTGTTGTAGATATTGGCGCGTTTGTTCGATCGGGTGATCACTACAACATTCTCGGCGCCCCAACGCGAATAGGCTGTGTTCAGCAGGTCCTCCAGATCGGCGCCTTCGGTGCGTTTAACATCGGGCTGCAGGTTATTCCCGAAAAAGGGAAAGTTTGTGTCTTTTAATGATATCTTGCCGCGG
>JBBRSB010000188.1:0-1371 GCA_038245785.1 Gloeobacterales cyanobacterium | reverse complement strand
TGTGACCTCCACTTGATTTAGCTCTTGAATCATGATATTGCTTAATCGTGAAAACAAGAGGGGTAAGTATGGGTGCTCAATTGGTGAGTCTTGCAGGGTCGCGAGTGACCATAGAAGTGACCATAGATTTGAGTCGTTCAATGCTCACGAGTGAGGAAAACATCCAACAAAGCCTCAATGATGCGGGTTGTATTGCCACCGAGACTGCCCTCAAATATTTGGATACAGACGGCACCGCGCTCAAGATTGGAGGAGAAGTGATGCGGACTAAGGGTGAACAGCCCAAAGCGTATCAAACTCCGTATGGAGAAGTTGTGGTCAAACGCCATGTCTATCAACGCTCTGGAGGTGGTAAAACCTATTGTCCCCTGGAACGAGAGGCTAGAACTATTATCACCTCAACTCCCTTGTTTGCTAAACAGGTATCCTCAAAACTTGCCTATGGTTCAGCACGAGACGTTCAACAAGATCTCAGCGCAAATCATCGTCGCCCAGTAGCCGTTTCCTACATCCAACGCATTAGCGAAGCAGTTGCGACCATCATTGAAGTGAAAGAAGAACGTTGGGACTATGTTCCTCCTCAACTAGAGGTTGAGATTGCCAGTGTTGCGATTGGCTTAGATGGAACCTGTATGCTGCTGTGTGACACTGGATGGCGAGAGGCGATGGTCGGTACCATCAGCCTCTATGACGCTTTAGGAGAACGAGCACACACCATTTATATTGGCGCAACCCCAGAATATGGCAAAGCCCGGTTTCTAGAGCGGCTAGAACGAGAAATCCAACGTACCAAAGTTCGCTATCCCCAAGCCAGTTATATCGGGATTGCGGATGGTGCCGCCTCAAACTGGCAATTTCTCAACCCTCATACCGATGAACAGATCCTCGATTTCTATCATGCCTCTGGTTATCTTGGTGCGGTCGCAGTTGCGCTTTACCCTGAGAACTTAACGCAGCAAAAGCAATGGCTTGACCAAAGTTGTCATCAACTCAAGCATGACCCTGGAGGCGCTACTCAACTTTATCAACAGATGTTGAAGCTCTCTGAGTCTCAGGCACATCCCAAAACAATTCAAGATCATCTGAATGCAGCAGTGACTTATTTCCACAACCATCTTCATCAAATGAACTACGCACTTTACCGCGAACAACACTATCCCATTGGATCTGGCGTTACCGAAGCCGCTTGTAAAACCGTGATCAAGCAACGTTTATGCTGTTCTGGGATGCGATGGAAAGAGGCAGGCGCAGCAGTAGTACTGAGTTTAAGAACTTTAGTCTTAACACCCACTCGATGGAATCAATTCTGGAATAAGCTCAACCAATATGGCTTCTCTGAGGCTCTTTAGCTGTATCAAATTGAGGTCGCAC
>JBBRSB010000187.1:0-1374 GCA_038245785.1 Gloeobacterales cyanobacterium | reverse complement strand
CTATAGACCTGAGCTAAAAGAACTAAAGTTGGCATACAAAATGCTAACTTTAGGAATATGAATAGTAAAACAAAAAGCCAAGACTGGCGAGAAGCCCGTCGCCTCCAAGCCCTCCAGTTGCAAAAAAAGGGCTGGAAACAAAATAAAATCGCAGAGGCTCTCGGTGTGAGTGCCGGGGCGGTATGCCAATGGTTCAAGAAAGTACGAGGACAAGGAGCCGAGGCTCTGCGTCATACTCCCCCACCTGGTAAACCAGCCAGCCTCAGCCAAACTCAGAAAGAGCAATTGGTACAAGCCCTTCTAAAAGGTGCCGAAACTTACGGCTTTCAAGGCCAACTCTGGACCAGCAAGCGGGTGGCCTGGCTGATCCAATTCAAGTTCGGGGTGAAGTATCATCGGGCGCACGTCTCGCGCTTCTTACGCGAGGAGTTGAACTGGAGTGTGCAGAAACCAGTCGAAAAAGCCAGCCAGCGCGATGAAGAAGCTATCCAAAAGTGGCGGGATGAGCGGTGGCCTGCACTTAAAAAAAAGCCCACCAAGAAGAGTACACCCTAGTTTGGATTGACGAAAGTGCTTTCTACTTACTACCAGCGGTAGTCCGTACTTATGCGCCACGCGGTCAAACCCCCGTGATTAAAGCACAGTGTAGTTATGACCATCTTTCGGTGATTAGTGCGATTACTCCCAGCGCTCGTTTGTGCCTGATTGTCCAAACCCAACCTTACACCACCGAGGACATCGTGGAATTTCTGAGGAAGCTCCACCGCCAAATCAAGGGTAAGCTGCTAGTGATCTGGGATGGGGCTTCCATCCACCGGGGTCAAGCCCTCAAGGATTATCTGGCAAGGGGTGCCACTAAGTGGTTGTGGTTAGAAAGGCTGCCAGCCTATGCACCTGATTTGAACCCCGATGAAGGGATTTGGAATTATCTCAAGCGAGTGGAGTTGGCTAACACTTGTAGCTTGAACCTAAACGAGTTGTATTTAAGGTTACTCGATGCCGCCAGACGATTACGCCGCAAGCCAATAGTCATTCAAGGTTGTATTGCTCAGGCTGGTTTTCTTATTTAGTTGTTAACGTTCAGGTCTATAATGAAACGCTCTTAAATTTTTTGAGTGAGCATCTTAAAACCGTTTTTAATTGGACACAGTAGCACCTTAAACAAAATCTTTACCCCTGATTACTAATGAAGCCAACCTTAAGGTGAACTCAATTATACTCCAGGATGACCAATGTAGATGCGGTAATGGGTTGTCAAGTAGCAAAATCAACTTTCAGAAAAATTGGCTTAAAAGTGGAAAGTAAGTTGGTCTGAGTTTAGCTGAACAAACTCAAATCAAATAACTCAGTTTGCACTGGTAAAACTGAGTGCTG
>JBBRSB010000186.1:0-1380 GCA_038245785.1 Gloeobacterales cyanobacterium | reverse complement strand
GTTAGTGTCTTTATTTTTTCGCCATTTGCGAGAGAAAAATGATTAGCTGAAAGTAGGGAGAATCAAGTGTTGAAAGCAGTCTCCCATGAACATTGCAGAACGAGAACAACAAATTCTACGGGTCAAAGCCAGCAGTTTTCAACCCGAACTGGATGAGGCATTAGAACAAGCTCTGCGAAGTGCCGTGCTTGGAGCAGTTAAGACTACGCTAGAAGCGGCTCTTAATGAGGAAGTCAAAGCAGAACTGGCGAAGATGGAGACAGACAGACCTCGCCGTTCCGGTTATTTTCAACGGGGTCTCGATACCCAATATGGGCATTTGAGTGATTTGCGTGTCCCCAAACTACGAGCGCGCAACGGTGAGCGAGAGTGGCAGATTTTGCAGCGCTACCAGCGGGGATTGAGCAATTTGTTGAATTGGCTCTGTTGCTTATATGTCATGGGACTGTCACTGCGGGACTTGCAAGAGGCATTATATTTTTTGATAGGTCATGTTCTCTCACGTAGTGCTGTGAATCAAGTCACTCTTGCGGTTCAAAACCAGCTAGACACCCGTCGTTTATCCTCAATTGGTAAGACACCTGAGATGCTCATCGTCGATGGGGTCTGGGTGGAGATTCAATACACCCAGGATGAATTTAAGGAAGACCGTTCTGGACATTTACGCCAGTGTCGTCAAGCTGAAGAACGGGTGGTGTTGGCAGCACTGGCGGTGTGGAAGGATGGTTCCTATGAGATGCTGCACTACGAAATTGCCACTGAGGAAGGGGAAGCTGAGTGGAACCAGTTCTTTGAGCATCTGATAGAGCGGGGATTGAACTCGAAAACAGTGCAATTAGTCGTCAGTGATGGCACCTTGGGATTACCCAAAGCTTTGAAAAAGACCTTGCCCAATGCTCAACAACAACGCTGCATCACCCACAAAGTCCGAGGTATCGAACGCTATTTGAGTTATGCTCAATTGCCCCAAGCCGATGCGACTGAACAACCGCTCAAACCCGATGAAGCGAAGCGGCAACGGCGCTTTGAGATCGCATCTGAGGCATATCAGATTTACGAGGCAGATACCGATGAACAGGCACACCAGCGATTGCAACAGTTCATCGCTAAATGGGAACTGCTCGAACCCAAAGCCGTGCAAGTTTTTCAACGGGATCTACAACTGACGTTTACGTTCTATCAATTTGACAGCACTTTACATCGTCATATTCGGACAACGAATCATCTAGAGCGTTTGTTTCGAGAGTTTCGCACCAAGTCGGATGAAATTGGGGCATTCCCTCACGAAACCAGTTGTTTAACCGTATTTTTCCTGGTGATGGAGCGAGATCATGCTAAACATGACCGTAAATCTGTGGCGAAAACTTCGTGACACTAACG
>JBBRSB010000185.1:0-1381 GCA_038245785.1 Gloeobacterales cyanobacterium | reverse complement strand
CAATAGTGGACGGAATGAATCACAGCGGATTTGTCAAATAGACATCCTTATTGTATCATGGTCGCATGTTTCCGCCCATCCGTCTCTTCTCAAGGATATGTAGTGATGACCGTCTTTGACACGCTGCTCGCTCCCGTTATGCCTATTCTCCAGCAGATCGAAGCTGGGCGTAAAAAGCATCACAATGAGGAGTTTGTTTGGGTTGATTTTGTACGCATTCTGGTCTTTTATTTCACGAAGCGGTGTGGGAGCCTCAATGCCTTAATCGTCGCACTTGAAAACGCCGATTCTGCATTAGGAGTGCCAGCTGTGCCCAAGATGACGCTCTCAGATGCGTTTCGGCGTTTTCCATCCGCACTCCTCCGCCAAGCACTCGCATCCCTGGTTGCATCCCTCAACCTCCCAGAAAACCCCGAGTTGGCGCTCATTGGCCCAGTGAGTGCGGGTGATGGTAGCGAATTCCCCGTTGTTGGCGGCATGACGCTTCCACGATCAACAGAACGTGTACCGTCGATGAAACTGCATCTCGTTTTTAATCTGAACCAGATGATTACTGCCGATTTCCTGGTTGATAGTGCCAATTCAAGCGAGCGAAGCAGTATTCGCACCATGCTACAAGCGCGTGTCACATACGTCCTTGACCGCGGCTATATGGCATTTGATCTGCTGCGTGACATCATTGCAGCACAGGCATTTGTTGTCATGCGCGCCTATAACAATATTGTCGTCGAGACTGTGAAAGAATTACCAGTGACACTGCCAGATAGCGTCGTGGGGCATTGGCTACACGTACGCGATCGTATTGTTCAATCTTCGCACCCTGATGCGGCAGGTATCCTCTTTCGTCTGGTTGAATGCACGGTTGGAACAACAACCTATCGACTTATCACAAATCGAACCGACATCACCACGTTTCAGGTGATTGTCCTGTATGCCTATCGCTGGCAAATCGAGCTGATATTTCGTTTCTTTAAGCACACATTGAATGGAGTCGAGGTCATTACACAGAGCAAAAAGGGTATGGACAACTTTTTCGCCGCGATGTTCCTCACGGCGATTTTACATCTGTATTTCAAGATTCATTGTCTCGAGCAAGGTGGACATCTCCCACCAACACAACAGGACATCCATGGTTCGCAGGAACAGGACGACAACTGCGCGCAAATCAGTACCGATCCTGCACGGTCAACCGCGCATTTAGCAATTGCGGTACTTATGGCCCGAATAAATGACAGACTGGCGCTCTTTTGGAAAATACCCAAACATTGGCTTTCTACCGTATCTGACTATCTGGATCGATCGTTCACGCCATATGTGAGAGATATATTCAATAAGCGCGCATTATCGTATGCTAAAGTCCAATAGGTTCCGTCCACTATTG
>JBBRSB010000184.1:0-1399 GCA_038245785.1 Gloeobacterales cyanobacterium | reverse complement strand
CACTATCCTTGCACTTTAAGAATTCAATAGAGCCAATTGTAGGCGAATTTGCTCAACGGAACGACCAGAAGCGAACTGGGTGAATAACCAATGAAGGAAATTGGTCTGGTGTTCGTCCTGGATCGCTCGGCGGATGTCACCGCAGGTTAGTGGGGAAGCGGCACGCCGTTCTTCCAAGAAAGCCATCATGCAAGCAGTGAGGGTCCAAAAGCGTAGAACGCCTTGGGCACTCATGAGCTGGTAGTGATCGCTGCCCAACAGGTCCTTGTCATACTCAAAGAAGGTTTCGACCTCCCAACGGATCGCCAGGATGTTGATCAAGGCCTGGGCGGTCAGGACTAGGCGGGTGCTGCCCCAGTAGCGGAGCGACTTGCCCGGATCGGTCAGATCGTGGCAGGTAATCAGGAGGGTGGTGGGACCTAACTTGCGGATCCAGGTGTGAACCAGATGGGCGTACACCGGTTGCCCGCCCTCTGCCGAAGGCCAAATCACCACTTGCCAGTCCTGTTCGCTCAGTTGCGCGGCATACTTGGACAGTTGGATCCATTCCCGCTCTCCATTCGGGAGGGTCAGGCGCATGCAGCGGTTGCTTTTCAGCGCGCCACTCACGTCCCAGCCCCGTTTCTGCGCAGCCCGGCGCACACGTCGACAGTGATACCAACTATCGATCAGGACATGCGTGTGGGTGTCGGGAACCGGCTCAAACTGCTCGATCTGCTCAACCGCCAAGTCAATCTTGCTCTGAAACGGAACCTCAGCCGTTTCACAGTCGCATTTCTGGCGATACAGTCGGGGAGCCAACGGACAACGCTGCCCGAGCAAAACATACACTCCCGTGAATAAGCAGTGTCCAGCCACCACCCGCTTCTCGGTGTTGGAGTAATGCCGCCCTAAACCGCCCATTTTTCGTCCCTTCGTTTTGGTATGCACCGAGTCATCCAACGCCAGGTAACCTGTCACAACGGTTCCTTTGGGGCGTCCTTGTCTCTTGGGTCGTTCCGCACGCAGACGAACATGTTCCGCTTGAACGGGGTCTTCCATTCGTTCACGAAAGCGTTTCAGCCAGGTACCAGCCACTTCCATGGGATCCCACGGCCACTTGTTCAGAAACCGAGACATCCCAGACAGGCTGATCCGTTCCCCCACCACCCGCAGCATCCCCGTCATCGTTTTCCGTTCTTCGCATTCCATTAGCCCCATCAGTACGATGACGAAGTACTTCCACTGGCGCTGACTGAAACACGATCGAAACGCTTCCGCGAATTGACGTAATGCATCGGATAGGCATACAATTGGTTTGGGCATGGTTCTCCTCCGAGGATTCGGTTCTAGACAAACCTTATTATCCTCGATTTGAGCCATGCCTTCTCTATTTTCTTCTTAAAGTGCAAGGATAGTG
>JBBRSB010000183.1:0-1401 GCA_038245785.1 Gloeobacterales cyanobacterium | reverse complement strand
CCATCCGGTAAGGCTAAATACTCCTCAGACACCGATAGTGAACCAGTACCGTAAGGGAAAGGTGAAAAGCACCCTAAACAAGGGAGTGAAATAGTACCTGAAACCGTGCGCCTACAAGCGGTCGGAGCAGCGCAAGCTGTGACGGCGTGCCTTTTGCATAATGAGCCTACGAGTTACTCCTCACTGGCGAGGTTAAGCTCTTTAGTAGCGGAGCCGTAGCGAAAGCAAGTCCAAATAGGGCGATTAGTCAGTGGGGGTAGACGCGAAACTTTGTGATCTATCCATGGGCAGGTTGAAGGTGTGGTAACACACACTGGAGGACCGAACGCGTAAACGTTGAAAAGTTTTGCGATGACCTGTGGATAGGGGTGAAAGGCCAATCAAACTGAGAGATAGCTCGTTCTCCCCGAAATGTTTTTAGGAACAGCCTCGGATTATAGACGTTTAGTACAGGTAGAGCTACTGATTGGACTAGGGGGCTTCACCGCCTACCAAATCCTGACAAACTCCGAATGGTACTAAATATCTCCGGGAGTGAGGCTGCGGGCGATAAGGTCCGTGGCCGAGAGGGAAATAACCCAGATTAGCAACTAAGGTCCCAAATACATGGTTAAGTTAAACAAACGAGGTGGGATTTCTATAACAGCCAGGATGTTGGCTTGGAAGCAGCCACTCATTTAAAGAGTGCGTAACAGCTCACTGGTCGAGAGATCCTGCACGGAAAATAATCGGGTATCAAACCATGAACCGAAGTTCTAAGATTGCTACTACGTAGTATATCGGTAGGGGAGCATTGAAATCTGCTGCGAAGGTGACTGGCGATGGTTGCTGGAGCGATTTCAAAAGAAAATGTAGGCATAAGTAACGATAATTAAAGTGAAAAACTTTAACGCCGAAAACCCAAGGTTTCCTGATCAATGTTAATCAGATCAGGGTTAGTCGGGTCCTTAGGCGAACCCGAAAGGGGTAGCTGATGGCAAGTCGTTTAATATTACGACACCTGCTTTAAATTCGATGGGGTGACGGGGTAGTGAAAGGTCCGCGATCTTACGGAATAGATCGTTAAAGGGTGTAGATATAGGTTGAGTAGGCAAATCCGCTCGACTTGTCGAACCTGATAGTACAGCAAAGCTTCGGCAGCGCTGATAGTGACCCTAATCAGACCTCCGAGAAAAACCTCTAAGTTATGTTTAAAGCAGCCCGTACCGTAAACCGACACAGGTGGGTGAGATGAGTATTCTAAGGCGCTCGGGTGAGCCTTGGAGAAGGAACTAGGCAAATTAACGCTGTAACTTCGGGATAAAGCGTACCGACTTCGGTCGGTCTCAGTAAAATGGTACAACCAACTGTTTAGCAAAAACACAGGGCCCTGCAAAATCGAAAGATGACGTATAGAGCCTG
>JBBRSB010000182.1:0-1415 GCA_038245785.1 Gloeobacterales cyanobacterium | reverse complement strand
GAGCCTCTTGCAAAATGATTGAACCTTGTTGTTGACGAGCCATTTTTGGAAGGCTTGGGTTGGCAGTTTTCCTGTTTACCCTCGTCTTGGTTTCTATTCTGCTGGATTTAAAGCGTTTTTATGGTGACATGGACGCACGTCTCCTGTTTTTATGTGGTTTTTCTGCTCTTTGAATCTCTATTCAAGCAGTCGTATCAACTGATCCGCGAAGAGTACAACAACTCCGAGCATCAGATGCAGACTGACTTTGGAATGACCTTTAACCATGATATTGTCCGCACCGAAATCTTCTTTCAGGCGGGCATTGGCGCGTTCCGCAGTGGTTCTGATCTTGTAACGCTCTGCCTCATGAGGTGCCATTGGAACAACTTCCTTGCCGTGGGAGTTGCGGTCTATGATCGGCACATGACCCAATTGGCGGCTTACTTGTTCTATCCGGCCAGCGTCGTACGCTGCATCCATCAGGTCATAGCAGTATTGCACCTTTTCGCTGGTCTGCTTCATCAGCGGTATAGCTGCCTGACTGTCGTGCATGGATGCTGAGCTAACAAGAGCACTGATAGGAAATCCATTGTCGTTGGTGTCCAAGTGCAATTTGTAGCCGTTCCAGCTTTCCTTGTATCCCTTGGCGTTCTTTTTGGTGCCACGATCACAGGCGGTTGGCAACTCTTTGATGGCTTCCTCGGCTGACTGCGTAACCTGCTTCTCCAAACGCTTTACAGGAAGTGGCTCGCGGATTTCACCTTGTGCAGGACGGCCCCTTTTTCGCTTGACCTTGGGAACCTTTACTTTCTTTGCCGGCTTTTCACGACCAATTATGGCAGTAGCATCCCGCGATATATGACCAATCAGTTCTCCGGCAAGGTAGTCCTTCACCAAGGTATTGTGTGCTCTCACGCCAAGACAGCTTTCGGCAAATTCACTAAAAGCACGTGAGAACGTTGATTCAGAAGGAATATCACCGACCGATTCAAAACCGGCGATCTTCCGCAGGTTTGGATTCGAGCGCAAAGCCCTGATCAGGTCTCTGGTTGTCGGATGCCTATACAGTAACTTGGCTACAAAAGCGCGGGCCAGAGACTCTCGTTCTTCCAGCTTGCGGCCAAGCCACTGATTAAAAGCGCTCTTTGGAACATACTTCTCAACCTGGACAATCTCGAGGATTGAAACCAGATGCTTTTCCTGATCCGTCAGGGGGACATCGAGACATTCATCAAGATGGGGAAACAAACTTCGCTGTACGCTTCCCACCAACCATGATATTCTTTCCTTGAGCTTCATTGGCGTCCTTTCGGTACTGTTCTCGTCGCAACAGAACAATACCATAAAATGCCGTGAAGCTCAATTATTTCAGTAGCTTAAATTGTTAAAACTAAACATTCAAAACCTTGAATACACTTTTGCAAGAAGCTCGG
>JBBRSB010000181.1:0-1421 GCA_038245785.1 Gloeobacterales cyanobacterium | reverse complement strand
ATCGTCAAAATTGTAGGAGAGCGAGCGACGTTTTTGTCTGACAATTTACGAGCTTTCCGTAACACCTTCTGCAAATGGTGCAAAGATGTGATCCTAAACTTTGCGGATGGTGGGTCAGCCTGGATAGGCTTCATCGGCTTCTTGAACCAGGATGGTTGGAAAATGTGCGCGTTAACTGGAACTTGACGCTTTTGCGGGTTCCAATTAAGATGCAACTAGTTGCGACTTCAAAATTAGGATGGCATATCTAAACGCTCAATTTGAAGTCAAAACAAGCGATGTGATCGCCTTTTCTGAACCTCAACGTCTGGCTGTCGAGATGTCGGTCTCCCTGTCCATCGCCTTTGAGGGCGAGTGGCTCTACAAAAACTTTAAGCATCCGCGCTACAAAAACTTCTATGGTTACGCTCAACTCATGAGCGGAGCCTTTGTCGTCGAAGACATCGCGCTGACTTTCCTCAATCAGGAGCTTGTTCACTGGCGAGACCAGGGTTTTGGCATCAATGACACGACTCTATGCGTGGGAAAGATTCTGGCTAATCTCATTCAACCGTCAGCCAAGATTGGAGCTTTGCTTATAAAGACAAGGCAAAGATATACATCAATTCGATTTAGATTGTTAGGTGGCATCGTTGCCAATGTCACTTATGTCTGGGAGCTTGGGGAATCTGGATGTGGAAACACAGTTTTGGAACCAGATGCCAAACAAGGACAGCCAGGAGTCCCAAACAATGGCGGAGCCAGTGGAAGCCCTCGTCCTTCAGACCAGGGCGGAGACCCTGTTGATCCGACGGCGAACGACGGAGGTTACGACCCAAATTCTGGACTACAGCCGCCTCCCCGTGCTGGTGAAGACAACAATCGTGGAACGTGGAAAATTCAACTAAATGGTTTCCGCCAGGACGACACAACCTATGTCGTTCAACTCAATACTGAGGTTTCAGACGCTTCAGCCATCGTTACGGCTAATCTCATCCCTACTCCAGGCTCAAGTCCCAACAATGCGGGTAAGCTGAACTCGACGGTTGTGATCGTCGTGAATGGCTTTCCTCGGATTACGGGTGATAATGGGTTTGGACTTCAACTTGGTTCTCCCTACTACCGTTGAGAACTATTGAATCAACAGCTTCAATAGTTCTCAATAGTTGATTCAATAGTTTTCAATAGTTTTCAATCGTTCTCAATCGTTTATTCAATAGTTGAGGTTATGCTATGGCTGGTTCAATTCGCTGGTTCAACTACGTTACGGATGGTGGGATTTCTTACTCTCTCCAGGCTGACCGCTCCAACATTGGAGCCGTCAACCCATCGGGGACAGGAACGCCAACCTCGTTGAGCGTCGGAGCCGTGCCGCGAAACATCAAAGTCCGTTATGCTCTGTTTGCTGACCTGAGTGGCACGATTCGCAGAAAAGTGCCACT
>JBBRSB010000180.1:0-1422 GCA_038245785.1 Gloeobacterales cyanobacterium | reverse complement strand
GAAACCCTGTCTGAACATGGGGGGACCATCCTCCAAGGCTAAATACTCCTGACCGACCGATAGTGAACCAGTACCGTGAGGGAAAGGCGAAAAGAACCCTGGTGAAGGGAGTGAAATAGATCCTGAAACCGTGTGCGTACAAGCAGTGGGAGCCCCTTCGTGGGGTGACTGCGTACCTTTTGTATAATGGGTCAGCGACTTACTGTGTGTGGCGAGCTTAACCGTATAGGGGAGGCGAAGGGAAACCGAGTCTGATAAGGGCGCATAGTCGCACGCAGTAGACCCGAAACCGGGTGATCTAGTCATGCCCAGGGTGAAGGTCAGGTAACACTGACTGGAGGCCCGAACCCACTCCCGTTGCAAAGGTAGGGGATGAGGTGTGATTAGGAGTGAAAAGCTAATCGAACCCGGAGATAGCTGGTTCTCCTCGAAAGCTATTTAGGTAGCGCCTCGAGCGAATACTGTTGGGGGTAGAGCACTGTTATGGCTAGGGGGTCATTGCGACTTACCAAACCATGGCAAACTCCGAATACCAACACGTACTACTCGGGAGACACACGGCGGGTGCTAACGTTCGTCGTGAAAAGGGAAACAACCCAGACCCACAGCTAAGGTCCCAAATTCATCGCTAAGTGGAAAACGATGTGGAAAGGCACAGACAGCCAGGAGGTTGGCTTAGAAGCAGCCACCCTTTAAAGAAAGCGTAATAGCTCACTGGTCGAGTCGGTCTGCGCGGAAGATTTAACGGGGCTAAGCGATGAACCGAAGCTTGGGGTGTGCACATTTATGTGTACGCGGTAGAGGAGCGTTCCGTAAGCCGTTGAAGGTGGATTGAGAAGTCCGCTGGAGGTATCGGAAGTGCGAATGCTGACATGAGTAACGATAATGCGGGTGAAAGACCCGCACGCCGAAAGCCCAAGGTTTCCTTGCGCAACGTTAATCGACGCAGGGTGAGTCGGCCCCTAAGGCGAGGGCGAAAGCCGTAGTCGATGGGAACGGGGTTAACATTCCCCGGCCTGCTGGAAGTGACGAATGACGAAAGTTGTGGGTCCTTATCGGATTGGACCTGCGGCGATGTTGTTCCGGGAAATAGCTCCAGCGTATAGACCGTACCCGAAACCGACACAGGTGGACTGGTAGAGCATACCAAGGCGCTTGAGAGAACCATGCTGAAGGAACTCGGCAAATTGCACGCGTAACTTCGGGATAAGCGTGACTCACCTTGCGCAAGCAAGAATGAGTGGCACAGGCCAGGGGGTAGCGACTGTTTATCAAAAACACAGGGCTCTGCGAAGCCGTAAGGCGACGTATAGGGTCTGACGCCTGCCCGGTGCCGGAAGGTTAAAAGGAGCGGTGAGAGCTGCGAATTGAAGCCCCGGTAAACGGCGGCCGTAACTATAACGGTCCTAAGGTAGCGAAATT
>JBBRSB010000179.1:0-1427 GCA_038245785.1 Gloeobacterales cyanobacterium | reverse complement strand
TGTAATGCTTCAGATGAACTTGGACTTGGCTTCTCCACCAACAATGGAATTATGCGACATTAGCCAGAGGCTGACAAGCCGCCAATTCCACGTTATTTAACCGCCTTTCCTTTCTCGTCATCCGTGCTGCGGCTAACTTCTCCTTACGCTCGGCAAAAATAGCCACATCCTCGCCGTTAAGCTTGGCCAATGGCGTGACGTAGCCAATACTGCTGTGCAAACGTTGCTCATTGTATTGGAACACATAGGCCGCGATCACTTTTTTCGCTTCTTCTGGTGTATTTAATGACTGCTCACGCACGCATTCCGTCTTCAAACTTTTATGGAATCGCTCAATTTTACCGTTGCTTTGCGGATAATAGGGCGATGTTCGCACATGGGTCATTGACGATAAGCGAATGAATTCCTTAAAGTCTTTGGCAATAAATTGCGGGCCGTTATCACTAATGACACGCGGCGTGGCTTGTGGAAAACGCTCTTTGGCACGCTGCAAAATAATTTCAATTTCTTCTTCCTTCATTGATTCGCGTAGCTCCCAACTTACGATATAGCGGCTAAAACCATCCAACACACTGCAAAAATAATAAAACGTGCCTGCTACGTTGATGTAGCTTACATCGGTATGCCAGTGGGCGTGGGGCGCTAACGGCTGATCAAACCCCGTGCCTTTTTTCGACGGTTTCGCCTGCCAACTATCCAGCACGCCCGCCGCTTTGAGAACCCGATACACTGAGCTCGCACTCGCGGCCACCACATTAGCATCCAGCATCAGATAACTCAAACGCCGGTAACCCTCTAATGGATTGCGGTGATGAAACGCTACAATCGCCTGCTTTTCAGGCTCTAAAAGCCAATGGTTACGGGGTACTAAGCCATTATGCTTGTTATTCATGCCATAACGCTTTAACCAGGTGCTATAGGTGCTTTTGGCAAGCGCCAACCAAGCCAACAAGTGCTTTTTGTCCACCTCGGCCCGAGTCGACCAATGCTTGATGAAATCCAGCACCTCATCGCGCACAACTTGCTGAGTCCATGCCGAATCTACGCAAATCCAAGACTTTTTTTTACCTTGGTGTACTCCTCTAAAAGCTCAGCGATGATTTCATTTTTCAGCACAATCTTAGCCTCGCTTTTGGCTAGCCTATTTTCTAATGCATTGATTTTAGATATTTCTATTCTCTGGTTACGCTTTTCATCGGCGCTGACATTTGGCTTAAACAACGCTTCTCGCCAGGTATAAAATAGCGAGGGTGACAAACCTTTAGCCTCGCATATATCCGCTACCGATTTACCTTCAACCAAGTTTTCTTTCAGAATCGCCAGCTTATCTTCTAACGACCATGACTTGTTTTTCTTTGACATAATTACTCCGATTTCTCTTAAGTTTATAAGAGAGCCAAGTCCAAGTCACGCTGAACCAATACAGT
>JBBRSB010000178.1:0-1435 GCA_038245785.1 Gloeobacterales cyanobacterium | reverse complement strand
TGTTGAGTCTCATAAAATCGTATCCATAGAACTTTAACAAAGTCTCATAAAGTCGTATCAGGGTAAGCGAAAGGGAGCGCCAGTTGGTAAGCCACATAATCTGGTAATGCCAGAGCACTTCCCATCAGCGCCGACTTGGTCAAGCCTTGGATGTCGAATTGAAATGCAGTAGTACCCTTTTCGGGCAGGCAAATCAGTTTGCGGGTTGCGGCATTGAAGGTGATCTCAACGGTCTGTTCAGCGAACTGAGTTGAAGCGTTGTAGCCATAGCCTCCGAGCGAGAAGATACCCACCGAGCTAATCTGCCGGAACCAACGGCCAACTTGCAGGTAAGTGTAAACACATTGCATATCCAGCATTTGTTCTTCTGCACTGAGCACGTAGGGGCGACCGGAATGCCTGGCTTGTGGAAAGGCATGGAAGGGAGGTTGCTCATCCAATGCACGGGTCGGGTATTCCTGGTTGAGAAAGAGGATGCGTACCTGCAAGCTGCGTTGGAGCGCTGCAACATCGGTGAAGGTCTGGCCCGCAAAAGCTTGTCCAGCAATGGTTTGATGATGGCGTTCAATCCGGGAATGCTCCAGAGGCGGCCTTTTGTGAATAAAGCGTACCTGAACCCCCAGGCCAATCAACCAAAGGTGGATCACGCTTGGAAAAGGCGAGGCACTCTTGTTGTCGAAAAAGGCGCTGTCATGATCCAGGCTAATCTGCTCCGGCAATCCATAGCGGATAAAAGCCCGCCGCAAGACCTGCTGATATTCTTGTGATTTGACATGGCTGACATTTGGGCAAGCATGACTATCGATGCTGACATGGCTGTAGACATCTAGTAAGTTGATGAAAGATACCTTCCCCAATCCAGCGACCGTCGTCACACCTTGGGCGTCCATCTCCCATTCCTGATGGGGGCGTTGCACCGGCTGTTCCTGCGGTTCTGGCAAACCCTCATGGCGTTCATACTTGCGAACTTTCCCCTGTTCTTTTAGGTATGCCGCAATCCGCGCCCGACTTGGAATCTTCAGACCAGCAAACCGCACATCTTTCGTAATTTCCAGCCGTAACGTTTGCGGACCCCAACCAGGTTGTTTCTCTCGCAATCCCAGCAGGGCATCTTTCATCTCCACTGGAGCATTTGCCAGCGCCCCATTCGCAGGTCGACCCATCTGGCTCGATAGCCCCGTTCTTCCTTCCCACCGATACCGCTGCCGCCATTTACGAACCGTCGCCAATGGCCGCCCCAGTTGCTCGGCTATTTCACGGCTACTTTGCCCAGCGCTCATCCGTTCGGCGATAGTCACTCGTTCTTCCAATGTGGTTGTTTGTCCTTTTTGGCTCATCGTACCTATCCTGCTTTCGCTTTTGCTTGGCAGTTATGTGATACGACTTTTTGAGACTTTTGTTAAGGTTCAGGTATACGACTTTATGAGATTTGACA
>JBBRSB010000177.1:0-1446 GCA_038245785.1 Gloeobacterales cyanobacterium | reverse complement strand
CAATACCTTCGCCAATTATGCTGAAGAAACAGGCGATTTTGCGACATGAATGCTGCCCAAAGTGGCGACATTGCGGAAAAGCTGGGCAACTAAAATATCATCGGGTTTTTCCGGAAGTATTTTTAACAACTCAGTCGCATATCGACACCCTCGGTAATAAGATTTGAGGTCCAAAACCCCAAAATCGGGATCGGTTTGGCGAAAATCGCACATTAACACTTGAGACAGATTGACCATAAACAAAGATAGGTTGGCGGCGTTGGTCACGGCGGTCGGGTTGACATTCATAAAATCCTCCAAACCCCAGAACTGTTTCGCGTCACGAAAATTGAACTCGATTTGGAATCGCAAGCTGTAATAATCAACCAGTTGTTCGTCGGACAGATCGAGATCGCTGCTGAACAGAATAACGTGGCCCCACGCTTGGGTAGCGAGGTTCTTTTTGACAAGGATGACCACGTTGAGTGGCACGGGGAAATCCTCGTGTAAAAGCTGGGACTGATAAATACAAGTCTGAAAGCCATCTTTCACGGTAGTGAACTTGAGGCATTTCTCCGGGATGTGGGCATAGTCCACCCGTTTTCCATATTTGCACTTATGCCCCACCCCATCCCACGGAAAGCACAGGGCCGCATCCCAGCGCAGCTTGGAGATCAGGTGCAATCCGCACTGCCGAACCATTTGAAAAGCTGGATAGTTGCCAAAATGACCATCCATTGCCAGATAAACCGGGTGGAGCAAAGGGCTGATACGGATCAGCAACTCTTTGACCATCTTCTGAATACGCTGATTTTCCGGTGTGAGGGTCACCTCATCCTTCTTTTTGTTCTTACTGCCCTTGGGTCGCCCCGGCTTGCGTTTCGGCCCAACGGGTTTGACCTTTTTCGCCGCTTTCTTGGCCTGGCAGGTAGCTTTTTCTTCCGCGCTGCGCACGGTTTGCTCCACGCACACCGGATAGGAACGCCGTTGACTGACGCTGACCAGCGAGACGACAAAGAAGGACAGGCTCGGGATCGCTTTTTGCTGCAACCCTGAGAAAAAGCGATCCAATCCGTAGGTCTTCTTCCCAGCCTTGCTGACCACGCTTTCATCGCCTGCCAGGATGTAGACCACTTCCTTCTGAAACAGGTGTTGGCTAAAGAACAACCAAAATACTTTCGCCCACGGGATCGTCGTATGGTAAAAACGCTGTATGCTCCGGTAACTCCCACCCTCCTCCGTCCAGCGGGATAGTCCTAACATCGTCACTCGCCCGGTCATCGCCAACATCGCGAGGATAATCCGGCTCATCTGCCGCAAACTGGTCTTGGATAATTGATCTTCGATCGGTTGTAAAAGTGCTAAAATGTCCATGTGGGCTTCTTGTGGTTTTGAGTTTTTGTCTTAGTCAACTAAACTCTAATACAGAAGCCCATTCACTTCAGCCTATTTTTGGCGAAGGTATTG
>JBBRSB010000176.1:0-1450 GCA_038245785.1 Gloeobacterales cyanobacterium | reverse complement strand
TGACGCTCATCCACCACTTTGAAAGAAGGATTGCCACGGCGTGCCCAATTTGTGACCGAACGGTTCACATCTCCATCAATGAGCAGAGTCGGAGCTTTTTCCTGTAAATAGGCTGCAAGGTGAATGGCGGACGTACTCTTCCCAACGCCACCCTTGAATGATGCAACTGTAAAAATCATGAATGGCTCACATCTTCTTGTGGTCTTTAGAGTTTCTGAATTTTAACCGAAATACCTTTGAATTCTGATAAGAGGTTGCTACGCTTCCTAATCTTTCATTTGGAAGCCATGAGCATCTACATTTACAAAACCATGACAAGTTGTCATGGTTTTGAGGGTGATAAGTATTATTCTCTTTTGCATCTTGTTCCAATACTTCTAAGAGGATGTTTTAAAAGTTTTGAGCGGTCAAATTTTATGCCAAGCGCCTGACCATAAGCCGAATCATGGCAAGGTAGATCAACGTCTCTGAGGTTTCTGGCAACAACTCGTAATCTCTGACCAAGCGGCGACATCCCATCAGCCAGCCGAAAGTGCGCTCTACTACCCACCGCTTTTTGAGCAGCACAAAGCCTTTGGATTGCTCCGGTCGCAACACTACCTGCACAATCCAACGACAAACATCCATGACCCATTGCAGAAACGGTGCCCCGTCAAAGCCACCATCCACCCAAATCGTATGCAGACGTGACACTGCTTGATCCATCTTTTTGACCCGTTTGAGTACCTGTTTACCGCCTTCACGCTCGCCCACGCTCGCGGCTGTCACGAGCACCCGCAGTACCAAACCCAAGGTATCCACCGTCAAAAACCGTTTCCGCCCTTTGATCAATTTGCCACCGTCCCACCCGACCGACTCACTGACCATGGCGGCACTTTTCACACTTTGACTGTCGATGACAGCCTCCGAGGGGCTTGGTTGGCGCACCTCTTCGATGCGAACCCACTCACGTAAGTGGTCATGCAGCTTGATCCAAGTGCCGTCCTTGCGCCAGTTGCGAAAATAGGTATACACCGTCTGCCAAGCCGGAAAGTCTCCTGGCAACGCCCGCCAGCGACACCCTTCACATAGCAGATAGAAAAGGGCGTTGAGCACGGCTTGCAGATCGACGGTACGGGGACGCCCGCCCGGTTTCGGGGCTGCCAGCAAGTCGTTGAGCAAGTCAAATTGCGCTTGAGTCAGGTTGCTAGGATATGCTTTGCTCATGTGGCTCTCTCGGTGCTGTACTTAGTATTTGCAGCGTACACCAGAGAGCTTTTTTACTGCCACACCGACTTTTAAAACATCCTCTTAATTTGGTATTGATCAAAAAAGCACCGGATGTCATTTTATCCAGTGCTCAGCAAAGATTAAGAACGGAGAGAGAGGGATTCGAACCCTCGGATAGACCTAAATCCATCAACAGATTAGCAATCTGCCGCTTTCGACCACTCAGCCATCTCTCCGGGTG
>JBBRSB010000175.1:0-1451 GCA_038245785.1 Gloeobacterales cyanobacterium | reverse complement strand
CTTACAGTCCCAAAAGATTGTGGAAGTTGATTTCACTGGACTTTAACCAACGCACTTTAGACAATTGAATAAGAATGAACTGCAACCAAGGTAAACCTTCAAGGTCAACGCCCGCTAATTCAGCGGGAGATTGGCCAAGACGTTTAGCACCACCACCGAAACGGCGAAAGTTGTAAACGATAGCCCAAGCATTAAGGGTCGCCTTGCCACTTTTATCAGTCCGAAATTGTTGCATGAAAGCAAACTTGCGCTCCAACCGCTTGAAAATACGGTCAATCGGATTACTGGTGAGTGCCAAATTCGGGTCACTAAAATGTAAAGTTAAACCGGCTTGCTTACGCCGCAAACTCTTTAGGCGGTCTGCCAAAATCGGGTGAGCAAACTCAGGACTACTTTCTAACTCGGCTAACCCAATTTCAAAATCAGCTTGGCAATCAGCAAACAAGACGTTAAAAAAGGCTTCTTTGAGTAAAGCTACTAAATCGGTTGGCGCATTGGTATAACGGGCATAACGGGCAACTTCCTCCTCAAATTTGAGGAGCGGATGCAAAAGACACTCTGCCAGCAGCGTATTCGGGCAAATCGCTAAAAAAGCGTTTTTAGTGGCACTCCAGCTATCGCCGGTGATGCCCTTGAAATGTTGCCAGTGGGGAGATTGCTTTAGATAACGACATAAAGCCCGTAAACTCGGTTCAATGGTGGCTTGGTCAGTAGCGAAAACATAATCCAGCCACCAAACCACAGCGTAGCGCTGGTCAACTAAACCAATGGTGTAGCTCTTCGCGCCATTTTGCTTGAGGAATTTCTCGTCCTCGACCGCATAACTTGGCGGGGTTAAACCGCAAGCCAGTAAGACTAATGGTAGGGTGAATTGTCCGAGCCAATTCACCCACTGCCAAGGAGTACGGGCATTTTGCACGGCATGGGGCTGGGTTTGCCCACTGGAAGTCAGTTGCGCTTGTTGACGGATGACTGAGCGGTAGGTCAACTCGTGTGACAAATTATCTTCCAAGCAGTTTTGGATGGTGTAAGTGTCGTAATGTTTGGCCGGGATTAGAATGGAAGGATAGACCGTCCAAGTCGCCCGACAACTAGGGCAGTAAAAGCGATGGATGGCGACCCGATGCCGCACCCCATCGGTAGCAATCACTTTACTCCGCCAGTAACTACCGTGATATTTGAGTTGTTTGTCCGCTTCACAGGCGTTTTTATGTCCGTTTAGCTCTTTAAGCGGAAAATGCTGATTGATTAAAGTTGTAAAAGTGCTTCGGTCAGCGGTTTGCTGACCATATTCGGTCAGATTTTTGCCGAGATAGACGATTAAGGGTATATTGGACATGGTTTTCCTCGCTAGTTGAAAATTTGTTGGTCGCAAATTTCTTTCAACTTAACGAAGAAAACCTGTTTTTGCAAATCCTTTCCCTATCTCCACAATCTTTTGGGACTGTCAG
>JBBRSB010000174.1:0-1454 GCA_038245785.1 Gloeobacterales cyanobacterium | reverse complement strand
TGTGGTGATTACGATGCCGGACGGGGAAGATATCAAACTGTGGGGCGACCCAGGGGATGCGGTGCTAACTCCTCTGAGGAAAGGCAATCCGGTTCAGCTTATTGAAAACCCCAGCGGTAAGGGCTACTCAATTCTGGATTCTTCAGCATCACCGGCTGCTACAGCATCGCCCCAGGCGAAAGCCCCCCTTGTCGGCTGCCCTTCGGCAGAGCTCAGGGACCACGCCTGCCGGACACGACAGAGCTTGGGGTCCCCAGTGCTGGGGAACAGCCCTGAGAGTTGGAGGCCCTGGACGGACCCAGAGCAGAAGCAGCTGGCGGCCAAGGTCGAGCAGCAAGCCGGATTGCTGAAGTACTGCTTAGAGGAGGCTCAAAGGTTTGTAGATAGTGGTCTGGTTGAAGGGGACGAGTCCGTTTGCAGCTTGGCCATCACGCTCTTCAAAGAAGTCGTTCAGTAACCTGATAACAACCTAGGAGAAGACAAAGAAAACAGCTCGCTAGATCTTCTACGTCGGGTAAAATCACTGGGGAGTAGGAATGAGATGACACGTACACCGCATGACCAGTTTGCAAAGCAATGTATGTCAGGGTTTCTAGAACCTTTTGGGAAACCTCTGGTGAGTCGAGAAATTACCAGTGAAGTCCGTCAAGTAGATGTCTGGTTTGAGCCCAATCCCGCCAGTACCGCAGAAGCACGACAGGTTTTAGGTCTTTTAGGCCGGATGGTCCAAGGCCCCTGTCTGATAGAACCTTTTCGCAATCCAATCCAAGCCGTGGATGTGCGCGGTTGTATGGGAAAACTTTTTGATGTGGAGATAGAATTGCTCCGGCAAGCAAAGCGCCAGGAGACCCCTTTATCTGAAACAGATTTACCCAGATTATGGATTTTGACCCCTACGGTTTCAAAGAGTGTATGGCAAGGTTTGGGAGCCGTAGAGAAAGAGGACTGGTCAAAGGGCATGTATTTTCTTGCCGCTCATCTGGGCTGTGCGTTGGTTTGCATTCACCAGCTCCCTGTCAGCGCAGATACACTATGGTTAAGGTTGTTGGGCAGAGGAACGGTCCAGAGTCAGGCAGTGACAGAACTGGTAGCGCTCCCTGCTGAGCATCCGTTCAGACGACATACCTTGGAGCAGTTAGCAAACTTGCGCGTATCGTTACAGGCACGTCAAAATTTAAATAAGGATGAAAGAGGATTGATCATGAGCTTGTCACCTGTCTATGAGCGATGGAAAGAAGAGACTTTACTAAAAGGTAGAGAGGAAGGAAAGCAGGAATTACTGGAAGCTGCCTTAGCTAGTCGGTTTGGGGCTGTAGACGCAGAAATGGCTAGTCTTATCCCAACGATGGCCCAGCTTCCAGATACAGAGCTTGCAGGGTTGATGCTCCAACTGGCGAATCTATCGCGCGAGGAGTTGCTAGAACGCTTTGGGAGATGAGTATCACAGACCGTCT
>JBBRSB010000173.1:0-1457 GCA_038245785.1 Gloeobacterales cyanobacterium | reverse complement strand
CGGTATGTGTCAAGGACTTTGAAACAACTTCACGAAAAAGATTAAGCAAGATTTTCCGCCGGTTTAGGCGGATTGATGTAGACCGCTGTTGGACCACCCTTCACGCTGGGTAAGCCAGCTCGAAAGCGCTCTGGAAAAGCCTGAAATGCTGCTGACATAACGCCTTGGCGCTGCTGTTGAATAAGATCCGCTTGACAATAATGAACACTGACGGGTGTCATCAGGTTCAGCCCGGAATGGTAATGCAGGTTGTTATACCAGCCAAAGAAAGCCCTTGCCCAGAGGCGCGCCGCGTCAATGGAGGCGAAACGGTCAGGATAATCGGGACGGTACTTCATGGTTTTGAAGTGCGCCTCGCTGAAAGGATTGTCATCGGAGGTATGGGGACGACTGTGACTTTTGGTGATATGCAGATCGAGCAGTAGTTGGCTCAAGGGCTTGCCTTTCATAGGGATGCCATTATCGGCGTGCAGAGTGAGCTGCTCAGGCTGAATGCCCTGCTTACAGGCGGTTTCAGCGATCAAGTGTTTGGCCAATTCACTACTCTCGACTTCGGCAATCATCCACCCAACGACATAACGGCTGAAGATATCCAGTACGGTGTAGAGCGGGTATTTCTCCAATTTATGGGCTCCCCGCAGCCAGGTAATGTCCCATGACCAGACTTCGTTCGGTGCTTGTGCCAGTAATTCAGGCTTGTTGTAGGCGGAATGACGACGGATGAGGCGCCGTTCGCACACCTCGCCGTGAGCGGCGAGTACCCGATACATGGTGCGCCAGTGGCACAAATAGCGCCCTTCATCCAGCAATGCTGCATACACCTGACGCGGGGCTTGATCCATGAAACGCGTACTATTGAGCGTCGCGCGTACCTGCGCTCGCTCATCGCTCGACAGCGCATGGGCGGGTGTTGGACGCGGCGTTGGCGCGGCTTTCGGCTGCCGTTCACGGTAGACCTGACTGCGCGGCACATTCAGCGCTTCACAGGCACGCTTCACACCGATTTTGCTGGCAAGTTCCCTCACGATTGTTCCTCCTCCAGCAGGCGTGCTAGCTTTTTTTGGGCATCAATAATGAGTGCCGCCCGTTCCAACTCGCGCTTCAGCCGGGCATTCTCGGCTTCCAAACGACGCATTTCCGCGCGATTCGGGTTGGCGACCGGACCTCGTTTCTGGCCTAATCTCCCCTCCGCATGGGCGCTGCGCCACTGGCCAATCTGAGCATAGGTCAAGCCCTCCCGTCGCAGCAGTGACCCTAACTCGCCATGCTGACACTGCTCCGCTTCTGCCACAATCCGTCGTTTGTACTCGGCACTGAAACGACGACGCTCGGCTTGCAACTGCACTTCTGGGTTCGGTTTGCGCTCTTCTGACATGCGATTTGTCCCTGTTCTCCGCCCCTCAATTGTTTACTAAACTTTGAAGGTGAAGTTGTTTCATCCATTATGGCACACAGGG
>JBBRSB010000172.1:0-1458 GCA_038245785.1 Gloeobacterales cyanobacterium | reverse complement strand
TCATCATCACAATAAAGTGCTGATCGGACTGTCCCATCATTCCCTGTCGATAGGGAGCAATAGCCACCTTATCTTGAGGAGAATTTGCTTGGGGCTGTGCCTGGATGCTACTCGCTGTGAGGAATTCAGTAGCGATCAGTAGACTAGCAAAACTGTACATTAGTGCTTTCTTCTTCATGGTCTCCCCTTCTAATTCAACAAGGATTAACAGTGATAGCTAAATTCCTGGTCTTTCACGGCATAACACGCCGCACCATGCTCTTCAAGGCTCTATTTCCAATAAAGGAAACACAGAACTTCTAGCCCAGAGCTTATTTTTGCATTATGTGCAAAATCCATGAGCATGAGCATGGTCTAGCTACAAAAGTTAAAGAAGGGTGCTAAATGACCTAAAACTGCTTACTTCTCATACCAAGCTTTTCGCCAGGTTTTCATCTGTCCAATTTCTTTCTGCTGGGCAGCGATAATATCTTTGGACAGTTTTTGAATTTCTGGACGCTTTGACTTATTGAGTGCATCCTTAGCCATGACTGAAGCACCCTCATGATGTTCTGTCATAGCATTGATGAAGCGCAGGTCATAATCCTTATCAGCAGGACCAAGGTCTTTCATCATGGACATGCTCGTGCCCTGCCCTTTTGTTTTTACAGCCGTATCAGATTTATACCAAGCTTTTCGCCAAGTTTTCATCTGTCCAATTTCTTTCTTTTGAGCATCAATAATATCTCTTGATAACTTCTGAATTTCTGGACGTTTAGATTTATCAAGTGCATCCTGGGCCATCACAAGAGCACCCACATGGTGCCCCATCATGGCATCAAGGAATCGCTGGTCATAGTTTTTATCAGCTGAACCAAGGTCCTTTATCATAGCCATGCTAGAGCTACTATCCATGGATTTCTCCATCTGCATGGATTCTCCTTTTTCTTTCTCCTGCGCTTGCGTTAGGCTCCCAAGAGAAAGACTAACTAAGGCTATGGTAGTCATGCAGAAAATGAATTGACGCTTCATCACAAATGGTCTCCTTGGTTTAGATAGATAAGTTCAGTGCTTAGTTAGGTTCAACGTTTAAAAGAAAAACGTGAATTGAGCTTCTTGGCCCCAATTGAGGTGAGCGCTACCACTTTGTACTCACCCTTAGCGATAGCATTGAGTGGGGCGGTGTAGTGTCCCCCTTCATACTTCAAGGGCAATGAGACTTTTTGGCCGTTGGGGGTTGAAATTTGCAGTTTGACATTAGCATTGGGTACCGATTTCTCCTTGGGGTCGTTGATATAGAGGTCTAAATGGGTAACTTTTGTTTCTGGTTCTGCCACCAATTCAAAGCTGTGCCCGTCTACTTCGACAATCTGGCCACCATGCTCAGGCTTGCCATGTGCGAAGGCCGGAACAGCTAGGGTTCCAGTCAGTAGAAGGGCAAACAACATTTTTTGCGGGGACATACAAAGACTCCATAAG
>JBBRSB010000171.1:0-1476 GCA_038245785.1 Gloeobacterales cyanobacterium | reverse complement strand
GGTAGCGTCAAGGATTTTGTGTAAACGATCGTCTTTTGTTTTGGGTCGGCTGCTTTTCATCTTGATTTGTCAGCAGCAGTAGGGGCTGTGGGAACGGTGGAAAAACGCAGTTTGTTTTTCCACGGTTTCCATAGCCCGATTTTTTGCCTGGTCGGTTCACTCGTCAATCAACTCCCAGCTTAGCTCGCCGGCAGTCGGTTTTCGTAGATGATGGCAAAGCGATTGAGCGCGTCCTTCCAAGCATGGACCGGCATGGTCCATTTCTTGGCAATGTTGCGCAGCGCCAGATAGAGCAGTTTGCTCACGGCCTCATCGTTCGGAAACGAGCCGCGCGCTTTGGTCACCTTGCGCAGTGACATGTTCAGCGACTCGATGGCGTTGGTCGTATAGATCACCTTCCGAATCTCCGGGGGATGCGCGAAGAACGGAATCACGCGCGTCCAATTGCCGCGCCAGGACTTGGCAATCATGGGAAACTTCGCATCCCACTTCAGGCTGAACTCGGCCAGTCTTTGTTCAGCTTCCCCGTCCGTCGCCGCCGTATAAATCAGCTTCAGATCTCTGGCCACTTCCTTGCGCTGTTTCCAGCCCACATAGTTCAGCGAATGCCGCACCAGATGCACGATGCATAACTGCACTTCGGTTTGCGGAAAGACACTCTCAATCGCTTCCGGGAAGCCCTTCAATCCGTCAACGCAGGCGATGAAGATGTCGGTTACGCCCCGGTTCTTCAACTCGGTCACCACTTGCAGCCAGAACTTGGCCCCTTCCGTTTGCGCGATCCACAACCCCAGCACTTCTTTATAGCCCTCGATCGTCACCCCAATCGCCAGATAGATCGCTTTGTTTCTGACGTGCCCGTTATCTCTCACTTTGAACTGAATCGCGTCCAGATACATGATCGGGTAGACCTCGTCCAGCTGCCGGTTCTGCCACGTCTTCACCTCGTCGAGCACTTCATCCGTCACGCTCGAGATCAAACCCGCCGTTACTTCTACCCCATAGATCTCTTCGAGGTGCTGCTGAATCTCCCGGGTCGACAGCCCCCGCGAATACAGTGAAAGGATGTTCTTGTCGAACCCCGTGAAGCGCGTCTGATGCTTCTCGATGATCTGGGGCTCGAAAGTCCCATTTCGATCTCTGGGCGTCTCCAGCGCTAGCTCCCCAAAGGTCCCTTTGATCGTCTTGGCCGACTTGCCATTGCGCGAGTTACCGCTGTTGTTCCCAGCCGCGTCGTGCTTATCGTAACCGACATGCTCGGTCATCTCCGCCGCCATCGCCCGCTCCAGCAACTGCTTCGTCAGTTGCTTCAGCAGACCGTTCTCGCCAATCAGATCCTCGGGTTTCTTGTAGTTCTTCAGCAGGTTGTCTATCAGCTCGTTGTCGATGCTTTTGTCTTTGGTCATCTTTTCTCCCTGCCAACCCTATCGCAGTTGGCACTCGATGACCATTTACACAAAACTTTCTACACCCTCC
>JBBRSB010000170.1:0-1493 GCA_038245785.1 Gloeobacterales cyanobacterium | reverse complement strand
TCCCTAATTGGGGCGGAATAGCCTCTTTTTGCCTTTAATCCACCCCGTTTTCAGGGCTGCTCTCGCCTTTTTGTGGTTGGGGGCAAAATTACCCCAACCCCAGTTTGTGCAACCGCTTGAGATTGAAAGCCACACACACTAAACTCCATTCTCCACTGGCCGCTTCCTCGCCCCGCAAGGAAAATTGTCGAAAACCTAAGACCTCCTTGATGATCCCAATCACCGGTTCGACCGTACTTTTGCGTAACTTATAGATCGCTTGTCCAGCCGCACTCTTTAGTTTGTAGGCCATTTTCTCTTTTGGGCTGGCCTCCTCGCCGGGCGGAGCGGGGGCTTGCTCGAAATAACTGCGCCAACTTTGATGGTCCGGGTAACGTCCTGTCGCAATGTAAGCTTCAATTCCCTGCTCACTTACCAACGCTACATTGGCTGCACTAAAATAGCCATTGTCCAACGCGGCTGCGTAGGGTTTGCCTAAGTGGGTAGGAATAGCCGCCAGGGTCGGGCCAATTTCAGCCTGGTCATTGGGATGATTAGATAGCGAATAACCCACGATTAGCAGGCTGCCCTGCTCGACCGCCAACTGAGCATTGTAGTTTTGACCAAAGCCCTTGTTGGTACTGTTCTTCATTATCCGAGACTGCGGGTCGGTAAAATTGTATTGGTCGCGCTCGTGCGGGCCAGGGGTCGGTGGTTTAGGCGGTCGTCCCCCTGGCTTGCGTCCTCGCTTTTTAGCTTTAGTTTCTCGCTGGGCTATTTTACCCTCATATTCGGCTTGTTCACTGGCAAAGCGTGCTTGAGCACGGGCCTCCAAGACTAGTTTAGCCTCGGCCAGGCGCTCCAAACGGTCCTGACGCAAGTTGATTTCGTCCTCAATTACCAACCCATCTGGTTGGTCACCCTGGGCGGCTCGCTCGAATAACTCAGCTACATCGAGTTTCAACTGGGCTTCGAGTTCAACTAAGCGTTTGTAGCTCACTGCTCGACTTTTGGAAGCGTCGGCGTGGATTTTAGTGCCGTCTAAACTAATATTACCTAGTTTGAGCACGCCTGCGGTTTGAGCCAGCAGTAAGAGTTGGACGAATAATTCTTTAAGCTGAGGCAGAAAAGTTTTGCGAAAGTTAGCCAACGTGTCGTGGTCAGGATGGAGATTACCAGCCAGATAGCGAAACGGGATTTGCTCATAAGTAGCCCGTTCGAGACGATGGCTTGAGAAAACCCCGGTGGCATAAGCATAGAAGAGCAGGCCCAGCAAGACTTTTGGGTCGTAGGCACTGCCACCTTTTTTGCTATAGCGGTCGTAAAATTGGGACAAATCGAGTTGGGCCACTAAATCCACCACGAAGCAAGCCAGGTGGTCAGGCGGCAGGCAATCGCCCAGTCGGATGGTGCTATCCAAGGTAGCTATATGATCGACAGTTTTGAATTTTTTACTCATAATTCACTCTAACACACTTCCCCGGCTTTGACCCTTTTCTCCGACAGGCTGCTAG
>JBBRSB010000169.1:0-1512 GCA_038245785.1 Gloeobacterales cyanobacterium | reverse complement strand
TGGTTCCTGGTCTCAGGAAAAGGCCTATGTCACAGGCTTAGAAGCCGCTAATTTAGTGATTGATAGCTTTAAATTAGGCAATACGGCCCAGATTATCCCTGTGGAATCCGATGAACCCCATATTCAGCTTGGGCGTTCTATCAATAAGTCCTGGCAAACACTAAGAAAAGCAATACTGCCTGATTTTTGGTTGCCTTGATTTAACTGTCTTAACTATCTACAGAAAGCCATTCGGCAAAAGTCCAAGCTCCGACGACGATCAGCACAGGAAGCAAGGCTACGCTGCCGAAACTGAGTATTTGAGACGGCATACTAAAAAACTGCTGAGGCATTACGACGGAGAATAAGGACCCTCCCGAGAGGAGCGTTCCGGCTAGTGTGCTCACACACTGTAGACAAAGGCGACGAGGTTCCAGAGATTCCATATTAGACTTTCTTGAGGAGGTGACTACACTGTAAATGGCACAAAATATCTCCACGATTGGGTTCGGAGCACTTGTAATGACGCTCAGACGAAGTCTGTAGTCTCTTGTATGAGTAAAAGTGTTGCGTCAAAGCGAAGCGCCTGTGAACATTTCATGATCTTTTCTTAAGATGCCCTTTCTCTCATAAATGTTTCATCGATCCGCGATAATTAGATTTAGGGGGAACCCTACAGCAAGGCCATCGTCTTTTTTGTTACATACGTTACATAAGGAGTGCTTGAGTATGCGGACGCGTCTTTTTGGGGCCATCGCTCTTTGTGTATTGGCTTTCAGTGCTCCCATTACTCCGTTAATGGCTCAATCTGGCTTTATTCTCACCGGACCTAAGGACAGAGATACGGTACTGAACTACCGTTTGCGTAATGATCGGGCTCGGGCCAGCCTCAACTCCATGGAAATGTATTTACCCGCGCAAAAGTTGGCAGTCCGCCAGATACAGGTTATTTTTCCTGAAGGCTATTCAGGTAGAATAGATCCAAGCCGGATTGAACTTCTCCAGAAAGAAACCGGGGCCACTATTCCCTTAGAAGAAGCAGCCTATGAAAAAGAAGACCTGACTTTGACCCTTTCCCTCAAAGACCCTCTTCCCGCAGGCACTCCGCTCTCTATCCGCTTTTCAAATACGGCCAATCCTGATAGTGGTGGGATTTACCGCTTGCGCGCAAGAGCCCTCGGCACCGAGCGCAACCCGATCTTCCGCTTCATTGGTGACTGGTACGTCTCGATCAACTAACGACGCTAGCCGTTCGCCAGCTTAAGACTCTGTAAACCCTAAACCCTGTGCATAAATTAAGAGAGTCGTTTGTGGCTAAAAAAGTACAGTCTGGAACTTGCTAGACCTGCTCTGGACTGTTGTGCTATCTAATAGAACAAAGCTCAGGACCTTGGGGATCGTAGCCCTCATGGTCAATAAGCAGTGGTAGGCTATCCCTACGCCAGAAAGTACTGATACTTACTAATGACTCTGCCTCTCCACGTTGCCTTCATCTGGCACCAACATCAACCGCTCTATAGAAGTGCCCTGACC
>JBBRSB010000168.1:0-1535 GCA_038245785.1 Gloeobacterales cyanobacterium | reverse complement strand
CCAGGAGAATGAGATCAAATCAGAAACAGCCGTTACTGATGGCCTCACGCTCCCGGATAAGCTTAACTGGAAAATCACCAAAACCGATGTCGTAAAAGTGAACACCGGTTTCAAGAGTGCTGCGCAAATGCAATGGCTTTCCGATCTTGATTTTACAGAAGCTTATGAGTTCGATGGCATAAACCTTTTGCCAATTGTTTTTCACGATCTCAAACTTCCGGTGGTGCATGATGGCGATTACCAGTACAGTGCAGATCTGGAATATGAGTATTCCTACAATTTAACAATTGAGCAAGCATGAGCCTGATTCTGCGATCCAATATAAAGGGTAAAGTCCCCACGATAAATCAACTCGAAACATCTGAACTGGAGTTGTGTTATAACCGTGCAGATGCAAAGTGGTATGGGTTACAAGTTGTGGACGGAACAAAGGCCGTACGGCTGATAGGTTCGGATATGGCTTCTGCTACCCATTCCCGCCTGCACAGCATGGTCGATGCCGCTGATCACGCCGCAAGTGCCCCTGTAGATTACGGTAAATTAGTTGCTACAAATCCGATCACGGGTGCAATTGAATATATTTCTAACATCTCAGCCTGGGCCAGATCATCGACAAAACCTTCATATGCCTGGGGCGAGATAGCAAACAAACCTGCCAACCTTAGTTCCTTTATAAACGATCTTGGTAATTATGGAGGGTTTGTGACAGGCACGCCTTGGACGGCAATGGGATATGTCACAGGTATGCCTTGGACTGCTAACGGATATCTTACAGCGAATCAGGCAATATACTTTACTCAGAGTGCAGGTAGTGATGTTACAGGATCTTATACAGGAATAAATGCACTTGCACCTGTTTTGGTTATCGGAGCAGGAAGGGTAACGCCTGCAATGCTGGACAGGACATACATCACAGGAACTCCATGGACGGGCATGGGTTATGTTACAGGAACACCGTGGACAAGTGCAGGCTATGTTACAGGGACTCCATGGACAGGCATGGGTTATCGGACCGCCAATGAAACGATCCAATTTACGCAAAATGCAGGTAGTGATGTTACAGGCTCAGCAACAGGTACAAATACTCTTGCTGCAACTTTGGTTATCGGAGCAGGCAGGGTTACGCCTGCAATGTTGGACAGGACATACGTCACGGGCACTCCTTGGGCGGGGATGGGTTATGTCACTGGAACACCGTGGACAGGTTTAGGCTATCTAACCGCCAATCAAACTATCGAATTTACTCAGTCGGCAGGGAGTGATGTTACGGGATCATACTCAGGCACAACCTCACTTGCCCCAAAATTAGTGATCGGAGCGGGGAAGGTTACTCCAGCAATGTTGAGTCAAACATACGTCACTGGAACACCATGGACAAGTGCAGGCTATGTTACAGGGACTCCATGGACAGGCATGGGTTATCGGACCGCCAATGAAACGATCCAATTTACGCAAAATGTAGGTAGTGACGTTACAGGCTCAGCAACAGGTACAAATACTCTTGCTGCAACTTTGGTTATCGGAGCAGGCAGGGT
>JBBRSB010000167.1:0-1540 GCA_038245785.1 Gloeobacterales cyanobacterium | reverse complement strand
GGCACTGGCTACGAGTAGCTGGGCTCTTTCGCTCAAAGCTCCTGCTGGCTTTAGCGTTAAACCTTTTGCAGAGGGCTTGGATAGTCCTCGATTTATGGCTGTCTCTCCGCAGGGAGAACTGTTCGTAACCGAAATCCAAAAGGGCCAAGTAGTAGTTCTGGCAGATAGGAACCGCGATGGGGTGGCAGAAGGACAAAAAGTTTTTGCTCAAGGACTCAATCGTCCCCATGGCATCGCCTTCTATAAAAATTGGCTTTACGTGGCTGAGACAGGGCGCGTTGTTCGCTATACGTACCGTCCGGGCCAAGTAGTCGGCGCGAAGCTAGAAGTGGTCGTCGATGGACTGCCTCCCGGCGGACAGCACTCTACTCGTACGATAGCCTTCGGTCCTGATAATAAGCTTTATGTTTCCGTCGGCTCTTCCTGCAATTCCTGCAAAGAAGCAAGTCCTGACCGAGCGACTATTTTGCAATATAACCCTAATGGCTCTGGCAAGAAGATTTATGCCCGTGGGCTCAGAAATGCGGTGGGGCTCATTTTTGACGCACAGGGCAATTTGTGGGCTACGAGCAATGGCAGGGACCAGCTGGGTGATAATATCCCTCCTGACGAACTCCACAGGGTGACAGCAGAAATGCAGGCCGGTTGGCCCTTCTGTCACGCAGGCGTATACCCAGATCCGGACCGAAGGCTTGCTCGTCTGGGTACCTGTGCCGAGGTCAGTAAACCTGCCTGGAATTTCCAAGCGCACTCAGCTCCCCTAGGACTTGTAGCCTACCAAGGAAAGCAATTTCCTCAAGACTATCAAGGAGACTTGATTGTTGCTTTTCATGGCTCATGGAATCGCTCCACTCTCACCGGATACAAGCTTGTGCGCGCGCATGTGGAAGCAGGCAAAGTTACCAAAGTCACTGATTTCATCACAGGCTGGCTAGATAGCAGCACTATAGGGGGCCGTCCGGTCGATGTGGTGAATAGCCCAGACGGTGGACTATGGGTTAGCGATGATGAAGAAGGCAAGATTTATAAGATTACCTATCAGAAACCATAAGCCTATTTGGAAGTATCCACAGTTGGAAGGAAAGGCTAGCTTTTAGCAATATCGAGTTCAATTTGAATCTCAGCTATTTGCTCTTTCAGCCACTCTGAGAAGAAATCCGAAAGAATTCTAGCTCTCCAGGCTTCATCTAACTGTGGCTGCACCAATTCTTGAACAAGAATCAGATGAACCCCCTCGGACGTAGCAAGGAGAGGAAGAATTTGAGGGGGAGTTGCTGAGAAGACAGAAGCAGCAATTTCCGGCTTCATCTCTTTACGTAAGACTAGACCTCTATAGCCTCCCAATCTCCTTAGTTCAGGATGTGTTGTATGGCGATAGGCAATTTCATGAAAACCTATCTCATCTTCCTGAATAGCGTAGAAAATCTCCTGGGCTAGGTCTTGACTTTCAAAAACCACTTCGAACAGGACGGCTCCGGTGTAGCCTACTTGATGAGCAAAGAAGAAAGACTCAACCCGATCAGCAAAAAGTTTTTGAGCT
>JBBRSB010000166.1:0-1544 GCA_038245785.1 Gloeobacterales cyanobacterium | reverse complement strand
GGCTGGGTGGCTTGGCGGACGTGGAGGGTTTTCCCATTCCGCTGTTTGAAGGTGGCTGTAATCCGGTATTGGTTGCTGAGCTTTTCTCGCAATGTCGCCCAGCTTTCTTTGATCCCGTGTTCTCCGAGTTTCCGGCGGATCACTTGCACGGCTTGATAGGCGAGGACGGTGATGAATAGGTGCCCGTCGCATCGTTCTTCTTTGTGGTGATAGACCGGGCGCATTCCGAGTTCGGATTTTAAACTCCGAAATACGGATTCCAGATCGGTGAGCATGGTGTAGGTGCGCCAGAGGGTTTCGTCGGTCCAATCGGTAAGCGTTGTCCTGAGTTTATAGACGCCGGGGTGGGTTTGTTTGCTGGCGGGTTGCGGTTGGTAGGTCCATGTCAGTTCTGTCACTAACTCGCTGGCTTCGTCCACTTTCATATCGATCCGATAGTGGGCGGAGACTCGTTTGCATTTTTCCTTGAGCCGTCCGATGCGTTGGTTGATGGCATCGCGTTTTTTGATGGTGTTGGGTTTGTGCAATCCTTCGCTGATTTTCTTTAGCTCTCGTTCGTATTTTTCCCGGAAACTTTCGTTGATGCTTTGATCTTTCATGGCCCGTTGCTCCGACCAACAGGCGAGTTTGATTTCTCCTTCGTGTTCTCCTGGCTGCCGCTGGAGGTGGATTTGGTGCCCACTGGCGGACTCGATGATGCGGGTCTGTTCCATGTCGATGTCGCGCTTTCGCTCACGACTTACTACGAGATAGTTGTAGTGGTTTTCGGTGAGCCATTGGAGGTTTTCTTCGCTGGCGATTCCTGCGTCCATGATGACGAGGGCTCCATCGGGCGCTTCAAGTTTCGCTAGCATTTTCCGGAGAGTGCTGCCTTCGCTGACGTTGCCTTCAAATACTTTTGAGTGTCTGATAAATCCGCTCGCATCGAGGGTGAGTCCGAGGGTGAGCAGCGGGCAGTCGCTGCGTTTTTCCTTGGAGCGACCTCTTTTGGCTTTCGGGTTTTTCAGGGCATTTCCCTCCATGTATGTGTTCGTTAGATCGTAAAGGGTGATGGTGGGCGTGAAGCTGAATATGTCCTGAACCCGCGAGAAAATCTTCTCTTCGATGAGTTCTTTGTTTTTGAAAAGCCGATCGGATGCGCGGTAGAGTTGCATCGGGGGCATGTTGGAGAAATCATATTGGAGAAGCTCTCCAAGGGCGCTTTTTTCCTTTAACCATTCGGCGGTGGCGCGTTCGCTGCGGGGTGCGCACATTCTGCCGATGATATTTCCGAGGGCTGCGGCTTGCTGTGGTCCGCTGAAATCGAGTTCTTCGAGAATTTGCGGGATCTGGAGTTCCTTGAGGGTTTCGAGGGAGACGTGTTCTGCGCCCACGGTTCTGGGTTTGATTTGCTGGAGGGAATTGACATCAACTTCCTCAAAATCCTGGAGTTGTTCCTTTTGATTGCTCAGGGCACGGAGTTCTCCATGACGAGCAATCATCTGGCCGTGAATGAGTTGCGCTTTTTCTTCGATGGTTGGCTCCACTTCAAATAGGGGAGATTC
>JBBRSB010000165.1:0-1547 GCA_038245785.1 Gloeobacterales cyanobacterium | reverse complement strand
GAGCAAGGATGGTACATACCGCTGGTGGCTGATCCGTGGTGTACCCATAACCGATGAACAGGGGACCATATTAAAATGGTTCGGAACCTGCACCGATATCGAAGACATTAAAAAATCAGCAGAAAAGCTTAACACTTCCGAAGTAAGATTTCGTCTGCTTTTTGAAGCCGCAAAAGACGGGATACTCATCCTTGACGCCGAAAGTGGTCAGATCGTAGACACAAATCCCAGTTTAATGGAAATGCTGGGATATTCCCAACCTGAATTATTGGGAAAAGAACTCTGGGAGATCGGCGTTTTTAAAAACATTGCCGCTTCAAAGGAAGCTTTTTGGGAACTGCAAAAAAGAGATTATATCCGCTACGAGGATATGCCCATGGAAACAAAAACAGGTAAGTCGATAGATGTTGAATTTATCATTAATATATATGCGGTTGGCAAGCATAACGTCTTTCAATGCAATATCCGCGACATCACCGAACGCAAGCAGGGAGAGCTAGAACTGCTGAAACTCAAAAATGAGCTGGAAATCAAAGTCGCAGAGAAGACAAAAGAGCTGAAGGAAAGGGTTGCTGAGCTGGAGCGTTTTCATGATGCCACGATCGACCGCGAATTGCGTATGAAAGAACTAAGAGATGAAATTGAAACCCTGAAGAAAAATCAAAATATTGCCATCATTTAATTTTTCGGTTAAACCCTGACGGAGAGAAATAACGCCAATGAACCAAATATACCGAATTCTTCTGCTGTTGCTGATGCTGGGCGCTGCCTGCAATACCAGGGCCCAATCAGACACTGCTGCGAAAACTGCACATATTACGAACATTACCATTGCTTCAGAGCCGGACTATCCTCCTTACTGTATTATTGACAAAAAAGGTTTAGCAGATGGATTCTCCATTGATCTGTTCAAAGCTGTAGCCTCAGCTGTCGGCATTAAAGTGAACATAAAAATCGGCGTGTGGCATCAAATAAAGCAGGATCTGGCAGAAGGCAGAATTGATGCCCTGCCTCTTTTGGGTCGGACTCCGGAACGCGAAAAACTCTACGATTTCACTTCCCCCTACCTGTCGCTCCATGGAGCAATTTTTGTCAGGGAAGAGACCACAGACATTAAATCCCTGGCTGATCTGAAAGGCAAGACGGTAATCGTAATGAAAGGGGACAATGCCGAAGAATATGTGAGGCGCGATAACATATCAAACAATATTATCACTACAAATACTTTTGAAGAGGCATTCCGCATGCTAGCAGCAGGGCATTACGATGCTGTGATCACCCAGCGGGTGACGGGAATTAAACTGCTGGAGGCTTATAATATCGATAATGTAATCCCTTTGAATATTCAGCTTAACGACTTCAGCCAGGATTTCTGTTTCGCAGTAAGGAAAGGGAATAAAGCGCTACTGACCAAACTCAATGAGGGCCTTTCGGTCGTGATCGCAGACAAGACTTATAGCAGACTTCACAACAAGTGGTTTGGTCCGGAATACATTGAGCGCTTTACCTATAGAAATGTTATAAAACTATTGCTATATGTGCTGATT
>JBBRSB010000164.1:0-1552 GCA_038245785.1 Gloeobacterales cyanobacterium | reverse complement strand
TCAACTAAGGTCCCTAAATTTATGCTAAGAGGGAAAGGAAGTCGGGTGCCAGAGACAGCCAGGAGGTTGGCTTAGAAGCAGCCATCCTTTAAAGAAAGCGTAATAGCTCACTGGTCGAGGAACCCGGTGCCGACAATCCAACGGGGCTAAAGCATAATACCGAAGTTATGGATCCGATCCGCAAGGATCAGGGTGGTAGGAGAGCGTTCCTGCATCGTCGAAGGTGTATCGAAAGAAGCACTGGAGAAGCAGGAAGAGACTCTGCCAGCATAAGTAGCGAGAAACCAGGTGAGAACCCTGGTCGCCGAAAATCTAAGGATTCCTGAGAAAGGTTAATCCGCTCAGGGTTAGTCGGAGCCTAAGGTGAGGCCGAAAGGCGTAGCCGATGGACACACGGTTAATATTCCGTGACTATCTTGATTCGATCAAGACCGATGCGGGGACGCAGCACGTAAGCCCTCTGGCGCAATGGTTTCAAAGGGGGGTGAAGTGAGGGAGGAATAGTTAAGTACGTCCTTCTGTCTGCCAGGAAAAGCCGCTAAGGAGAATTAAGATATCCGTACCACAAACCGACACAGGTGGATGAGTAGAATATACTAAGGCGCTCGGGTGATGGATTGTTCAGGAACTAGGCAAATTAACCCCGTAACTTCGGGAGAAGGGGTGCCTCACGCAAGTGGGGCCGCAGCGAATTGCATCAGGCGACTGTTTAACAAAAACACAGGTCTCTGCTAAGTCGAAAACGACGTATAGGGGCTGACGCCTGCCCGGTGCCGGAAGGTTAAAGGGAGAGGTTAGCCGCAAGGCGAAGCTTTGAACTGAAGCCCCGGTGAACGGCGGCCGTAACTATAACGGTCCTAAGGTAGCGAAATTCCTTGTCGGGTAAGTTCCGACCTGCACGAATGGCGTAACGATCTGATGACTGTCTTAACAATCTGCCCGGCGAACTTGTGGTTCCGGTGAAGACGCCGGATGCCCGCATCAAGACGGAAAGACCCCGTGCACCTTTACTAGACCCTTTCATGGAATTATGGGATGTTCTGCGCAGGATAGGTGGGAGGCTTTGAGCTCGGACTCTTGGGTTCGAGGGAGCCAATGGTGAGATACCACCCTGAGCATTCTGTGATTCTAACTTACTCCCCTGATCGGGGAGAAGGACATTGGTAGGCGGGTAGTTTGACTGGGGCGGTCGCCTCCTAAACTGTAACGGAGGCGCCCGAAGCTTGGTTCAGGAGGTTTGGAAATCCTCCGCACGAGTGTAAAGGCATAAACCAGGTTGACTGCGAGACCAACGAGTCAAGCAGGTGCGAAAGCAGGGCTTAGTGATCCGGTGGTTCTGTATGGAAGGGCCATCGCTCAACGGATAAAAGGTACGCCGGGGATAACAGGCTGATCGGAGTCAAGAGTTCACATCGACGCTCCGGTTTGGCACCTCGATGTCGGTTCATCGCATCCTGGGGGTGTAGAAGCTCCCAAGGGTTAGGCTGTTCGCCTATTAAAGCGGTACGTGAACTGGGTTCAGAACGTCGCGAGACAGTTCGGTCCCTATCTG
>JBBRSB010000163.1:0-1557 GCA_038245785.1 Gloeobacterales cyanobacterium | reverse complement strand
GATGGCATCTCTGATCCTGCGACAATTGACTCTTTGAGAGAAACGCTAGACGCAGCCCGCGTTACGTTCCAAAATGCTCAGAAAATCACCTCAGATTTGGATGAAGTAACCGGAGACCCCAATTTTCGGAAGAATCTTCGCAAGCTGGTAGATGGTTTGGGGCAACTGGTATCCACGACGGACAGCATGCATGTGAGCCCGCGTACGGTGTCTTCCGAATCTTCTACCGCTAAGGATTTAGAGGAAGCGGTAAGAACCCCTACGTCGAAACAGTAGACGCAGCATAGAGTGTACTCAATGGCCCTTATAGTATATAAGAAATACTGATATATTTTATAATAAAGTATAATCATTGCTTATCGTTTCTGTTTCTTCCTTCGTGGTAAATTATCAGGGCGCACCAGGGGATCGGGGTTTCTTAATCTCCTGTGACCGTGGGACTGGCCCATAGGTATAACAAAGCTTCGTTGGTTTTCCCCTCGATATTGGCAGCGCTTACCTGTCCGGTTGGATTCATTCGTGTACAAGCAACAATCTACAGAACGAGGTAGACAATGACATACGCCAAATCTACGACTAAGGCTGGATATGAAGCCGGGGTCAAAGAATACAAACTGACCTATTACACTCCCGATTACACCCCAAAAGATACAGATATCTTGGCGGCGTTTCGGGTCACCCCTCAACCTGGTGTGCCTCCTGAAGAAGCTGGGGCTGCTGTAGCCGCTGAGTCTTCAACCGGAACCTGGACCACCGTATGGACCGACCTTCTTACCGACTTGGATCGTTACAAGGGCCGTTGTTATGACATCGAGCCCGTTCCAGGCGAAGATAATCAATTCATCTGCTTTGTCGCCTATCCTCTGGACTTGTTCGAGGAAGGTTCTGTTACCAATATGTTGACCTCTATCGTTGGTAATGTATTCGGATTTAAAGCGTTGAAAGCGCTTCGTTTAGAAGATCTACGCATCCCCGTTGCCTACCTCAAGACCTTCCAAGGTCCTCCCCACGGGATTGTGGTAGAGCGAGACATCTTGAACAAATATGGTCGTCCTCTCTTAGGCTGCACGATCAAGCCTAAACTCGGTCTCTCTGCTAAGAACTATGGCCGTGCCGTTTATGAAATCCTCCGTGGCGGTCTAGACTTCACCAAGGATGACGAGAACATCAACTCTGCTCCTTTCCAGCGCTGGCGCGACCGTTTCACCTTTGTGGCAGAAGCTATCTACAAAGCTCAAGCTGAAACCGGTGAAATCAAAGGTCACTACCTGAACGTCACTGCTCCTACCTGCGAAGAGATGCTGAAGCGTGCTGCATACGCCAAAGAACTTGGCATGCCCATCGTCATGCATGACTATTTGACCGCTGGTTTCACCGCCAACACCACCCTGGCTCATTATTGCCGTGACAATGGTTTGCTCTTGCACATCCACCGTGCGATGCACGCCGTTATGGACCGTCAGAAGAACCACGGTATCCACTTCCGCGTTTTGGCTAAGTGCCTGCGCATGTCTGGGGGTGACCACATTCACACCGGAACGGTTGTTGGTAAGTTGG
>JBBRSB010000162.1:0-1563 GCA_038245785.1 Gloeobacterales cyanobacterium | reverse complement strand
TAGACATAATGTCTGCCAGTAGATAATAAAGGACTCGCCCCTTGCTAACGTGGGTTACGCTGTTGGAATAAATCCCACGGCGCAGAGCCATAACCAAGGAGGCGAGTCATGAACGAGATTAGCATATTTGTAGGCCTTGATGTACACAAAGATTCCATTGATATTGCATTAGTTGAAGGTGATCGAAAGTCCGAAGTACGTTACTACGGCACGATCGGTGGCGATCTTGCTGATCTGGAAAAAGCAGTTAGGAAGCTTAAAAAGTCTCATTCAGGTGCAACGTTCCATTTTGTCTATGAAGCTGGACCGTGCGGTTATGGCATATACCGGTATCTGACAAAAGCTGGGCATGAGTGCATGGTTGTTGCCCCATCCATGATACCAAAGCGTAGTGGCAACCGGATTAAGACCGACCGCCGAGATTCCATTATGCTTGCCAGCTTACATCGTGCCGGAGAGCTTTCACCCGTCTATGTTCCCAGGAGCGAAGACGAAGCCATGCGTGACTTGGTTCGAGCTCGTCAGGATGCCGTGAAAGCCGGGCGGGTTGCCAAGCAACAACTCAAAGGTTTCCTTCTTCGGCATGGCATTAAATTCTCCGGCCTGGGAGACTGGAGACAAAAATACATGACCTGGTTGGCCGGACTGACAATGCCAAACTCGACCCAGCAGATTGTTCTTCAGGAATATATCAACACAGTTAAAGACTGCGTCATCCGGGTAGCGAGGTTTACGTCCCAGATACAGGAAGTTCTTCCCTCATGGGAGCTGGCCCCTGTTGTCAAAGCGTTACAGGCAATGCGCGGCGTATCGCTTCATGTAGCTGTAACCACCGTTGCAGAACTTGGCGATCTGAAACGGTTTGAAAGTCCTCGCAAGCTTATGAGTTATCTTGGCCTTGTTCCTTCCGAGCACTCCAGCGGTGGTACCCGCAAAACAGGGGGCATAACCAAGGCTGGCAACAGTCACGTAAGGAGAGCCTTGGTAGAAGCAGCCCAGACATACCGGCTACCAGCTCGCATCAGTAAAGAGATCCTCTCGCGCCAGGAGGGATTGCCAAAAGCAGTTTGTGACATTGCCTGGAAAGCTCAGGTCAGGCTCTGTGGCCGTTTCCGTAAGATGGCCGCCAGAGGCAAAAAACATCAAACCATCATCTGTGCTATTGCCAGAGAGCTCTGCGCCTTTATGTGGGCAATCGCCAGAGAAGTTAAACCTCTTACTGTTTAAAAAGACCAAAGAACAAAAAAACCGTTTATAGGGGAGAAACCAAAGGACAACCATCCGTACAAAACTTCCAGGGTATACGCAGAGACGTAACCGCGGTCGGAGAACCCTCGAAAAAACTATGGGATAGACGTAAGTCAAGCTCCCGCTTTTAGACCGAGGCAGCTCCACGACGTAGCCAAGTCATGCGGTACACAACCCGCGAATATCAGAGTGAACAACCGTCGCGTATCAGGCTGCGTCTCTGCTTATGCCCTGGAGATATACAAGCAAAAACAAACAGCGAAAACCGGTGTTGAGGGACTACTCTTTTCTATTGACTAATGGCAGACATATCAG
>JBBRSB010000161.1:0-1571 GCA_038245785.1 Gloeobacterales cyanobacterium | reverse complement strand
TGATCCAAACCTATTCGTAGGATAAAGAAAGGCGGCATAAAATGTTCCTCCGGCATTGAAGGCTCGTTGGCGCAGGTAAAGTCCGGGTGCATTAGCATATCTGGCATCTAGTCCAAGGTATATCCCACTGCCGATACGCTGTGAGAAACTGATAGTAAACTTCTGCTCCTTCGCGGGACCCATGTAATAAAACAGATGTGAAAAAGGATTGGTACTTATATAAAATTTTATGCTGTCATCCTTGAGTTTATATGGCTCGAATACATCTTTTTTGAAACGAAAATCAGGGCTGGGTTTTAAATTGAACTGAAGAGGAAAGGCAGCTGATCCGGGATTCCCAAGTGTTGCAAAAAACTGATTTTCTTTTTTCGTAATATCATATTCCTGGAAATTCTTCAAAGGCTTAGATACTGCATATCGTTTGTACGCGCCTTGCTCGTTCAGGTAAAAATAGGCTACAAAAACCGAATCGGGACTATGTTCATCTTTTGTATTTGCTGCTTCATCATTATTACCCTGATTTTCCTGTCCTTCGTTTCCTCCGGTAATTCGCTGTGCATATGCAGAAGTTACAACCAGCAAAGTGAGAAAAGAAGCGAAAAGAAAACGTAGCAGGTTCATCGGTAATCAGGGTTAGCTGAATTTAGTTTTGGTCGCAAAAGTACTGAAAAATCACATAAAGCGTGCACTAATAAACTGTCTGGTTGCTGGAATCCTGTTAATATTTAACAATTAATTCAGATTGATTAGGGTTTGGTGTAAAGGATTGGATTTTAAAGAAACTAATCTAATTTCCCCCAGGATTCAATAATTCAATTATTCGAACGTTCAATTATTCGAATGTTCTATTGTTCTACTGATCGAATGTTCTTTTGTTAAAAGTTCATTCGTAATGGCAGCGGGATTTAGAGTTTAGAAAACACGGGTCAAAAAAAAGCCCTGCAAACTTTCGTAAGCAGGGCTAATAAAATTCGGCAGCGACATACTCTCCCGGTTTGATCCAGTACCATCTGCGCAGGCGGGCTTAACTACTCTGTTCGGAATGGGAAGAGGTGGGCCCCGCCGCTATAGCCACCAAAAGGTTTTAAATATTTTGGTTTTTCTATAAGGAAGAAAAAATTGACAATTGAAAGAAAGAAAATACATGGTGTTGCACGATGAAGGAATCAACGTCAACAGAAAATTTACGGGTAATTAGTACTGCTCGGCTTTGCCATTACTGGCTTTACACCTGCAGCCTATCAACGTCGTAGTCTACAACGACCCTTAAAGGAAGCCTCATCTTGGGCTGAGTTTCGCGCTTAGATGCTTTCAGCGCTTATCTCATCCATACGTAGCTACCCTGCAATGCAGCTGGCGCCACAACAGGTACACTAGCGGTATGTCCGACTCGGTCCTCTCGTACTAGAGTCAGGTGCCCTCAAGCTTCCAACGCCCACAACAGATAGGGACCGAACTGTCTCGCGACGTTCTGAACCCAGCTCACGTGCCACTTTAATCGGCGAACAGCCGAACCCTTGGGACCTTCTCCAGCCCCAGGATGTGACGAGCCGACATCGAGGTGCCAAACC
>JBBRSB010000159.1:0-1585 GCA_038245785.1 Gloeobacterales cyanobacterium | reverse complement strand
AAGCAATATATGAGAAGTATACATATTTAAACATCTATCAAACGATAGATGACGAGCTTAGTGGTGCAGAAAAGTCTTAAACCGTAGATATACCGGGAGTCTCACTGAGACAGAGGTGACAGAGAGGGGTACGGCATGGGATGCTCAAGTTTCCAAACAAAAAGCCAAACCATGTCCATACCCCTCCTTTATCGTCAACTGCAATCTCATCTAAGTCAATGGATTAATCCCAAAGACCAACGACACCTCCAGGTCTTTTCTGAGAATGTGGCAGCGATTTTACAAGCCCAGAGCGCCTGTTTAAGCCACTGGTTACCCTATCTCAGCCACCGAGATTGCCAAGCTCGCAGCCACATGGAGCGATTAAGCTATTTCGTCCATAATCCTAAAATTGACGCAGAGACCTTCTATATACCGCTGCTCCAGCAGTTTCTTCAGGCATGGCAGGACAGCCCGATGACACTCACTCTCGATACCAGCGTCTTATGGGATCAATATTGTCTGATTGAAGTGTGTTTTATTTGGGGTGGACGTTCCATTCCTCTGGGGCAAGTTGTTCTCGAACATGGTAGTGCGACCGTCGGCTATGAGGACTATCGTCCTGTTTTAGAAACCACTCTACGGCTGTTGCCACCGGGTGCTCAGGTGACGATACTGGCTGACCGAGGCTTTGAACATGGTGCGTTCATCCGGTGGCTACAAGAGCATCATTGGTCTTGGATGATTCGGGCTAAATCTGACCTGAGAGTCCGCTGGTCTGGCGGTCAAACCAGTGCGGTTGCTGACTTATTACCCCCGACCGCAGAAGCCTATCTGTTTCGAGATGTCACCATTTTACAAGATATCAATTGCCATTTAGCCACCGCTAATTTAGCGATGGCAGGGGAACCTTGGGCAGTCCTCACGGATACCCCGCCGACCTTGCAAACCTTTGCCATTTACGGTCAGCGATTTGGTGGCATTGAACCCCATTTTAAGGATTACAAGTCAGGGGCATTTGACTTAATCCGTTCTCATTTACGCGATGCCGAAGCCCTGAGTTGTTTATTAATGCTGATCGCTTCAGCCCTGCTCATTGCTATCTCAATTGCGGTCGTCGTGGTCAGTCAAGACCGCCGTCAACGGCTCGACTGGCACGATCAACGGGGACTGAGCTTTTTACAATTGGGGTTGCGGGAAATCAAACGTCTTGGCTATCTAAAACTTCCCCTGCCGAATTTAGTCAGTCTGCCTCGACAGAATCCTCCTCCAGCTTCGGCTTCCTTGAAAAAGCGAGAGGAGTTCGAGACCCGGTTTGAGTTCTCCCGTGTCACCCTCTTCTCATCTTGAGACTATGAAAAGTTTTCTGCACCACTAAGCACTAATTATTACTTCAGGAGATGATGACTTTGTTCATTTCTTAGAGGAAGAGCTTAGTGGTGCAGAAAACTCCTGGAACCCTTATGGATAAAGGATTCTCAATAACACAGTGATCTTGGGATTTTTTGAGAAATCGAACGAGGGCGGTGGGTTTCAGCCACTGTTTTGATCATCTAGGCTGTCCATCGTGAGACTCAAAAAAGTTTTCTGCACCACTAAGGCAGTT
>JBBRSB010000158.1:0-1613 GCA_038245785.1 Gloeobacterales cyanobacterium | reverse complement strand
TTCGAGGTCACATCTGCAAATTTTCTCTTGCGTGATAGGAGAGGAATGATAGTCTGGATGTCCTGCGTGGTTGAGGCTGCGAGGTGCTGGAAGGGTCGGAAGGCTTTTTTCGGACTGTGCTGAGGAGCACGGGGGCGTCTTTGAAAACCGGATAGAAGATAAAGGAAGCCTTTGAGGGTTTTGTCAGGCGTCTAAGGATGCAGGGCAGAATTCAGAAGAAATATTCGACCAGAACATTTTTTTCAAGCCGAGAGGTTTGGGATTGAGAGTTCAGAATGAAACTTGAGAGTTTGATCCTGGCTCAGAATGAACGCTGGCGGCGTGCCTAACACATGCAAGTCGGATGTGCCGCAAGGTGCATGGCAGACGGGTGAGTAACGCGTGGGGAATCTACCTCTTTGTGGGGAATAACGCTCCGAAAGGAGTGGTAATACCGCATGAGACCGTGGACTGGGATGTCCATGGTGAAACCTGGGGACCGCAAGGCCTGGGGCAAGGAGAGGATCCTGCGTCTGATTAGCTAGTTGGCGGGGTAATGGCCCACCAAGGCGACGATCAGTAGCCGGCCTGAGAGGGTGATCGGCCACACTGGAACTGAGACACGGTCCAGACTCCTACGGGAGGCAGCAGTGGGGAATTTTGCGCAATGGACGAAAGTCTGACGCAGCAACGCCGCGTGGGTGATGAAGGTCTTCGGACTGTAAAACCCTGTCGTCAGGGACGAAGGTGTCTACGTTAATAGCGTGGGCGCTTGACGGTACCTGGAGAGGAAGCCCCGGCTAACTCTGTGCCAGCAGCCGCGGTAATACAGAGGGGGCAAGCGTTATTCGGAATTATTGGGCGTAAAGGGCGCGTAGGCGGTTTTTTAAGTCAGATGTGTAATCCCCGAGCTCAACTTGGGAACTGCATCTGAGACTGGAAGGCTAGAGTACTGGAGAGGGTGGTGGAATTCCTCGTGTAGCGGTGAAATGCGTAGAGATGAGGAGGAACACCAGTGGCGAAGGCGGCCACCTGGACAGTAACTGACGCTGAGGCGCGAAAGTGTGGGTAGCAAACAGGATTAGATACCCTGGTAGTCCACGCTGTAAACGATGAACACTTGGTGTGGAGGGAGTTGACCCCTTCCGTGCCGGAGCTAACGCGTTAAGTGTTCCGCCTGGGGAGTACGGTCGCAAGGCTGAAACTCAAAGGAATTGACGGGGGCCCGCACAAGCGGTGGAGCATGTGGTTTAATTCGACGCAACGCGAAGAACCTTACCTGGGCTTGAACTGCTATGGACCGGTGCAGAGATGTGCCTTTTCGCAAGAACTGTAGCAGAGGTGCTGCATGGCTGTCGTCAGCTCGTGTCGTGAGATGTTGGGTTAAGTCCCGCAACGAGCGCAACCCCTATCCTGTGTTGCTACCCGCAAGGGAGGACTCTCAGGAGACTGCCGCGGATAACGTGGAGGAAGGTGGGGATGACGTCAAGTCCTCATGGCCTTTATGTCCAGGGCTACACACGTGCTACAATGGACGGTACAAAGCGCTGCAAACCCGCGAGGGGGAGCCAATCGCAAAAAACCGTTCTCAGTTCGGATCGCAGGCTGCAACTCGCCTGCGTGAAGCTGGAATC
>JBBRSB010000157.1:0-1626 GCA_038245785.1 Gloeobacterales cyanobacterium | reverse complement strand
TTGCCTCCTCAAAATTGAGGATTGCTTTTCGGGAGTAGAGAAAGTCACATCCGATTAATCCAATGATCTTTTTATCGGAAAATTTCGCGTATTCGTCATTGATATGCCCGAAATTAACCAGGGCAACTTTAAGAGGTCCGAAACTGAAGCCTCCTATTTGAAGTGCTGCGATTGTACCTGAACTGGTCTCAACAACCTCTTTTCCCAATCCCGTGGCCATCACCGAATCATTCTCTTCCGAGGCGTAATAACCGGTCAAGGTCACATCAAAAACACTTTTCGATGCTCCTGTATCGATAACCCACCAGTAATCTTCAAGGCCCGCAAATTCGGCCCTTACCAGCGGATGCCAGGTATTTGACTCAAGTTCAACAATCTCAAAACTGATTTCCTTCATTATTTAAAGTTACCAGCCAAAAAAAGGGACACATGGCCCCTCTTCCCGGCAATATATAATTTGCAATTATTTCTTGTTCAAATCTTCCAGTACATTCATCACTTCGCGTACCTGCGCTTCGCTCGATTTCATCATTGCCATCTCTGCATCGTTCAGTTTCAATTCAACGATTCTTTCGATACCATTCCTGCCCAGAACAACCGGAACTCCAAGGTAGCAATTATCGATACCATATTCGCCCTTCAATTGAACACACACAGGGAAGATACGGCGCTGATCCTTAACAATCGCTTCCACCATCTGTGCTGCAGCAGCTCCCGGAGCATACCATGCAGAAGTACCCATCAGTTTAACCAGTTCGCCGCCGCCTGCTTTGGTACGTTCAACAATCGCATTTAATATATCCGCATCAAGCAATTCGGTTACAGGAATACCACCAACAGTTGTGTAGCGGGTTAATGGAACCATTGAGTCTCCATGACCGCCTAATAGCATCGCCTGGATCTCTTTTTGTGAAATACCTAACGCTTCCGACAGGAAGGCGCGGTAACGGGCGGTATCCAGAATTCCGGCCATCCCCATGACTTTGGTGCGTGGTAATTTGGAGGCAATATGCGCCTGGTAAGTCATTACATCCAATGGATTGGAAACGATGATGATGATCGCATCTGGCGAATGCTTTACAACATTCTCAGTTACAGATTTTACAATTCCGGCATTGATCCCGATCAAATCATCGCGGCTCATCCCTGGTTTACGAGGTAATCCGGAGGTTATCACGACAACATCAGAACCTGCTGTCCTTGAATAATCATTGGTTACTCCCACCGTACGGGTATCGTAACCATTAATAGGGGCTTTCTGCAAAATATCAAGCGCTTTGCCTTCGGCTACACCTTCTTTGATATCCAGTAAGACTACCTCATTCACTACTTCGCGGTATGCCAATACATCAGCACATGTCGCTCCTACGTTTCCTGCCCCTACTACTGTAACTTTCATAAATGGTCGAATTATGTTCTTTTGAAAACTAAAATTATTAATGATTGAAAAAATCAAACAAATTTAGACTGTTTGTCACGATAAAAAAAGAATTTCACAACACTTAACAAATACTTAACATTTTTAATGAGTACTTAAATCCCAGCTATTTCCCGAATCGCTGAAATTATATCCCCTGCAAGCTCGTTCGACCGATCAAACGTCTTACTCTCTGAATATATCCGGAT
>JBBRSB010000156.1:0-1626 GCA_038245785.1 Gloeobacterales cyanobacterium | reverse complement strand
TGGCGGCAGGTTCCCTCGGTTCATGAATTAACTCGGATGCTGGAACGAGAAGATTTACTCTGGGCAAAAGCCGTTAAGGTCCGTCAACAATCTTTGAGTGAACGTTTTTTGACCTTTCCCGTAACTACTCAGCCTTAAAAAAATAAGTTGATTTTAAAGTTACTGTTTCAGGATTGGATATGATGATGACTAAATCATTCATGCAGTGAGATTCCTAGCGTGAGTTCTCCATCTCGTACCTTCATTAGCCGTGAGGAAATCCGTGCCATCTACGCCCAAGGCGAAGATGCGGTAATTGATTTGGTGGAAAGTCTTTTGGCTCGGATCAATAGCCTAGAAGAACGATTAGAAGCGGTAGAGAATCAACTGAAAAAGGATAGTCATAACAGTAGTAAACCGCCTTCTAGCGATGGGTTTAAAAAGCGGACAAAGAGCTTACGTCAGAAAAGTGAACTGACGAGCGGAGGCCAACTGGGTCATCCCGGTCGGACATTAGACTGGAGCAATGATCTGACTCGTGCCTTGATTCATCCCGTTGTGACCTGCTGTGATTGTGGAACTTCCTTGGTGAATACTCCCGTAGACTCTTGGGATCTACGCCAAGTCCATGATCTACCTCCGCTTCAATGTGAGGTGACGGAGCATCAATGCGAGGTGAAGTGCTGTCCTAACTGCGGGATTCTGAACCGGGGCACCTTTCCATCAGAAGTTGCGCACCCGCTTCAATATGGTCCGAATATCCAAGCCTGGATTATGTATTTGATGGTCGTTCAATTGATTCCGAGTTTACGCATTTGTGAACTGTTCAGTGAAGCATTTAATATTTCACTGTCAGAAGGGACGCTTTACAACATCCGCAGACGCTGTTTTGATGCATTAGAGGCTTCATCTGAAGAGATCAAAGTAGCGCTAAAAGCGTCAGGGGTGGTCCACTATGATGAAACGGGTTTTCGGGTGGGCAGTAAACTCTGGTGGCTACATGTGGGTTGCACGGACAGTTTGACCTTTTACTTTGTGCATACGAAACGGGGAAAAATGGCAATGGATGCCATGGGTCTCCTGCCAGAGTTTGAGGGGATAGCAGTGCATGATGGTCTGGCCAGTTATGGCAAATATGACTGTCTGCATAGTCTCTGTAATGCCCATCATTTACGGGAACTAATTTTTATCGTAGAACAGTTTGAACAAGTCTGGGCACAGGAAATGATTGATTTGCTCGTCGAAATGAATGACGCAGTTAATCTAGCCAAGAGTGAGGCCACAGGGTCATTAGATTCAGCTCAAATTGCCGCCTTTGAAACCAAATATGAGGAGATATTAGAGCGAGGCTTCAACGTGAATCCGGTGGTCCCGCCGCCAGAAAATGCCCCGAAACGAAAAGGCCGACCGAAACAGAGTAAAGCGAAAAATCTATTAGACCGCTTGAAAAATCAGCAAGAAGCGGTGTTACGATTTCTCCATAATTTTCAAGTTCCCTTTGACAATAATCAGGCGGAGCGAGATGTTCGCATGATGAAATTGAAGCAAAAGATATCGGGTGGCTTCCGGTCAGAATCGGGTGCGCAAATGTTCTGTCGCATTCGTGGATATCTATCGACCCTACGGAAACAGGGCCACAATATTTGG
>JBBRSB010000155.1:0-1630 GCA_038245785.1 Gloeobacterales cyanobacterium | reverse complement strand
GGCTCTTGCTCACTTAGCGTGAAACGAACTTTAATCATTACGCCTAGTGCTAAGCTGCCTCCGAATGAAGTACCCTGGCGCGAAGTAAGGCGAATTTGGCTTTACCGTACATCGCCCGCTTCAAGGTCTTTAAGCGGTTGACCTGACCTTCGGTCTGCCCATTGCTAATTTCCAGAGTTAGCCCAGCTTTAACCGCCGCAAAATCCTGGTTTATCCCCTTCGCAAAACTTCCCAATTCCACTAACTGCTCTTGCTTCACGGCCTGTTCAATCGTCCCTAACCATTCTTCCAACTTTTGGCCCTGTCGTTCCCTCACCATTTTCACAAATTGCTGGCTTAATTGGTAGGCGGCTTCTATTTCTTCATCGAAGGTTCGCAAATAGCTTAGGCGTTGTTGTTCCTTTTCCGTTAATTTATCCGCAACTTTCATCATTAGCCAAGAGGCTTCCCTGGCACTGAGTATTGGTCGGGGTTTAATCTTAGCGACTCCGCTAATCATTTGTTTCGCCGCTTTACCCCAACCGGGCGGGCGGCCCCGTCCAATTTTAGTCGGTTTGGGGGGAGGGTTTTCCAAGCGATACTTTGCCAGATATTGACCTACCAAGGCCCAAGAACCACTATAGCCCCGTTCTCTTATCTCTAAAAATAGGTCGATTCCTTTGCATACTCCCTGTTGCCAACGACTAGCAATATAAGGTTTGTAAAGATCAAGCTTACTAGCTTGTCTTGGACGGGGGCTATAAGTTGGTACTTTTTCGGCCTGGGCGTACTTCCTCACAGTTTGGCGGCTTACTCTCAACTCTCTGGCGATAGTTCGTAAGGGTAAGCCTTCCTCAGTTAAGGCCTTAATGTGCTGGAACAGATAACTTTTCCGGCTGGGACTGCCTACTTCTTCCACTTCCTCTTCTAGTCTATCGTTTTGAGCTGGAATATCTGGTTCCGCTTGAACTGGAGGTGCAATTGGAAGCAACCCCTGCTCAAGATTCGGTTGGACTCCTTCTAGCTCATTCAGGTTTTGTGCAACTTCTATCTGGGCAGTCTCACTGAGGTTAGCCACTTCCTGACTAACAGGGTTGGCTTGGGGAGCCAGTAGACAAGCATTCTTACGCTCAAACAAGCTCTTGAGATGATCTCCTAAATTCTTCAACAAATGCCAACGGTCAGCTACCTGGATGGCCTCAGGCGCACCCCGTCTGGCCCCATCAGCATAGGCACTCGCCCGATCCCGGCTGATGATTTCCACTCCAGGATGTTCTTCTAACCATTTAGCAAATGTTTCAGCCTTCCGGTCAGCTAACAAATCAATCGGGCAGTGCTCTTCCAGGTCGATCAGGATCGTCCCATACTCCATTCCCTTGCGCTTCGCCCAATCGTCCACTCCCAAAATACGCGGGGTAGGTCGCTGAGGTAGCGGGGTCTTATCGATTATCCGTAATAGGGTAGCACGGCTTACTTTCAACCCCATTTTATGAGCTAAACGACTGCCTGGGTTTCCCCCCAGAGCAAAGGCTTGGGCTTTAAGGTATTGGTATTGACGCACGGTACGCCTGGCTTTTCTTTCGACTAGTAGCGGGACTTGCTCGGCAAAAGTCCGCCTTTGACAGTTGGAATTATCGCAAAAGAAACGCCG
>JBBRSB010000154.1:0-1654 GCA_038245785.1 Gloeobacterales cyanobacterium | reverse complement strand
CTTCTGTTTCATTCCGGGGCGCTTCGTAGCCTCCTGCTTTTGCCTGGACTTCCGGTTCCGGCAAAGATTTGCGATCTACTTTTCCATTCGCTGTCAGTGGTAAACTCTCCAGCACTACCCATATTTGGGGGATCATATACTCCGGCAGCTTATTTTCCAGATAGCTTTCTATGGCTGCTTTGTCAAAGCCTTCCTGTGGTACAATGTAGCCGATCAACCGCTTGTTGCCCTGGCTGTCTTCTCTTGCCAGTACTACTGCCTGCTTTACTTCTTCGCTTTGCTGTAATATGCTCTCTATTTCTCCCAACTCTACCCGGTACCCTCTTATCTTTACCTGGTCATCCGCCCTGCCTATAAATTCTATATCCCCATCTTCCAGGTATTTTACCAAATCCCCGGTTACATACATTTTTTTATTTTCTTCCTGGCTAAATGGATCTTTTATGAACTTCTGATTCGTTAATGATTCATTGTGTACATAGCCTGATGATACTCCATCGCCGCCTATGTACAACTGGCCCGGTACGCCTGCAGGGCATACTTCCATTTCTTTACTCAATACATATACTTGTGTATTGGAAAATGGTTTGCCTATCGGGATCGTATTGTTATACTTCCTTCCTTTTTCTACTACATGCAGCAGCTTGCCTATCGTGGTCTCTGTCGGGCCGTAGTGGTTTACTATTGTACAGCTTGTGCCCGTGCTTTGTATTTGTTCTGCTACTTCTTTGTGAAGGGCTTCTCCGCCAAACACTAACAGTTTCTTTGGTAATAACAGCTCTTCTTCTTTGCTCAAGGCCTTCCAGTGCGAGGGCACAATCTTTAAACAGTCTATCTGATGCTGGCTGAAGTATTGGTGCAAGCCATATATATCGCTCACGGCTTCTTTGCTAAATACATGTAATGCGCCGCCTGTTAACAGTGAACTGTATAGTACGGTATTGCCAAGGTCGGTGGCTATGGTGCTTACCAATGCAAATGATTTGCACTCGTCTATCTGCGTGGCTTCCTTTAACCCATACACATAATCTGTAAGGTTCCGGTGCGTGATCATCGCTCCCTTCGGCTGGCCCGTCGAGCCCGACGTATAGATCACATACGCCAGGGCGTTAGCTGCTACTTTTGTTTTGAGGTTTGCTTTGTCTTCTTTGCTTATTGCTTCTTCCTGGTCTATGGCTATGACTGCTGCCTCGTCTATGCCTTCTATGTCTTCCAGTTTTCTGCGGCCTGCTTTACTGCTCACCACTATCTTTGCCCGGGTGTCTTCCAGCATGTAGCTGATCCTGCTCGCCGGGAACTCTGTGTCTATGGGCACATACGCCCCGCCTGCTTTCATGATCCCCAGCATACCGGTTATCATCTCGGCTGAGCGTTCGATAAACAATGGTACTAATGTTCCTTCTTTTATGCCTTTGTTTCTAAGATGGTGTGCCAACTGGTTGGCTCTTTCATTGAGCTCTTTATAAGTCAGCTGCTCGTCTTCAAAGACCACGGCTGTCGCCTGTGGCGTCTTCTCCGCCTGCTCTTCAAACAGCGTTACCACGCTCTTTTCTTTGGGATAACCGACTGTCTTTTTATTGTAGTCCTGTACTATCGTTTGTTGCTCTTTCGCTGATAGCATTTTCAGTTTCCCTATCTTTTCCTGCGGATCTTT
>JBBRSB010000153.1:0-1694 GCA_038245785.1 Gloeobacterales cyanobacterium | reverse complement strand
CTAGGAGTCTGTCGGACTTATAGCATCAAGCCAGACATAACTGATGTTTGTGTAACGGGTATAACAAGCTGATATTATTAGTATAAATACTATTTTTACATTGCTTTTTTACCGGTTTTGGTATATGTTCTGCCTGTAATATCAGCTGGTTAGATATTGGAGGCATACATGGAACCCAATTTTTTAGAGGTGGATCGAGAGACTCTGTATCTCCTGCCACCTTCAGTTCAGGACTGGTTGCCAGAAGGGCATCTTGCCCGGTTTGTTGTCGAGATAGTAGAGCAACTCGATTTGCGTTCTTTGAAAGCATCATACTCCGGTCGTGGTTCACAGCCTTACAATCCTGCTATGCTGCTGGCACTTCTCTTCTACGGTTACTCTACCGGCGTATTTTCCAGCCGGAAACTGGAGCGTAGCACGTATGACTCGGTAGCGTTTCGGTTCATTGCGGCAAACCGTCATCCTGATCATGACACAATTGCCACATTCAGGAAGCGGTTTTTGAAAGAACTTTCCGGCCTATTCGTTCAGATTCTGATGATTGCCCGCCAGATGAACATGCTTAAGCTGGGAAGCGTCAGTCTGGATGGCAGCAAGGTCAAAGCGAATGCATCCAAACACAAAGCCTTGAGTTATGAGCATGCCTGCAAACTGGAAGTACAGCTCAAATCAGAAGTTGCAGACCTTCTCAAAAAAGCCGAATCAGCCGACAAAGCTGACATTCCGGATGGCATGAATGTTCCCGAAGAACTTCAGCGTCGAGAACAACGTCTTTCAGGCATTGCCGCCGCCAAGGCCGAGATTGAACGTCGTGCTACCGAACGTCATACCCGTGAGCAGGCAGCGTACGAGGAGAAGATCGCTGCACGGGCAAAGAAGGCAGAAGAAACCGGCAAGAAACCGAGAGGCAAACAACCCAAGCCACCGACAGCGGGTCCAAGTGCCAAAGACCAGGTCAACCTGACAGATGAAGATTCCCGTATCATGCCGGTCTCTGGCGGCGGTTTCGAACAGACCTATAATGCCCAGGCTGCCGTTGATACAAAATCAAAGCTGATTGTATCTGCCCACATAACCCAGCAGTCCAACGACAAACAGGAACTTAAACCAACCCTGAAAAACCTGGCCGACTTACCAAAACAACTCGGCACTGTCACCGAGTTACTTGCCGATAGCGGCTACTTCAGTGAAACCAACGTCAATGCCTGCGTAGGTGAAGAGATAACGCCATACATCGCAATAGATAGACAAAACCACAACTGGTCACTATGGGAACGTTTCAAGGAACCGCCACCACTGCCCGATGATGCTGATTCAGTAACGACAATGAAGCACCGATTAAAAACCAAGGCTGGCAAAGCAATATATGCGCTTCGCAAGGTGACCTCAGAACCGGTCTTTGGTATAATCAAGGCGGTGATGGGGTTCCGTGGCTTCATGCTGCGTGGCAAAGAATCGGTATCAGGAGAATGGAACCTCGCATGTATGGCATACAACATCAAAAGGATGCATAGCTTGAAAATGGCATGAGAAAGAGCAAAAACAACATAATGTGCAGAGAAACGAGCTTACAAAAGCACACTTGAACCAATCTACGTATCAAAACTGAATCTGTTGACTGATCATTGGTCGACGAACGGATTAAACTGCGAGTAGAATCAATTCGGTCAAAGGCTCAAGCCCGACAGACTCCT
>JBBRSB010000152.1:0-1705 GCA_038245785.1 Gloeobacterales cyanobacterium | reverse complement strand
TTGGAATATTCTAAACTGAGGCCAGCCTCTACCGCCTCCCAGTCGCGCTCCAGCCCATTACAAAAACTATGCAACTCCTTTACTTTACTCTCCCGCGCTCGCATTAACCAACTCGTCAGCTCCTCGGCCCGTTTGTCTTTAACCATCTCCCGAAATTGTTGGACCAGTTGATACACCACTTCTATTTGAGGGTCTTTTTCTCGTAACGCTTTCAAAAGTTCACGCTGCTCCGTTGTAAGTAATTCGTCGTCCTGATCACGCTTAAAAACTAACCAACTGGCCTGGCGGCTACTCAACTTTGAGGTGGAAGCCAGCGGTGGGATCTGTTCCGCTACCAGTTGCTTGCGCACCTTGGTCCGGTTGGCACGAGAGTAAGGTTGGGGTCGCAGCCGGCTTAGAAAAGCTCTAATCGGCCCCATTGAGCCACTGTAACCGCGCTCTTGTAGCTCGTGGTGTAATTGGGCGATAGTCGGTTGGTCCTCGCAAAAACGCTGGTACAAATGGGCATCCAAGAGAGTAGGGCGGGCTTGCTTGGGTTTAGAACCCACGGCCTCGTCCGCATCCACCGCCAGGATATAGCGATTAATGCTATTACGATCTAACCCCAATTCGCGGGCGATTTGCCGATTACTCAAGCCTTGTTGCTCTAGGGTTTTTACCTGGTGGTAACGCTCTAAACGGTTAGCTAAACGTTCGGCCTTTAACTGCTCTTCTTTGGTGGGCTTAATTTCTTTTGGGATGGCACTAGCGGCTAATTCGATAGAAGAGCGGGCCAAAGGGGGTAAACCGAGGGGAGCAGCCGCCCCTTGATTAGTGGCTTGCAGATTTAGAAGATGGTGCTGCCAAATCTTTTTGCGTGTGAAGAAATCGTCTAAATAATCGCGTAAGTTTTTGAGGATGTGAAAACGGTCGGCCACCTGGATAGCACTTGGCGCATAGGTAGCGACTGCCAAGGCGTAGCTACTAGCACGGTCCCGGCTAATAATCTCGATGCCAGGGTGTTCACCAAGCCATTTGCCAAAAGTTTCGCTGGTGCGATCCGCTAACACTTCAATCGGCTGGTGTTTTTCCAAATCTACTAACAAAGTAGCATACACTTGTCCTCGGCGCAACGCAAAATCATCCACCCCCAATACGCGAGGGGTAACATACGGGGCTAAGGTGTAGTGGTCCAGTAGTTGTAAAAGAGCCGAACGGCCTATGTTTAGATCCAGCCTGCAAGCCAGGCGTGGGGCCGGTCTTCCGCCTAAAGCTAAAGCCAAATCCACCAGCTGTTTGGTCAACCGATTAGTTCGACGCCCATAAGCCTGCGTGAGTTGGGGGAGGCGTTCACAAAAGATTTTTCTGACACACTCAGAATTAAGACAGAAGAAGCGCCTCACAGTTAAGAAAAGTTGCACTCTATAATTAGCCCAACTCAGATCGGCTAATTTACGCTGGTAATGACTTTGGATTTTAGTGGCTATCGCGGTACAGAGGGGGCATTTAGCTTCATTTTGGTTAACCTCAAGATAGAAAGTCACCAGGGTGGCCGTGACTTCGAAAGTTTGTAATTCTAGCCCTGATTGTTCAGGCAATAATGCTGCAAAAAACGTGCTGATAGTATATTTCTCCTTATTTACATTCAAAATAATTAAGGAAGGTTTCCATATATATATACGCACCAGGGTTTCATTTTCTGTTTCAGCAAAAGCCGGTCAGAACC
>JBBRSB010000151.1:0-1709 GCA_038245785.1 Gloeobacterales cyanobacterium | reverse complement strand
TTTGTGACACCTGACGTGCTACACTACCCCCATGAAGCAACGCGAACTCTTGAACGTACTAAAACTGTGTGAGGACTACCAAACCGACGGCCTCAATTGGGCTTGGCTGGGTAGAAAAACAACCAAACAAGAGAAAAAAGAAGTACTCACAGTGCATATACCGTACCCAGATATAGATTTCTGCTTACGAACAAAAACCTACATCAGCTATGAACCAACCGAGAAAATAATATACCTTAGCGACAGCCTAAAACTGGCTCAAAACTACTGGATAATGACGCTAATCGATGATGTTAAAAATAACCGAATAACCATAGAAAAATACTACGTAGGAGCTAAGTAATGCCTAGCCCCACTGGACGTACGTATATGCTCGTATTAACTGAAGATTATGCAAAAAGCATAACCGAGCTGCACCGACAACTAATGGAGGTGGAGGAGCAGCTCGAAAAGTGGGGAATAATTCACCATGATTTGGATCAAGGCTCAAACCACTACCATATTGCTTTGAAATATAAAGCCCCAGTACGCCTAAGTGCCGTTGCAAAACAAATGAACCAGCCCGAAAACTTAATACAGCTATGGCGCAAAAATGAAGGCAATATGTGGGGATATATGACCCACCAAACCAAACAGGCAAAAGCCAACAAAGCCGACTACTTGCCTTACCTAGACGACCCCGAAAAAAGCCTATGGGACAGTGAAGAAACTAAAGACCTTGCGAGATATAAGCCCGAAAAACAGGCTAGCGCAAACAAACAAAAATTAGAGAAAACAATTAACGAAATACTGCTTGGTAAGACGACCCAAAAAGACCTACTGAAGCCCGAAAACATAGTTTATTACCACGAGAACTACCAAAAAATAAATAGAGCCATACAACTACGTACACAAAGCCTCAGATACAACCCGCCATACTGTAAAACTGTATACGTGCAAGGAAAAAGTGGAACAGGAAAAACCAACTTTGCTGTAAAAATGGCCACCCAAAAATACCCTGATAGCTGGGCATTTGCCAGCGCAGGAAATGACCCTCTACAAGACTATACCGGCGAAAAGTGCCTAATATTTGATGATTGGCGACCACAACAATACGAACTTGCCGACCTGCTTGCTATGCTCGACCCTAGCCACCGTTCGCGTACCCACAAGAGCCGGTACTACAACAAACCACTAGCAACCGAATTGATAATATTAACCAGTAATATGACCTTAGAACGGGCTATAGAGTATTACACCGACTACAACCAAGAAGACCCCAAGCAAATCCGCCGCCGAATACACCGAGTAGTAACGATTGGTGATGACCAACGCCCCACAAATGAGTTTTATAACCACCAACTGGATATTTACGGCCCCAAAACCGACTAACACCCCTACCCCTTACAAGTAAGTATTTGCGATTTACAGGAATGTAACAGGCATAATGCCCCTACTGCCAGATACGATACCCAGTACTAACTTTTTGCACTGGACTTGATAGTGCAAAAAAATGTGACACTTTTGTGACACCCCACCAGATACAACCTGCCGCGCCCCAAGAGGCTTTGTGACACTTTGTGACACCCTTTGTGACACCTGACGTGCTACACTACCCCCATGAAGCAACGCGAACTCTTGAACGTACTAAAACTGTGTGAGGACTACCAAACCGACGGCCTCAATTGGGCTTGGCTGGGTAGAAAAACAACCAAACAAGAGAAAAAAGA
>JBBRSB010000150.1:0-1713 GCA_038245785.1 Gloeobacterales cyanobacterium | reverse complement strand
GTAACTTCTCATTACCCACAGGTAGCCGCAGCCCGAATCAAATCAGATAACGGTGGAATATTGCTTTCGCCAAACAACCTATCCTTAAGATAATGCCAAAACGAAATCTTGTGCTTTAGGCAAGTCTTTTTTAAGCTGGCAAAGGTATCGCGACATCTTCGTCCTGCCTCACTACGAGTGCTACCGCTTATTTTTCGTTTTTTAACGTAATCCCGAATATCTCGTTCGCTCAGGTTGTTGTGGAGTGGTAAATAAGGTTTGTCGAGAACCCGAAGTAATTCGTGTTGATTGTTGCCCATCCGCTGTAGGGCAAGATTCAGTGTTAGGTAAGCCGTTTTGGCACCGCACATCGTTTTAAATCGAGATTTGATGTCTTCAGCCTGGATTGCCGTTGGCTCAAGTTTGTAGGTTTTCAGGTTACGATAAATCTGCCAGAGTTGTTCGCGGGTATCGTCAACGGCTTTAACATGCTCGGCATTTAAAGGAATGAGACGGTTGATGATGCGTTCGGCATGAATCCAGCACAGCGCATGGTCAAAGACATTAAACTGTCCGGCATCATCGCTGACAATGCTAAGGGTAACGGGAATGCCTTGAGCTAATAGGCCGCCCATTAAAGCGCCTTCCGTGATAATTCGCCGATGCCGCTTGGTTTTGATGCCATGCTGATTCAGCCATTTTTCCCAGTCGAGAGCGGTTTCGATACGCACTATCTTATCGGCTGGATCCGCTAGCGGTAGGCTACACACCGCTTCCCCCTGAAATTCAAGCTCAAGACGCGCTAACAGAATAGGCGGCAGTTTTTGTTGTTCCATATACGCGAAGGCGCCGGCATTCAGCACATAGAAATGGTCACTGCTTTGGCTTAAACAGCTGAGGAAGTTAATGCGGCTTTTGCTTTCCGTGCTACTAAACCAGGCAAACAGCTCATTACCGATATGGGTGCAATAGCCGTTTTTGCCATCATGGCGCGCTCCGGTGTCATCGGTATGAATATACTGCGACACGGACAATCCGGCTTGTAGTAATTGGTCCTTTTCATCATGGAACAGATCCAAGCCGTCGGTGATAAACTGGCTTAACCGACCGCTGGATAGTTCAACCCCCAAGTCCTGCAATTGTTTCAACAACAGCGGTTGGGTGACATGTTGATGATGGTATTGATAGAGGATGAAACTGACCAGATCATTGCCAAAGTGGCAGCCGTTAAGCCCATCGGGCAATTGTCCTGACACATAGCTGCCATCTGCAGTTTGGTATTGGGCTAAACGATAGCAGGTGTTGAAGGTCTCAAATTTAATGTTTTGAATGACCACGTCCCGATAACCCTTAAAGGTTGAACCTTCCGGAATAGTGTCAGGGTGGATGTTGAATGTGGCATCAATTTTAAGATGCTCGGTTTTACTGCGTTTCGGCCCTTTGTTCTTTTTGGACTTATCGCCATCATCGCCGTTCTTATCACCGTCTTCGGCCGAGTTCTCGTCCATTTTGCTGGGTTTTATTTTGGGTTTAGTGGTTTCGCCCTTGAGCTTAAGTATTTCTTGCTCCAGCTTGTCTATCTGTATTTGCTGCCACGCAAGCAATTCCAGCAGTACATCGACTAGCGGTGTGCGGTCTTCTTTACTGATTTTGGGTAATTGTGGCTTGAGTGAATCCATGCGGCTATTTTAACTTGATTCTTGGGTGCTACCTGCGATTAATGAGAAGTTACTC
>JBBRSB010000149.1:0-1724 GCA_038245785.1 Gloeobacterales cyanobacterium | reverse complement strand
GACGGCAACAAGCATTTTGATTGGTTGACGAAGTCTGGAAACACAGGCTTACGTAGAATTCGTACCAAAATGTCAGAGTGCGTCAGCAAGAACGAACAACTACGGTTCCAAGACTCGCGCAGCGGGACTTACTGAAAAACTACCTGTACCTACCGCTACCCCAGCCTAGGAACTAATTTGAACGTCGAGTATTCCGACCATGACCGTCGAAACTCGCACCAAGAACCCAACTACGGCATTGACCTTTGTTTGTTCCACTGTCCTGACCGGTGGTATTGGTGCTGCCCTTGATGCTGCTGGTATCAAGACCGTTACGGACTTCATGGACTTTGGAGCCGACGATTTTGCTGAGATGGGAACGCTGTCGCTCATGCAGCGGAAGCGTTGTTTGAAGGTCCAAGAGTGGGCCTTAGTGCAGGACGGACAATCGGTCGATTTTTGGTTTCTGTTGACTGAAGTTGTGTTTGAAGAATGGCGCGTCGCTGAGCAGGCTCAAGCCAATGCCAATGCGCTGCTTGCCCAGCAGGAAGCGAACGCCAAAGCCGCTGCTCTTGCTGCCTCTGTTACCGCTGGAACCGCTGTTGCTTCATCATCCTCGAAGTATTCCGCTCTTGAACAGTTTCAGCACTCAATCAAGCGTGACCCCAACTCGTACCCTGCGTTGAAAAGTGGTGATGGGTGGACTCGTTTTCAAGAAGATTTTACAACGACTGCGCGCACGCATCGTGTGCAGCGCGTTTTGGATGCCTCGTTTGTTCCGGTCGATGCCGAGGACAAAGCGTTGTTTGATGAGCAGAACCTGTTTGTGTTTAAAATACTTAATGATAAAATTCAATGCCATGACGGTCGGACGGAGATTCGCCCATTTGCCGAAGACGGAAACGCTCAGCTCGCTTTTGCCGCTCTTGTGAGCCGGTTTGCCGACGGTGCTCAAGCCCAGCTGACGGAACAGACCCTGACAAATGCAATCATGGCTATGCAACTTGACAATGGTTGGAAAACATGCGCTGGGTTCCTCTCAACTTGGAAGAATAAGATGATGGATCTCGAAAGGATTCGGAAGAGCCCAGTGAGCGACCAAGTTAAGCGCCAGTGGCTGACGGCGTCATTGCGTCCGCATCCCGAGATGCTTCGAGGTGTGCTGACTTTTGCAAGCATGGAGACGTTGATCTTTCGTGCTAATCCAAGTACGACTCCTATGCCCGGGACTACCAACATGATGGAGTTCTCGGAGTTCATGAATCATTTGCTGCGTGAAGCCGTCCAGTACGACGACTTTGTTAAAGTCGAGAACAAGCGTCCGCGCCGCACTGCAAACGAAGCCCAGCAATCTTCTTCGGGCTACGGTGGTCGGGGAGGCAACAATGCTGGTCGCGGAGGCCGTGGTGGCGGTCGTGGCGGTGGTCGTGGGCAGGACGGCCGTGGTGGGCGCGGCGGTCGTGGTGGTCGTGGTCGTGATGGCGGTCGTGGACGCGGACAAGGGCAACAGAGTCATGTCAAACCGTTCATTGACAATGAGGCATGGGGAGCTATGACCTGGGAACAGAAGCAAAGTGTGCTTGCGCGACGCGCTGCGGCACGTCAAGCTCAAGCGGCAGTGACAACGCCGTCGCCAGCCCCAGCGTCAGTCCCAACTGAGATCCATGCCAACAATGCCAACCGCGGACCCAATGATGGAGCCTCTGTCATGACGGGTGCTCACTTGGCACAACCAACTGTGCCTG
>JBBRSB010000148.1:0-1745 GCA_038245785.1 Gloeobacterales cyanobacterium | reverse complement strand
GTATCATCTCAAAAAGTGGTGGAACCGCAGAAAGTGGCGGAAACAGAAGAGGGTTAGTATAATCTTGAAATGCTAGACAATTTTGATCCTACTACAATCGAAGACGAAAAACTGCGGCAATTATTCATCTTCTTGCTGAATCAAGTTGAAAAGCTTGAAACTAAAACTCAAAAACAAGCTGAGGAAATTCAGGCTCTCAAAGACCAAAATAACCGCCTCAAGGGTGAACAGGCCAAACCTAAGTTCAGCGGAAAACGCCCAGCCAAACAACTTTCCTCCCATAAAGAACGTCAGGTTAAGAAAGAATGGGCTAAAAACAAACCCCAGGCTGACCTTCAAATCGAGCGAGAAGAAATCCTAACCCTCAATCGAACCGAGTTGCCCGACGATGCCATCTTTAAGGGTTACGAGGATGTGTTGGTACAGGAAGTAGCGTTTGAAAGAACTCTGATCAAGTTTCGGCGGGAGAAATATTACTCGCCCTCCCAGAAGTGTTGCTATAGTGCTGAATTACCGCCGGGTTACGAGGGTCATTTTGGGCCAGGGGTTAGAAGTTGGGTGCTGGACTTATACTATGGGGCGGGAATGAGCCAGCCCAAAATCGTAGAATTTCTCCAAACGGTCGGCCTTAAAGTAAGTGCTGGCCAGATTTCCAACTGGTTAATCAAAAATACGAGCGAGTTTGAGGCTGAAGCCCAGGCGGTGGCAGTGGCAGGGTTGGGATCGAGTGAGTGGCAACACCTGGATAGCACCGGGACAGGTTTGAATGGCGAATTGTGGCAGTGCCACATTTTATGCAACCCACTCTATAGTGCCTATCAGAGTGTGGCTACCAAAGATCGGTTGGCCCTGGTGGGGGTCTTACTAGCCGGTCAGCCCCTCTTGTACCGCTTGGATGAACTGGCTTTTAACTTAATGAGGGAACTGGGACTAGCCCAAAAATGGCAAAAGAAACTGAGGGGGAGGGTTGAAATCGGTCAGGAATGGACAGAGGAAGGGTTAAAGGAGTTTCTAACCAAAACATTCCCAGAGTTAGGGGAACCGCGCACTAAAGTGGTCAAGGATGCTCTGGGAATAGCCTATTACCGCAGTCAAAGGAAGGTGCCAGTAGTCAGGGTGTTGGTGTGTGATGATGCGCCCCAATTCAACTATCTGAGCGAGGAGTTGGCCTTATGTTGGGTACATGAAGCCCGTCACTACAAGAAATTAGCCCCGAAAGCGGGCTATCATCGTCGCCGATTAGCGGAGTTCTGGGATAAGTTTTGGAAGTTGTATCGAAAACTGTTGGCTTATGGTCAGGTTGGTGGGGGAGAGGTAGCGGCGGTAAGGCTAAGTGGGGAATTTGAGCGAGTGTTTGGAGAAACCAGCGATTATGCGCAGCTTGATGCGCGAAAAAAGGTAACTCTAGCAAAAAAGGAGCAATTACTGGCCCTCTTGCGCCACCCTGGAATACCCCTACACAATAACCCAGCGGAATTGGGAGCCAGACAAAGGGTCAGAAAACGAGATGTGAGTCTGCAAGCTCGGACGCAAGAGGGTTTGAAAGCCTGGGATACATTCCAGACCCTCGTAGAAACTGCTAAGAAGCAGGGAGTTAATATTTACCGTTATTTCAGGGATCGTCTGACCAAAAGTTATAAGTTACCCAGTTTGGCCCAATTGATTGAGCAAAACAGCAGTCTTCGGCCTAGCCTGGCTATTGCTTGCTAATACAGCGCGATTGCCCCCTCTTTTTGAGATGATAC
>JBBRSB010000147.1:0-1795 GCA_038245785.1 Gloeobacterales cyanobacterium | reverse complement strand
CTCACGGTTCGCCCATTTTTGAGCAAGGTCGGCAGATTGAGCTAAAGTTTGGCGATGAACCAGCCCGTCAGCATCACAACCGAACGAGTAGATGACATTCCCTTACTGCTAGCCCAGTTAGAGCGCATGGGGGTACAAGCCCTGCTGGATGAGCACTTCCCACAGCACGGCAATTGGCAGGGAGTGAGTTTAGGCACAGTTGCCGTGGTCTGGCTGAGTCACATCTTGTCGCAAGCGGATCATCGATTGAACCAGGTGCAAGGATGGGTTGAGCATCATCTTGAGACGCTTGGAGGAAGTTTAGGACAGGAGATTCGAGCACTCGATTGGAGCGATGATCGCTTAGAAGGGGTGTTGCGATATTTGAGCGATGATGCCGACTGGCGGCAGTTTGAGGCAAGCCTGACACAGCGACAGATTCAAGTGTATGACCTGCGCCCAGAGCGGGTTCGGCTCGATAGTACAACCACCAGTGGATTTTGGAGTGCGAGCAAAGATGGACTGTTTCAACGCGGACATAGCAAAGACCATCGACCAGACTTGTGCCAACTTAAACTGATGATGGCGACCTTAGACCCGTTGGGACTGCCGATTGTGAGTGAGATTGTCGCAGGCAACGCGGCAGATGACCCATTGTATGCCCCGGCAGTTGAGCAAGTTAGACAAACGCTCAACACCCGTGGACTGATGTATGTCGGCGATTGTAAGATGAGCAGCTTGAGCACAAGATATCTGATTGCGTCGGGGGGCGATTACTATTTGTGCCCATTGTCGAAAACGCAGGTGAGCGATGCCCAGATGCAGGAGTATCTGAGTCTTGTCCAAGCCAAACAGGTCGAATTAGAGCCGACCTACTACGATTACGCAAATGGTACAACCACGCTGATTGCTGAGGGCTATGAACAAGAGTCCGTTTGCACGATGCCAGTCGAGACAACGGAATGGACTTGGACAGAGCGCCGCTTAGTTGTGTACTCGATAGCTCACGGCAATGCCCAAAAGCAAGCTTTGCAAGCTCGAATTGACCAAGCACAGTCCGAGTTAGCAGCACTCAATCAACCGGGTCGCGGCAAGAAACCGTTTGGCGACCTCGAAAGTTTAATCCAAGCGACCGAGCGGATCATCGCCAAGCATCGCGTTGCGTCTCTGTTTGCGTTGCACTATCCAGTACAAGTCACACAAGTTGCACAGCGGAAGTATGGTGATAGACCGGCACAGGTGGTTGAGCAACACCGATTTCAAGTAGACGTTACGCTCGACCTTACAGCAGTTGAGCAACAAATGCAGCAACTCGGCTGGCGAGTCTATGCAACGAATCAGCCTCAAGCGGACTTATCACTGTCTCAGGCAGTCATCGCTTATCGACAGGAGTATGGGATTGAGCAGCAGTTTGGGCGGCTCAAAGGGCAGCCCCTCTCACTCAAGCCGATGTTCCTGCAACGCGAAGACCATATCAAAGGGTTGATCAGACTGCTCTCTATCGGACTGCGACTCTTGACCTTAGTTGAGTTTCAGGTGCGCCGCTCCTTAGCACTCGAATCAGCAGAGTTGGCGGGGCTATATGCGGGCAATCCCAAGCGGTCTACTGCTCAACCCACCGCAGAAAGATTGCTGGAGAGTTTTAAGGAAATCACGCTCGTTCTGATTCATGCTAGAGGAGAGGTCTATGTTGATCTCTCCAGTCTGAATCTGCTTCAGCAACGAGTGTTGCAGTTGATGAATTTCTCAATTGAAATTTATACTCGCTTAGATCCGCAATCTGACGACCCTCCCTGAAAATGAGCGAACCGTGAGT
>JBBRSB010000146.1:0-1804 GCA_038245785.1 Gloeobacterales cyanobacterium | reverse complement strand
TTTCTTCGCCTGAAGGCAAATGGCAGGTATACCCACCTTCTTGTTTCGATAATTTATTCTTAATACGCACGTTGGCAAATGTGCCACGCACCATTACTTCATCATTACCTCTGCGTGATCCGTAAGAATTAAAATTCTTCTTTTCCACACCCATGTTTAACAGGTATTTTCCCGAAGCGGATTGTTCGTTGAATGCACCGGCAGGCGAAATATGATCGGTAGTCACGCTGTCGCCTAAAACGAGCAGAGCACGGGCCTTTTCGATGTTTTGTAACGGCCCGGGGTTTTCAGTGATGTTGTGGAAGAAGGGAATTTCTTTGATATAGGTTGAACTTTGGTCCCAATCATAAAGTTTCCCTGATGGCACAACAAGGTCTCTCCAGATATCGTTGCCTTTAAATATCTCTCCATAATTTTTCGCAAAATCAGCGGGTGATAAAACCTGACTTAGAATCGTGTTAATCTCATCGTCCAAAGGCCAGATATCTTTCAGAAAGACCGGCTCCTGATTGGAGTCATAGCTTATCGGCTCATTGATCAGATCAATATCCACCCTGCCGGCAATGGCAAAGACCACCACCAGCATAGGCGACATCAGGAAATTCATTTTCACCTGCGGATGAATCCTTGCTTCGAAGTTTCTGTTTCCTGAAAGGACAGCTGTAACGACAAGATTATGCTCATCAATGGCTTTAGCAATGTCAGGCGTCAAAGGGCCTGAGTTTCCGATACACGACGTGCAGCCATAACCGACTAAATGAAAATGCAGTGCTTCGAGGTCTTTCATCAGGTCGGCCTTTCCCAGATAGTCGGTCACCACCTTTGAGCCGGGAGCAAGCGAAGTTTTCACCCAGGGCTTTACGTTTATGCCATGTTCTCTGGCTTTTCGGGCCACCAATCCGGCGCCTATCATTACAAACGGGTTGGACGTATTGGTGCAGGACGTAATAGCTGCAATAGCTACGGCTCCATCCGAAAGCATAAACTTCTGCTGCCCCCTGTTGATCCAAACTGTTTTTAAACCATTGATAACTTTCGTTTCGACTTCGGTGGGCATTTTCTTGTCGTCAGCTTTGGATACAGGCAAATCGCCACCCTCGCCATCAAAACGCGTAATGGATTTTTGGATTTCACGCTCATCCTGTGCGATATATTTCCGATCGAAGGATTTGTCCAACAGCTCAATGAATTTATTTTTGAATTCCTTCAGGAGTATCTTGTCTTGCGGCCGTTTGGGACCGGCAACAGTTGGTTCTACCGTTGACATATCCAACTCCAGCACATCCGAATAAGTGATTTTATCTTCATGTTCGCGCCATAACATATTCGCTTTACAATATGTTTCCACCAGATTTATTTGTTCTTCGGAGCGATTACTCTTACGCATGTATTCCAATGTTTTGTCATCAATTGGGAAATAAGTAATGGTACACCCAAATTCAGGTGACATATTCCCAATTGTGGCCCTGTCGGGCACAGAAAGGTTGTTTAAGCCAGAACCAAAAACTTCCACAAATTTTCCAACCACACCTTGTTTCCTAAGCAGTGTAGCTATGGTTAAAACCAGATCTGTAGCTGTAGAGCCTATCGGAATTTTGCCGATAAGTTTTAGCCCAATTACTTCGGGCATAATAAAATAAATTGGTTGGCCAAGGAGGGCCGCTTCTGCTTCAATACCACCAACACCCCAGCCAACTACACCAATACCATTCACCATGGGTGTGTGGCTGTCAGTGCCTACCAATGTGTCAGGAAAAACTTCCCCGTTTCTTTCGATAACTCCTTTTGACAGATATTCGAGGTT
>JBBRSB010000145.1:0-1820 GCA_038245785.1 Gloeobacterales cyanobacterium | reverse complement strand
GCCTTGCGGTGCTATGGGCAAAATCTATGGTATTGAACGGACAAGGAAAAGGCTTGGAAAACAAGTCAGGTATGAATAATGGAGATGAACGCAAGTGAACCACTGAAGAAGTATTGAGATAGCAACCCGTTGTCGAAACAATAGTTATTCCGCGAACTATAGGACAGAGCTTAGCGATTACCTGATTATTGGCTAAGTGACAACCGATATTAAGGTGGCATGAACGTTATTCGGGCTTTTATACGGAACAGGAGAAAATTGGGTATTGATGTTAGTCTGTCAGAAAAGCTACCACCAAAGGATTCGCCGACAGACAAAGGGAAAAGGCACAAGTTGGGAACCAACAAGGCCGAAAGTACCGATGCAATATTCAGTTGCGGACTAAGTCGTAGTAGTGATGAAGTCTTTGTAATGAAGATGGAGCGAAGGGCTTAGGTCATTCAAGTTTTAACAATTCCGGTAAAACGGGAAAAGACTAAGATGGACAAAACACAATCAGAAGTAAAGCCATTTCCGGTAACAAAGCCAATGGTATGGTCAGCCTATCAAAAGGTGAAGACCAAGGGAAAAGCTTACGGAGTGGATGAGGTGAGTATGAAGGAGTTTGAGCAGAAGCTAAAAGGAAACCTGTACAAAATATGGAATCGTTTAGCCTCAGGCACCTACTTTCCGCCAGCGGTACGAGAAGTGGAAATACCCAAGAAAGATGGGAAAAAGCGCAAACTCGGCATACCAACGGTAGGGGATAGGATCGCCCAAACAGTGGTGAAAGATTACATGGAAGCATCGATAGACAAGCTATTTCATGAAGATTCTTATGGATATCGACCACTGAAAAGTGCCCATAAGGCACTGACAAAGGCACGGATAAACGTAAAGCAATACGATTGGGTCATAGACATGGACATCAAAGGCTTCTTTGACAACATAAGCCACGAACTGATACTAAAAGCGTTGGACAAAGTAGTAGAAGAGAAATGGGTAAAGATGTACTGCAAACGCTGGCTTGAAATGCCAGTACAAAAGACAGACGGAACTATAGTAGCCAAAGAAGGACGCGGCACGCCACAAGGCGGGGTTGTTAGCCCATTACTGGCAAATTTGTTTCTGCATTATGCTTTTGATATGTGGATTACCAGAAAACACCCGGAAATAAGCTTCGAACGTTACGCTGACGATATTATCTTGCATTGCCATACGAAGGTAGAAGCAGAAGAAATATTCCTGCAAATAACACAGCGAATGGAACAATGCAGATTAGAGCTTCATCCATTGAAAACGAAAATCGTTTATTGCAAAGACTATAAACGAAAAGAGCCGTACAAACAAGTGCAATTCGACTTTTTAGGCTTTAGTTTTCAGCCCCGGCCAACCAAAGACTGGCAAAGTGGACAAATCCACAACATCTTTGATCTGGCCATAAGTGCTTGCTCACAGAAGAAAATAACGGAGGAATTTAAAATGATGAAAATACATAGAGATAGTACCAGTACCATAGAGGATATAGCCGATAGGCTTTATTCAAAATTACAGGGATGGATAAACTATTACGGCAAATTCAGAAAGTGGGATTTCTTCAGAGTCTTCAGAAGGTTAAGTTATAGGTTGATGCTATGGGCTCAAAACAAGTACAAGTTCAATAGCATAAGAGAAGGATACGATTGGTTAAGAAATTACCAAAAAGTACACCCCAACCTATTTGCGCACTGGCGGTATGGTTTCAAACAATGATTGGAATGACAAGAGCCGTATGACGGGAGACTGTCACGTACGGTTCCGTGAGAGGCTTTGACTGAAATGCCATTGCCTACTTGACTTTG
>JBBRSB010000144.1:0-1877 GCA_038245785.1 Gloeobacterales cyanobacterium | reverse complement strand
TGGCCTGCCATGACGGATATGACTTGAATGCTCGCAAGCAGAAACGTTCCTAGGCCACTACATCGAATGGATACCGAATCAATTGAAGATTCAGTCTTGACAGCAAGCCAATTGACCCAGGCGCCGGGTTGAACAGATAAGTACGTTGCCGCAGCGACAATGTGGAACTTCGTTGTCGACTCAAACTCAATAACCAAAATCGTGGCATTTCTGTTCACCGATTGTTCAAGTGAGTCTCTGTCCTCGGACGAAAAAGGGTCGAACTGATCAGTGTAAAAGGACACCAATGATTGCCGGATGCTTGTCAGCAGCTCGTGGTCATCTCCATCAAAGCTATCTTGACTGACCCTATCGGCAGGGAACGGAGGCGACAGATGGATTACCCAAAAGCGTTTGCGGGATGGTAGTGATTTACCCCCTAATGCCGGTAAAGAATCCAAATCAAGGTCAAGCGAGGACAGATATACAAAGGGGAAGGAGTAAACACTGCTTCGCAATGCATGCAATGGTTGCACAGTGACAGACGTAGAAGCGATTAGCCTCTCACCGACATCGGACGTTTTGTCGAAACACCTCAAGTAGAAAATAAGGGAAGACAGCTCACGTTTGTACGTGGGAAGAATTGTTTTCATCCTCTCGGCTGCTACTTGCAGAAGTGGATTCTCAACATGACTGATGAGATCACTATCTCCAGCTAAGTAAAAGGGTGCCCACGACGGAGGCGTCCAATTCATGCTTATCAATGGCTCACTTCCACCGACAGGGGGACCAGGTTTGTCAGCAGCTTTAGGCTTTTGGTCATCGTTGTCTCGAGTCATATCTACTGCAGATGAGCGAGAACCAGGAGAGCTAGACGCCGCAGCAGGGGCTCGCATCCGCGATTTGTATGGGGGTGGTCTCGCCATAGTGACAGCAGTCTCGGCCCGTTTATTTCGGTTAGCAACTAATCAATAGCGTTCGTGATCCAAGGGCAAACCAATCAGCAGCAACTACAAAGAGAGCAACTCTGTGAATAAAATTCCAGGATGATCCTCTGCCTGATGCGCGTACCGCCGATCAAATAGGGAGCGAGGATCCGGTCAAATCGTTAAGATTTGAGATCACCACGGAGATCCTAATGATGCTTGGCGTTCCGTAGATTGAAGAAGTACCCTTGTAATCACTACTTGTGATCGACAGTCAAAATCGAAAATAATCAAGCAAAGTGCAGTACACTAGAGGAAGGCAAGAACAAGTACCAAATCAAATTGAAAGGAAGGCCTGGTGATCGTACCGCTTTCGACGAATCGCCAGATGACAAATGGTTCAACGACACAGATGAATGGTGGATTAATCAAGAGACAATTGTTGCTGTTGTATCTAGTGTTGCGGTTGTTGTTGTGCAGGATGTGCAAGAAGCGCAAAATTATCAACTTGTGTTGCTGCTTGTGTTGGGGCGCATTTTCATTCCAGTGTTTTCTACAACGCAGAATGGTCCAGGCTACACGGATGTACAGGTTTTGCTATATAGGGAAACAGGAGTGCGCGTGTCACAATCACTTAACTCAGGACATGCAGAATTGAGATATATATGGGATTGCATTCTCTTAACCACCTAATCACTTATCAAGAGCGAACGTCAACGCCGCCCGCCATGCGTCCCAGCTCTCCCTCCCGCATCAACGTTTAGAAAGAGGAACCATGCGCCGATGGCTTGCTTCCTCCTCTTCTCGCTGATAGTCCCGCTTCTTCTTTGTTATACATTTTCTTTCTCTACACTTTGACGTTCTCCCTTGGAATCCTTTCTCATTGGAATTCGTCTCGTCGTTCGGAGCCTCTTGCCCATTCTTGGTCCTGAGGAGTAAAGGCCACGTAAAAGCCTTTTAGGCACTAGCAAT
>JBBRSB010000143.1:0-1899 GCA_038245785.1 Gloeobacterales cyanobacterium | reverse complement strand
TTGAGTAAGAGACCATAACTGGCATCATAGATACCTACTTCCGGTTTGCTCTGGTAAAAATTCCCGCCTATCAGTATGTCCTGCTTACCGTCTCCATCATAATCACTTACACTGATACCATTCACCGTACTGAACTGCGCCTCCATCGGTAAAGCTTTCATTGTAAATGTTCCGTTCTTATTATTCATGATGATACTGCTGCGCATCTCCTTTGCTTCCATCTTCACCGCCTTCTCCAACTGCTCCTTTGTAAATATATCTTCTATCGTCTGCTCCTTGTAATTCTCATACTTCAGGTATTTCTTCTTTAAGTACGGCAACACACCCACCAGGTCATGTCGCAATGCCATCGGGTATGACTTCTCTCCATTGTAACAGGTTATCACCTGCTCCACACTTCCGTTCTCATCAAAATCACTCACATACATCCGCACCGGTTTGTTCTCACTGCATTTAAACCGCGAGTTCAGTCCATGGTTCCCTGCTACTATATCCGCATATCCATCCCCGTTTACATCCGCTATCTCCAACCGGTTCCACCATCCATTGCTGTTCGATAACCCTGCTGCAACGGTTACTTCCTTTAATGTTTTGTTCCCTTCATTGTGGAAGATTCTTACCGGCATATATTCTCCCGCTATGACCAAATCCATTTTCCCATCCTTATCATAATCAAACCATTTCCCATCCGTTATCATCCCCGCTTCCTTTAATACCCCTGACACCTGTTCCGTTACATCCGTAAACATCCCCTTCCCATTGTTCTGTAGTATATAGCCCTTGCACGGATAGCCATACATAAACGGTTTTAATCTTACTCCAACAAACAGATCCAGATCCCCATCTCCATCATAATCCCCCGCACTCACACACGATGCACTCTCAAATACCTGGGCCGATGGCAATAATTGCGGTGACTTCTTAAAATTTCCCTTCCCATCATTGATATACAACCGGCTGATCAAATCTGTTGAGTTCGCGGAAAACTCATTTCCCCCGCTGCACACAAATAAATCTTTATCCCCATCTCCATCTGCATCAAAAAACAAACAATCCGTATCCTCACTTCCCTTATCACTCTCCAGCAACTGTTCATTGCTTCTCTTAAACCTTCCATTCCCTGTCTGTATGTACAATGCCCCTGGTTGATCCTTCGCTCCGCAGATATAAAAATCTTCCAGCCCGTCTCCGTTTACATCGCCCTTCGCCATCCGCGGTCCTTCTGTTGACAGCATATGGAATATCAATTTATCACGATCAAAATCTACAAACTCATTTTCTTTGTGAACGAAGTCGATGCCGTAGTTGTCTGTGCTCTCGTGGAATAATGGCAAGTAGCGACTAGTAAGTAGCGAGCCTGCCTGTCCGCTAGGCAGGTGGGGGGCAGTACTCAACGCCTCTTGCTGCTTTACTGTTATCGTTTGATTCACCTTCGCATCTTTTATCACCTGTTCCCGTCCATCGTTCCATTCCACTACTACAGAATCTATTTTCTCCGTTTTACCCAATCCAAAGTTCAGCCGGCTGTCTACCGTTGACTCAAACCCTCGCATCGGCATCTCTTCCTGGTAACTTATCCTATGATTATAATGCACCGTTACCTTCGTTCCTATCCCATAACGGTTCTTTCCTTCTCCCTCCAGTATCACTTTTAAAAACTTATTCTCCGGGTGCTGCTCCACACTCTGGTTCCGGTACACAAAGGCCGCCATGTTCACATTGTTTACCACCAAATCCAAATCCCCGTCATTGTCCAAATCCCCATACGCTGAACCATTGGAAAATCCCGGCGCATCCAAACCCCATTCTTTTGCCCTGTTCGTAAACGTTAGATCCCCATTATTGCTATACGCATAGTTCGATATCCCATGCGACGGCATCAAATCTATTAATTTCTTA
>JBBRSB010000142.1:0-1912 GCA_038245785.1 Gloeobacterales cyanobacterium | reverse complement strand
CGGCAAAGTTGACCTGACAGACCTCAGTCGCTTCACCTTTGTGGAAACCGTGCAACCCCAGGTTGACCTCTACACTGCCCGATTGTGGCACGTCTCCTTGAAGCGGGAGATTCGAGTCGCCTACCTAGGGTTCTTCCGAGCTTTTGGTGATCTTGCGTCATCATCAAGATATCCTCCTTTTCAGGATTCAAGAGGTCGTGGAACTACTTCAATATTTTCTGCCCGATAGCTCACAGATTCGATTAGAGAGGTGGCACCTAGAACCAGATGACACCCAGGTGCGAGCGACTGTTTCTTCGACCCAAATGATGGCTGAATGCCCAGTTTGCAAAGCGTTAAGCCGCCGTATTCATAGCCGCTATGAGCGTACATTAGAGGACTTGGCGTTGGCGCAACACCGCCTGACGCTGCAAGTTCAAGTGCGTAAGTTCTTCTGCCTCAATTCAGCGTGCATTCGACGGATATTCACAGAGCGGATTCCAGAGATTGCGGCTCCTTGGGCAAGAAAGACGGTTCGCTTCGTTCAAAGGTTGCAGAGCATTGGTATAGCTTTAGGCGGTGCCGCCGGGAGTCGACTCGCTCATCAGCTTGGCTATCAGGCGAGTGGCAGTACGCTGTTGAACCATCTCAGCCAGTTGCCTTTGCCACAATTCAAGACCCCCAAACTTCTGGGCGTGGATGATTTCGCCTTTCGCAAAGGGCGACAGTATGGCACTATTCTGGTAGATCTAGAGCAGCATCGACCGATAGCGTTACTTGCAGACCGTAAAGCTGAAACCTTGTCAGAGTGGTTGCTTCGCCATCCTGGAGTAGAAGTTTTGTCGCGAGACCGCTCTAAAGTTTATCGCAGTGGGATGAACCAAGGGGCACCGAATGCTGTGCAAGTCGCCGACCGATTCCATTTGGTGCAAAACCTAACTGAAACCTTAGAAAAGGTGTGCAGCGGATTTAGTGCGAATCTCAAAGCCATTGAGCAGCAATATCGTCCAATAGGTACTGCTCCTGAAATTGCGATTGCGAGAGCAAAGCCAACGGCAACTGCGAAGGCGCAAGCCCGATTCCAAGCAGCCCACGACCAGCGGGTTGAGCAACAGCAGCAGATTAAGAGGCTGCATCAACAACAATGGTCACAAGGTGCGATTGCTCAAGCAGTCGGGGTCAGTGCTCGGACGGTGCAGCGTTACCGGACGCAGCCGGACTTTCCGGCAATTCTCCCTCAGCGTAAATCGTTTGGCAGGAGTGTGCTCGACCCCTACAAGCAACGGCTCCTAGAGTGGTGGAATGGCGGCATTCGGCAACCTCAATTGCTGGTCAGGCTACTCCAACAGCAGGGATACGATGGCAGTCTTCGCACCGTAACGCGCTACATTAGCCAACTGCGTCAGGCTCAGGGTCTCCCTTCCAAATTAGGACACTCACCTCAAAGCTCAGTCAAAGTCAGTGATCCCCAGTCTCGACCCTTAACTGCACGTCGCGCCAGCTATCTAATTGTGAAGCGCAAAGAGAATCGAGTGACTGAAGACCGTGAACTCTTGAAGCAGATCGCGGCACAGCATCCAGATATAGCCCTCGCCATGGAGCTAGCAGATGAGTTTTTGTACTTGTTACGACAGCGACAAGGTGAAGCATTTGAAGCTTGGCTAACAAAAGCACTCAAAAGCTCATTAAAACCTTTTCAGACGTTTGCAGAAGGGCTATTGGATGACTATGCTGCGGTCAAGGCAAGCATGGTGTCAAATACCAGCAATGGTGTCGTTGAGGGGTTGAACAATCGACTGAAGATGCTGAAACGACAGATGTATGGACGAGCAGGATTAGAGTTACTCAACAAGCGCTTTACTTTGGCATCCTAGCTGAGTCAGTTCTGTCCAACAGCTAGGATGCGTCGCGTCATTAGGAATCACCAAAAGCT
>JBBRSB010000141.1:0-1924 GCA_038245785.1 Gloeobacterales cyanobacterium | reverse complement strand
CTTGAGTTTGGCTAGTTTCTCAAGTAGAACATAGCGGAAGTACAGGGGTTTGCAGCATTTCTATGGCTTCGTGATTTCAATTCCTGATTCACGAAGCCGGAGAAATTGACACCAATGACTTTAGCATAAGCTTGTGCCTTTACGTTGTTGATCAAATCCCCGGTTGTGTGTCGTTTTCCGTCTTTTTTTGGATACCATTTTGAACGGGCTAACATCGGTTGGTTGGGGTTCTTAAAGGATCTGTGCGCTGCTAGGTGAAGCAATGCGTAAACAGCCGCAATGAATGCAGGGACACTTTCTGCCGACTGGGGATTTCTTACTTGTGCCTGGCCACATCCCATCAGCGTTTTTTCCTCTCTGAAGTTCACCTCAATTTCCCAACGCCATAAATAAGCCTGAAGAAGGTTTTCAATACTAAGTTCATTGTCTGTGCATATAAGATAGGCCGGTTCACGATAAATCATTCTGGATGATTTGGTCAGTCTATATCCCAATGGCCTTATTGCCACCATTTGTAAATGGTGTTTCTGGCCAGCTGACCGCCACAGGACATTTTTTATTACTTTGACGTTGAATACATGTTCTTTGCCTGCTGCCCAAGCCACTACTTCCTGCCAGTGGTATTGGTCTGACTGCCTGACTTGTTCGGGGGTTGGCAACCTTTGTCCATATACACGCTTTCTGCCCAGATCGGGTTGTTGTTCAGGAGGCTCATACAGTTTTGTGTCTTTTCTAATACGTCCAATCAGGGTAACCCTTTCTGGTAAATTTCTCAGTACTTCTTCATTTGTGTAACTGCCGTCAACGCTGACTATAAGCTGTTTTTGTCCGACACCCTGTTTATCCAAATCATTGCGGAGTTGTTTCAGGCGGTCACTTCCCTGTTTGCTTAATTTTAGTTTCCGCTGTTGTTCCTTATAATGGTTCCATTGCTCAGTCCCATCTTTGCACCGAGGCTTTTTTACCGTGGGGCAGTGATGGAAATCGATTGGGATAGCCCTGGACTGAGCGCATCCTTGATGATCAGCAAGAGCCAGCGAGATTTGAAGGAATCGTTGACCCCAAATAAAATTGGTTTGAAATGGTGGGCCTAGAGGATCTCGGCGCCATGCTGCTCCAGGAATATGCCGGCCGCTTTTCTTCAATATCGTATCGTCCATATGGGCAACAAGCATTTGTTGTGGCCCCAGTCCTTGTAATACCCCGGATCTGGCTACTTCAAATATTCTGGTGATGTCAACACGATGCCGGCTGAACAACCGATAAGCTGCTGTCCAATCCATAAACTGTTGTCCGCTGGCTGTCAGCATGCCTGTCAGAGTGTGCCTGCCCATACACGTAAGAGCGCCAAATGCCAAATCTCTACCGGTCTTCCAGGCATTTTCCCCATTGAAAGCATCCGCACATTGGTTTAAAAGAAAATCAAACTCATCCATTAAGGATCCGTCTGAGGTTTTTTTTTGTCAGAAATCAAAACAGATTCATCTCGTTTGAGAATCATTTTGTGCTTGTCTTCAATTAGCCATTCAACCACCTCGCCTCGGTCAAACTCCATTGCCTGAGCAATAGCGGATGGGAAATTGATGTACCACTGTTCGCTCTTAGCTCTTTTAATAAGCTGAATTTTTGTAGGGTAGCCCATAAAATAAATTATTAAACTAGTTATATGACTAGATGCAAATATAATACAAAAAAAGCAATTAGCGTCAACTAATCGCTTTTTTTTATATTTTTATCTAGTTAAATGCCAAACTCAAGTTCCCTCTCCTTGAGGAGAGGGTTGGGGTGAGGTGGGGTTGGAAACGGAGAAGGGGAGCGGTACGACATTTCAACTCCCTCTCTTTGAGGAGAGGGTTGGGGTGAGGTGGGTTTGAAACGGAGAAGGGCAGCGGTACGACATTTAAGCTCCCTCCTTGAGGAGAGG
>JBBRSB010000140.1:0-1928 GCA_038245785.1 Gloeobacterales cyanobacterium | reverse complement strand
GTTGTTTGCCATGTAATTGTATTGTATTGTCGGAATTGATTAATGAAATTTAGTATCGTGCGGGGAAAGATTGGCAGATCAATGTAATTGACTTTATGGATTTTATGTAACCGGCATTTATTCTTTATGCAACCCCGGTTGGCCGAGTAGGACAAAGCATTACAGCTTCAGCCTCTCTCAGAACCGTACTTGACAGTCTCCCGTCATACGGCTCTTACCAGTCTTTTAGTTCAGAAAGAAGTATACCCTTTGTGCCAATGCTCAAAGAGGTATTTGTTTTCCCTGACGATTTGTTGCACTTTCTCATTGGCCTCTATCCACCCACACTTGTGCTTCTTTGCATACCACTTGCTGATTTGTTCGTTTATCGGAGTGAATACTTTTCGAAGATCCGATGGCCGGAACTTACCATAATAGTTTATCCATCCTCGTGTCTGGAGTTCTATCCGGCAGCTTAATTCTACCAGCTTTTTGCTGGTGTCTTTAAACACTTTGTTCTCTCTTAGCCAGGTTTGTATTCGCTTCACTGCTTTGCTGCTGATGCCCGGTGTAAACGTTCCAATTATCCTTCCTTCTTTTGTACTGGCTTTACGCGGCTTAAAGCGGTATCCTAAAAAGTCAAAACTCTTGTTTGGATATTGATCATCACTACCCCATTTCTGACACTTCACAATCTTTGTTTTCTCAGGATGCAATGTTAATCCGCAATCTTCCATTCGCTTTCTTATCTGCTCAAGTAATTGCTCCGCTTCCTGTAGATTATGACAATGTACTATTACATCATCTGCGTAGCGTTCAAAAGGATTGCCTGAACGATGGATTGACATCCATTTGTCAAACACAAAGTGCAGGAACATATTGGCTAATACCGGACTGATTACTCCACCTTGCGGTGTGCCTTTTGTCCTTTGCTCAATGTTGCCTTCTGCCTTGTGTATAGCCGTGTTCAGCCATCGCCTAACGTACAACAGTATCCATTTCTCCTGTGTAAAACGTTCCACCGATTTCATCAGCAACTCATGGTCTATGTTGTCAAAGAAACCTTTAATGTCAAGGTCTATCACCCACCCATAATCAAAACACCTCTTCCTGCATTTTGCAAGTGCATCATGGGCACTTTTTGCCGGACGGTAGCCGTATGAATCTGGATGAAATTCCTTTTCTGCCAAGGGTTCTAAGATGTTCACAACCACCTGCTGTGCAATCCGATCCAGCAATATTGGTATGCCTAATCGCCGCTCTCCACCACCAGCTTTGGGTATGATAACTTCTCTGGTTGCCTGCGGAAAATAACTGCCGCTTGACATCCGGTTCCACAGTTTGTACAGTAGGCCTTGCCGGTCTTTGTCAAATGCTTCCCACGTCATGCCGTCTATGCCGCCTGCACCTTTGTTGCTGCGTACCTTTTTGCACGCAGCTCTTACTTCTTCCATGCTGATGACGTAACGCCCATCTTCTTTCTTTACCGTTGGTTCCATCTTTCAAAGTCTTTCCCCTTTTACAAGGTTGTTTTAATTGATTTTGCCCGACTGGTCAGGTCCCTTCGCTCCTCTTTGCTTTCACAAAGTCTCATCACTACTACGAACCTGTCCGCCCCTGACAAATGCTCATCGGCTACTTTCGACCTCACAGTTGTGCTGCTTGTATCTTTTCACCCGCTCTGCTTTCGTACGCTTTCTACTTCGTTTCCAGTCGTCTTTACCTATTCGCTTTGCCTGGCTTATGTCAGGTTCTCCTGTTCCATTGCTTAGCCTATGTAAGTGTCTTGCCTTCTCTATACCGTACACCATGCAGCTAATAACAGATTATAACCGCTGCACTCTTTCACAACGTGTGACAGAACGTTGATTTCGATGTAATCTTGCAAGTTTTCGATACCTCATCAAAGGTTCACTTACGTTCAACTCACTTACACTTACCTAACCGCT
>JBBRSB010000139.1:0-1929 GCA_038245785.1 Gloeobacterales cyanobacterium | reverse complement strand
GCCTGCCATGCTGCTACTTCAGATTTCAGTTCCGCTTCAGTCGGAATTCTGCGGTTGAGACACTGCCGACCCAGGATGCTAATCTCAACCTCTGCTAAGTTTAGCCAACTCCCATGTTTAGGCGTGTAGTGAAAGACGACTCGTTTGAGCAAACAGTTGGCTTTGCGCTTGCCCAACACATCCACAAATACTTTCGCAAAATGGATGTTGAGATTATCCAGCACCAGATGGACTGTCTCGGCTTGTCGATAGCGGGTGTTCAACAGATGCTGAATAAATTCCACGAAGTCCGCTTTGCAGCGCTGGGAGGTGACGCTCACCTGTCGCCATCCTGCTTGAGGTTCGACTGCCACAAATAGGTTACGGGTGCCCCGTCGCTCATATTCATAGTCTTCTTTAGCAGCACTGCCCGGGGTGAGCGCGATAGGGGGGCGTACCGATGCCAGCAATTGCTTACTTTTCTCGTCAATGCAGACGACAGGGTGTTTGGCGTTGTAGGGTTGATGATAGAGGTCAATTAACTCATACATCCTCTGGCGATACTGCTTCGTGATTTCGCCAATACACCACATTTCTTTCAGCCAGGGCTTACAGCGTTTTTTTTCAGCACTCGCCCTACGCTCTTGTGGCTGATTTGCAGGATCTCACATTGCACACTCACCACCTCAGCAATCAACCCCAATGTCCAAGTGTTTCGCCCAGTTGGGGGAGCACTACAGGCAGTTGCCACGATTTCAGCTTCGAGGGTGGCATCGACTTGAGTCGGTCTTCCTGCCCGAGGTCGGTCAGGCAAGGCTGCGTTGACCCCACCAACAAGGTATCGCTTGCGGAGCCGCCAAATCCGAGTCCGCTCCACCCCGAGTACCTCACTGATCGTTTGATCTGCCGTGCCGCGATCTAGGGCGAGTAGAACTTGGGCGCGAGTCAGTTCCCGAACCGTTCGGATGCCTTGATTGCAGATTCGCTCCAACAACTGGCGCTCAGGCTTGGTTAGTGTAATTTCAACCCGTTTCATCACTCTTTATATGTTGCATTACTTTTGTCTCAGTATACTAGGCTGGCTCGAATCCCCACTCGGTCATGAATGCCTCCTCCATCACCAGATCGCATTGCCTCAAGGATTTGTTGCGATCGCTCCTGCGGCAGAAAGGCAGCATAGAAGCGGTATAGCGTATGGTTCTGAATCAACTCCTCACCTGTGATCTGCGAGATTAACGACAAGTTCGTGGCTAACGCTTCCAAATTGCAAGGCAGATCAGCAGTGGCGATCGCGTTATTGGAATTGAACAGCTCCTGCACCGTGAGCTTGGGACCCATGTTGCCGCTTCTGATGTGATACCGGGCAAGAACGCTGTAGAGAATTTCGTCTGGGTACGGCTTGGGAAAAAAACTCAACATGGCAACAGATTGTGATCGCTCCAGTTCTGATGCAAAGTCTGATGCAAAGAGTGTTTGTGCCAGCTCTGCCGCTTGAATCAGTACAGAGCTGGCATCGTGATCACTAATCTTGGCTGCGTAATTCTCTGGCAATTTCTTGGGCTAAGTTTTTGCTCCAGACTTGTTCAAAGGGACAAGAGACGCGATCGACTTCTCGCTGAAACCAACTGATCGCTTCCTCTAGCTGACTCACGGAATAGGAGTCGTTGATCAGCATTTTGGTGAGCAGGCTTTCGATGACTAACGCTTGAGCCTCATTCAAAACCAGCATTTGGGTTCTCCTAAGGGTTCTGATTGTGTTTGCTGAGAATGACGAGGGCTTTATCGATGTCGCGAACTTTAATGCCTCTGAGGGCTGTCAGGAGAGCTTTGATGAGGACAACCTCATCGGGAGTAAGGGTGATCATGCTTAAACCTCCATGAGAGATGTAACCAAGATGCTGTATTGCATCCAGGCGTTTTGGGTTTGAGCTTCATCATACATCAATTACG
>JBBRSB010000138.1:0-1967 GCA_038245785.1 Gloeobacterales cyanobacterium | reverse complement strand
GCGAACAGCCCAACCCTTGGGACCTACTCCAGCCCCAGGATGCGACGAGCCGACATCGAGGTGCCAAACCATGCCGTCGATATGGACTCTTGGGCAAGATCAGCCTGTTATCCCCGAGGTACCTTTTATCCGTTGAGCGACGGCCATTCCACAATGTACCGCCGGATCACTAGTCCCGACTTTCGTCCCTGCTCGAGATGTCTCTCTCACAGTCAAGCTCCCTTGTGCACTTACACTCGACACCTGATTGCCAACCAGGCTGAGGGAACCTTTGGGCGCCTCCGTTACTTTTTAGGAGGCAACCGCCCCAGTTAAACTACCCATCAGGCACTGTCCCTGACCCGGATTACGGGCCGAAGTTAGATGTCCAAAGTGAGCAGAGTGGTATTTCAACGATGACTCCACCCGAACTGGCGTCCGGGCTTCAACGTCTCCCACCTATCCTACACAAGCCACTCCGAACACCAATACCAAACTATAGTAAAGGTCTCGGGGTCTTTCCGTCCTGCTGCGCGTAACGAGCATCTTTACTCGTACTGCAATTTCGCCGAGTTTATGGTTGAGACAGCGGGGAAGTCGTTACTCCATTCGTGCAGGTCGGAACTTACCCGACAAGGAATTTCGCTACCTTAGGATGGTTATAGTTACCACCGCCGTTTACTGGGGCTTGAATTCTCAGCTTCGCCTTGCGGCTAACCGGTCCTCTTAACCTTCCAGCACCGGGCAGGAGTCAGTCCGTATACATCGTCTTGCGACTTCGCACGGACCTGTGTTTTTAGTAAACAGTCGCTTCCCCCTGGTCTCTGCGGCCCCTGCACGCTCCGGACAGCTTGTGTCCATCACGATGGGGGCCCCCCTTCTCCCGAAGTTACGGGGGCATTTTGCCGAGTTCCTTAACCATAATTCTCTCGATCGCCTTAGTATTCTCTACCTGATCACCTGTGTCGGTTTGGGGTACGGGCGGCTAAAACCTCGCGTCGATGCTTTTCTAGGCAGCATAGGATCACCGAATCCCCCCTTACGGGAGTCCCATCGGATCTCAGGCATCATGAACGGCGGATTTGCCTACCGTTCGCCCTACATCCTTAGACCGGGACAACCATCGCCCGGCTCGGCTACCTTCCTGCGTCACACCTGTTAATACGCTTGCCTCCCAGGATCAGGTCCCGCGCTCCACCAAAACCCGCACACCCCGAAGGGTGAGAGGGCAGGTCTCGGGCGGTTAGTATCCCCTGTTCAGCATGGGCGGTTTTTCGCCGGTACGGGAATATCAACCCGTTGTCCATCGACTACGCCTGTCGGCCTCGCCTTAGGTCCCGACTTACCCAGGGCAGATTAGCTTGACCCTGGAACCCTTGATCATTCGGCGGACGGGTTTCTCACCCGTCTTTCGCTACTCATGCCTGCATTCTCACTCGTGTAGGCTCCACCGCTGGTTTACACCGCGACTTCACTGCCCACACGACGCTCCCCTACCACTCCAGACGCCTGAACCAACCCCACAAAGGAGGCGGCTTGGCTATCATCTGAAATCCACAACTTCGGCGGTGTACTTGAGCCCCGCTACATTGTCGGCGCGGAATCACTTGACCAGTGAGCTATTACGCACTCTTTTAAGGATGGCTGCTTCTAAGCCAACCTCCTGGTTGTCTTCGCAACTCCACATCCTTTCCCACTTAGCACACGCTTAGGGGCCTTAGTTGGTGGTCTGGGCTGTTTCCCTCTCGACTATGAAGCTTATCCCCCACAGTCTCACTGCTGCGCTCTCACTTACCGGCATTCGGAGTTTGGCTGACGTCAGTAACCTTGTAGGGCCCATTAGCCATCCAGTAGCTCTACCTCCGGTAAGAAACACGCAACGCTGCACCTAAATGCATTTCGGGGAGAACCAGCTATCACGGAGTTTGATTGGCCTTTCACCCCTACCCACAGCTCATCCCCTCAGTTTTCAACCTAAGTGGGTTCGG
>JBBRSB010000137.1:0-2019 GCA_038245785.1 Gloeobacterales cyanobacterium | reverse complement strand
TTTTTTATTTCGTCCGCCATAGTTTAATTGAAAGTGCAAAGATAATAATTTGTCGGTCGGTTGATGTTGTCACGGTCGCTTGTAGCATTACGCCTAACGTTGAGTATTTGCGAAGGCAGGGAATTCATTGCTCGTCTGCCTGGTACAAATGCCCAATTGAAAATATTTTTTTGAAGTTAAAACAAAAGCTGAACATTGAACGTCGAGCCCGAACTGCTGCTGATAGTAGCACATAGCCGATGTTACAATGTCCAGCCCTGCTTTTGCAAATACTTTTGGTGTGACCAGCCAGAGGGTCAGTAACGATGAGGGAAATTTGGCCCCTCGCATCCGGTTGAACGGTACAAAGGATGCAAACCACTCAAAGGTGCTGGTTCGGTAACGAACTGGTGCTGAACGTTTGAGTCAAAGCGCTTTCACGAGTAGTGAAAGCAGGTATTGGTACAGCAGCTGAATACGGATAAACCGCTGGTCGAAGCCTCGTTATTTGCGAAGCGAAGTCAGAAGGGAGAAGTTCATAGGGACTCCCGACCAATTTGGCGGCGATAACACCGGAGCTGGCCATTTGACTTCCGGGGTAAAGGCGGCAGGAGCTGTATCTGGGCGTTACTGATCAACTGGTGAGATCCTGTTGTTGCCCGAAAGAAACCGCAAGGTGGTCTTGCCATCAAGCCGATTATTGATGTAGCAGCAGGAAGTCAGACCAACCCATAGTAGCTATGAAACCCCTGTAATGGGGGTGGAGCCAAGGGGTTGGCAGTTATGAAGCCGGAATAAGTGATAGGTACAATCTGCGGAAAGGATACCATTGCTTATCCCACAAAAGACAAGTTATGCGATTACCAATCGAAAAGCGCCATGTGTGGGAAGCGTACAAGGCTGTAAGGCTTAATGACGGCACCCACGGCGCAGACATGGAAGACTGGGAAGCGTTTGACCGCAAACGTTACCACAACCTGTTCCGCATCTGGAACAGGATCAGCAGTGGTGCGTACTTTCCAAAACCCGTCCGGCGTGTATTTTTACGCAAGGATGATGGCGGGGAACGACCGCTCGGAATTCCGTGTATCCGCGACAGAATTGTGCAGGAAGTGCTTCGTGGCGTGTTGGAACCATACCTGGAACCACACTTTCACGACAGCAGCTTTGCGTACCGTCGTGGTAAGAATGCACACGAAGCGATCAGCGAATGCCGGTACAATACCGACTACTACAGTTGGTGTGTAGACCTTGACATTCGGGGTTACTTTGATAACATACCGCATGATAAATTAATGCAGGCGGTAGTGCATTTCTGTCCGAAGTTAACATGGCTGCACTGCTACCTGTGGCGCATCCTCCAGGCTCCTGTACAAATGCCTGACGGTAGTTTGCAGGCAGTCACCAAAGGTGTTCCCCAGGGTGGTGTGATCTCGCCGCTGCTAAGCAACCTGTTCCTGCATGTAGTGTTTGATGCGTGGATAGGCAAACACGTAAGAGCAAAATTTGCGTTCGAGCGTTATGCCGACGACATCATCATTCACACCAGCAGCGAAGCGGCTGCCCAATTCATTTTAAAGCTCGTTAAAGAACGGATGCTTGATTGTGGATTGGAACTGCACCCGGTTAAAACAAAGCTGGTACAAACCGAGAACCGTAACCCTGCGTTAGTGATCAAAAGCTATCCGTCGTCGTTTACGTTTTTAGGCCACCAGTTTAGAAAAGACCTCGTCCGAACAAAAGACGGACGAACCCCATTGCTGTATGTAGCAGAAGTTAGCAAAGATGCCCGCAAACGCATGTTGCGTCAACTCAAATATGAGAAGCTGCACAAGCGTACCGACCGCATAGAACAACTCGCTGTGCAACTCAATAAGAAAGTTGCAGGCTGGGTAAGTTATTACGGAAAGTATGCGGCTCCATCCATGCACCAGATCTATGCCCACATTAACAGACGGCTGGTAAAATGGGTAATGTGGAAATACCGGAAATTTAAAATTCAAGCCATCCAATGGTTACGGCGAAAATGGCAGGAGCAAT
>JBBRSB010000136.1:0-2032 GCA_038245785.1 Gloeobacterales cyanobacterium | reverse complement strand
TTATTCCCTGTTCCCTGGGTGACCTTCATGGTCTTGGCACTTGCTTCGATGAGTGCATCAAGTTCTGCCAGGATAGGTTCATGCTTACTTTCATATAGAACTTCCTGAGCCGCTTGCTCTGGGCTGTTATTAAGAAGCTTTGGGGGAGAGGGGACTATCGTGAGTTCTCCAGTTCCTATTTTTCCCAGTAGACCTGCTATCCAAGGTTTGCCTCCATAGACGCAGCCATAGGATTGGGCAATCGCTTCTAAGGTGTCTATGGCTGTGCCTGTAGTGCGGATATGGAGCATGGCCTTATCTTTCAGAGGGCGTCGTCCACCGCCTTTGCGCAGACCCACTGTATTCGGTTTTAGATTTGCCATAAACTACCTATGACTCTATTGACTCTATAAAAACAATAGCACTTTAAGAAAGGAGATTCAGAAAGCGCCTTACTATTTTATTTTATTAGCGCGAGTTCGAGATAAGCGCAAACCTTCATAAACTCCAAGAGCTTTCTACTAATCTGGGCTGTCCGTCCCCTAGAATGTAAAGGCTTTTTCTCTCTTCAGAGGATTTCCCTTGGCTCGTAAGTCCTTTCTATCTGGCAAGAAAATCAACCCAGACCCGATTCATCCGGGCATCTCCGTTACGGACCTGATCGACAAAAGTTTTTTGGCCTACAATGCGGCACGTTTGCGAGAAGCAGCCCAACTGCTGGTCGAGGAGATGTTGCAACCAGAGGTAACCGTAGGCGTGACGCTCACAGGGGCACTCACGCCTGCTGGTCTTGGAATTTCCGCTTTGATTCCGCTAATGGAGGCTGGATTTATTGATTGGATTGTTTCCACAGGGGCTAATCTTTACCACGATACACATTTTGGCATTGGTCTAGACTTGCATCGTGGAAATCATCAGGTTTCGGATGTGGTGCTCCGAGAAGAAGGAGTTGTTCGCATCTACGACATTTTCTTTGACTATGATGTCCTTCTTTCTACCGATGCTTTCTTCAGAAAAATCTTTGAAGCTCCGGAGTTTCAAAAGAAGATGGGCAGCGCTGAGTTTCATCATCTTTGCGGCAAATACATCCTCGAACGGGAGAAATTGCTCGGGGACACCAAGCCTCGCTCTTTGCTCTCTACGGCCTATCGTTTGGGCGTTCCCGTGTATACCTCTAGTCCAGGGGATTCTTCCATCGGCATGAACGTGGCAGAACAGGCGCTCTCCGGTGGCGAACTTCAGTTTGATGTCTTGCTCGATGTGAATGAGACTGCTGCAATTGTTTTGGAAGCTAAGCGCTCTGGCGGAAAAAGCGGGGTTTGGATCCTCGGAGGTGGTTCACCTAAGAACTTTATTCTGCAAACAGAGCCCCAGATTCAGGAAGTATTGGGCATTGAAGAAAAAGGACATGATTTTTTCCTGCAAATTACCGATGCTCGTCCAGATACAGGTGGACTTTCTGGGGCTACTCCGGCTGAGGCCGTCTCCTGGGGCAAAGTAGACCCGGATAAACTGCCAGGCACGGTGGTCTGCTACTGCGACTCTACAATTGCTTTGCCCTTACTAACCGCCTATTCTTTGGAAAAAGTACAGCCTCGGCCTCTGAAGCGGCTCTATGACCGTCGACAAGAACTAATGGACAAACTTAAGGCCGCCTATGATGAAGTGCAGGCCAAAAAGATAAAGTCTGCCAAAAAAGATAAAAAGCTGAAGCCAAAAGCCAAGTCCAAGAAATAAGAGATGTCTCTATGATCCGCCTGACACAGTACTCCCACGGTGGCGGGTGTGGTTGCAAAATTGCTCCAGCTCAGCTACAGGAAATTTTAGGCAAGCTACCGCTAGCGATGCCGGACTCACGTCTTCTAGTGGGGACGGAAACCAGTGATGATGCGGCGGTCTATCAGCTGAACGAGACCCAGGCCCTAGTCTTGACCACTGATTTTTTCATGCCCATCGTTGATGACCCTGTGGATTTTGGGCGCATTGCTGCTACGAACGCGCTATCGGATATCTATGCGATGGGAGGAACACCAATTCTGGCTCTAGCGGTGCT
>JBBRSB010000135.1:0-2032 GCA_038245785.1 Gloeobacterales cyanobacterium | reverse complement strand
GTATGCAATTCACCAACCCCGTGTTACGCCAGTAAATTTTTATCGATAAATTGCGGGAGCAGATATTTGAGCTGAGAAGTTTTGGTGTCGTTGATATTTTGGATAATGTAGGCGAGCCACTTTTGTGGATCGATGTCATTTTTGGAGCAAGTGACCATAAAACTATAGAACATGGCAATATCTTTAGCAGCATCGTGCGACCCGGCAAAAAGGTAGTTCTTTCGTCCCAAAGCTAGCGGGCGGATAGAGTTTTCGACCAGGTTGCTATCAATCTCAAGCATACCATTGGTTAAATAGTTTTGCAGGCTCACCCAACGGTTGGCACAATATTCGAAAGCCTTGCCTATGGGGCTTTGTGGGGTAACATTGATTCTATGCAGGGCTATATATTGCCCAATTTCATTGATAATGGGCAGCGACTTTTCGAGCCTTAAGGAATGTCGTTCCTTATGCGAGATGCCTGATTCCCGCGCAAGGGCTTCGATGGCATAAAGTAGTTGGATAAGTTTGATGACGTGCGATGCCTTTTCATTGTCGTTTTGAAGTGCTTTCTCGAAGTACCGGCGTGCATGTGCCCAGCACGACAGGTGCGTAACCCCTTGTTGCGATGCCAAAAAGGTATATCCCACGTACCCATCGGTTTGGATGTAACCTTTAAAGGTCGTTAAATCGTCGATAGGGCCCTTGGTGCTGCGACTTTTATAGTACTCGAAAAGCACCGATTTTGACAATGGGGCATACCTTACCCACATGTAACCCTGGTGACAAGCCCCCGGTTTCTCTCCATCCTGCACCTTTATGGGCGATTCGTCGATCATCTGATAAATTTCACCAAAAACATGTAACCGGTGGACTGCGTAGAGGGGTTGCAGTAACTGGGCGCCTAATTTTACCCACGACGCTAATGTGGAGCTGGGCAAAGGGACACCCATTTGGGCGATGCGCCGCAGTATCCGGTAAAGTGGCAGGTGATAGATGTATTTGTCAACAAAAACCATCGCTAACAAGGCTGCGCTTGCAATACATTTAGGGATGGGACGGTTTAGTTCGGCAATGACTTGGTGTTGGCTGCCTTTTTCATCTTCTTTGGTGATGTATTTGGGACGAATAATGCGATGGATATGAAGTTTTGCAGGGGTATAATCTAATTCCTCGGTAACCTCTTTGCCAATACATACCATATCGGAGGTATCTTCAGATGGCTCAATAATGGTTTCTACAACAGGCAGATGTGAAGGTAATGCCATACGGCCCGGGTGTTCTTTTTTAGTTTTTTTGCGCTGGTAGGCCACCCGGATGAGCTCGCGTTCTATCTCAACAGCGGCCTGGATTTGGGCAACTTTCGGTTCAAAGTCCAAAGCCAATTGTTGTGTGTCTATGTTGGAGATGAAACGTTCTCGTTTCGAACCAAAGATCATCCGCCGCAATTGTTCGACTTGGAAATTAGCGGCCTCAAGGTCGGCGGTGAGTTTGGTGATCGCCGAATCTTTTTCGGCAAGGCTACATTCCAAAAGGGCATTTTTTGCCATCAGGGATTGTTTTGAAAATTGCTCGTTGCCTTGCTCTTTTATCATACCCAAATATACTCAAAACGATCGATTTTATTGAGGCTTAAAACATATTTTTTTCAAAAAAATCAACCAAATTTGTACCTCTTTTTTTTGCTCATCGCACGATAGCAAAGACCTTCGAGGAGCATCATAAGCTCCTCCCGTTTGAGCTGCTTCGATGGCTCGTTATGTAGGGTACGAGCATACCGCCCCTTTTCCAGGCGCTTATAAAACAGGGCAAATCCATCGCCGTCCCAGTATAGTATTTTGATATGGGTGCGTGTTTTATTTAAAAAAACGAACACATCTCCCGATATGGGGTCGTTTTTTAGATGGTTTCGTACTATTCCGGCCAACCCATCGAACCCATTTCGCATATCAACCGAATTACAACACAAAAAATATCGGAGGTTTGCACTTAACCCCAGCATCTATCCGAAAATTTTAAGACACAAACCGCTCGGAAAAGTTAATTCTATTTG
>JBBRSB010000134.1:0-2042 GCA_038245785.1 Gloeobacterales cyanobacterium | reverse complement strand
TTTTTTCTATTCTAATGAACATGAACCAATTCATGTTCATGGGAAATATAACGAATTTGAGAGTAAAGCAGAGTTTTATATAGCTGATGGTAAAATCATTGAAATAAAAATTAAACCAAATCGAGTAGGAGGAAAATAAAATAGTTTTCCTCCTATTTTATTTTCCGACCTCTCACACCACCGTGCGTACCGTTCGGTACACGGCGGTTCTCTAAGAAACAACTCTGACTTTACGATAGGAAGACGATAGGAAAACAAAACCCGCTTTGCATAGACGATCGTTAGTGATGGTGGTGTTAAGGATAAAGCTGTTAGCGATATGCCAATAACTTTTCCTAGTATTCGCCCACTCATAAGCCTTGGATTTCTTTACCCCAAGCTTGATTAGGTTGGCCATTCTGGTTTTAATCCGTTTCCATTGTTTCCATATTACCATTCTAAGCCTGCGACGATACCATTCATCTGTCTTAACCAGCAGTTTATCCATATCGGCCAGTTTAAAGTACTGCACCCAGCCCGTGATAAATCGGCCCAGTGCTTCCTTCCTTCGGTCATTTCCCCATCCGTTGCTTCTCGATGTCAGCTCTTTGATTCTGTCTTTCATCTTTTGCAAACTTCTTGGATGTAACCGAAACTTGCACTTTCCATCCTTTATGTAAAAGGAGTATCCCAGGAATTTTATTCCCCTTATATTGGATACTTGGCTCTTTTGACGGTTCACCTTTAAAAACAATTTCCTTTCTACAAAAGGAATAATGCTCTCCAAGGTGCGTTCGGCACTTCGTCTACTCTTACACAGTATAACTATGTCATCTGCATAGCGTACAAACTTATGCCCTCTATGTTCCAGCTCTTTGTCCAGCTCGTTGAGCATGATGTTGCTCAATATTGGGCTGAGAGGCCCTCCTTGCGGAACACCTTTTTCACTGGGTGTCAGCTTGCCTCCAAGTACGATCCCTGCTCTGAGGTATTTGTGTATGAGCGATACAACACGCCCATCCTTTATCGTTCTTGATAATACCTCCATCAGTTTGCTGTGGCTGACTGTATCGAAGAACTTTTCCAAGTCCATCTCTACTGCCCATTCATAGCCTTCGTTGATGTACTTTTGGGATTTGCGCAGAGCCTGATGGGCGTTACGCCTTGGCCTGAACCCATAACTGTGATCAGAGAACTGTGGTTCATAGACCGGAACCAGAACCTGCGTAATGGATTGTTGGATTACCCTGTCTACTACTGTGGGTATGCCTAACTGTCGTTTGCTCCCGTTATCTTTGGGTATTTCTACCCTGCGTACCGGGTTAGGGCGATATTTGCCCTTCTCTATGGATGTCATCAGTTCATCCTTGTGTCTGACAAGATAATCTTTTAGCGATTCGACTTCCATCTTATCGACTCCTCCTGCCCCTTTGTTGCTCCTTACTCTTTTGTATGCTCCATTCAGGTTCAGAGGCGACACTATGAACTCCATCATTCCATAGTCTGCTTGTCTGTTGTTTGTGGCATCATTTTCAGTCATCCGTATATAGGTCTGCCCTCCCTCATTCCCTTTGGATTCCGTCCTATTCTCCTTTGGGTAGGTCTCTGATTGTTCTGAGATTTTCTGCTTTACTTCCTTCATTCGGTAACTTTCATTTTTGCTCACTTCTTAAAGTTCAGCCCTTCCTGTGATAGCCGTTTCACAGTACTATGGCCTCGGCTGACTTCTCACGGTAAACCTTGTTTCGACCATGATTCATACTTCGTTTCATCACGTCCGCGAGATCTCCCCGGGTAAGAACGATTACTTTCATCCCATCTATCTGCTTCATTTACTTTGGTTACCCCGGACAGATTTGGACTTCGTTTTGTTTAGCAAACTCATCCGGTAACCTTAAGCCTTATATGAAGTTTCTATTCGTCAGACCGGGACTTTGCCTCTGGCTTCCTTCAGATTCCACCTCGCGATGGACACCCTTGCCTTTGGCTAACGCTTCCCTCTGTCAAGGTGCGTTCGGGACTTTCACCCTATAGTCATCGCCCATGCCGGGCGCACTAAAAAA
>JBBRSB010000132.1:0-2106 GCA_038245785.1 Gloeobacterales cyanobacterium | reverse complement strand
GCGGTTGCTGTTGTCCATCACATGGTGTACCACCGAGCGATAGATCTTCAGATCGAAAGTTTTAATGACTTCCGACAGGTTTTTAACCGCATAATCAACAGCCATGATGCGGGTATCATCGCTTTTTTCGTCCATGGTTAACGACGGGAATAAGATATCCCTGCCATGCACGTCTTTGTAAGAGAGCAGAATGTTCTGGTTTGGTGAAATCGCAAAACCAGCTTTAGAAGAAAAATTATACTTTGTAAAAGATGTTTGATAGGTATTCGATACACCATCCTGGCTTCCGCTTTTGTAATTGCCGTATTTGCGATATCCTCCCGTAACCAGGAAATAAAACCGCTTGTTACCGCCATAGATGGAAAGATGCTCTTTTTGCCCATGCCAGTTACTTTCATAACCCAATAAAGCATTGGCATGAAGCTCAAATTTCGGATATGGATGCGGATTGACTGTCTGCAAATCAATTACGCCTCCTAAGGCCGGACCATATTGCAACAAGTAAGGGCCTTTTATGATATTAATTTTCGCAATATCTTCAGCCTCTATACGTGATGAAACCGGATCCATGCGGTTCGGGCAGCCATTTTCTATTTTTACACCGCCATCCATCACAACATTCAACTGGCTGAATTTAAAGCCTCTGATTACCGGGTCAACGGCTCCGCCACCTTTGCGGATACCCGAAACATTGGGTATGCTGCGAAGATAGTCACCGATATCGCGTGTGGATTCTGCCAACAATAGCTTGTTCGAAATAGCCACAGTCAGAAAAGATTTACGATTGGCCAGGCTGTCCGTAATTTCAACAGGGTTGAGCCTGATCGTATCAGATGTGATCTGCGCACTGATGCCGGTAGAAATCAGTATGGAACAGGTTGCTGCTATGAAGCGGTACTTTGACATAATACTGAAATAAATGCATGTCCGGCAACGGAATTTGAGCAGGTATTCCTAATGATTGCATTGGTGTGTGCCACCTTCAGCATGATGTGCTTCGTGCGCAGCACAACTTTCGCCGCTATCATTGATATTACCGGTAATGAACAGTTTCACGGTTTCAGCAGCATTTCCGGAACAGCCTCTCACGACTTCGATGCCTGCGTTATTCAGCACATTTATCGCGCCACCGCCAATACCGCCTGCAAGCATAACTGTAACGCCGTTTTCGGCTAAGGTGCCGGCAATATTTGATTTGCAGCCACAGCCTTCTACAGATGGAATGGTGTTCACATCAGTTATTTCATTCGTTGCTGATATCGTGAAGATACTATAAAATTCGCAATGGCCAAAATGGTCATCTATCTGATTGTTACTTGTAACAGGAACAGCAATTTTCATTTTCATTTCTCCTTTTTAGTTATTTATGTTTGATTTTATTAATCATTTACATGGACTTACTTTCCGATTCCCATCAGCGGCGCATGATTAAATTTTCGGTCTTTTACAACCAGGGTCGTAGAATCCATATCCAAATGGCGGTTTAACAAGATATCGTGCCCCAGGCAAATTCCGACAACCAATGTCAGGTCGACTTTTTCAGCATTCAGTTGCTGTGCCTGTCCCAAGGGATTGCAAGAAACTTTATGAATGCAGCTAGCTGCATTTACTTCACTTTGTTTTAATCCTCCTACACTGCAGGAAACAGCCGAAACAACAAATCCTTCTCCGGTTAAGGTCGTTTCTATGGCTTTAGCATATTGTTCCATACCATAGCAATAAGCAAGCCCAAGCCGTTTATATTTCATGTGTTTAGCGAATGCAACAATTTCTTGCATGCGGGAAAGTGTTCCGGCCCTCCCCGAATCTACCAGTTGTGCAGCCGCCTGCACAATTTCGCTGTTCGACGGGTCCCGGTATTGATCAATCACTTCAGCTTTATCGAAAATTTCCCGGTTGCATGAACTTTGTTGCTTCCTGCAAATGCTGTCATCACAAGTTGTGCAATTCATTTAACTTTTTTCTAATCCTTGTTTTAAATCATTTATGATATCTACAGCATCTTCTATGCCTGCTGAAAGCCTGATTAACGCATCTGAAATACCTGCTTTTTTACTGTCAGTTGCAGAAACATTTGAATGGGTCATCGATGCAGGATGCTGAATG
>JBBRSB010000131.1:0-2114 GCA_038245785.1 Gloeobacterales cyanobacterium | reverse complement strand
GTGCGACATGAAGTCGCTTACAATAACTGTTTTACGTTCATTGAATGATAAAACCTTGTGTTCCATCACAAGTAGCCTATGGACACGTGCATACCGGGTAACTGGTTTGTGCGAAGCTGTTCGGACAATATAGCCCGCAAAGGGATTCCGTGAGGAAACCCTGTTGATGTGCCATCGTAAGGCGCTAGGGAGTTAGGCTTAACCGGTATGGTTAATAAATGTGAACTGCTAATAAATGTCGTGAAGTTTAAATAGCGAAAGACGATGATACGCTATGACCAAAATGGTAAGGGGTATAGATAACGGGTTGTATGTTCCTGTTACATGGATTACGATTCCCCCGGCAAAGAGGCAGAACCTAACCCGGTTTGTTATGTAAGCGGAACTTGGTAAGCCCATGTCGTTTCCCGGATCTATGGGATAGGCTTTCCGTAAGGACAGCACAATATGATATGGGTAAAGGAACGACAGAGAAAGCCAACGCCGGTGTGTAATGCACCGGATATGCCCACTTCTGTTATGGTGCTCTATTACGAGAAATTTACAGTAAGATTTACAATGAGGAAACCGCAAATGAACCCCGGGCAATCGGGGTGTGCATCCACACCGACATGGACAAACTGGACTTCCATAAACTGGAGGAAGGTTCACCGTGACGTTAAGTCACTGCAAACACGTATCGTAAAGGCTGTAAAAGCGAAACATTACCATAAAGTAAAAGCCCTTCTGCACTTGCTTTCCCGATCATTTTACGGGAAGTTGCTGGCCATACTCAGAGTAACAACCAACAAAGGCAGTAGGACCTGCGGGGTGGATAAGGTACTTTGGGATACTCCAGCCAGGCGGTGGAAGGCTATTGAACAACTATCCACAAAGGGGTACAAAGCAAAACCATTAAAGCGAAAATCCATTCCCAAGAAAAACGGAAAACTCCGGCACCTTGGCATTCCAACCATCAGGGACAGGGCATTGCAAGCCCTGTTCAAACTAGGGCTCGAACCCATAGCAGAGACCACCGCCGACCCAAACTCTTACGGGTTTAGGCCAAAGCGATCGTGTGCCGATGCCATCGAGCAATGTCATAATATACTGGGAAAAGGTAGTTCTGCCGGATGGATATACGAAGCAGATATCATGGGCTGTTTCGATAACATTTCGCACCACTGGATTTTGCAACACATACCCCTAAGCAAAAAGGTTCTTAAGCAATGGCTTAAGGCGGGTTATCTGGATCAGAAACGCTGGTTCCCCACCGAAAGCGGAACTCCGCAGGGAGGTATTATTTCACCTACCATCGCAAACATGGTACTGGACGGGCTGGAAAAGGAAATAAACCAGCAAGCCTGTCATACACAATACTGCAATGGGAGATGGTACAACCCGCTTAAAGTACATTTCGTGCGATACGCCGACGATTTTGTGGTTACCTGTGCCAATCGCGAATATCTGGAAGAAGTAATCCATCCACTTGTCGGCAAGTTTCTTACCGAAAGAGGACTAGAACTTTCCCCGGAGAAAACAAAGATCACGCACATTAACGACGGATTTGATTTTCTGGGTTTTAATGTACGAAAGTACAATGGTAAATGTCTTACCAAACCTAAAAAGGATTCGGTCGAAAGCATTTATTCCACTATCCGCGAATATGTAACCAGCCATAAAATGGTAACTCAAAAGATGCTCATCCAATGCATTAAACCAAAAATCAGAGGATGGGCAAATTTCTTTCGCCATGCGGCTTCCAAACGAACCTTTGCATTGTTGGACGACAAAATGTTCAAATTACTGTGGAAATGGGCCAAACGCCGACATCCCAACAAAAGTTTACACTGGGTAAAAGCCCACTACTTTAAACAAGTAGGTAAACGAAACTGGGTGTTTATGACTTCTGATAAAAAGCGACAAACAGAACTTCCCCGATTTGATGCCACAAAGATAATTAGGCATATCAAAATAAAAAGCCATGCTAATCCTTACGATAAGAACTGGAATGGATATTTTGAAGAAAGGGCGGGGAAAAGACTTGTGAAGAGCAAAAATATCAGTAAATTGACCATCGCAATATTACGGACGGACTGTTAACGCAGTTTTAAGAGTGCTTGAGCCGTATGCGG
>JBBRSB010000130.1:0-2115 GCA_038245785.1 Gloeobacterales cyanobacterium | reverse complement strand
GTCAGGCTTGTTTTCACCAAGAATCTTTACAGTTGTTGCTGAATTGATTCCGATTGCTGACAAGATAGCCATAAGCATAAATAAGCCCTTTGAAGGCTTGTAGTCCGGCATGTTGTCTCGCATAGACATAACGTAGGAAGCCATCATTCTAACTACAATGGATGAGCATGTGACTAATGCTGTGAAAACAGTAATAACAATTCCAGACCAGTTCTTTATGAATTCAGTTACTTGTATAGGGTCCATACAAGTCCTTACGAGGCGGCTTGTGCTGCAACCGTATCAACTAGAGGACCAACAGCCCCTAGAATCTCCGAAGCAAACTGACAGTAAGCAGAGGGCTTCTTATCAGAAGCCTGAAGCTTGTTGATACTTGCTTCAATCGTGGGAATGAGAGCAGCGGCAGCGGGAAGATCAGCGAGAATTTCTTGAAGTGTAATAGGCATAAGTCCTTCTTTATTTAGGAGCATCTTTGATAGACGCCACTATCTTTTTTAGATCAACAATTTCTTTGTCTTTAGCAGCCAGTGCTTTCTCATGCTGAGCAACAAGGCTGGTAACCATTGAGGAGATACTTCCGAGAGCAGCGAGGAGAGCGGCTACTGTTTCCATTACTTGGCCTTCTTCTCAATATCTTTCAAGGCTTTCAGTTGTAGGGGATATTTGCCACCTACCTCTGTAGCCTTCTGAGCCTCTTTGATGGCCTTATTCCAAGACTGTAGGACTGCTGCCTGATCTTTTACGTCTGGGCAAGCAGCCGAGTCATAGCTTGGGCACTTCTCTTCAAAACGGGAGGCATAGTAGTTGTAAGAGTTTATGGAAGTCTTTATCTGGCTAATTGGGTTAGCACATCCAGTTATGGATAGTGCCAATATGGCACTTATAAGGAGTCGCTTCATTGTGGTTTCTCTGGAATAGCTACTGTGTCAATAATGGCTTCCTGAAGGGCAGGTACAGCCTTTATGTTTGATTGAGGAAGTTTCATTTGGACGCTAACGGTTCTATTCTCTGTAATGACCTTGGTTGTTTTGGTTCGTTGTGCATACCAATCTTGTTTCAAGGCACGCTCTAACATCCACTTGAGTGCATCTTGTTCACGCTTAGTTGTGTCATGGTGGTTGAGTCTGGCAATAGCATTTGCTTCGCCTTCTGCTAATGCCTTGTCAAACTCAGTAAAGCAATACTTATAGGGCTGCCTGTCTCTCAAAGAGAACAGTAGAGTTTCTGCCTCTTCCGTAAACCCTTCAGCCCGTAATGCTGTAGATAGTGGGACCAGTTGCCTGAGACGGGCACATACAGAGTTCAATTTCTCCATTGTGATGCCCTTACGGATTAGTTGTCTTGGGCTGAATGTCTTTTTCCAGTCAGGTCCAAGCCTGTGTGCAATCTCTGCTAGGAATGTTTCAGGAGGAGCAGTAGGGTTTATTACTATAGGTCTGACAAGCAATTCATCAGGGTTCTCATGTACATCTTTTGTGATATCTCTGTTGGAATGCTTATCAACAGCTAAAGGCCCGTTATACGAGCCTTCAACCACGGTGTTTTCTTTTTTCACCATCAATAATCAGGCCCTTCTGCTCGTTTGTTACCCTAACCGGGATGGTTGAGCGGGGGTGACCTGTTCCCCTTAATATGAAAAAGGAGGGGCCGGATGTAAGAGAGTGAACATCAAGCCCCTAAATGTCTGACAAACCCCACAACAGGTTGTCTATAATACAAGTATACAGCTTATGTCCTGTGAATGCAAGGGGTTAGACGAAAATAAGTGAAAAAAGTTTACACCCCTGGCTCATTAGTCCTCTACCGCCTTGTAGTGTCCCGAGAGGCCCACAACCCACATAAATAGTGAGTATGCAACAAGATAGAAGCCTATAATGGGAAGGAATATGACCAGACTGGCCCCTAATACCGGGGCTATAAGGAGCATACGGACGGGGTGTTTGGCTGCAAAGGTGTTCATGGAAGTGTTCATAACTGTTCTCCTACCTATAGTATATGGCCTAAACCACTCAAATACAATCGGTTAGAGCCCCTATATAGGCGGCGATTATGCCCTATTGTGCTATGCATGTTGTCCCATTATTGTCCAGATGAACTTCCAGACAGCCAGTTTTG
>JBBRSB010000129.1:0-2134 GCA_038245785.1 Gloeobacterales cyanobacterium | reverse complement strand
TTGCCGGAGTGTCAAGCTGGTGGTATAGTGAACACTTACTGCATACGGAAATATTAACTGGGGGGGTTGCAATGGACGAAAATGTACAGGCTGTGATTTCGGGGATTGACAAGAACGGGTTCGTCTGGCAGATCGTCGCGAACATGAAGTACGACACATCGACCTGGCCCACCGCTCATGTGTTGGAGGATATCAACAAGCATGTCGAGGATAATGTCTTGGATGCACTGCAAGCGGCGATGGCTAACAGTAGTAAGATTCTTGACATTAGTACCAAGTATGTGTTCCCTTCGATCTCATACTCACACCATAAACCCCAGAATCTATCGGGACTTCGCACGACAGCAGCGGCAAGTGGAGCCACTGCGGGGGTTATCAAATGGTTGCCTTACGCGGGGTCGGTCACGGGGCGCCAGTACATTCCTGGTGTGTGCGAGGGAGATTACGTCAACGATTTCATCTCTGACGCTTATTCGGCGCTATTAGATGACGTGGCGATCGCTTTCAAGTCTCTTACGGCAACGGTCAGCGGAAACCAGTGCAATTTCGTGATCTTGACGAGATCGACTGGGAATGGGACGCTTGTGGCGGGATACGATATCGGGTTGAAAGTGGGCGTCCTCTCTAAGCGGATTCGCACATGAAACGCGGGTCAAGATTTCCGCAGGCGAGAGCACGTTGGTGCACGAACGATTACTATAAAGCTCTAGGTGGCCCACCGTGTTGGGTACACTTCTTGTCGTTTCGCTGTGTCATACTTATTGAGATTTTGGACATTCTGGTTCCGATTAGTATCATACAGTCCGACATGAGTGACGGGCAGTGGTCCTATAGACCATCGAACGGTGAGATACAATGGCACGGCACATGGGATGTGACTTTTGCGAGCGGGGACTGGTATATCACCCAACGTCCCTCGATAGACGAGTCCGTCTTTTCCCAGATGTGGTTAACGTACGATACTGGTACGTATGTAGCACAGCACCGTTGGGATAACAGGGGGCAGTCTGATCTTGGCGGATGGGATGAATACCTCTGGACCCCACGGTTCTGGGCCACGGAGATAGTCACGGATTATCCGTTCATCCCGTCGGGCTCTAACGGTGCTGTGCCCACAAGATACCAGGAGCTCCGGGCTCTAGGCATCGACTCCCATAACTTGGAACCAGTGACCTGGGAGCTTCCGCCCTAACCTTGGCTGTAAACCCCCTAGCATTTTCTTTCGCCTGTTAGGCTTTGCCCCGTAAACGAAAAAACCCTGGTCGCCACATTGGGCGGCCAGGGCTCGTAAGGACCTCGCGATGGAACGCGGGCCATCACTGGTATTAGAAGTGTAAGGCCTAGAGAGTGTCTGGTGCGACCCCCCTAGTTACGCTTACGGTTCTTCCACTCATATTTCCCTTCCCGCAGCGAGGCCTCTAATGAGGCCATAGGCTTAGTTGGATCGTCGACGCATCCAAACGCCACCCCGAGACCAACTTTAGGGGAGAGGCAGTATTTGAGCCTCCCGCTGTCAAAGAAAAGCATGATGGTCGCTGGGGACTCGGCCCCTTCTGGATGTCCGTTGGGACGGCCAGCAAGTGCCCAGGCGATTGCGGGGTATTCCTGCGCGAGCGCCGCGAAGTCCTCGTTACCTTGGCCGAGCTGTTGGTCCGATCGCTTGATGAAGTAGCCACTCATGATTAGTCCTTACGGGGGAGTTAGACGAATACCAGTGATGGGGGCTAACGCTCCCGGGGGAATCACTGGGCCAGATCGCCCCTACACCTAGAGATAGGAAGCTTGCCGGAGTGTCAAGCTGGTGGTATAGTGAACACTTACTGCATACGGAAATATTAACTGGGGGGGTTGCAATGGAAGAGAATGTACAGGCTGTGATTTCGGGGATTGACAAGAATGGGTTCGTCTGGCAGATCGTCGTAAACATGAAGTACTTCACGACGACCCTTTCCACCGCTGAAGCGTTGGAGATCATCAACCAGCATGTCGAGGATAATGTCTTGGATGCACTGCAAGCGGCGATGGCTAATAGTAGTAAGATTCTTGACATTAGTACCAAGTATGTGTTCCCTTCGATCTCATACTCACACCATAAACCCCAGAATCTATCGGGAATTCGCACGACAGCAGCGGC
>JBBRSB010000128.1:0-2163 GCA_038245785.1 Gloeobacterales cyanobacterium | reverse complement strand
CGCTCCCTCACCCACATTCCCAGATTCACCAGGGCTAGTTTGAACACCGTCATTACCTGATCTTTTTGGTGATCCAACTCCAGCATTTCCCGTTCCCCACCGTTCAACTTTTCCAGTTGTCCCGAGAGCTTTTTTTGCTGTTTCTCATATTCTTCCGCTTTGTAGTATTCCCTGTTAGAAGTTCGATGGGCTTCCCATTCCAGCCCTTGCAGCCGCGCCACTTCCGCTTCAACTTTATGTTTAGCTTGTTGATACTCCATTTTCTGCTCACAAGTGAAGGGGTGGGGACCCGCCTCTTTCTCCAAACGGTCATCCAGTTTTCTCAGCTCCTGCTTGAGCTTGGGGAAAAGGGAGTGCAACTTTTGGTGGCGACGTTTACTTAGCTCACCGGCTTTGGCACTCCGTTGTCTGGCACTGACCTCCCGCTTTTGAGCGGTGTTAAGCCGCTGCTGGAGTTGCACCCGCCGCTTACTCACCTCTGAGTTCTCTACCACCGTTTTGGCAAAGCCGTGATTGATGTCCAACCCCATTGGTAAGAGCCAATCCTTGATGATGTTTTCCTGCAAAGGCCAGCGTTGGCGATAGGCCTCCGCCAAAGCCAGCGCTTGGGTCGAACTGAGGGGTTTAATCTCAGCCTCAAGACTGGTCGTTACTAGCGGGATCAATTTAGCGCCGGTTTCCCCAGGTCCTCCCGGTTTTGAGCGTCTCAAATCCCGAATGAGCGCTACTTTCAACTTGAGAGGTGGCTCGGTTACTGACGAAGCCACTTTCAGTTCAAAAGTAGCCGGAGCCACCTCCCTTAGCACTTTTTCTTTTTTCTTATCATATAGCCAGGGACTAAAGGCCCCCACCTCCTCAAACGAGTTTAGATCCTGATACTGGTTCTCTTTCAGAATAGTCACGATTACCCGCTGCTTGCCCACTTCCCGGGCTAGAAACTCCCCAGCCATTACTTCCCGGTCAGCAATGATCCGCTGGATTTTGAACTGCTGTCCGATCGCCTCTTCAAAGCGGGTCACTATTTCTGGCAGCCCTTTGGTCAGGTGTTGGTCGCCCCGTCCCGTCAAGGCCAACAGCGGATGGCCTTTGGCATCGTGCAGTAGTACCAAACCCCGGCAACCTAACACCTTCCCCAGCCGCCCTACTAACCCCCGTGGGATCAATTTATCACTGTAGACCGCCTTGTGGTGTCCGTCTATATAGAAAGTGGCTGGTTGGTCAGTACCAACCTCTTGGGTCGAGCGGAATTGCTCATTCCACACTCGGTAAGTCCAATTCGCCAACCCATCCGTTAGCCTCTCGCTCCCGCCACTCTGGGCTACTTCACTCAAAAATCTCTCGGTGCTGCGGTAGCTGTAAGCCTTAGCCCTTCCACTAAGCCCGGCCAGTTGTCCCCCACTGTAACTCCGCAAATCCCAGGGACGATATTGTTTTGCCACCCCCATAAACAGCAAGGTCCGGCTCAATTGTTGGTTGGTGAGGGGGCGCTGATGGGCCAACCGGGTAGTGGGAGCCGCACTCGTCACTGGCAGAGCCTGTTCCAACGTCTCTAGTAAGCCGGTCTGCTGGGCCGCCGCTAACAACAACAAGCTGCCGGCTCCCTCTTGCCACTGCCGTTCTGACCCCTCAACCAGTTCTATTTTCTTTTTTTGGGATCTGAGGCTGGAGCCAGGTTTTGCCTGGTTAAGCCCAACTTCTCCCGCACCTCATTGAGGCGACTGACGCTAACTCTTAGCCCCCACTCTAATTCAAGGACGGACTGTAACTGAGGGCTGGTGACCTCGGGGTTGGCGTGACAGTAATCGCTTAGCCAACTTTGCACCTCAACTTTCAGTTTGGCGGGGTGGCCTTGCCGTCCATCTTGCAAGGCTTTTGCTCCACCAACCTGAAAACTTTTGAGATAACGATAAGCCGTAGCACGACTGATCTGCAGTCCGGCGGCCTGGGCGGCTTGTTGCCAACTACTCCCAGTCTCCATAGTACTGGCGAATTTTAATTTGGTTTCTACCTTTTTCGCTTTATTTGAGGACGATTGGCTTTCTTCCATTACATTATATTTCCCTCATTCTTTTACCTGGATGTTTGCCCTTACTCCTCCCTTAGTTTAGCACTTTTACCTTTCTCAGTCTAGACCGACTTACTTCTTTCTGGGTTGAAACCCTG
>JBBRSB010000127.1:0-2180 GCA_038245785.1 Gloeobacterales cyanobacterium | reverse complement strand
TGATTTTAAGTAATCGTTTTAAAAGTTAAAGAGGCTCTTTCACTTGCGTGGAAGAGCCTCTTTGTTTATCCCAACTTTTGAGCAAAAAGAAAGGCCTGATGGGCCGAAACACCATAGCCCAGGGTGCAGCCCAGGTACTATAGCCCATGCGGGATCAACCAGCCCTGACGGGGAGGAAATCCCTTGTAAAAAGTAAGGCCTGAAGGGCCGAAATACCTCAGCCCTGGGTGCAGCCCAGGGACTATGCCCCGGCGGGATCAACCAGCCCTAAAGGGCATAAGCGTCAACCTAAGATATAATCTCTTTAAATTATTCGTTTTGCAAGGCCTTAGGGTTTTGTTTTTTTGGGCTTAGGTAAGTTTGTAGGTGCTTCTGTTACTCTTTTTAGTACAAAGCAATTTCTATCCTCAATTATCCACTCCATTTCTTCCCCCTTAACTAATTGCGAAGCATCGGCGACTGCCGCCGGAAAATTTACATAGTAGGATTTCGTGCTTCCCCTCTCCACTTTTTGAATTTTCACCTTGTATCCCATTTTCTTGATTATTTTTAATAGTATATATACTATACAAACCTATCATTTTATTATAAACTATTCAAATCAAGTTCTATGAATAAGGAAGAATTTGTTGAAATGATGGAAGCCTTGCCTATTAGTGCCAGCTTTATTGAGACCATCGCAATATCTCAAGGCTTCTTAGTGCGCAAAGGCAGCATCAGCCCAATGGATTTTCTCTATGCTCTTTGCTGCCTTTCGACAGGAGGCACTGTAAGCTTCAACGACATGGCAGCAAAAATTGATGCAGGCACAGCCGTCTCCGTCAGCAGGCAGGCCATAGCCAAGAAAATGGGAAAGGCATCCTGCACGGCCTTTCTTAAGAAGATACTTGCCCTTTGCATAATAGGCAGAATAGGTCGCAAGGGGATCGACCAGTTGCGCAATGGAGGGAAGTTCAAGCGCATTCTGGTGCAGGACAGCACCATTATCAAGCTCCCGGCTATGTTGTTCCAGTTATACTCCGGCGTTTCCAATGCCAGCACCAGCGTATGCAATGCCCGTGTGCAATGTGTTTACGATATGCTCTCTGAAAGTTTCGTTTCTTTTGATATTGACCCCTACAGCATCAATGACCTGACAGCGGCCCCCAAGCTGGAACTACAACAGGGAGACCTTATATTAAGGGACAGGGGCTACCTGTCTGCCGGGGAGATAGAAAGGCACCTGCTGAGTGAGGCTGACTGTATATTCCGGTACAAACAGGGAATGATTTTGCTTGATCCGGTTACAGGGCAGAGAATTGAGCTGCTTGATCGCCTCAAAAAGCTCGGGCAGGTAGATATAACAGTTATCTTAAACGACAAGGCGGGTACCAAAGTCAGGATCGTCGCATTCCCCGTTAGCGAAGAATTGGCCAGCATCAGGAGGATGAAGGCAAAAAAGGAAAACAAAAAAACACCTGACACAGCCTACCTCGAAATGCTCTCCTGGTCTGTATTCATTACCACTATTTCAGGGCAAGCGGCTGGTTACGACTTTATATACAAGGCATATAGCATAAGGTGGAGGATAGAGATAATCTTCAAGTCGTGGAAAAGCAGTATGGGGTTCTCAAAAATTCATACGGTGTCACAAAACCAACTGTTGATAATACTGTATGCCAGATTTATCATGATAATCATATGCATTCAGTACATATTTTCTCCGGCAAGAAAAATAATATTAAACAAAATGAAAAAAGAATTAAGCATGCTCAAAGTGGTGAGATACCTAATGAAGAACCCTGCCAAAATACTGAAACTGATAAACGTAATAAACCAAAATCCGAACCAGCAAGGCAATCAACTACAGGCACTGGCGAGGTATTGTTCTTATGAAAAAAGGAAAAGGTCAAACTTTGAATCTGACTTCAATGCGATAATTTGGCCTTAGGTTGACGCTTATGCCCCTATGGGGCATAAAATAATCTCAAACCTTTTTCTGCTACCAACCTGTTGCACCTACGGGGCATAACATAATCTCCATCCTTTTTCTGCTACCAACCTGTTGCACCTACGGTGCAGAACAGCATTGATACCTTTTTATTTCTACCAACCTGTTGCAACTATGGGGCATAACATAATCTCAATCCTTTTTCTGCTACCAACCTGTTGCCCCTATGCAGCATAACATAATCTCCATC
>JBBRSB010000126.1:0-2183 GCA_038245785.1 Gloeobacterales cyanobacterium | reverse complement strand
TAATTTTGAAGTCGCAACTAGTTGCATCTTAATTGGAACCCGCAAAAGCGTCAAGTTCCAGTTAACGCGCACATTTTCCGACCATCCTGGTTCAAGAAGCCGATGAAGCCTATCCAGGCGGAGCCGCCATCCGCGAAGTTTAGGATCACATCTTTACTCCATTTGCAGAAGATGTTACGGAAAGCTCGTAAGTTGTCAGACAAAAACGTCGCTTGCTCTCCTACAATTTTGACGATTGATGACAGGAACATCTCTAGCATTTCATGAGTTTTCGTAATCCAAGAAGATGGCAAAAACGCTTCGTAGCCGTCTTCTATCATCTGCGCTACGCACTTTTCTCCCTTAGAAATGTATTTGCCAAGATATGCTGCTGCTGATTTTCTCACTCTTTCTACGCGCGTTGAAGCAATTCCGGCACGAGACGAATCCTCCAAGGAGTAGACATTTGCCAGTATCCGCGACCACGATTTAGCGAATACTTGAGGTCGTAGCGACCATGATTTATGACCCTTACGCCCAACAAAAATCCAGTGCTCGTGGAGAGCAAATTGATTCGCAGCAGCAAGGCGAGATAGCTGTATTTCCGTGGCTCCGACAATGAGGGGTGGCAACCCACATCGAGCAAGCGAACGCTGCAACCACTGAAACATTTGCCGTTTTGCTTCAGCGTATAGGTCAGACGCACGCGAGTGACACTCTTGCGGGAGAGTAAGCGTGAGAAAGCTAAGATTTTGCTTGCCATAGGTTTTTTCCAGGAGGAGAACAGAATTTAGAACGAGACGACGATTGTACTTTGTCATCCCCCGCCGCCCACGGGGCTTTGCAACTTTGTGAGAGTTAGCGACGTTTGACAAGCCCAGGCTCGAGGCAATTATTTCTGCTCGAAGAGAATCAGAAACTTGCCCTCTGAAATAACTTCGCTCAGAGAAAAGTAGCAGGCGATCGCAATTTTCGCTTGGCTGGTCTGAAAAAAGTGTGGGAACCGTCTTTATTCGAGTTGCGGAAAACTCCCCGCTAGGATACAGTCTAAAAGAGAGGCTTGCCTTGTCTGCTGGCTGTATGGTAGTTTTCAAAGAAAATCCCAGGATGTGGTTGGATGGCTTCAACTCATTCTGGGATTTTTGCTGTCAAAAAGCAACTAGTAAATTTGTACTCAGCGGTCGTTAGCGGTTTGCGCTAAATAATCGTAGCCGTCCAAGGGAAGCCCGCAAGATTCCATGAAACTTCTAATCTATAGAGATAGCTTGGCGTAAAAGGGGGGATGCGAATGGGAATCCAAATCCCTGGAGCGTACAGGATTCCAGATTCAATCACGTAATGCTGACGCGGAGCAACATTTTCAAAGACATAGGCATAAAAAAAGCCTAAGCGTCGCTGTGGGGGCGATGGCTGATTTGTGATTTGGATGGATAGCTGTCGAGACACGACAGCCGCATTGTTAAGTAGCGTCTGCCGTCCGACAATGCTGATTCCCGACGCATTTGCCATGAATTTCGCTGCGATGGAATCCGGATGAGTTTATAGAGAATCGGGGACAAAAGAAGGAGAGGGATTTAGTGCCAAATCCCTCTCCCCGATTCTCTCGCGGTTGCGCTCCCGCAGAGCCGCATCAAGATTATAGCCCCAAAATTTAAGTCGTTCGTCCCGTATCAGCCAACTTTGGCAGTCGAGTCCTTTCCCCCACAACATACGTAAGCGCAACGGTTGCGGTTTCGCCTTGCGGGACAAAACTGAGGGTTGCGGACAAAGCAGTTACGTCACCAGGAGTTAGCAAAGGCACTTTCCTGCGAATCGTGCCGGTCACATCAGCGAACAACGCATAGCGGACTTTAATGTTGCGCGGCACCGCTCCGACACTCAACGAGGATGGAGTTCCCGTCCCCGATGGGTTGACTGCGCCCACGTTTGACCTATCTGCCTGGAGAGAGTAAGAAACGCCTCCGTCCGTAACATAGTTAAACCAGCGAATTGAACCAGCCATAACATTCCCTCAACTATTGAATAAACGATTGAGAACGATTGAAAACTATTGAAAACTATTGAATCAACTATTGAGAACTATTGAAGCTGTTGATTCAATAGTTCTCAATAGTAGTAGGGCGACCCAAGTTGAAGTCCAAACCCATTTGCCAGTGTAGTCCGAGAGGAACCATTCACGACGATCACAACCGTTGAGTTCAGCT
>JBBRSB010000125.1:0-2241 GCA_038245785.1 Gloeobacterales cyanobacterium | reverse complement strand
GCGTTGTTCGCATTCCTCGGCCTGATTAAGGCCATTGTCGTCTAGTTTTCCCCAGTTAGGCTGTGGAAACCCGGTGCATAAGTGCCGGGTTTTTCTATTTGTGGCGTGAGCGGAATAGGTGCTACAATTATTGCTACCGTTCAGTGTTACTTAAATGCAAAAACTCCCGCGACAACAGGAGTTTTACGAGACAGTGTTTTCTTAAATGCTGCCTCAACTTTAGCAACCCCGGGCGGATATATCAACTATCCGGAGGGTGAAAAATGAAGGTTTCTGATTACGACGTCGTGGTGGCGCGGCGACTTTTGTCGCTTCTTATACGAACGCAAGATGATGTGTCAGATCCGGTATATCATGCGCTGATGAATAAACTCGATGAGAGGTGCGCATAATGCCGAAGTTCCGCTACATCAACACGAGTAAATGGGACGATGAATGGCACCGTTCTATAGGGCCCCTGGGCCGCGGCCTCTTTGATTACCTGCTTACGAACCCGCTCACAACCGCCGAGGGCATATACCCGATTAGTTTGGCCCGGATTGCCTTTGATACAGGAATCGATGAATCGGAGATAAAGAAGCTACTTGCAAAATTTGAAGAAGATGGCCGAGTATATTGGTTCGTTGGAGGGTCTTCAAATTGGATAGTACTACACAATTTTTTGAAAAATCAACGGTACAACCAAAAACAGTGGATTGGAGTAGGTAATTCGGTTAACAATCTCCCTGAAACAATTCGGCTCATGATTTTGGCTTTGGAAAGCCCTGCATATATACCCTTTGATACCCTATCGAATGGTATACTAAGGATATCGAAGGGTATCGCTATAGAAATAGAAATAGAAATAGAAATAGAAAGGGAAATAGAAAGGGAAAAAGAAAGGCAAAAGAAACGCCGCGCCGAAACCGTTCGAAACGGTTCGGCAAACGGCGACAGACTTCCCAATTTGGATCTGAATAGAATTAATCTTGAGGACATTGGAAAATGATTATTGAACTTTTTGGTAACAAGCACATCACCGTGAGTGATGAGATGGCCGCCAAGCTTGATCGGTTACTGGACTTGAAGATCAAGCCCGAGCGGATTCAGATCGACGGCCAGAAGGTGAAATTCAGCGAGATTACGAACCTTTGGACGGACGAGCAATGGGCGATTATGCAGCACGAAGCGGCCGGTGATAAGCTCTGTGGGTTTGGGAAATGGCACCCGAAGCACGAGCCATGCGGCCACCGCAATGAGCCGCGGGTTGAGGAGGCTTTGAATCTGGATTACTTGCGGAATGGCGAGGGGCGCGAGGGGGAATCGGAGGTTGCAAAACGCTGGAAAAAGTTGATTAAACTTAATTCGCGAGAGTTGAAGGCGACCGGCAAATTCGGTTCGTTGCGGACGCTCGAGGAGCTTGATCGGTACGAGCTGGACGGCCAGTGGCCACCGCAGCCGCCGCGTAAGCCGAAGACGCGCACGGTGATGAGGCCGGCACCGGCGGGGGCGTTTCCGACGGGCGATAAGCCGCAGTTTGTTGCCGTCGAAGTGCCGACGGAGTAGCCTATCAAGCATGGGTGTTACTGATATTGTCAAGCAAGCTCGGGACGAGGTGAAGACCAATTTGCACTGGGAGGTCGCACCAGGGAACGCTGAGCAGTTCGAGAAGGCGGTACGGTTTTGCGGGCTTGAGCGTTTTCGGTTGTGCTTGAAGCTGGTTACGCTGTTGCCGCTGGATCGGTTCACACCGGCCGAGCAGCACGAACGCTTGATCGGTTTGCTGCGGTTGACGGCACCGGGCAAGAATCCGAATTCGAAGTATCGCAACACCGCCGCCGGCCGGGCGGTTCTCGAGCGTGGAGCGATGGAGGCGGAAATGGCCGACGCGATGGCCCGGGAGCGCTGTGCGGATCACCGGACCAAAAATTGCGCCATTTGCGAACCGCTTGACTTGGCGAAGTTGCCGGTGTGACAGGATTGCAATGGGGTCTGTGAGCTGTTTTGGATACCCTAGGAGGCGTTCTGGTGTCAAAGATGAGTCCTTACATGGGTTGAGTAACAATAGTTTGATTGGACGTCTTAAAACGGCTTAGAACACGCCGTAGGTAAGAAAAAAGCGGTATTTGACAGCCCGTAGTGGGCGGTGTAGCATCGGTTTCATGAGTAAAACCACTGATGAAAAAATCCCCACCAATGACCAGATCGACGGCCGCGTCGTGTTCGTGGTTGCGCTTGATGAGGCCGCGGTGAACGAGTACG
>JBBRSB010000124.1:0-2289 GCA_038245785.1 Gloeobacterales cyanobacterium | reverse complement strand
TTCTTCGACAGATGCCTGGTAGCGGAACCGTGCGGCTTTCTGGAGACGGTCAAAACGTTTGTTGCTCCGCTCTTGTTCTTCGGCCTGTAGAAGGAGTTCCAGTCCTTCAGTTAAGGAGAGTTCATGGTGCCTTCGGGTTTCAACCAAAGCCTGCCAGGTGTTGCTCATTCCGTGTAAGCGTAAATGATTTAATTGCGATTCGATTTGTTTCATAAAGATTAAAATTTAAGTGTTGATTGTGTGTAATATTCTTTTCCTCTGATGTTTACGTGGACAGGAAGGGGCTGTTCGGGTTTTGTTTCCGGCTGTCCGGTCATTTTGTTTTTCAGGATGTTGAGAATGAACTTGTAGGATACGTTCTTGTGCTCAATGGCCATCAGGCAGGCTTTCCGGAAGATGTCCGGATCGGTTTTCCGTTGCAGGGAAAGTAATCCATCGCAGGTTTTGTAGAGTTGTTCCGGATGGCGTTGTTGTTCGAAAACCAGTTTTATTAAAAGATAAAGCGTTTCTGATTTTTCGTTGGCTTTCTGTAAATAATAGTGCGGACTACGATCCAGGTAGTGCTGGTGGTGGGAGCATAAATGCTCTTTATCTGTAGTGTAGCCTCCTTGCCGGTAATCCCGGATATGAAGGGCTATCTGCTTGCCCTTGGCATAGATACGCACCAGAGTTCGGGTATAGATTACCTTCACCTTAGATCCGATAAATATGTAGGGGGCACTGTAATAGTGCTTGTCCTGGGTCAGGTATATATGGTTGTTTTTAGCCACTTTCAGTTCCCGGTAATATTTCAGTTCAAAGGGTTGCTCGGGTAGCTGTCCCAGTAAATGCCTTTCATCGGCCAGAAAGCGTTCTTCACGGCAATAGGGCTTTTGCTGCATGCGTGTCTGATTGTGGTCTTTGATCTTCTCCCGGATGGATATATTGAGCGAAGGAAGATCAAAAAACTGCTGGTTACGAAGTTTGGCATACACCCGGGTATAGATCATTTTTACCTGATTTTCTACCAGTGCTTTATCTTTGGGTTTACGGGCGCGGGCCGGGATTACGGCAGTAGAATAATGATTGGCAAAGTCTTCCAGGGCATGGTTAACATCAGGCTCGTAGATGCTGGCTTTTACAATAGCCGACTTCAAATTATCCGGTACCAGTACACGAGGAACACCTCCAAATTCGTGAAGGCAACAACCAAGGGCATAAAGAAAATCTTCCACGCACTGGCTTTTCACTGCCAAGGCAAAGCTATAATCAGAATAGGGTAAGCAAGCCACAAATACCTGGCAATAAATCATTTGCCCGGTTTCTATGTCAATATAGGAGAGTTTAGCTCCGGCAAAATCAATAAAGAGTTTTTCGCCCGCAGTATGCTGTAGAACCATGGATGGCTTGCGGGCTATCAGTTGCTGAGCCAGGTGAAAAGAGAACTGGGAATGGCCATATCCCTGCGGATATTCTTGCCGATACTCTTCCCAAAGCAACATCCGGGTGACGCCTTTGCGATGCAGCTCTTTTGCAAAATAGTCCAGCTTGCCTATAAAATGCTCGTACCGCTCATCTTTGTAAGCTGGATTTCCTGCATGAAATTCACCTTCCAGTATCGGATCATCTAGTTTCAATAAGGCGTCAACATCGATTTCAGAGGATGCTACCTTCTCCAGGTATGACTTTACCGTATTCTTACTGATAGCCAGGCTACGGGCAATGTATTTAATGCTCTTGCCTTGCTGATGCAGTTGTATTAATTGTTTAATCTGACTCATAGATTTTGGGTTACCGGCCATTCACATCCTAGTTTAGTGATCATTAGAAACCACTAAAGTGAACCAAAATCTGTCGTAAAATCGTTTAAAAAGGGGGTCAACATGCTCCGGAATAATACTTCCCTCATTTAGGGGGTCAGTATGCTCCGGAATGGATTATCTCCATTTCAAACAACAAGGGGGTCAACATCTGCCGGAATGTCATACGACATTTTCTAATCACATGGAAAATCATTCCGGATTTTTACCGGTGGAGGGGGTCAGCTTGTTCCGGATTATCCACCCTGTTGTAAATCAATTCATCCAGGTAGAGATCCCCACCGCACAAACCCACTTTTATTAACGCTGTCGGGTCATTACTAAAACCAAAATCCATCCCATAAACCACCCACTTACACTCATCCGGGAATGCTTCGCATTGGTCCCAATTCGTGAAGATTAAGCCTTTTATCTGTCCTGGCAGCCCCAAACCATAAACCCGCCAGTAGTTTTCATCAACATACTTCAGTTGTTCAATTTCTTTCACCAC
>JBBRSB010000123.1:0-2336 GCA_038245785.1 Gloeobacterales cyanobacterium | reverse complement strand
GTAACCGTCAACCGAGCACCATCTATCTCCCCGCTGATATTCCCGCTATGCTGCCCTGTAGTTGATAAACTCACAGGAGGTCAGTAGATGACGGAGAATACCCCCGATTGGTCAGCCAGACTATCAGGATGGCGCATAAGCGGTAAAAGCGGTTTGGCCTGGTGCCGTGACAACGCCATCAGTTACGATCAGTTCAAATACTGGCAGAAGAAACTGCGACGGATTGAAGAGCATGGAAAGTCCGGGCAGTTCATTCGGCTTAAAGTTGCTTCCACTCCTGTGCGTATCGAATGCAACGGCGCAAACGTATATGTTTCATCCGGATTCGATCCTCTGCTCCTTCGGGAAATTGTCTCGGCTTTGCGGGAAAGCTGATGCATCCATTCGGCGCTACCCGGATTTTCCTTTATGACCAACCGGTCGATATGCGCAAGAGCTTCGAGGGTCTGGGGTTCCTTGTTGATAGCAGCTATCCCGGAACGCTTCTCACGGGATCATTTTTCCTGTTTCTTAACCGGACCCGCAATCTGATCAAGATCCTTTACTGGGATGGTGACGGCTTTGCCATCTGGTACAAACGCTTGGAGAGCGGTACTTTTTCCGGTTGTTTCAGCGGGCAGACAGAGCTGTCCCGGCAGCAGTTTACCCTCCTCCTGGAAGGGATAACACCACAGCGGCTGAGTCGGCGTTTTATCTTGCCAAAACAACAGTTAACGCTTTGATTTAATACCGTTTTATGCTATATTTCCTGCCATGAATATCGCTTCTGACAGCATCTCCGGAACAACCGATTTCCCTGCCATCATTCAGCAGCAAGAACAACTTATTGATGTTCTTAAAGGAGAGGTTTTTCTCCTTAAGGAACAGCTTGCATGGTTCAAAAAGCAGATCTTCGGCCAGAAGAGTGAGCGCATTGTCGCCGACCTGGACACTCAACCGTTCCTGCCTGAAATAGCCACCGCTGATCCTCAGGTAAAAGAGCCGGAGAAAGTTAAAATCAGCTACGAGCGGAACAAAGTTCAGAAGAACAAAGGGGGCGACACAATCTCCTTCCCGGACGACCTGCCGGTGAAACGGGTTGAGCTGGATATCCCGGAGAGTGAAAAAATCTGCCCGGAGTCCGGAGAACCACTGGTTTGTATTGGTCACAACGTCAGTCGTAAGCTGGGCCGCTCTCCGGAGCAGTTCTTCATCGTCGAGTATGTACGGCCAAAGTATGCCTCAAAAGCCTATCCCGAGTACGGGGTTCTTTCTTCGGCACTTCCCGATGCGGTGATTTCCCGTTGTCCAGCCGATGAAAGCCTTCTCTCCTACATCCTGACCTCAAAGTATGCCGATCATCTCCCACTCTACCGTCTGGTAGAGATACTACAGCGTTCAAAGGTGAAGATCAGTCGTCAGACCCTGTCAAAGTGGGTGATCACTCTGGGTACAGCGTTGACGCCGCTCCATGAAGCGATGAAGGAGCGGGTTCTGAAAAGCGGCGTTGTCTTTGCCGACGAAACCCCGATTGATCTACAGGTACAGGGTAAAAGTCGCTGTCAACAGGCGTATCTATGGATATATGCCGGTGGCGGCGGAGGTGATCCGCCATACCGCTTCTTTGAATTCTGTCTCAATCGCAATCATGATCACCCCGTAAAAACCCTGAAGGGATACAAAGGGGTGCTGCATTCCGATAAATACGGAGCTTACGAAAAACTTGCAAAAAGCGATGATATTATCTGGTGCCCCTGCATGGCTCACGTGCGAAGAAAGTTCGTCGAAGCTGAAGGGGGAGACCCGGAGCTGCGTCGTAGAATCCTGCGCAGGATCAGGCACCTGTTTATGCTGGAGCGCGTGGCGTGGTCCCGCACTGCGGAAGAACGCCTCCGTATCCGCAGTGAACTGGAGAAGCCGATCCTCGACCGGATTACCGCCATGGTGAAGGAACGCATCATGTCCGGTTACCTCTTGCCAAAGTCTAATTTTGCCAAGGCATTGAAGTATTATATGGGTCTGGCGCCGTATCTGCAAAACTACATCAATCATCCCGATGCACGACTCGACAACAATGTCGCCGAACGAGGACTTCGTCCCCTCACCATCGGGCGTAAAAACTGGCTCTTCATCGGTAGTGAGGATAGTGGCCGTTCCGCTGCCACTATTCTGTCACTGGTACAGACCTGCCGGAATCTGGGAATCAATCCCCAGGAGTATCTGGAGGATGTACTGCGCCGCATCATGTCTCATCCCGCCAAACAGATCGTACAACTTCTCCCGGATATCTGGCTCACCGCAAAGCAGAATTCACCAGCATAAATCCGTTCCATATTCAAGATGGTCTACAATTGACG
>JBBRSB010000122.1:0-2361 GCA_038245785.1 Gloeobacterales cyanobacterium | reverse complement strand
GTGATGACGTAGACCTCGAAGTTCCTAAATAATAAATATCAATTGACACGCATCAAGCACGCTCCAAGCACGCGCTTTAGGAACTAGTAGAAAGTGTGTAGAAAGAGTGTAATGTTTGCAAGAGATTCAAAAGGTAACGCTTTTTGTGTGTGGGAGGTGTTCACTGAAAACCTCACTTTTGACCCACAACGCAAATATGGCGAACACTCGTACCACACGTAGGAGCGACCCCGAAGCTCAAATGGTGGCGATGCAACACCGCGATGATGAAATGGTGGAGGATGTTGTTACGGGTTACTATAACGATTTGATCCAGGCTGACGAGGACGCGTACGTCGCCATGCGCGAGGACGAGGCGGAGGCCGCGGAAGCGGCGGAGGCCGCGGAAGCGAGTCTCGTGATGAAGCCACCAAAGTTGGCGCGTCAGAAATCAATCCAACCAATCAAAACGAGTGACTACATCACCCCTCGCAAGGGTCGAGCCAAAAAGCGCGCGAAGTTGATGCCCCCACCCGCTCCGAAGATCCGCCCAGTCTCGAGAGACTTGTCCAACGTGGAGGTGATCGACTTGACCGCCCGTGATCAGAAGATTGTGGTCGATTTGACGGGACCCGAAGTGGTCGATTTGACGGGACCCGAAGTGATCGACCTGACGGGTGGGGGTCCAATCCAAGCGACGTCTCGGGTAGCGGATGACGGTGACGTGTTGGTGACTATAGACGGTTGTGAGGTGAGCATGAATGCGATATTTGGCCACGATTAAACTAGAATAATTTTCAGTAACTAACGGTGTAACTATACGTACGTACAGATTGATACATTTTTCGATTGGCGTGCGTTCTACGAACCTAGCATAGACGATTGTTTGGATATCGGTTTAGAAGGTCTTACTTTGGTGGAAATATACCTTCTACGGGTCCGTCAAAGAAACTCTGACATAGAACTGTTAAGGATGTTATCGAGGCGTGTACCAATCGCCGTGGCAAAAGAAATAATAGGATTTAACCGCTGCTTGGAAAAACATTAAATTAAAGATCCGCGATAGTTTCAGCTGGTAGGCGAACGTTAGCGTTTTCTAAGATGTAGTCGTAATGGGGTACCTTTTGGTTATTGGTCATAAGACGAGCGAGTGATGTATCCTCGATGTAGATAACCTCCTGGTTACTGATAGCGTCGTACATTAGTTGAGTTGGTCCGGTGTTTTGTTGTCTTCCGTGGAGTTTGATCAAGATCATATCGAATGTTTGATCCAGGAACATATCCGCTGTGATAGGTTCGAAGATCGGTTGATAATCGTGTTCGTTATCGACTGAATTCAATTTGAATTGAACCGTTTCGAGATCCCGTAGTTTTCCAGATTGGTATGTCATGTGATTAGACAATACGATATTGGGGACTGGATTAGATCCCGCGAGACCGGTACCGACCATCGTCGGATCCGATGGTTGTGTTGCATTGTATCGCAAAGCCCCTGTCACGAGATCAACGGTGAAATCGGACGGTTGAACGCTGATACGCGCCGCTTCCCAGTACCCTTCGTTCTGGTCGGAGTTGTTAATCATAGTCAACCGTAAACCAGCACTGACGATTCGTGCTAGTTTAACACTGGTTCTGTCGACGGCCGTACCCAGATGCCCTTTGAATGGTAGATGGTAATAAGAGGTGGACGGGGCCGTTTGCCATGCCAGAGTAGTAGAGTGTCCCGGGAGGAGACAGATGTATGAAGGTCCAGCTTGGTCGAGGGTGATTTCACCGGTTGAACGAAGTCGGATACCGGACGTTGACGCTTTCTTGCCGTCCCATAGCTTAGGCTGCGCCACCAAGGAAAACGGGTCGGTCAAGATTGCGACCTGTGCCGCGTCGGTCGCCATTTTGTCTATTTTCTAAAATACGTATTTTAAATGACCCTATTGAAATTTGTGAACTTATGTGTAAGTTTCGTTCATGGTCAAATTTACGTATGACATTGGGATTCCATTCCAAAAGACCTGAACGTTGTATATTAATTGATACGTGACAGTCTTGCTTAGTGTCATTGTGTATGTCGACCCCGACGCGATTGGCGCGAATAGTCTGACCGGGGATGTTAAATTTGTGCTGTTGTACGCTTGCATGTTAAGGTTTGTTGTGTATAAGCCAGAGACTACGGAATTATTGGTGACGACGAAGTCTGCCTTCTTGACGGTTTGAACTTCTGTAATAGACTTGTCGGGTGGGTTACCCGTGTAGTTGACTCCATTGTAAGTGAGAACCGATGGAATGATGTTGAACACCACGTTAAGTTTCATGTACGCGGAAAGGGATGTAACCCCATTTTTTGTTACTTGAAGTTGAACGTCATATACGTGACCGGATTGGAAT
>JBBRSB010000121.1:0-2377 GCA_038245785.1 Gloeobacterales cyanobacterium | reverse complement strand
GTTTCGGGGCGGACCCCGGTCAAACGCTTGAACTCACTGGGTTTAAGGTCTTTGATACGGTCGTAGGTCATAGGTCTATCCGTCTACCATCCCTAACCTACCCTATGGACTCGGCCTATTCTATTCGTGCAAGAGCTCTATTCACTAAAGGATTGGCAAGCCGGGACTTTTGGACCAGCGGACCTATTTCTTTCTCGCCGCCTGGAGGATGCAGAGAGCGGACCGCAGGGGCGCTAGAAGTAGTCTAGCCAGCAATCGTGGGACTGGAGCCATTCGTCAAACAGTCAGCATGCACTTCTAGAGCGAGGGAAGTAATATTTTTGTCAGCCAAATCATCTCGTTCTCCATCCACTGGGCCGAGGACGTTGGTAACATTTACGAGGTCAAAAGTCTCTCCTAAATTCACCACGAAAGGGTCTTTACGTTGACCAACAAATAGGCGACCAGGGAATTTACAACCAGGAATATTTACGTTGTAGACGAAACGGTTGGCATAGTCTGCATAATTCGGAATGGACTTATTCCCAATGTTGTCCACGGGTTTTCCGAATCGACGGGAACCATTTCCAGTTCGGGTGACCGGTTGGGATGCATTTCCCCGAACGACATTGAGGGTGTACGACTCTTGAACATTCAGGTTGGAGTTATCTGTTGAGGAGATCGGTCCAACATTAATGACTGGTACCGGAATGCTTTTCCCTCCAACAGGAAGAGAAATATTCTTGTTGGTATTAGTGAATTTGAACTGGAAGCTTAAATCTGGAATGGCGTCTCCATTGTTGTCAATATTAATGTTGTAGTTGGCTTCTGGATCTAAGGTGAAATAGTTCGGGCCACCATAAGAGTCCTGTAGCGGTATATAGTCAGCAATCAACGTTACAAAGCCTTCGCGCTTGGGCTCATAACTGTTGAACATGAGGAAGCTCTATCGAGGAAGTGAACTCCAAAAGATCGTAGAGGAGGGGTGGTCTCTCTTCCAGCGTAAGCGACCACGGTAAAGTACGGTGATTCCCCGCATCATCAGTAAATTTGCTGAGGACCACGACTCCCAATGTGCAGGTGGGGCAAGACAAATTCTTCAAACTGTTCTAGGGTCAAATTTGTTGGAATCCATTGCCAGGATTTAGATTGAGCCATTATCACTCTTATGGAATGTCAAACTAATAGGACTAAAGTCTTTTTAGTTTGAGTCAATGGAATGCCATGAATCTAGAGCTTTCCAGACAAATTCACCCTGGCGGGAAAACCCGCAACCAGTTGCTTATTATCCAGCCACAAATTGATGAAAAAACAAATGAAGTCGTGTTGAGAAATTCTATATAGTTCAATTCCCGACTTTGTGTTGGTTTGTAACAGTTATCATCCAGATGTGGTGCTTCTCAGTTTATTTTTACTTCTTGAAATTCTATATTCTCTCTAGACAATTCATGATCTGTTCCTAAAGGAGGATGGCTATGGTAAAGGCGTAAGCCATCATTAATTTATACAGTTGGAAATAGCTTCAGCTACACGTCAAAGTAAGCCTTTTAGCAGTTTGTATCTTGTTCATCATTAACCCGATAGGGATAGACACCAAGGAAAAATAGCAGTTATGGCAGCGATGATCGGCTTCTAATCAAGATGTATTCAGCCAATATTGCATAACATTGCACACAGCAATTCCTAATTTCAAGAGGTTATCAAATGCAGGCAAAAAACTTTGTAGCCATTGCAATCGAGTTGGTGATGGAAGCCTATGGTGGCGATAAAGATGCTTTTGAACAACTATCTCAAGCAGCCTGTCACGTTGGCTTCAAACTGCAGGAAAGCGAACTACTTGAGCTGAAAACCCACTCACAGTTACTTGAAAACTTTGCTTGGGGTTTGAGAGAAATTGATGCTGAACAGCATGAAGGTACATTAACCCAAAACTATGTTGCTCTGGCTCTCGATACGTCAATGCGTGCTTGGACAGGGGATAAGCCTTCCTTTGATCGCCTATGTCAGGCAGCCGAGCGGGTTGGGCATAAGTTCACTGTAAAGGATCTGCCCGAGTTAAAAATCCATGCCCAAAGCCTTGAAAATTTGGCCTGGGGATTGAAAGAAATGGAAGCTGTTCACCTTCTCAGCTCAACATAAAGAGAGGTGTAGGCTCTACTCGTATAATTGGGGTCTGAGGAGCAGGGCAAACGCATCTTATCCGGCTAAGACCCTGGCTAGGTAGTTATTATCCCAGGCTGCTTTGAGTCGTTTACCCTTAACTCCGACTTTAGCCGTCTTTTCCCCATTCAATAGGTTTAGAGCAATGTGCCTTACTACAGCCAGGTTCTGGTCTGCATAGCCTTCCCGAATGAGGCTTTCATCTTCCCTGAATGCCATGTCCAATACCCAGTGCAAG
>JBBRSB010000120.1:0-2382 GCA_038245785.1 Gloeobacterales cyanobacterium | reverse complement strand
TGGCCGTGCGCCGCTGTCAGAGGTTGCTCAAGCAACGAGCGTTGATTCGAGGATTAACGTGCTACCACTGGTGGCCATTAGTAGCGAGCTAACTATGGGCAATCAACCGGATTCGATATAAGAAGGAAAAGACGTTTAGCCTGTTTGTGTTCAGCTAACAACATCAACACTGAGTGGAGTCTCCCCGGAAAATATAGATAGGTTGATCTTTGATCAGCCCAGTGGTGAGCGGCGCTATTTTCCTCAGTGTCGCGCGGGAGGCGGGGGATCCTCGTGGCTCACAGACGAAGAGCGCATGGTCGTTTCCTCGGGGGATCCCTGCAGGCCGACGCTGTTCCGAGCGGCCTGCTGATCTTCTTCACACTTTCTGATCGCCGCGTCGTCATTGGTAGCTGCCTGCTCAGACTTCTCAGAACCCCAATACCAGAAACCCGCAGCGGCGACTCCAGCAATTAGCGCTACAGGCGCGGCAGCAAGTCCCGCCGCGACAGCAGCCCCCCCGGCCCATACTGCGGCGATTCCGTTCAGACCCGCAGACTCTTGATTCAAGATGTCGTCGTTCTCAGGGCAAGCTCCATAAGCCGTTGCAGCATCGGCTGCTACGTCGTTCATCGTACTGTCTGGAGCGCTGAAATTATAGGACATACTGTTCTCATAGCCGCTATCGGTCGACATATCATATCCAGTAGTGTCATAGGTTTGATCTGCATGCGCAGTATCATCACTATTGACATCACTAGTCTGCTCAGCAAAGCACTGTTCTTCTTGACCGGGTCCCATAATCTTTCTCCTTTTAGTGAATTCGTGATTTAGAATTAGCTCTTTCATCCCTGAAGCTCTTAACTTAATAATCAACAACTCATCCAATTTCTTCAGTGGGAAAAGGTGAGTACTTTCTATACATGCAGGTATGAAAAAGTGATTACCGGGGTTTGTGGCACTAATAGAATCCATCAATGTCCTACCCGGCCATCCCTGACTGGCTGCACTTCCCGCCCCTACATGCAGTAAGTGGGGCAGGCTTGGATATTGGTGTCGTACTCCTGATTGCACTTGCTAACTCGGTAGTCACGGTAGTCACCCGGCTCTAGCCCTGAGGCTTCATAAATGCATGTTGTTCGTTTTTGATCAGCGCGTTTTACACATTCAGGATCGGGCTTGCTTTTAAGTCCTTCTGGGCAGGGAATATAGATAGCAGGCACTGGATTGGAGAAGTCCTCCCCTTCGTCAGGATATTCTTGTAACTCCTGATTGCCCCCTTCGTAGTCTTCCTCCATGTTTCTATCTCCTGTTGGAACTGGTTTACTCATCTACCGCAATCCAAGATGCTCAACGGTTGAACTCGATGGACTCAAATAACTTTGCAATCTCATCAGAGATTGCTTGATTTCGAGTTCCGATGCAGTGATTTGTGAAACTACTGCCCTAAACTATAGCTGTTGAAAATTTAATGTCATTGAACGATTTTTCGATTAAATAGGATATTTTTTCAGCCATAACATTTATTTACTACATCAATGTAGGATTTTCGCCGAACCTCTCATGTTTACCACCAAACCGAAAAATAGTCCTATTGGTATACAGGTTTATGGGGAACCCACTGGACCACGGCTCTTCGGCTAGTTCAGGGACCTCAGGAATCGCCCCCCAAGCGGAGAATAGGGCTATAAACCTTTCCTAGGCGAGTATCGGTGGAAAGCCCGAAAAAACAACCGTAGCAGCCACAGGACAGCGACGGGGACCTTGAGTAGATATACGTCTCATGCAAAAGGGTTTCAAACTCAGACTGCCTCTTCCTGAGCTGAGTCTTAATCAAGGTCCGGAGAAATAATTACCATAGACCCCACAGGTGCCTTTTTAACCGCTTGCGGATGTTCTAGTTCTGCTGCATCGTAAGTAGGAAAAGCTTTGACAGATGCTTTTGCCGTACTCCAAGTTTGACCTTCCCAGTAGAGCATTGGAGACTTTGATACGGCCAAAAGGTAGAACCTTGACCCAGTATTAATATTTTTGGTTGTGTGAGGTGGCTTCTCCATAACTTGTGTCACGATGCACCTCCAATAGGGTTATTCGGTTACGTTGTGGACGTGTTGACCCGCGCCAATTCTAAGCCTGCCTCATCGATAGCCTGAAGAGCCTCGCTCTGGGCTTCTACTTTTGCAAAGCGTTCTGCGGCCTGCTCAAGCCTCCTGAGTCGCTCTGCGTTGCTATTAACCTGCCGTTGTGTTGTAGGAGTTGCAACTTTTGCTCATTGTCAGTGTCTAAGCGCTCTAATCGGACAGCGATACTATCTAGACGGTCTGTGATACTCATCTCCCAAAGCGTTCTAGCAACTCCTCGCGCGATAGATTCGCCAGTTGGAGCATCAACCCTGCAAGCTCT
>JBBRSB010000119.1:0-2383 GCA_038245785.1 Gloeobacterales cyanobacterium | reverse complement strand
TGTTGTTGCGGTTCCAGGTGTGACAGTCCAAAATCATCCAGGATAAGCAGATCTGTTTTGGAGAGATGCTCAAAAAACTTAATGATGGTACCTTCAATCCTTGCAATTTTAGTTTTTAGAAGGAGTTTTTGTGCGTTATAATATGCTACTTTATAACCTTGAGCACAAGCCTGATGTCCCAGGGCAGAAGCTAAGAAACTCTTTCCGCAGCCTGAGGCACCGGTAATTAGTACCGCCTCCCCTTTTGATAGATATTCCCCGGTTGCAAGTGTCGAGAGCAAGCCTTTGTCCAGCCCCCTGGAAGCATCTGTTTTGATCTCTTCGATCGATGCCTGATAACGGAACCGGGCACTCTTTCTCAACCGCTCAAACCGGTTGTTTGTCCGCTCCTGTTCTTCGGCTTGTAGAAGCAGCTCCAGACCTTCGATCAGCGTCAGTTCGTTTTGCCTTCTTGTTTCAAGTAAGGCCTGCCAGCTGCGGTTCATTCCGTGTAAATGTAGACGGCTCATGTGAGATTCGATTTGCATCATAAATGGTAAAAATTAAATGGTTAAAAACTAATAATTGATTGTGTGTAATATTCTTTCCCTCTGGTGTTTTTATGCGTGGGTAGTGGTTTCGTCTGCCTTATTTCCGACTCTTCTGTCATCTTGTTTTTAAGGATATTGAGGACAAATGTGTAGGTGTAGTTTTGATATTCAATGGACATCATACAGGCCTTTTGGAAGATCCTTTCATCGTTTTTGCGTTGCAGGTTGAGCAATCCGTCACAGGTCCGGTAAAGTTGTTCCGGATGCCGGTTTTGTGCAAACACATGCACAAGGAGCTGATAAAGTGCCTCCGACTTTAATTTGGCTTTATTTAGGTAATAGTCAGGGCTGCGATCCATATAATGCTGGTGTGCAGAACACAAATGCTCTTTGTCGGTGGTGTAGCCGCCTTGTTTGTAATCTCGCACGTGTACCGCTATTTGCTCTCCTTTTGCATAGATATAAACCATTGATCGGGTATAAATCACCTTCACCATCAGACCTATATATGTATAAAGAACACTGTAATAATGTTTATCCTGAGAAAGGTAGATATGATTATTTTTCGCCACTTTCAAGTCACGATAATATTTTAACTCGAAGCGCTGATCCGGCAGTGGTTGTAATAAATGTTTTTCATCGGCCAAAAACCTTTCTTCCCTGCAGTAAGGTTTTTGCTGCATCCGGGTCTGGTTATGTTCCCTGATTTTTTCTTTGATCGCTTTGTTTAGTGATGCTAAATCAAAAAATTGCTCATTGCGCAACTTGGCATAAACTCTGTTATAAATCAGTTTCACCTGGTTCTCAACGAGTGCTTTGTCCTTGGGTCTGCGTGCCCGGGCAGGGATTACAGTCGTTTTGTAATGATTTGCAAAGTCTTCCATTGCCCTGTTAACATCAGGCTCGTAAGAACTTGCTTTTACAATGGCAGACTTCAGGTTGTCGGGAACCAGTGCCTGAGGTACTCCTCCCATATTTTCAAGACAACAGCTTAGTGCATAAAGAAAATCCCCAATGCACTGACTCTTTACAGCCATGGCAAAGCTATAGTCAGAGTAAGGCAGACAAGCAACAAATACCTGACAGTGAACAATTTCTCCGGTATCACTATTAACGTAGGATAGTTTATCACCTGCAAAGTCAATAAAGAGCTTTTCTGCGGCTATGTGTTGCAAAACCATCGAAGGCTTGCGGGCAATTAGCAGTTGTGACAAATGGTAACAGAACTGCGTGTGGCCGTATCCAGCGGGATAATCGAGGCGATACTCCTCCCATAGCAATTGTTTGGTCACACCTTTCCTTTGTAACTCCTTTGAGATGTAGCCCAGTTTACCCTTCAAATGATCGTATCGCACGTCTTTGTAGGCCGGATTTCCAGGATGGAACTTTCCTTCTAGGATTGGGTCGTCCAATTTCAGAAGAGACTGTAAATCAAGCGGAGACAAGGCTAATTTTAAGAGGTAAGTCTTGACCGTATTTTTACTAATTCCCAAACTTCTGGCAATAAACTTCTTGCTTTTGCCCTGCTCGTGTAACTGCAATAATTGTTTAATCTGACTCATAGATTTTGGTTTTCCTGCCATTGAAATATCGTATTAGTGGTTGATTGACCACTAATGAACCAAAATCCTGTGTGATTAATTGAAAAATGGGGGTCAACATGCTCCGGATTTGTACCCAACCCACCCGGCAACTCAAAGGGGGGTCAATATGCTCCGGATTTTTTCACCTCTTTTTTCAATTTTAGGGGGGTCAGTATCTGCCGGATTGTCATGAAAAACGATCATGAAAAACCGAAAATCTATCTAATTTTTTACCGGACTCCGGGGGTCAGCATAGTCCGATATATCCAG
>JBBRSB010000118.1:0-2416 GCA_038245785.1 Gloeobacterales cyanobacterium | reverse complement strand
TGACCACCCGTACCGATTGAAAATTGACCAGGGGAAATTGCTGTATAGCGTACTATACAGCATTGGAATAGTCGACCAGACTAAGTCAGTTTTTAACCCCCCTTTTTTATTGAGCTGTCATTTTTTAATTCAATAAATAGAGAAAGAACCATCCTATTCATGGGCATCAACCTCTGCTGTTTCTGAGGTTATCGATCCATGTAAAGACGACTCTCTGGATTTGATACGATCTTTAGCCTTAGCACTGCTTTGCTTAAACCTGAATGATTCATTACCGGTTTCGATAATATGGCAATGATGAGTCAGGCGATCCAATAGCGCCGTGGTCAGTTTGGCATCGATAAACACGCTACTCCATTCTGAAAACGTCAAATTGGTCGTGATAATGACGCTGGTTCGTTCGTAGAGCTTTGAGAGCAAATAGAATAGCAATGCGCCGCCGGCTTGTGAAAAGGGCAAATAGCCCAACTCGTCCAGGATAACCAAATCCATCTGCATCAGACTAAGCGCCAAGCGCCCTTGTTTGCCGGCCGCTTTCTCCTGCTCCAGCGTATTGACTAATTCAACGGTGGAGTAGAAGCGCACTCTTTTGCTGTGCTGTTGGATACCAGAGACCCCCAGTGCAGTGGCCAGATGGGTTTTTCCGGTACCCGTCCCACCCACTAGCACCAGGTTCTGCGCGGCATCGGTAAATTTCATCGTGGCCAGGCTATTAACCAGCGGCTGATCGACTTTGGATTGACCGAAATCAAAGCCCAACAAATCCCGGTGGATCGGAAATTTAGCGGTGGTCATCTGATAACGTATAGCCCGTATATTTCGATCAGTGGCTTCTGCGGCCAGTAGTTGACCAAGTACCCAGGCTGTTGAGCCGATGTCTTCAGAGGCGCCTGCTTGGCCCTGAGCCTGTAGTTCTGCATAGCATTCCGCCATGCCATGCAATTTGAGTGCTTTGCATTGGCTAAGGATGTCAGACATGAGACACCTCTTGCTCATGCAGGCGGTCATAACGAGCCGTATCAGCTCGCGGCTCTTCGTTGAGTTTCAAACAAGTTTCCACCTGTTCCGGTATAGGTAACTCATTCAACCGAGAGAGCACGTTGCGCACCTGTTCGATACTGGTCACCCCGGAATCCAGGACCTGTTTGACCGCCAATAACACCGTCTCTAAACCGTGAGTCGGCACGGCGGCCAGTACTTGAGTCATAATCCGATCACCTTGTTGCCGTTCCCTGTGTCGTAAAGCTGTTTGCAGCTGGGCAAGGGGCAGCGGCAACTCCGCAAACGGGGCTCCGTTACGTAAGGCGCCCGGTTTTCTTTCAAGCAGCGGAATAGTGGGTTGCCAGTCGTAACTGACTTGATCACGACCCGTCAGCCGTTGATGTCGAGCGACAACCGCATTTTCGGCACAGACATCAATCCTGTCGGCATAAAGATGAAGGATCGCTTTTCTGTTGGCCAAATGACAGGGTACCGAGTATTGATTACGCTCGGCCGTCACCAGGCAAGTACTGGATACACGCGCTAATACTTCAACGTAGCCATCGAACGGTGTTGGCATCGGCATCAAATAGATCTGCTCTTGCTCAAGCACATCGGCGAGGGTAACACCCGTATAATCAGGATGCGGGAGTTCCGACCAGAGGGTCCGGCAACGTTGGTCAAGCCAGGTATTCAGCTCAGCAAATGAACTAAAGCTCTGGGTTTTGGCTTCTATCCAGACTCTCCGCCGTGAATCCTGCACATTCTTCTCAACAATGCCTTTCTCCCATCCAGATGCCACATTGCAGAAATCAGGTTCAAATAAATAGTGTGCCGTCATCGCGAAAAAACGTGCATTGACGACACGACCATTCCTTTTGGTCACCTTATCGACAGCTGTTTTCATATTGTCGTAAATGCCCCGCTTGGTAATGCCACCCAAAGCAGTGAATGCCTTGGTGTGCGCGTCATACAACATCTCCTGGGTTTGCGTTGGGTAAGCGGAAAGATGGAAGGCACGACTGGCGCACAACTTGGTATGAGCCGCCTGGATTTTTCGATGAATACCGCCAATCACTAGCCATTCATCGCTCCAATCAAATTGAAAGGCTTCGCCGAGTTGAAACTTAAGCGGCACAAAAGCTGATTTGCCTGAACCGGTGACCGAGCCATTACGCCAATGGCGGACAAAATCAGTCAGAATGGAGTAACCGCCGGTATAGCCGTCTTTCTTTATCGCCTCAAACAACATCAAGGCGGTGCGCCTATCCCGTTTAGGACGTCGCGAGTCAGCTTCCAACGCCAATAACAGAGCAGGAACAAATGGCGTCAATTTGCCATTAACTTTGGGTCTCTTAGAATACTTGAAGCTATCAGGTTTGGTTTCCTTAAGCCATGCTTTGATAGTGTTACGCGACAGACTCGTCCGCCGCTG
>JBBRSB010000117.1:0-2432 GCA_038245785.1 Gloeobacterales cyanobacterium | reverse complement strand
TTACCCGACAAGGAATTTCGCTACCTTAGGACCGTTATAGTTACTGCCGCCGTTTACTGGGGCTTCGATCAAGAGCTTCGCCTTGCGGCTGACCCCATCAATTAACCTTCCAGCACCGGGCAGGAGTCACACCCTATACGTCCACTTTCGTGTTTGCAGAGTGCTGTGTTTTTGATAAACAGTCGCAGCGGCCTGGTCACTGCGACCCAAGATCGCTCAGCTACGCATGTAGCCACGATCCTGGGTGCACCTTCTCCCGAAGTTACGGTGCTATGTTGCCTAGTTCCTTCACCCGAGTTCTCTCAAGCGCCTTGGGATTCTCACCCTGCCTACCTGTGTCGGTTTACGGTACGGTCCTCGTGATCTGAAGCTTAGAAGCTTTTCCTGGAAGCGTGGCGTCAGTGACTTCGTCCCAAAGGACTCGTCTCGGTGCTCGGCATAGATGAGAGCGGATTTGCCAACCCTCAATGCCTACCTCCTTTCCCCGGGACAACCAACGCCCGGTACACCTAGCCTTCTCCGTCACTCCATCGCAATCACGAGCGGTGCTGGAATATTAACCAGCTTCCCATCGACTACGCGTTTCCGCCTCGCCTTAGGGACCGACTAACCCTGCGCCGATGAACGTTGCGCGAGGAAACCTTGGGCTTTCGGCGAGGGGGCTTTTCACCCCCTTTATCGTTACTCATGTCAGCATTCGCACTTCCGATACCTCCAGCAGACCTTACGATCCACCTTCGCAGGCGTACGGAACGCTCCTCTACCGCTCACACCTAAGTGTGAACCCCGAGCTTCGGTACATGGCTTAGCCCCGTTAAATCTTCCGCGCGGGCCGACTCGACCAGTGAGCTATTACGCTTTCTTTAAAGGATGGCTGCTTCTAAGCCAACCTCCTGGCTGTCTGAGCCTTCCTACATCGTTTTCCACTGAGCCATGATTTTGGGACCTTAGCTGCGGGTCTGGGTTGTTTCCCTTTTCACGACGGACGTTAGCACCCGCCGTGTGTCTCCTGCATAGTCTGTCTTGGTATTCGGAGTTTGCAATGGTTTGGTAAGGCGCAATGCCCCCCTAGCCATAACAGTGCTCTACCCCCAAGAAGATTCACGCGAGGCGCTACCTAAATAGCTTTCGAGGAGAACCAGCTATCTCCGGGTTCGATTAGCTTTTCACTCCTAGCCACACCTCATCCCCTACTTTTGCAACAGGAGTGGGTTCGGGCCTCCAGTGCGTATTACCGCACCTTCACCCTGGGCATGGCTAGATCACCCGGTTTCGGGTCTACGCCTTGCGACTATGCGCCCTATTCAGACTCGGTTTCCCTTCGCCTCCCCTATACGGTTAAGCTTGCCACAAAACGTAAGTCGCTGACCCATTATACAAAAGGTACGCAGTCACCCTTGCGGGCTCCTACTGCTTGTACGCATACGGTTTCAGGATCTATTTCACTCCCCTCTCCGGGGTTCTTTTCGCCTTTCCCTCACGGTACTGGTTCACTATCGGTCAGTCAGGAGTATTTAGCCTTGGAGGATGGTCCCCCCATGTTCAGACAGGGTTTCACGTGCCCCGCCCTACTCACTTTCATTGCATGAGCCCTTTCGCATACCGGGCTATCACCGTCTATGGCCGGACTTTCCAGACCGTTCCGCTAGAACTCACACAACTTTTGGGCTTTTCCCCGTTCGCTCGTCGCTACTAGGGGAATCTCGGTTGATTTCTTTTCCTCGAGGTATTGAGATATTTCAGTTCCCTCGGTTCGCTTCCCGACTCTATATATTCAAGCCGGGATACTCCTTGCGGAGTGGGTTTCCCCATTCGGACATTTCCGGATCGAAGCTTGTTGCCAGCTCCCCGGAACTTTTCGCAGGCTACCACGTCCTTCATCGCCTCTGACTGCCAAGGCATCCACCGTATGCGCTTAGTCGCTTGACCATATAACTCCAAGTCGCCTCGGAGCCATACACAAACAACTCGTTTATTACTTCGCCTACTTGCCTCAACGACACGTCTGGTTCGGCAGAACCAAAACGTTGTTGTTACGTCCCAAGTTTTCAAAGAACATGGCGCGCACTGCAACGTCGCGCCATTCAAAATCTTTTAGTGTGCTGATCCAGAAGTATGGTGGGTCTGGGAGGACTCGAACCACCGGCCTCACCCTTATCAGGGGTGCGCTCTAACCACCTGAGCTACAGACCCAATGATTACTTGATCTGGTGGAGCTGATCGGGATCGAACCGATGACCCCCTGCTTGCAAAGCAGGTGCTCTCCCAGCTGAGCTACAGCCCCCAAAGGGGATATATGGCGACTCTATGAGTCGCGCTTCTGGATGCAGGTATCTTGTGTGGACGCCTTGGGGCGGTGAGAAGTCATACTCTAAAGGAGGTGATCCAGCCGCACCTTCCGATACGGCTACCTTGTTACGACTTCACCCCAG
>JBBRSB010000116.1:0-2445 GCA_038245785.1 Gloeobacterales cyanobacterium | reverse complement strand
TAGTCGGGTAGCAAGAGAGCATTACTGCTCTCCCGCCCCCTAAGAACTACTCGGGCGAGTTTCCCCGCAAGTAGCTCAAGCCTTTCTTAAGCAAGGATTTTCTTCCTCACCCGACAACTCCTCAGACCTGGCACCGCTGTGTATTTGTCTATGACAATTTGGATGTACCAGCACTAAATTAGAAAGTTTATCCGTTCCACCATAGACCCGTGGAATTAGGTGATGCATTTGCCACCCGCTTTCCCTCGTAATCTTCTGGCCGCATTGGGGACAGTTTCCACTCTGCCATTTCCAGAGGGTCACTAACCTTTGGCGTTTTCCCCCCTCTAACCATTTGTAGGCTAATCGCTGGTCAAAATAGTTCTCCCATTGGGGGTCATAGGGATTGGCTTCACTTCTAATCTTGGTATGCCGTTTGATTGCTAGGCTACTAGCCAGGTATAGTTGGATTGGTTGTGGCTGTTTTTGTCTCCCAACTATCACTCCCCTGAAGTTCCAACTCCGCGTTTCACTACTGGGAAAGTATTTGGCTTTGACCCATTTAGTGTTTTTGTGGGGGTGTCTTCGCTTGGCCCAGTGCCATACAATCCTGAAGATAACATCATCTACTTTGTTAAAGACCCGCTTACTCACCACGTGCTGGTGATAATTTGCCCAGCCTCGAATTAGTGGGTTGAGTTTGGCTATTAGTCTACCCGCCGGGGCTTGTTTGTTGGCCTTTACCAATTCCCGTACTTTTTGCAGTAAGCTTTTCACACTTTTGTTAGAGGGTTTGATCAGTAATTTGTGTTGGTATTTGCGGATGTTCTGGGCTAAAAAATCAAACCCGCTTTCAATGTGAACTACTCTGGTTTTTTCTTCGGAAAGCTGGAGGTTTCGGTCCGCTAGAAATTGGATTACTAAAGGTTTTACTTCTCCCTCTAACACTTCCTTAGTTGCACCAGTTATGATGAAATCGTCAGCGAACCGCACTAGATTTACTTTGGCTCGACGACCTTGTTGGCTCTTTTTAGGAAAGGCTTCCTGTAGTTTCTTCTCAAGGCCATCTAATACCAGGTTGGCAATCGTTGGGGAAATCGGGCTACCCTGAGATACCCCGGTGCTGGTTGGATACCAAACCTGCTTCTCCATAAATCCAGCTTTGAGCCATTTAACCAGTATAGCCTTTTCCATTGGGATATTCTTAATAAGCCATTCTTGCCCGATTTGGTCAAAACAGCTCAGAATATCAGCTTCTAAAATCCACTGCGGGGCTCGTTTGGTGGCTAATACGTTGAAACACTGTTCGATGGCATCGGCAGTGGATCTTTGAGTTCTGAAACCGTAGGAATTGTGGTCAGCGGTGGTTTCAGCGATAGGGTCTAGGGCCAGCAAGTAAAGGGCTTGCATGGCTCTGTCTCCCAGACAGGCTATACTTAAAGGACGTTGCTTACCGCTACTTTTCGGGATATAGATCCGACGCAAAGGTTGGGGACGGTAACCGTGTTGTTTCAACCCTCGCACCGCTTGGACTTTCTTCTTGGGACTATTCCAAATTTGGTGGTCGATACCTGGGGTATTTTTGCCTGGGTTTTCGGTTACTCGTCTAACAGCCAGGGCTTTGCCGCTAAACGAGTGGGTCAGAAGATGTTGTAAAGCCTTAACTTTACCCCACCGCCCAGCCCTGGTTGCCTCTACGATACGGGCCTGGAGCCGACGCACATTCTGGTTGACCTTATACCAATTGATCTTATGCCATTCTAATTCTTTTGAATTAGGGGAAGCTGCACCAGCAGGAATGCTTAATTCTGCCGACATCTGCTTTGCCTCCTTAATCGATTTGCCAGGTTTTCTCGTAGTGAAAGACCAGTTGGAAGTCTGCCCGCTTTCGCGTGGAATGCTTTTACCCAGCTTTGGACGAGGTAATATTCCTATCCGCCTCATTACAAAGCGGCTTTAGCTTTTTCCAACCTCCTTTACCCGCCTTACTAGCGGCCTTCCTTGCGGTGGGCTTTCCTCTTTTGAGGGAGGAGCAAGACGGGCTTACCGTGTTCCGTTTGAAAGTCAGAGCAACTTAGGTTTTCCCTTTTCGCCGGTAGCTGGGATGACCGCGACAGGAGAAAAAGCAACTCCTGTACCCGCTACAGTGCCATTTTGGCCCAAGCCTTTCAGCATTTTTGGCTTGTTCAAATTAACGACGTTTAACAGGAATTCAGCTAACTTAACCATATTGCTCAACCCTAGCTCCTGTCCGCTAAATGCTAGCAGACCCAATTCTTTCTCGCGAAAGAGTTGGTAGCCACTTGGCTACGGCTACATTGTCCCAGAAGCTTCAGACCATCAGATTACTCCAATCGCCTGTTCTGGTAGGGTACTACAGGCGGTACTGTAGGTTTCATCGTAGTTTGGAACTACTGAAACAGACCCTCAAGCGACTTCACGTCGCACACTTTTTAGTTTATCGGT
>JBBRSB010000115.1:0-2457 GCA_038245785.1 Gloeobacterales cyanobacterium | reverse complement strand
GCCTGGCGCAAAATACCAAACAAACTGGGTATCTGCAGTAAATGCATTGAAATTGATATCGTGAGATTCGTTGTAGTTGCTTGCATCAAGACTTCCCGAAGTATTCAAAGTATAAAATCCGGTATATTTCACCCTCGACCAGTAGTGCCTCAGACGCAGGTTGAGCGAAGCCTTGGTGGAAAAAATATACTTTGCTTTAAGAACCGTACTGAGTGTTTTTATATTCCGCGTTCCGAAGAAAATTGTAGGATGCATGATCGTATCGTATTGGGTGGCGACCCAGCCATGGTCATTGATTGCATTATCCCATCCTGCATCGAATGAAACAGTTGCCCTGTCACTAATGCGGTATTTGGGGCCCAATGACACGCTCAACCCTGTAAAGTCATTGCCGGGCGATTGGTTAACGGATGCGAATGCAAATAACTGTAAAGCCTTGCGCTCGTCAGTGCCTATTTGCATGCCTGCATAATAGAAAGCAGGAATCAGATAAACCCTGCCAGGGACCCTGGATTCATAATAATCATGGTATCCCAGGGGATTATATGAGGCTTCGATATTTGTCTGCCAGTAATTTTTAAAAGTAGTTGAATTACCCACTGCAACATAAAAGTCCTTGAACTTATTGTTGTTATACAATGATTTGTATTGCATAGCAAAACCATTACTGGTGTTCATGAACCAGCGAGAAGGGTCCTTTATTCTGTAATGCAGATTGAGTTTGTTTGATATAAAATTATTGTTCTGCAGAAACCCCATATCATTTGGGTCATACCTGGTGTCGGCCTGATCGCGGGTAAGTTCCCATGTGAATTTTCCGGCTGTTTTAGCTACATATGCCATTAGCTTATGCCCGATTTTATTCCTGGCACCGGGAGCGGATTTGTCGCTCAGGTTAAATGTGCCGAAAAAGGCATAGGTGTTTTTGCTGTTGTTCAGTTTTGTTTCAATACCTGTGACGTTAGCCCGGTAATTGTCCTTTGGACTCAGATAATTCGTATTGATCAGGCTCAAATAAGAATTATGTTTCAGGTTCTGATCCAGGACCATAACGTTATAATTGGTAAATGGCTGTGTAAGGACCCTGTGTGTCTGACTAGTTTCTGTATTCTCAATTTCCGACCAGGTGTTTGTAGTAATCGCATTGAAAAATCCGACACCAAGCCCCTTTGCATTGCGTCCTGACAATTTTGTTGCGTTGATGATTCTTGTTTCCTCAGGGTTTTTAAGAAATTTTTCATTCAGCAACAAATGATCATTTACGGTTGCAAAATTCCTGGGAGTGCTGCCGATTCTGCGCGTATAAAAGATATTGCACTTGCTGAACAGTTCTGTTCCCTCCGTAAAAAACTGTCTCTTTTCATCATACTGGATTTCAAATGGTGACAAGTTAAGCACCTTGTCATCGGCCTGCACCTGGCCGAAATCGGGAATAAGCATCATATCAAGTGTATAGCTCTCGTTCAGGCCCCACCTGGCATCCATGCCACCCCTGAAAACGGAGGAAAACCCTTTATTCCCTGCAGATTTTTCGGTGTATCCCCCGATATATGGTGTTAGGGATAAACGTAAAGGTGGGTTGATATGATCGATCCCTTTAATCTCTCCATAGTATTTGAATATCTCATTGGCCTTGTTGTCCACGAAGCTCCAGGTAGACGCTTCCTGCTTGCGGTATAGTTTCCTCCACATGTTAATGCCCCAGACCTGTTTCTCAACTTCAGGAAAGCGCAGGGCAGAATAGGGAATTTTCAATTCAACAGTCCAGGCCGAATCCGTGATTTTTGCTTTTGATTCCCAAACTGCATCCCAGTTAACATCCTGTCCGGCAGCGGAATATTTACAGTCGTTCTGCAAGCCATCCGGCGTAACTTTGAACTCATACATATTCAGTCCATCGTTATAGGGAAGGATATCAAATGAGATGTAATCGGTTGCAAGCTGCTCTATCTGGTCCCGCATCCCCATTTCCTTGAAGATACTGTCAGGATGAGGGTCATACATAACGGCGAGCACATACAGGGCTACGTCGTCATAAGCAAAGCGGACATCCGTCTTATAAGGAGCATCATTTGCATTGCGCGGTGAGTATTCCACAAAATCCGTAGCCGAAGGAACCGTTTTCCATAGAGGTTCATCCGGAATGCCATCGATCTTTGGAGGGCTCTGTATCCTGACAGCCTGTATGGTTTTGCGTATCAGTCTAATCGAATCAGGGACGCCGGATGGCGACTGCCCGGAAATATGCCCGGCAACAAAAAACAATAGTGTTAAAAATAAAATCCGGTTTGTATATTTTATGCCATTCATTTTACCTGGGTTGGGAGTATGCGGCAATGTTAATTTAAGCGGCCCACTATTACAAATCTTTTCGGTAAAAGCCCTGATTTAGTCGGTTAAGCAGTAAAATATTTACTATTTTTATATATGAATATTTGTCAATCGTGCAGATTCTGC
>JBBRSB010000114.1:0-2457 GCA_038245785.1 Gloeobacterales cyanobacterium | reverse complement strand
GCCTGGCGCAAAATACCAAACAAACTGGGTATCTGCAGTAAATGCATTGAAATTGATATCGTGAGATTCGTTGTAGTTGCTTGCATCAAGACTTCCCGAAGTATTCAAAGTATAAAATCCGGTATATTTCACCCTCGACCAATAGTGCCTCATGCGCAGGGTAAGAGAAGCCTTGGTGGAAAAAATATACTTTGCGCTCAGAATTGTACTGAGTGTTTTTATTCTTCTTGTCCCAAAGTAAATAGTTGGTTGTTTAAGCGAGTCATACTGTGTAGCTACCCAGCCATGGTCGTTCAGTAAATCTTCCCATTCCACATTTAGGGAAACTGTTGCCCTGTCATTCATGCGATACTTAGGGCCCAGGCTGATCTTATAGCCTGTAAATTTGTTAGCGGGCGAGTGGTTAATGGATCCAAATGCAATGAATTGCAATACTTTTCGTGCATCAGTTGTGACTTGTGCATCCGCGTAATAAAAAGCCGGAATCTTGTATATATAACCCCAGACCCTGGGTTCGTAATAATCATGATACCCCTGCGGGTTCCACACGGCCTCAATCAGCGTTTCCCAGTAATTTTTAAATGTGGTTGAATTGCCAACTGCTAAAACCAGCTCCTTGAATTTATCAGAATTATAGAGCGTATTGTAATACAGCGCAAACCCATGCCTTGTATTCATGAACTTCCAGTAAGGGTCTTTAGTGGTATAATGCACATTCAGCCTGTTTGATTTAAAGTTATTGTTTTGCAGGAATCCCATGTCGTTGGGATCATATTTTGTGTCGGCCTGCTCACGGGTCAGTTGCCAGGTGAATTTTCCTCCTGTCTTGGCAACGTATGTCAATAGGTTATGTCCAATGCTGTTTTTGATACTGTCATTGGATTTGTCGCTTATATTGAGTCTGCCAAAAAAAGCATACTTACTCCGGCTGTTGTTCAGTTTTGTCTCTGCTCCTGTGACATTAGCCCTGTAATTGTCCGTTGGGCTCAGGTAATTGGTGTTGATAAGGCTTACATAGGAATTGTGTTTAAGGTTCTGATCGAGCACCATCACATTATAATTAGTAAAAGGCTGGGTAAGCACTTTGCGTCTTACGCCTGTTTCAGTGTTTTCAATTTCCGACCAGGTGTTTGTAGTTATGGCATTGAAAAAACCAGCTCCCAACCCCTTCGCATTGCGACCTGACAGCTTAGTAGCATTAATGATCCTTGTTTTGTCAGGATTCTTTATCACATTTTCGTTCAGCAACAAACCATCAGTCACCCTGGAATAATTTCTGGGCGTGCTTCCGACTCTACGGGTATAAAAGATTTCGCTCTTATTGAACAATTCAGTTCCTTCTGTGAAGAACTGCCGCTTTTCGTCGTAACGGATTTCAAATGGCGATAGGTTAAGTACCTGGTCGTCAGCCTGCACCTGTCCGAAATCGGGAATAAGCATCATGTCAAGTGTATAGCTCTCATTCAGGCCCCACCTGGCATCCATGCCACCCCTGAAAATGGAGGAAAATTTGTCAGTGCCGGCGGCTTTCTCAACATATCCTCCGACATAGGGTGTAAGCGATAAACGCAATGGAGGATTGATTTGATCAATTCCTTTAATTTCGCCATAGTATTTGAAGATATCATTCATTTTATTGTCGACAAAGCACCAGGTTGACACCTCCTGCGTGCGGTAAAATCTTCGCCACAAATTGATGCCCCAAACCTGTTTGTCGACTTTTGGGAACCGCAGGGCAGAATAGGGAATTTTCACTTCCACGATCCATGCCGAATCCGTGATTTTGGCCGCCGATTCCCATACCGCATCCCAATTAAGGTCCTGCCCGATAGCGGAGTATTTGCAATCGTTCTGCAAGCCCGCGGGTGTAACTTTGAACTCATACATATTTAATCCGTCGTTATAGGGAAGAATGTCGAACGAAATGTAATCTGTTGCGAGTGGATCTACCTGGTCACGAAGCCCCAATTCTTTAAAGATACTGTCAGGATGTGGATCGTACATAATGGCCAGCGCATAGAGGGCTACGTCGTCATAAGCAAAGCGGACAACGGTTTCATAGGGTGGTTTGTGTGCATTGCGCGGTGAATATTCAACAAAATCTTTGGCGGCAGGAATCGTCTTCCAGAATGGTTCATCAGGAATACCATCAATCTTTGGCGGTGTTTTAATCCTGACAGCTTCGATGGTTCTCCGCTGAAGCCATGTTGAATCCATTTTCCGGTGCATCGTCTGTCCGGAAATATGCCCGGCAACTAAAAGCATTAGCGTCAATAATAAATTCCGGTTTGTATATTTTATGCCATTCATTTTGCATGGGTTGGGAGTATGCGGCAATGTTAATTTAAGCGGCCCACTATTACAAATCTTTTCGGTAAAAGCCCTGATTTAGTCGGTTAAGCAGTAAAATATTTACTATTTTTATATATGAATATTTGTCAATCGTGCAGATTCTGC
>JBBRSB010000113.1:0-2540 GCA_038245785.1 Gloeobacterales cyanobacterium | reverse complement strand
GACGGCGTTAAATGTCGCGGCGCATCGTCGACAATCACATTGTTAAATCGAAGCTGATTTGTGCACAACAAACTCGGATGCAATTTTTCCATGTACAACGCTTGGTTTAAAATTAAAATGAAAGTTTCACCTGACTCCGCGTCGTATGCTGTCCCAGCTTGAACAATAGGCACACCCGTAATCGGCTCATATAGCTCCGTATATGGCATCACTTCGCATTCTTCCCCTGTGTACTGCAGCACACGGTAGTTTGACCCAGCAACGCACGTATCCGCGTGCGAATCCAGGTCGGAACGGCCATCGACTACCACGTCGAGGCCGGTTTGTGACCGTTCCGCCTCTCTTGACGATAGCACTTTTCCAGCCGACCAAGTCCGGCTGACTTGTCGCTTTGTCGTGCATATCGCGGACACCCCAAGAGAGGGAGTGCCCGACTCCCGTCAGGCACGGTTTTGCTTGCCACGCTTGGCAAACTGGTCACCAGCATGATCCGACTGCGCGTCCCCAGACTCATTTTCCGAGTCGAACGTGACCCTGTTGACAGCAGAATGCTGCCTTTTCTTAGCGGCATCATCACCTTGAGCCTTAGCGCGACGTAGCGCACGGACTTCTTCCTGCTGTGCTTCCGACAAGCGATGCCACTCCTTTTTATCATAGTTCCGGGCCGCTACCACGACGGGCCCACCGGCACTCCGACCGCCGCGCCCACCGCGACCGCCACGACCACCACGACCACCGCGGCCTGAAAAACGACCGCCACCCTGGCCGAGTGCCGAGATATTGCGCGCCGGAGCCTCGACTTGGTTCGTACCGACAAAACCAGACAGATAGTCGGATGCCTGCTGAAAACTGTTATTCATCGCAGTCGACGCCCTAAACATAGCAATTCCAGCTTGCAACATAACCGTATTTTTGTCGATACCACGTAGAAAATCTTGAACTTTCTTGTCCTCCGGCAACTCCACGCCATATTCCGACAAGATACGATGCGCGTCGGTGTGAGCAGTCACGTACTGCTCGAACTTGTACGACTTCTTCTCACCGTTGTACGTAGCCGCCAAAATCTGATCGTAAGCCGCCTTTTTCGACTTGTTCATGGCCGCGTCCCCTTCATAGTGGTTACGGAGGGCCAAAAGTGCCGCTCGCCCATCACGATTTTCGTCGTACTGTCCAATGTAGGCATACGCTGGCGTTCCAAGGGTTAAAGACTTGAGTAAAGTCCAAACAATTCCGTTGTCCTCGAGGTAAGCCGGGCCCTGATGAACCGTCGTGAGCGCCAGCTGCTGGTGGCGTGTGAAGAACACCTGTGTATCCGGAGCAGGTTCATTGTTCTTGCAAACCACATATGCCAACGGCATCCTATGCTTGCCCTTTTTCGAGTCCAAGTAGGTGCACACCGTCCTGTCCCAGTGGACAAAGTTCGTGTCTTTCGTGAACTTTTCCGGACGTACCGCCATCGAGGCCTCATCATCGTCCGCCGACTTCCCGTCGTAAACTAACTTAGCGTACGTCATAGCCATGCCATGAGTAAAGTGGGCTGCTTCGACTGGGATCTCGTGTCGCAAACGTTCCGCCACCCATAGATGCATGCCGCAAAGCATGAACTCGTTAAACGAAGATATGGGGACCGGGGGCTGTCCCCCGTGCGGACCGTCTCCAACCACAGCACCTGCTGCGACGTTTGCGGGCATGACTCCCTTCCGGATGTTAGCACACAACGTTTTGATGAACGACTGTGGCACCATGCCCAAACGAACGATGTCCGTGAAACCCTGTTCCACTATCGCATTCTGTTCCACAACACTCATTCCCATACGGCCTAGGGCCGAACGGAAAGCAACGGTAGCCGCCATGATCAACTGTGAAGGCAAATTTCGGATTCTCCGAATTACCTTTATTTGTGAGGAATGACTCTGTCATTCAAACGACAAACTCGCTGATCACAGGTTCTTTATCACATATACATGCAGTTATATTACTGCGTGACACTTCGCGAACTTTAGTAAGTAACACGAACGTCTCTCCGAGACTACATATACCGTCCGGTATGCTTCATTCCAGAAGTTTCGGCGAACTCTTTTTATGTAAACGAGATTCTATTCATTAGGATCGTTGTCAACGGACACTTTCCAATTAGCCGATGACTATTTTAGCCTTTCCGTCCATACCACGCTGTATTCAACAGGCTTACAGGCTGACATATGTACCATGCAGCAATATAGGCTGAACATAGATTTCAAGCTCATGATGAGAAATCGCCCGTTTTGGGATCGATTAATCTCAAGTTTGCTTCCACGAGATGGCGTCCCATCCTGGCAAACATTGCGCGACCTGGCTTTCGCCATATGGTCCCCGCTTCACACCGTCGTTAGCTCACAGCTATTGGGTCTGATAAACTGAGTTAATTCTACCGTTCCGGCAGGATTTCATGCATTGTCATGCGACAATACGTCATCTAGTGATGTAGTCCGCATGCAACTTCAAATTATAAGCTCATGCCAAGCATGAGTTATTATCGCTATTTCTACCATCCGGTACTG
>JBBRSB010000112.1:0-2546 GCA_038245785.1 Gloeobacterales cyanobacterium | reverse complement strand
TCGTAAGAGTCGAGCGACAGGTCGCCCTGCCGCCCTCTCCTTCAGAACCGTGCTTGCGAGGTTACCAGCACACGGCTCCTCAATAATGCGGCTGTTGTCATCAGCACCATTCGCCCTGTTCATTCATAGATTCTTCGATTGCTTCTAGTTCAGTTCCCTGCTCTAAAAACTTTCGATTCGCCTGTTCACGGGCGGTTTTGACATCGTGGCAATGACGATGCAGCGGTTGAAGATTATCGAATTCATCTTTTCCATCGTCACCTTTAGAGATCACGTGGTCAACCTCTATCGCATCGTCTCCGGCGAATATCAGTCCACATTCCGGGCATCGTCCTTTGTACTTTTTGAGTAACCTGGCGACTCGCTTAGGTAATTCAGGATGTGTGCCTTTTCTAGTGCCCCAGTAGAGTACGTCCCCATCGAAGTAGCTCTTGTCCCCTCGAACTTTTACATGGCGTTTGATGGGTGTGTCGGAATGAATTGCTAACTCCATTCCGCTCTTGGGAGAGAACGTTAATCTCTCCCCCATGTAACGCCAGTATTTATCTAAGGTCTTACGGCTGAAATTTCCGGTTCTGTATCTTGCCCATGCTCGTAACTGCGCCCAGATGATGTTTTTGCAGTTCCTAAAAGTTTTCTTGCTACTTACCGTTGAGTAATAGTTGCACCAACCCCGAATAATCGGATTGAGTCGGCTAATCAGTGCCGCTTGAGGTGCTGATTTATGACTCCTAATGATGTCTCCTATCGACTTGATATGTAAGGCAATCTTCTTTTTGCTAGGCTTGATGATCGTTTTGAAACCCAGTTTTTCCCCTTGACCGTTGCATCCGGATTGGTGTTTTCCAACCCGGTGTTGTCTAATATTGAATCCGAGGAAGTCGAATCCAATATTTCCTTCATACGGCATTAACGTATGAGAGATCCGGGTTTTACTAGGTTTCAATTCTAGAGCCATCTCTTTTAACCATTCTTCGGCTGCCAACTTACAGTTCAAGATGACTTCTAGCGAGGGATGAAGCACGACAAACTCATCGGCATAAACACACACGGTTAATTCTCGTTGTGCTCTACCTGGATTGACGCAGCTTCTTATCGCTGTTTCCAGACCATGCAGGGCAATTAAGGCGAGTAACGGGGAAGCCACACCCCCCTGCGGTGTACCCTCATAGGTCGGAAATAATTTGCCATCTATGACCACTCCTGATTTTAACCAAGCTCTAATTTGCCTGGATAATTTAGGAAAGGTCTTGAGCTTGTTTAACAGCTTTTGATGGTCGATTTTGTCGAAGCACTTTAACAGATCAGCCTCTAAGACATATTTGCTTTTGTACCGAATACTGTTAAAAATGGCTTCGATGGCATCGTGAGCGCCCCGTCCGGGTCTAAAGCCATAGGTATTGGTTTCAAAAACCGCTTCCCATTCAGCTTCCAATGCTAGTTTGACTAGCATCTGCTTTGCTCTTTCAATCATACAAGGGATTCCTAACGGTCGTCCTTCTGACGTTCTAGGTTTCGGTATCATTACCCTTCTGGTCGGTTTGGACTTGCCCGTTAGTTTCAAGGATTCTACCATGTCCAGTCTTTGAGCAGGAGGAACGGATTTTATGCCGTCTACCCCTGCGGTTGACCGCCCCTGGTTGTCCTGGGTCACTTGCCTGACTGCTAAGAGCTTGGCAGACCTGGATCTCATCAGTAGTTTCTGGAGCCTGTGAACTTGCTTGGTATCGCCACGACGTTTGGCTTTGAAGATTCTGGTTTGGAGTCGATAGACATTCTTCTGGACTTGTTTCCAGTTGATCGTCTTCCATTCATCACTACTCGGGGTTGAGTGTGTCATCGTCTTGACTCTGACTAAAGGTTCTTCATTCCGCACTATCGGGTCTACGTCTGCATATCCTGGGCATTACCCCAGGCTTTGGCTTCTTAGACCATCCTTCACGCTCGTCCATTCGGTTTAGTACCTGCTCTGAATCTTCGACCTTTCAGAGTGAAAACGAGTCGTGTTACTTCGTTTCTGAGGTTCTTGGCTCGTGTGTTTAGGGTCGTACTGTCCACCGGGCTTATTCGGGTATAAAACCTTCCTTAGCAATCAGAGAAAGGTTCTCAAGCCAGTAACTTTTGTTTCCAGTGTTTGTGATGATTCAGGACTTGTCGTTGGACAAGCCTTAGATTCACGCCAGCCTTATTTCACTGGGTAAACGTATCGATGGTTCAACATACGTTCAGGCATTGCTTTACCCATGCACACCTGCTAAAGGGCGTTTCTGATTGAGGCTACCAGATACCTCCGTTTTAACCCCGCTTCATCCCGTTGGCGCTAAACCGTTGAGATGGGGGTTACGCTTTCACACCTTATACCGGGTGGGTTGGACTAGCTGTCTGGTCTGGGTCAGAGGCATCACCAACAAGAACCTCAAATTGTCATCCAGGAGAGATTATAAGTGCGAACTCAACCCGGTCTGGGTTATCTCCTGAAAGCCCTGTCTTATAAGCCTCTCGGCTATTTCGACAAGAACGAATCGCACGATGCTGCCATTCTCGTG
>JBBRSB010000111.1:0-2592 GCA_038245785.1 Gloeobacterales cyanobacterium | reverse complement strand
TGTTGGCGCGCGATGAATATTGAAGAGCGGTGTGCGCTGAATTTTCATTAGGCGCATTTGCATCTAAATTAATCAGATGCTGTTGATAAGTGTACCAGACTGCCTCGGTATTGCACCTCCCGTTAGTTGATTTTGAATGATGGAATCCTGGAGTTTTGGCTCCTGGTTTTTGCATTTAAAATAATTCAGCACCTTCCGTTTGCTGAGTATATTTGCTCTTTTCCCGTGATTTGATTCTCTCCTTGGCTGTGGCGCTGCTGTGCTTAAAACGGTATGACTCATTGCCGGTCTCGACGATATGGCAGTGATGGGTCAGCCGATCCAGCAGCGCCGTTGTCAGCTTGGCATCACCGAACACGCTGCTCCATTCTGCGAAGGTCAGATTTGTAGTGATGATGACGCTGGTCCGCTCATAGATCTTGGACAGCAGATTGAACAGCAATGCACCCCCTGCCTGAGAGAATGGCAAATAGCCAAGCTCATCCAGAATCACCATATCCATGTGCAATAGACGTGCCGCAAGCCTGCCTTGTTTGCCGATTGCTTTCTCTTGTTCCAGCGTATTGACCAAATCCACCGTTGAATAAAAGCGCACACGCAAGCCGCGATGCTGGATGCCGGCAACGCCAAGTGAGGTTGCCAAATGTGTCTTGCCCGTTCCGGTGCCACCGACCAGCACCACGTTCTCCGCCACTTCCGTGAATTGCATGGTGGACAAGTGATCGATCAGTGACTTGTCGATCTTGGATTGGCTGAAGTCGAAATCAGCCATGCAGCGGTGGATGGGGAAACGTGCCGATTTCATTTGGTAGCTGATGGAGCGCATTGCCCGATCGGTGGTTTCGGCTTCGATCAAATGTTTGATCAGCCATTCTGATGTGTCTGTGCCAACATGCCGGTCCTGACTGAGCAGCTCTGCATAGCTGTTAGCCATGCCACGTAGATTGAGCGCTTTGAGTTCAGTGACGATATCAAACATGAGATTCCTCCTTCACAGCCAAGCTGTCATAGCGCGAAGTATCTGCCAGTGGCTCCTCGTTGAGTTTCAGGCTGGTTTCCACTTGTGCAGGTATCGGCTCCTGCTTCAATCGTGCCAGCACGTTCAAGACATGCTCGGCACTATGTATGCCTGATTCCAGAACCAGGTCGACCGCCACCAAGACGGCTTCCAAGCCGTACAATGGAACCGTCGCCAGCACCTTGGCCATGATGCGGTGTCCTTCCTGTCGCTCACGTCGCAACAGGGCGGATTGCAATTTAGCCAGCGGTAGCGGCATGTCTGCGAACGGCGCGCCGTTGCGTAGCGCGCCTGGTTTGCGCTCAATCAGCGGCACGTAGTGCAGCCAGTCATAGCTGGTCTGATCTCGATCTAGCAAACGGTGGTGACTGGCTACATGGCCAGTGTCATCATAGAAAGTGACTCGATTTGCATACAGATGAATGCTGATCATGCGATTAGCTAGGCGACAAGGAACCGAATAACGATTTCTGTCTACAGAAACCAGGCAGGTGCTGGATACGCGGCCGGTCGTTTCCACATAGCCGTCAAACAACGTCGGCACCGGCATCAGGTAAGTACGTTCCTGCTCCAGTGCATCGGCTAGCGTAATGCCCGCGTATTCCGGATGTTCGATCTCCGTCCACAGGGCGCGGCAGCGCGCTTCCAGCCAGACATTGAGTTCATCGAATGAGCTGAACTTCTGCTGCTTGGCCTCAATCCAGATGCGGCGGCGCGCATCCTGAACATTCTTCTCTACAATGCCTTTCTCCCAGCCAGAGGCGACATTGCAGAAGTCCGCCTCGAATACATAGTGCGCAACCATGGCATAGAAGCGGGTGTTGACGATACGACCGTTTCCTTTGCTGACCTTGTCGACAGCCGTCTTCATGTTGTCGTAGATGCCGCGCTTGGCAATGCCGCCCAACATGGTAAATGCACGGTTGTGCGCATCGAACAGCATTTCATGACTTTGCCCAGGATGGGCAGAGATACTGAATGCACGACTGGCGCAGAGCTTGGTATGTGCTGCAAGCACTTTGCGCATCATGCCGCCTATCACCAGCGATTCTTCGCTCCAGTCGAATTGAAACGCTTCTCCCAGTTGAAATTTGAGCGGGACGAAGGCTGATTTGGCGGCAACCCCATCCCCTTGCTCGCGCCAATGACGCACGAACTCGGTGACACGAGAATAGCTGCCAGCAAAACCTTGTTCTTGGACTTCACGAAATAGAATCAGCGCGGTGCGCCGATCACGCTTGGGCCGATGAGCATCAGCCTTGAGTGCTTGCAAAAGCCAGGGCTCAAACTGGTTGAGCCGCTTAACCGCAGGCTTCCTGCGATACTTGATATCTTCCCCAGACGGCGCCGATATCCACTTCTTTACCGTATTCCAAGAGAGACTCGTCTTCTTGGCAATCTCACTGATTGATAACTTCTCGCGGAAATACATCCGCCGAATCTTCGCGTACATGATCATGGTAATCACCTGTCGTTTGCTCCTGTTTAAAAAACAGGCAGCGTACTCGGATTACCTAATCAAATTTCTACGCACACGCCAAAATACCTTCTTCAGTTTTCATCGCGCGCCAACA
>JBBRSB010000110.1:0-2594 GCA_038245785.1 Gloeobacterales cyanobacterium | reverse complement strand
TTAGAGGAATTAGAGGCCCATATTGAAGACGAGTACAACGTAATTTTTAAATCGAAGCAGAGCTACTATGAACTATTCAAAGAGGCAGATATAAGCTGGAAAAAGTCTCAAAAGGCGAATCCCAAAAAGAATTCCGAATTATTGCAAAAAAAAAGAAGAAATCACAGCACAGCTAGAGCAATGGAGGTCAGAGATAGAGTCAGGAAGGCTAGTTGTTCTTCTGATAGATGAGAGCCATTTGTTATGGGGCGATGCCTGTGGATATATTTGGGGGAAGAGGGGGATACGCGTTGAAATACCGATGGAGAATGAACGGCAAAGACAAACGTATTATGGTGCACTTAATTATCAGAGTAAAGAGTTTATCGTCCAGGGTAAAGAAAGTGGAAATTCTCAAAACACAATTGAATTCATTGAATATATTAAGTCCATATATCCATTTTCTAGACTAGCTTTAATTTGGGATGGAGCTAGTTATCATAAATCAAAAGAAATGCAGGAATATTTGAAGTTATTAAATAATGGGTTGGTGGAAGAAGAATGGGAGGTGACATGCATATTATTTGCTCCAAATGCTCCTGAACAGAATCCTGTAGAAGATATTTGGTTACAAGCTAAAAACTTTATCCGAAGATATTATCATTTGTGCAAAGACTTTAAAGCCGTTAAGATATTATTTGAGTTTTTCACAGACCGCCAAAAGTTTAATTTTCCCAAATTGTATACATATGGAATATTTTCATGAACTGCTTAGGATAGCTATATCCCTCCAGACAGGAAATTATGCCGATTCTAGTCGGGCTAATTGCCCTGCAGGGGTATTATGCCGAACTAGTTCAGTACAATCAATAGTTAAGCAGCAAGAAGCATTGGATGCGATTAACAAGTTTCAAGTGATGCGATTGGACAGTTTTGAGCGTGACTTTTGGCAACTACGATCTGGTGAAAAATCTTGCCATAAACACCCAGAAAATTCACGATTCCGCATGATGAGTGCGGGCAAGGATCAGCTACCATCAATATAGCCAATAGCACTTGGGCATAAATCATGCTGCGGGAAACTCTAAAGCAAGAAATCGATAAACTCAGCGAGAGCCAACTAAGGAAAATATCTGCGTTTGTCACCTCGATCAAGACTCAGGCTCGGCAACTGGCCAAGACCATCCCCTTTTGGCAGCGGGCAACTCCTGTAGAGCGGGCTCAGGATTTTCGGTCATGGGTTGCTCAGCTTCCCCAAACACGCTCAAGCCTTCCAGATGAAGCTTTTGACCGTGGCAGTATTTACGAATAATGACCAAGTATTCGCTGGACACCAATATTGTCCTGCGGTTTAGCAATCCGTCTGATGCTCAGCACGGTTTAGCGACAGAGGCCGTTGCTACTTTGCTGATGCAGGCAGATGAGTGCTACTTGACAGCGCAAGTGCTGATTGAGCTTTGGGTGGTGGCTACACGCCCTGTTGATGTCAATGGTTTAGGTTGGTCGATTGAACAAACGCGCGACGTGATTGATCAACTGCTTGACCGTTTTCCAATTGCGGAGGAAGTATCTGAGATTTTTCCAACTTGGCTGAATCTGGTGACTGAAAATCAAATAAAAGGTAAACGGACCCATGATGCTCGTCTCGTAGCTGTCATGTTGGCCTCTGGCATCAGCTACGTTCTAACTCTGAATCCGAAAGATTTCTCAGGTATCCCTGGTATTACAATTGTGCATCCCCAGGAAATCGTGGACTCTGCTATTAAAGCTCCTGATACTGAATAAATGCAGTCTACTGTATTGATACAGTGAAGATGTCGCGCCTTGAGTCTTCTATGACTACCTTCCAGCCGACCCCGACCTATCCAAAGACGCAGCAACAGCCGCTGCCGACGATGTATGACTTGCCTAGCGACCATCCAGAGGACCCAGGTTTGCCGGACGAGTTCCATGATTGGCAACCTCAGTTGCTCACAGAGACCTTTATCCCTGCGACCTATCCCCCTGAGCAGGTTCTCACCTCCAAAAATCTTTTCATCTATTACGATTCGCAGAGACCAAGTCTTTACAAGCGGCCTGATTGGTTTGGAGTGGTTGGAGTGCCACGCTTAGTAGACCAAGGAAGGCTGAGTTATGTGTTCTGGCAAGAAGGCCGTGCGCCTACAGTCGTGGTGGAACTGCTTTCTGAGAATACCCAGGAAGAAGACCAGGGACTAACCCCGCGTGGGCAAGAAACACCCACCAAGTGGGAAGTCTACGAAACGATTCTGCGTATACCCTACTATGTCGTGTTTGACGGTGCTGGCGATAATACCCTACGGTTCTTTCAATTGCAGGGAGAAAGCTATAAAGAATTGGCAGGGCAGAAGCTTTGGATAGAGGGATTACAGATTGGTCTGGGACTATGGCAAGGGACATTCGTTAGCGCGGAGCGCCTTTGGTTGCGCTGGTATGACGCGCAAGGGAATTGGATACCTGGTAATGCCCAACAAGCCCTTGAATCGATTCGCAGTCATTGGGGGATTGAGAACTGCTTGCACTGGGTATTGGACATGGCATTCAGGGAAGATGAAAGCCTCATTCGGGAAGGCTATGCAGACCAGAACCTGGCTGTA
>JBBRSB010000109.1:0-2677 GCA_038245785.1 Gloeobacterales cyanobacterium | reverse complement strand
TCTTTCTCTGGTAACCGATATTCTTCAATCCGCCGTCCATAAAGGTCAAACCATTCCACTGGAATTTGTTCAACCAACCACTCAGGGGCCGCTACGGCCAGGCTGTTAAGCGCCGCTCTTAAGGTTTCCCCTAACATCTCTAGTCTATTTAATAATCTTACCGCCGCTAAAACATGGGTTGAATCGGTGCGTTGCAAACCTTTGGCTTTGATTAGTTTTCGCTCACGAATTTGGAAAAGTAGCTGGTCAAGTAAGAGGTATTCAGCCTGACCTTCTAACAGCCGACCCCGAAACTCACTCAACACCGAATAGTGAAAGCCACTGTCTGTGAGTTCCAGACTCAGTAAATATTTCCAATCTAGCCGGCTGCGTCCCATCTCCGCCGCTTGCCGATCAGATAAACCTTCCACGAACTGCAATACCGTGATTAAGGCTAGTCGCCAGGGGGCTAAAGCTGGTTGTCCTTCTGTTGAAAATAACTTAACAAACTGCTCATCCTGGTAGAGTGTGCCCAATTCATCCCGCAATTTCAGACAGAAATTCCCCTTTGGTAAGGCCGCTTTGGCTACTCTTACGGTTTCGGCAGGAATTGTTTCTACTTTTTGGGGCTGGAGAGACATCTTTTTGCTCCTTTTTCCTTACTCCTTTTTTCTTTCTCCTCCTGCCATTTTAGCAAATGTTCCCTCTTTTAGTTCGCCAACGGTATCACTGCTGAGTAGGCTATAACTTCCTACAATTAGCTAAAATCTTTATCTAGCTTTTTGTCGTTACCTGTCCCCTATTCCTGCGCTCTGGGTTATGAAAGCGATAAGACCTAACCCTATTTGCCCCTTCCCAAACGCCTGTACAGTACGGCTATCTGTGTCACAAAAGCGTGAAAGGCAACCTACTACCTCTTTACATTAATCTCGGCAAACTTAGGTTGTTTTGTGGTTGAAGTGGTAGCTAAATTAATTTGGAAATTGTTATCATGTTATAATTAAGCTGTTATTATAAACAGGTAGGGATTAGTTGTGAGTTATGTTAACCCGAAACCAGCTCTGTAAAATTGCAGGAAGGAGGTAAGCGAATGGCCCAGCCTAATCGGTTAGACTCTACCATTCAAGAATATTTGTGGGAAGAACAGCGCTCTGAAGTCAAGCGGGATTTCTACATTGGTCGGGTTTATGCTATGGCTGGGGGTAGTCCCAACCACAGCCGGATTGCCACCAATTTACTTACCGAACTTAGCCTGTCGCTTAGAGGCAAAGGCTGCGAGGCTTTCAATAGCGACCTGAAAGTGGGGGTCAAAACCTCGAATAAACCCAAAAGAAAAAGCCGAACGGTAGATCCGACGGATGAAGATTTTGTGACTTATCCGGATTGCAGTGTAGTTTGCGGTAAACTGGAATATTATAAGGATGACCGCTACACCCTGGCTAATCCTGCTCTTTTATTTGAAGTATTAAGCCCTTCTACCCGTAATTACGACCGGGTTTTCAAACTGGAACAATATCAAAAAATCCCCAGCTTAAAGGCTTACGTGATGATTGACTCGGAGAAAGTAAGGGTTGAATATTTCACCAAAGTTGCAAAAGGCCAGTGGCTACAAAGCACGCTTATTGAGCTGGAAAATGAGTTACTTTTGGATGAATGGGGCATCACTTTAACCCTGAATAGCCTTTACGCCAGGGTGGAGTTTGACGAAGAGGCTGAATAGGCCACAATTTTATTGGGTTTTGAGGCAAAATGGATTTGCCTTAGTTTCTCTTTTTTCTTTTTGGCTAAACTATTAAACCTTGCTGACCGACACACACTGAAGATTATTCTGACCGCCCGGCCCCGCCACGAGCTGAACCCCCGGGAAACCACTCACCTTGAGGTTCACCAGCACATTACCCCCGCTCAAGACGAGGCCGTTGGTGACAGGATTAACGGGGTAAGTCGCTCCCGCTTTTATATTTACCTGCGTAGTACCGCACTTGCCGCCATAGATAGTCACCCCCGCCGGAACAGCCTGCAACTGCCCGTTTACCGTAACACTCGCCACCGTAAACCCGATTGACTTCCCGGTGGTGGCATGGCTTATTGCATAGGAGAGGGTGTTGGGGGTGTTGCTATCTACATTCTGCCCGCCATCAGTCGCAATCGAAACAATGAAGTCGGCAACACCGGTGGTAGCGGAGGCGGTGTTGGAAGGAGTTGAGCCAGCCGTGTTGAAAGCTAACACCCGATAATAGTAGGTAGTGCTCGGCCATACCCTGGTATCGGAGTAGGTGATAGGGTTAAGCGCCACTAAAAGTTTGGCTATAACCCCGCCGAAGTCAGGCGATGTCACCTTAGAAGTGTGTGGCGAGCAGGCGGTGCTTGCTTCAGATAATTTACTGGTAGGGATAAAAATAGGCTGGCCGCCTGCAGTTGTAATGCGTTGAGCGAAAGAGTAACAAAAAGAACCTTAACAAAAGAAAAGAGCGGGGAGTTGGAGTAGGGTAAAAGGAAGAAGAGAAAACCTGGCTGTGCTAGAATTTGGTTGTCTGATCCTAAAACTAGCAAGAAAGGGGGTATGTCAATAGGACTGTGTAAATGGGATTTGTCACCTAACATCAGAGTTTCAACCTACCCTCATAATGGATGGCTAACTGGTTCAAAATACTGGCCCAATTGTGCATGGGAGCGGTCCAGTCGCTGGTGATGTCCC
>JBBRSB010000108.1:0-2695 GCA_038245785.1 Gloeobacterales cyanobacterium | reverse complement strand
GCCATGACCTCTGTGACGACAGGCAAGCCGTAGCGTTGCCGGATGCTAGCAAGAATCTCTAGTCCTGCTAAACCAAGTCCTTGAAAGGCATAGGGCGAAGTCCGTGGTTTATACACACCACCCCGCAATGCTTGTACGGTCGCCCCTTGCAGGCGCGTAGCAATGGTCTCCATTTGGGCCATACTCTCGACCGTGCAGGGACCGCCGATGATTACAATTTCCTTCCCGCCGATAGCCACTTGCTCAGACAGTCGGACGACCGTCTTATGTTCGGGATGGGATTTAGTGACTAATTTTGCTTCCAACATGGTGTGAACTCCTCAGAGAAATAATGGGGACAACAAAAAGCCCGGAACCTTTTTAGAGTTCCGGGCGGCACGAAGGCACAACTGACTCACCCAGAACTCTTTCGAGGCCAAAAAGAAAAGCCATAGAACCAAGAAGTGAGAGCAGTCATCAGATAAGCCAGAGGATAAGGTGGGTAGACATTAAAAAACCGCAGAGTCGATTCTGCGGTTCACTTGGGTATTGACGTCAAAACGACCTTCACTCCCAGTGAACCGCTGTGCGCCAAAAATAAAAAGTTTTGCTGGACATGTGAAATGTAACCATCGCTACTTTGAAACTAACAGTTGGCTTAAAGTCCGTCAAGGCTCTATTGGCAAGGAAAGATAATCCGCCTGTTCTCTCCGTTAACTAGGAAGCGGTGGCACTCTAGCAATTAAGCCATTTTTGAGCATTTCGGGTCGCTCTTTCCAGGAGACAATGCCATCGCCACTGGCATGGTATTGCTCCCCCAATTTGAGCAGGTCAGCAGCACTTTCCAAGGGAGGCAGGTCACCAAAGACAAGAGTAGTTTTGTTAGGTGCTACAAAGGCCACACTACAAGGTCGGGAGCAGACACTGAGACACTCTACTTCCTGCACTGCAAATTCCGACTGCAGGTCCCATGTTGGATAGAGGTTAGATACTTGCTCCATGAGATGGTTTCCGCCGGATTTCCCCAGATACTGTCGTTCAGTTTTGGAGAAGGAACAAGAGGTGCAAATAAATAGAGTGTGTTTAGCCATAGGGGAGAAAGATAACTGATTTTCGGCAGTGTGCGCAATCATTTACCGTTATGCGGATGGAAAGGGGAGGGAGGTAGTCTGCTGTTCTTGGCCCATGGTCGAACTGTAGAGAAGATATTCTGCGTACTGAATCAAGGGAGTCTAGGCGAGAATAGAGAGTACTCCCTGCTTGCGACCCTATGATTCAGCTAGAAAAGATCAGCAAAGTCTATGGAGACGGAGATACGGAAGTCCGGGCTTTGTGGGAAGTGAATCTTGAAATTAAGGCAGGAGAATATCTTGCCATCATGGGTCAGTCCGGGTCTGGCAAATCGACGATGATGCATATCCTGGGCTGTCTAGACCGTCCGACCTCAGGCGTTTATCGTCTTCAGGGTAAAGACATTGCCCAGCTCGATGATGACGAACGGGCGCACATTCGCAACCGTAGCATCGGCTTTGTTTTTCAAGAATTCAATCTCCTTCCTCAGCTCAGTGCTCTTGATAATGTGATGCTGCCGATGGTCTATAGCGGACTATCTCCTCAAAAACGCAAAGAACAAGCGACCGAAGTTTTAGAGCGTGTAGGGCTAGGGAATCGACTCAAGAATCGACCGAATGAACTTTCTGGGGGCCAAAAGCAGCGGGTGGCTATTGCTCGTGCCATCGTCAACCGCCCGGTTTTGATTCTGGCCGATGAACCCACAGGAGCCCTGGATACTACGACTTCTGAGGAAGTGATGAATCTATTCAGCGAACTCAATCAGCAAGGTCTGACCGTCATTTTGGTCACCCATGAGCCCGATGTCGCCTCTTTTACCGAGCGCATCATTCTTTTTCGGGATGGACAGTTGCGGGAAGACCCCTATATTTTGCCAGCACGGGCGGCGGTTATATAGCGCTAGGAGACTGCTTACACCCATGGTACCGTTTGAAATATGGACGCACGAGAACTGATCCTGCAAGCAGCAGAAGACGAACTAGCAGAATATCGAACCGATGCCCTCATGCGTCAGAACTTACGGCGCAAGCTGAACTTCCAAATGCCCGCAGCAGACCGCAGAGCTTTTCTCCAAGAGCTGGAAGACGAACTGAAAGCTGGAGGCATGGTTACTAAAATTCTCTGTGAACAACGTCAAGCCGCGGCCTTGCCGCTCTATGGTTTATGTGGCTTGGCTCTCTTGGCTGGATTTGTTGGTTATGGCGCTTCGGCCTATGTAGTCGCAGCCTTAGCGGCAGCTGGAGCGTTCGCCATCCAGCGTTTGGGCTGGAAACTGCAAAGCAAGCTTCTGCTGGTCAAAACAATGAAAGAAATGGAAACCTAGTAACAAAACTTAGTCTTTTGTAATCTTTCTAGCCTATAAGATCTCAAGAGAAGAATAAGGAAATGCTCCATGATTGAACCCGTACTCCTTGGAATGGTATTAGGTCTTTCGATCGCAACGATTGGTGGTTTGTTCACCGCAGCGTGGATCCAGTACAAGCGCGGTAACCCTTTTACCAATGAAGACTAAAAAAGAAACTTGACGGCGCACTGTATTTGTCGATACTATCAAATGCGCCTGAATTACTGGGCCAGTAGTTCAATTGGTTAGAGCACCGCCCTGTCACGGCGGAAGTTGCGGGTTCGAGCCCCGTCTGGCCCG
>JBBRSB010000107.1:0-2714 GCA_038245785.1 Gloeobacterales cyanobacterium | reverse complement strand
CTTGCACTGGGTATTGGACATGGCATTCAGGGAAGATGAAAGCCTCATTCGGGAAGGCTATGCAGACCAGAACCTGGCTGTAGTAAGGCACATTGCTCTAAACCTATTGAATGGGGAAAAGACGGCTAAAGTCGGAGTTAAAGGTAAACGACTCAAAGCAGCCTGGGATAATAACTACCTAGTGTGAATTCCGGAAAAGATGGCCGCTAAATCTACGGAAAAGATGGCCGCTCCCCCTGCTGTAAAACTGTCTCGATAGCTCTCAAGCGCGAAGATAGCTTAAAACGCAGCAGGGTCCAATGTTCAAGCTATTGGAGCGCTATATGATTCAGCAACTTGGTAAGACCAATCTCACCCAGAAACAAATCCGTCAGACGACAGGAGTCAGCGAGCGGACCCAGCGTCGCATCCGCGCAGAGCTTGCCGTCATCAAGGCCGATGATGCTAATTTCCGGAAATTACGCAGCGTCGGTAGACCCAGCACCGCAGACGCTTACGAACAGACGGTCCGAGACTGGTTGGCTGGAGCAAGGCAGCCAGTCGATGGCCCACTCAAAGCGATTGAGGTGTACACCCGCCTCAAAGCGCAAGGCTATAGCGGCGGCAAGACGGCCATCTACGACTTAGTGCGCCGAATTCGCCCACCGCAAGCGAGCGTGCCCATCGTCCGGTTTGAAGGATTGCCTGCAGAGTTCTCCCAGCATGATTTTGGCCAGCGCAAAGTCACCTTTGAAGATGGCACTACCCAGGTCGTTCACTTTTTTGCCTCCAGGCTGAAATACTCTCGCACCATCGATGTTGCCATCGTGGACAACGAGCAGATTGAGACCGTCATCCGTTGCTTACTGAGGGCCTTTGAACGCTTTGGCGGCATGCCCTTAAAAGCCGTCTTCGACAACATGACTACCGTCGTGCACACGCGCACTATCGACCCAGAGGGCCAGGTGCAGGTGGTCTGGAATCAAAAGTTTGGTCAGTTTGCCATCGATTGTGGTTTCATCCCCGTCGCCTGCTGGCCCTATCGCCCCCAGCAAAAAGGCTCGGTTGAGAACTTAGTCGGTTTTGTTAAAGGAAACTTCTTCTGTGGGCGAAACTTCCGCGATAGACAAGATCTGATGGAGCAGTTAGAAGTCTGGGTGCGCATGGTCAACCAAGAACGTAAAAGTGATGCCACCGGGGAGATTCCTGCCCTGCGCCTGCAGCAAGAACCGCTTAAGCCCTGTGCGCACCAAGCGAGCACCTATGCCTTCAAAGTACCGGCCGTTGTACGTCCCACGGCGCGCGTCTGCTACAAGCGCATGGAGTATTCCGTCCCTGCGGCCTACATCGGCCAAACGGTTACCCTGCACTTACAGCAAGCGGTGCTCAAGATCTACCTGGCAGACCGCTGTCTGGCAACGCATCCTCGATTTCCGGAAAATGGCCACTCCAGTGTTTTGGCTGAGCATGCCGAGGAGCTGTTCGTCTTCCAGCGAGGTAAACCCTATGCCCAGCGACAATTATTGCTGGACCTGGACCCCTCGGTAGAACCCTACCTGACAGAATTAGTCCATCGCCGTCCAATGCGTTGGGAAGTGGACATCGACCTGATGTACCAACTCTACAGACACCTTGGGCGAACTGACTTTCTGGCAGCCGTTGCTTTGGCGGGGGAGCAGCGCTGTTTTAGCGGGGAGTACTTGGTCGTTATCGCCGAGGAAGGGCTACCGCAAGGGGCTGCTGGTCGGAGGTGGTGGTCATGAACCCTTTTGAGCAAGCGACGTTGGAGCCGTTGCTCAAGCGCTTAGGGCTAAGTACTATCCAACGAACCTTTCCCCAAATGAGTGTGCTGGCCGAACAAGAAGGCTGGTCCTATGGTACTTTTCTCGAAAGGCTGCTCGTAGAAGAGGTGACCCATCGCACCAAAGCGCGCATCATCCAGCAGATGGCCAGGGCCAAATTTCCCTTCCAAGCGACTATCGAGACGTTTGACTTCACCTTCAGGAGTGACCTTAAACGCCAGATGCTGGGCCGCTTTCTGGGACCAGAACTGGTCAGTGATAACCGAAGCCTCATTCTGGAAGGCCCCCCCGGTACGGGCAAAACCCATCTGTGTATTGCCATTGCCTATAAAGCTATCCAAAATGGCTACCAGGCTCGGTTTACCACCGCTGCGGCTCTCATCAACGACCTGCGCTCTAACCGTGACACTGCCAGGGCGCTGAAGCACTACATCACCCCCCAGGTGTTGGTTTGTGATGAGATGGGCTATTTGGGCTATGGGCCGGACGCAGCGGATATCTTGTTCCAAGTAGTGAACCAGCGCTACCAGAAAGGCCGACCCATGTTGTTTACCACCAACAAAGCCCTAAAACAGTGGGGTCGAGTCCTGCATGACGAAGACCTGGCGCGGGCTATCTTGGACCGCACCCTGCACTATGGAGAACATCTGAAGCTCTCCGGTCCGTCCTATCGGCTCAAGGGCCGCAAAGTAGAGCTCGATGCCCCTTCTGGGGAGGTGGAAAGCACCAAGAATAGTCAGGTTGGATAAGGAGAGCAAGCTTCTGCCTTGACACCAAGGTAAGGCTTAGGCGGGTGTAGGGTCTGAAAGCTTGTCAGTGGAGGGGCTTAAGGCACAGCTAGCAGGTATCCCCGCTTACGACGCGCAGGCGCTTGTCACTCGGATATATAAAAGCAAGAGTGCAGAGAGTTTGTAGGAATCACACATCAGGCCG
>JBBRSB010000106.1:0-2742 GCA_038245785.1 Gloeobacterales cyanobacterium | reverse complement strand
TGTCAAGGGCTGATTGACGGATAGAGGCGCTTCAATTTAATCCGGGCATCTTCAGTCGTAAATTGCCAATCTACTTTACAGGAGAGGTCATTTCTGCGTTTTTCCCAGGCAGCAATTTCCTGTTTCAAAAGCTCTTTGTGAGCAATCCGTCGGTCAAGGCATTGTCTGTTTAAGACACTCAATTCAATTTCAGCCATATTCAACCAACTTCCATGCTTTGGCGTGTAGTGGAATTGGATTTTGTTGAGAATTCGTCTCGCTTCGGCGGGTAGAAAGGCTTTGTAGAGAGAAGCTCTCAGGTGAGTATTCAGGTTATCCTGAGCCAGTTGAATTTTCTTGGCTTGGGGATAGCAGTCATCCACCAGATATTTGATTTGTTGAGCGTAGTCAATTTGAGTCCGATGGTCGGTCACTTCGACGTGCCTCCATCCGACCAAAGGCTCAAACATCATAAATAGATTGCAAACCCCCTCTCTTTGATATTCATAGTCGTAGCGTTCGGCTTGTCCGGGTTCTGCTGGCAGCGGTTTCCTAACCTCGGAGATTAATTGCTTTGAGCTTTCATCGAAACACACCAGGGGATAATCAGGATCATAGGGACGAGTATACAACTCCAGAATCTCTTCCATTTGGCAAACAAACTCAGCATTCGCTTCCGGGGGAATCACCCAAGATTCATTCAACCAAGGGCAAAAGACTCGTTTTTTTTAGGACTTGTCGAACACTTTCATGGGAAATGCTCTCGACATATCCCATGACGACCATTTGGTCGGCTAATAACCTTAATGTCCAACGGCTATAACCCTGCGGTGGGCTACTACAGACGGTCGCCACCAAATGGGCTTCGGCTTCTCCGTCTAGCCGCCGCACCTTCAATGAAGGTCGCTGACGGGGGACAAGCGCATTCTCTAAGCTTTCTTCCACACACCTTTGTCGGACACGCTCAATGGTTCTGGTGCTGATATTGAAAGCATCGCCGATAGCTTGATCGTTCCAGCCCCCGTCTGGATGATTCACATCTGCTTTCAGCAGGATATGAGCATGGTTGATCTTAGCAGCGGCGGCTTTACCTGTTTTAGTGATTTGTTCCAGGCTTTGGCGTTCTTCAGGAGTCAGGGTGACAATATATCGTTTTGCGGGCATAGCTTATAGAATGCTGGGAGATACCTCTCTCAGTATCCGTCAGAATGTGTTTGACAGACTACTAGTCTAATCTGTAGTGTTGTTGAAAAAGGAGGAATAGCTCTAGTTTCATGCCTACGGAATTGTAGTCACTGTCCCCTTATACAACCTTCGTTTGTTTATAATCTTTCTTCAATGAACCTGACACGTTTCCGTCAGGTTCATTGCCCTTTTAAAGGTAGTTTTGCACGATCGCCCTCACTCTAGGGAGAGGGAACTAAAGACTCTAACTCCCTTCTTCTCCTTAGAAAGGTTAGGAATGAGGCAGAAGACACCTACAAATTTGACAGGTTATTGATCCACGTAGTTCGACGAGTTTTTTCGCTTCGTTGTCAGCGGCTTTTGCCCCCTAAATCCCTCATTTTGGGGGACTTTGAACCGGAATTTTTGGCTTGAAGTCCCCCAAAATTGGGGGATTTAGGTAGCTCTCCCGAATTCACAACCGGAGCAACCCCCTTCTATCTAACTGACGTTGATCCAGATCCTGAGTAGATCAAGGGGTAGTTAACGTTAGGAATACAGAGACGAATTTCTACCAGTCTGAAGACTGCTTTTTGTCTGAAAGCTTACCTTCGTAAGGCTGAACCCCAGTTTCAGGATAGGAATCATCATTAAGCCCAAAAATGCGAGTTAAGGCTCCAGAAACGTAACCAATCACATCTTTAATCACTTTGGGAAGGTTCATAAAATTCACCTCTAAGCTAGGTAGATTGTGTGGGAGAGTAGCCTATCGATGTAGCGGGCTGATAGCACTCCTCAGTTGATAATAAGATTATGCACAACCTGATTTAGTTTGGGTAGCAAAAGACTTAATTGTTTAGATGATCTTCAGAGTTCTCGATAATTCTAGCTTTCCTGTAAGTAGGCAGAATTAAACTTACGAAGTAAGGATTAAATCTTCTTTAGTCTCGTCGCAACTCTTCTGGAATGCCGATCGCAGAAAGACCCGCGATCGCTCTTAAACTTTGACCCCTTAACAACTCAATAAAACTTAGCGGACGTTTCTCGAATTGAGCCACCGACTCGATTGCAGATAGCAAATACCCGGCTGCATCCGTTTCGCTATAGCCTCGCCGTTGAGCCACCTGAAGCGCGCGCTCATCTGCATCGAGTTCGAGGCTAGTGCTGTGGTTGTTGCGCCAAATTTGAGTGGCCGCGATCGCGCTCAAGGCACTTGCTACTGCAACGCCCACAAAATCTTGCTGAATAAGCTCTATGCCCGTTCCTACTACGCCTGCTGCGACGAGTCCAAAATTTAGGTTGGGCTGAAACCATTTGACAGCCCCTAGCCAGCTAACCGTGCGTAAGATCAGCAAATCTCGCTGGGTTCTGGGTAGGCGACTCCAAAAGTCAAAGTTGATATAGATGGGGCGATCGCGCATCCACGGCATCGGAAATGGCGCATCAATCACCCACCGTTGCTCTGGCTTGCTCACAAGCTTAGTAGCCATGCGCCCAGAGGCTGGCATCACATCTAACAAGCGGCGAATTTCTGGCTCTGGGTTCATCATTCCCTGATTTTAAGGCAACCGGGAATCGATCGCGGATAATCGGTTGACC
>JBBRSB010000105.1:0-2750 GCA_038245785.1 Gloeobacterales cyanobacterium | reverse complement strand
GGTTCCTATTCTGACCCAGGCATCGGTGCCTATGAGCGTCAGCAGCAAGAACGAGCCGTCAAAAACCTCCAGAAAAAGGCTCTGGCACTGGGCTTTGACCTGATTGCTAAACCCTCGTCTCCGGAGTGTGTTTCTTAGGAGGTAATTAAGCTGAAGGGAATCAGTGTTTTAATGCGCCCATTACAAAAAATGATTGCCATACCTTATAGAGAATTGGACAATTTATCTCCGCGTGAGTAGACAAAAATTATGAGAACAATCGCAGCTAAGATCACTCGACTCAACACGATCGTCAGAGGTGGTAAATCCACAAGTGCAATCTTGATAAAGAAGAAGGAACCGCCCCAAAACCCTGATAAGACGGTGAGAAGCAGCCATTCTTTAACGCTCATATCGAGTTTTTCTAAAGGTACGACTTCAGAATAGAGGCTTCTTGGGAAGTTTTCTATTCGATCTTCGCAGATCGCACTGGAGCGCTGAAAGTCTGTCTAAACACAACTCCGTAGAGAGGAATTCTGGTTTAACTCAATCACTATTGAAACTAGCGTAAGTCTTCGGGCTGCTTAAACCAGACTTTGCATTACCAATGCTCCGGACAATTTTAGGCAGCGATAGCGCCGTAGGACAGTAGGGTTGGATAGTTGGGATGAGATTTAATGGCAGTCGGCTCCAGGTCTAACTCCATAATAAAGCGCTCCAGCAGATGCGCGGTCAGGGCACGACGTTTGACACTTGCCATGGAGAGAACCCTCGGCGAGTCTCCAGAGTGGTGCTGTTGAGCCTCAACTCTGGCAAGATTGAGAGCCGTTAGAGACGCGTGGAGGTGGAAGTCGAGTTTGGCGACATCCCGGGCTTGGCAATCTTGCAGCCCAGTGAATTGCTTGGCATCTCGGAAAATGAATTCAATTTGAAAGCGCAGTTGGTAGAGTCGGTACACGTCTTGGGCAGCTTGCTCGACATCGGTGGAAAACAGCACCACAAAGCGTCGGCGCTTGGGGTCTTGCTGGTTGAGCAGATATGCCAAGCGAATCGGGCGTTTGAGGGCGATTGACCAGACAACTGTCGTATAGAGGTCAACGTCGGGTTGCAGCGTCTCGACCCAGGTAAAGCGGGTGAGGTTTTGAAAATCGACCTTGCCGTCATACTTGCGCCTGCGACCCCGAGGCTTTTGCACCCCGGTGTAGAGAAAGCGCAGATCAGCATCACAGCGCAGCTTACTGATCAACTGCAACCCCAACTGCACCGTTCCGGCGACAAAGCCTGCTTTGGCATAGGCACCATCGACCGCCAGATACCGCACTTGGGGCGGCAGATGGGGACGCACCGCTTCAAGGTGGTAGAGATATTGTTCCAGTCGCGTGATCTCGGTGGGTAACTCAGTGTGGGTCAGGGTTTGTTGGGCAGAGAGCGCATAAGCAGTGGCAGTGTCCACCTCGACTACCCCCACGACGGACACCTCTAATCCTCGCTCAACCCGACTGGCACACCCACTCCAGTAGCGGTCTATCCCGACGGTGGCTTTGCCACTCTTGGGCAGAAACGAGCAGTCCATCACACACAGCAATCGACTGCTCGCATCGGTCGCTCTCTTCACCAGTTCGACATTGAAGGGCAGAAACTCGAACGTCTGCTCAAAGTGCCGTCGATAGGTCTTCTCATTTAACTCACTGTACCGACTCAAATTCGTGAAGTTGACCTTGCCGCAGACCACCAACATCGTTGAGAACAACGTCACGAAAAACGTCACTTGCGGTTTGCGAAAATGCCCACTTTGGTCAGTAGGCTCTGTACAATGGCTTCCATAGCTATCTATCCGGTGCTTGGTTGATACTGGCACCCTATCCGATGGATAGCTTTCTTGTCAAAAATTGTCCGAACCATTGCTGTAACAGAGTTTGAACCTAAGCGTTTTAAATGTCAGAGTTGCTTCAGACTGAAACCGGATTTGTCTCTGTCACAGGTGAAGTCTCTAACAACGTTTAAGTCTCATTGCTCAGTTTAAATTTCCTCTCTCGTGTTGCCCCCACGAAAAAGCCATGTTAAAGCATCCCTTCACTGCCCTTAAAATTACCCTCCTCAGTTTCTCACTGCCGCTGCTATTCGCTGGCAATGCCTGGGCGAAAACCTGTACGGAAGAGGAAATGGAGATATACATCAGTAATAGAAACCAAGTCGCAATTGTGGACTGCGGAGCAGAGGCGGTTCCTAAGCTGATTAAAGCCCTAAAAACGGGTGGAGCGACAAGTGGGAGGTTTGCTGCTGGAGCTTTAGAATACGTCAATACAGGCGGTAAAACCATAGTTCCTGACCTAGTTGAAGCTTTTAAAAACGGAACTTTGGATGTTCGTAAAAGCGTTGCTAACTCATTGGTAGTTCAGGCTCAACGAGAAAAAGCCGAAGCAGTTGTTTTACCTATTTTGATCGAAACCCTTAAAGATCAAGACTTAGAGATGCGAACAAGGAGCGCTTATGCTTTAGAGGTGCTTGGTTCGGAGGCTAAAGCGGCTGTTCCAGCGCTGATTGATAACTTAAAGGATGAATACTCTATGGTCCGTTGGAGTGCTGCTTCTACGCTTGGTTCAATTGGACCTGATGCTGAAGCGGCTGTTCCAGGGCTGACTGAAAGGCTTAAAGATGAGAATGCAACTGTCCGTGGGAGATCTGCTTATGCACTTGGCTCCATTGGGAAAAAAGCGAAAGCTGCGATTCCCGGTCTGGTTGAATTGCTGAAAGATAAGAATGCATCTGTT
>JBBRSB010000104.1:0-2787 GCA_038245785.1 Gloeobacterales cyanobacterium | reverse complement strand
TTAATGGGCGAACAGCCCAACCCTTGGGACGTACTACCGCCCCAGGTTGCGACGAGCCGACATCGAGGTGCCAAACCTCCCCGTCGATGTGAACTCTTGGGGGAGATCAGCCTGTTATCCCTAGAGTAACTTTTATCCGTTTAGCGACGGCCTTTCCACGCAGCGCCGTCGGATCACTAAAGCCGACTTTCGTCCCTGTTCGACATGTACGTCTCACAGTCAAGCTCTCTTGTGCTTTTACACTCTACGGCTGATTTCCAACCAGCCTGAGAGAACCTTTGCGCGCCTCCGTTACCTTTTAGGAGGCGACCGCCCCAGTCAAACTGCCCACCTGATACGGTTCCGCTGCCGGATCACGGCGAACGGTTAGAATTCTAGCTTTGTTAGAGTGGTATCTCACCGGTGACTCCATCATCCCCACAAGGATGACTTCATAGTCTCCCACCTATCCTGCGCAAACAAAGCCCGAACCCAATACCAGGCTACAGTAAAGCTTCATAGGGTCTTTCTGTCCAGGTGCAGGTAGTCCGTATCTTCACAGACACTCCTATTTCGCCGAGCCTCTCTCCGAGACAGCGCCCAAATCGTTACGCCTTTCGTGCGGGTCGGAACTTACCCGACAAGGAATTTCGCTACCTTAGGACCGTTATAGTTACGGCCGCCGTTCACCGGGGCTTCAGTCGCCAGCTTCAAAGATTACTCTCCTGACCGACTTCTTTAACCTTCCGGCACTGGGCAGGCGTCAGCCCCCATACTTCGTCTTACGACTTCGCGGAGACCTGTGTTTTTGGTAAACAGTCGCTTGGGCCTCTTCACTGCGACCACCTTTCGATGGCACCCCTTCTCCCGAAGTTACGGGGCCATTTTGCCGAGTTCCTTAGAGAGAGTTATCTCGCGCCCTTGGGTATTCTCAACCTTCCCACCTGTGTCGGTTTAGGGTACAGGTAATTCTGGATTAACGTGGTTAGAGCTTTTCTAGGAAGCTTGACGTCACACACTTCGAGTCCGTAGACTCTCGTACTCATGTCTCAGCTCAAACCGTTTTCACCGGCTCTCAACACCTCGAACACTTGAACCGCGAACCAACATGCGGCTGTGTTAGCCTTCTCCGTCCCTCTGCACAATCCAGAATCAGTATCGGAATATTAACCGATTGTCCATCGACTACGCTCTTCAGCCTCGCCTTAGGTCCTGACTCACCCTCCGTGGACGAGCCTTGCGGAGGAAACCTTGGGATTTCAGGGCATTGGATTCTCACCAATGTTTGCGCTACTCAAGCCGACATTCTCACTTCTGCTTCGTCCACACCTGCTCTCGCTGATGCTTCAAACTACAACAGAACGCTCCCCTACCGATTACATTAATGCAATCCCACAGCTTCGGTACACAACTTAGCCCCGTTCATTTTCGGCGCAAGAGCGCTTGACCAGTGAGCTATTACGCACTCTTTTAAGGATGGCTGCTTCTAGGCAAACCTCCTGGTTGTCTGGGCACTCTCACCTCCTTTATCACTGAGTTGTGATTTGGGGACCTTAGCTGGTGGTCTGGGCTGTTTCCCTCTTGACGATGAAGCTTATCCCCCACCGTCTCACTGGCAATCTGTACACGAGGTATTCAGAGTTTGACTCGATTTGGTACCGCTCTCGCAGCCCGCACCGAATCAGTGCTTTACCCCCTTGCTATAATCATTGCCGCTGCGCCTCAACACATTTCGGGGAGAACCAGCTAGCTCCGGGTTCGATTGGCATTTCACCCCTAACCACAGGTCATCCGCTGATTTTTCAACATCAGTCGGTTCGGACCTCCACTTGGTGTTACCCAAGCTTCATCCTGCCCATGGTTAGATCACCCGGGTTCGGGTCTATAAATACAGATTCACGCCCTATTCAGACTCGGTTTCCCTTTGACTTCGCCATTCTCGGCTTAATCTACCTGTACCTATAAGTCGCCGGCTCATTCTTCAACAGGCACACGGTCAGACGTTCAAATCGTCCTCCCATTGCTTGTAGGCTGATGGTTTCATGTTCTATTTCACTCCCCTTCCGGGGTTCTTTTCACCTTTCCCTCGCGGTACTGGTTCACTATCGGTCACACAGGAGTATTTAGCCTTACGAGGTGGTCCTCGCGGATTCACACGGGATTTCACGTGCCCCATGCTACTCGGGATTCAACTAGTATCATTAAGCTTTCGACTACGGGACTTTCACCCCCTCTGGTGCAGCATTCCACTGCTTCGTCTAGCCGCTTGAGTCCATATCGCTGTCCCACGACCCCAAAGTGCATGCACTTTGGTTTAGGCTGTTTCCGTTTCGCTCGCCGCTACTTGGGAAATCACGTTTGTTTTCTCTTCCTACAGCTACTAAGATGTTTCAATTCGCTGCGTTCGCTCTTTCCACCCTATGAATTCAGGTGGCAGTATATAGGGTTGCCCCATTCGGAAATCTCTGGATCAATGCTTGCTTCCAACTCCCCAGAGCATATCGTCGGTAACCACGTCCTTCTTCGCCTCTGTGTGCCTAGGTATCCACCATCAGCCCTTATTAGCTTGACCACTTCAATCAATCAACATTGGTGTCTGTGATATTTGTGGGAACAATCAACAACTCGCTTTTCAGCTAATTGCTCATCATTCACTACTTTCTACCTGACAAGTTTCTATGCAGTTTTCATGGTTCTGTCTGGAACAAGTCCAGCAGGCTCTCTAATCCTAGTCTCACATTCGTGAAGACCTAGTTAGACAAGTTGCTGAAATTGATGCCGCTTCGGGTACGAAAGCTCTCTGCTCTC
>JBBRSB010000103.1:0-2851 GCA_038245785.1 Gloeobacterales cyanobacterium | reverse complement strand
CGGTTCATTTTGTTCGAAATATTGGAATCATTTATATTATTTGTTATACTATTGATGGCATCCATATTTGCCTTGGTCATTCATGGTAATAATAAGGCGCTTAAACGAAATATCATTGAACGAAAGCAGCGTGAAGATGAATTGCATGCCTATAATTCCAGGATGGACTTAGCCATGAGCGCTGCAGGAATGGCCTGGTGGGAAATGGATATAAGCAGCGGGAATGTTATTTTTGATAAACGGAAGGCTACAATGCTGGGATTTGCGCCGGATAAATTCAAAAGTTACCAGGACTTTATGGCATTGGTTCATCCGGAAGATCAAGGTAAAACAATGAATGCTATGCAGGAACATCTGGATGGAATATCTGAAAGATATGAGGTTGAATACCGTATTTTAACGCATTCATGTCAATATAAATGGTATCTCGATATCGGATTCATTGAAAAAAGAAATCCGGATGGGAAGTCCCTGAATGTTACAGGACTTGTTTTTGACATAACTACACGTAAGCTGACAGAGCTAGCGCTTCGGGAGAGTGAACGGAGCAAGGCAATGCTGTTGTCGAATCTCCCGGGTATAGCCTACCGGTGCCGGATAGATCCCAGCTGGACCATGGAGTTTGTTTCGGATGGATTCCTGGAATTGACAGGCTACCAGAAAGAAGCTATTCTAAAAAACAGGGATCTGTCATTTAATGACCTTATATTACCCGAGTATCGTGAAAACTTATGGCTGGTTTGGCAGCGGGCTGTTCTCGAACATAAAAGTGCCAGTGTGGAATACAAAATTCTGACGATCGACAAGCAAGAAAAATATGTTTGGGAGCAGGGCGTGCCGATTTATAATGCGCATGGAGAGGCAGAAGCAATAGAAGGATGGATCATCGACATTACCGAACGCAAAATTGCTGAGAAAGCCTTGCAGGAAAGCGAACTAAAATACCGCAATATTTTCGATAATGTACAGGATGTATTCTTCCAAACGGATCTCGCTGGGATCGTTCAGGAGGTAAGTCCATCCATAAACCATTTTTCCGGTTTCATCAGGGATGAAATAGTGGGTCACCCCGTAGAACAAATTTATTATGAGCCGGCTGAGCGGGAAGTTTTATTGAATCTGTTAAAAGCGAAAGGTGAATTCAGTGATTATGAATTAAAGATCAAAACGAATACAGGCCATATAAAATATGCTTCAATAAACGCACGCCTGAATTTTGAGGCAGACGGGACCCCAAAATTTATCAATGGGGCAATGCGTGACATCACCGGACACAAACTGGCAGAACTGGCATTAAGTGAAAGCGAGGCGCTATACAGTAATCTCGTATTAAAGTTGCCCGATGGTGTGTATAAGAGCACACACGATGGGAAATTTGTGGATGTGAACCCGGCCATGGTGAAGATGTTGGGTTATCAAAACAAAGAGGAACTTATGGCCATTGATATTAAGACACAGTTATACTTTGAACCGGAGGACCGGGAAAGCCTGGTATTACAGGAAAAGCAGGAGGAGATGGGCGTTTACCGGTTGCGAAAAAAGGATGACTCAGAGATATGGGTTGAGGATAATGGATGGTATATTCCTGATGAAAACGGGGACATCCTTTTTCATGAGGGGGTCATGCGCGATATTACTGACCGTATGCGCGCCCAGGATGAAATTATTTTGTTGAATGCAGAACTCGAACAACGCGTAAAACAACGCACACTTCAACTCGAAAACGCCAACAGGGAGCTCGAAGCTTTTTCCTATTCTGTTGCACACAACCTGCGCTCCCCGCTGCGCGCCATCGATGGATGGAGCCTGGCCTTCCTGGAAGATTATGATAAGCTGCTGGATGAACAGGGACGTAACTATCTTGGCCGGGTGCGCAATGAAGCACAACAGATGGGATTATTGATTGATAGCCTGCAGGAGCTCTCACGCGTATCGCGCACAGTTTTGCAAATGGTAAATGTTGATGCAACAGCCCTGATGCAGCCTGTTGTTGACAGGATTGCCGAAATTCACCCTGAACGGCAGTTTGAATTCAGCTTTGAACCTGGCATATTGATGTATGGTGATCCTTCATTGCTTGCGATTGCCCTTACCAACCTGATCGACAATGCCTGCAAATTTTCCCTGCGTGAACCCATTGGAAGGATTGCGTTTGGCAAATTGGAGGATGGCGGGAAACCAACTTACTTTATCCGTGATAATGGTGTGGGGTTTGACATGCAGCATGCGAAAAATTTATTTGTCGCATTTCACCGCATACATAAGCAAAAGGATTTCCCGGGAACAGGAATAGGGCTGGCCATTGTAGATCGGATCATTTCCAGGCACGGGGGGCGTATCTGGGCCGAATCGCAACCCGGGGAAGGCACAACTGTCTTCTTTACAATCTCCTGAAATGCTGCCTCGTGCATACATCATAAAAATAAGCGATCGATACCGTTTCATTCAATCCACCCCCAGATACAGACACGTTAGGCCCTTTTTATAGTTATATTGAATGGAAAATAAAAATTAAAATGAAAAATTAGTTAAGTTGTTAATAGGCTAAAAAATCAAAAAATATGCAAGTCAGGAATAAGACTATATTGTTGGTTGAGGATAACGACAGCGATATCGAACTGGCAAAACGGGCATTGTTAAAGGAGCATATTGCTACGGATATTATTGTGGCAACAGACGGGCAGGAAGCCCTTGATTACCTGTTTGGTAATGGTGAATATGCAGGGCGCGACATTTCGCTCTTACCCGATCTGGTGCTGCTCGATCTTCAGTTGCCCCTGGTTGACGGTCTGGAAACACTCAGGCGCATACGCGAAGATAAGCGTACCCGCAACCAGATCGTGGTCATACT
>JBBRSB010000102.1:0-2889 GCA_038245785.1 Gloeobacterales cyanobacterium | reverse complement strand
GCTGGAGCCGTTGACGAGGATTGAACTCGTGACCTCACCCTTACCAAGGGTGTGCTCTACCACTGAGCTACAACGGCACACACAAGTTTTGAGCATAGTATAAGTTGTACCGAAATGCCAGAGCATTCGCAAAGATTAGGACTTTATGACCCCGGTTCTTTTTGTCGGTTTAGGAAATCCAGGCCCAGAATACGACCAGACACGCCACAATATCGGCTATATGGCCCTGGACCATTTAGCAAAATCCTGGGGTATTTCTTTCAAGGAAGCTATGGATCTGGCAACCATAAAAGCCATCGAATCCATCTCCTCAAACCGACCACCTACATGAATAACTCTGGCCAAGCGGTGAGGGCTGTCTGTGACTGGTTTAAGTTAGAGCCTTCCCAAGTCCTTGTCATTTATGATGAACTCGCCTTGCCCGCAGGACGTTTGCGGCTAAGGGCGCAAGGTTCTGCCGGAGGACACAATGGAGTCAAGTCTCTAATTCAGCATCTAGGCACCCAGGACTTTCCCCGTCTCCGGATTGGGATTAGCAGCCCTGGGGATGGAAGCCAAATCATAGGCTATGTCCTGGGACGTTTCTCTCAAACACAACGCGCTTTGCTCCCTGCCACCCTAAATGCTGTGGAAGATTGCATAGATACTATCTTCAAAGAAGATTTTGCTAAGGCGATGAGCCTTTATAATGCTTGGTCTGCTGAGTGACCTGCGATAGGATGCACTGACTGAATTATTTTTACGGGAGCGCCTCACTTGTCTTTCTCTGCCCAACTCCATCACCAGCTCCAAGAAGCCCAATCTAGGGGAATGACCAGTCTGCAAAGTGAGGTTATTCATCCAGTAGCCCCCTATATTGTCCGGGCGACCCTCGTGTTGAAAGAGCAGACCTTCCAGGCTCATGGTCAACAAGAGGAACTTCTGACGGCCGAAAATATGGCGATGGAACGCGTGTTTGCCCTTGCAGGGATTGGCGAAGCTTCTCCAGTGACGGTTCCCTCTTCAGAACCGAAGGTAACTCCGATTAGACCAATAGCCTCTATAAAGCCTGAGGAAAAACCCGTTGAGCCTATCGAGCCTGTTGAATTTGTTGAGTCTGCTGAGTCGATGGAAATTTTTGCGGACCTGAGCTTAGACTCTAGGGCATCCGAAGAAGAATTTGCTGCAACTCCGTTATCTCCTCTCGATGAGCCAGGATTCTATCCAGGAGATGAAGAAGAATCAGGCAATGCTGAACTCCCCTCTCCCCTCCATAACCAACTACTTGAACAGCTAATGGAGCAAACCACTCAGGAAATTCGGCGCATTGGTATGAACAATAATCAGGGAAGAACCTACCTGAAAAATAGTTATGGCAAGCTTACCCGTCAGGAGCTAACCCTTGCCGAGCTAAAATCTTTCCTTGTCTATCTAAAAAGTCAACCCAGCAAGAAGTAAAAGCAAGGGTCCTTCTGTACTGCTCCTATCTAAGCAGGCGGCTTACATAACCCCCGGCTATCGCCGTCCCCCACCCTCCGGGAAGGCTACGCCTAGGGCCAAGGGGGATTACAGGGGGTCTTCTATTTCATCCCAGCTAGCTATCTAGAACAGTTAAGGCCCTTTTTGCAGAACAAATCGTAGTTGTTTCTTAATGTTAGGAATATCTATTCTCCTCAGGAGCCTGCTATAAAATTGGAACACATATAAAGGTGGTCTTTTATGGCCGTCAAAAAGCAATTCACCAGTTTCGAAGAGATGCTGCAGGAAGCAGAGGTGCCTCTGCTCGTCGATTTTTATGCCCCCTGGTGTGGTCCCTGTCAGATGATGGGGCCTGTTCTAGAGAAAGTGGGTGCTCAGCTTAAAGACCGGATTCAAGTGGTCAAGATCAATACAGATAAGTATCCTGACTTAGCCTCCAAACACAGGATTACCTCCCTGCCAACGCTGGTTGTCTTCAAAAATGGACAGCCCGTAGACCGAATCGAAGGTTTGGTACGAGCCGAACAGCTTATCCAACATCTCAACCAGGTACTTTAGCGTTAGCTACTCACTTCGATGCTTGGCGTGCCCTCAGCACATGAGCCAATGATTGCTGCTTGGGTATATCCAGCCTGATGGATTTGAGTGAGCATGTCTGCAGCTGCCTTGACATCTATGGCGACGAGCAAGCCTCCACTGGTCTGGGGGTCTGCCAGCAAAAGCTGTTCCCAGTCTTGGAGACCCTGAGCCGATATTTCGTGCTTATATCCCTCCCAGTTACGCCCGGCGGCACCAGGAAAAATCCCTTCCTCTGCTAGTTTTTTAGCTTCCGGCATAATTGGAATTTTCTCTGAATCTAGAATCGCTTTTAAGCCCGCCCCTCGACAGACTTCCAGCAGATGGCCAAACAAGCCAAACCCGGTGACATCGGTCATGCCATGAACCGTAGGATTTTGGGCTAGAACCGAACCAATCTGATTGCGTTGGGTCATCACCGATAAGACTTCGGCATAGCCCTCAGGAGTCAATTTACCTTTCTTCACCGCCGTCGTCATCACCCCAATGCCCAGAGGTTTGGTCAAGATGAGGACATCTCCAGGTTGGGCCGTGGCATTGCGTTTGAGGTTTTGGGGATGGACCAAACCCGCTGCCACCAAGCCAAAAATAGGTTCTGGTGAATCAATAGAATGTCCTCCAGCCAGAGGGATTCCTGCTTCTTGACAGACGGAGAAGCCCCCTTGCATGATGCCTTGAATCGCTTCCATCGGTAGGGTATTAATCGGCATGCCTAGCACCGCTAGAGCCAGAATTGGTGTTCCTCCCATCGCATAGATATCCGATAGCGCGTTCGTAGCAGCAATGCGCCCAAAATCCACAGGGTCATCAACGATGGGCATGAAAAAATCAGTGGTCAAGACTAGGGCCTGGGTC
>JBBRSB010000101.1:0-2937 GCA_038245785.1 Gloeobacterales cyanobacterium | reverse complement strand
TTGGCACTTCGTTGGCAGACTTTTGAGGGCCAGCCACAAGGTCAACCAGCCCCTGAAGCTTGGACGGGGCAAGGTGTGAGTAGAATTTCTGCGTCATGGAAACATCAGCGTGCCCGAGTCCTTCCATAACCTGATAGATGGAACCGCCTTCACCCACAGCCAGAGAAGCGAAGGAATGTCGGAGGCTATGGGGGGTCAGGTGACGCTTGATACCAGACAGGCCCATCATCCGCTGGAACATGGCTTCCAGACGAGCCAGCTTGATAGGCTTGTTGTCCCAATCATGGAATACGTTGCCTTCCTTGTTCTTTTCAGCAGCGTACAGGCGCTCCAAGATGGCCCTAGCCTCCCCTGACAGGGGGATAGTCTTGTTACGGGCTTCACGCTGCTTGAGCAGCCGGATGGTGACGAGGCCCCTCTTCAGGTCTACATCCCACCACGTAAGGTTGATGATCTCTGAGATACGGGAGCCAGTCAGGAAGAGGATCTTGAAGAAGGCAATGAACGGACCCTCTACCCTGCCTTCAAAAGCCTTCCAGAACAGTTCAAGCTCCTCCCGTTCAAAGAAGAAATCTGAGCGTCCTTTCGTGTTCAGTTGTTTGGTGCGAAAGCCACTCGCCATGTGGACGGGGATCAGATCCCACTCAACAGCCTTGTTCAAGATGGCCTTGAGGAAGGCAACCTCACGCTTGACGCTGGCAGGAGATACCTTCTTCTTCGGGTTGGTTAGGGAAGGCTCCGTAAGGCGAGTGTTTACGTAATCCTGCATACGCCCCTTGGTCACCATCATGCAGGTGATATTCCCTAACACTCTGATGTAGGTAGCCTTGAAACGCTTTACGCTATCTAAGCTGGAAGGGTGAAGCTGTGGCCCCTGTCTGCCGATGTAAGCCTCACAGGCTGCTGACAAGTCCAGATCCCCCTCTACTATGGGCTTGTGGGACTCATGTAGCAGCCTGTCATACTTGGTCTTGGCGTCCCTATAGGAGAGATCTCCAAGGGTCTTATAGATACGCTTATCCGCCTTGGCGGTAAGGGGATTCCAAGTGAAATATCTAACGGCATACTGCCCGTTTTTGTCTTTAAATAGGCTCATTACTTCACCTGAACTGGAAAGGGCTGAGACGAACTGTGACACACCCCGTAAGGGTTAGCAGTAGGGCGATGGACGCCAGTAATGTTTTCATTTTAGTTTCCTCTCTTTTGTTGTTGGTAATAAGTGTCTTCACACCGTTGTAGTATACATAGAAGTGTCTTCTAATGCAACCAGCTCTCTCAGTAGAAGACACTTATTTTCATTATAGCGTAACTCTTGTGTTTATAACACTTAGAGAACGTTACCATCGTAAAGCTTGCCCCGGAACTTGAAGCACCCGTCAATGACCTTGATTAGATGGATAGAAAATCGGGGTTTATTATTGTGATGGAAGAATTCTACGTAGCAGAAGGCGTGCTGCCAATCAGGTTCTGGACCAGCATAGGTCTGCTCCTGCACCAAGCACCCGTGCCCTGAATTGATTGCTCCATAGATAATTGGTTCCCGGTTCTCGTCATAACCGGTTCTATACGCTTCGGATGCCTTGTGGGTATGCCCGAAGATTGTTGTCTGGTTTACTCGCTTCTGAAGCATGTACTGAGCGGGAGCAGATACACGGTCAGGAACGATTTGGTCCCCATGCACAAGGAATAGAGGGGCCTCATTAACCTTGAGCCGGGTGCCATAAGCATGGGTGTAGAAGTTAGCGGGGTACTGGAAGATATTCTTCCAACCTAATGCCCTTAGCCCATGCAGAGCAGGGTTCACATCAATTAGCCGTTCGTGCCTGTGTTCGTGGTTACCGGGGATGAAGTGTGCTTGCTTTACTATGTCGCAGATCTCATCTACGTAGGTACGGGCTGAGTCAATTTCATCTTGAAGTCTGGAGCCATACTCCCCGAATAGTCTGTTGGCTTCCTTGTTGAACCTTGATGCCAGCCAGAAGTCCAGAAGGTCACCGACGTTTACCCATAGTGAAGGCTTCATATCCTGAACGAATTTGAGTTTGGCGTTAGTTACTACAGGGTCTGCAACGGGAAAGTGATTATCACCATCCACAAACATCCCGTTGCTCGGCCAGAAAGGGATAACCCTCTGGTTCTCAAAGGGCAGTTCCTTATTGAGCAGTTTCTTTGGAACTTTTAGTTCTTCCTCTGGTTCTGTCTCTACTACTGGAACTTCGGGGGTGGCTTCCCAAGGATTGGAAAGGTATACTTCTTTACCGAAGGTAGGGAATCCAGCAACTTCAGTTTCTTTCTTTGCACCACGCCTATCAGCCTTTCTGATACGGTCACAGGTTCTACAGTTTATGCTTCCCTTGGAAGTGAAGTAAGTATTCTTCTCGGTATACTCATGCCCTTGTTTGCAATATGGCTTATGTGCTTTCATGTTGTTGTTACGGATTAGACCGTTTCTCCCTTTTTTAATTCTTTGAACCATAGTGAGTCAGCCTGTTTAGCCTCTTCTAGCTTGATATAGGCTGCTACATTCTTTCTCCATTGGGTAATGTTAGTAACCAACATGGCTAACACGTAGCCACAGAAGGCGCAAGATAGTCCGTAAATAGCTGTTTCTGTCATAATAACTCCTATAGCTTCTGCATGATGCAGGTGCTGGCAAATCGTTTTAGTTCAAGGCGTTGTTTATCTGATGATGAATGAAAGCACTCTTCAAGGAACTGCTCAAGGTTTGAGTCAACCTCTACTACCTTCTTCTCTACAAAGAACCTGAAGTGGATGTTAGCATTATGGTCTGTAGTGACTACGAATGGGATGGGGTAGACAGTCTTGATATCAATACCACCATCTATCACGCTCAGAAGGTGAATGCCCTTCTCGTTCAGGAAGTAGTTATGAATGCGCTGATACTCTACAGGGATAGGTGAACCCTTATCGGCACCA
>JBBRSB010000100.1:0-3027 GCA_038245785.1 Gloeobacterales cyanobacterium | reverse complement strand
CGATCGCCAAGTTCCAGAACGTAGGCAAATCGCAAATGAGAATATTCTCATTAAGCGTCTGGTTTGGAACTGCTACGGTAGCAGTCCTCAAAAGCCTATTTTTGGCTCTTTCCTCCTTATCTTGATTATTAAGGGATATCTCAGATTCTCTAAAGTGCTTCTAACGCTTATCTAACAATTGTTTCAGGCATTTGCATAAAACAATAGCTCCGTGTACCCTGGTTCGTACCACCGAAACCAAACACACAGGAGCTATTTTGCCTAACGAATCAGACGATTTTTATCTTAGCGATATCTCACCACAGGATAAACCGTGGGACGTTCACAGGTCAAATGCTCAGGCTGTTTCATTGCTTTATGCTGAGTCCAACTATCAGCGATACGCTGACAGGATTAAGCAATGTAGCGAGATTTTAGGCTTTGCATTTGAAGCTCAAGACAGTGGTGAACTCAAAATCAGACTACGACAGGCTAGATTTTGTCGTGTCAGGCATTGCCCTGTCTGCCAGTGGAGACGGGCAATGATGTGGAGAGCTAGATTTTTTCAGGCAGTCCCCAAAATCATGAACGACTACCCGAACGACCGATGGATTTTTCTCACCCTAACCGTCAAGAATTGCCCGGTTGATGAGTTGAATGTGACGATCGGGCAGATGAATAGAGCATGGACACGTCTGAGCCAGAGAAAGCAGTTTCCAGCGCTAGGGTTCATCAAATCGATGGAGGTGACTCGATCGGTTGATGGAGAGGCTCACCCTCATTTTCACTGCTTAATGCTTGTGTCTAAATCCTACTTCAGTGGAGCAAAGTACGTTTCTCAAGAACTTTGGACTGAGTTATGGCAGAAATCTTTAAGGGTTGACTACACCCCGATCGTTAACGTCAAGTCTGTCAAACCACAGTACGGAAAGACCTACACAATCTCTCACGCTCTCTTAGAGACCCTGAAATACACTGTTAAAGAATCTGACTTGATGCACGATGCCACCTGGCTCCAACAACTGACTAAGCAGCTCCACAAAACCAGAGCGGTGAGTGTGGGAGGAATTTTTAGGCAGTACATCAGTGAAGAGGAACCAGAGGATTTAATTCACCTTGACGATGAGGGAGATGTTGAGCCTGATTCTGCTGTTGATGTCTGGTTCGGTTGGAGGGATATGGTGCAGCGATACGTCAAGACAGAACGGCAATAACCTGAATACAGGTATTGACATTGAAACCTGAATACAGCTATTCTGAGGAGGTAAAGCTGAATACAGGTTAATGAGTATGGTTAAACCGCGAGGTGGGCGGGGGCAACATGCCCCTTACAAAACGACTCAGATGAGAGTACCGATTCCGATTAAGCCTGAATTAGAGTCACTGATTGCTGCTTATCGTAAAAAGGTTCTACCTGCTGAAGACGAGGGCGATCGCAAAATCGTTCTACCTGCCATTGAAGACCAGGACGATGACCAGACCGATGACCAGGATGATGACCAGGACGATGACCAGACCGACCCAACTGACTTAGAGACGATTAGGGACCAGGCAAGAATCATTCAGGAGCTAAGAACAGAAGTTGAATATCTCAACCTCAAGTTCTCTAAACCAGCTCAGTCCGTTCTTGAACTTGTAGACACGTTTATTGAGGTGATTGACCAGACCGATAAGTTGCACACGCGCAATAACGTCAACCTGGTTAAGTTTCGGAACTGGCTACAAGAACTAACTTAAAACCTGTATTCATGTTTACCTGGTAAACATGAATACAGGTTTGAGTGCGTCACTTCGCGGGAATAAGCGTTTCTTTCTTGGCTTGTAGATGTTTCAACCGGGCACGAATAGCAAGTGGTGAAAGCCCGGTTTGCTTATGGATTTGTCGAATAGTCAGCTTTTCTTCATCGCTCATAGTTACCATCCTTCAATCGTTGATTCATGTCTATCAGGGCATCAGCTTCATCTCTACTCATCGCAGGTGCGTCCACATCGGTGTGTTCCCAGGATTGAGCGTGTTGAGAATCTGTGTAGTCACAGTTATGCCATCCATGTGTTCCCCGGTTCCAGTTCTCTTCTGACTTTCCAGTTAGAGCATCAGCAACCGTTTCACCGTTCCGAGTCAATTCCTGTTTCTCACCGCTTGGCTCACTCGCTCCATCGTAATCTTCATCCCAGCAGGGATTTCTACTCCACCACGGCATAATTTATTTACCTTGCATTTGCTAGTTGTGAGGTTGGTGCCAGACTTGCCCCGCAAAAGTAGGTCTGGCATCCAATATCAAAATGGTAGCACTCGGTATGCACTCCGTAGTCACTCTTTCAGTGCATAGTAGGCATACTGCATTAACACCGAAGTAATATGAGCTTGTTCAATATTGAAAGAGCGTCCGTGCCTTCTAAATTGCCGAGAATCGTTGTCTACGTGCCTGAAGACGTGAAGGCTGATTTAGAGAAGCTGGCTACCGTCGCTCGCCGCTCTGTTTCCTCAATGGCAGTGGTTGCAATTGAGGAAATCATTAAGCGAGCGAAAGCTGAAGGCAAAATTGATTAATTCTTAGTTCAAGGGAATGAAGCCTTCTCTCTCTTCACACCCACCTGTCAATCTGGCATTGAGTGAGGGGTTCTAGCTGTCAAGGGCGTGTAGCGGAGCGGAACGGCGTAGCGAACCCTTTACAGCTAGGTTCACTCGCTCTACAGGGCATTTAAGTGGGTGTGGAGAGAGAGCAACGTAGCGAGAGAATCGCGTCCCTGTGTGGCAGCAAGCGAGACTAGAATTCTAAGCCGTTCCAGTCTTCCTTCGGCTATATAGCCGCAAGCATAGCGGCGAACCTCTTTCAAAACCTCAGTAGAACCTCTTCAAAACTCTCCTTTCCTCTTAGAGGAAAGAGAGAATTACGGAGATTTTCGCGATCGCCAAGTTCCAGAACGTAGGCAAATCGCAAATGAGAATATTCTCATTAAGCGTCTGGTTTGGAACTGCTACGGTAGCAGTCCTCAAAAGCCTATTTTTGGCTCTTTCCTCCTTATCTTGATTATTAAGGGATATCT
>JBBRSB010000099.1:0-3048 GCA_038245785.1 Gloeobacterales cyanobacterium | reverse complement strand
TCTTCAGTTTCCCTCTGCAGGCGGATGGATTCCTTCGTTTGCAGTGCTGCCCTGATGGCAGGAACAAGGCGAATAAGGTTTTGCTTAATGATATAATCATCTGCACCGGCCTTCATGCATTCCACGGCAACTTCTTCATTATTTGAACCTGTAACCAGCAGAAACGGAACATTTGGGGCCATCTCCTGGCGCAAAAGCAGTGCGTTCATTCCATTGAACTGAGGCAATGAATAATCTGAAAGAATCAGATCAGGAGAGAAGGTGGTTAAGGCGTCTATAAATTCAGCCTTCGTATCAATAATCTTGTCCACAAATTCAATTCCTTCCCTGGCGATAATCCGTTTTAAAATTTCAGCATCGCTTTCTTGATCTTCTACGATAAGTATCCGTAATATTTTTTCCATAGTCGAATTATATTGATGGAGGGGGTTCATTTATACAAAGCCAGTATTGGGTCAGACACCTGAGTGTATCCGAGAATTTTGCAAAGTCGACAGGCTTTCGGATGTAACTGTTTACGCCCAGATCGTAACAGGTTATCAGGTCAGAGCGCTCAAGGGAAGAAGTGAGTATGACCACGATCTGGTTGCGGGTGCGCAAATCTTCGCGTATGCGCCTGAGTGTTTCCAGACCGTCAACCAGGGGCAACTGAAGATCGAGTAGCACCAGATCGGGTAAGAGCGAAATGTCGCGCCCTGCATATTCACCATTACCAAACAGATAATCAAGGGCTTCCTGCCCGTCTGTTGCCACAATAATATCCGTAGCAATATGTTCCTTTAACAATGCCCGTTTTGCCAGTTCGATATCGCTGTCGTTATCCTCAACCAACAAAATAGTCTTATTCCTGACTTGCATATTTTTTGATTTTTTAGCCTATTAACGACTTAACTAATTTTTCATTTTAATTTTTATTTTCCAATCAATATAACTATAAAAAGCACCTAACGTGTCTGTATCTGGGGGTGGATTGAATGAAACGGTATCGATCGCTTATTTTTTATAGTTTACGCACGAGGCAGCATTTCAAGAGAGTGTAAAGAAGAAAGTTGTGCCTTCCCCTGGTTTTGATTCGGCCCAGATACGCCCTCCGTGTCTGGAAATGATCCGATCTACAATGGCCAGCCCTATCCCTGTTCCCTGGAAATCCTTTTGCTTATGAATACGGTGAAATGCGACGAATAAATTTTTCGCATGCTGCATGTCAAACCCCACACCATTATCACGGATAAAATAAGTTGGTTTCTCACCATCCGCCAATTTGCCAAATGCGATCCTTCCAACAGGTTCCTGCAGGGAAAATTTGCAGGCATTGTCGATCAGGTTGGTGAGGGCAATCTCAAGCATTGAAGGATCACAAAGCATCAATATGTCAGGTTCTATGTTAAATTCAAAATGCCTTTCGGGGTGAGTTTCGGTAATCCTTTCAACAACCGACTGCAGCAGGGCTGTTGCATCAACATTTACCATTTGCAATACGGTGAGCGATACACGAGAAAGCTCCTGCAAGTTATCAATCAGCAATCCCATCTGCTGTGCTTCATTGCGCACCCGGCCAAGATAGTTGCGGCCCTGTTCATCCATTAGTTTATCATAATCTTCCAGGAAGGCCAGGCTCCAACCATCAATGGCGCGCAGGGGGGAGCGCAGGTTGTGTGCAACAGAATAGGAAAAAGCTTCCAGCTCCCTGTTGGCGTTTACGAGTTGAGATGTGCGTTGTATTACACGTTGTTCGAGTTCTGCATTCAACAAAATAATTTCATCCTGGGTGCGCTTACGGTCAGTAATATCACGCATGACTCCCTCATGAAAAAGGATATTTCCATGTTCATCAGGAATGTACCATCCATTATCCTCAACCCATATCTCTGAGCCATCCTTTTTTCGCAACCGGTAAACGCCCATCTCCTCCTGCTTTTCTTGTAATACCAAGCTTTCCCGGTCCTCCGGTTCAAAGTATAACTGCGTTTTAATATCAATGGCCATAAGTTCTTCTTTGCTTTGATAACCCAGCATCTTCACCATGGCAGGGTTGACATCCACAAATTTCCCATCGTGTGTGCTCTTATACACACCATCGGGCAACTTTAATACGAGCATTCTGTATAGTTCTTCACTTTCATGTAATGCCAGCTCCGCCAGTTTGCGTTCGGTAATGTCGATGATCCATCCTTCTATTGCTTCGGCCTCTCCATGCGCATTAAAAACAGGAACTCCCTGCTCCCAAACATATTTTTCATGCTTGTCGAAAGTCAGAATCTTGTATTCCACACTGGCACTTTTATGTTCGAGAACAGCCCGCTGCCAAACCAGCCATAAGTTTTCGCGATACTCCGGCAATATAAGGTCATTAAATGACAGATCCCTGTTGTTCAGAATAGCCTCTTTCTGGTAGCCTGTCAATTCCAGGAATCCATCCGAAACAAACTCCATGGTCCAGCTGGGATCTATCCGGCACCGGTAGGCTATACCCGGGAGATTCGACAACAGCACTGCCTTGCTTCGTTCACTCTCCTGAAGCGCTAACTCTGTCAACTTACGTGTAGTTATGTCAAAAACAAGTCCTGCAACGTTTAGGGGCTTCCCTGCCGGATTTCTTTTTTCAATGAATCCGATATCGAGAAACCATTTATATTGACCTGAATGTGTTAAAATCCGGTATTCAACCTCATATCTTTCAGCTATTCCATCCAGATGTTCCTGCATTGCATGCATTGTTTTGCCATGATCTTCCGGGTGAACCAATGCCATAAAGTCCTGGTAATGTTTGAATTTATCCGGCGCATATCCCAGCATTGTAGCCTTTCGTTTATCAAAAACAACATTACCGCTGTTTATGTCCATCTCCCACCAGGCCATTTCTGCAGCGCTCATGGCGAGGTCCATCCTGAAATTATAGCCGTGCAGTTCATCTTCACGCTGCTTTCGTTCAATGATATTTCGTTTAAGCGCCTTATTATTACCATGAATGACCAAGGCAAATATGGATGCCATCAATAGTATAACAAATAATATAAATGATTCCAATATTTCGAACAAAATGAACCG
>JBBRSB010000098.1:0-3153 GCA_038245785.1 Gloeobacterales cyanobacterium | reverse complement strand
TCTAACGTTTGATACCGAAGTTACTGATGTAGGCGGTTGCCATAGCACATCCGCAAACACAGATCGTCTAACGGCTCCTGTTGCTGGATGGTATAGATTTACGTTTGAAATTTCTCTCGTTGCTTCTTCTGGTGGAAATTTTCGTATCGCTGGTGTCTTTACTGGTGCCGGGATTGTTTCTCAGGCAGTTTACCCCGTAACGGCATACGCTTCAGTATGGCAATGTAGTGGCTCTGTTCAGTTAGCGGCTGGTGAGTATGTCAACTGCTATGTATTTCAAGATAGCGGCGGTAATTTGAGTACCAACGCTGGTATTGGACAATGCTCTGCTTTCTTTGAAAAAGTCTGCTAAGGGGTAAAGGCTAACAAATGAGTTGGGGCACAAGAAGCTACGGTAGTAAAACTTGGGGCGGGGCAGTAAAGGCTGCTGTTGTTACTCTCGCTCTGTCTGGAGTTGTAGCTACTGGTTCAGTAGGTTCCACAAAGATTGGTGGTAACCTTGGTGGAGTCACAGCTACTGGTTCAGTAGGCTCCGTAGCTGTAAGTGTCTCTAATGGAGAATCAATCCGCTATGCTACCGGGGTTGGTGCTACAGGCTCTGTTGGAACTGTCAAGGTAAGTGTCACAGGCGGTACGTGTGCCCTATACCCTACAGGGGTTAGTGCTACTGGTTCAGTCACTACAGTTAGAACCAGCCTGAATAGCGTAGCTCCAAGTGTCGTCACTGCTGGTGGTGTCTACTACCTTTATCCAGACTATCCAACCAGCCCACAAACACTTTCGTTTGATGGAACTGGAAGTAACTATCTCGTTGTTCTTCTAAGTTCTTCATACAATCCAGACCCTGTGATTACGGGCATAACATTCAACGGGGTTGCCCTGACCAATAGAGCCTCCTGTACGCTGGCCGATTACTATTACCCAACTCAGGCTCAAATCTGGACATTAGCAGCACCGGCATCTGGCGTACATGATCTTGTTATTTCATGGACCGGGTATGCGGGGTATGGCTTTGCTATAACATCCCTTGGTCTAAGTGGTGTAACGGCCATTGACCAAGCAGTTACTCATAGCTATACATCATCTGATGGAACTAACAGACCCATTACGGTTAACTCTACTGTATATGATATCTGTGCTGCTGTCCTAACAACCCCTTATACAGACCTATCCCCTTATGCCGGTCAATCAGCACCATCAGTATTTGATGATACCGGGAACTACCTTCGTCATAGGGTCAATACCAAGATAGGGGCTGCTTCCAGCACTACATTAGGCTGGACAGAAGCCTCTGCCTATACAACCACTATGGCTGCTATTTCCCTTACAGGAGTAGGTCCAGCCGTCTGCACAATGGCCCTATCTGGCAACATAGGCACAGGGTCAGTAGGGGTAGTTACCCCCTCGCCGTCTAAGGCCATTTCCGGGAACATCGGTACAGGCGTAGTAGGCACGGTAACAGCGTCCATTGTGTATGGTTCTGAACTGGTTGGTAACTCTGCTACAACTTCAGTAGGAACCCTGACAGCCACAGTAGGTGGTGGAACGGTAACGGTAGCCCTTACCGGGAACATAGGGACAGCGGTTATTGGATCGGTAACAGCCATAAGAAGCATAGCCCTTACAGGGAACACTTCTACAGGCTCCGTAGGGTCTGTAGGCTACAGCATAGGGGGTAGTGCTGCCCTTACCGGGAATATAGCTACAACGGCTGTAGGAAGCCTCACAAAGACCAGCCAGAAGGTTCTGACAGGGGTAACCGGTACAGGGCTGGTAGGCTCATTTGGATATTCAACCTCTTGTACGCTGGCTCTAACAGGCGTCAACGGGTTTGGACTGGTAGGTAACGTAACTCCCCCCGTACATCTTCTTGAAGGGGCATGGCAAAGAGCAAGTGGTCACAAGACAAGGGCAGACTAGGGGGATCTATGGCAGTCCCGAAGGTTCACAAAAAAATCTACCTTATGCTGGACTTCCTACAGCGAAAGCTTGGAACGAACTACGAAATTGACATACGTGCTTTCTCTATGGAAGAGAAGAAGGAGCACCCCAACGCTAACTTCCTCGTTGGCCCTACCGGTAGGGGTAATGAAGACATTGATGCTTTCGGTATCAGGGTCCACCGTAGGTGTGGAGCCATGAAGGACTTTGAACTGTTTTCATCTGTCCTTCACGAACTTCTGCACGCCATGTACTGGCCCGTAGCTACTGCTCATTCCTCAGCCCTCAAGGAAGTTCGTTCCAAGGCCATGAAAAGCCATCTTGAGGGGGAAATGTATGACAGCCGGGAGCAAGGGACATACAGGCTTGAACGAGCTATAGCCCCTATTCTCTGGCCCGAGTTCCTTCTTGACATGGAACAGAAATCCAGTAAGCTACTCCCTGACCCCACTAACGGGGCAGAAAGAGTAGAACAAAATGGCACTCACGAAGACGGGAAAAAGACGGGGAGCAGAGCCGGGGAAGAAGAGGGCCACTCTGAACGTAGTGCTGGCACCCTTCAAGACTCAGTTCAAGGCAGCCAGTAGGAAGCCTAAGGGGAAGCTCCCCGGCTGGATGCTGAACCTGTCAGACAGCCTCAGGGCACAGGTGATGCAGGAAGCCTTCAAGGTGGACACGGCAGCCATGCCGGACCCTGCTGAAATCGGGGTAGCGGTTCTGGAGTTTTGGGGCCGGTAAGACCCCTACAAAGGTCAAGAAATAAGGCGGGCTAACCCCCGCCTTTTTCATTTGGTGGCTCCACAGAGGCTCCTACGAAGCCGGAAGTATGTTTGGCAGATCATTGGCAGAGAACGTCCCCGGAATTGACCTATGCACAGGGCAAGCGTCATGTAGGCGTATGTTGTGTAAAAACGTAACTACAAGCAAAAAGGGGGCTTGCGGCCCCCTTACTAAATAGATCAGTCTATAGATAACTTATGTAACAAACCAGGGATGTTTCGCGCCAGCACCACGCTGGCTATCGTAACACCCTCTCTCTACATTACTTGTTGTCTTCCCCTGAAATAACCGTTGGCACTTCGTTGGCAGACTTTTGAGGGCCAGCCACAAGGTCAACCAGCCCCTGAAGCTTGGACGGGGCAAGGTGTGAGTAGAATTTCTGCGTCATGGAAACATCAGCGTGCCCGAGTCCTTCCATAACCTGATAGATGG
>JBBRSB010000097.1:0-3232 GCA_038245785.1 Gloeobacterales cyanobacterium | reverse complement strand
GTGTCGTGAGATGTTGGGTTAAGTCCCGCAACGAGCGCAACCCTTGTCATTAGTTGCTACATTTAGTTGGGCACTCTAATGAGACTGCCGGTGACAAACCGGAGGAAGGTGGGGATGACGTCAAGTCCTCATGGCCCTTATGCGTAGGGCTTCACACGTCATACAATGGTCGGTACAGAGGGTCGCCAACCCGCGAGGGGGAGCCAATCTCACAAAGCCGATCGTAGTCCGGATTGCACTCTGCAACTCGAGTGCATGAAGTCGGAATCGCTAGTAATCGCGGATCAGCATGTCGCGGTGAATACGTTCCCGGGCCTTGTACACACCGCCCGTCACACCATGGGAGCGGGTTCTACCAGAAGTAGCTAGTCTAACCGCAAGGGGGACGGTTACCACGGTAGGGTTCGTGACTGGGGTGAAGTCGTAACAAGGTAGCCGTATCGGAAGGTGCGGCTGGATCACCTCCTTTCTAGAGTAACTCTCTAATAGGCAGTATTCACCTTAATCGGTTGTCAAGCAGTAGAAGCGATTAGCGGGCAGCAAGCCAAAAGGTTTGATGTTTGGGTTTCGATGGGGTTTGGTTTCACGTTAACCCTAAAAATCATCTGGCTCCGCCAGTGATTTTTAGCTGACTCATCCAAGCGAAAGTAGGTTTTTACTTTTGCTTGATTGTATCGGGGGGATTAGCTCAGCTGGGAGAGCACCTGCTTTGCAAGCAGGGGGTCGTCGGTTCGATCCCGTCATCCTCCACCACATACGAGCTTTCATTGTTTCGTTGCTTGAAACGATAGAAAGTCGGAGTCCCGGTTGGGGCGGATTCGGGTCTGTAGCTCAGCTGGTTAGAGCACCGTCTTGATAAGGCGGGGGTCGATGGTTCGAACCCATCCAGACCCACCAACAAATCAGCGTTGGTCAGGGTAGAAGTGATGCAGGCTGGTTATGTTGGTAGTGATAGCGCGCAGCAAGTAGTAAAAGTGTAGAAGTCAGTGTTCTTGAAGTTAGATGAAGCAGCATCAAGAGCGTTTACTTCTAATCTTTTGGATTAGTCGGTTGTTTTGATCTTTAAAAAAATGGAAGAAGTAAAGATATGTCGGAAGGCATATTTCACTTGTGGGTTTAGTTGCCAAGCAATTGGTGGTTAGGCCCCGGAGAGGTGGAATGTGTTGGAAAACATATGGGTTAGATTGTATCGACCAGCACTTTAAGCGAATTGAGTTCTCATAAAGTGTTGGACAAACGTTGGTTCTATAACGCAGCTTCCCTGTCATGTCGGCGGGAAGGCTTAAAGTTATAGAGTCAAGTGACTAAGTGCATGAGGTGGATGCCTTGGCGATTACAGGCGATGAAAGACGCGATAGCCTGCGAAAAGCTCCGGGGAGCTGGCAAATGAGCATTGATCCGGAGGTGTCTGAATGGGGAGACCCACCCGCAAGGGTACCTAGAGCTGAATACATAGGCTCGAAGGAGCGAACGTGGTGAACTGAAACATCTTAGTAGCCACAGGAAAAGAAATCAACCGAGATTCCGGCAGTAGTGGCGAGCGAAACCGGAACAGCCTGCAAGATATAGCAGTCGACATAGCAAAGCGGTTTGGAAAAGCCGGCCATAGTGGGTGATAGCCCCGTATGCGAAATGTGGATTGTAGAACTAAGCTTGCGACAAGTAGGGCGGGACACGTGAAATCCTGTCTGAAGATGGGGGGACCATCCTCCAAGGCTAAATACTCGTAATCGACCGATAGTGAACCAGTACCGTGAGGGAAAGGCGAAAAGAACCCCGGGAGGGGAGTGAAATAGATCCTGAAACCACATGCATACAAACAGTCGGAGCCTCGTAAGGGGTGACGGCGTACCTTTTGTATAATGGGTCAGCGACTTACGTTGTGTGGCAAGCTTAACCGAATAGGGAAGGCGTAGCGAAAGCGAGTCTGATAAGGGCGATTAGTCGCATGGCGTAGACCCGAAACCGGATGATCTATCCATGGCCAGGATGAAGGTGCGGTAACACGCACTGGAGGTCCGAACCCACTAACGTTGAAAAGTTAGGGGATGAGCTGTGGATAGGGGTGAAAGGCTAAACAAATCCGGAAATAGCTGGTTCTCTCCGAAAACTATTTAGGTAGTGCCTCACGTATCACCATCGGGGGTAGAGCGCTGTTTTGGCTAGGGGGCCGTTTAGGTCTACCAAACCAAGGCAAACTCCGAATACCGATGAGTGCGAGCGTGGGAGACAGACACCGGGTGCTAACGTCCGGTGTCAAGAGGGAAACAACCCAGACCGCCAGCTAAGGTCCCCAATGATTGGCTAAGTGGAAAACGAAGTGGGAAGGCTAAAACAGTCAGGATGTTGGCTTAGAAGCAGCCATCATTTAAAGAAAGCGTAATAGCTCACTGATCGAGTCGTCCTGCGCGGAAGATGTAACGGGGCTAAGCCAATAACCGAAGCTGCGGATATCCGTAAGGATATGGTAGGAGAGCGTTCCGTAAGTCTGTGAAGGTGTGTCGAGAGGCATGCTGGAGATATCGGAAGTGCGAATGCTGACATGAGTAGCGATAAAGGGTGTGAAAAGCACCCTCGCCGAAAGCCCGAGGTTTCCTGCGCAACGTTCATCGGCGCAGGGTGAGTCGGCCCCTAAGGTAAGGGCGAAAGCCGTAGCTGATGGGAAACTGGTTAATATTCCAGTACCGTTGTTCAATGCGATGTGGGGACGGAGTAGGTTATGCAAGCCGGGTGTTGGACGTCCCGGTTCAAGCGTGAAGTCGTGCTGCCTAGGCAAATCCGGGCGGCTTAGATGAGGCGTGATAACGAGTCTTTTAGGAGATGAAGTTGCAGATACCACACTTCCAGGAAAAGCCACTAAGCTTCAGTTGAACAAGACCGTACCGCAAACCGACACAGGTGGGCAGGATGAAAATTCTAAGGCGCTTGAGAGAACTCAGGAGAAGGAACTCGGCAAATTAACACCGTAACTTCGGAAGAAGGTGTGCCTCGATAAGGTGTAGGGACTTGCTCCCGAAGCCATAAGAGGTTGCAGAGAATCGGTGGCTGCGACTGTTTAACAAAAACACAGCACTCTGCTAAGACGATGAGTCGACGTATAGGGTGTGACGCCTGCCCGGTGCCGGAAGGTTAAATGATGGGGTGCAAGCTCTTGATTGAAGCCCCGGTAAACGGCGGCCGTAACTATAACGGTCCTAAGGTAGCGAAATTCCTTGTCGGGTAAGTTCCGACC
>JBBRSB010000096.1:0-3249 GCA_038245785.1 Gloeobacterales cyanobacterium | reverse complement strand
CATCGCAGCAAGCTGCGGGGTATGTACAGTCGTTTTTAGATCGAGAACGCTATAGAAATCTTTTGCCGTCACCCTAAGTTTTGTAAGAAAAGGTGAAGGATTATAGAAAAATCTATAACCCTTCGGAACAATGAAAATCAACTCTCTAGTGCTTTTTCTCTTTCTGGATAAGCATTGGGTAGCCAAGTCTACAATGTGAACGTTTAGTGGTGGGGAATCAGGGTGCCGATCGGCCAACTAAACTTTTAAGGGCAGCAGTAATACCGGGTTTGTCGGGACGAGTAGCGGGCGTTGCCAGCAAAGATTGAAACGCGGCATCTCGGTTGCCTAGCGTTTCGTAAAAGAAGAAGGAAAATCCTTGGAATTCACCATCCCGCGTTGCTTTGATCTGCTGCTCAATTTGCTTCATGTCAACATTTTGGACTCGCAATCCTGTGAGAATTCCGATTCCTACGGGAATTTTTTGCCGAACCTCCCGTAACTCTGGGCGGTTTAACTCCAGTAAGAATTCATCTAGATCGTCGCGGTATACCTGTACGATCAGTTCGTTGACAAATCCCAACTGCACCCAGCGATACCATTCCTGAGCATAGTTTTCGTAGGAAAAATCTTTAGGATTGGGAGAGAGAGAAATAACGCAATTTGGTTTGGTGGTTTTGACAGCGGCGAATATTCTCACCATCAAATTGGTGACGAAATGGGATCGCCAACGTACCCATTCTGGATCTTTGGGATCGTCAGGTGGGCGCTTGCCGTTGTGCTCTTTCTGATAAAGGGCGACCGTATAGTCGTCGTAGCCCAACTCGATAGGCATACCAAAGTGATCGTCAATTTGAATGCCATCAAGGTTGTATTTCGAGACGACTTCAATAAATAACGCGACGAGGAAGTCCTGCACTTCAGGGCGGAGGGGATTGAGCCAAACAAAGTGATGCTGATTACGATCGCCATAGACAAACACGCTTGTACCATCCTTGCGAGTTGTTAACCACTCTGGATGCTTGCGCGTCAGTTCCGATCTCTCCTCAGACATCAAACCAAACTCAAACCAGGGAATGACTGCCAGGTTGTGGGCATGTCCCAACTTGATCGCCTCAGCCAGCATATCCCGCCCTTGTAGCCCTGGGGCGGGACTCATTGTCTCACCAAAGGCTCTATTAGTAATAGCGCTGGGATAGAGCGTAGAACCCTCGTGCCAAACCGTTGGATAAATCGTATTGATGTTGAGGCGTTGCAGTCTTTGAATTGCCGTATCCAGTTTGGCATGAGAGAAGAGCACGTCGCTATCAACATTCGTCAGCCATACACCCCGCAATTCGGTGGCTAGCGGTGCAGTTTGAGCTGCTGCCGAAAAGGGGAAATTCGTTGCAAGGGTGATCGCTAGGCCCAAAAACATCAGAACTAGCAACCTTAAATGTCTTCGCCATGCTGAAATGCGGATCGATCTCATACTCTGCAAGCCTACCCAACCCTGACTACGTCATATCCAGACTTTTGTTTTTTGGGCATGGTTCAAGGTAAAAGGTTGGCGGGTAACACTCTTGCCCAAAGGGCTAAGGTGTTTTTGCCATAGCTATCAGGAGTTCTAGCCTTTAGGATTTCTCAAAAGTGTTACCCATATTTGAATCATGCCAAGATAGCTCATTCTGTCATGGGAGGGTTACTTTAAAACTCCAGTTTTTGAACCATGTCCTGGCCCGAATATCCCTCCAGGAAAGTCGACCGCATGTTCATAAGTCCTCGGCTAACGGGCACCAATCCGAACCACATCTCCATCGAACGTCGGTACGGTCAAAACAAACAATAGTGTTTATGATTACATAGCGCTATCCAATCTATACATGAAACCCATAAAAACACCTTTAATTCTTGAACACCAAGCTGAAGGCTGGTGGCTAGAAGCTAGCACCATCGGGCCTGACATATACTTATTCGGTCCTTTCGACACCTCTATCGAGGCCATAGAGAAGACGGATAGATATTTAATGGACTTATCTGTAGAAGGCAGACAGGTTTTGACAACCTGTATCATGCAACGAGGGCCGCTCTGTTTACTAGAAAGCGATTGGTTTTAAGTGACTTTCCCCCAAAAAAGTGGGCATTCCTGAAGAGTCGATAACTTAGGAGAATGTTCACATGAGTAAAAAAACCGCGCAGAAATATTACCCCAGAGTAAAAAGAGCAGGCGGTGCAGATTGTCGGGCAATCGGACAAATCAATCCCCCAAGTCGCCCATGAACTTGACCTGACTGAAACCTCTTTGCGTCAGTAGTTATTCAGCCTCTATCGAATTCAGGTTTTTTGTTAACGGGGGGTAGCCAACAAAAGCTCACTGGATGGGCAGGGTTCTGTTGCTTTTCTTATGTAACTGTTTGGATTCTTGCCCTCATCCAGACTACTCACTTCAGCTATCTATGCGGCTACTTAGCGAGGTACCAATTTCAGATTTTAGATAAAGACTCAGGGGAGAGTTGGAATTTCATGTAGGAAGAGGTGCATCGTCGAGGGGACCGTGAGGGTCAAAGGCCGAGCATCCAGAGCCTTCTTCTTGATAATGCTGCTGATTTGGAAGGTATCGGGACGGACGAGGGAATCGAAAGCGTGGCAGCAATCTTGCTATTTATCCACATCAAATCTAATGTTTCGAGCGAGATAAATTAGGTTTTGAGGAGGTCAAAAATGACAACACTATAATTTCATACTAAATATTTACGCTCCCATGCTTAATTTGGCCTTGATGTTCAATATTTCGTGTCAACTTTACACGAAACCCGTAACCAGTTGTCAGGGTATTCACGGACCTTCCAATTTTTCAAGCTCCGTGACGGTACGCTTCTGCCCAACCCCACTCATCCGCTTTATTGGAGATAAGTGATTTGATACGTACATGCTCAAGATTTTTAAGAAACGTTCTTCCAAGGGATTCACCCTAATCGAACTTTTAGTTGTTGTTGTTATTATCGGTATTCTCGCTGCAGTTGCCCTGCCTAACTTGATCGGTCAAACCGACAGGGCTCGTTTGACAGAAGCTACCGCTACCCTTTCTGGTATCAACACTGGACAAGAAGCTTATTTCTTCGAAAATAAAGTGTATGACGTTATTGGAACAGTTATATCGAATCCGGTTATATAACCATAACTTAGAATAGAGGGATAAGAACAGCTAGAGGTAAGTGAGCTATGGCCAAACGCATCACTATCCAACCCCACTTGAGCCTTGAGCAACTCTACACCCGTTATCGTGAAGCT
>JBBRSB010000095.1:0-3254 GCA_038245785.1 Gloeobacterales cyanobacterium | reverse complement strand
GTTTTAACGTCGCAGCGACCTACTTTTCCACTCCTGTGCAGAGCAGTATCATCGGCCCTCCAGGTCTTAACGGCCGTGTTCGGGATGGGAACGGGTGTGACCCCTGGGGAAAAACCGCGACGAAGGGTAGAAGGGTTGAGAAGGGTTTAGGCGAAGCGCGTAGAGCATTGAACGCGCTCGTGGGTATTGGTCGGCAGTTTGGGCTCGCGACCCATTCCAGATTCGGCTTGCAGCCGATCTGGCCTGGGTTCGCTTCACGCTCTTCGCTGACGCTCAGAGCTGGCCCAAACCTGCACTTATTCATGTAATTGATTGATGAAAGGTCAAGTCTATGGACCGATTAGTACCGCTAAGCTGAAGCCGTTACCGGCCTTACACATGCGGCCTATCAACGTGGTGGTCTTCCACGGGTCTCATAGGGAGATCTCATCTTGAGGGGTGTTTCGCGCTTAGATGCTTTCAGCGCTTCTCACTTCCCAACTTAGCTACCCAGCATTGCATTTGGAAACACAACTGGAACACCAGAGGTCAGTCCATCCCGGTCCTCTCGTACTAAGGACAGGTCCTCTCAAATCTCCTGCGCCCACACTAGATAGGGACCGAACTGTCTCGCGACGTTCTGAACCCAACTCACGTACCACTATTGATCGGCGAACAGCCGAACCCTTGGGACCTGCTTCAGCCCCAGGATGTGATGAGTCGACATCGAGGTGCCAAACCTTGCCGTCGATATGAACTCTTGGGCAAGATCAGCCTGTTATCCCCGGCGTACCTTTTATCCGTTGAGCGATGGCCCTTCCATTCGGGACCACCGGATCACTATAACCTGCTTTCGCACCTGCTCGTCGTGTCTGACTCGCAGTCAAGCTCCCTTATACTATTGCGCTCTACGGCTGATTTCCAAACAGCCTGAGGGAACCTTCGTACGCCTCCGTTACGCTTTAGGAGGCGACCGCCCCAGTCAAACTACCCGCCTGACATTGTCTTCCACCCGGATCACGGGTGCGAGTTAGAGATCAGCGTTAAACAGGGTGGTATCTCAAGGGTGACTCCACCGACCCTAACGAGCCAGTTTCATAGTCTCCCACCTATCCTGCACAGTCCAACGCCAACCTCAATGTCAAGGTGTAGTAAAGGTGCACGGGGTCTTTCCGTCTAAGTGCGGGTAACCGGCATCTTCACCGGTGCTACAAGTTCGCTGAGTCTCTGCTGGAGACAGTTCCCAGATCGTTACACCATTCGTGCAGGTCGGAACTTACCCGACAAGGAATTTCGCTACCTTAGGACCGTTATAGTTACGGCCGCCGTTCACCGGGGCTTAAATTCGCAGCTTCGCTTGCGCTGACCGCTCCTCTTGACCTTCCGGCACCGGGCAGGTGTCAGCCCCTATACCTCCTCTTTGGAGTTTGCAGAGACCTGTGTTTTTGTTAAACAGTCGCCTGGGACATTTATGTGCCACCACCTCGGGCTATGAACCCTACCGTGGTACCCCTTCTCCCGAAGTTACGGGGTTAATTTGCCGAGTTCCTTCAGCAGAGTTCTCTCAAACGCCTGAGGATTCTCTCCTCGACTACCTGTGTCGGTTTGCGGTACGGACACAAATACCTCTCCTTAGCAGCTTTTCTCGGCAGTGTAGGATTAAGACTTTTCGTCAGAAACCTTGAGCTCATGGCACCCGGACTTCCCTAAGCACCACCCTTGGTTCCTTTCACAGGACATTCCATAGCCCTGCGTCCCTACCTTCCTGCGTCCCTGCATCGTACAAACGAAGCATTCATGGTGCTGGAATATTAACCAGCCTTCCATCGCCTACGCCTTTCGGCCTCGGCTTAGGGTCCGACTAACCCAACGCGGATTGACCTTGCGTTGGAAACCTTAGTCTTACGGCGGACAGGGTTCTCGCCTGTCTTTACGCTACTTATGCCGACAGAGTCTCTTCCCATGTCTCCAGCTGTCCTTACGGTCAACCTTCACAGACGTAGGGAATGCTCCCCTACCACTTACGTTCGCAGCTTCGGTAACATGCTTGAGCCCCGTTGAATTGTCGGCACAGACCCGCTTGACCAGTGAGCTATTACGCTTTCTTTAAAGGATAGCTGCTTCTAAGCTAACCTCCTGGCTGTCTAAGCACATCCACATCCTTTTCCACTTAGCATGTATTTTGGGACCTTAGCTGGCGATCTGGGTTCTTTCCCTCTCGACTACGGATCTTATCACCCGCAGTCTGACTGCCGGACTTCACGGCGTGCCATTCGAAGATTGGTTGGATTCAGTAAGCTGGTAAGCCCCCTAGTCCATTCAGGTCTCTACCTGCACGACGAAACATCCGACGCTAGCCCTAAAGCTATTTCGGGGAGAACGAGCTATCACGGAATTTGATTGGCCTTTCACCCCTATCCTCAACTCATCCAAGCGGTTTTCAACCCACACTGGTTCGGACCTCCAATAGGTTTCACCCTACCTTCATCCTGGTCAAGGATAGATCATCCCGTTTCGCGTCTATTTCCAGCGACTGTCGCCCTATTCAGACTCGGTTTCCCTGCGACTTCGCCTCATCGGCTTCGCCTCGCCACTGAAAATAACTAGCCGGCTCATTATGCAAAAGGCACGCGGTTCCACCGGACAGGCAAGCCTGGCCATGGTGGTTCCACTGCTTGTAGATTGACGGTTTCAGGTTCTATTTCACTCCCCTCATCGGGGTTCTTTTCGCCTTTCCCTCACGGTACTGGTTCACTATCGGTCAGATGAACATATTTAGCCTTACCGCATGGTCGCGGCAAATTCTGTCAAGGTTTCTCGTGCCCCGACATACTTGGGAACACCACTCAGAGTCCTCGTAGCTTTCGCATAAGGGGCTATCACCCTGTATCGCCGGCCTTTCCATGCCGTTCCGCTAACTAGAGGTTTTGTAACTCTGTGCTGAGGGGCAGCCTCAACCTGTAGGTCCCACGACCCCCCATACGCAACGCCTGCCGCTTACACGTATGAGGTTTGGGCTCTTCCGGTTTCGCTCGCCGCTACTACCGGAATCACTGTTGTTTTCTGTTCCTGTGGGTACTGAGATGGTTCACTTCCCCACGTTCGCTTCTCGAAGCCTATGAATTCAGCTTCCAGATGACTGAGCTTTCACCCAGCCGGGTTTCCCCATTCGGACATTCCCGGATCACCGTTCGCGTGCAACTCCCCGAGACTTTTCGCAGCTTACCACGTCCTTCATCGCTGTCATCTGCCAAGGCATCCACCGTCAACCCTTT
>JBBRSB010000094.1:0-3324 GCA_038245785.1 Gloeobacterales cyanobacterium | reverse complement strand
GGGCCGAGTCAATATGATTGCGGCCCTGTGCAACCAGCAACTGATGGCCCCGTTCACGGTAGAGGGAGCCTGCAATCGTTCGGTGTTTGAGATTTGGTTAGAGAATTGCCTACTGCCCGTACTCAAACCAGGCCAATCGGTAGTGATGGATAATGCGACGTTTCACAAGGGTGGACGCATTGAGCACCTGATAGAGCAAGCTGGGTATGAAGTGCTGTACTTACCGCCGTATTCGCCGGACCTGAACAAGATTGAGAAATGCTGGTCTTGGTTGAAAAGTCGAATTCGCAAACAGCTGGACCAGTTTAATTGTTTGCGAGATGCGATGGAGCATGTTCTATGTTTGGCGTCCTAACTAACTTGGCGGCTGCTATAACTCTAAAATCGACCAGGCTCATCGTCTAGTGCGAGTAGAAAGTTGACCAAGTCTTCCTGCTCTTGGTAAGAAAAGTGTGCCATCGGGTCAACGTAGAATTCATGCCCTGTGCCATCTAGATTAGAGCGAATCAGTCCTGGATCAGATTGGTTAGCCTGGATGACTTTTGCCCGTAGATCCCTATCGAGTAGAGCACGTAGACTGCTGGCGCTGTCAGCTAATTTACCAACACGAAGTGTACCAGGCAGACCCAAACCACTCGGATCCACCACAGAAAAGCTACCGCCCGGAACGAATTGTAGGCTACCTTCCCGTACGGCCACACCGCCATCATGTAGATAGGGTGCATTTAAGTACAATCCCCGCAATGACGGAGTTTTGTACCCGCCTTGAGGTAATAAACCAATTGGCAATGAGGTCGGTGTGACACTGATTCCCTGCGTTGGCACAGACAAGACAGAAGCTTGAGAGGGCGGTGGTACTGGGGTATTGAACGAATACAACAATGGCGGTACCAACAGGTTATTTAGGCCTAGCCGCGATTGAGACCGTGCCGGATTGCTATTGATTTCTGTAATGGGATGGATCAAATTGTCGGTAAAGAATGGAGCCTTATGACAACTTGCGCAATTGGCCTTCTGAAAGACCACCGCCCCCCGCTGAACCGAACCGGTGGCGAGGGCTTGTTGGTTAGACTGGCTCTGATTGGGAGGAGGAACTAAACTGTTTTGAAAGGCAGCCATTGCATTTACACCAAAAAGAAATGGTCCAGCGGCCAGATCATCGGAATTTGTGTTGGGACTAAATACCAGGCCATTAAAAGTAAATAAACTAGGCTGCAGTTGTGGGTAGGTTCCTGTCCCAGGTGCAGGTATTTGGTCTTCCAGCTCTGCTGTTAAGGGATCTGGAGCTATTTTCTTCAGCCATTGAGAGGGTTTTACGGGGCCTATGGCTGGTAGGCGCACACGGGGGTCAGCAGCATTTTGCAGAGCAATCCCCAGATAGACCTCATAATCAATCTTCTGGGTCGGACTACTCATCTGGGCAGCTGCCAGCAAATTCACTTCAGAAGAATGGACACCATTAGTTATTGCACTCAGGCCAGCAAATGGTCCGACCGCGAACTCACCCCCAGCTGAGTAGGGACCACTTTTGAAGGTAAAGATATTCGGAATCTTGGTCGTATCGTTGATTCGATCGGGGGAACTCTCAAAATGCCCGCTTGGAACGTCGAGCACAGCATCATCGAAGGCGCGCTCAAACTTCTGCGGATCTGGGAGGGTCACAAGCTGCCCCTTACTATCAATGATCTGCTTACCATTACCTTGATAACTCGGATCGAGGGGGTTGAGCGCGAGGCGGGCAAACCCGGCAGCGGTGTTGGGGGACAGGGCAATGAGCAAAGGAACATTCAGATCTGTATTGGGTGCTCCCACTAGTGGAGTACCCCGTTTATCTAGGGTAACGTGACACACCGCACAAGTCAGGTTGCCATCACGTTGTAATCCGAGGGGGAAAGAAGATCCTTTTTCAATATCCAGGCCTGTATCCAGAGTGGTTCCCCGAGGATAGGTGTGGCTACCGAGGGTTATATCTTTAAGCAAGGTAATGCGCAAATTTGTAGTGGGTTGGCCATGCAGTTTGAGAATAGCTACAGCCACCTCCGGTAGAACTCGCACAATACCGATACCGAAGCCAAACACCCTCTGCAGACCAAAGGTGTCGCCTATCTTATGATTTAGAAAAATCTGTTGTCCCCGTTCAATCAATTGAGGAGTAATCTGCACTGCGCCAATCTGTTGATAAGAGGCGGAGTTGAGAGGGCTAAGTCCTTGTTGGCTGACCAGTAGGGCGGCTTGCTCTGGGCTCAATAAAGTCCCAAAATAATCGAAGTCCCCAACGGGTTGCTGTGGAGCAGGCTGCAGCAGATCCTCCGAAGAAAGGGAGGGTGCAGGTGCCAGCATCCCAGCAAGGATGAATCCAAAGGCAGAACAAACTATTCCAATCAGCGTACCCAATGAAACAAATCTGCGAGAGAACATGTACTCCCCCTAAAATTCAGGATTGAATTTTTTAGTCTCCGTCTAATAAGCAGTCAGAATTGAATTTATACAAGTATAGAAAAATACATTCGTATCAATTTTTATGAACACAATTTGACTATTTCTATACTTGAGAACCTAGACAGGCTGGTATTATCTGGAATGGGTATTGGTCAGATCCAAGACTGGCTTAGCTGGGAGTCACCATGTCCGGCAGGCTTGTCTGACACAAGGTACCTGCTGCCGTAGGCAGATTGGGGACCCTTTAGGGCAACAGGTAGGCGGAGCCAAGAAGCCGAGAGAAGCCAGCTCTTGTTGCTGAGACTTCGGCGTGAGCACATGAGCTGTGCTTACAGTCGAACGCTATGCCGAAGCATAGCGCGTAGTACTTAGAGTCTGGAGAATGTCACAGGATGGGATGAAGTTACCGAATGCCAATCGCGCCTTTGTGGATATAGCAAAAGTCCGAGGTTACTGTTTGAATGTGAGTCATCGGCGAGGTCAACATAAGGCTCGTGTGTTTGCATCGGCTCTTGGGTTGACGGTTGAGGATGCAGAATTTCTTCAAGATGCTTTGCTAAGCGCGGCTAAAAGCTGTGATGCTGTCCTAACTGAGGAAATCGAGTATGGGCAATTGTACGTGCTAGACTTCCCAATAAGTAGACCTGTTGGACGGGCGATAGTTCGGAGCGGTTGGATTGTTGGCAAGGGCGAGGATTTTCCCAGGCTGACGAGTTGCTATGTCCTCTAAGGGGAGGAATTACCATGAACAGTACAATTAACCTGTTAGATGTTGTGGCTTTAGCTGAGGATTTGCCTGAGCATGGACTACCTCGCGGTCAGGTTGGGACTGTTGTTGATGAACTGGCTGCTGATGTTTTTTTGATTGAGTTTAGTGACGATCGG
>JBBRSB010000093.1:0-3432 GCA_038245785.1 Gloeobacterales cyanobacterium | reverse complement strand
CTAGAGTGTCCGCAATCATCGCGTGTCCTACTGAGCTCGGCTGTGACTCTTTCTCTTGAGGTTTTATCATGACGTTTCACCTCTTTCTTCGTCCTGATTCGCGGAGCATCCGGCTCGCTGGGTTGGAACCAGCCTACGGCGATTTGAGGTAGTCGCCAAAGTCCCACGGTTTTCTTAATCAGTCAGCCCCCAATTTAAAAAAGCAATCGTAAATGCTTGACTGCGTGTCGCGAAGTGGCAAGGCGGCGATCGTGATAAAAGACGCCCTCATGATGGCACCAAAACCGCCAAGGAGCGAGGACCGGCATAATGTGAGTCGGTGATCGGCCAGCTTGCCACGAATCGATTCGAACATTTATCATCCAATGAATCTTCTGCTAATTTGTGGCCGCAGCTCTGTGCAGAATCGAACATACGTGAAGATTGGGCGAAGTTGTACTATCCTGCATGCGCTGATCCAGACTTTGAAAGAACCTTCGCAATCTCTGCGGAGCCCAGCGCACTGCCCACGAGTTTGCAGTCCTGGAGTACAGCGCTTTCTGTTCACGGCATTGGGGCAAGATTAAAGACTGAGCAAGAAAAGGAACAGTCCGAATTGCTCTCACGAAAATCCAGTGTTGGTGCTTCGGAGCAGCCTGAAACCTGAGGAAGACATCGTGAATGAGCGAGCAAGACGTGGATTGCTGATCTCCAATGGCTGGATTCAAGCAATTGTGATTGTGGTCTTATGCGGCTTTCTGATACTCGGAGTGCTCGCGTATCGAACCTACACGGATGAGCCACCTATTCCTTCGAAGGTCGTCAACAGTAGCGGACAAACTGTCTTCACCGGAGCGGATGTAATAGCCGGCCAGGAGGTGTTTCTCCGCAATGGACTCATGGAATATGGCTCGATCTTCGGACACGGCGCTTATCTCGGCCCGGATTTTACCGCTGACTATCTCCACCGCGCCGCTCTGATCTCGATTGATCACTATGGCGGCTCAACCTCGGAAACAGCTACGCAACGGACGATTGCCGACTTCAAAACAAATCGCTACGACAGTGTCACCGGAGCACTTACTTATACTGCGGCACAGTCTGAGGCGTTCGAAAAGCTTGCTGCTTACTACGCCGATTTTTTTGGAACCCCAACGACAAAGTATGGATTGCGGCCCTCGGCCATTACCGATCCCCAACAGATCAGACAACTGACGGCCTTCTTCAGCTGGTCCGCCTGGGCGGCTTCGACCTTGCGCCCGAATCTCACTTACTCTTACACGAACAACTGGCCTCCTGAGCCGCTGGTCGCGAACCATGCCACTGCCGATGCAATTGTCTGGAGTGTCCTCTCGCTGATCGCTCTGTTGGGCGGCATCGGCCTCTTGCTGGTGGCATTTGGCCGGTGGAATTTTCTGGGCTGGCACGGCCGAGAAGATCAGGGCGTTTCGTTCCGGCCTCCTGACGCAGTGGCCTTAACACCGGCGCAGCGATCGTGCGCCTGGTTCTTCCTGGTTATGGCGCTGCTATTTACCCTGCAAACGATTCTGGGCGGCGCCACGCAGCACTATCGGGCAGAAATTGCGAACTTTTTCGGCTTCGATCTGGCGCGCATCCTGCCCTTTAACATTGCGCGCACGTGGCATCTTCAGCTTGCCATTTTCTGGGTTTCCACGTCGTTTCTTGCTGCGGGTATTTTCCTCGCCCCCATGATTACCGGACGGGAGCCACGCCGCCAGAACTGGCTTTCCTACGCCCTCCTCGCCGCCTTGGCCATTGTCGTTTTTGGAAGTCTGGCGGGCGAATACGCAGGGATCGCCGGTTGGATGCAGCGGGGGTGGTCCTGGTTTGGAGCCCAGGGTTTCGAATACCTGGATCTCGGCCGCTTCTGGCAAATTCTGCTGACGGTCGGTCTGGCGTTCTGGACCATCATTCTCTTCCGTGGTCTGCGAGTCCGCCTCGGTTCGGATCACGTGGGAAACATGCCGTGGCTCTTTTTCTTCTCGGCGCTTTCCATTCCTGCTTTCTATGCCGTTGGTTTGCTGGCGCGGACGAATTCACACTTCACCACAACGGATTTCTGGCGATTCTGGGTAGTCCATTTGTGGGTAGAGGATTTTCTCGAGCTTTTTACCACCATCATGGTCGCCTACATCTTTGTGCTCCTTGGCGTGGTACATGAACGAGTAGCGCTGAAGGTGGTTTATCTGGACATCCTGTTATATTCCGCCGGTGGCGTCGTCGGGACCATGCACCACGTTTATTTCTCAGGCGAGCCCTCGATTCACATGGCACTGGGGGCCTTCTTTTCCGCGGCCGAAGTAATCCCACTGACCTTCCTCACCGTTGAAGCCTGGAGTTTCCTGCAGCTTGGCGCACATCAGGGTTCGAAAGCACGCACGCCGTTTCCACATTTCTGGGCAGTGATGTTTCTCGCGGCCGTGGGTTTCTGGAATTTTCTGGGTGCGGGAATTTTCGGTTTTTTGATTAACCTGCCCATTGTGTCCTACTACGAGATCGGAACCGCTCTCACGGCCAATCACGGCCACGCAGCAATGATGGGAGTCTACGGGATGCTCGCTGTGGGACTGGCACTGTTTTGCTTGCGGTACATGATTCCGGAAAAGCGTTGGAGCGACCGCGCGGCCAAGATTAGTTTCTGGTCGCTGAACATCGGCCTCGCGTGGATGGTATTTGCCACTCTGTTCCCGCTCGGAATCCTGCAGCTCTATCATTCGGTCAGCACTGGATATTTCGACGCGCGGTCGCTAAAGTTCCTTTCGAATCGCACCAACGCTTTGCTGGAATGGCTGCGCCTTCCGGGAGACATACTTTTCATCATCGGAGGGACGCTGCCCGTCCTCTATCTTTGCTGGCTCGGTGTCAGGCACATGAAGCCTCAGACTAACCTTGATGCTCCGAGTGATGTGTTGTTTACTGAAATCGTTGAATCGCAAGGATCCGGTGCATGATTCCAGGCGTTCACCTCGAAGTGGTTCTTGCGGCTAGCTATGCGATCTTCCTGGCCGGAGCGGCGTTCGTTCTGGAACTCCTGGCACGCCATTCTCATAAACGCTCGGAGCGCTACCGAAACTCCGGCTTCATCTACTTCCAGCAACTGGATTTCTGGGAATGTCCAGTGGGCCAGCAATTGTTGCGTACGGAAACCGATTATCAGCGTCGAATCGTTCACTACCGCGCTCCCGCCGACACATGCAACGCATGCTCTCTCAAGAACAACTGCACCGATTCCGAGGAGGGCCGGCTTTTGGAGAGTCGCCTGGACTCCTGGCTAGAATCGGAGCTTCGGAAATTCCACCGGGGAATTTCTCTTACGCTGTTACTTCTGGCAACCGTCATGCTCCTCGCTGAGACGGTCCGGCATGCTGAATCTCGCGAATTGTTAATCGTAGGTGGTTTGCTCATACCCGTGGGCTTCGCCGAAACAAAACT
>JBBRSB010000092.1:0-3438 GCA_038245785.1 Gloeobacterales cyanobacterium | reverse complement strand
GTGGATAGACCACAGCCCCGTGGATCGTTTGCCTCCTCAAACAGGTTTTTCCCCGTGGTTCGGTCTGCCAAGGACATGTTGTAGTGCGCTCCGCTCCCCGTGCGGTTGGCGAAAGGTTTCGGCATAAATGAAGCAAAATAGCCGTGTTTATGAGCCAGTTCTTTAACCATTAACCGGAAGAACGTAAAACGGTCTGCCATTTTCAGGGCATCGCAATAGGCAAAATCCGTTTCAAACTGGCCATTGGCATCTTCATGGTCGAAGGAATAAACATCCCAGCCAAGATGATTCATCGCCTCAACCAGCTCTGTTACGAGGGCGTAATTATCCAACAATCCCGTGAGGTCATAGCAAGGCTTGGCCAGATTATCGCGTTCGCTTACAGGCCCAAACCCTTTCTCTGTTTCACGAAGAATAAAAAACTCAGTCTCGATGCCCAGATTAAAGGTGAAGCCAAGATCCGCAGCCTGTTTGAGAACATTCTTCAGGATGCTGCGACAGCAAGCTTCAAAAGGTTGTTCACTGACATACAAATCACTGGCGAACCAGGCTAACTCGCGGTTCCACGGGAGTATGGTGGCAGAGTTAGGATCGGGTCGGGTTGAGACTTCTTCATCGTTAATCTGCTGAGGAACTCCATCCAGCGCGGCTCCTGTGAACAACTCAGACCCTTGCATCATCTGCTCGAAGTGGCTCAAGGGAACCACTTTCGCTTTACAGATGCCATGAATATCTACAAAACTAGCTAAGGCATACTTGACACCTTGGTCGGCCAAAGATGTCTTGAGGTCTTGAAATTGAGGGAAAATCGGCTTCATCCCTACAAATGTACTACTTGTTGCTACCCGTCTTTTGTGCGTAGGCTTGCACAAAGCTAGGATCAAAAAGTTTCTCGGTCTTAGGTGCAGTCTTCACCAATCCACTCTTGACTAGAAAATCTGAAGTAGTGCGGGTTGCATAGTTCAAATGGCTCATGTCATTACCGGGAGCAAAAGCCGTCAAGTTCTCCTTCAAGTTGAAGATGCGTGTTCCAGATTCGTAGTCTTTATACTCTTCACGGGTGACGCCTGCTCGCTTGGCCATGATAAGCAGGGCTTTCTCTGGATTAGCTTGGATGTATCCCAGGGTGTCATACCAGGTGCTGACAAGTTTTTGCACATCTTCAGGATGCTCTTTAAGGAACTTCCGGGTCACTACCAAATGGTCCGGAATAGCACCAGGAAAATTTCTAGAGGTAAACAAGATTTTGGATTTAGGTCGTTTGAGCGCATTGGTTGTAAAAGGAGCAAATACCCCCACCGCATCCACCTTGCCTGCAACGAAAGCGGCGGCGGCAGCCCCTGTTTCTAAAGGTTGGAAGTCAATATCTGTCTGGGTCATCCCTTCTTTCTGCATAGCCAAAAGCAGCAGAAAATGGTCTACCGTACCTAGCTCTGCAGCTACTTTCTTGCCTTTCAACTCCTTGATGCTCTTAATGCCATCCCGAACAATAATTTGGTCATTGCCGATGGAATTGTCATTGACCAGAACAACGGCTAAGTCTGCCCCTCCAGAAACGGAACCAAGGGTATCACTCAAAGTCTGAGAATTTGCATCCAGCTTCCCGGCAGCTAAAGCATTAATGGAGTCTGCATAGCCTGTGAACCATGTCAGCTTGACTTTCAGGCCATTTTTTTCGAAGAGTCCCGCTTCTTCTGCTACTTGCCAAGGGAACCAGCCAGGCCAAGCGCTAAATCCCAATTGGACGGTTCTACCAGAGGCTATTGTCGTCGGTGTCGTTGTAGTACTCGGCTGTTCAGCTTGAGGCGAGGAACCACAGGCAGAGAGCAGCAAGGAAGGAAAGAGCAGGATCAAGAGAAGACGAGAAAGTAGGCGGGGCATAGAGAATGTTTCAGTCCAAGACTGTCCTAATAGTTCCCCTAGGTCGGTCACAATAAAACATCTCAGCGCTTCAATAACTTTATCTAAATATTCTTAGAGAGAGGCTTTCAGGGCCTCCCCCTAAAAATATCAATTTGACACACAGTCCTTCTTAGGAAACGCCCTTCTTTTTTGCGTAGGCTTTTACAAAACGAGCATCGAAGATGCCGTCCAATTTGGGCTTTTGTTTAGCCAACCCCGACTTAACTAAGAAATCTGAGATCTTTCGGGCTTCAAAATCCAAATGTTTGCTGGTCTTACCAGGCGTGAAGGCTTCCAAATTTTGCTGGATAGTGAATATAGTGGTGCCTTTGTCATAGTCCTTGTATTCCTCCGGTGTGACCCCTCCTCTCTTGGCCATAATTTTCACTGATTCATCAGGATTGGCCTTGATGAAATCCACTGTTTCAAACCAAGTGTTCACTAGTTTTTGAACATCTTCAGGCCGTTCTTTTACCATTTTTCGGGAGACTACCAAATGGTCAGGAATAGCGCCGGGGAAGTCTTTGGAGGTGAATAGGGCTTTTGAGCCTTTGAGTTTTAAGGCTGTAGTTGTGAAAGGAGCAAATACCCCCACCGCATCCAACTTGCCTGCAGCAAAGGCCGCCGCCGCTGCACCTGTTTCTAAAGGTGTGAATTTGATATCTTTTTGGGTCAAGCCTTCTTTAGCAAGTCCAAGCAGCAGTAGATAGTGATCCACCGTTCCCAACTCAGCAGCTACGCGCTTACCCTTCAAATCTTTAATGGACTTTATCCCATCGCGGACAATGATTTGGTCATTTCCCGTTGAGTTGTCATTCACTAAAACGATAACCAAATCGGCTCCAGCCGCGACAGAGCTCACCGTGTCATTTAAAGTCTGGGTGTTGCCATCTAATTTGCCAGCAGCTACAGCATTGATCGAGTCAAGATATCCGGTAAACCAGACCATGTTGGCTTTGACGCCATTTTTCTCAAATAGCTTTTTTTCTTGGGCAACCTGCCAAGGAATCCAACCGGGCCAGGCACTGAATCCAACCTGTACCGGAGTACCTGCGTCAGATTTTTGTTGTGCTTTAGCCATGTCTTGGGTAGAACCGTAGGCAGTCAAGAGGCACAAAGAAAGTGAGAGTAAAGCCGTATTGCGGAAAAATTTCAACATGAGGTCCTCAAAGTTTTATATCTGATGAGAGGGGCTCATCAGAAGTGAACATGGAAATGAACTATGAGAGAGAACTTATCCCAATTAGGTAAATTAGCAGCTAATTACCTGGCTCGAGAATTAAAATCGAGCGGAGAGAAGAAGGATAGATGGGAGAATCCAGACAAGTCAATTGATCTAGTCCATCTTTACTTGGACCATTAAACCAGAAATTGTAGTGCAAAGCTTGATCACGAGCGTCCCTGTCCTACACTTTTGGCTAATCTAAGTCTTTCCCAATTAAAACGATCAAAGATCGTCGAGAGAACAGAAGAGTAGTATAAAACAAAAGATTCCAATGTGTGCTGCTCAAGGTTTCACTGATGCTCTGGATAAAG
>JBBRSB010000091.1:0-3465 GCA_038245785.1 Gloeobacterales cyanobacterium | reverse complement strand
TAGTCGTTGTATGATGCCCTTAACTGAAATGTGCCCCTAAGACGGTGTAGCAAGCACCGACCTAGAGGACTTCCCCTTCAGTTGATCCAACCAACCAAAGGAGCAAATATATGGTGCCTTATTCGGCGTGTCAGCAACAGCGTTGCTTGGCACGACCTTACAGATTTGCGATCGCTCTGAGTGCAGGAGTGCTTCTTGGTTCCTGCGAGCCAAGTGAAATGTATCCCGTTCCAGTGGGTGCCCCTGCTGGAGAGATGAACCCACCAAGTCAGAATTACAGACCAGCTCAACCTGCTAGACCGACCATTCCACCCATTCACCCGATCCTTGAAGACCCAGAGGCAAAAACGGAAGAATGGGAGGATGACGTTTTTGCTAACTCTTTGGAGGAAGCAGAATCAAAGTGTCGTCAAAAAGCAGAGAGCATTACTCAGACAGGCAAAACCCTAGTTGTCTCGCTGGGTGCTAAACAGGTCAAAGGCAAGCTTTACAAATGCAAATTTAGATCAGAGGTGAAGTAATGAACCGATGTCAGATGCAACGAATTCCTAAAGCAGGTCAAATTCTTTGGTACGTTGACCTTTCACAGATTCAGAGTCGATCGGTAAATGAGACGATCGAATTACTCGAATCAATGGGGCATCAACCTCAACTGAGATACCAGGAAGCGAAAGAGGGGTTAAAGCTGTTTGCCCTTCTAAGAGACGAGCAAGCTGACCCTGCAACTGTCATTGATGATGAATATCTGATTGATCAGCGTTTGGCATTGTACGAAGCCCTACCAGGTGAAGACATGGCGATTCACTTTGCTTGTGGCTTACCCGTCCCTCTTCCCGTTCCCGTGTAGACCATCCTCTCTCTTCACCCCTGCCTGTCAACCCTGTCTTGAGTGAGGGGTTCTCACTGTCAAGGGGCATTGAGTGAAGCGAGATGAGCGTAGCGACCCTTGACAGTGAGGTTCACTCGCTCTACGGAGCATCTAAGCAGGGGTGAAGAGAGAGCAACGTAGCGACACACTTCTCCACTTACCTTGCTTCATAGCACAACCACCCCTCAAACGTCATCCGCCTCTTTCCCTTTCCCCTAAGGGGGAAGGGAAAGAGGCGGAACCTACTGAGTAGCCATGTAGCGAGGATGCTACCTTCTTTCGTCTATATAGACGAAAGAACTAAGACAGAATTTACTGGCAAATCGCAAATGAGAATATTCTCATTGGTTGCCTGGTTCGGAACTGCTACGGTAGCAGTCCCGAAAAGCCTGCTTTTGGCTCTTCCCTCCTTATCTTGATCTCGAACGTAGTCAGGATGTTGCAGATTCTTACTAACAGTGCAACATCCCTCACAAATTTGTAAGTTTACGAGTAGAGTTAAACATCCGTTGTTTTTTCCACACTCCTATGCTCGACACGCTCAAGCTAGGGGTTCCCCTCACTCGGACTCAGCATGAGAAGATCAAACGCCTAGCTGAAGAGAATGACTGCTGGCAGTGGGTACTACTCAACCCGTCAAGTGGAGAACTGCAATTTCGCCGTACAAAGGGGATTTCAGCCACAGATGGAGAAAGCTTTCACCGGGAACTGAGATGGGATATCCCTTACGACTACAGGAAAGATGAATGTCGATTGACCCTTGAATTCTCGGTGCCGAAATATTGGTATGGGCATAATATTCACCTGCTCTACGATTTCGTTACTCCTTTAAACCACCTGAGAGAAAGGCTAAATCAGCAATTCGGCTTCAAGGGTAGAGGGCAATTGATCGATGTAGGCGACTGGCACGTTATGAGGGCTGATGTTTGTTATGCGTGGCGATTCCCTTCTCAGAAGCTGGCTAAACAGTTCCTTGACTCGCTTAAACGGCTTCACTTCCCTCGTAAGAAACCCATCATTTACGATGATTCGATTCTGTTTGCTGGCAAGACCTACTCATTTAAGGTCTACCTGAAACTGCCAGAATTCAAAGCACACGATCGTAAAGAACTGCTCAAAGGGAATGCAAACCTTGAATGGATTAATTACTGTGAAGCGCTGGCAGATGGCATAGTCAGAGTTGAGGCAACGTTAAGACGGCAATATCTCAAGCTGCAAGGCATCAACACAGTTAGTGATTTAGCCCGTCCTCTCTATCGAGTTCACTGGGTTGAAGGAATAGAGCCACCGACTAAGGAAGCTAGGTCACTTGCAATCTGTATTGCTTGCACACCTCATCACAACCCTGAATTTTTCAACGGCAACAACGGAGATTGGATAACCGATCTGGAAGCCATACTCAAAGAGGAAGGCTGGAATCCTAATAAAGAACCTCCTATCATTCGGGTGCCTAACATTGATTTCAGCTCAGTAGCTAATAAAGAGGAGTCTGAGTCTTTCAAGTCCCAGCTAGGTGTAGATTCTATTGAACCCGGTGCGTTCACGCTTCAAAAACGAGATAATCCCACAGCGATCGCCCAATTCCTTTTGACTAAATTCGTTGGTGAGAATGCAGGTATGCAACGAGCTGATCAAGTTGAATCAAAACTATTAGAAGCATATAAGCCAGTGAAGGCAGCAAGGCTTGTATCTTTCTGGCTATACATTCAAAAGTTTGGCAGTGCCAAAGCTAAAGAGATATTTGGCGATCGGAGTTATTACTACACTAAGGCTGAGATGAAAAAAGCGGGGGTCACTCTGCTAGAACCTCCAAGTGGCAATAACGTAACTGTTCTCGACAAAGACTTCATGGGGCAATTCGTCATGAAGATTCCTAGTGAGTTCGTCACGAATAGAGTGGATGACTTTAGAGACAAGGGTAATGTTTTGAACCTTATACCTAGAGTCTCAAATCCTGATGCCTCATAGAAACTTGTTAACACCTATTGACTTTACCCGTTAACGGCTTTATGCTTAGAAAGTAGTTAACAGGTTTCTTCATGGTTAAGCCGTTGGGAGGTAGGGGATTAAAAGCACCCTATGAAACGACTCACGTTAGAGTACCGATTCCAATCAAGGCAAGCGTTCAAGCCTTGATTGATGATTTCAGAGAGCGTCAAATTCAGTCACCTATAAAGCCGTTAACGAGTTTAGATGAGACTGAGGAAGAAGAGGAGGAAGAGAGTGAACTCTCAGATTCAGAGACGATTAAATCTCAAGCTGAGATGATCCGGGCTTACGCTTCAGAAATCCACTTCCTAAAGCACAAGCTTGATGAGTTAAACTCGTTAACGAGTTTAGAAGAGGCTAAGGAATCTGCAAGAAGCATTCTGAGAGCTAAGAAATCAGCTACTCAGTCATTTGTAAAGCTGTTAACAAGTATTTACCAAGTTGAAATCACGACTGATGATCTTAAATAGTCGTTGTATGATGCCCTTAACTGAAATGTGCCCCTAAGACGGTGTAGCAAGCACCGACCTAGAGGACTTCCCCTTCAGTTGATCCAACCAACCAAAGGAGCAAATATATGGTGCCTTATTCGGCGTGTCAGCAACAGC
>JBBRSB010000090.1:0-3474 GCA_038245785.1 Gloeobacterales cyanobacterium | reverse complement strand
TATAGGACGCATTATAATGACCCCCATCTTATCAATGTGCTGCGAGAAGTCCCTAGATTAATCCCGGTCTCTCTCGCCTCTGCCCTTACCTCTACCTTCATGGTCCCGATCTTTCTCTTCATGGTCACGATCGCGGCCATATCCATTGCCACGGCCTTCTCCGCGATCAAATCCCTGATTGCCATTGCCCTGCCCCTGGTTACCATTACCGACTTGGACCTTTCCACGGAAGCTTTCTGGCACGAAAATATTAACATTCTGGCTTTGAGAAATGTCTTGCTGAAGCACGCCAGTTTGATTGGTATTGCCAGCACCACCGCCCGCTTGTTGACTTTGATTGCCCACATTAACAGCAGTTTGGTTTTGAGTAATAGGAATAATTATCTTGCCTGCCATTGCCATTGGAGCTTGGGCAAGAATCAATACAGTAGCGATGGCCGCTACAGGATGCATTATCTGGGTATTCCCTACGCTAATTAAGTTCATGGACTCGATACTCCTTGCGCGAAGATAGAAAAAACTAGAAAAAAGCAAAAAAAAAGATTGTGAACAGAAGAGCCTTATCTGGCTCTCTCTCCTCCCATGGAAAGAGAGCTCAGTAAGGAGGTTATGCACTAACGAGAACGCCCATATTGAGGGAGGGCCAATTGGATCTGCTGTCCATTCTGGACACCCACTGCATTCTGCACGGAAGGATTCACCCGGATATCATTATCCAGAGGAATTTCGCGCTGATAACCCGGACGGCGCTGACCACGGGATTGTGCCTGGGACTGCTGTTGCACAAGGGTTCCCTCCTGTCGGTCTACCCCAAAACCCAGTTGAATTTGCTGAGCATTTTGAACGCCCACAGCATTCTGGATATCAGGGCTAACTTCAAGGGTCCCTGCTGAGACAGGCAACATTACCAATCCACTAAGAACTAAGGTCCAAAGAGCATTTTTCATAGACTCCTATCTCCCATAGTTGACGTAGGAATCCTGGAGGAGGTCATTCACGTTGACAGCATTTTGACGACCGCGACGACCATAGGATTCTTGAACTTGGTCATTGGTCTGAACCCCAGCGGTGGTTTGCTGAACGTTCTCACCCCGGCGAGCACCACGCACGGCAGAGTGTTGTTCCAAATTTTGGAGATTGACCGCATTCTGGACAGAGCCAGGACCATCAGAATATTGAGACTGGGTAGATTGCTGAATACCGACCGTGGTTTGGACAACATCAGCTTGAGCACCTGCACCGAAACCCAGTGCGAGGACAAGACCTAAAGCAGCGATTGATTTGATAGACATGATATGGAGCTCCTGAGGAGGTGACACTGAACATCCTAGAGAGCTGGTCTGTCTTGCTGTACGTGACAAAGCGCATGGTTTTTACTTCAAAAAAGAAGGAACGGGAGAGTTTCACAGCATCAAATCCTACGCAAAAGCGCAACCAGGACCCCATAGGGTTTCGCAGCCCTCTCTATCGAAAAAATCCTAAGAGAATACTAAGAAAGTTCGATAGGACGTTTTATGAGTGTCTTATAACCGACTATATATGTTCTAATATTTAGATTCTTCACTTGAATTTAATGACTCTGATTAACACTAGAAGCCGGGGATATACGGGTCAAGAATGTATTTTTCAGTAGCAATGGCAACATTCTTTTCAGTAGACGCACGGAAGCACCGCAGAGCACGTTTCTCTATTCTTAGCTATGACCTCAACACCAGAATTAGAAATTAACAATCTAAACAAAAGTTTCCCGACTAAAGATGGAGAACTTTTAGTTTTAGAAAATATCAATATGAAAGTCTATAAAAATGAGTTTGCCTGTATTGTTGGCGCTTCAGGCTGTGGTAAATCTACACTTCTAAATATTATTGCCGGTTTAGACCAGCAAACTTCTGGAGAAGTTCTCCTCGAAGGACGCCCTGTGAATGGGCCAGGTGCAGATAGGGGCATGGTGTTTCAGAACTACACGCTCTATCCCTGGTTGACCGTAGCGGAAAATATTGAATTTGGCCTAAAGCTAAAAGGCATGCCTGCTTCAAAGCGCAAAGAGCAGGTTAATCACTATATAGAAATTGTCGGCTTAGGCAAATTTGCGAATAGCCTGCCGAAGACTCTTTCTGGTGGGATGAAACAACGGACTGCTATTGCCAGAGCCTTAGCCAATGAGCCAGATATCCTTTTGATGGATGAGCCTTTTGGGGCTTTGGATGCTCAGACGAAAGGCATATTGCAAGAGTTTATGTTGCAGGTCTGGAAACAAACGCAAAAAACGATTTTGATGATTACCCATGACGTGGAGGAAGCTGTTTTTCTGGCTCAACGCATCTATGTACTCTCTTCTCGACCTGGTTGTATCAAGGCTGAAATGGAAATCCCTTTGGGCAAAGACCGTGATGTTTCTATCAAAAGAACAGAACTATTTCAATTGGTAAAACAGGAAGTCCTGGATTTACTGCGGGAAGAAACGCTTAAAGTTATATCTCAGGAAGTTTCATGAAATTTGTAGTAGCGATCATTCGACCTGAGAAGGCTCAATTAGTTGAGAACGCTCTCATGGGTATAGGGATTAATAGTCTTACCGTTCTAAGTGTCCTTGGGAGAGGTCAACAAAAAGGAATAGAGATTGGCACGCTGAAAATTGACAAACTTCCAAAAACGCTGCTGCTCATTGCTGTTGCTGAACCAATGATTGACCAAGTAAAGGAGACCATTAGGAAACATGCTTATTCCGGAAATATTGGAGACGGCAAGATTTTTATTCTTCCCTTAGAAGCAGCGATGCGGATAAGGACAGGCGAAGAAGGCCAAGAAGCTTTATAGAGCGATCATTCCCGAACCGATGAGATGAACGATGAAAAATCAAGCCAGCAGTGAAATTTCTTTATCCAGACCTTTGATCAGTGCTCAAGCTCAAAAAAGTCCGAAGAAAAGCCGTTCTGTTTTTTGGAATATTCGCAGTGATATTCCAGATAGTCTTTACTACCTGATGGTCTCTTTCTCGATCATCCTTCCGCTCTTGGCCTGGTCAATCCTCACCTATGGCGGCTTCGTAGACCCTTTATTTATGCCCACTCCCGGCGCTGTTCTCCAGCGGGGTTCCGAACTGATCCAGAATGGTGAAATTTTTGGAGATATTAGCGCTAGCCTTTCACGGGTTGCTTGGGGATTTCTATTTTCTGCTGTGCTAAGTATTCCCCTAGGTCTGTTAATTGGCAGTTTCAAGACGATGGAAGGTCTATTTTCTCCAATCTTAGGATTGATGCGTTATATGCCTGCCGCTGCATTTATCCCCCTCATTATCCTGTGGGTCGGATTGGATGAACCTGCTAAAATTGTGATTATTTTCCTTGGTAGCTTTTTCTACAATGTGTTGATGGTTTCCGATTCCGTTAAGTTCGTATCTAGTGATTTGTTAAAAGTAAGCTATACCTTGGGTGCCTCTCGATGGGATGTGTTTTCTAAAGTTATACTCCCGGC
>JBBRSB010000089.1:0-3526 GCA_038245785.1 Gloeobacterales cyanobacterium | reverse complement strand
GGGCAGGTAAAATTGAGCCGGGCGGATTCTTGTCAATGGGTGAATGTCTGGTTTTTACCAGGAAGAAGCAGAAAGGCAGTAGGGAGGAGTAAAAAGCTGACCGAGCGCGAAGCGCCGGGAGGTGATGCTCCAAAGGGTTTAGTCTGCGTCACCGGACGGCCCTTGACTTTTCCGGGCGGCGATCAATAACTTTGCTCCGGGTGCGACACGACGTTGCACAAGTAATTGTCTAACAATGATTAGACCTATTGTTCCGTCAATAGTAGCCTACGGACACGTGCATCAGGAGTAATCTTTTTGTGCGAAGCTGTCCGAAGAAAGAGACCTTTCGAAAGAATAGCCAAAACCGTGAGGCAGAGGTAAGACCACTAGCATCCATTTGGTCGGGTAGCGAGGCTGAGTAGTATGGTTAACACATGTGAACCGTTGATAAACGTCGTTAAGTTAAAACGAGCCAAAGGTGCTGACAGGCTCGAACCAAAAGGTAAGCAGCCAGCTGGCTTTGTTCGGACTAAAGCCACACGGATACCAGTGCTGCCGGCGGATAAACGGAACCTAACCTGCTCATGTTACTTGTGCGAAACGTGGTAAGCCCGTATCTCTCCTATTCAGTTAGGGAAGTTTTCCGTAAGGGAAACCGAAAGGGGTGCGGGTAAAGGATGGCAGAACAAGCGAATGCCGTTTTGTAATGAAGCGGATAGAGGTTGAAACATCACCTCACACGAAAGTGGGCAGACTTCTGCGTATGGTAACTCTTTACAAGAAACTTTTAGAACTTTTTAAAGGAGGAAAGCAAATGAACGAGATTAAAACATCGTGTGCACCAACTGACAAAGAGTGGCAAACTTGGGAAGACATAGATTGGAACAAGTGCCAACACTGGGTTAGAAAGCTACAGGGACGTATTGTAAAGGCTCAAAAGGAAGGCAAACACGGTAAAGTGAAAACTTTGCAATGGGTGCTGACTCACTCGTTCTATGCTAAAGCTTTAGCAGTAAAACGAGTATCTTCTAACAAGGGAAGTAAGACGGCTGGAGTTGACAAGAAAATCTGGTCAACTCCCAACGTTAAGTTTATGGCAATTGCTAAGCTGAAAAGAAGGGGGTACCAACCCCAGCCCTTGAAAAGGGTAAACATCAAAAAGAGTAATGGAAAATTACGCCCATTAGGAATACCAACCATGAAAGACAGGGCTATGCAGGCTTTGTATCTAATGGCTCTTGAGCCAGTGTCTGAAACCACGGCCGACAGCAACTCATACGGATTTCGAAAAGAAAGAAGTTGTGCTGATGCGATAGGACAAAGTTTCAATGCGCTGTCACATAATACTTCTGCTAAATGGGTACTCGAAGCTGACATTAAAGGATGCTTTGACCACATAAGCCATGATTGGTTACTGAACAATATCCCTATGGATAAAGTGATGTTAAAAAAATGGTTAAAAAGCGGATTTGTTTTTAATAAAGAGCTGTTTCCAACAGAGGAAGGTACGCCACAAGGAGGTATTATATCCCCAACTCTTGCGAATATGACACTGGATGGTTTACAAACTATGCTTGCAGAAAAGTTTCGTGTAAGAAGCAAAAGCAAAAATGCTAATGCTCCTTTAGTGAACCTCGTACGTTATGCTGACGATTGTGCGCCAAGAACAACTTCTATCATGGGAGTTGATGCTATGATGGTGATGGAGGAAGGCCCTCCGAATTCGGTTTACAGGAACTGATTTCAAACCACTGTATGTTGCTGCATTTAAGAGGTGTGGTGGTGAGCGATACAGCAAAAGGTAGAGTAAATCTATCAGGTGACTTTACAGAAGATGACCGCAAGGGAACCATTGATGAAATGTCGAAAGCGTAGGGATGATGTCGAAACCGGGGGGAAGTCGTTAACCCGGGATAAGCTTAGAGGACACCTGGTATACTGTCTAAGCGGCATCCGGCACAAAGATGGCATGATCTGTAAGGAGGCGTTATCATGGAACTTGGGAACCTGTCGTCTCGGTGTTAAGGGAGAAAACTAAGCAGGGAACCTGTGAAGTTCAGAGTACCAATACGAGGCACAGGGGCAGAGAACCCCGTAGTAGTATCAGACAGCCTTTGTAATGAAGGTCTAGCGAAGGGGGTTCATTATTCAGCTGAAAGAATTAACCAACTGAAAGTAATTTTAGGATGAAATTAAATCAGACAGCAAAGCCATTTGACATTCCAAAACAATTAGTTTGGAAGGCATACCTGAAGGTGAAAAGCAATCGGGGAGCTGGAGGCATAGACAACGTAACTATTGAAGCGTTCGACAAAGAAGTAGGGAAGAACCTATATAAACTTTGGAATCGGATGTCATCGGGGAGTTATATGCCATCAGCAGTAAAACTGGTTGAAATACCAAAAGGAAATGGAGAAACGAGGCCGCTGGGAATCCCTTCGGTCTCTGATCGTGTTGCACAGGTGTGCGCAGTTCTGTTATTAGAACCGGTAATTGATCCTTTATTCCACGAGAACTCTTATGCTTACCGGCCAAACCGGTCAGCGCATCAAGCAGTAGAAGCAGCCCGAAGAAGGTGCTGGAGATATGACTGGGTACTTGATCTTGACATTCGAAAGTTTTTCGACACCATAGATCATGAACTTCTTATGAAGGCAGTCAAACGACACACCTCAGAACCTTGGATATTGCTTTATATTGAGAGATGGCTGAAAGTTCCCTATCAAACCAGGGATGGACAGCAGATAAAAAGAGAGAGTGGGGTTCCTCAAGGGTCAGTAATTGGACCTCTATTAGCGAATCTGTTTATGCATTATACCTTTGATGAATGGATGAAAAGGAAACATCCTTCAGTCCCTTTTGAAAGATATGCGGACGATACCATTTGCCATTGCAGGACGAAGGAAGAAGCAGAATTCCTTAAAACGGCGATCATGGAAAGAATAGAACGATGTAAACTGTCATTAAACGAAGCAAAAACTAAAATTGTGTATTGCAAAGATGATGACAGAAGAGGAAGCCATGAATTGGAAAAATTTGATTTTCTGGGATTTACTTTTATGGCCAGGAGGTCAAAGAACCGATGGGGAAAATTCTTTGTGAATTTTAGTCCCGCTATCAGTACGAAAGCGAGAAAGAAAATCAGCGAGGAAATAAGGAGCTGGAACTTGCATGAAAGATCAGATAAAAGTCTATCGGATTTGGCGAATATGTTTAATCCGAAATTGCAAGGCTATATCAGTTACTATAGCAAGTTTTACAAATCTGCGATGTATCCATTGTTCCAGCGTCTAAATGAACGGTTAGCCCATTGGGTAGAACGGAAGTTTAAGCGATGTAGAAGACATAAAACCAGAGCTATCAGGTGGTTGGGTAGTATGTGTAAACAGAACCCCACTTTATTCGCACACTGGAAGTTTGGAGTCACACCGCCAATGGTATGAAGGTACCATTGAGGCTGAATAATAGGAGCCGTGTAAAGGGAGACTTTTACGCACGGATCTGTGAGAGACTCAGGGGGAAGTTCCCTGGGTCTACTCGATTT
>JBBRSB010000088.1:0-3829 GCA_038245785.1 Gloeobacterales cyanobacterium | reverse complement strand
GGTGCCAGAAATTATCCTGACTTAGCTAAAGCAATCGAAGAAGCCTTCGAGAAAGTATCGCTTGATGACATTCGAGGTTGGTTCACTCATTGCTGTTACTGTACCTCAGCAGACTAGGAACCGCTATACCGAGCTTCTTGAAGCTCTATATGAACAAGTAGATGCCCCAACAGAAACAGCCTTTCTGGATTTAAGGTAAAAGTTGCTTCGCTATTGACTGAGAAAATTTTGTTTTCTCAGTCAATCTTTTCAAGAGGTATGATTAAAGACTGAATTGATTAGCTGCGTATGATTAGTACTGAATGGCTCAAAAATCAATTTCAACAACGTGAATTGTTGGCAGACCTACCATCTTTGGTAAGAGTAAGAGAGGCGGTGGCTCAATATTTGCCAGAACGCATCCGGCGGTTTAGCTTTCTTCTGGATAGTCCTACGGATATTCAGTCTTGGCTGAAGGTCATGATGAAAGTCGATTTCTTGGTTGTCCTTCAAGGCAAGCTTGTAGCTATAGCTATGATTTCTGATGTAAAGAAAGTCCTAGAAAGCTACAAATCGGAGAGGTTTGACAGTGCTCGTAAGGAATTAGGCATACAGCACCATATTTTTTTAGCCATTGATGGGAACTTTTTGCCCGACTTCAATGCTCTTTTGCTTGCCTGCTGTAGGTGTTTACAAAATGGGGAGAATTGGACGGCCTTCGATTTTGTTCCGCCTCGTTGCAGAATCGAAACTCCTGCTGAATATGAGTCAGATGAAGCATTTCGTATCGTTCGGGGTCATTTTAAGCATGTGCTACGGGAAGTAATGGATGGTCGTGAGCCCCATGCTGATAGCCCATCCTTGGTGGAAGCCTTTGCCAAAGAATTCCCAAATGAGCGTTACTACAGCTCAGAAGAAGCAACCCAAATAGTAAAAGACTATCTAGATGGGCAATTAAGCCTGGATAGGTGTCCCCAACCTATGCAAGACGCTGTTTTGGTCTACCGATTTACGCAGTCGCTCCGGTCCATAGAAGCCAAGATGACCCAATCCGATGTGACTAGCTAAAAGCCCAAACGAGCAATACAACTAAGTCAAATTTATCTTATTGGTTGGAGAGCAAAAATCTCAAAAGTTCAGATTTCTCCACCACATGCACCCCATTTCCTAGAATGCCCCAAGAGCGGGAGTCTTATGTACTGAAACAGTATGAAGCACTTGCTTAATAGCTTAAAAGGCTGCATGTTCCAATGAGAACATGCAGCCTTTTAAGCTAAATGCTTTCTTGCAACAGTACTACCAGCCATCCGCTCTAGCCGGTGACTCTGCCTGTATTTGTTGCCAGACCCAACCAGCCAGCAATGCTCCCAGGATAGGGGCAACCCAATAGACCCAGTGAGCTTCCCACGCACCAGCCACCAAGGCTGGTCCGAAGGAACGAACCGGGTTCATACTAGCCCCGCTGATCGGTCCACCCAAAGTCGCTTCCAATCCGACCGTTAAGCCAATGGCAAGACCCGCAAACCCCTTGGGGGCATCCTCCGCAAGCGCAGAGCCGCAGATCACCAGCATCAACAGAAACGTTAAGAAAAACTCGACTGCGAAGGCTTGAGGCCAGTTACCTGCCAGAGGAAGCGTCGCTCCCAGTTGTGCCTGGTTGCCGAAACACAGCAGCACCGCTAGGCTAGCCGCCACCCCTCCTATTGTCTGCACGAGCAAATACGGTAGGACTTGCCCGCTTGGGAACTTCCCCAAAAAACAAAGGGTAAGCGTGACAGCAGGGTTGAAGTGTGCACCACTGACATGACCAAAGGTGTAAATTAAGGCGGCCACCACGGCTCCGAAAATGAAGCTGACGCCCAGATGGGTGATGGCCCCATGCGAGACAACATCCACTACCATGGCTCCTGTGCCTGTAAAGACTAGACTAAAGGTTCCGATAGCCTCAGCAATCAACTTTCGCTTATGCAAAATCCTAGATTGCTTCAGCAGTTCAGTCACAGGTCTAGCGTAAGAAGTTGCCTGACTCATTTGCAGCACCCCCCTTTCTGTGAAGTCTGCATAGAAGCAGTCACTGCCCAGCACAATCTCACTGGTCGTTTATTTGAGATTGCATTCTGGATTAATGCATGTGTATTCATAGATTGACTCCTGGAGAAGAACGAGTTTTTAGACAATACAAACTTCTAGACTTTTCCCTTAGTCTAGTTAGATTTCCAACATCAACATTTTGAGACTAAATTTACTGGAGAGGAGTTCAGGGGAAATCCTATCATAAGTGAGAGATTACTGATGTTTTTCGGAATTCACAACAGGGCGGCAGTATCAATTTCTCTCTATCTCCAAGGAAATTGGTACAGTTAAGATGTCGTGCCCAGAGTCCCTCATGACTACCTTCCAGCCGACCCCGACCTATCCAAAGACGCAGCAGCAGCCGCTGCCGACGATGTATGACTTGCCTAGCGACAATCCAGAGGACCCAGGTTTGCCGGATGAGTTCCATGACTGGCAACCTCAGTTGCTTGCAGAGACGTTTATCCCTGCCACCTATCCCCCTGAGCAGGTTCTTACTGCCAAAGACCTGAACCTCTATTTTGATTCACAAAGGCCAAGCCTTTATAAGCGGCCTGATTGGTTTGGGGTGGTTGGGGTTCCTCGCATAGTGGATGAAGGAAAAGGACGCCGCAGTTACGTGTTCTGGAATGAAGGCCGTGCGCCGATGGTGGTAGTCGAATTGCTCTCTCGGAACACCCAGGAAGAAGACCAGGGACTAACCCCTCGTGGGCAGGAAATACCCTCCAAGTGGGAAGTCTACGAAACGATCCTGCGGGTGCCCTACTATGTGGTGTTTGACGGTGCTACCAATGCCCTACGCTTCTTCCAATTGCAGGGAGAAAGCTACAAAGAATTGGCAGAGCCGAAGCTGTGGATAGAGGGATTACAAATTGGTCTAGGGCTGTGGCAAGGGACATTTTCCTTCGCCGATGTGGAACGCCTTTGGTTGCGTTGGTATGATGCGCAAGGGAATTGGATACCCACGAATGCAGAACGGGCCGACCGAGAAAAAGAGGAACGGCAACAGGCTGAGCAAAGAGCAACAGTGGCAGAACAACGAGCTGAGCGCTTGGCCCAGATGCTGCGTGACCAGGGTATCGACCCAGATAGCATTTAAGGGGATGTCAAGCTTTCACGATAGGCAGCTCCCCCCATTGAGTAGTGAAACAGGGAGAGCACTTGTCTGCACGGGTCTGCCAGCGTTGCTCTAGAAACGACTGCGCATACCCCACAGCTTGCTGCGATTGGGATAAGCAGTCCGCCGAGCGTGAGGTCGGCCCTATAATCTGGCAATGTGTCCGGCAGCGGAACGCGAGAAACTCCAACGTGCGAGTCATTGCGTGTATCAGATTCGGTATCACATGGTTTTTTGCATCAAATATCGTCAATGTTTGTTAACAGTCGAGGAACGGTGCGCGTATTTGAAGCAGGTTTTAAGAGAGATTGCAGAGCGCTATTGGTTTGAGATGGAGGAGATGGGTACCGATGGGGACCATGTGCATCTGTTTGTCGGGGCAGCCCCTAAGTATGCTCCCTTTCGCGTGATGCAGATTCTCAAAAGTATTAGTGCCCGACAGATGTTTATCCAATTTCCAGAAATTCGCAAACAATTATGGGGCGGGGAATTCTGGAGCGATGGTGGCTATATTGGAACGGTTGGTGATGGCGTGAACAGCGAGATTGTCAAAAAGTATATTCAAGAACAGGGAAGCGAAGAAGAGAAAGCTAGAGCACAACAGATACGATTGTTTCCGCTTTAGATACCCCGCAGCTTGCTGCGATTGGGCTTTTCATT
>JBBRSB010000087.1:0-3873 GCA_038245785.1 Gloeobacterales cyanobacterium | reverse complement strand
GTCATTTCCATTCTCATCGAGACCAGTAGCAGCCAGAACACTGCCATCGCCTAGCGTAATTAAGGTTGGATACCAGCGGCCATGAGCCATCTTCTTCACGAAAGACCACTGTTGGGTCTGGGGATCAAAGACCGTGACATCGGCACGTCCTTTAAAGGGGTCATAGTTGAGGGTGCCGCCTGCGGAAAGTAGACGACCATCGGCTAGAAAAGAGTCTCCTCCACAGAAAAAGTCAAAAGGTTTTCCTGTTCCATCACGAATTGTTTTCGGGTGAAAAAAGTTAGGTTCTCCTGGACCCGGTGGCACTGTTGGGTCCCAGACTACGCTCGTGAAAACTCGCTTATTCTCATCTCCAAAAGCGGGATCCCTGAAGCGTTTGGCACTACTACCAGACCCTGCGAAGAAGAGAACCTTACCAGTGGGTAATAACGCAGCATGTACGGCGAGGACGCCTGAATGAAAAGGTAGCAGTTCCCATTTTCCTTGCTTAACTGGGTCATGGATAAGGTCCACCACTTCATAGAGCCCTTCATTCTTGCCGATGGGGTTGTCCACCATAAAGGCAAACATTTTATTTGCGTCAACAGCAATCCCACCTCCTTGATTTTCCCAAGAGAACCAACTGGGTATGCCAAGCCAAGTACCCCAATTTTGAGCAGCAATGGTTCCATCAGCACTAATATTTTTACCGATTTTATAGAAGGCTTGATTTTGGCCACTACTACCATTGATTGCCACAGCATTATCTACTTGAAAGATAATAAGATCTCGTACTCCATTACCTTGCAAATCGGCAACGGCAACGCCTGCTCCTTGATTTTCCCAAGAGAACCAATCGGGAACAGGAACCCATGCACTCCAACCGCCTGTAACCTTGCCATCCGCATCTAGTTTCTTCCCGATTCGATAGTAACCCTGATTTTTTTCTTGAGGGTTGTCAATCATGAAAACGATTAATTCGGGACGCCCATCTCCATCTAAATCCGCTACGGTGATGCTGCCATACTGATTCTCAAAAGGAAACCAGTCTGGGACCGCTATCCATTCTCCCCATGTTCCTGTGACATTACCCTGAGCATCAAGCCCTTTTCCCACTTTGTAGTAGCCCTGGTTCTGCCCCTGTGGGCTATCAATCATGAAAACGATCAAATCCTTTTGGTTATTGCCCTCTAAATTGGCAACAGCAATTCCTGCTCCCTGATTCTCAGAGGAAAACCAATCTGGGACAGCTATCCATTCCCCCCAGCCAGCAGTAACTTCACCCTCTGCATTCAAGCTCTTGCCTAATTTATAAAAGCCTTGATTCTTTCCTTGTGGACTATCAACCCTTAGAACAATTAAGTCGTTCTGCCCATCATTATGCAAGTCTGCAATTGCAATCCCCGCACCTTGATTGTCAAACGATGTCCAGTCAGGAATTGGGAGAAAATTATTAGCCATAGAATAGATTCCTTTGATAGAATTTGTATAGGGAAGAGGCAAATAGAGAGCCATCAACTAGTCATGTCAATGGCCTTATGCTACCTAGATCCTGATGTTAGTAATAGCGTGAAATCACTTTGAGCGCTGCGATAGATGGCTGGAAGAAATACTCACCTCCTGTTGTTGTTACAAAGTGCTGGACAGAGAGTTTGTGCACGGGGCAACCACTTCCCTCTTTTGGAGGCAGCCTAAAATTTCCCGTAGAACTTTGGGCAATAATCGGGTCTTGACCGTCTGGTTCGTCTGCTGCGCAGATTTTTTTCTCATCATTGTCGAGCTTTGTAGCACTAACACAAGGAAAGTTAGGATCGTTCACCCAGGCCGATTGAACGAATTCAAACTGTCGCGTGATATCTGTTTGATAGGCGAGGAAAAGAAGTCCACGGTCATAAGGGAACTGCTCATCCTTCGTACCATGCTCCTGTGCACCTAAAGATTCACCAAAAGGAATTCCGCGCCTCAACAGCCGATGGGTCTGAGTCTGACTTTCAGAACGGCTACCCGCTCCACCTATTTGGTCACGAGGGTAGGCTTTGCGAACATGGGCAGCACGAGGGACATTGTGCCCATCCAGATCATCCCCATATTCAAAGTGATTAATCTTTGCATTGTCGAGCAAATTAGGGTCGTCAATCGAAGGGTCTTCTATCGTTGGGTCAAAACTCTTGGATTGATCTAGCGTCCGTTCTAGAGGAGCTCCGCTTTTATAGCGTCCCACCAATTTGGCACCCATCACGGCAGGGTCAAGTCCAGTAGACTTTGCGAGCTCGTGAACAGAATGACGAAATGCCTGAACATCCTGGCTTAGACGCCGAAAGACCAAGTAAGAGCCATCCTTTGTCCACTCAGGACCTGATTTGCTGATCTTTCCAGGAGCAGGATTTACCCCTTCTCTGTCTTTTTCATCTGGCCCTTTAAATTCAGGAACTTGGGTTGGATAACCCAATACAAACTCACCGGCATGAAGCAGATCCTCACCTCCCGGCCCCTTATCTGCATCATCTGCATTTGGAGAAGTAACGCCTCGAATACCAGGCTGCGAAACTCCATCCTTAAAGCCAAAATGCTCGTGTCCAGGTTGATCTACGCGGGTTCTTCCTTCCTGCCGGAATATGACTTGTGCGGCAGCAGAGAAGGCCGGATCTTTAATGTAGGCTTCAACAAGCTCACTAAGATCAGCAGGAGAGTCAGAGGCAACAATCAAAAGAGCATGTACATCTTTGGAGCCTAGAGGACCAACCCAGTTTGCTGGTGCGCTCGGGCCAACATCGCCAACCATCTCTGCCCGTGCGGCCATTCCCTCTTTAAAATCATCTGGAAACTCCTGCAGTTCTTCATTAGAAATCTCTAGTGCTTTTAAACCACTGTGGGTGAATGCGAGATTGACCCATGTCGCTTTGACAAAGCCCTCTCTGCCATGACGTTTCCTTAAGGCTTTGAAAACTTCATTAAAGGCGATTACATCTTCACTGGTGGAAATTTCATCTGCGATGTGACGAACCCAATTACGACCTCTTGCAGCGTTCGTGAAATTTAAAAAAAGTAATGTCTGATAGTCTTTGTTGAACCCACCAAAAATATTGCCTTGGATATTACTTAGCTTGAGCGTGGTATCTGACATTGAGCTTCTCCTCATAAATACGACAACAAACAACAAGCCCCCTGTCGAATAGGGAACTCTGCACATTCGTCTTCATGTCTGGGACTAGAGCCTTCTGCACCTACTAGCTAATAGCGAATGGCATAGTCAATGTAGAGTATGCGAAATCTGATTGCAATGGATTTTCTTTCGGTGGAATAGGCTGATTTTTCGGTTTTACAATCTGAATGCTTAGAAAAGCGCAGCATGCGTCCTGAGATTCTGGATTTTCACAGAAATATTCACCTCTGGAGCAAAGGCTCTAGTCCAAAGGCGAATACAGCTGTCCACGGAATGAACTACGGCCTACCATGACCCATCAAGTTTTGGTTTAACTATTCGCTTAATGAAACCGACTCCTGTCTCTACTAAATAGCTTCTTGGTGCCGAGACTCCCAAGAGGGTGCGTCCACTTGGTTAGAGTGTAGAGAGGGAATAACTTAACTACAATGAACAATCTTTCGATACTGTAGCCTATTTTTTCGGTTTTGCTTTTTCAGAGGCCCTCTTAGAGAATATGGTCAGGTTCTCTGCCAGAAAATCACCTTAATTCCCAAAGACCTTAGACAAAATAGCTTTCATTCATAAAACGACTATTTAATTGTAAAAAATTTGGCGGGCCAGACGGGGCTCGAACCCGCAACTTCCGCCGTGACAGGGCGGTGCTCTAACCAATTGAACTACTGGCCCAGTAATTCAGGCGCATTTGATAGTATCGACAAATACAGTGCGCCGTCAAGTTTCTTTTTTAG
>JBBRSB010000086.1:0-3954 GCA_038245785.1 Gloeobacterales cyanobacterium | reverse complement strand
TGCCTTCCATACCTCCGCTTTTTGTTCCGTTTCTTTTTTATTAAACGGTTGTCATCATCCGGATTGCCTGCAAGTTCAGGGGACAGAAAAGCAAACAGGCCACTTACCGCATCTCCGATGTCGGGAAGGGTTGTTTTTTCGGTGCGGGTATTATCGTCAGGCTGTACTGTTTCTTTTTGACCATTAGCGGCGAGTTTTTGCCCGCCAAAACGCTCATTAAACACATTGGCAGAAAATTCTTTCCCGAGTCGGGAACCGTTAAAGACGCATTGGTTGGTGTGATCGATGAAAGTAACCCCATAGATACGCCCTTGATCGTTTCGGCGTAGCACCAGATCGATGTTCAATGCCTTTAATTTTGTTCGTAATTCGGTTTCATCTCGTGATGTTTCCATGACACCAGATATTGATGTCCGCGTTCGATCACGAAGCCCTTGCTGTTTGACCTGTTCCCCGGATTTGACCATCCGTTTTTCAAGACCATCGTAACCAACTGATTTACCAAAAAGCGAAGATTTTAGCGGCGTACCGACCTTATCCCCGTCCTTATCCAATGCCGAATATACCAATCCCCGGTATGGTTTTCCCTTTACTTCACCTTTCACTTCCTCCAACCCGATATTATACAGCGAAAGCAAAGCCCGGTATTCACCCAGCGACTGGAAATTATAGGTAGCAACCAAGTGTTTTATTCCAGCGGATATTTGCTTTTTCAGGTTGCCTCGTGCCGGATCTACCGGATTAAGCTGTCCCTGTTTCGACTGTTTCTGCCCTTCAGCTTGAATCAACCCGTATTTCTTTTCCAACAGTTCGGTAATCTCTTTACTGCGTTTATGCTCAAAACTATCCTTTATCAACTTTCCTTCACAGTCCACCCGCGATGAAACGATGTGGATATGATCACGACCGATATCTTCGTGCTTAAAAATCAGGTATGGTTGTCCGCCATAGCCCAACATTTCCATGTATTCCCGGCCAATGTCCGCAAGTTGGCTGTCCGACAGTTTATCGTCTGGATGCGGGTTAAGCGAAATATGTATCACCGGCTTTTTAGTCGGCAGATGCTCCGGAGATGGCATCCAGCGTGCAAAATCAGCTGCGCATTCCTGCACGCTGAACTGCCCGTCCACCGGCTCACAAACAAGGTTTGAAGCAAGGACTTTACCCAGCTTTTCATCTACCTTTTCCTGGTTGTAAGCTAATGCCCCATAGAGGCTATTCCCGGTGTTTATTTTGGCAATCATTTTTCAATTGATAATTGTTGCTTGACAATTGATTTATTTCATCATGAATTTTTCTTTAAAATCCTGTGATAACTGCATAATTTGTTCGCTCAACGTCACCAACTCTTTTGTAATACTCTCCAGCTTATAAAGCAAAGCCAGCGTTTTTTTTTCTGAAAAGTGAGAATGCAGTTCCTTTACCACCTGATTATAATTGACACCAACGGTGCGGTATTGTGCGTAAAACGAAGTCAATTTGGTTACATATTCGAGTGCAGCGCGGTCTGTTTTTATCACGCGGAATGTTTGATCATACACCCGTGCTTTGATGAAAAGCGCTTTGGCTTGCATCCCGGATTGCTCAAACAAAGTCAGAAACCGTGCATTCTCCACGTTGTTAAAACGCACCATTACACAATGTGTTGCCGGATCGTCCTCCTGCGGACGCCCCCCTCTTCCCCGTTTGCGGGATACCTTCTTTTCCTTTTCCATATCATTTGAAGTTTTTACGGCAAAGCATTCAGCGCAGGATTAAAACCTGCCATTAATTGTCCCAAAAGCAACCGACTTCGGAGGTTGCTTTACCCCCATCGGGGCAAGCAGTTTCGGGTTACCGGAATCGTTTCGGGTAACCCGAAACACAGCTTGCTATTTGCCCGATGCAAATAAAATCTGCCTTTTGAGGGCAGATCATAAAAGATGCTTGAACGGTTAAAGGCTGTTCCATCGCATTGGATGCTTTTGGGATCAAATGTAGAGGGTCGGCCAGACATTCTTTTAACGGTGCATCCGGCCATAAATGACCAAACCAGTGCCACTTATCGCCAGGCCTCTTGAATTGTAAAAATCAGGCGTTTCAATACTTTTTATTTGTATTACCGATAGGTATTCAAGTATGTAAGCAGGTACAGTCGCATCTCTCTTTTTGCCTACAGATTCAGGTACAACCAAACGGAATTACCAGCATAAATAGATTGGTAAAACGATACGGACAAACCGATGTACGGGAATAAGTAGAAATGAACAGGCGTAAGGATATAACAACATACCAACGCACGTGCATCCCAACGTATCTCCGTACCAAAGTACTTCCCTGCGGACAAACGTGCATAGGCTGGTATGCAGGTAGTCAGGTAGATAAGTTCATAGTCAGGTAGGTAAGTCCTTATACAGGCAAATACATAAAAGATACCCGGATAGAAATATACAAACCATTAAAATTCAAAAGATGAAAAAAGAAAGTAAGTATGTGGCATTCTCCACGCAAAAGGGAGGTGCCGGAAAAACAACACTGACCGTATTGGTTGCAAGCTATCTGCACTACGTTAAAGGTTACAGTGTCGCCGTGGTCGATTGCGATTACCCGCAATACAGCATTGTTGAAATGCGTGAACGCGATCTGAAAACAGTCATGGAAGATGAGCATTACAAGCTAATGGCCTACCGGCAGTTTACCTCCCTGGGAAGAAAAGCCTACCCGGTGGTAAGCAGTACCCCGGAAGATGCGGTGCAGGTGGCCTCCCAACTATCAGAAACCGGGGAATTTGATTTTGTTTTCTTCGATCTGCCCGGTACGGTGAACAATGCCGACGTCATCCGCACCCTCTCGCAGATGGACTATATCTTTTCTCCGGTCAGCGCCGACCGGGTGGTAATGGAAAGTACCCTGCGATTTGCCGTCGTCCTGACCCGGCAACTGATTGCAACCGGAAAGGCTAAAATCAAAGGATTGTACCTGCTGTGGAACTTAGTGGATGGAAGGGAAAAGACGGAACTCTACCATGTGTATGAACAGGTGATCGAAGACCTGCAATTACAGGTGCTGAAAACTTTTCTTCCCGACAGTAAACGGTTCCGTCGGGAGCAGTCTTCCGCTCACAAAGCAGTGTTTCGTTCCACGCTTTTTCCTGCTGATAAATTGCTGGTTAAAGGCAGCAACCTCGATACGCTCTCTGACGAAATTCTTACACTAATCAACAAATAGTACCATGGCAAAGAAAAATGATACTGTAAACTTAGATGGGATTGATGCGGAAAGTATCATCCATTCGTTCAGAACGACTGACCATCTGCAGATGGTGAAAGAAGGCAAGGAAAACAAAGAAAACAAGAAAGATAAGGACGAGAAGGACGAGAAAGAATCATCCCCGGTACAGGAACGGGAAACTCCATCAATGGAAAACACAGCGCCTGTTTTACAAGCCCGGAATATGGATAAAACCCCGGAATCACTGAAAGAAGAAAACCGTCGCCGCAAAGGAAAAACGCAGGACTACGAAAGCCTGTTTATCCGAACGGCAGACGGCATCACAGCACGGGAAGGAAAGACGGTTTATATCCGCAAGCAATACCATGACCGTATCCTGAAAATTGTACAGGTTATAGGCGGTAATCAGCTTTCCCTGTTCAGCTATCTGGACAACGTTCTGGAACATCATTTTGCTACGTTCCAGGACGAGATTACCACCCTGTACAACCGGAAAAACGAAGGGATTTTTTAGCATTTACAGTCATGCAAAACTTTCTTATTACCGCTTTTGTGGGTTACATACTCTGGACTGTGATTTACCTGATATGGGAATACTTTTCCCGTCGGAAGAACAGGCTACGGAAAATTCAGGAACCTCCTTTTGAAAATCCTAACCAGGACGTTATTATCGGGAAAAGCACATTTGTTATGCGCCAATCAATGCCACAAGCTGCCACTGCTGAAAATCAAAAAAACGGGACG
>JBBRSB010000085.1:0-4009 GCA_038245785.1 Gloeobacterales cyanobacterium | reverse complement strand
GGGTGGTCGCAAATAAGCCTTTAAGATTAGGATAAGCTTCCATCGAACTAAAGCTATAGAGCCGTTTGTCACCGATGTCTTTGATGCGGGGTGCAAACCGAAAGCCCAGGATATTGGCCGCCCCAAAAATTTGTTCAGTGAAGCCGTGTGTATCAGTATAGTGTTCCTCGATTTTAAGCTCACTTTCGTGATAGAGTAACCCATCAATCACATAAGGAGCCTGGCGGGCGGTGGTACTAATCACCTTGACATAGAAGGGTACATACTGATCGCTAAGATGGGTGTAAATCATGACCCCTGGTTCAGTACCATATTTAAGATTAACCTGGGCAGTAGGTTCTTTATGACCACTTTTCTTAAAGCGTTGCCCATCAGAGGAGGAGGTTTTTCCCTCACCGTAATGCGCCGCAAACGGTAGATGGTGTTGGAAATTGACCAGTTCAGCCAGGGCTTTGCGGTAAGTTTCCTCCCGCAAATGCCAATCGGCGGCCCAGGCCAAACGTCCATAAGTCATTCCAGGACAGGACTCGGCCATTTTAGTTAACCCCAAATTGAGGCCATCGGCTAAAATGGCGGTCAAAAGAGCTAACTTATCACGCGCCACCTCTGTGGTTTGTTGATGGGTAAAATGACGGCTAAAACCGGTCAGTGCCTCAATCTCGAGCAGCATATCGGTGATCTTAATGCGTGGTAACAAATCATAAGCTTTCTCTTTGAGAGCTTCGGCTTCATCTGGCACGGCTTTGGTGAGGGCCGCCAGGTGGAATTCATTGTCTTTAATGGTTAGGTCTGGTAGTAGACCTTTGCTGATGAGTTGTTCGACCTCCAGTAACTTCTGGTTTAACAGAACAGCCCGCTCTTCAATATAATCTTTGAAATTAAGGCTAATAGCTAAGGCGAGCTTGCCACTCTTCTGGATTTCACTCCATTCCTCTAACCCAATAAGATATTCTTCAAAAGCCCGGAACTGATGACTACTACTGACCCACAGGTCACCACTACGCAGCCCATTTCGCAGCTCGGCTAAAATGCACATCTCATAAAAACGGCGATCAATTACCCCTTCTTTAGGAAAAACGTGTTTTTCCCAACGGGGTTTAATGAAACTACGCGGGGCATCCTGGGGTACTTTGCGACTATTGTCGGTGTTCAATTCTTTAAGTAAATCGAGGGCTTCCTTAAGCGACTGGCTGGCGGGAGCGGCTTTAAACTCAAAAACATCCAGTAGTTTTTTTGAATATTGCCGCAGCCAACTGTAACGACTAGCCATCAAATCAAGATAATCAAAATCCTTTGGACGGGCCAGTTTTTCAGCCTCTTCGACACTGGCCACAAACCTGGGCCACTCCATTACCGCTTCAATGGCTTCGTAAGGATCACCGTCCTGGGCTTTGGCCTCAATCACCGCCTTACCGACTTGAGCGTAAAACAGTACCTTCTCATTAAAGGCTTTGCCACTATTGTGTAAATAGCTAGCCTGTTTGCGTTCACTCTTATTAAAAAGTTGGCCAACTAGGTTAATATGCATTTCCAGAGCCTGATCGGTCAGGCGTTCCGACCAATCTAGCACAAAGGCTACCAGAATGGCGTGGCGGCGAGGGGCTTCAAGTTCACTAAGATGCCCGGCAGTGCTGCGACTACCTTCACGGGCAAGTTGGAGCAGGCGATTGTGGTGTATTTTTTTGGTAATGTTCGGGTCAAGTTTAAGTTCCCGAATAAACTCGATGCGCTCCGCCAATTTGTTAAAACTGGCTGGTGAGTTTTTACCAACTGGACGGCGCAACCAGGCCAGATCGCTTTGGCGTTTATCCTGGACATTATTAAGCGTATCCTCTGGTTTTGGACCTTGTTCTGGTTTGGCTTCTAAGGCTTTGCGCGCACTCAATTGAGCCGGGCTTTGGACTAAATCATCTAATTTTTGTTGTTGCTGCCTCGAAAGCCCGGCGGTTAAGAGACTAAACAATTGAGTTTCACTGTCTTTTTTCACTTCCCAAACTAACTTTTCCAATTGGTAGAAAGCTGGCAACACGATTTGGCGGTGACGCAATTCTTCGATCAAAGCTTGCATCAACACCAAACTATTGTCGGTACTAAGTCCTATTACCAGAAGCCAATTACTCAGTTCCTGGTAATGTTGAGTGGTAAAGGCTTGAAAATTGTAAAGGATATATAACTCTTCGAGGTGTTCGCGACGGGTATTGGGTCGTTCACGGGCATATTCTAGCAAATGTCGAGGACTAAGTCTGAGCTGAGAGGCAAGATACTCCAGGACAAATGGCGGCACAATCTCTCCTTGTTCCCAGGCTCTGCCAGGAAAGCGCAAATAACTCAACAGCACCGCAAAACCTAATCGGTTAACCCGCCCACGATGGCGGTTTACTTCCACGAGGTCCTGCGGGCTGAGTAAGTAATAACGTGCCAGAACCCGTTCATCCATTGTTTCGGGTATCTGGATAAAACTCTGGCGTTCTACCGGGGAAAATAGTTCGTAGGTTGCCACAAAAATCTGACCGTTCTTTTTTAATCAGGGGCGATTTGCACAAAATCTACCGCGTTGCTGTCCAGGTTAAGTTTGCGTTGTTGATAGCGTTCGGTTGTTCGTGGGTCAGCGTGACCCACCGCATATTGGACTTGTTGTAATTTAGCCCCACCTTCCAGAGCCAAAGTTACAAAAGTCGCCCTGAGTGCGTGGGGCGAAATTTTCAAGCCCACCTTAGCCGCATATTTTTCAACGACCCGTGCTACCACCTGCCCGCTAATTGGTTGCTCATAGGGGTGGCCGCCTTTGCGAAATTGAATAAACAGGGCCCCCCCGCTGGTAAATCCAGGCGATTGCAAGCCCGCAGATATTCCTCAAGTGACCGCCACACCTCCACCGGAATTTTAATCTTGCGGCGTTTATCACCCTTAGTGTGGCGCAATATGGCCACCTGGTGTCCAAGCTCTTGCCCTAAGTCGCCCAGGCAAAGGGCAGCACACTCACTGCGGCGGATCCCCGTTCTAACCAGTAGCATTAGCATGGCATAATCGCGTTTACCCTGATTAGTAGTAGTATCTATCACCGCTAACATGCGGAAAGCCTCACCTGATTTCAAAGCCTGATGGGGAGTGGTCGGCTCATCATCTTTAGTGTAACCGCCTACTTTGCGAGCAGGATTATGGGGGATAAGCCCCTGTTCAACCGCTTCTTCCAGGAGTTTGCGGGCTACTACCAGTTTCCTGGCGGCTGAAGCTTTGGCAAACTTTTCGCGCAGGAAAACTCGGTATTGTTGCATCTCGCTTTTAGTCAAAGTTTGGAGTGATAGGCCACGAGTACCCAACCAATCCAGTAGTTGTTTTGCATCTTCTCGGTAAGCCCGGCGGGTATTAGGGGCAAGTTGTCCCGCTATCATGCTTTCGATAGTTTCGGTCAGAGTTACTCCAGTTGTGAACTGAAGCGGATCCCGGCTAACCTCGTTACTCATAGCAAACTCTCTGGCTTAAAAATGAATAATTTTAGGCGAAAATCAGCAAAAAGCTGGGTTAATTGCTGAATTATATCATAGCAAGTGCTAATCGTTATTATCGTTTATTATTTCAGCCAATTTCCCCCCTCCTTTGACACCTGTTTGTTTTAGCCGCACAATTTAATTCGAGTTGGATAATTTAGTAGAAAGGGTTGAATTAAAATGGCTACTAGACGAGGTGCGCCAAAAGGTAATCGCAATGCCGCTAAAGTCGGTGAAGATTTGCGGCTTGAACTCTATCTTTCCAAAATTCGACGAAGCTTTTTGGAGGAGTGGTTTTTCTTAAAGTTCGGTCGGCAGCCGACCCAAGCTGAGTTAAAGGAAGCAGTTAGAACTATTGCTAATAACGCGATTATTCTGGCCATGATCGAAGAGTTTGAACGTCATAAACCGGGCAGTACTGTTGGCTCTAGTGAAGTTTTCTAAGCTTAGAGCCTTTTTTGGCCTTCCTTTGTTATATTAATCACTTGCGGAACTTCTTCCCGCCAGCGGTAAGTAACCCC
>JBBRSB010000084.1:0-2500 GCA_038245785.1 Gloeobacterales cyanobacterium | reverse complement strand
ACATAGTAATTGTCAGGTAGACACCAATGTTTCGAAAGAGACATTGTTTGGTCAAGCTACTAAGGGCTTATGGTGGATACCTTGGCACAGGCAGCCGATGAAGGACGCGGCGACCAGCGAAATGCTCCGGGGAGGTGGAAGCAACCTTTGATCCGGAGGTGTCCGAATGGGGCAACCCACTACCCGTTATGGGGTAGTTCGAAAGAGGGAACCGGGTGAATTGAAACATCTTAGTAGCCCGAGGAAAAGAAAACAAATAGTGATTCTCCTAGTAGCGGTGAGCGAACGGGGAACAGCCTAAACCAACGGACTCCGGTCTGTTGGGGTTGTGGGACGGCATTTAAGAGTGATTCGGTTAGATGAAGTGTCTGGAAAGTCACACCATAGCAGGTGATAGTCCTGTAATCGAAAACTGATGACCCTGAGTCGTATCCCGAGTAGCACGGAGCACGTGGAATTCCGTGTGAATCAGCCAGGACCACCTGGTAAGGCTAAATACTCGCCTGTGACCGATAGCGCACCAGTACAGCGATGGAAAGGTGAAAAGAACCCCGGGAGGGGAGTGAAATAGAACATGAAACCATAAGCCTACAAGCAGTTGGAGCCCGATTTAACGGGTGACAGCGTGCCTGTTGAAGAATGAGCCGGCGAGTTACGATTTGTGGCAGGTTAAGTCGGAAATGACGAAGCCAAAGGGAAACCGAGTCTGAATAGGGCGTTAGTCACTGATCGTAGACCCGAAGCCTTGTGATCTAACCATGGCCAGGATGAAGCTCAGGTAATACTGCGTGGAGGTCCGAACCGACTGATGTTGAAAAATCAGCGGATGAGCTGTGGTTAGGGGTGAAATGCCAATCGAACTAGGCGATAGCTGGTTCTCCCCGAAATGCGTTTAGGCGCAGCGTCAGTGGGTAGCAACGGGGGTAGAGCACTGAATCGGTGCGGGCTGCGAGAGCGGTACCAAATCGAATCAAACTCCGAATACCGTTGTGTTAGCTGGCAGTGAGACTGTGGGGGATAAGCTCCATGGTCAAGAGGGAAACAGCCCAGACCACCAACTAAGGTCCCCAAGTCATGGCTAAGTGATTAAGGAGGTGGGATTTCACAGACAACCAGGAGGTTTGCCTAGAAGCAGCCAACCTTGAAAGAGTGCGTAATAGCTCACTGGTCGAGAGATCCCGCGCCGAAAATGTATCGGGGCTAAGCCATGCACCGAAGTTGTGGATTTATGGTAGGGGAGCGTTCTGTTGTAGGTTGAAGCATCAGCGTAAGCAGGTGTGGACGAAGCAGAAGTGAGAATGTCGGCTTGAGTAGCGAAAATATTGGTGAGAATCCAATACCCCGAAAACCTAAGGGTTCCTCCGGAAGGTTCGTCCGCGGAGGGTTAGTCGGGACCTAAGGCGAAGCCGAAAGGCGTAGTCGATGGACATAGGGTTGATATTCCCTAACTATCAGATTGGAGCATAGAAGAGGACGCATAAAAATAAGCCATGCCCTTATTGGATTGGGAGGGTTCTACGGAACCCGTTTGGTGAATCTAGTGCCGAGAAAAGCCTTCTATGCGTTGAATTTCTGGTACCCGTACCCCAAACCGACACAGGTAGGTGGGTAGAGTATACCTAGGGGCGCGTGATAACTCTCTCTAAGGAACTCGGCAAAATGGCCCTGTAACTTCGGGATAAGGGGTGCCTGCGCAAGCAGGCCGCAGTGAAATGGCTCTGGCGACTGTTTACCAAAAACACAGGTCTCTGCTAAGTCGTAAGACGATGTATAGGGGCTGACTCCTGCCCAGTGCCGGAAGGTTAAGGAAGTTGGTTAGCGCAAGCAAAGCTGGCGACCGAAGCCCCGGTGAACGGCGGCCGTAACTATAACGGTCCTAAGGTAGCGAAATTCCTTGTCGGGTAAGTTCCGACCCGCACGAAAGGAGTAACGATCAGAGCGCTGTCTCGGAGAGAGACACGGCGAAATAGGATTGTCCGTGAAGATACGGACTACCTGCACCCGGACAGAAAGACCCTATGAAGCTTTACTGTAACTTGGAATTGTGTTCGGACTTTGTCTGCGCAGAATAGGTGGGAGGCTATGAAACGTTCCTCGCGGGGAACTGGAGCCATCGTTGAGATACCACTCTGGCAGAGTCTGGATTCTAACCTACGGGGACAGTTCCAGGTGGGCAGTTTGACTGGGGCGGTCGCCTCCTAAAATGTAACGGAGGCGCGCAAAGGTTCCCTCAGGCTGGTTGGAAATCAGCCATAGAGTGTAAAAGCATAAGGGAGCTTGACTGTGAGACCTACAAGTCGAGCAGGGACGAAAGTCGGCTTTAGTGATCCGACGGCACTGTGTGGAAGGGCCGTCGCTCAACGGATAAAAGTTACTCTAGGGATAACAGGCTGATCTCCCCCAAGAGTTCACATCGACGGGGAGGTTTGGCACCTCGATGTCGGCTCGTCGCAACCTGGGGCGGTAGTACGTCCCAAGGGTTGGGCTGTTCGCCCATTAA
>JBBRSB010000083.1:0-4071 GCA_038245785.1 Gloeobacterales cyanobacterium | reverse complement strand
TAGCTGCTGAACCGGCCCGAATCAACACTGCGAGTCATGCTCGGGCCATCAGGTTTCGCAAGCGGCACAGGTTGTAGGCCGCTCCCGTGAAGGTGAACAACCACCCCACCTTGTCGATCCCTCGTAACTTCACTTTCCTGAGCATTCCTACCATCTTCATCCAGCCAAACGACTGCTCTACTCGTTTTCGTTTCCGCTGGCTTACGGCGTAGCTCGCATGTCGCGCAGTGCGTTGATCGATCGCGCTCGAACGGTAGGTGTCGTTCTGCGCGACATGCGGCGTAATGTTCATCCCGCGCAGCTCGCGAACAAATTCCTGCGTGTCGTAGTTCTTGTCGCCACCCAAGGTCACGCGTTTTCCGCCCGGGATCGCTTCCGCCATCAGCAGCGCTGCTTCTCGCTCGGCTCTGCCGTGGGCCTCGGTCAAAAAAGTCTGCACCAGCAACCCGTTGCGGTTTTCCATCAGTACATGCCCCAGGTAGCTCAGCTTGGCTTCGCTGCCTTTGGACTTCTTGAACAGTCGCGCATCGGGATCGGTCGTCGATGCATGGGTGTCGTTTTTCCGTTTCTCCCCGTGAAAATCGACATCCCCTCCTGCTTCTGGCGGCTTGCCTTGGCCATCCTTCCGCCGGAAGCTCTTGTGGCTCGCCCAAGCCTCGATCAGCGTCCCATCCACCGTAAAGTGTTCATCCGACATGAACGGCTTGGCCCGTTCTAGCACCCGCCGGAAAAATCCCTCGGCGATCTCCTCGTTCAGCAAACGCTCGCGATTCTTGCTGAACACCGCATGATTCCAGACCACCTCATCCATCTCCATGCCCACAAACCAGCGGAACAACAGGTTGTACTGCAGTTGTTCGATCAGCATTCGTTCACTGCGCACCGAATAGAAGATCTGCAACAACAGCGAACGCAACAACCGTTCCGGTGCGATCGACGGACGTCCCACTCGCGAATACAACTTCGCAAACTGCGGCGACATCTCCTTCAGAATCTCATCCACCATCTTGCGCAGCGGTCGCAAAGGATGATCTGCCGGAACACGCTTCTCTGGAGAGATGTAGCTGAATATTCCTTCTTGCAGGTTGTCGTCGCCGCGCATGCACTCGCCTCCGTACTTCTTTCCTTCAGACGAGTGCTCTCCTATTAAAGTTGCAAGTGAACGGCTTTTTTCAACAAGCTGCTAGTGGAATGGCAACATTCACGGCTTTTGGGTCGGCGTGCCGATGAATTTACGGGTTAAATACCAGACCGATCCGTTTAAGCCGACTGCTGGTATCTCAAGTCTGGCAAATGGCGTGTCTTGCATTACCCCACGCCCGCGTGCATACATGCTGCCCAAATTATTTTGGGCAGCAGCGAAGCCCCCCCTCAGACGCCTTTCGGAACCAGATAAGTGCTTCGGCGTCGTTTTGCGTTACCCCATCCCCATTGAAATGAGCAAACCCGATATTGTATTTCGCTCCACTTTGTCCCTGTTCGGCAGCCTGCGCAACCACGGCAAATAGGGGCGCCTCGCGTGTCTCAGCCAGTAACGCCGGCAATTTCCATTTCATGCTGTGCTTCTGACCAGCCAAGCGACCCTGCCTGAAAAGTTAGAGCTTGGCGCCCCATTCCAAATCGTCCAATGGTTTCCTCGAAACCATGATTCCGATGCATGAAACGCCCGTTTCGAAGTGAAATAGCAAATATCGTTGCAGTGGCTCAGGAGAATGCCCTGATCCCCGAGTCGTCCTGTCAGCGCCTGCAGCGCAGTCGAACGTTGTTGCTCCGCGAATGTTTGGACCGTACGGCGCTCGATAATTACGTCGAAAGGGCCTGGACATACCCCTCTATCAAGCAGGCTTCCGACAACAAAGTCCAGCTGTCCGCCAGTCCGTCGGGCTCCAAGATCACAGAACCAACCCATATCATCGGGACCGAACTCAAAAGCCCTAGCTACACCCAAAGCTCTAGGGGATAAGTCGAGTGCCGTGACGTCGAAACCGGCCTCTGCTAGCGCTCGCGGCTCCTGAGAGAGTCCGCTACCCGCACACAACACCCTCCTAAGCCCGTACTTGGCCATGATAGCGATTAGCAGATCATCTCGATTCACTACATCCCGATAGTTGCCATCGTACTTGACCAATGGTGCTTCGACCATCGGGAACAAAAACCCGCGGACACGACCTTGCGAAATACGGTCGTTCCACCAAACATCCCAGAATTTAGCATCGAGAATTCTGGGACGGCTCTTAGCCCTGTATAAAGTCTTGAGCGACTGCAGCGTCCACATACGATGACATTCTGCCACAGCGCGGTGGGACCTGCAGGTTCGTACTTTGCTATGTTTAACCCTTGGCGAGCACGAAGAAAGCATCGGTGAATGGTGACGCACACCGTGAGTCCCGGTGATGCCGCAACGCAACTTCACAAAAAAGCAGAATTTAATTATTTCTGGCGAAAAGTGATTTCGATTTGTACTCGGCAATTAACCGGTTTGCCTCCCGGATTAAGCGCAGGCTGCATTTTCCATTTCTTTACTTGTGCCAGCGCCCTTTCATTCAAGCCTAGGCCAGGGCCCTTGACCACAAAAGGATTGATGATTTTTCCGTCGGTAGTTATAGTCACATCAAGTAAAACCACACCGGAGACGTTAGCTTTACGAGCTTCCTTGGAGTATTCCGGTCGCGGGCAGTAAATGCACTCGGGTCGGGTCACTCCATTTACCCCGGCACGAGGCACTTCCCTATCGCCCATTGGGTGCTTATCATCCGGTTGTTGTGCGACTGCACTCGAGACAATCGTGAAAGCACAGAGCAACAAGAACCTAAAAACTCTAAGTTCAACTTTTGCCGCCATCAAGCCTCCCCCATTGCCGGGAATACCACTGGACGACGTTAATCCAAAGACATGAAACATTATTTCACATCTCTTCAACGCCTGGTAAGTTCTATAAAAGGGGAAGTCAAGAAAAAACACCCCTGCAACGGCCGGACTTTTTCTTGCTTCCCAGCCCACTTGATTGAGCAGGAGCTGTTCTGAACTTCCGCGCCAGGTGCTCGGTTGCTGGACACTTTGGCCCAGTGATTTGGGTTTTCTCTACCAGCGGTTTTCATTGCTTTTCGCAACGAAGCCTGTCAGTTCCGAAACCAGCAAAGCAGAACGCGGTCAAATGTGGCGACCATGGTTCTATCCGGGACTCGTGGCCCATAGCTTTTTCTGGTTGTCCGAGAGGGCCTAGAGTCGGGTGTGAGACTTGGTGCCCGAAGCACGCACGGGCCTAACTTATCAGCTGAGACTCGCTCTCGAACCAGAGTGTCTCGAGAACCTGACCGCCACCGCCAGAGAAATACCCAGAGATGGAGCGGACTCGATCAGAGACACTCAAGCTGTTTGTGATTTCAGATATTGGGCGTCGAAGCTCACTCCTCTCTTCCATACGATCAATACGATCGTGGCAATCTTCCTCGCCAGGGTCAGGCGGGCCATCTCCGGTCTCATACCTTTGGCAAGCAAAGCCTCGTAGAACTCCCGGAATGGACCGGGCTTAACAGAAGCGATGGTCGCTGCACTCTTAAACAGATTCTTCAGATCGTGATTGCAGTCTCGATTCAGTCCGCGAACCGAGATTTGCTTCCTGGATTTTTGTAGCTCGCCCTTCACCGAACGGTAGTCGGCGCTGCTGTGCGTTTCGATGGCAAAACCGCTGTACTTCCAGAACGGTCGCTTGGTGCGAAAACGATGCGGTGTCTGGATCAGCGCCATCAACAACGCCGCCCGAATCGGACCGATCGAAGGGGTTTGGCGGAGCAGTTTGCTCGCCTTGTGCTTTTGCCTCTCGGCCAACAGATCGCGCCTGACTGCCTGGCGCAAGACTCTCAGGGCATCGAGTTGTTGGTAATAAAATTCTGCCCGACGGAGTACTCCCACCTCGGTGATCTTCGCCAGCCACTCCGCACGATGCCGCGGCGCATAGACTTGCTTGCCGGCACATGGAATACCCCAACTGCGATAGATCGCCTTCACCCGGCACATGACTCGTGCCAGATCCTTGCTGATCGTCAGATAGCTGCGTGCCAGTTCCTTCAG
>JBBRSB010000082.1:0-4074 GCA_038245785.1 Gloeobacterales cyanobacterium | reverse complement strand
TTATTGTTGCTATTTCTACCATCCGGTACTGTGACCTCGCCGGTGAATCCACACTTAGGCCCTACAAAATAGCTCCATCCCCACTGAATTTTCTCAGTCCCCTCGAGCTTGATGTTAACGCCCAGCTCACATCCAAGTTCGAAACCAAAACATGCTATGTCATCCAACATATTCAAAACAAACCAAACAAAAACAACCAACCGAAAAGAAAGAAAGATACCTGCTTGTAGGCACACCGCAGTGTTGCAGGAGGTCCCCAAGGACCTAGCCATCCTCCGCTAGAACAGTATTCGAGACACGAGCTCCCTCAGAGTCGGTCCCGGCAAATTCTTGGTAAGCAAATCTGCCAAGTTCGTCGATGTATGCTCCTTAGCAATCCTTATCACCTTGGCTGCACATGCCTCGCGTACCTTGTGGTAACATATTGCGATGTGCTTCTTCTTGAGGGTCGATTCCGGCACTGACGCGTTCTTGACGACCGACTCGTTATCACAGAAAACATTTGCAGGTCCGTCAATAGGAATGCCCATCATACGAATTTTGTACCGTAGACCAATTATAAGTTCCGTAGCGATCCTCATTGCAACAAACTCCGACCCGAACGTCGATGATTCCACTGTGTTTTGCCTTTTAGAAAACCACAGGATAGGTGCGCGATTCACGTAGATTAACACGCCCGTGTGCGATCTCCGGGTAACTTGGTTCCCGGCATGATCCGCGTCAACAAAACAATTAAGCTGTACGTCGTTTCCGCGCGGCTCGGGCTTATTAGGCGGAATAGCCTCAACCGCGTCGGGATAAAAATCACTCCAATTAACTGCGTGAAACTTGTCACCCCAGTCCACCATGGTCGAATCGAAAACTAACTTAGACCGTGCATGATTTTTCAAATACGTGAAAATGTGAAACACTTGTTCCAAGTGTCCAACCCGCGGTTGCGCCATATATTGCGACAACATTGCCACTTGAACATGAATGTCAATCCGCCCGAGTTCAACCGCCCATCGTAAGATACCGATAAGCGTCATGTAGTAATTTGTTTTCTCGTCGTCTAGTAGTTCCGTAACATCGAGTTCAGGACGATAACCATAGGTCATAGGCGTTTGACCTCTTCCGGAAAGCCTCTTTCCGACCTTATCCAACTCGTCTTCGACTCCTTTGAGTGCGTTCCTGATATATTCATCGGAACTTAGTGCCCAGTATTGGCGTCCGCTAAAGTCCCCATCGACTTGAAACTGACTCACATTAGCCCCGAGATAGATAGTAGGCTTGTCGTAGGTTTTCTTAGTCGTAGGATCCTCTTTCAACCGATACAGGCTTGCCAACGACTTCATTATATGCTCCGCCTGATGCGAAACAACCAAAATGTCGTCGACATAGATGAGTACATACTCCCAGTACTTGAACCCATCCAACTTAATAGCTGCCCGCATCCAAACATCGGGGTCTGCCAAGCATGACTTGAATCCTAGATCGGTCATAGTCTCCGCCAAATGCGCTCTCCAAGCCGCACCGGAGCTCTTCAAGCCATACAATGCCCTCACAATCAACACCTTCCGGCCTTGATTAGAACCAAATTCCGGTCCTGCTGTAGTCCATACCTTTTCGCGAGTCAATGCGTTCAAGTAAGCGTTTCCGACGTCGGCTGCTAGGACTTCCAGCCCGTTTAGCGCAGCTACCATCAGAGCTATACGTACGCTTTCGCGTGACACCACAGATGCATAAGTGAGTGCCGCCGGAGTTTCTGTCATGTGCCCACCGGCCACGAGTCGTGCCTTTCGAGTAAAGTCCATCTTGACATCGAAAATCATATGACAGTGGATAAACTGGAAACCAACTGGTACTCGTTCACCATCTTCAAGAAATTGGAACGCTGGCATCACATTTTTCATTTCTTTTTCCAGTGCTTTTCGCCAAAAGTCAGTCCCACTCACTCGGTCCAGTTCAAGCGCCTCCAACACAGACTTAGGCACCTGAATCCCGAATTTGTGAGTTCGCTTGAGATAGCGAGTTTTAACTTTCGCAATGATCCGATCGCGCTTCTTTAACACATGGTTTACCCACCAAATAAAAGCAGGTTCCTCGGCAATTTTGTTGCTCACAGCATATTCCGCTGTTTGCACCGGGTTAGACTCTTTCAAGTCTTTTAAGTCAGCCCACGATGTCTCACCATCTTTCCATCGGACCAACAGTTGCCACCCTATTGTCGTCTGGCGGATGCTTTTCCGGCCTCCATCGCGACTCACAACATACATGTTGTCTCGTGTCACAGCTGCCTTGTTCGACCGATGGTCGATTATCTCGTCCATCAGTAGGAATTCTTGGCCATGCTCGTCGACTTGCGCATACAAACACTCAGCAATAATGTTAGCAGCGTAGTCTTGACGCGTCCCGTCCGAGAATTCCACCTCGTACAAGCGCGTGTCCAGTATCGGGTTCGAGTTAGCCCGACCTATCGGGTTGCCGTCATTATCACGCTTCCGACCAATTACCGTAGCTTTTTCTTTTCCGTCACCTTTTGCCAGAACAACTTGAGCCGTTATAAACTTATCGTAGGCATCGGCATCGTAGTCATCCTCTTCCGGCATTAGTGCGTCGTGATCATACGGTTCGTTACCATCATCGTCGTCCACATCAAATATTGTTCGAACATCTTGTGGCACAGCGAGTGTCGGATCGGCGCGAATCTCGTCCAGCTTTTCCCGAACCGCCTTATCATACGATGCAATGCTGTCCCTGACCAACTGCGTACCCATCTCGTCGTCCGTCAAAGACTGTACGGTCGATCTCGAGATTAGGCGACCTTTCCTAGTTAGAATCCAGTAGCACATAGCTTGACCGACGCGGTGCGACACGCCGAGCCATCGACCGAGCGAGCGAACCTCGTCTGGAAAGTCCCCTGGGTCCTTGTACCAAACAGGCTGATACCACTCGTATTCGATCCATTCCGTGATATCCGGCGTATTGCCCGTCACAACTTCGTATGGCGTCCTGCCATTTAGTGTATGCAGTGGATGCGCCGTCCTTGACCGCACCTCACACACGTAGACCGAGCACATGTCCCATAGCCGTACCGATGCCTTCGTCCGCGCCATGATCCGACGGACTTGTTTCTTGATTTCCCTTATCTCGGCCTCAGCACGGTTTTGCCACGGACTATATGGCTCTGCTAGAGTTTGTTTCACCCCGCCATGTTGCGTCCGGACCGTTTTCCAATTCCCGGCCGTCAGTTCCGGAGCTCCATCCGTATGCATCTCTGTTGGCACGCCAACGTCCTGAAAGAACGCCGACAGTGCATTTCCAGCCTCCCCTTTTCGTTGCATCGGCACAAACATCGAGTAGCCAATGTTATTAACAAACACTGCACCACATGTGTTGGAACCGAGCGACTTGACCTTAGAGAACATAACATCACAATATACCTTCGTGTTAAGCCGATTGTAACGAAACTGTTGCTGTTGCGTTCGATAGCGGCGATGAATTGGGTGCGTAGCATGCCGTATTCCGACTTGAGTGGTAGTTTTCATCGTCCTCGTAGCAGTCTCGAGACCTATGCCCCACATCCGCGCGAGGCGAGCAGCCGTAGCTTCTGAGTGCCGCTTGACCGCCGTTACCGCCGAGACGCGAACACTGCTTGCGAGTGCCACATGAAAATTTTCTTCGTCCAAGTTCCGGTCGACTTCCGATAAAACAGCCGAGATTTCCCATCGTCGAATTGCACCAACTCCCCTAACCGCAGTCTGGGCGAGTTTTTCTTGGCGACAAAAATCGCTTGAAGTTGGGTCCCACGGTTCTGAACTTGTCAAGTGGACATGCGTGCAATTTTCCAATTCACGATCCGTAGGTAATCTCGTCGGAATATAAGACATCACCCCGTGCATTTCCAACGGGATCCGTAAATCAATGTCAGGTAAAAAAATCGAATGGGTAGAAGACGGCGTTAAATGTCGCGGCGCATCGTCGACAATCACATTGTTAAATCGAAGCTGATTTGTGCACAACAAACTCGGATGCAATTTTTCCATGTACAACGCTTGGTTTAAAATTAAAATGAAAGTTTCACCTGACTCCGCG
>JBBRSB010000081.1:0-4193 GCA_038245785.1 Gloeobacterales cyanobacterium | reverse complement strand
GCGGGTCGGCTTAATTCAGGTGTTAGGCCGCCCTGGGGCGAATCGCAGTCACAATGAGAGCAGCGCGGGGGAGAAATGGGGATCGCCGTTATTGGGTGGCAGCTTTTTATCTTTTTTACCATCTTCATCAGTGGCCGCAAACGCGGATGGGTCGCTGCGTTCTGGATCATCTGGACAGTAGCCCAGGTATACGCGCTTCCGCTTAGCGTCGTTCAGTTCTTCACAATTTTTATGGCTTACTCTTTGGCGAAACCAAAAGTCAATTAAATGAGGCGTTAGATGACAGACCCCCCTATTCGAAAAGCAGCAAAGCTCTAGTGTGTGTCGTTGCAAAACGATCTAATCAGAATTGGATGCACTATGAAAACAAGATCTGCTCTCGGGCTGCTCGTTGCCATCTTCGCCATATCTGCTTGCAATCAGCAGACGGAAATAGCGCACCCTGAAGAAAACGCCACCAAAGGACTGGAATCTCACTCGTCAAATAGGTTTCTCGCTGCCATGGATAGCGGGGACTATGAAAAAGGGGTCTCAATCCTTCAAGAAGTAGCGGGCAGGCCAAATGCACCAGCCATGGTTCCCTACAACTTGGGGCTAGCCTACGAAAGAGGACAAGGTGTTAAACAGAATTTCCACGAGGCAGCCAATTGGTATTTAAAAGCTGCTCAAAAAGGTAACTCTGACGGGCAATACAATCTCGCGGTTCTATATGCCAACGGAAATGGTGTATCAAAGAACATGAGCGAAGCGGCGAAATGGTATCGAGAAGCAGCAGCACAGGGATACACAAATGCACAGTTCAACCTCGGCCTCCTTTACTTTCAGGGAATGGGAGTTCGCGAAAGCAAAGAGTTGGCCTATATGTGGTGGGTATTGGCTGCTGCTTCAGAGGACGGTGTGACTAGAGGAGCCGCCGAGCGCAATCGGCAAATAGTTTCTTCAAGAATGACTGCTAAAGAGATCTCTCAAGCAAAAAATCTAATCAAACGATGCAAGGCTTCCAACTATACAAGTTGTGGATAGCACATCATGGAATTGTGGGAACAGAGTTTGCACGTGCAACGCCATTTAGCGCACGTCCAAATACAAGAAATTGAGAATTACTCAAGAGCGATCGAGAGCCTCTTGTCAGCGGAAGCACAGAGAATCGCTGATGAGCTTGAGCGGCAGGCAGCTACCTTGCCGGTGGACGTCCGAGGGGAATATTACGCGTATAACGCAGAAAACTATCAGGACTTTCGTATGCACTTCCCAAACCGCCTGAGACTTACATTAATTAGTGCTGCGCACTCTGCTCTAGAAGATCGTGTGCTGTCAGTCTGCTCTATGCTTCAGTCAATGAAGAAGATTGAACTATCGTTGAGGGATCTTGCTGGCCGTTCCAGCATGGGTAAGGCCCAGCTTTATCTCTCAAAGGTGCTTATTCTCCCAATTGCCGAAAACATATGGAAGCCTCTAGAGCCCTATAACAAGATCCGCAACTTGATAGCTCATGCAGATGGTTACTGCTCCAATGAGCCAACAAATAGTTCTATCCGTGCGTTCATCTTATCGCAGTCCGCAATTTCGCTCGATCCGCTCAGCAACATTATTGTTACTCCTAAATTCTTGTCTCAGTACATTTCGGTCATTCGTGATTTCTACGCAGGTCTGTTCACGGCTGGGGAAGCTTGGATGCAGGGACACTCAACCGCGGCCTAACAATTCATTCAAGCCGAACCCGCTTCGTAGCTTCAAGACTCAGTCTGACTCCTCGAGCGGGTCGGCTTAATTCAGGTGTTAGACAACACACCAACCAATAAGGAGATTTGGCCCATGGCAGCTGCGTCGGTTCTTGACGATATACCAGTTCCAATTAGGTGCAAGCTTTCTGCCTTGTGGATTTCGGTAATGTTCCTATACATCTACGCCGACTACTTCGAGCTTTACGTGCCTGGAAAACTGCAGAGCATTCTTGCTGGGCAAATGATTCCGCTCGGGCCGGTAACTCAGGGCGTCTTGCTCGGTACCGCTGCAATGCTAGCGCTGCCGAGCTTGATGATTTTCTTCTCACTCGCACTCAAGGCTTCGGCGACTCGCTGGCTCAATGTCGCTGTGGGTTTCGTATACACCGCTATCCAGATCGCCGTTGTTTCAGGTAGCGGTTGGACTTTTTATGTCGCAATGGGCCTATTGGAATCGGTGCTAACTGTGCTCATTGTATGGACCGCATGGAAATGGCCGAGGAGCAGTGCTCCATGAGGCGTGTCTGCGAGCGTAATGAGTTGTCGTCTAACAATTCATTCAAGCCGAACCCGCCTCGTGGCTTCAAGATTCCGCCTGGCCTCTCGGGCGGGTCGGCTTAATTCAGGTGTTAGCGCCCACATACGACATCCTCTTGACTCATAACTACATCGTAGTTATGCTCATGTAATGAGCGAGTTGCGCTTCGAGTGGGATCCGGCCAAGGCTGCCGCGAACCTGAAAAAACACGGCATTGGCTTTGATGAGGCAAAGTCCGTCTTTGCTGACGAGCAGGCCAAAATCATTGCTGATCCACAGCATTCAGACGACGAGGATCGATTCATCCTCCTCGGATTGAGCACAAAGCTCAAACTGCTTGTCGTTTGTCACTGCTATCGCAACAAGAGCAACACGATTCGGATTATTTCTGCCAGAAAGGCTACAACCACTGAGTCTCAGCAATACTGATAGGTGATGCCATGCGCAAAGAGTACGACTTCTCCAAAGCTAAAAAGAACCCCTACGCTTCGCAACTCAAGAAACAAATCACCATTCGATTGGACGGAGATGCAATTGACTATTTCAAGTCAATCTCTGACAAAGTCGGCATTCCTTATCAGAGCTTGATCAACCTATATCTGCGGGATTGTGCCGCTTCACAAAAGCAGCTCAATTTGTCTTGGAAATAGGGTGTGCGCTAACAATTCATTCAAGCCGAACCCGCTTCGTAGCTTCAAGACTCCCTCCGGGTTCTCGGGCGGGTCGGCTTAATTCAGGTGTTAGACCTTGCAAAAGCATTGATCATCCATACAATGTACAGATGATAAAATTTGACTGGGATCCTGCTAAGGCTGCCTCAAACCTTCGGAAGCATGGTGTTTCCTTCGAGGAGGCCCAGTCTGTCTTCTACGACGAATTTGCCATCCAGTTTTACGACGAGTCTCACTCCTCCGACGAGGAGCGATTTCTCATGCTGGGCATGAGCAGCGGTGCTCACCTCCTGCTCGTTTGTCACTGTGAGCGCGACAGCGGCGGCGTGGTTCGGATCATCTCCGCACGACAAGCCACGAAACTAGAAAGCTCCTCTTACGGGCAGTGACCACCATGAAATCCGAATACGATCTCCCCAAAATGAAGTCCCGCAAAAATCCCTATGCGGCTAAGCTCAAGAAGCCTGTCTCAATGCGTCTCTCGGAAGACGTCGTGACTTACTTCAAAGGCATGGCTAATGAGGCGGGGGTTCCATACCAAAGTCTGATCAATTTGTACTTGCGCGATTGCGTTATGAAGCACCGCACCGTGCAGATTGGCTGGCCAAGCGGCAAGGTCTAACAATTCATTCAAGCCGAACCCGCTTCGTAGCTTCAAGACTCCGTCTGGGTCCTCGGGCGGGTCGGCTCAATTCAGGTGTTAGGACCCACATGAATATTACGGATGCTCCACAAGACAGATTTAGTCTCGGCATCGAGCGCTTTATCGCAGGCCATTTGATCACATGTCATAGCGTCAATTTCTACAAACGCACGCCTTCAACACTCCAGGTAGACTCGTTCACCGAGTGGCCGCCAGAACAAACGACCGAATCTCACGTCATGTCGCAGATTGCTCGGTCCAAGGCCGTCCTTGAAGACTTGATGAAAAAGAGCGCCGTGTTCCGCGATGCAGCTGGTCAGTTAAAACATGATTTCGCGTGTTGCTACGACTACGGTATGGGCAGCATCACGTTGGGTAACGAGATAAATGGTCGATTTCAATGGGTAAGCTCGCGTGAGTCCTAACAATTCATTCAAGCCGAACCCGCATCGTAGCTGTAATGCTCCATTCGGCTTCTCGGGCGGGTCGGCTTAATTCAGGTGTTAGGCCCCATGTCGAGTCTTATTAGAGTTTTTAGAGACAAGGTCGCGTTGGCCGCAGGCGGAGTAGCAGCACTTCTGCACTTAGCTCTTTGCTTCTATTTGTACAACACTCCT
>JBBRSB010000080.1:0-4347 GCA_038245785.1 Gloeobacterales cyanobacterium | reverse complement strand
ATCTACTTGTCGCATGCCACTAGATTCAAGGATATGTTGTAAGATTTCGTGAGGTTTGGACTGTGTGATTGGGTAGTGCTCTGATTCATATTGCTCGATCAACATTACCAGCAGCCGATACAAAGCCTGTTGCTCTGTTGTAAGATTTTCTATGAAATGCAAGCGCTCTGCCAGAGCGAGAAAACCTTCATACTCCTCCTTAGTTTCAATGACTTTGGGCGAGGTTTCGACAAGCAAGTTGTTATAGATTGTTGAGTCAAAAGTGAGGGTCATTTTTCCACCTGTCCTTGTCATACTCAGCATGGGTTAAGAAGTACTTATAGTTGACTGTTCTAGGGGTATTGCAGAAGAACCCCCAAAAGTGACGAATATAAACTCAGTCTTTCCAGAAAGCTTGCTTTAAGTGTTTCTCAATCATTTCGGCCATCGCTGCTACATCGATTGTGGTGTTACTCGACTTTTTAAAGCTGTAACGTCCGGTGAAGAATAAGTGATGCCATGCAATTGGAGATATTCTGGCAAATTCTTCGATAATCTTTGCTGACACGCCTTCTTCCACCATTTTTTCATACACCGTATTGAGAATAAGCGCGTTGTAGGCCACGATGCAGTTAGCCACAAGCCTTGCTGCATGAGCACTAACGCGATTGTCGCTGATTTTTCGTCCCTTGAATACGCTGTTGTATATTTTGCGAATGAGGCTTTGTAACTGATGATAGGCTTCGGTACGGTTTCTAGCGGTTCTAATCGCTTTCCGTAGAGTCATATCATCAATGAGATTCAGAACATGTACACTTTTAAAAATTTTATTGTACTCATATAAAGCTGCTCTCAACCTAGAATAACGAGCATGAGAGTTAAGCTTATGAATGAGATGGCTTTGTGTATTTTCTTGCAATACCAAGGAAAGTAAGACACGCTGAATTCCCCTACCTTGTGACTTAATCAGGTCAACTTTGATTTTACCCACAGGGCATATTGGGCCGTCACAATTCTCCATAGGATTTGCTAAATAAAGATCTTTGGAGGCATTTCTGACATTTTTAATACTGGGAACAAAATCTACATCAATAGAATCTAGAGCGACAAAATTCAGTTTATTTAAGGAATGGTTGTCCCCTGTGACTGAGTTGATATCAATATCAGTTTTGTTGCCGTACACCATGTCGTAAAGACAATGGCCTTCGTATTCGTTCAGTCCGATGTTCCTGGCATTGACGGCTACAAAGTTGGCAATGAGCGTATACAAAGATATCCCACGGCCTTTCCCTAAATATTTTTTCGAGTACCTGGACTGGATAGTGCTGTCACTGGTCGCAAATTTCTGTCCATCAGCATCTGCAAGAAGCTTGTCATCCAAAAGATTCCAAATCTTGAAAATTGGAAGAGTGTTTACAAAGTTACCGACGAGGTCATTTGCTGCACAAAGGCTTTCAATGCGTACAAAGTCTTCCCGAGTTGAGCGCAGAAGGTTAAAGTCAAGGTTTGACATTTCAGACATTTTGATAGTGCCAAAGCCGAAAGCTTCAGAGAGAACGCAGGCGTTTAAGGCCAGAGGATGAGGCTTTTTCCGTTTGGTATAACGATCTTTCAGGTGAGAAAAAGCATTCCACATGCCTGTGCGCTCACCAATAAACATCACCAAGTCAGCAATTTCCGTTTTTGGTAATGTTTTAAAGAAGGTATCTTCCAGCTTCTCACTGCTATCGTATAATAATCGCCACTCATGTTTGCCAGTCTTGGCTTCTTTCAATTTGAAACTAGCGTTTTTATCCAACCGAATATTTTCTGTTGTTGTTTTCCAAGCCAGATCCAGTGCTTCAATAGAAGCTTCCAATCGGCTCTCGCAGTAAACAGGTATTTTGGAGCAGCTAAATTCGCGCGCAATGGTCTCAACATCGTCAACCATCGCATCATCGATAAGATCGCAATTGATGTCACCGTAAGAGACGCTCGCATTGCAGCAGAGCTTACCTTGATTAATCAGGTGGTACATTTTCTGGTAGACATAAAACTCGAATAAATAAGGGTCGAGCTGCTCATCTTCCGGTTTGCGCTTTAGATACTGAACAAGTCGCTTTGGGATTGTCAGCCCCATATCATCTATGATTCGCAAAGATCTGGGAGGCTTTCCGTTTACGTAGTGGGTCTTGATGAGTCCTATCAGTTCCATAATCCGGTTATCTGATTTGTAATAGAGAAAAGGCACTGCCAGGATGATGGGCCTCAAATAGAGTGAGATCAGACGAGAAGAACTGGCGAAGTGCTGCCATTGCGCAGCAGTCTTGTCGAAGGTGCTTCCTGACAAAAAATCTGCGAGGATTGGAAATTGTTGCTCGGGTAAAATATTGAACGCAACATCATTCAACTGCTCGTGAGAGAGAGATTTGTCACGATTGGGAAACCATTTCAGGAATTTTGCCAGCTTTGGGAAGTCCACTACAACTTGGCTGCTGTGTTTGAGTTGCTCCGCTTCAGCGAATACTTTCCCTGCATCCATGATTGCCCTAGTGTGATAGAGAAAGGAAACGATCAGGTTATCCATGATCTGCTGATAACGATGAAAAACGAAGCACAAGGCATGTAACCACTGCCGAGCTTGACTCAATCGACGAAGCCGAAACGTAGCATATTGTTCTACGACATCAGCATAGTAACGGATAGCATTTTTTGAGATCTTGAGAGAGGGTAAGAACTGTTCGACAAAATTGTATAGCTCTTCTATTTTCTGTGCCTTATCAATTTCGAATCTGACTGCGGTAAATTGGAAGTCCTTTTGGTCAGCACGTAAAAGATTTAGCTGATTGAGTCCGTCCTCGTCCTTGATCAATTCTGACAACTGGTCCCGCAAGCAAGCCGGAATAGACAGTAAAATAGACTGCAAACGGGTCTCCTCTGCAGAAAAAGCTGTGGAGAACATATCCTGAAGTTTGCGATAGGACGGGATAGAAATACGCTGGCGATCCAGGAATAATAACAACTGACGTAATGCGCTATGCCCCTTTGGAAAATAGCGGATCAAGTCGCTAAGTTTATTCTGAATTTCCGGTTCAAGATCTGTTGACCAGTTGCGGTAATCGAAAAGCGTTAGGATATCTCTCTTCTGATCTCTGATGCAGTCGCGAGATATGCTGTCTATCCAATCAGTATCCATTCTTCCAAAATGGTATTTCAGAATAAAGTTTATATCGTCGGGTGCATCCTCGAAATTGATTGCGAAGAACTGTTGTTTGGCTTTGAAGTAGCCAAGCTGCAAAATGAAGTATACCCGTGTACGAATATTCCGATATTGACTGAGTACTTTCTCTTCCGCTTGGTTCAGAGTAAAGAAGAGCTCGCGCTCTTCTGAATTGAAATCAGGTCGGTCATAGAGGTCTGAAATTTCAACATCGGTCAGAAGCTGTATTCTTTTTGTTTCATCCATTAGTGGGTCTGCATTCTCAACTTTTAGCTGCCGCAGAGCAGCCGCTTAGTGTCTAAAAAATTATAAATTTGTAGACATCATAAAACACCCCCAATAAACTGTCTATTAAATCGCTTTTCACATCGTTAGTAGACAGACGGTCTATTATTCGATTTAGGAGACAGTTTTCACCTTATGAGACTCTTCGGTTACGCTCGTGTGTCCACAAGCCAGCAATCGCTCGATGTCCAGGTCAAAGCCCTTAAGGCGGAAGGAATAAGAGCCAATCGCATCTTTACCGACAAAGTATCGGGTAGCCATGCTAACCGAGAGGGATTACGCTTATTGAGGTTAAAGGTGGAAGAAGACGATGTGATCCTGGTGACATGATCCAGTTAATCAAGGAATTCGATGAAATGGGTGTGGCTATCCGCTTTTTAGATGATGGCATTAGCACGGAAGGCACTATGGGAAAAATGGTTGTTACCATTCTCTCTGCCGTGGCACAGGCGGAGCGACAACGGATACTGGAAAGAACTAACGAAGGACGCATTGAAGCCAAAGCCAAAGGAGTGAAATTTGGTCGCAAGCGCACTATTGATAGAAAAAAATTGCGGGCGTTGCATGATCAAGGTGTTGGAGCTACAGACATTGCCAGACAAATGGGTATCGGCAGGTCTACAGTCTACAAATTGCTTAAGTAGATCAAAGATGTCGTATGGTTGCTGCAAAGTTTGTACTTATCACAACTATTCGGTCAAAAAGCAGATTCGTCACTTTTGGGGGTTCTTCTGCAATACCCCGTGTGGGTCCCGCGAGGAGAACAACCCGTCGCCCAGGTGAACTGGCAATTTAAATGGTTATGGTTAGCAGGCTTTGTCCATCCTCAGTCGGGAGAGACCTATTGGTGGATTGTGCCCCGACTGAATACTTGGGTTTTTAGT
>JBBRSB010000079.1:0-4365 GCA_038245785.1 Gloeobacterales cyanobacterium | reverse complement strand
ATGTCTTGATAAGGCGTCATATCTCTCACTTAATTGCTTCTACTCTCTGAGCGTAGCGGCTTCCCCAAGAAGCAGGTAGCTGAAGTTTCCAAGACTTAGGGTACAAAATAGCCTCGACTCTCTTCTGAGCAACTTCTGCAGGCATTGCGTTCAATCGAACACGCTCACTCACCTTGCTAAGGGCAAGCTCTTCAAAAGCGGCATTGTTGGCGTTGGGGACAGACATCATCGTGACTCTATGCTCACATGATAAGTGTACCCGATCGTGATATCTAGTCGTCCCTGAAAAATCCCCTCATTCTGGGGTGCTTGAATATCGAACAGCATGACAAAATGGTTTCAGTGGTCAAGTTTGGACACCTAGGCATTGGTAAAGCGAGACGTTTTGCTGGCTATGCTGTGACTATTTCAGGCCTCAAATTGGGTGAGGCTGGCTCGAAGTGCAAAACCATGATTTGCTCTGGACGCAACCCGACAGATTCATAGGTTCGTCCATTGCGATCACTGAATTCAACTTCGAATACTGTGCCATTAGCTAAAGTCTCAACGACCGTGCCAACTTGACCCCGCTACAAATTATATTCAGGAAGATCAGCAGTCAGCGCTACGACATCTAGTAATTTGGCTGTCATGCTTGTCACCTCCCGGCATTACATTTGCAAGCCCTTGTTGGGCAGCTTAGTGACTCAATGCATGACCCTTGCCTGACTTTGGACTTGCAGAATTGGTTGCCTGTTCATTACCTGAGGTCGCTTCAGGCTCTTCCACATCAACTAACTCTATCTGCAGGCGTTTACCAAGAACGGCAGCAGCACGCTCCATTGTTTTCAGAGTGATGGATATGTTGCCAGGATCGAGAAGTCTGTCAAGAGAGGGACGACTTGTCTTCATTTCAACTGCCATTTGGGACTTACTTAACCCTCTTTTTTTCATCTCTTGGAGAACCTGCCATGCCAGAACTCGCTTGAGCGCTACAGCATCAACCTCAGCTAGAATTCCATCTTCTTCTAGTAAATCATCGAGAGAAGAACCGATATAGGGATTATTAGTCATTTTCTTTCCTCAAGTGTTCTTTTTCGCTTCAGGGCTAGGTCTAGATCTTGTGCCGGGGTTTTCTGGGTTTTCTTGATGAATCCATGCAACAAAATCATTTTTTCTTCGTAAATGCAGAAGAGAACTCGCGCAATCTTGCCCCAGGGGAGATTTGAACGAACCTCATAAAGCCCTTTTCCCATAGGTCGGCAGGTCGGCATTCCAATAGGCCATCCATATTCAACCGTTTTAATATCGACACCTACGATCTTTCTTTCCAATGCCTCAAGTTGCTTCAGCCATTCTCGAACAGGTTCATTACCAGTCTCAGTCTGATAGAACCTAGCAGGTACACGTTTGTCACTCATTCAACGCTATTGTACCTTTTTTGGTGCAAAACACGATAGCATCCCTCTTTGCTAGCTCCGTTCGCCGATGGCTACGAAAATTCGTCCAATACATCTTCGAGCGAGCGCAGGTGCTTGCCAGAGCCCTTCGACTCATGACGAGCCTGATCTTCTTTTTCGTTTATTGCCTTGAGCATATCGAACAAAGAACACCCGTTTAAAATTGGCCGATGCACCAACAGATCTAAACAGATAATGTTCGCCTGCTTGACTTCGTCGGCAGCGCGAGACAATCCGATGATATTTTGTGTAAGATTTTGTGTAAGATTTCAGTATGAGTAGAACATTACCGCCAATTCATCTAAAAAAATCCCCTCTGGTTTACGTGCTTGCCCAGGTTGTAATTTCTCCTATCCTTGCTATGAAAGAGTACATCCCAACGATTCAAGAGAAATTGCGTCATAAAGGATACATAAGATACCAAGAGGTTCAAAGTCAGGCAATTATTTTTACACCTGATTTAAAGCTAACTCCATCAATTCGCTGGATATTTTCTAACAAAGAAAACCAAGAATCTATCGTAATTAGTCCTGAATCTATTGTATTTGAGACGACTAAATATCATGTTTTTGATACATTCATAGAATCTTTAAAAAGTTTACTTGAAATGATTCAAAAGATTGTTAACGTAGATTTGTCAGAGAGGATTGGACTTAGGTATGTAAATGCATTGAGAACTTTTGGGGAGGAATCTTTTTCCGACTATCTAAAACCCGGACTTCTCGGTCTTTCTCAAGAAGAATTTGGTGTCCAGCAAACTTTCTACCGATTCGAGATAGTTGCATCTACAACTGTGGGACAACTCGTGCTGCGTCTTTCCAAGTCAAATGATGGTTTACCCCCTGACCTCACTTCAACTACCCTAACATATCCTTTGGATCTAAATAGGAATGAAACTATTATGCTGCTTGATATTGATCATTTCTCAATACAGCAACGTGATTTTATACCTTCTGAGCTAGTGCAATCTATGTGGCAATTGCATGAATATACAGATAAGGCATTCAGAGCCGCTGTGACAGATAAAGCTTTTAAACTTTGGGAAAGCGAACAGATTACAAACTCTTAGGCCACTTTAAATTAAGTACAGAATGGTGATTATGATGCTAATTACTCGTCCTAAACCTTCACATATACCTACCTCACCTGCGCCCAGTTCTGAATTAGACTTTGTGAAAGATAGGTACTTCCGAAATATAAATTTAAGACAATATATCGTTTCTCCTACTGGATTAGATGTAGTTACTCCATCACAGTCCAATCTTCAAAAAAAACTAGAACAAATACTTAAGCTCTACTTTCAGATTGGGACAGCTGGAAGTCTTGATGCAGAGATGATTCACTTTATCAAGTCATCTAGTGGCGTTACAGGCGAGTTCCTTTCTAATATAAAATCAGCTAAAGATCCCATTAGGGAAAAATCATATTCAGCAGGAGAAATGGTGTCTGCAATTCGTTCATCTCTTTCTCTCAATATAACTGAGATGGCACGGGTTGTTCGTGTTGAACGCCCGACAATTTATGAATGGATTGGAGGCCGCTCTAATCCACATCCAGATAACAGAGAGCGTTTAATTAAAGTATTTGCAATATCACAAGAGTGGAAGAGGCTTTCCCCACTCCCAGTTGACAGTTATGTGCGTCAGCCTAATAGTACTGGGAAGTCTATTATGGATCTGCTATCTGAAGAATCTATCGATACTGATAAAGTCCTTGCTTCCCTAAGAACACTTGCAAATATTCAGAGAGAAGCAAAGGAAGATTCTTCACAGAAAAGGACTTCTCTTAGCGTGCGTGAGCTAGCTAAAAAGCATAACCTAGTCATTACTGAGCAGACTGACACTATAGATTGGCTAACAGGTAAGCGTATTGGGCCAGAATGACTGAATCAATTAATCCCGAGTTAAGCGCTGAATCTTTTGGTCAGTTAGGCTGGCGACAAGGTTCTGTTTTACCATTGAGCCTCGTCCATACTTTAAAGGAACAAAAAAGGCTTCCAAGTGACATAAATGACCAAGACTTGCTAATTATTGTCAGCCACGACTGCGATTTAAATAACCCTAGATTTGAAGCTGAACCTAATGTTGAACTTTTGCTTGCAGGGCTATCAGCAGAAAAGAACGGTTCCTATTCTTGGGGTAAAAATCCTCGCAAGTTCCAATTTCTATCTAATTCTCAGCTATATGAAGCCTCGGTTCATGATCGCTTCACTATACTTCGTTCCTTACTCTTAGGACATAAGCCTGATGCAGAAAGGCCCCTGGAGCATGAGGTAGCAAGACAAATTTGTCTATGGCTATCAAAAAGATATTTTCGCTCTGCCTTCCCAAACTCATTCAATGACAGGATTAAACGCGCTGAGTCTGTCATTCGAAAAGAACTTCAAAAACGCGGTCAAGACATTACGGCTATTTATATCTTGGTAGGTGACGATGAACTTAGCGACAGGCCATATCGAATTATTATAAAAGCAACTATGAAGTGTGAAAAGTATGAAAATGCTACTCTACGTGAAGATGCCCAAGGCGCTGTTGATAAGGTTGGTGTTGAAATAGATAACTGCGAAGGTATAGAAGTATTAGATTCTTCTCTTGTTTCTGAAGCTGAAATTTCAATAGATGATTTGCGTTTGCTGAAACGATGGGATTATGATTCCCTAAGCTTTAGTAAAGATACGCCTGATGAAATTGCCCCATTTATTTAACTGAATATCTCAGGAATGAGTGTCTAACAAGATCATTCGCCCAGCGCTTCCCAGAGTTCCGGCATAGGTTCGTCAAAATCTGCTGAGATGGTAATGGGCATTCCTCGCAGTGGGTAGTGCTGGGAAGTCTTCTGCTCTGTCTCACAAGGAACAATCCGAGCAACTGGAATGCCATTCCGAGTAATGACAATTTCAGCTTGCGTAGCAGTCACCTCATCAAGT
>JBBRSB010000078.1:0-4752 GCA_038245785.1 Gloeobacterales cyanobacterium | reverse complement strand
GGGGTCAAAGTATGATTGGAACAGGATTTTGCCTTAAGGCTGTAATACTTTCACTGCAAGGGTTTCAGCTTTGGTTTTGACCTTTCTAGTCCTCAAATTCATCAAATATGTTCACCTCTGCCAAATTTCGTAGGGGTCTCATCGCCCCTTTCTGGATTTCTTGAGGCAACTCAAAGAAATAATGACCGAGCATATTAATATGGGCATTGCCCAAAGGGGATAACCGAGCAACGTCTTCATCATTAACAATTAGACCTTCTGCTCGCAAGGATTTGACAGCTTTATCCATATACAACGTGTTCCACAAAACAATCACGTTGACCACCAAGCCTAACGCCGATAGCTGATCTTCTTGACCTTCGCGGTAAGGTTGTCGAATTTCGCCTTTCCGCCCATGAAAAACGGCTCGTGCCAATCGATGTCTGCTCTCACCCCGATTGAGCTGCGTTAGAATGCGACGGCGATAATCTTCATCATCGACATAGTTCAACAAGTAAAGTGTTTTTGCAATGCGCCCTAATTCACCAATTGCCTTTGCCAGTGTTGAGGGTTGATTTCCTCGTTGCAAAGCTCGCATAATTTCTATTGCACTGATCGTGCCAATCTTGAGTGATCCTGCGACTCGTAGAAGATCATCCCAATTTTCCTCAATCAGTTTTTGATTGACTCTTTGCTTGGCTATTTTGCTGAGGATACCATAGTCTGCTGCCCCGTTCAGTCGCCAAAATCTTGCCTTTCCAACATCTGCCAGTCTTGGGCTGAATTGGTAGCCCAAGAGCCAAAATAAGCCGAAGATCACATCACTATACCCTGCGGTATCAGTCATAATTTCTCGCGGATGCAAGCTGGTTTTTTGTTCTAATAAACCTACTAAAAGCACGAGGGAATCACGGAGGGTTCCAGGCACTACGAGTCCATGTAATCCAGTAAACTGGTCTGAGGTGAAGTTGTAGTAGGTGATGCCACGCCCTGCCCCAAAATATTTACGATTGGGGCGAGCATTGATCGTTCTCACCGGAACCACAAAGCGGATACCATCGGCAGATGCCACCTCCCCACCTCCCCAGGATTGCGCTAATTCAATCTCAGTTTGGGCGGCGACTAATCGTGCATTGGCCGCGATCAGGGTGTCGAGACGAAGATAATTTTGCTGCACCCACTGCAACCGATCTCGGGTTAATGCGGCTATGTCCTTGCAAATTAGGGGAGCTAAACCAATGTTACAGGCAGAGGCGATCAAGGTCGCACAAACCGTGATCGGGAAATCGGCAATTCGCGCCTGCCCCTCATGCAGATGCGTCAACGCATCCATAAAGCCTGTCCGCGCCTGAATTTCGAGTAACATTTCGGGTAAATCAATCCTCGGCAGCAGGGCTGCAACCTGACGCTTGAGTGCCAAAAGAGAGGGTGGTTCGTCGAGTTTATCAAGATGACTCAGAACGATCGTTTCTTTCCCTTGCGCCAATTCCAATCTCACGGCTGGGTTGTCTGCCCAATTGCTGGCAGTGCGCTGATAAGCCTGGTCTAGCTGTGCCTGGAGTTGAGCGATCTCAGATGCAGGCGTGGGCTGCAAGTTGAGATTGCGACAGACTGAAGATCGCAAAGATTCCCATGAGTCACCTGACAACAGTTTGGCGCGGGGATTGCTCCAGCGCACACTGGGAGAGACGAACAGATCGCGGCGCTTCAAGGACAACATCAACTGTTCCAGAACGCAAAACGTATAAGCCCGACGATCTAGGGCGCTCTCAGTGTCTTCAACCCAACGGCTCCAACCCTTGGTGACAATCGCTAAAGGAGCATTCTGCATCTTCGGTTTCGGTTGACCTTCAATTGCCTGCAAAAACTGCACCGCCTTGAGGACAAGCTGCCCAGTGCGATTCGCTTCAAACTGAATGGTGTGGAGCAACAGGGGTAAAAAAATACGAATTTGGTGCCACCGGGCTAAGACCTCTGGATAATAGTGGTCTTCAGGAAGACGCGCTAAGGATTCCACCTTCATGATCGCCTCTGCTAACGTCAGGGCATCAACCTGCTGGAAAATCATTTCTCTCACTTGACTCGATTCACAGTCCTCATCCAGCAAGACTTTGCAAGCTTGGCTTAACCGCAGGGAGGCAGTGTCGAGATCTCTTAACGTCCTTAATCGCGCTTGTTTACCTTCGCGTTCTGATTTTGCCAAGATCTCTTGAACTAACAACTCAAAGACATCCAAGACATCATCCTGGGCAGTCGCTTCCAGGGTGTAGACAAAGGCAACCAAAACCGCGATCCTTCGCGGTTCCACCATCTGGACTATTGCTTGGGCTTTTAAGGTCAACGCACTGCGGGCTAACGCTTGAATGCGATTCGGAGGAAGCTTGCCAAAATCAAGCTGTCTAATGCCAATTTGACGGACTAGAATAAGGCGTTTTAAGGCTTGGACTAAGGACAAAGAACTGCTGCGTGTCGGGGAGCGACGCCATAACTCTAACGTCGTTTGCCCCTGTTCTGGAGCGATCTTCAGTAAGGATTCCAATTGACTCCGTTGTTGTCGGTTGGGAAGTCCTTCCAGTCGTTTCCAGACCCGTTGCTGCACGCGTTCTCGCACCTCTGCAACCAGTCGTTCGAGGATCGAGACTCCAGGCAAGAGAACTTTACGTTCCACGAGATAGACTGTGGCTTGATCGAATAAAACGCTGGGAGCTTCCTCGCTCCACCAGGCTCGATAATACAGCCAGCGGACAAATTGCCAATGTCCAGGTTGGTCTGAAAACTGTTTATATCCATAGGTCTGAGCAATCACGACCGTATGATCCCACCAGGTTTGGGATTGAGTATAAGCATCAAAGCAAGTGAGCGTTAGATTGAGTTGCTCAGCTATATACTGTTGGACTTCTGGAGCAATGCTTTGGGGTGGGTCAAGAAAAGTCCCCAGAAATCGCACCGTTCCCAATTGAATCGCAAAGCCCATTTGATTGTGCGCACCCCGACGGCGGCGAACCCATTGGAGGTCGCGATCATCTAAATGAAAATACTGCGACAGTTGGACAGACGTGGGTGGAACGACAAACTTTCCATAGCGATTTCGTTGGTCAGCAGTGAGGAATCCAACGGGCATTAGGTCTCCTGGTATGAGGCTCCGCAGCTGCCGCAGAATCGATGGCGCAGCGTGGTCATCGGTTCTCCGCATTGGGTGCATCGATCTCGTAGTCCAGTCCCACAGGCAAAGCAAAACTTACTGCGCAGATCCATCCACATGGGGTCGGGGGCTGTTCCCCTGACCCAACAACGCGGACACAACTTTAACCCGCCGACCTGAGGCAACGGCTCTCCTTTCGAGACAGCATCCAGATACTCAATCGGAATACTGAGCGCGTAAGCTAAACCATTTCTAGCTCTGTGATTAAGGCGTAGGGTTTGTCCATGCTCAATTTTGCCGAGTGTTTGACGATGAATTCCTGCCGCTTGACTGACTTGCATTTGGCTCAAATTCAAATTACCTCGCAGCCGTACCACGTACTGAGCGAGGGTTTCTTCAGGCTGTGGTGAGAATTCTGAAGCTATACGTGACATAAAAATTGACATTAAAACAACAGGCTTAGTTGTTTACTATGACATGCAGAGGTCTATCTACTCCTCCGAGATCTTCAAGATTTATGACTACGCTTGCCACAGTTGCAACTGAATTTCTGGAGCGTCCAGGTTTAGCCCACAACACCGTGAAATCCTATGAATGCACCTTGCTCCCCGTGTTGCAACAATTAGGTAGCATAGAAATCGTGGACTTAACACGATTACGACTGGAAGCTTATCTCAACGACTTGACACATTTGTCCTACACGACTCATCAACGTCATCAATCCATTCTGCAATCGCTGTTAAATTTTGCTGTTCAACGTCATTATTTGACGGCGAATCCCATTGCTCATCTGCACCAGCGGAAGCCGGATCGCACCAAAGGGGAACACGGCAGCGATGAGAAGATTCACTATTTCACGCCTGAACAATTGCAGGATATATACACGGCAGTTAAAGCCGATATTCGTTTGAGTGCCATCATTGCATTGTTGCACCGGACGGGAGCCAGAATTGATGAATTGCTCAGTTTAGACTTAGCACAAGTCAATGTGAAAGCGCAGAAATTTCAAGTTGTTGGCAAAGGGAATAAGCAACGCTGGTGTTTTTACAGCGAGGACGCGGCAATCTCGCTGAGCAAATATCTCAAGTATTATCGACACCCCGATCATGCAGCATTATTTACGGCTCAACATCCGAAATCACTTCACATTAGCCGAGTGAGTTATTCCACTGTGTATAAAACTTGGCAGCATCTCATTACCCCTTTTGAAACTATACAAGACGCGAGATTGCATGATCTGCGTCATACATTTGCAACGGAGCGAGTTGGATTAATGAGTCTCGAAGAACTCCGTGCATTGATGGGGCATGAAAATATTCAGACCACGCTGCGTTATCAGAAAGTTACGTCACACCGTGCTGAAGGGATTGCGCGACAGGCGCTTGATGCCCTAGTTTCCCCACTAATCCAGTAGACAAACTGGCAACTAATTAGTAGACCAATTATTTTAGTATTCAACATTTTTAAACTTAGTCCAGAGTATAGATTATACTCTGGACTAACAAAATGAGGATTGTTTAATATTCAGAGCGTCGAAGAAAAATAAGTTAAGCAAAACGATAGCTAAAACCCCTACACAGAGGGCTTTACAGCCTTAAGGCAAAATCCTGTTCCAATCATACTTTGACCCC
>JBBRSB010000077.1:0-4987 GCA_038245785.1 Gloeobacterales cyanobacterium | reverse complement strand
CGCGCTGGCTGATTGGCTCGAAGAAAACGTCCTCGACCCCATGGCCTACTACAAAGTAGACGTCACCGGAATCAAGGCACTGGCCGAGGAAAAACTCCGCGACTTTGGCGAGCTCTTGCCCGGCATTGAGCAAGTCGAAACCGAAACGGTAGCGATAACCAAATCGAAAGGCGGCGTGTAATGCAAAATTTACTCACTAAACCGCTGTTGCGTATCGACCTACCGACCGGCCTACGCACGAAGTTAAGCGCGCATCGTACCCGTAACACTATCTTGTTCTTGTTTCTAGTTGGCGCTTTTGGTGGCTGGCCTTTCGTTCTGTTATTTTGGTGGGTTCTTGGCCCCGACAAAGTGGCCGAAGCGGGAAACGCCCACCCGTACTTAATCCATGAGGCCGACGTCCACGCGATCATAACCCCAGAAGGAGCCAAGCAATGACCGACGAACCCACAATTCTCGTCCCCGAATCCTGGCTCAAGTGCCTCGAAGCCCTGGCCGATCGCGTCCGATCCCAAATGGACGATGGCCCCGACACCGATTACTCCGTCTACATTAAAACCGACATTTCCGCCCTCGTGGGCTACGCCTTGAGCGCCAAAACCATCATTAAGCACAACCCTCGAAAGGAAACTGTAGCATGAACACTAAAATCGCCGAGCCAACCCACATCTACGCCCAACCCACCACGACGCTGATGGAGCACTTGCGGACCGTAGCCTTTACTGTTGATCAGCTCATGGAGCTCAACGGCGGCATGGAGCCGGCGCAAATCATCACCGACTGGCGCGACGACGGCAACGAGCCGGGCGAGCATAATGGCTGGCTGACAATGATCTTGTGGCCGATGGTGGTGCGGATATGACGCCCGAAGTCAATTACGACGAATACCAAGAAGTGATCAACGGCCCCAAGACCTTCGCGGCGATCGCCGATCACCTCAAGCACGCCGGTAGCGCAATCATCGGCTGGAACGACGGCGGCCCGAACGTCACTACCGAAAAACTGGCCGAGCTCGTCAACGGGATCCGGGGGAAACTATGAAATTACCAGCGCCCGAATCTGCCGATCCGTTCGATCACTCCCACAGCAAGGAGGAGTGGGACGAGTACGTCACGAAAGACGGCAAGCACCGGGTCGCGGTCGAGTATCGCAATGGCAAGCTGCAAAAAATTCACCTGAGATTTGGCAGTACCGCCGAATCAAACTATGGATCGGTCGAATTTAGCAGCCTCCAAGACATTCAACAATTACTAAGCTCCCTCCACGCTGCCGTGGCGGGGATCCATAAAAGGAGCAAATAATGGACGAGAAAGCCCTAGCACAAATCCCCGAGGTCCGCGGCACGGATCTGGCCAACCTCAACATGCAGCAGATCATGTACATCGGCAAGCTCATGTTTGACGCCGGCATGTTCACCGATATCAAATCATTGGCTACGGCTCAAGTAAAAGTTATGGCCGGCCAAGAGCTCGGCCTGACGCCCTTCCAGGCAATGAACAGCTTCCACATCATTCACGGCCGCGCCACGATGGCGGCGAACCTCATGGCCACCAAGATCAAGGGCTCCGGCCGCTACGACTATCGCGTCGTGGTCCTGACGGACGACCTATGCCACATCGACGTCTACGAGCTTTTGCCAGGCGGCAAGCGCGAGAAAATCGGCGAATCCCGGTTCAGCAAAGAGGACGCGATCAAGGCCGCCACGCAAAACCGCGATAAATTCGCCCGGAACATGCTATTCGCCCGGGCCATATCGAACGCCGCGAAGTGGTATTGCCCTGACGTATTCGGCGGCCAGGCGGTTTACGTCCCCGGCGAAGTGGTCGAGGATCCCGAAATAATCAACGACGCTGGCGAAACTGTCGAGGACATCGAAGCCCGCCGCGAGGAAGAAAAGAAATCCCGCCGCGAATACGCCGCCAAGGCCAGCAGCCGACGTACCGCCGCCAAGGTAGCCGAACAAACACCAGACAAAACCGACGATAAAGCTGAGATAGATCCCGAAGTGACCCCCGAGCCGGACGCCGATGTTGTGCCGCAAGAGCCCGAAATTGTTGCGGCCGCTGAGCCCGACAGTGCCGCGGAATTCGACAAAGCGATCGCCAGCGCCGGCCAAACCAAAGAGGAGCTCGACGAAATTGGCAAGGAAGCAGCCCGCCGCCTTGAAACTGATACCGTACTAGATCCAGAATTCGAAGCCCACACGATCACGCAGCGCAAGCGCATTATGGCCATGCTGGGCGAGCTCGGGTTTAAGACCGACGAAGAAAAGCGCGCGGTGTACACCGGCATGACCGACAAAGGCAGCTTTAAGGATCTGAGCAAGACCGACGCCGAGCAGCTCATCGGCGGCCTAGAAATGGCGGATCCTGACTGGCTACGCGAAACTTACTTGGAGGCGGCAAATGACGGAGAAGCCTAAAACCGGATCCCTCAATGAGCTCGGCTTGCAACGATTTATGGACGGCCCATACTACCGTTACGGTGGCTACGTCAAGCTCATAGCCATGTTCGAAGCCGGCGCCAAGAACACCGAAGTGGCCAAGGCTTTTTCGCCCCCGGACCGGCCGAAGCAGCGCCAGACGATCACCCCCTGGCGCGCGCGCTGGGAGCTGGAAAAAGAACACCCCGAGTTACGTCAAGGCGGTATGCCGATCGAGGCAGTAAAATGACCCCGGCCTACCCCCTGGCCTGGCCGTCTGGCTGGCCCTACGCCAAAGATGAGGAGCCGCAACAATGAAATTCTACCGCCAAAAAACCGACTTTTCGACCATGTATAGCCTCAAGATCGGCCAGCGCGAAATTATGCTAGGCACGATCAATATGGGCGCGGCGATCACTGACGCCGAAGATTACGGCGTCGAAAATGTTAATGATCGGCTCGGGAATCGCAATATCAAAGTAAATCCCGATGGCACGATTAGTCCGGCTGATCCATCGAAGTCCTCGCGCTATACAACAGGCTCACTAGATCCGGAGACTAACGTCCCTGGAGCCCTGCGCCTCTTGCGCGCGATCTGCCTGAGCTGCGGTATGGTCCGCGATATTCCGGAGACCGCTTTCGAAGATCGCTCGGAGCAGGGGAATGAGTAACCCTAACGATGGAGACAAGTAACATGCGCGCTTATTTGAACGACAACAAACTAAAGCCTACAGAGAACTAAATAAATCTAATGAGGAGAATTTCATGTCAACCAATAAATTAACTGAACTCAAGTCCGCCATTGCACTATTAGAGGGTCAAGATATCGACGCCCTCAAGCGCGCTCTCACTCTCATCGGTGAGCCGGTAACAGAAGTATCTCAACCACCTGTCGAAGCTGATGGCAGCCAGGTAAAGATTGTCGTCCTGCAACGGGGCTGGGTAGTTGTGGGCCTTTATTCTCATACTGCCACCGAAGCCACACTCGAAAATGCCGCCACAATTCGGGTTTGGGGGACAACTAAAGGACTCGGTGAACTGGCCTTGGATGGCCCCACAAGTTCCACGAAGCTTGATAAAGCTGGCACCATCCATTTTGAACGGTTGACTACAGTGCTAATAATCGACGTAAAGGATTCAAACAAATGGCTGTCAAAACTCTCATAAGATTGCCCGGCTCATTGGGCGAGGATAGCCAGGCTTCTATAGGCTCCGGCGACGGCGACGGCTACGGCAACGGCTACGGCAACGGCTACGGCAATGGCTACGGCTACGGCTACGGCAATGGCAATGGCTACGGCTACGGCTACGGCAATGGCTACGGCTACGGCGACGGCGACGGCTACGGCAGCGGCAGTGGCTACGGCTACGGCGACGGCAGTGGATACGGCTCCGGCGACGGCGACGGCAACGGCAATGGCTCCGGCTACGGCGGCGGGGCTGGGTGGTGATATGAAGAAGCCACTCATCAACTTCACCGTAAGAGTCCCCGAAGATTGGCCGAAGATGCTAGACGCTATCGCTGCCCCAATGGAGAGAGACAAGTCTTACCTCACGCGCAAGGCGCTGGAGCAAGCGCATCCGGAACTCACTGCCGGGAGCGCCCCTGTGCTGGGGCCAATCGGGGAAACAACCTCATCACCCTACACACCCAAACCCCAAGCTAATACACTAGATGAGCTACTACTAAAATTCTCAACTAGTCAGTTACACGAGTACAGCGTGGGTCACGGTGATATTCAGGAAAACAATTTCCTGTTTACTCTCGACCAAGCCACCCAAGCCAAATACTGAAATGAGGAGAACACAATGACCAACCAAGCGAACGCTCCAGAAATTCAAATTAAATCAATTAACGGGAAAGTCTTGTACGAATCCAGCAAGCCAACCATCAAAGGAGGAGAGTGATTATGAATGTAAGCTTCGGAAACCTAAAGCAACCAAGACATAGTGAAGACCCCGAAAAGCCAGAGGCTGAGGCGAAAATAAAAGAGATGATGAACAAGCTGCACGAAGCAGGGTTTGAACACCAACAAAATATCAGTAATGGCGTTGACGAGGGCAAGTTCTACCATATTTTTGACCTGCCACATCAAATTGAGTTCGGCGGTGATGTGCAAGAGGCGGTTAAAATCATGCAAGAGTATAGCGACTATATGAAACCGATAGCGGTGGTAGGTTGACTCATGAAAACCCCACCAACCCAAACCATTAAAGGAGGAGAGTGATTATGGGCAACCTAACTGATTATGCGAAAGATGAATTAACGAGGGCTGGACTGTTTGATAAAGACTCAGACTATGGCGGTATGCTTGGCAAAGCAGCACTTGAAATTATTGAGGTATTTTCTAAGCAGGGTCACAGCGGTTTTTCTGCCTCAATAGTTACGCAACTGGTTGAAAAGCTAATGCGGTATGAACCACTTACACCGCTCACCTATAAGCCCGATGAGTGGAATGATGTTAGTGAGATGTCAGGTAGCCCAATGTGGCAGAACAAACGCAAAATCACTACTTTTTCGGTAGATGGTGGCAAGACCCACTACGATTTGGACGATAATAAATG
>JBBRSB010000076.1:0-5375 GCA_038245785.1 Gloeobacterales cyanobacterium | reverse complement strand
GAACCTGCTCCTGATACCGTTGTCTCTGCCTGACCAATAACGAACGCATTAGGGACAACAGCAGTGCCAGTATCCCCCTTGATTACCAGTCCACCAGAATCAGCCTTGACAAGCTGACCAGCGGTAACGGAGGCAGATGAGAATACCCTTACTCTGCCGTCAAGTGGCCTGAAAGCGCCGTAGGCACCTACTGCGATAGCCCCATCAGCAACTCCAACGGGTGTGCCCTCAAGACCGCAAACAACAGCGTTACCGTTAGCGTCAAGGGTAGCAAGCTGCCCATCAGTGAATGGACCCGTATCCCCATTTAGAAACGTCTGTGAACCTTTTCTGAAACCCTGTAAACTCATTTTCTTACTCCTATTAGATGTGATTCTTGATGATGGTAGATAACTCAGTCAGGGTCAGTTCTGGATGCTTGACCTGTAACTGAAACGCCTTGGTCAGAATCTCTGCTTCACGCTCAGGGGATGTGTCAAGCAAACCAAGGTCTACTCTAATAACAGCATCGCCTACAGACTTCTTGGCAGAAATGACGGGCTTCATGGAACTGAGAACAACCTTGAATGCTTCTGGATCAGCCAGAGCAAACTTCTCCATTGCTGGACGGTTGGCTGGAACGATCTTCCCTTCTGCCTCACCCTGAGTGATGAGAGCGTTGGAGGCTTCCACCTTGAGTTTATCGTCTACTCTGGTGGTCACAATCATTTCCATAATGGATTCGTTCTGCTCAGCCGTTAGCTCTACTACCTCTTCCTCAGGGTTAGTTTCAGCAGCCATCCCCATAGGCATTTCAGCAGGAGCGGGAGCGGGGTTCAGAAACTGGTCAAGAAGGTCCTTGAGTCCATCAATCTGTTCCTGCATAGCTGCTATGACTTCCCCTACCGAGGGGTTGCTTGAGTCCAGAACTACCGGTTCCGGGGCTACTTCAAGGGTAATGGGGGCTTCTGGAGCCTCTACGATGCCCTCTGGAGCCTCTACGATGCCCTCAGAGGGCACAACGGGAGCAGGGGGGGCCTCTGCTACCTCCAGATTTACGATGGCTTCTACAGGCGGGGGTTCTGGAAGTACCTCAACCTGCGTTTCTGTCGCTTTGATTTCTTCGGGCATAGGTACTTCCTTTGGCGTTAGAACGCTGAATGTCTGGATATCTGATAGACCGGGGAAGGCGGGCTGGTTCGTGAAGCTGATTTCCTCTAGCTCAACGGGGCGGATATTCCCGTTCTCATCACGGGTAGCTAGGAAGCCCCCTGAGCAGGAAAGCCACTCCTCGTCTTTGCACTCGTTATAGGCACGCTTGGTTAGGGTAGCGTGTGCAAAAATGTCCCCATCCTTGAGTTGGAGGGAAATGACCTTTCCGCCAGCTAGTCCACCCCTTGGACCCTTTGCATGTTCGTATAGCACCGGGCAGGGGGTCAGCTTTGCAGCTAGATTCTTCTTGAGGGAAGTAAAGTCCTGCTCATCCATAGTGAACGAGCGGTTATCTACAAGGGCCGTAGTTCCCATCTTGAAGACAGGGAGGATGGCTCTACGGGCACCACCCACATCGGTGACACACTGTTCCGTAAGCGTATGAGCGAAAATGAATCTTTCTAGCTGTTGTTCTGCCATAATCTTTTCCTTACACCACAAGTAAATCGTTATCGAATTCTATAGGTCCAACATCTGTTGTATTTGCGTATGAGACTTTCTGCCCGTCTACCTCAGATGCGTCCAGTTCTATGATTGTTGAGCGGCAATTAAAATCGAGAGGAGGAATGAAGGCCATAGCATCTGAGTCAGTCTTGGCAAAGATTTGGCCGTCAAGCTGAGCGCATTCATCAGTTGTTCTGTCGTCCATGATGGCGTTGAACATCCAGTATCCCGCTCTATCTTGTCCCTCAGGACCAAACATCTCACTTACCTTGCCACCGTTGTAAGCACTCTGGCCTACTGTACGAAACACCATTTCGGTGTACGTGCTATCAGTTCCCATTCCATATCTGTCAGCGATAGCAGTAAAGCTGTCTTCCCATGCTGCGAAAGAAAGGCCATCATCAATAGCAGCTACTACGCTGTCTCTGGCTTCCTTGATGAAGTCAGATTCAATGTCGCTTACTAGTGAAGACGCTTTAGCGGATGCCCGAGCCTTCACCAGTACAGCCTTAGTTGCCGGAAGTGGCATGAGAATAGCCTTTAGTGAACTGGTCTACGATATAGGCGGTTACGATCTTCTCAGCCTTGACCTTATCTTCACCCCTGCTACGTGCATAAAGGTGTAACGAGTTCAATACCTGTTTGAGATCCCCACCAGCCGCTTTGACTTTTTCAACGTGATCTACATATGGCTTGATAAGAAGGTCACCAATCTGTTGCTCTGTTGACTTTGCCTGTTGGAACCGTTCAGCCTGTAGCAGTTGTTCTGGAGAAGGGGTATCTACATTGGGGCTGGTAGTGGGCTTTCCACCAAACGGAGAGGCTGCTACCGGGGCTGCAAGCAAGGCAGCTTGTGGGTCAGGGAGAGGAATGCCGGTGGCGTCATAGATATAGGAATGAGAAATGGGTAGTCCTACCGCTACAAGGGCAGGGATTGCTGTAGCCATCTTCTCAACATCCTCATAGCCCATAACCCTGATTTCAAGGCTTGGGGTGTACTTGTGGCTGTCTTCCGGTGAGAACTGCCACTCCACCAGACGGGATATAAGCTGGTCCCTGAGAATGGAAGCGATAGTCAGGGCATAGCCGTTGACCGTGTTGTTACTGACTTCAAAGTGAATGGTGCTGGAAGCACGGCTGCCCGAGTTAGGCTTGATCTGCGTTGTCTGTGTGCTACCGAGTAGGGCAATAGAAATCTGCTCATGGCAGGAGTCCAGAAGCTTGGAGTAAAGGTCTGTATTCGCTGCCGTAATAGAGTTCAGGAATTCTATAGTTGTTCCTTCTGGAAGAACCATGTAGTTAGCAGAACCAGCTTTTGATAGAAGGCTTTCAAGTACACCCTTCATCTCACGATCCGAGGGATTATATTTTGCAACCCTTGTGGACTGTCCATTTACTTCTGTGCTACGGCTCCACCATTCCTGTAGATATCTGGCTGTGAACCAAGGACCAATACACTTACGGGTAAGTCCCCTACGAGCAGGATTGGGGTCATTGGAATCAGCTACAAGGACAATGAAGTTCCCATTCAACTGATCTAATGGAGTAATTGTCCCGGCATCATCAGTAAGCTGGACACCAAGAGTTGTGGTGTTTGGAACGTAGCAGATACGCTCCTGAGGGATGATGGATAGTCCCGTAAGGACTACCTTTCCACTCTGGACTTCGGCAAGGATCTCAATGACTGCTACGCCATCCAGAAGGCCATACCATAGCTCAGCGATAGCCTCTCTAAGAAGTTCAGAACTATCAAGAAGCTGTTCCTTGACATAATCGGTAATTTCAAAAGCATGTTTAGCCTCTGCTGTATTTGCAAGCGAGGGTCTGGTTAGCTTGCCGGGGAAGGTAGAGAAGGTAATGGGTGAGCTAATGAGCTTTGATTTGATCTTGTTGACTTCACCAGATACGAAAGGATCTACAAGGATTTCTCTCTTGAGAGCAGAGAACCTACGCATATCCCCCTGCTGTGCCAGATAGATGTAGTTGTTGATTGTGGACTTGTTGAGTTGTAGGCCCAACATAAGTAGCGATCTATCCTGAATAGATACACCCTTGAATAGTGGTGTATTATCAGGCTTAGATGCCATAGTCTCTACGGTAGAACCCGTATTGCGTTTCTTCTTACTCATTATGCCGCCTAATTACATCAGGGTGATTTCGTTAGAATAGTTACCAAATACTGTCTGGCCCATTACATATTGACTCTGGAAAGTAAGGGGATCAAATCGTGGGCCTGACGCTAACTTATGATTTGCAAGAGCTAAGGCTGTCACGCAGTCGTCATGGAAGCCATCAAGCGCCCCGTAGTCCAGATAACCGTTATTTCTGATCTGTACCGAGTAGTTCTGCATTTCATAGATAAGTTCAGGGATGTTGGGGAACTGAATGTTTACGTTCTCAACATCGGTCATTAGCTTTTCCATCAAGTATGGCTTTGTCTTGCTAGTAAAGTAGAAGGGTTCGATATATATATTGTGCCTTTGTAACGTTTCAAGAAGAAGTGTCTGCTGTGCTGTGGAGTCAAGAACTACAAGAGCGTTGTTCCACTTGGAGGCACAGGCTAGGATTCTCTCTACGATCTTCTGCCATGAGATACCGTGGTAGCGTTCCCAACCAACTACTCTACGGGTAGCTACGTCAAGGACGCACATAACCATGTAGTCAAAGCTACGGGCAGGATCACAACCAATGACATAACGGTGACCGGGCTTGGGATCTTCTAGTGATCCATTGACACAAGCTTCAAAGTGAGAAAATACTGTGTGGTCGTCGTCAGTAGGAATAATGTTGTTGTAAAGAGCATCAAAGATCCTTCGTGGGGTATTCTTTTTGGCTCTCGCAATTTCCTTCTTGTCGATATAGGGACTTTGGTCAGCCGTAAGTGAAAGAATGAGAAATTCGGGGTCAGGGACTAGACAGTTTAGGTGTTCGGCATACATACGAACAGCCCACGAGACTTTAGGTGACCTGTCTACGTTGAGGGCTATACAGATTTGACCACCGGTCGCTGTCGTTAATGAACTGGCTACTGAGAAAGCCGATTCATGGCAACGGGAGGCTTCATCAATAACTACCAGATCCGCTGCGTCTCCCATTGCTGATTCAACCGATGCTTTAGATTCCCCCGAGTAGCAGCCCATGCTTCCCCCGGTTGCTTCCATTTCTAAAGACATTGTGGTTCTGTTTAGTAGGATCTTTGATACCTTTGCGAGATCGTGAACGGCCTTAGAGATAGCATCAAATACCATTCCAGAGCGTTTGAAGGTACTGGCAATCCAGATTACCCTTCCGCCAGCTACGATTGTTTCAAGAGCCTTCTGAGTAAGACTTACGCTCTTACCTGTCTTCGTTGCACAAGCAGCGATGAGGTATTTATGCTTTGACTCAATAAGCATCGTCTGATAGTCAGCCATCTCTGGCCTATTCATTTGAATGTTTACTGGTCCAGCAATTTCCTCAGCCTCTGGCTTTGGTCCACGTTTTCCCATAGTTATGCTGCCCAAGAGTCTGTTACTGGAATTTCCATTACTTGCTTAGCTTCAACATCCGAAACGATATCTACTGGAGCATTCAAAGCAGAAGGGATTTCCAGCATTAGCTCTTGTTCCCCACCGGGATTGAAAACAATATCGTCAACAGCCATAGGTCACCTTATAGAAGAGTTAGCAAAGCCCTTACCTTGATGCCCGAGCCAAGAGCGGCAGGGGTGTATCTAAGGTAGGTAGTTTCATTACCCTTGT
>JBBRSB010000075.1:0-5437 GCA_038245785.1 Gloeobacterales cyanobacterium | reverse complement strand
TGTGGCTTTGGAAGCTTGCGTGCAAGCGCGTAACGAAGGCCGCAACTTGATGCGTGAAGGCGGCGACATCATTCGTGAGGCCTGCAAATGGTCTCCTGAGTTGGCTGTTGCTTGCGAACTGTGGAAGGAAATCAAGTTCGAATTTGATGCTATGGATACTATCTAGTCTTACTTCTGTAGGACAAGATGCGGGTATCTACCTGGTATAGGGGCAATCTCGTCTCATGGATATCAAGCACATCACTAAAGCCACTGCCAAAGTCTTGGCCAGTTATCTGACCTACCAAGCAGTGAAGACCGTGTTGGCCCAGCTCTCTGAGACAGATCCACCCCAAGCGCTGTGGTTCAGCCGGTTCTCCTCCCAGGACAAAATCCAAGATGGAGATGCCTACCTTCGAGCGTTGCTTGAAGAACGGCCAGAACTGGCTTTTCGGGTGATGACAGTCCGGGAACACCTAGCCGATGAGGTTTTAGAGTTCATCCCTGAGATCACCCGGACTGAGATTCTAAAAACGAATTCAGAGCACCGTCGACAGCATCTAGAGAAGATTACCCAGTTCACGCCGTCAAATTTCGAACCGGATACTAGGACTGAAGAAATCAGTCCTGAAGAAAAATAAAAGCCTAAAAAGCTCTACACACACGAGGTACCCATGCAAACTCTACCTAAGCAGCGTCGCTACGAGACTCTCTCTTACCTGCCGCCGCTAAGCGATGCTCAGATCGCCAAGCAAATCCAGTACACCTTGGACAATGGCTTTTTCCCTGCCATTGAGTTCAACGAAACCGCCGAGCCTTCGGACTTCTACTGGACCATGTGGAAGCTGCCCTTGTTTTCTGCCAGAAGCCCTCAAGAGGTGCTCAACGAAGTGCAGGCTTGCCGCTCTTCCTACCCCAACTGCTTCATCCGGGTTGTCGCTTTTGACAACATCAAGCAGTGCCAGGTAATGAGCTTCATCGTCCACAAGCCCAACAAGTAGGTCTAGTTGATTTGGTAAAAAAAGCGGGGTAGCTCTGGGGCTACCCCGCTTTTTTAGGCGCGGCCATACTTGGTACAAAAGGGACAGGCGGCACTCACTAAGAAGTTACTGAAGATTTCTAATCTCTAGTTAGACAGAACTTCAACCTAAGCTCCCCAAATTGGTTGATTAGTCGGTTAAAAAGTCAGTCTAATAAATAGTTGGGCGGCAGCGGCATTTAATTGATACTCTACGACCAGTTCATACCTGCATGGATACGTGGTGACATGCCATATGCACCTCTTACCACTTGTCAGGGATTGAATTCTAGTAAACTTTGCGTTTGTGCCGCATGTGCAGGATACGTAAGAGGGGCATACCCGTATGTAGGCGTATGCCAACGACCAGCAAAGAATTCTATATGGCTGTCACGATGGAAATGGCATCGTCGTCACTGGTGAGGCGGTTACGTCGGTTGGCAATGTTGTAAGTATTACACCGACAGAGAGAGGTGTATGAGTGATATTTACGACGTGCATATTCGGTAGACTGCCGCCTGACAATCCCGTTGCACGCCGACCGCATTGAGTTGGTTGAGACCCAGAGGTTACTAGCGGCGGGTGAACGGGGGCGGTCTGTAACCACATTCTGTTCTAGTACGTATCATTGGATTCATTTTTGCGCGCTCAAACCCCCGTAGGATGTTAAGTCATACCCGTAGGTTAACCTCCTTTGCCCTCGCGTATTGATAATATAAAAAGCTATTTCGTTGCACCGCCATGACACTAGAAACAAGTTTGGACATCGTTTCTCCCACAGATGTAACCATGCAGTCGATGTACCAGAACATCCAGATGGTTGAGGACCTTATGCAGGAGGTCTTAGTCAGTGAGTGTGGGCTGGATTTGGCCAAGCTTTTAGAACATCTCAGAGCCCAGCGGACTTCCGAAGGGCAAGCTTTGAAGAACCCTGAAGAGGCCGTTTTACAGATGGTCGATGCGCTTTCATTGAGCGAAGCGGTGCAGGCGGCGCGAGCCTTCAGTCTCTATTTTCAGCTTGTCAATTTGGTTGAACAACATCATGAACAGCAAACCTATCGGCGTGAGGGTGGTCTAGATGAAGCCCCTATTGGGTCTTTCCGTTGGCTTTTTGGAGAGCTGAAAGCCTTGGGCATTTCTGCTCCAGAACTGTCTCGCGTCCTAGATCAACTGGATGTGCGCTTAGTCTTTACGGCCCATCCTACAGAAATTGTGCGGCGAACGATTCGCGAAAAGCACCGCTATCTAGTCCATCTCCTCGATACCCTGGATAGTCCTTGGTCCTCTCCTTGGCAGATGCAAACCTTGCGCGACAAGCTCAAAGAGGAGATTCGGCTGTGGTGGCGGACCGATGAGCTTCATCAATTCAAACCGGAAGTCTTGGATGAAGTGGCCCACACGCTCAGCTACTTTAGCGATGTCTTATTTGATGCGGTCCCTTTTATCTATCGGGATTTGGGCTACGCCCTAAAAGAATACTATCCTCAACTAGCTAAAGGCCTGCCCAATTTCTGTCGCTTTGGTTCTTGGGTAGGCGCTGACCGGGATGGTAACCCTTCCGTCGTTCCGATTGTCACCTGGCAAACGGCCTGTTTACAGCGCAAAGTAGCGCTAGAAAAGTACATTCAAAAGGTCCAAGAACTGACCCGTATTTTGAGTGTTTCACAGCATTGGAGTGATGTCGATCCAGACTTTTTGAACTCTCTGGATAAAGACCAAGCTGTATTTCCAAAAATCTATGAAGATCTAGCTCTCCGCTATCATCAAGAGCCCTACCGTTTGAAGCTTGCTTATATGAACAAACGCCTGTCAATGGCCCTTAAACGCAATCAATTCCTCGCTGAAAACGGTCCTGGTGGACTGACAGAAATGGAAGAGCGCGGGTGGCGCGGAGCGTACCGTCAGGCAGAGGAGCTATTACAGGATGTAAAACTAGTCCGTCAAAGCCTTCGTTCTTCGGGTTTGTCCTGTCAAGAATTGGATGATTTGATTCTTCAAATCGAAGTGTTTGGCTTCCATATGGCGATGCAAGATGTTCGTCAAGACAGCAGTGAACACGAAGCGGCCCTCAATGAAATCACCGCTAAGCTGCAATTATTTGAAAAAGGAATTTCCTACGCCAGTTTGACAGAAGAAGAGCGCTGTCAGTGGCTAATCAAAGAATTGCAGACCATGCGCCCTTTAATTCCTCATCAGTTGAATTTTTCGGCACGCACCAACGAGATGATTGAAACCTTCCGTATCCTTCAGCAGATGCAGGAAGAATTTGGACAGAAGATTTGCAACACCTACATCATCTCCATGAGTCGTCAGACTTCAGACCTCTTGGAAGTGCTGTTGTTCGCTAAGGAATCAGGCTTATTTAGTCCAGAAACGGGCACTGGCAGTCTGATGGTAGTTCCCTTGTTTGAAACGGTGGAGGACTTGGTGCGGGCTCCGCAAATCTTGGAGCAACTGTTCTCGCTGCCATTCTATCATTCCTATCTAGCAGACCTTACCTCCATGGAAGCAGGGCTGAACTGTTTGCAGGAAGTCATGCTCGGTTATTCTGACTCCAACAAGGACAGTGGTTTTCTATCCAGCAACTGGGAAATCTACAAAGCACAAATCGCCATTGAGAAGGTGGCTTCTGCCTATGGAGTGAGCCTTAGAATTTTCCATGGTCGGGGTGGTTCAGTCGGTCGCGGGGGTGGACCTGCCTATCAAGCGATTCTGGCTCAACCGGGACACTCGATTGGCGGCAGAATCAAAATTACAGAACAGGGTGAAGTCCTGGCCTCCAAGTATTCTCTTCCCGAATTGGCGATCAAGACTATTGAAACGGTAACGGCAGCGGTGATTCAGGCCAGTGTAGTGCCCACCACACCTCCTGGTCTTCAGTACACCCATCAGCTCCTAGAACAACTTTCTGAAGATGCCCGTACAGAATATAGAGACTTGGTCTATGACACTGAGGGTTTCCTTGAATTTTTCAATCATGTGACGCCGATTCAGGAGATTAGCGAACTCCAGATCTCTTCTCGTCCCGCACGACGCAAGGGAAAACGGGACTTTGCTAGTCTGCGGGCCATCCCTTGGGTATTTTCTTGGACCCAAGCTCGATATTTGCTCCCCGCTTGGTATGGCGTCGGCACAGCGCTCCAGAAATACATCAGCTTCAATCCTGAAAAGCGTTTGGCAGAACTGCAATCGATCTATCGCCAATGGCCTTTCTTTAGAACCCTTATTTCTAAGGTTGAAATGACTTTAGCCAAGTCTGATTTGCAGATTGCAGCCCACTATTTAGACCGTCTGATGCCTGAAGAGCACAAAGAGACGGCCTGGAGTTTGCATAAACGCATTGAAGCAGAAGCGGAACTTACGAAAACGCTCGTCCTCGCCATCAGTGACCACCAACGCCTGATCGATGACAACCCGCCCCTCCAGCGCTCTATTCAACTGCGCAATGGTTCGATTGTTCCCTTGGGCTATCTCCAGGTTTACATGATCCAGCGATTCCGCAGCCCTAACCCGATTCGTCGAGATAGCCAGGCAGAACTCCTGCGCGGAACGCTGTTGACGATTAATGGTATTGCTGCAGGGATGCGGAATACGGGGTAATGCCTGTGGACAATAGTTTCCGGTAGAGGCTGCAATTTGGATGGTGCTCAGGCTCGTATAATGATTAATTGAATGCCCCTGTGAAGGAAAAACCATGTCCCATACGATTGTTACGGATGTCTGCGAGGGTGTAGCAGATTGCGTAGAAGCCTGCCCCGTCTCTTGCATTGACCAAGGACCCGGCAAAAATGCGAAGGGGACGGATTGGTACTGGATTGATTTTGCCACCTGCATTGATTGCGGCATTTGCTTGCAGGTCTGCCCTGTAGAAGGGGCGATTCTGCCAGAAGAAGTACCCGCCAAGCAACGCACCCCTTAGACAAATAGTCCAGGAGCAACGTGAAAAAATTCGGCTAAGGCTTTAGCCTGATTTTTGCTGATCGCCCTTTTCCCTCGCACAACTTCTGAGGTAACACCCTTAGAACCAATCACTTCTACAAGGTCAGATTGTCGGAGGTTACGCGCTTCCATCAAATGGAGTAGGCGTGAATGCGGGGTTGAAGCCTCGAGCGGATAGTGCCCTTGTTCAAACTTTTCAATCAGAAGAACCAAGAGTTGCAGAATTTGATTTTGTTCTGAGGTGCGGCCTTTTATGGCCATGAGTCCTTCCAATAGTGCAAGGGCTTGCTCATTTTGTTCTTCGGTGGTGATCACCCTTAGTTGACACTCCTGCAAAAGTTAACTACATACCTCTCTTGATCCGAACCGCCCCCTAAATCCCCCAACTTTGGGGGACTTTGAGTCAGAACCCCCCAAAGTACTCTCCGAGAAGCTGCGCTATGGGGGGCAGGGGGGCGGTTCCAAGATGTGTGTACACCGTAGCCGTAGCCAATATAGGTG
>JBBRSB010000074.1:0-5452 GCA_038245785.1 Gloeobacterales cyanobacterium | reverse complement strand
TGTTGATCTCCGATCCCGGGTTAGTCCCAATAAATGCTGACCCGGCTAAGTACGCTAGCAATGCGCGAACCCCGTCGAGCAAGGCGTGCTTCTTAGCGAGTGAGACGACACAACCGATTGCCTTAGGTATCACTTTAATGTAAATCATCCGTTCTACCCAAGTCTCTCTCTTGCGTCTGTTCAATAGATTTACATCAGTCAAATCTCAGACAGCACCGCCAAAGAGCCGTAACTGCCTGAACTTAAGCAGCCCAGTCATCGAAATTGCAAGCTGCCCGCGGCATTAGCACATCCTCCGACGGTGCTCGCTTTCCCGCCCCTACAACTCGCCAACGAGCGATCAACGTTATCATGCCGGATGATCTCGTCTTCCCGCACCCCACTCTAACCTCCATCAAAGGAAAACCTTCCAACACCTCACTCGAGGTTATGAAGCAGGAGGTGAAGGCCAACGCAATGGCCATTTTCTCCCACCGCGGCGACGGGACAAGTGGGCATCTTCGCCTCACCATGACGGCGGCTGCTTATCTCGCTCAGACCAATGTCGCCTTCAATGTCCCCCCAAATCCAGGAGACAACCCTATTCATCTCCCAGCCGCAACAGGTCCCCAGATAACGGAGGTCAACCGTCTCTACGACAAGGCCCTTAAGGAGTTCACGCTTTACAACAAGGTGCACAACGCTCTGAAGCAGCAGGTGCTAAAGGCAGTGGAACCCATCTACCTTGAAGAACTCGCTGACAAGCAACTCGGGTTCTCCAGAATCTCGGCTATCAGCATGCTCGATTTCCTAGACACCAACTATGGTACCGTCACCACGCTAGACCTTGTCCAGAACATGGAATTGGCGCAACAGGACTGGAATCCTGACGAGCCCATTCAGGCGCTTTGGAGTCGCTTCACCAAGGTGCAAGATTTCGCCGCACGAGGCAACACACCACTCGCCGACAAAACCATCATCGGATATGCAACGCAAGTTTTGCACAAAACCGGTGTTTTTAATGACATCATTAGCCAATGGAGCCTCGCAGTCGACGAAAACACCGTAACGCTCGCCGAGTTCAAAGCTCACTTCAACAAAGCCAACGATCTCCGCCTTCGCAACTTGACGGAAAAGGGTGGCGGATTTCACAGCGCCAACGCTGCATCGGCCATCGCCTCAGCCGTTTCCAATGAAAAACTCGCCTCCTCTGTCATTAACAACATGATCGGTTTTTATTGCTGGACGCACGGTCTCGGAAAAAATCCCAAGCATACCAGCGCGACGTGCACGAACAAACAGGAAGGGCATAAGGAAGACGCTACCGCCTGGGACAGAAAGGGCGGCAATTCTTCTTTTCAGCGCTTCGGTGGCACGAAAAATCCGCCCAAATGATTCAGAGGGACGCCTACAGTGATCAGCGATAAACTAGTGAAGGAAAACGTGAAAAATTTTTCGTCTACCATCACTAACGCTACCACAGTAGGTCCCTCCCCGCCAAAAGAACATCACGTCGCTGATACCGGTTCGACCGGCCATTTTGCGACCATCAATGCCTCGGTCTCCAACGTGCGACCAACACAGGCCAGCATCGGCGTTGCTCTACCAGATGGCAGTGTCATCACCTCCACACACGAAGCCGACCTCAACATTCCCGGCCTTCCCCCTTGGGCGCTAAAAGCGCACATATTTCCGTCGCTCACAACTTCACTGATTTCAATCGGCCTTTTGTGCTCGGCAGGATGCGTCGCCACCTTCACTGACTCCGATGTTTCCGTCAAACTCGGCGGGAATATCATTGCAGGTGGCTACCGCGATCACCACACTGGCCTTTGGAACCTTGACTTGTTAACGCCGCCCGCCTTATCCAGTCCTGACGAGTGCTACATACCTCAAATACACGTCGCACACGCAGCAAACTCGGCGGTTTTCTCTGCCACTCCAGCCGAACTCGTGGCTTTTGCACACGCCGCTCTTTTCTCTCCTGCCTTGTCAACTTTGTGCACTGCCCTGGATAAGAATTATATCACCGGATTCCCAGGACTGACGTCGAAACTCCTTCGAAAATATCCACCACGCTCAATAGCCATGGTCAAGGGCCATTTAGACCAATCCAGAAAAAACCAGCGATCAACGAAGTCAACAGCATCCGTATCCGACCCCAAAATCAGTGAAGGGCCGGACTACTTCCCGCTTCCCATTGATCTCAACGAGAACGACGAGAACGGCCAACGCACTCATCACTGTTTCGCAGCATGCGTTGAATACACCGGCCTTGTCTTCACGGACCAAACTGGACGTTTCGTGACACCATCTAGCACTGGCTCTACTGAACTTTTCGTCCTATACGATTACGACAGTAACTACATCCACGTGGAACCTATGCGCGGAAAAGCTGGCCCTACCATCCTAGCTGCGTACAAACAGGCACACAAGACTCTTTGCGCGGCCGGACTTCGCCCAAAACTCCAACGACTCGACAACGAAGCGTCGGAAGCCCTACAGAATTTCATGCATGAAGAAAAAGTCGACTTCCAATTAGTACCACCTGGAGTCCACCGTCGCAACGCAGCAGAGCGCGCCATCCGCACGTTCAAAAATCATTTCATCGCCGGACTCTGCAGTGTTGACAAAGATTTCCCGCTACATTTGTGGGACCATTTATTGCCGCAGGCAGTTCTTACACTCAACCTTATGCGAGGATCGCGCATCAACCCTAAGCTGTCCGCGCACGCGCAAGTTCACGGTTTTTTCGACTACAACAGAACCCCAATTGCGCCTCCCGGAATCCGAGTTTTGGTCCATGATAAACCAGACAAACGAACAACGTGGTCAGCACACGCATCCGACGGTTGGTACGTCGGCCCGGCGACTAAGCACTACCGATGCTTTACAGTCTGGATGTGGGCTACCCGCACAACTCGCACGAGCGACACTCTCTCATGGTTCCCCACGAAGGTAACAATGCCCCTGGCGTCATCGGTGGACCTGGTCATTGCAGGCGCAAGTGACATCATTCAGGCATTGAACAACCCATCGCAAGGTTCTCCTCTCGCACCATTGAGCGACAGCCAAGTCGCCACATTGCGCACACTGTCAAACATTCTCATCAACAATGGCAACCCCGACAATCAGACAGCAGCAGGTCCAAATAACGCGGCAGTACTCGAGGATGATAACGAGCCTCTAGTTTTTCTTCCAACAGATCCGGAAATCGACCTCGGCTCCGTTATTAATGCGCCAATGCCATCCGACGATCAACCCTTTTCGCCACTTCTGAGGGTGGCGACTAGCTCGACCCAACCGCCTCCGGCCGTCGCAATCGATCCTTCGCCACCTCTGAGGGTGGCAACCGTAAACGATGCCCCTCTCACATACGACAACAGCACAGGATACGAAGGTCTTCGCCGTCGCCGCGCCCAGAGAAAGAAAAACACGGCTCAACAATTACGCCCCCCGAATAAACAGCATCACCATTTCACTCGCTCCGGAGCAACGTTCGTGGCCGCGTCAAACAGTCTCGGTCAAGTAGCCAACGCGCTTACCCAACAGATAAGCCCCGACCAACCAAACACGACCAAAATGGTTCCCTGCAACACCGAACCACACAGAATCGAACTTGCATACAAAGCCATCCACCCGGACACTGGCGACTTAGTCGAATATTCGGCCCTCCGCAAAAGCTCGGAAAAAGAAGCCTGGGAAACCGCAGCAGCAGATGAAATCGGACGTCTCGCCCAAGGCAACCTTCCGCATATGCCAACCGGCACCAATACCATCCATTTCATCCACGTGAGCGAAATTCCAAAAGGCCGAAAAGCGACATACTCAAAAATTGTGGCAGCAGACAAGCCCAACAAAGAAATCAAGCAGCGCATCCGATTCACTGTCGGAGGCGACAAAGTTGTATACGAAGGGGATGTCAGCACCAAGACGGCCGACCTTGAGACCTTCAAAATACTTATCAACAGCGTCTTGTCCACCCCCGAAGCGCGTTTCATGGACGTGGATATCAAAGACTTTTACCTGAATACGCCCATGGACAATTTCGAATACATGCGCATCCCGGTAAAAGACATCCCAGTCACGATCATGGACCAATATTCCTTGGACGACAAAGCACATAACGGATTTGTGTATGCCGAAATTCGCAAAGGCATGTACGGCCTCCCGCAAGCAGGCAAAATAGCAAATGATCTCCTAGTCAAAAGGCTAAGCGCCGCCGGATACCATCAAGCCGAGCACACTCCAGGCCTTTTCTCGCATGAATCCAGGCCTGTTATGTTCACTCTTGTCGTCGACGACTTCGGCATAAAATACGTGGGTCGCGACAATGCACAGCACCTAATTGATACGCTGCGATCTCACTACGAAATCACCGAAAATTGGACGGGTACCAAATACTGCGGACTCACCCTCGAATGGGATTACGAAAAACGTACATGCGACGTATCTATGTCAGGATACATCGAAAAAGCGCTGCAACGATTCGCTATCCCAAAACCGACTCGCCCACAGGATGCACCGTACCCGTGGACAGCACCTTCTTACGGTGCAAAAACGCAGTTTGCGGCCCCCGACGACGACTCTCCTCCCCTGTCACCTGAAGAAACAACAAGACTACAAGAAATCGTCGGCACCCTATTGTATTACGGCCGTGCTGTAGATTCATCCTTACTGGTCGCCCTCGGTACGCTCGCATCAGCTCAAACCAAAGGCTCCAAAGCTACAGCAAAAGCTTGCACCCAGTTACTCAACTACTGCGCCACCCATCCCGATGCCAAAATACGCTTCCACGCAAGCGACATGATTCTAAAGGTCCACAGCGACGCCTCTTATCTCTCCGAAGCCAAAGCTCGCTCTCGAGCCGCCGGTTACCACTATCTTGGCAACATCGACGACAACGAATCCGCGTCCCCGCCAACCCGTCTCAATGGCCCCGTTCTCGTCCTAAGCAAAATCATGCGAGAAGTTGTCTCCAGTGCGGCGGAAGCCGAGATCGGTGCCACATTCTACAACGGCAAGGAAGCGTGCTCACTACGCAATACTCTCATCGCAATGGGGCACCCACAGCCCGCCACCGTTATCATCACCGACAACAGCACTGCTGCAGGATTGGCCAATGACACGATTAAACAACGTCGATCCAAATCTGTCGATATGAGATTTTATTGGATTCGTGACCGTACCCGACAAGGCCAATTTCGAATCCATTGGAAACCTGGAAAAGACAATTATGCGGATTACTTTTCCAAGCACCACTCGCCCGCACATCATCGCGACATGCGGCCACGTTATTATTACTCACCTGAGCATTCATTGGGTGAGGGTGTGTTGATCTCCGATCCCGGGTTAGTCCCAATAAATGCTGACCCGGCTAAGTACGCTAGCAATGCGCGAACCCCGTCGAGCAAGGCGTGCTTCTTAGCGAGTGAGACGACACAACCGATTGCCTTAGGTATCACTTTAATGT
>JBBRSB010000073.1:0-5572 GCA_038245785.1 Gloeobacterales cyanobacterium | reverse complement strand
TGTTGGATAAAATATATCGATGAAAGAGCTCATGACCTACAAGAATATGCGGTCAGGAGAGAGAAGAACAAGAATAGTAGAGCGGAAGCTCATTAATCTTCTAAGCTCTAGTTTACTGTGATAAGACTACGCTTGCTGACTGACTGGGTAAGGCCGTCACCTTTATAGGTGCGGAAACCTGTCAACGAAGCTTGTCGTTTCAACAGCTTAGAAGATTAAATCGAAAAAGGGACTGCCTGTAATGGCGTCCAATGAAAAGGAAGCGAAACCTCCACCGAGTGAAGGTGGAGGATACGCCGGGAAAGGACGCTTTGCTTTCAAGAAGCAAGCTCCTGTACCCAGCAAGTTCGATGGTAGAGTGAATGAACTAAAAGGTCATGTGTACGACCTGGGTGAGAACCAGGCTGATCAGTTTAACCGGACAACGAAGGAGATTGTCAGATACCTCGGAGTGACGTGCAAATCTGCGAAGGACGTACAAGTTGCGATTGAAGATCTTGTTGACAAGGTGTGGGTTGAGCCTGCCCGTCCAGCAGACACAACAGACGCACTGGCTGTGCACGACTACCAGGAAGACAAGAAGGAGTACAAGAAGGACAAGCGTCTATACGAGGAAAACAAAGAAACTGCGTACGCGCTGGTGTGGTCACAATGCAGTGACGCCATGCTGTCTAAGGTGAAACTGTGCCCCAATCATGTCGCTCTGGTACAAGCAAGAGATCTGATTGCGCTACTGGTCAACATCCGTGAAGCTTCGTTCAACGTGGAAAACAAGAAGGAGCCAATGCATGCACTACTCAACGCCCAAAGGAGGCTGCTCGGGATGTCGCAAGGAAAATTGACTTGTGCCGCGTACCATGAGCAGTTCATGATTCAGGTGAAAGTATTCGAGCATTGTGGTGGTGAGTTTCACTCAGCGCCTGCTACTGTTAGAGAACTCGTGGCCATGAATATTGTCCCCGCTGTGGCGCTGCCTGGCGACTTGACTACGGCCAGGACGCGAGCCAAGGAAAAATATTTAGCAAGAGTCTTCTTCACGGGAGCGGATAAGCAAAGGTTCGGAAAGCTCATTGAGGAGACGGAGAACAGATACGTGAAGGGATACAACGAGTATCCAGACACCGTTGATGACGCTCACAGCTTGATGGCGAATTTGAGTACAAGCGCGAGCGTTGTGCAAGGAGTTCGTCCTGGAAGCCATGGGATGGCATTTGCCACTACCGGAGATGATTCTGCTGCTCACATCACCTGTTTCAACTGTGGAGAACAAGGGCATTATGCGCCTGATTGTCCGTCCCCAAAGAACGAGGAGGTGCTAACACGCAATCAGAAGAAAGGCGCCTCGAAGGCAGCTAAAGCCGCGAAGGCAGCTGAAGCCGCGAAGGCAGCTGACGCCGCGAAGACAGCTGAAACAGTTCTGCATTGTCAGCTCGAAGACAGCATATGCCTTGCACAATCAAGGAGTGTTCCGAGCCATTGGATAATTCTTGATTGCGCGTCGGAAGTGGACGTATTCATGAACCCCAACATGTTGAAGAATATCCGACCCGCCAATCGCGTGATGAACATTAAATGCAATTCCGGTATCCTACCGACCGAACTCGAAGGAGATCTCAACGGATATGGAACTGTGTGGTACAACCCGAAATGTATTGCTAATTTACTCTCTTTGTCCAACGTGCACAAGAAGTTCAAAGTTAGTTTTGATACGTCCGGAGCGGAACCAAAATTTGTGATGCACAGGGCCAACGGGACTGAACGTCATTTCAACCAAGCGCCAGGAGGGCTTTTCTACGCGGACATGAGTATCCCGAGCGAAGCCAATGCCAATGTGAGCACTGTGGAAGATGAACATGGTTCGGGACCAAGCGTCAATGACTTGGTGCCTACAGATATGAGCGACTCAAACAATGCGATTGCGGCAACTGGCGAAGCAACGATGCTCGTCAACACTGTCCGCGAAAATTTGATCGGCTACACGATGCGTGAGAAGGGGCAAGCCGAGTTGGCACGTCGCCTTCAAGACGCGATTGGAAGACCGTCCACCAAAGATTTCATCGACTACGTGAATAACAACCAACTAATGAATTGCTCGGTGACTGAAGAGGACATCCGAAATGCGGAGAAGATTTTTGGCCCCAACCTGGGGTCACTAAAAGGAAAAACGACAAAAACAAAAGGAAACCACGTCGGTAAAATTGACACGAAAGCGCCGAGGGCAATTCTTGAGCGTCATCGCGACGTAACTATTTGTGTTGATATCATGTTTGTGAATCGAATCGCTTTCCTGATAACTATTTCTCGATCCCTTAAGTTTGGAACAGTTGAAAAAATTCCGAACAGGAAGGCGATGACTATCCTGAAGGCTATCAACAATGTACGCGAAGTTTATTTCAACCGCGGCTTCATCGTGAAAGTCGGTCTGATGGACAATGAATTTGAACCGTTACGCGGCGATCTTACGAAGCTCGGAATTCAACTCAACGTCGTTTCCAATGATGAGCACGTGCCTGAAATTGAACGTTATATCAGGACTGTCAAGGAGCGCACCAGATGTGTTTATAACACTCTGCCATTCAAGAAAATCCCTGATGTCATGCTGGTCGATATGGTCCAGGCCAGTGTATTCTGGCTTAACAACTTCCCGCCGAAGGACGGTGTGTCGTCTACGATGAGCCCACGCTTAATCATGACAGGTCTTAAAATCGACTGCAACAAGCACTGTCGACTGAGTTTCGGATCCTACGCTCAAGTTCATGACGATCACGACAACACCATGGCTACGCGCACAACTGGCGCTATTGCCATGCGTCCTACCGGGAACGTTCAAGGCGGCTACTACTTCATGAGCCTCACCACCGGACTTCGACTGACACGCAACCATTGGACTGTGCTACCGATGCCACAGGAAGTAATTGACAGAGTTCACAACCTTGCTCGTCGTGCTCGTGCAAATCGTAACCTGCTATTTGCGGATCGCAATGGCGATGCGTTGCTGCTTGACAACGACGACTCCGATGATGATGACGACGAGGACTACGATCCTGCCGACGACGATGACGATGACGATGACGACGACAACGACAACGACGACATGGCGCCCATTGAAAACGAACATGAATTTGTTGAACAAATCCTCAACCCTGCCGGGGCTGGAGGTGTGCCCGCAGGAGTGGGTGCAAACGACTACGGAGTGGAAAATGACGCTCCGGAACCCGAAAATGAAGACGACAACGAGTACGGCGCGGACAATGACGCTCCTGAAAGTGATGTTGATGATTCGGCAGATGATGCCAACGACAATGACGAGTACGGTGCGGACAATGACGCTCCTGAAAATGATTACGACGATTCGACAGATGATGCCAAAGACAATGACGAGTACGATGCGGACAATGACGCTCCTGAAAATGATAACGACGATTCGGCAGATGATGCCAACGAAGCGACTGACGATGATGCTAACGACCCCGGAGAAATCCCAGGAGTGAATCTTACAGGCGGATATGACGCTAACGAAGACCCTGGAGAAACCACAGGAGTGGCTCATGATTACGAAACCACTGAAATACAGCAGGCTATGGACGCCAAGTACGGACAACGATCCGGTGAAAGAAACTTGCGACCACGAAAAGAGCCGAACTATGACCACCTCCACACTACGGTGGATGCCTCTGTTGAGCACATTTGTATGACCCAATTTTCAGTTAAAAAAGGGCTAAAAGAGTTTGGACAGCAGGGCACTGATGCCGTTATTGCAGAGATGAGGCAGCTTGAAGACAGGGACGTGATAGAGCCCAAGAGGGCGAGTTTTTTGAGCGGAGCTCAGCGCAAAGATGCGCTTCAATATTTGATGTTTCTTAAAAAGAAGCGATGCGGCCGCATCAAGGGACGTGGCTGTGCAGACGGTCGCAAGCAACGGGCATACATGTCAAAGGAGGATACTAGTGCTCCCACTGTGTCGATCGAGGCGCTGATGCTTTCATGCGCAATTGACGCTCAGGAGGGACGCAGTGTAATGACTGCCGATATCCCAGGTGCTTTCATGCAAGCTGACATGGACGATGTGGTCTTTATGAAAATGGTCGGTGAAACTGCCCAACTTCTCCTACAAGTGAATAAGGAGAAGTATGAAAACTTTGTTGTGCTTGAAAAAGGTAAACCAGTCATCTACGTGAAGTTGAAGAAGGCCTTGTATGGAACCCTGAAAGCCGCACTCCTGTTCTGGCAGAAACTCACCCGGAGTCTCGAACGCGAGGGCTTCAAAATCAATCCCTATGACAGGTGCGTTGCCAACAAAATCATCAACGGTAAGCAATGTACGGTGCTGTGGCATGTCGACGACATCAAAATATCACATGTCGACCCGGCGGTTACCGAGCACGTACTTGACATCATGAACGCCGAATACGGTAAAGAAACTCCATTGGTGGTGACTCGCGGCGACGTCCACGACTACCTTGGTATGACTCTTGATTTCAGTCAACCCGGCAAGTGCAAAATCTGGATGAAGGACTATATTGGAGAAATTCTCGACGATCTACCCGATGACATGGACGGCGAAGCAGTTACACCTGCAACTGAAAATTTGTTTCATGTCAATGACGACTGCACGAAGCTTGACAAAGACACGGCCGAGATGTTTCACTCCAATGTTGCGAAATTGCTATTTTTGTGCAAACGTGCTCGTCCTGACGTGCAAACAGCGGTCGCGTTTCTTACGACGCGAGTGAAGTCGCCAGATGTTGATGATTACAAGAAGCTGGCGCGAGTGATGAAATATTTGCGAGGAACTTTAAATTTGACATTGACACTTGAAGCGACAAATCTGGATGTCGTGAAATGGTGGGTCGACGGCTCGTTTGCCGTGCATCCCGACATGCGAAGCCACACAGGTGCAACTATGTCTCTTGGAAAAGGGTCGATGTATGCAACGTCTGTACGCCAGAAACTAAACACGAAGAGTTCAACCGAGGCCGAGTTGGTGGCGGTTGATGACGTCATGCCACAAGTAATGTGGACAAGATATTTCTTGGAGGCCCAGGGAATCAAGGTGAGAGAAAATATTGTGTATCAAGACAACCAAAGTGCTATGCTCTTGGAAAAGAACGGAAAGGCTTCGAGTGGAAAGCGCACCCGCCATGTCAACATCCGATATTTCTTTGTGACGGATCGCGTCCAAGCCAAAGACATGAGTGTCGAATGGTGCCCGACTGATGACATGTCAGGAGATTTTTTTACGAAGGCTACACAAGGTGGAAAATTCTTGAAGTTCAGAGGCCCAGGAGGGCTAAACGTGATCTGAAAATCATTGATGCGCAACTGATTGTTGCCAAATTTATGCAAGTGAATGCATGAAATTCTATGATGATGGAGATTTTATTTAATCCGAGTTGGCCCTTTGCAACGAGTTGCAAGGACCACAGGAGTGTGTTGGATAAAATATATCGATGAAAGAGCTCATGACCTACAAGAATATGCGGTCAGGAGAGAGAAGAACAAGAATAGTAGAGCGGAAGCTCATTAATCTTCTAAGCTCTAGTTTACTGTGATAAGACTACGCTTGCTGACT
>JBBRSB010000072.1:0-5800 GCA_038245785.1 Gloeobacterales cyanobacterium | reverse complement strand
TCTGGATGAATTAGAGGAAGTGGCCGTGCACCGCTGTCAGGGGTTGCTCAAGCAACGAGCGTTGATTCGAGGATTAACGTGCTACCACTGGTGGCCATTAGTAGCGAGCTAACTATGGGCAATCAACCGGATTCGATATTACCACTGCACCGAGCGTAACCCAAACTACCCCAGCGACCCTTGCCGACGGAGCTGTGGTCATCGGTACTGCTGGGGCACAATCTACATTCAATGCAGATCTAGGTGTAGATGTCAGCAGCGTAGGAAGCAGATGGAATTTTGCGACAGCAACGCCTACTGGAGAAACGACAGCTACTAGCTGGAACGCTGCTGCCGCAGGACTAACTAGCGTAACCGATACAAATGGCTTGGCTGCCTACATCGTGAAAGGGATCAACAAGACCTTTACTGATTCTGTGAAATAGGCCATATTCAGAGCCAGTCTATTATTAGAATCTTAAGTGAAGCGTACAGGTTTGGATGGATAGGGGGATGTTGCAAACTTTTCGATAAAGGCTTGCTCAAGCTCCCCTACTCTGCACTAATAAATCGGCATGAAGTGAACAACTTCACACACCGATTTATTAGGAAACTTGGGCCTAGGCACAAAGAGTGTAAGGCAACCCTAACCCCTTGCGCCCTCAGAGCGCTCAGAACGTCTAAAAAGTCCCGGTAGAGTCCGTGTTCTCTCAATCTCCACTGCCTTGAGTGCCCTAGGATTTAGCTCCAAAGCCCTGAGAATGGTTGGAGCAATCTGGGTAGTCTGCACAGGGACTGTCACTACATCTCTATGCAGTTGTGGATTGGACACCAGGAGGGCAACATTGGTGTCATCCTGGCTAAAACCGCCATGCTCTGCAATCTTCTTCGTGGAGCTTGTGTAAATCGTACCCGGCTTGGGTAACACAATGATATCTGGAGTGCGTGGGTCTACCAACGGGTCCGAGAATGCTGCTTTAAGCGTCTCCCCTGAGAGGATGTTCTGAATGTAGGCGGCTGTCTGGTTCGCCTGCAGAGCGATGAGGGCATTAGCCGTCTGGTTTTGGTCCTTGAGCCACAGCAAGGCCACATCATCCTGGGTTGCCTGGGCAATCGGTGCTACGGGATTAACGATATTGGGAATTGTACTCCCGAGCGGCACCCCTGTCGCTCCGCTCACCAGTCGAGTACGGTCAATCGGGCTCTGGCCGTGCTTGGCCGTCACAATGAATAGGGTTGAGGTAAGTTGGTCTGTCTCTTTGAGGGCATTAAGCATCTGTTTGAGTGACGCATCCGTATGGTCAAGGGCCTCGGCCAGCAGCGGTGTAGGGGTGCCAATAGCGTCTACATAGCCGCCTGAAACACTGGTAGGCGCAAACGTAACTTTATCGGTTGCCAGTTTCTGTCCTACGCTGATCGCCTGGAAGTTCATTCCGAAAATGGCCGGGGTGCCAACCTGTTGTTTGCCCGTGTGGTCATAGCCCTTAATTTCGTTCAGAATCGCCGTCACCTTGGTATCGTCATAAGCTTCTGTTGCCTTAACGCTGTCCGTTGTGGCCCCCAGACCATTAGGATCCGGTGCGGCAATTTCTGGATTAAAAAGATCATCAACGCCCTTTCCAGAGGGGCCATTGACCAAGTCGTACGCTAGATGCTTATCGCTCCACGCTGTGCGCAAGCCAGCGGCCTTTGCGACTTCGAAAATGGTATTCACGCGCAGAAAACTATGGGGATATACAGGTTGGAGCGTCACGGGGTCTCGCGGCAACTTGTCGGGATCGATTCCTCCCCCGCCGTCCCGTTGGTTCAGGTCGTTATCAACCGTCTCGTCGTACACGACCTCCGTGCCTGGAGCAAGACTTGCGCCATCTTTAACTTGTGCGATGGAGGGGAGCAGCGTGCGGTCATAAGAATCATCGTAGTAGACACCTGTAGTCCCAGGCAGACCGCCTGTAACCATGGATAAGAGTCCAGGGAAAGAATCTGATGGCTTCGATGTGAATGCCTGCTTGTAGGTGACACCCATTTTGCTCAACTCTGCCAGAGCTGAATCCGGATGGCTCTTAACGTAGTTTTTCAGGTCCACTGCGTGCAGACCATCAACACTCAGGAGTAAGACTCTATGCAGCTCTAGCTTTTCAGACTTAGCCTCAGCTGACTGCAGACGCTCCATAAGTGCAGGGCTAAGGCACAACAAGGTAGCCAGAAGAATGCTCTTGCGAAACTGCATAAAGAACCTAAGTTACGTGAGTAGGTGAGCAATACGACTTTGAGCAGCATTGTCTCTGCGGTTACAGTAAAGAGATTGGCTTAACGGAAGATTAAGATCCAAAGGTGACAACTCCCGATGCATCCCGCTTTTTATTTTTCAAGCTAGAAACCGCTAGCTAAAAACGAAATTGTTAGCTCCCAAGATACTTGCGGGAATACCTGAATTTCAGTCTTTTCTGTCGCCATCCGTCGTCAAGGCTTAATTTTTGCTTAATGAGGCCTTAAGCCCTAATTGGCACAATTACTTCAGCTAATTATAGAGTCCTGTGTGAAATCCCTTCTCTTTGGAAAGGCGCAGATACTACACGCTAAATAGTCCCTCTATTCGGGATGTTCAGTACATATTAAGCACCTCTTGATGGACATATAAATGTCTGCCTTTCTTCGTGCTTAGTAAGCTTGCTTTCTTAAAGGCTCCTAGACACCGGGTGACCGTAACGCGTGTTGAACCCACGATATTGGCAATTTGCTGATGGGTTAAGGGAATATCTACATGAATCCCTTTGGGAGTTTCTTTCCCGAATTCGCGTGCCAGAAGAGCTAACAGCCCTAGTAATCGTTCATCAACCCGGTTTTTATTCATCAGGGTCAACAAAGTCTCCACTTGCTGCAAGCGTCGAGTCAATAATTGGTTCATCTCCAGTGTTAGGGCCTGAGACTTGTCGATATCTTGCCAACTCAATCGTACTAGGTCCACCTCAGACAGGGTATAAATCTCATGAGAGGCGAGGTCACTAAAAGCTCTGCTCATCGGCATCATGGGCCCAAGCAAACCTAAGATTGATTCATCGCCTAAGGGATCGAAAGTCTGGAGTTGGACAATCCCGCGATAGAGAATCAAAACCTCATCTGTGTAGAGGGGGATGTACTGTTTGGCGGCGTAGTGCTGAAGTTTACGGTCTTGACAGATCTTTTCGAGAAGTTCAAGTGAGCCTTTACGAAGAACCATGCCCAAACCTCGATTAGGGTGCAACCTTAGTTGTAACTTGCGTTGGAATTGATGGTTGCTTTCGATATATTGCCGATTCTGGGCAATATAAGCCTTTGGTATTTCGACAAATATGGAAGGGACTCTTGGAGTAACAAACGGAGGTATTAACAGAATATCTGAAATAGGAGAGAGATGAAGGCAATGCCTAGGAGGAGCGGCCAGCCTCTGGGTTTCCTTCGTTAGGGATAGATAGCGGTGGAGGCCCCAGTGCCATAGCTTACGTTCGAGGACTTGCCCTGAGTTCATCCTGAGCTTACCGTGTCTGGCAGCCGTGTCCGGCACAAGGTACCTGCTGCCGTAGGCAGATTGAAAAGGTAGGCGAAGCCGAGAAGGCGAGAAGGACCTGTCGTGTCTGGCAGCCGAAGGCGAGAAGGGCTGCGATTGGGCTGTTCATTTCTACCCAACGCATTTTCGACGTAGCAGGCTGAATCGACTGCTACTCAGCTCCCTGATTTACCAGGCCACAGAGGATAGGGGGTATTTTTCAATCTATTCCCTCACTCAGGTTTTAAGAAAGCGATTTTAGGCTTTTGTTCTGTTTGCAACTCATGCCCATTCATGGCCAGCTTGTCTTGGCTGAGCCGATGTTGGCGCGAAACGCGCCCTTCAGGATCAATACCGTTAAACGTTGGGGGTAGCCAAACACGGACTACAAGAAGGAGTGCCATAACAAGCAAGAAAGCACAAGTGGCTAGGGTTTGATTCCAAGAGAGTTCCAGCACCCCGCGCACCAGCACTTCTCTGAGGACGGAGACGATTGCCACTTCTACGGCCACGCCAATAGAAACTCGGTGCTCCTGCAAATAAATAATGAGGAGTCGAAACAGTTCCACCAAGATTAATACATAGAGGATATCTGCGGTGACTTCCTGGAGGTGGATGGGAGGAAGCATAGAGAGGAACATAGCTCTTAGCTGAATGAGCATGGCGCAAAAGAGGCCACCACAGAGAGAGACGACAATCAAGTCTTGAACAGACTCAAGAGCCCGAACAAGGCTATTCCGCGTGAGAATTCTTTGCCCGTATTGAAATAGTTTCTGCATGGCAAAGAGTTCTCTGAATTGGAATAGTCTCCATTTAAGTTAAACGTTGCTTATTTATCAAGTATTTATCTATTAGGATATCTAATCATAATGATTGGTATTGGGGTGTGAAGTACGGAACAGGGGGTTCTGTCCAAAAGAGTAATGTGCTTAGCTAGATAGGTTTCGTAGTCAATCCTTAGAATGTTGAGCGGTTGGGCCGTCGCTACGTTCTAGGGTAGTAAACCTCACTTATCCCTCCCAAACAGGGCTGCTCAAGAATAAATACCCTTCTTGGGTCGTGGCGCCTGAGCTATGCCGAAGGGGTGCACAGCGGGTCCCCACGGCGTAGCCTCTTGCCCTGCCGTCGCACCAAACGGTAGCGGCTTCGTAGGTTATGGATAGCGGGCCGTTGCGCTTGAGACGGCTTGCGCCGTGGCTATTAGAGAGGGATAGTGGTTTCTTGGCGGGACCGGAGAACCTCATTGGTAGAAATCTCTCCTGCCACTGGCATCATGGATTTTTATAGATTTTGTTACGGTGACCGACTTTGAGGATGAGAACGGTTAGCTGTTCATCCTGGATGCGATAGATAACGCGATAGTCGCCAATACGGATGCGTAATTGTCCATTTCCTCCTTGGAGCGCCTTCGTCCCCGGAGGGCGAGGGTCTAGGCGTAAAGCGTCTATCTGGACGGAGATACGTTGCTTTACTGCTACGGGAAGTTTTTTAAATTCTTTGGCAGCAGAGGGCAGGAATTGAACACTGTACTCAGGCATCTAAAGCCCTGCTTCCTGCTTTAGCTGTTCCCAGGGAATAGGGGCTTGTTGGTTTTGCGGGTCTGCTTCTGCCTGGATAGCCTCTTTCAAGTCTAGTTGGTCTTCTAGAGACTCTAGGTCAACAACGGATAATTGCTTGCGTCCGAGTTTTTCCAAGAGTTCAGAGACACTAGAACAGCCAACCGCTTGCAAGAGTGCTTTGGTGCCTTCCCATCCGGTCTGACTGACGGTAACGGTGCGTTCCTTCTTCTTTTCCCCTACGGCAAGAGGACGCCCCTCATGATGGGTGAGGTTTTTTAAAGAATTGGGGTTGAGCTTGTGTGGCTTTTTCATAGAGCTAGCCTAGCAGATTTCTATAGTACCGGGAGTGTAAACAAATATGTATATTGCTCCCAGTATTATTGACGTATCTATTATACAGGGAGTATTATAGATAATATAAGGGGGATGGGAAAGCGTCTCTTTAAAGCCAAAAGACTGGCCCCTCTGTGGAAAGCAGACCAGTCTTATCAACCCCCGAAAAGGAGTTAAGTACATGGTAAATCAAAGTGCCCTGGCGCAAGAGATAGACGGCATTATCGAGATGGTACCTGCGTTCAGTCCAGAGTTTCATGCCCTGATTGAGTTACGGGGGAAGATAGCCCCACAGCCTAGACCCCCAATGGTTAGAGCTAGAGCAGGATGTGATGGAGATTCAGTATCAATATCAACAGGCGGCGATGTAGAGGATGGTCAAGGCCCCTGGATGTTCTGGGGG
>JBBRSB010000071.1:0-6436 GCA_038245785.1 Gloeobacterales cyanobacterium | reverse complement strand
TTCACCGAAATTGACCCCACCCGCATCATCATCCCCCAGTGCCCGACCGGCCCGAAATTGGGCCGATTCAATTTCTGGATGTTGCTTGAGGGAGCGCTCCATGGCGATGCCGATCTGTTGCGTGGAGCTAAGCGAAGCACCCGGCAATTGAGAAACAGCGATTACCAGGTTGCGCTCCTGGAACTCCGGCAGAAACGTCTTTCCCAAGGAGGGAACCAGCGTCAGGGAAGCAACAAGCGCTAACACAGAACCTCCTAGCACAGGGAGCGGGTGATGAATGGCCCACTGCAGAATAGGCCGGTAAATTTGCTTGAGCTTGCGAACCGTCCAGGTTTCGTCCTCTGCTAGGTTCCGATTCGCCAGTAGTAAATAGCACAGAGCAGGCGTCACTGTCAGCGCGACCAGCAGCGAAGCGAGAATGGCCAAAATGTAGGCAATGCCTAAGGGCGTGAAGATACGACCTTCGACCCCAGACAGGACGAATATCGGGGCAATCACAATACAAAGTATCAGAGTGGCAAAGACGACAGAGCCACGGATCTGGGCCGAAGCCTGGAAAATAACCTTTAAAGGAGGCTGTCGGTCCACCTGGAGGGTGCTATTTTCCCGCAGACGACGGTAGACATTCTCTGCATCGATGATCGCATCATCGATTACTTCGCCTAGAGCGATAGCTAACCCACCTAAGGTCATTGTGTTAAGACCGATGCCGAAAGCATTCATCACCAGCAGCCCCAAGACAATTGAAAGAGGCAGCGATGTAAGGGTGATCACCATCGTTCGCCAGTTGCCTAGGAAGATCAGCAGAATGACGGCGACAATAATCGCCCCATCTCTAAGGGCTTCGACAACATTACCGACAGACTTTTCGATGAAATCTTCCTGGCGGAAGGTAGTGGTCACCTGGACATCTTTAGGTAGCGTTGTCAGGATCTCATTCATCGCCGCTTCAACGGCACGGGTGACAGTGGGAGTATCAGCAAATGGTTGGCGGGTGACGGTGAGAATGATAGCTGGTTGCCCGTTGAGGGAACCATCGCCTCGTTTGACGGCTGGACCCGTCTGAATGCGGGCAATATCTCCAAGACGAACAGGAACGCCTTGGCGAACAGTGACCACTGATAGCTGTAGGTCTGTTAGTGAACTGATGCGTCCGACGCCCCGGATGAGCAGTTCTTGATCCGGGGTTTGCAGGAAGCCGCCAGGGGCATTGATATTGGCCTGCTTCACGGCTTCGGACACCTGAGCAAGCGTGACTCCATACTGTTTAAGACGGGCTGGTTCGACCAGCACTTGGTACTGGAGTTCGCCCCCTCCGACCATCAGAACACGCGTGACCCCTGGTATCGCCAGGAGGCGGTTACGGATTTGCCAGTTGGCTAGAGTAGCTAGATCCAGCAGATCTGTGCGCTTCTCAACTTTTGCCTTTGGATCGATAGTAAGCGCGTACTTGATTACATCACCGATTGGAGAGCTGACGGGAGAAAGCACAGGCGTATCAACACCTTGGGGCAACCGAGGAGCGACTTGCTGGACCCGCTCAGTCACCAGTTGTCGAGCGCGAAAGACATCCGTGTTCCAATCAAAGACGACGGTGATTACGGATAAACCAATGGCTGAACTGGAGCGGATATCGGTCAGGCCCGGTGTCCCATTGAGCGCGCTTTCCATCGGCAGTGTGACCAGAGACTCAACTTCTTCAGGCGCAAGGCCCACAGCCTCGGTCTGGATAACCACCTGGGGAGGGGCAAAGTTGGGAAAAACATCCAGCGGTAGACGGACGATCGTTACAGTACCTAAAACGAGCAGTGCAACTGAGGCGATTACCACGAGCCAGCGCTGGGTCAGGGACCAAAGAATCAGGCGATTGAGCATGGTGAATCTCCTCAGCGCCGAGAACGAGAGGTAGTGTCAGGCGAGACAGACACCCCTTCACCCGATACTTTCTCGGACGGACTGCCCTTCTTTGCCACCTGCATGCCTGCAAAGAATCCACCTACTGTTAGCAGTACTCCACCCAAGAGCCATGCCCAGAGGGGCGGGGCACTGATGGATGGAACAGTTTGACCTGTCGAATTCGAAGCGGGAGCAGTCTCATCAGCCTTATCAGCTTTCACTTCACCGCTCGCACTCTCTTCTGCGGGAAAACTGCCCTTCAGCGCTTGGGCGCGCAACTGAAAAGCCCGTTGGGTGACAACTAAATCACCAGAGAATACGCCATCGGTTACTTGAACAAAATCACCGTTAGTCTGTCCGAGTTTTACTGCCGTTGGCACGAAAGCATCACCGTTCTGGACGTAAACAATCTTCTCTCCATCGACATCCAGCACTGCTGAGCGCGGAATCATAGCGACGGGCTGTGTTTGGCTTCCCGTGACAACCCGCAAGGTGGCAAACATTTGAGGTTTGAGTAATCCCTGAGTGTTTTTGAGTACGGCTCGAACGGCTACGGTGCGGGTTTCTGGATCCACCGTTGGATCAAGGCTTGTGATCTGCCCCCGGAAGGTCCGACCTGGGTAGCTATTGGTGACTACTTCAATCGTCTGCCTGAGACGAATCTTGGATAAATCCTTCTCGTACACTTGGGCAGTCGCCCACACTTCGGACAGATCGACAATCTTGTAAAGGATCTTGCCGGGTTCAACGGCTTCCCCCGCTGTAACCTGCTGGTCAGCCACGACACCAGCAATAGGGGAGGTAATCTTGATACTACCGTCGGCACGAGCACGCACCCCATTCTGACCGAGTTGAGCCAAGCGGTTGTTAAGGGTGGCATTGCTCATCTGCACTTGGGAACGAGCAGCGTCAAGGTCTGCTTTAGCTTGGTCTCGCTCGGCCAGGGCAACCTCAAAATCCCTGCGCGGGGATATTTTCAGCGCTACCAATTCTTTCTCTCGCTGATAGTTACTTTCTGTGAGTTGTAATTGAGCTAGGGCCTGACGCAGGGCCGTGCGGGCTTGGACAAGACTACGCTCAGACTCCACCGCAAGCTGACGGATTTCAGAGCTATCTAATATGGCTATGGTCTGCTTGGCTTTGACCTGTTGACCACGGGTAGCCGCCAAACTGAGTACCCGTCCGGCCAGAGGAGCGTTAATGTCGGCGTTCTTCGCGGGCATTGCCTCAATCTTTCCATTCACGGCAAAGCCTGTGCTCAGGTTCTTCTCTGAAACAGGCTGTACTACCAGTCCCATCGACTTCTGCACCTCAGTCGGCACGCTAACCTGTCCAGCAGTCGGAGCCGTTTGCTTCTCCTTAAAAGCATCATCATGGCCCCCATGCCCCAATACGGGTGCTGTTACCAATGCCAACAACAGACTTGCTATAAAAATTGTTCTCGGCTTAGTTCGTTTCGTAGTGCTTGGCATCAGTCATTCTCTGAAATCAGTAGGGAATTGCTTACTTGTTACAGTGCAGCATCACGCTTCTCTATTTTGCAGTCTGTACAAAATCTAACCCATTTTGCAGCTATAGCAAAGTAGAAGTAAGGAAATCCATCTGCTAGGGAAGATTAAGCAAGTGCGGGACATCTAAGATGATCCAGGCCAGCGGAATGGGTGAAATCAGGGTTAGCAGACAGATCCAGCGCTTTTCTATTGGATGCTGCCTATGTGTAGAGCCTGTCTCATGCAATTCAACTAAATGGCGCACCCGTTCTTCGACCATAGAAACTTCCAAGAGGCCAGCGGCTGCGTTGAAGTTCAATGCTTCTGGTGCAGTAGCCTTTAGGAGTCCACGGGCCAGGGTGATTGGCTTACCGGTTGCGGAGACGGCCAAAGCATCGGTAGCTAACTCCCGTTCCTTCATCAGGGCACGCAGCGCCCACCAGCTCGTTGGGACGAAGGCCGTGGCGCCTAAAAGTGCCGTTGAAATCAGCGCAATCAAGTTATCAGAGCGAGCAATATGGGCCAGTTCATGAGCAAGCACTGCTTCAAGTTCAGCAGGGGTGAGCTGCTCTATCATCCAAGTTGAAAGATAAATAGTGGGCTGGATCGTCCCCACCACAAAAGCCATGGGTTGAGCAAGCGTCACTATACGCAAACGGGGAGTTTGTCTAATCTTTAAACGAGCAGCCAGGTCATCTAGGATTAGTAATAAGGCTGGAGACGCAGATTTAGACCAGCGACTCATCTCTTTGGCTAAGCTGCTTTGCTGGTGCAGAAAACCAAGGGTAAAGCTGCCTGCAGAGAGGCCCATCGCAACAAGCAACCAAAGGGGTAAACAGAGACTGTCCATATGATTCGCAGAAGAGCTCATATCCTCATGCAGGTGAAATAGAGCCAGGGCTAAGGTTCCTGCCGTTACCAGCAGAGTCGCATAGCGGATTTTGACCATAGTTGATGCCCCTTTAGGCGTTAACCACTGGCCGATTCCTAAAGTCAGCATATACAAAGACATGGCTAGGAACAGAGGCATGAGGGCGGCTAACTGCATGGCTTAGTCCTCCAGACGCGCTACAGTCTCCGCCAAGTTCACGGGAATACTCCCTCTATCCTGTAGGAAATTGGACACCGCCACAGGAAAGTCTTGGTGCAAAGAATCGAGCAGATGCCGGATAGCTCCGTTAATAAATGCTTCACGCTCAACCGTAGCGACATAGAGATACGGCTTAGTATTGGCATCGACAACAGTGAGTAATCCCTTAGCCACCAAGCGCCCCATCGTACAAACCACGGTCGAATACGCGAGCTTTGCCCCATTCGGCATTCGTGCATGCACCTGTTTAGCCAGGACTGAACCTCCCAACGCCCAGACTTGTTCCATGATTTCAGCTTCCTGGTCGCCCAAAAGCTTTTTTAAACCGGGCTGATTGGTGCGCACATACGCATGCTTATCTTCACTCGCCATAGAGCCCTCTTGCCTAAATACGCCACTCAATCATCTTCTGCTAACTATCCTAAGCGACATCCTTTTGCAGAGCCAGCAAAAAGTTCCTGTACGGGCGCATCGCGATGCCCCCTCCAAATTCCACGATCCTCCCAAGGATTCAAGAGATTAAGGATTCTCAAGAGGATTTTCGATAAAAGCTCTTAACCGCCCGTACGGGCATAGGGAATAAACTGACGAAAACGATTCAAGACATAGACCTGGGGCGGTGGATCTCCATCTTTCTTGATCCAAAAGAGCACCAGATTGTTACTGCGGCTCCCATCGGTAGTGAAGGTAGCCCGGTCAGGACTTATTTCTGGGAGACGCACATAGTCTTTGCCCCGATAATTCAGCACTTCCGGCAATCCCTGAAAGGCCAGTTCAGCACTTTTATTGGGCTTGTTCAAAACCTGTTGAATTTTAGTAGCCCATGTCTGGGTGAGAGAAAGCAAAGCCACCGTACTTTGGGGATTGTCCTGTGGCGTAAGCTCTAGCAGGACTTGTCCATTCACCAAGATTTGGGCTTTGGCATCATCTCCAGCCACTTTGACCTCTGGCGGCTTAGTAATCACCGGAGCGCCAGCATTACTTAAAGGCGGTGCAGCAGCATCCAAAATACTTTTCAAGGTTGCCGTGGCTTGCTGCACCCGAGCATTTGCACCTTCTCCTCTAAGCGTCAGCACTGAGACATTGCCTACTTTGAATACAGCGACTTCAGCTGGAGCGAGGGGAGGAGTCTGAGGAGGAGTGAGAGCAGGTTCTGGTGTCGTTTGAGCCCACACCGTTGTTCCTATAGACAAAGACAACAGCAATCCGACCGACAGACCAATAAACCTACGCATCTCAGATCTTAAAATCATTCCAGCCTTACCTCAATCACAGAACGCCAGCCACCAGAACCGGACTGGCTCTGATTTTGGCGAACAAGTATACGGGAAGTGCCCTCTAGTTGACCGTCTTGTCGAAAATAGGGATTGCTCCCAGGTTTTGCTTGGACCAAGGCAGTCGTTAGGTTACTACTTCCCTTACCGCTAATGATGACGCTATTTAAACCCGAGCGCAGGTAAGAATTGAGTACAACCCTAGCTTCTGGTCGGGTGAAACGGACTACGGTCTGGTTGTTTATCTGAATACTTCCCTGCCCAGTGAGCCCTTGGAGCATTACTAGATAGTTGCTGTTCGCCAAGTCTTTGGGGGTAAGAGATACCCTGGCCCGAGAGGTAGAAACACTGCTGTTACTGCCTTGGGTGTCCTGTTCTTGCCCATCGATCCGTACCCTGGGCCGAGCTCCTCCAGTCTGAACTTGGACCCGGCCCGTATCCACAAAAACAGAACCATTAGCGTTCGTGTTTACCGTGACCTGTGACCTCACTTGTGACCATGAAGAAGCAGCCATAAGCAGTCCTGCTGTTACAAGCAACCAGTGTATAGGACGCATTATAATGACCCCCATCTTATCAATGTGCTGCGAGAAGTCCCTAGATTAATCCCGGTCTCTCTCGCCTCTGCCCTTACCTCTACCTTCATGGTCCCGATCTTTCTCTTCATGGTCACGATCGCGGCCATA
>JBBRSB010000070.1:0-6595 GCA_038245785.1 Gloeobacterales cyanobacterium | reverse complement strand
CTTAGGGGGCAATTGCCGCACCCCCTAAAGCGGATATATGACAAATGATACATATATAATCATGGGGCATGTGTAAGCATGGCGAAGCGGGATTTGAAAATCCCACAATAGGTGGAACGAAGAGGAACACCATTATCAAACAAGGTAGGCATGGCAGTTCTATCCCTCAGCATAGCGGCGGGGGAACTACCACATTAAGAAAGGATAATTGATTTGTTAGTCTGTCAGGATACCAACAGCATTTGAAGATTTGCTTTGCTTAGCAATCTTAAGGTTCTTGCGGGTGCATATCAGATACTTGAATGCATCACTCATGTTCGTGCTCTGCATGGGTAACTTAGCCAGGGCTAATTGCTCACTCTTCTTACCCTTCTTGATCTTGTTACCTACCTTTACAAGGGGGGCAAGCTCAAGGCTGCTCTTTAGCTCTCTGCATTCAAACTTATCAATCCATAAGATAGGCAGGTTCTTATTCTTCTCACCCATCAGCTGATTCATAAGGTCATACTCATCACCATGCTCAATGTTGCCCTGACCTATACTCATAAGCCTCACCTGCCATCCTGTTGATCGTCCTGCCTTATCGTATTCGATAGCATTCTTCATTTGAGTGGCATAGTCGCGCTTGGCAAGCCTAAGGTTGTTGGCGGCCCTATCATAATAGAGATTCAGTTGCTTGAGCTTATGTGCGCTAAAGTAGGAGCAGAACGCTGCACCCAGTTCAGGGATCCAGTCTGGAGATAGCGTATACAGATCCTTGAGTACACGCATGATGTGGCCCTGCTCCTGACCGATCACCATGCTCATCATGTTGCCTGCATCATACCCGGCCTCAAGAGGCAGGTTCCCCTCTATATAGCGTAAGCCTTCACAAGATGCTGCGACATTGTCGTGTAACCCGAACCTATCATAGTAATCGTAATTATAGCCATCATCATAAAAATGCTTCTCACTCAGGTTAGAGTAAAAACGTGCACCCTTCTCAAGTGAACCTTTCATGCTCAGAATGGCCGTCTTAAATTCAGAATAATCAAGGGTGTTCAGGTTGGTGATCAGGTATTCAAATGTGAGGATATCAATATTGGCCAAAGTGCTCACGATGATGAACAGGGTTGAATTGCGCCTTACCTTACGCAATCGTTCTCTTTCCCGGTCCAGACGAATGTTTATCCTGTTGATCTCTGCAACTGATTCGCCTGCATTTTTGGCGCAGAACAATTCATATTCAATTTTATTCACCAGCAATGCCTGGTGGAAAATTGCAACAATAATCTTCGGATCCATATTATCTTTCATCCGAAGGATCCAGTCATCTTCTTTATCAACCGGATTAGGCATATCTGTGAGAAAACTTTGACCCATGAAATATGGAGATTTTCCAAATAAAACGGCATCTCCCCTGAGTGTAGGGAAGCTTTTCTTCAGCTTCGATTCCTTGAGATACTTTGATTCATCACCAAAATTGTGCTGTGTGCTTATTCCTGCATTAGCCGAAGGTCGATCGAGGCTCTTGATGAGGAACCGGCAACCGTTAAATGTTGAAATGGTATGATGGTATTCCAACATTATTGTCCCTGGCCGGTCGAAGTCAGCAGGCGGTTCTTTATCGCAGACAAAATGGCCCGGGCGTCGTTTACCAGCCTGGGTAATATCTTCAATAAAGCCCTGTCGTTCCCAACCGGTCATCATATTTGGAATGATATTGCTTAATGCATTGACATAGGTATCAGAAATGAAGGCAAAGGTTGCCCTGGGCATGTCGTAGATAATATCGATGGAACGTTTGGCAATAATATCCTGTGTTTTGGCCGTTCCTCGTCCTCCTATCAAATAAAGATTTTTAGCCTTTACGACATCGACAAACATGGAAACCCAGTTGCTGAAGCGAAATTCGATTTCTTCTCGGGTAAGTTTACTCATGTCCCAGGAAATCTACTTCTTCGTCAGCGAGATCCAGAACATTACCTTCGCTTTTTGCTGTCCTGGCGTCCCTGTGCAGGGAAATGCGGTAATCCGATGGGATATCGGGGAGTTTGTCAATGAATTCAGCGAGTTTGCGTCGATTGGGCTCTGGAAGCCCAACATCTTTAGCCTTGAGTGTGTAGAATATTGGCCGGCGATCAAGCAGTTCACGTGGGATAACCTGTTCCTGATCACTATCCATTCTTAGTTTTGCAGCATCGCCATAACAGCGCCTGGCACACTCAATATCATCGCTGGCAATTGCCAGCAATGCAAGATTTTCAAGCTTTTCGGCGGTAATGTTAGCCCAGGCTTTCTTTTTAATGTCATTGTCGGAATAAAAGAAATTGATGGCTTCGGCATAGAGTTTCTGGGCGCGGAATTCCGAAATGTTATACGGAGATGATGACAATAATGTAATGATAGCCTTTTTGCTAACGTACTTCCCGTACAACGAGCGGATCAACTCCAGTATCTCCAGGTATTTAACCAGGTTCTCCGGAAGATCCTTGTTTTTACCGGCAAACAACCACGCCTGGAGCTGCTCGTAATTGACCTTATCTAATTCCAAACAACTCATCTTTCAGGTTTGCTAGTTGTGCAGCTTTGGCAGCTTTTTTATATTGAGCATTTGCCGTAAGGTTTCCGCCTTTGGCATCATTGAGTAATTTCATGTCAACATCAGCAGAAGCCATCAGCCTGCCGCGTTCGAAATTCTGATAAAATTCTGAATCCTTGTCTTGGTATTGCAGGAACAAGGAATTAACCTCGATGCCAAAATAAATGGCTACTTGTCTCACCGTATAATTAATGCCGGCCAACTGCCGGATAATATCAAACTGTTCCACTGTGAATTCCATTTATTTCCTCCTTCCTGAAAAGATATATATTATTTGAACGATAAAATATGTACTGTTCATGCTGTGCATTTTCGCCAAAGTTGCCGGATCCTTCAACGCCATAAAAAGCATCACCCACGCGGATGAGTGCAATCTTAGAATGGTTCCAGGCATATCGCACAACGATATCCTTCCGGTCAGCCGTTAGCGCCTGCAGGTGATCGTGTACCCTGGGCAAACGGTACTGAAGCGAATCACTGATCAACAGATCTACTTTCTTCACCTGGCCATGCTCCAGAAGCTTCACAAGGGCATCAACAATGCGTGTGGAAATGCTGTATGTGGCAATGGTCAGTTCATCAATAACTCCTGCAGACTTTATGATATATGGAATGAACGTAAAGGCATTAAAACTCTTCATTGTCCACAGGAAGTAAATTTCACCTTCTACCGGTAACTTTCCTGTTAATTGCTTGATGCTGTCAATCCGGTGGTCGTGTGCGTTCAGAAAACGTTCAACCAGGATATCAGACTTATCTTCTACCCTGGTTGATTGCTTACTAATTTCACTAAGGTCAAATAGTTCAGGCATTCAGACCAAGTAACCGGTTAACTTCAGTCATTTCAACCTGGAAGTTTTCCAGTTTGTCAGTCCATTCGGCTGATTTAGGGTCTTCCGGATTGGCATCAATCTTCTTCTTTGTCTTGGAAATATTTGATTTGAGACTGTTGCACAATTTGTGCAGTTCGGCAATCGGCATGGCCTGGATCTCTTTGAGCCTATCAGCGTAAGCGAATATCACATGATTGCCGAGCACTTTACCATTTTCCTTGTAATATTGGAGTTCTTCCCATATCTGCTGGTTCTCCAGATAATCTTCCACAACACTTGCTGCAGTCTCCTGGTAATCTTCATCAGTCATGGTATCGAACAGCCGGCTGTGGGCTTTCACGTAGTTTTCGTGAAGTGATATCATATCGGCAACGAGTATTTTGAGTTCATTCGGGCAACCAGGCTGGCCCAGAAATGGAAATTCATCGCGCAAGCGGATGGTTTTGCGGATTTGCTCCGGGATTTCCAGGATAAACAATTTCTTTTCTTCCTCGGTTACTGGAGGGGCTTTTGGTAGTTCAACCGGCGCGGTGGTAAATGCCCTGAGTTCTTCGGGAGAGATGCCTGCCATCTTGCGGAATTCCTCCAGCAGCAATTCATGATTATAGGGTGTAAAGCCCTGACGGTTCAAAGTCGCCTTGAACGACATCGACTGTCCGATTTCCTGGTATAATCTGAGGCCGCCTTCGAAGGTCCGGTCCATTTTAAGATATTGAATGATTTTTGATTTCATGTTTCTTATTTTATTACAAAAATGCAATTGCCATCGTAATTTTAAAAGGACAGGAAAAACAAAAAGCCCCGATGAAGGGGCCTTTTGACAATCAGGAGAGAAAACAAGCTGTTACGAGTGAATGAGCTGTAACGAGAGAATGAGCTTAGGTTCTTGACAGCTCGATGGCGGCAAATGTTGCTGCGCCATTTTTGAACACCCTGAAAGTGATCGTTGAGCCGGCAAGTGCGGTCCAGGTCGTTCCATTTGCAAGGATGAAGGTAGTAGAAGCCGCAATACTTGAAGGGAAGGCTCCTCCGGATCCCAGGAGCGTGAACACCTGTCCGTTTACCGCATTTACCAGGGAGAGCAAAACAGCAGCAACGGCAGCACCTGTGGTAAGCTGGTATTGTCCATCACCATTGGTGAGATCAACAGCGGTACCGGCAGCAGCAATGGTGCCATTAACAGTATCCAATGTTAAAGTGCCATTGTATTGGGCGATGTCAGGGCCTTTTTGTGTTGATTTCAGCGTCATCGAGGTAGTCGATTTATCCTTATTGCCTTCGTACTTGAAAACAAGCTGCAGAGGAGCGCAAGGCGTGCCCAGTTGCTCCGTGCTTGTACCATCGCAACTTTCAACAATGGCGCCGATATTGCGGTTCATCCAGTACTGCCTGAATGCGCGTATTTCAACGGAATTACCCGGGTGATCAAACTCCAGGCTCTGGATGATGCCTTTGGAATCGGGATCACCTTCAGCATCCGAACCCGTCTTAACGGTAGATTGCGTGCAGTAGAGAGAAATCATGTAGGCACCGGGCTTCAGGCCAAAATTGGCATCAATGGTAATGCCATCGGCATTCCTTACAGGATTGTTCAAGATATCATCTATGTCGTAGATGATGATCCTGTTCTTTTTGTTACCGCCTGTACCCTTGTTATCACCAGGCTTCAGGACGTTTACTTTTGTATACATGTCTGTTTTGTGTTTTTGAAATGAATAAAAGATTAAAAGGGCCCCGGTTGCCCGGGAACCCTAATATCCGATATCTATCCGCGATCGATTTCGTAGAATTTGTTATCGGTTGCAGATTTCTGCAGACGAATCCATTTTCCAATTGAAAGTGTCATTGCGGCAGTGAGGAGGAAATTGCCGGCAGCGGCAATCGTGGTAGCATTGGCGCCAGCGCCGGTACCGTGGATCAGGTATACGCGTCCGGTAATCGCATCATCCAAAGTGGTGATGGCGGTAGGAACCGTGTTGGCGTTGGTCACAAATTCAGTGCTTCCGGCAACTGAAGGAGAAGTATCGTCAGCAGCAAATGCTGTGAGTACAACCAGCGGATCAACGCGGCTGAGTTCGATGAATTTACCATCCGAACGTTTCTTCAAGATGATAACATCGTTCAACCCTGGAGTCCATGGGGCGGTGAGCAGCGAAAATTTACCGGCAACGGCAATGGTGATAGCATTGACAATGCTTCCGCTTTTCAGCCTGATTTCCTTACCTACAACGGCATCGTCGATGTCGGTGATGGCAGTTGCAACGGTATTGGCTACCGATACGAGTGAGCTGTGTTTTGCTACCGAAGGGGTAGTGTCGTCAGCTGCAGCATTCAGATAAAAATCTGCAGGAAAGTCCACATCGTTGCAGAAGATGAGCTGTGTGCTGTAATCCTGAGGAATTTCAGCCAGGGAAGCAAATTTCTTGCCTACCATGAATGCCCAAAGGCTTTCTTTCCAGTTGCTCCAAACTTTCAACGACCAATCCTGTTGTTCCAGGCTGAAGGCCATCATTTCGCCAGGCTGATCTTCGAAACGTTTCAGGTTGCCCTTGATCGTCCAGACCATCCTTTTTGATTCGTTCATGTTTGGAACGACAACGATGGCAACATTCGGATATTCTTTCACGAACTTATCAACGGCCTTGTAATCCTGGTTCAAACCGTACAACGATTCGTTGTTTTTGATGTAAGCCGTATGCGCATCGCTGCTCATGTTCAATTCAAGATCTCCACGGTCGCGGATCACCTGAGGAACCATTGATGTTCCAAGGCGAACATACTCGCTGATGGTGGTAGGTGTCCATTCGCCCAAAACAAACGGGCGGATTTTGAATAAAGCAATCTGTTTTTTGATGAAAACGCGGAAACCATCGCTGGCGCCAGCAGATGTGCCAGGCACATTCACAACAGGGTTGATCCTTTCGCCATTGACGGCGCGAAGGTTAGCCTCATTCTGAAGCTTCTTTGCTGTTTCGGCAAGTGTGAACTCGATCAACGACCATTTCATGGTGCTTGAACCTTCTTTGTTCAAATAACCAATCCAGTTTTTCTCGAGTGTTTTGAGATCCGTGAATTTGTGGGCGAACATCACGTCGAACATGGTGATTTTTTCACCTTCAAATTTGAAGGATCCTTTCAACACACTGTCGAAAGAACTGCCAATGGTGTTATCAGCCTGGCT
>JBBRSB010000069.1:0-6707 GCA_038245785.1 Gloeobacterales cyanobacterium | reverse complement strand
GTGCTTGCACAAAAAACGATCACCGGTAAAGTGACCAGTTCGGAGGATGGACTTGGTATTCCGGGAGCAACCGTATTGGTCAAAGGCACAACAACTGGTGTAATTACCGATATGTCAGGCGCATTCCGGTTAAGTATGCCCTCTAATTCCACAACACTTGTTATTTCCGTCATTGGAATGAAATCAATGGAAGTTCCTATTGGAACACAAACTTCGTTTGCAGTGGTACTGGAACCTGAGGCCAGGAATATCGAAGGAGTTGTCATTACAGCCCTCGGTATTTCAAGAGATAAAAAATCGCTCGGGTACGCTGTGCAGGAAGTTAAAAAGGATGTCATAGAGCGCACAGGAAATTCTGACCTGGCAGGGGCCATGCAGGGGAAACTTGCAGGTATAGACATTAAACCTTCCAGCGGTATGCCGGGAGCATCTTCCCAGATCATCATCCGCGGATCCCGCTCTTTTACCGGCAATAACACACCACTCTATGTTATAGATGGTATGCCGGTCGCTTCCACCGCCGACTTCTCGACAGGGAACAGCGTAACAGGAGCAGACGTTTCAAACCGTGCCGTCGACATTAACCCTTCGGATATCGAAAGCATCAATATCCTAAAAGGACAGGCTGCTGCAGCACTATATGGCGTCCGCGCTTCAAACGGCGTTGTCATTATAACAACCAAAAGCGGAAAAGGTAATGTCATCGGAAAACCAATTGTAGCTATTTCACATACCAGCAGTTTTTCACAGGTTTCCCGTACACCTGATTTTCAGACTACATATGCACAGGGCAGCTATGGCGCTTATGTTCCGACAACATCATATTCATGGGGGCCAAAAATCGTTGACCTGCCTGATGATCCAAAAAACGGCGGAAATGCCAACGGTCATCCGGGTTTGTTCTATGTTCCCCAACTGGCCAAGGGTATGGTTGCCGATGCATGGGTAGCGCCACAGGTATTCAATAACTGGAACGACTATTTCCAGACAGGTTATTCAGCTACAACCAACGTCAATGTAAGCCAGGCTGGCGAAGCCGGTAACTTTGCACTTGGCATAAGCGAGACCGCTCAAAAAGGAATTGCACCCTCAACAGGCATGAACCGCTGGAATGCGAAAGCCGCCGTTGAAAGGACCTTAAATAAAAATTTCAAGGCCGGATTCAATTCCAACTATTCCAAAACCGTGATTGATAAACTCCCTTCAGCAAACGACGCAGCTTTGGCCGGTGTTTATTCTGCTCCTTCAAGTTATAACCTCAAAGGCTATCCTTCATTTATTCCAATTGACCCTTATGCTCAGGTTTACTATCGTTCATTGACGTTTGATAATCCCTACTGGGCTGCGCAACACAATATCTTTAATGAAAAAACGGATCGTTTCTTCGGGAATGGCTATATTGATTACCTCGCCACATTGAGCGACAACATGAAGTTAAAGGTTCGTTACCAGCTGGGAATGGATTCTTATACTACTCATTTCCAGGACATATTCGAATTCGGACATGCCGGTAAAGCAGGATATATGACAAACCGCGGCATAACTTCATCAACGGTCAACTCCCTAATTACCGCAAATTATGACTGGGCTATTAGCAGTAGTCTTAATTTCAATGCCCTAGTCGGTAATGAATTTAACAACAGTTCTTCCAAAACTTACTCCGAATATGGTGAAGGATTTAACTCCGGTGGCTGGGCACATATCCAGAATGCCAATACTGTAACAGCAAATGAAGGTCAGTATATGGACCGTACAGTCGGATTTTTCGGTAGCTTGTCATTAGATTGGAAATCCATGATATACCTGAATGCCACTGGTAGAAATGACGTGGTTTCCACTATGCCAAGGAATAACCGTTCATTCTTTTATCCTTCAGTCTCCCTGGGTTTTGTAGCATCTGAACTGGAAGCATTGAAGGACAACAAAGTTGTCTCTTTTGCCAAGGTTCGTTTTTCCTATGCTGAAGTTGGACAAGCAGGTTCCTATTACCAGGATTTCTATTCGAAACCGGGTTATGGTGGCGGATTTTGGTCGGGCGTACCTATCTCTTACCCGTTGGTAAATCTTAGTGGACCACTTCCTGTAGGTGGGATAAATTCTTACATTCCGGACAATACGAAGTACGATCCTTTGCTAAAACCACAGAATACGAAATCATACGAAATCGGTACAGACCTTAAATTCTTCAACAATCGCTTTGGCATTGATTACACCTTTTCCCGCCAGAATGTAGTAGACCAGATCTTTACAGTACCATTGGCAGGATCTACCGGTGCTGGGCAGAGACTAATGAACGGCGGTAAAGTTCATACGGTCAGTCATGAGGTGGTTCTCTATATTTCTCCTGTTGCGAAAAAAGACTTCAAATGGGACATCAACATTAACTACTCTAAAATTGATAATATTGTTGATGAGCTTGCCCCCGGCGTTGAAAGTATCTTTTTGGGAGGTTTTGTAACGCCGCAGGTTCGTGCCGGAATCGGTAGCTCATACCCTGTTATCTATGGAACTACATTCGTACGTGATGTTAACAATAATATTGTTGTGAATACCGACGCAGGAGCCTGGGATTATGGAATGCCACAATCCGGCGCACCTGGTGTAATCGGAAAAGTGTCGCCTGACTTCATCCTTGCTGGAACAAATACATTTTCTTATAAAAGCTGGTCACTCAGCGGAACAGTTGAGTGGAAAAGCGGCGGAAAAATGTACTCCGGAAGCAATGGCTTGTTAGACCTTTATGGTATGTCAAAGCGGACTGAAGACCGCACCTCTACTTTTATTTATGACGGTGTTAAACCTGATGGCTCCAAAAATGACATTGTCAGAGGTGGTCCAACTGACCCTGATGCAGTTCAGGATTTATACACAGGTGTATTAACTGCCATTGATGAATACTACATTCATGATAATTCATTCGTGAAACTGCGCGAACTTTCGCTGAAATTTAAACCTGCAAAAAAAATATTCAAAACTTCCAACCTGGGTGTTTCGGTTTTTGCACGTAACTTACTGCTCTGGACCGCCCTTGAGAATTTTGATCCCGAATCGAGCCAGGGAAATAATAACATGGGAGGTTCATTTGAGAGGTTTTCAATGCCCCAGACAACGAGTGTCGGTTTTAGTTTCGATTTAACTTTTTAATTCAAAAACGATGAGAAAAATAATTTATATATTTTTATGTGCGAGCTTGACCTTTTCACTCTGGTCCTGCTCTGAGGACATCATGGATGGTGTCAACAAAAATGTTAACAACCCAGCCGATATGGGCACCAAGCTGATCATCACAGATGCCATGACGAGCAGTGCCTTTTCAATTACCGGAAGCGATTTAGCTTTCTATGCTTCTATTTATATGGAACATAACGTAGGTATCTATAACCAGTTTTACAATGCTGAGTTCAGAAGCGGTGAACCTACAAGCTCAACCACCTATAACAACAACTGGTCATCGATGTATCAAACCCTATACAACCTGAAAGTAGTCAGGGAAAAATGTGCTGAAGGTGGTGAAGAAGCAGGTAATTATACAACTTTGGGTATCGCGCAGATACTCACTGCATATGACCTGGCAATCCTGACAGATGTCATGGGCGATGTCCCCTGGACCGAAGCGCTCCAGCCAGGTGTTATTTTTACACCTAAAATTGATAAGCAGACAGATATCTATAAAGTGATTTTTGGTTTCCTGGATGATGCCATTGCCAATCTCGACAAAACTTCCGTGTTTCCTTCTCTGGGGACTCAGGATTTGATTTTTAGTGGAAATAAAGCCCTCTGGAAGAAGTTTGCTTATGGACTGAAAGCCCGTTATACCATGCGATTATCCTTCAGAACGCCTAATTATGCTGATGTCATCAAATTTGCAGATTTGTCATTTACTTCGAGTACTGAGCAAGCTCAGTTTAAATATGACGGTACATCTTCTGTAAGTCCCTTTTATCGTATATTCAAGGATCGCGATTATTACGGCGCAAGCCAGAGTTTACACAACAAGCTGTTAGCAAGGAGCGATCCAAGGGATGCCAAATTCTTCAAAATGTATCCTAAAGCCACAACACTTGTTTTTGCGCCAAACGGAACACCAAATCAGGAGCAGGGTAAATATTCAATCTCCGGAATCAGCACATCAACTGCACCTACTTATCTTTTAAGCTATCATGAACTTCAGTTCCTGAAAGCTGAAGCATATGCGCGTATGAGTGACCTACCCAATGCTCAGTCTGCATTAGGATTAGCCGTAAGCGCTGCTTTCCAGAAAGTAAATATTGGCTTAAAAGCCTCTGATGCTGCTGCCTATATGACAACGAATGTCATGCCAAAATTCATAGCAAATCCCTTATCGGAAATCATGAACCAAAAATACCTAGCCTTTTACGAAGAAGAAGCTGTTGAGGCATATAATGACTATCGCCGCCTGAAGGCAATGGGTAATAATCCGATCGTTCTTGAAAACCCCAAGAATGGCACTGAGTTCCCATTGCGTTTTACTTATGGCGCCGATGACGTAACCACAAACATGAATGTTCGTGATGCATATGGCGACGGTTCATATGTTTACACGGAAAATGTATGGTGGGCAGGTGGTACCCGATAAATTCCAAACTGCGTTGATGGATCGAAACATATAAATTCATCAAAAAACCTTCATTGGTTAATAAAAAGAGGCTGAACTCAAATAAGTTCAGCCTCTTTTTTTTGATTTTATTTTACATTCGACGTAAACTTATATTCGGACAAGACAATTTTCCTGGATCCGGAGGTTGAGCGGAGTCGAAACCACCGGAAATGTAGGCTGAAACAACTTTTTAACGACCCCTCGACTCCCCTTCGTCTGCCCTTCGACTCCGCTCATGACAGGCTTCTCAGGGCAGGCTTCTCGGGGTGACCGGGAATATTGAACTTGCTTAGCAGTATATAAAAAAGTTAGTTCCTATTTGCGCCATTATCTAATGACCGTCTTTTCATCTTTCACTTTTCATTCTTCACTTTTCATTCTTCACTTTTAACTTTTCACTTTTCAATACCCCGCCGCCTGCCCGTCCTTCCTTGACTCAGATGCGCCAAACCATACGCCATTTTTCTCATCTCGCATGATGGCCTGGTAACCGCCGTAACCGCCCAGGTCCCATTGTATCTTATGTCCCATGGAAAGCAGCTTTTGAATCACTTCCCAGCGAAATCCGTTCTCCAGCAAAAGCGTGCCGCCATCCGTCATATGCTCACCCGTTGGTTCAGATGAACCTTCATGATGCATCCTGGGTGCGTCACCGGCTTCCTGCAGGTTCATGTTGAAATCGATCAGGTTCACAACAATCTGCGTATGGCCCTGTGGTTGCATATCACCACCCATCACCCCGAAACTGATCCATGGTTTTTTGTCCCTGGTTATGAATGCAGGCACGATTGTATGAAATGGTCTTTTGGCCGGCGCATATACATTATTATGGCCTTCTTCGAGCGTGAACATTTCGCCCCTGTCCTGCAGCACGAACCCCAGACCGGTAGGGCACATGCCTGAACCCATTCCGCGGTAATTGCTTTGGATGAGCGATACCATGTTGCCAAATTTATCGGCAACGGTTAGGTAAATCGTATTTGTGGCTTCAAGCTGGCCCGCATCGTAGACCTTGGCAGCCTTCTCAGGATTGATCAGCTTGCGCCGCTCGGCAGCATAGGATTTTGAGAGCAGCTGCTCAACCGGTATTTTGACAAATTCAGGATCGGCATAATACCTGGCGCGGTCCTCGAAAGCCAGCTTTTTAGCTTCTGTAAATACATGTATATATTCGGCTGATCCAAAGCCCATCTTTGCAATATCATAGCCTTCCAGAATATTCAGCATCTGCAGCGCTGCAATGCCCTGTCCGTTAGGCGGCAGCTCCCACACTTCACAACCGCGATAACTGGTGCTCACCGGCTCTACCCATTCCGAATGGTGGTTTGACATATCTTCATACGAGAGAAAACCACCCTGGGTCTTCATGAATGCATCAATATCCCTGGCTATACTGCCCTTGTAAAACGCATCCCTCCCGCCTTTAGCGATTTTCTCCAATGTGTTGGCAAGCAGCGGATTTTTGAAGATCTCCCCTTTGGCAGGTGATTTCCCACCTGGCATATAGACTTCCTGAATATTCGGATATTTTGACAATGACTTTGCATTGCGGCTGATATAATAAGCAATGACCTCTGATACCGGAAATCCTTCCCTGGCATAATCAATGGCAGGCTGAAGAATATCTTTCATGGGCAGGCTGCCGAATTTATCGTGCATTTCAAACCACCCGTCCACACAGCCCGGAACTGAAACCGGCAGCGGTCCAAAGGCGGGAATAGTCTTATACCCCTTTTCCTTTAAATATTTCAGCGTGAGTGAGCGGGGCGATCTACCGCTGGCATTCAAACCATACAACTTGCCCTTTTCGGCACTCCAGATGATGGCAAACAGATCTCCTCCCACACCGGAACCCGTAGGCTCAACAAGCCCCAACACCGCGTTGGCGGCAATGGCTGCATCAATGGCATTGCCACCTTTCTTCAGGATGTCGAGCGCCACCTGGGTAGCCAGGGGCTGACTGGTAGCAGCCATACCGTGCCGGGCAATAACTTCGGATCTTGTTGCAAAATCATGCCCCGTTACCCTGTCCTGGGAATATAAAAAGCCTGGCCATAAAGCGAACATGAAAAACGCGAAACAGGCTGGC
>JBBRSB010000068.1:0-6751 GCA_038245785.1 Gloeobacterales cyanobacterium | reverse complement strand
TAGCTTCCTTGGCATTCTGGAGGCCGGTCCGGGGCTTTGTTGCCCATGTGAATGACTCTCTGGCAAATCAGCAGGGAGCCTTAGACCGTATTGAAAGCATCAAGATTGAAAGTCATGGGCGTATTGAAGCTAACCAAGAAACTATTAGACGTAGATTGGAAGAACACACTGAAATGGAAGAGATACAGACGCAACAAGTAGCTACTGACCTTACACACATCAAGAATCAAATGGAATCATTCACTACTACAGCATCTACCGTAGCGGCTGATCTGGCCTTCAAGGTTACTGAAACAGCTAAATCCCTTTCAGACCAAGTAGCGAAAACCAATAAGGATGCTTCAGAGCATCGTTTACTCATCTTAGAGAAAGTCTCACACATTGATGGAACGCTCAAGGAGCATGGCAAACGCCTAGATGATGTTGAGAAAGTAGTTTTCAAAGTGACGCTATCGAAAGTCAAGAAGACTTCAAAGAGGAAATAATGAACTACAAAATTCTAACGGGATTCAGAGCTACAGACAAAGACTTCAACGAGGGTGATGTTGCATCCAAAGCAGACCTTGGCTCGTCCTTCGGTGTTGCATTCGCTAATGGTTGGATTGCTGCCCATGATCCAAAGGCACCAGAACCTGAATCTGATGAACTCAAGTTTGAAGCACCAGTAAGGGAATTCAAAGGTAAGAGGTAAGTATGGCAAGTACCTACTGCACAGCTACAGACGTAAAGAGCTACTACGGTATGCTCCGTTGGGAACAGTTGACGGCTGACAGCGGGGATGATGCTGATGATGATCTAATATTGGATGCATGTGTAAAGCAATCTCGCCTTATGGACAGCTATCTAATTGGCAGATATACAACCCCTATAGCTGGCCCTGCTAATGTTCTGGATGTTCTCAAGGTTCATTGTATTCGCCTGTCACTATATGTCCTTTTCCAAGGCCGTCTAATGGCTGACGAGTACCATTCTATCCTGAACGATAGAGATATCACCATCAAGTGGCTGGAATCAATTGCTTCTAATAAAGCCTCTATTCCCGGCCAGTCTCAACCCGTAGCGGTGCTTCTCTCTGATGATAGCCCTATTGGTGGTGGTATGCAGCAAATCTTTGGTACTGAGGAGCCACTGTTCTAAATGTCACTATCAGTTGATCTCAAGCAGCTACAGAAGCTAAGGGCTGATCTTGCTAAGGTCAGCACTAAAGTAAAGGATAAGAAGTCCCTACTGGATGCTGCTGGAAAGTATATGACCCTAACTGAAATCCCTTTGATCTTCAGGGAAGAAGGGCCGGGTTGGGCAAAGAATAGAAGGGGTGGAAAGATCCTTAGGGATACAGGGGCACTCGCTTCAAGTGTTGTCTACTCTATTGACGGTAACACCCTTACGGTAGGTTCCAAGCTCCCCTACGCTAATGCAAACAACTACGGAATGCATATCACCCCCAAGGGTAAGTTCCTCGCTATTCCAGATGAAAGGTTATCCAGAAAAGAAAGAACGAACTTCAGGCTATCTAACTGGCGTGACACTTTTATCAAGCCCACAACTAATGGGTACACGGTATACCAGAGAACAGGTAATAGGGGCACTCCCCGTATCATTGCCCACCTTGTTCCATCAGTAGATATCCCCAAGAGGGAGTTTCTCAAGTGGACACCAAGAGCAATGTCAGCTATTGCTAATCGCTGGTTGAAGCTGATTATGAAGAAGGATAACTAATGTCAGATAAAGGAACCTTAGCAGCAGTCCAGAAAGAGATTATGGATGCTATCAATGGGACAGTAGGTATCGTAGATGGCATTGTTGTAATTCAGAGTATGTCCCTTGACGATCTAATGAACAAGGATTCAGGTGGACGTAACTCGGCTATCGGCATTATGTACATGGGGACAGATAACGCTACCCCTTATGCCATTGGTTCACGAAGACTAAGAGCAACTACTAAATGGAGGATCGCAGTAGCACATAAAAATCTACGAGGTTCTCAGTTTGCCAGAGACGATGTATATGCAATTCTTGAGGGAATCAGGGACAGGTTACACTATTTACACTCGGCTTCTTCTCCCAAAGCAGCCTACATGTTCCAGAGTGAAGCAGCCCCTGACACCCAACCAGAAGGCAAAGTCACAGCCTATAGTGACTTCTCTTTAGACCTTATCCTCGGTCAGTAACTACTACACAGGGTGTAGACCGCCAAATCAGGTGCCCCCTAGCTGGCTCCCACCAGTACAGGTTTCAAGCACACAGGAGACACTAAAATGTCAGATCCCGCTATCGGAACGTTCAGCACAGTTACGGTTGACTATGAAACTGCTTGGGGCACTGTAAAAGGTTCTCCAGCCGGGTTCCTAATCCCCGTCAACTCATGCACTATCACTCCCGCTCAGTCCCTTATCAGCAACCCTACTCTACGTGGGGACTTCAACTCTGGTGACCCGGCACTTGGCCCTATCTCTGCCTCTGGCTCTCTTGTCAAGGTAGCTGAGGGTCTATCCATGCCTTGGTTTACCAAGCTTCTAACTGGTAACCTTACCAGTTCCGTAGGCCCTACAAACTTCATTCACTCTTCCATTATCTCCAACACCATGCCTTTATCGGCTGCAATTGATACGAAGTTCCTCATTGGGTCTACGCCTAAGTATTCCCTTGCGACTGGCGTTCGTATCAACCGCCTGTCCATCCCTGTCGAGCCTACAGGCTTCCTAACGACCTCCTTTGACCTTATGGCGAAGACGGTTGTTCCGGGTAATGCGGCTGCATATTCAGCCACAGCCACAGACTGGACGAGCGCAACGGGTAGCTCACCTATTGACCAGCTACAGCTTGCCTCTGCCGAAGTAAAGATCGGTGGATCTGCCGTAGGCTACATTTCCAAGGGCAGCATCAGTATTGACGCCAACCTCAACGGTAACGACTACCGTGTAGGTGCCTCTGGTGCCCGTGGTTCGCTCGTACCGGGCAAGCATAAGGTTAGTGGCTCTCTTGACCTTGCTCTTGACTCGGCTGCCGTTCTTACCCTCATCACTGCGGGCGGGGCAACGAGCCTTTCCTTCAAGTGGGCGGCTGAAGCCAATAACTACATCACGGTTTTTATCCCCCGAGTGTTCCTCCAGAAGACCGGTCCTGCTCTTTCCAGCGATGGTGCCGTAATGGTTACGGTTCAGTTTGAGGCTTCGTATGATAGTTCAACTACCTCAATGTTGCAGATCACGACTGCTAACCAGACTGCTGGCGGGGTCTACGTCTAAAGCCTAATTAGGAGTGGCCCGTATAGGAGCCTTCCGCCCGTTGTGCCTCCGGGTCAAATAGAGGCAACCAGTTTTGGCAGGGTTCTGGAAGACCTAAAAACCCCGCTTTTATTTATGTCTCGGAAGGACATATGAACAATCCAATCCAACATAAGACCTGAATCTCTTTCCTTTGCGGAAGGAAGGGACAGGCACATCAGGAGAATTTATCATGGCGAAAACAATTGATCTACCCAATGGCGACAGAGCTACTATCCACCCCTATAACGCACAGAAGGCCCGTGAGAGCCTCAAGGCACTAGCTAAGGACCACATCCGTATCTCCCTTGGAGACGGTGACCTTCTTAACTCCATCGAGTTCCAGATTGCTTCTGGTAAAGCAGTAATCAAGGAATACGAGGTAAAGACGGGTGAGAACGAATACAAGACCCTTACACCTTTTGAACGCTTCAAGCTAATCGAGGAAAGGCCCAAGATCACGAACTGGCTTTTCAAAAAGGCTCAGGAAATGGCTACTATCGAAGATGCCGAGTTCGATGAAGATTCAAAAAACTCGTAAAGCTGGTTGTAAAGCCACCCTCTACAATCCCAAATAGCTATGACTGTGTGGCCTGTAAGTTTGCCGGTTGTCAAAAATACGGTGAAAACGTCTGCTTCCTAACAGGGAACAAATGCAAGAAAGAAATGGAAAGGGCAGACGTTACCCTTTCCACTACAGGCCAAACAGTCTTCCTCTTATGGATGGCAATTCAGAGTCAATGGCGAACGGGATTTAATGGGGCAACCGGCCTTGATTATCCAGCAGTAAAGCTGGTGGCAGACACCTTAGATATCGAATGGAATGAAATGACACTACGGCATCTACAAATCTTAGAGGGCGCAATGCTCAAACATATGAGTGATGAGATCAAGAAGGCTGAGAAGAAAGCCTAAAGGCAAGCAACATGCCAGACACCACCTACAACGATTCCATACCACACCTTGAAGCAGCTATAGAATATCTACGGACACGGGGTAACTAATGAGCGACACCGCCTATAACGCCAGTATCGGTCTTGACCTGAAGGATGGAGTAACGCCCATTCTTGACAAGATAGATAAGCGGCTTGCCGATCTTGAAAACTCCTTCAAAAAGGTGGAACAAGCCGGTACTCAGGCTGTTGAGAAGACTGCTGATAGCACCAAACCCCTCATTGGCGGTCTTGACGGCGTTACCAGTGCGCTCGGTAGCCTAAGTGCCGGGGCAGTTGCTATGGCCGGTGGTGCTGTTGCAGCCCTTTCCGCTGTTGCTGCCGCTGTTACTGCCGTTTTGGTTGCCTCAGAGAAGGTTGTAGGTGAGTTTGAGACGATGCAGATTAGGCTTGCCACTCTGTATCAGAAGACAGAATCGTTCAGTACAGCGATGAAGACGGGCGCTGATACGCTACATGCGCTAGAGACAACCTCTGCAATGACCGGCATAAGCGTTCAGGAACTCGGTAATACCTTTACCATCGTTGGAACCGTTATTGGCGGAACCAAGCAGCAAATTCTTGATATCACGACTGACTACGCTTATGCAGCCAAGCAACTGAATACTACCTCTGAGGCTATCGCCAACATCATTGACCGTATGTTGAAGTCTCAGGGGACAGGGGGCCTTGGCAGAAGTCCTATCGCTGTTCAGCTACAGGCCCTGTACGGAATTTCGGCCTCTGACTTGAAGAACTGGCAAGAAGCTGGAACGCTGGCTGAAATGCTAACCGCAAAGTTGAAGCCTACTCAGGATCAGATTGACGCTGTTTCCAACTCATGGCAAGTCCTAACAGCCTCTTTGAAGACTGTCGAGGAAGCTATTTTAGTTGACTTGATGGCAGGTGCCTTGGAACCCCTAAAGGGAATCTTCATTGAGATCAGAGAGGTTATGCTCGGGGAGGATTTCAGAAACTCCGTAAGGGAGCTTGGTAATACGTTTGGCGTGCTGGCTGTCGCTATCAAAGACATAGTTGTATCAGCTACATCCCTGTACTCATCCCTCCCCGGTCTTGGTTCTGCCCTAACTGTATTGACCGCACCCCTGAAAGCCTCAATCACTATGTGGGTCTTACTGCTAGGTGCCCTCAGGGAAGTGTACGTAGTTATTGGTGCTCTATTTCACCTCTTTGCAACAGGTTTCTCCGGGGAAGCTTTTATGCAGGGATTGAAGGACATATACGAGGCTGCTAAAAAGACCGCCTTGGAAATCAAGAGCATTTGGGTGGCACCAGATACCACAGTTGGAATGGTATCTTCTCACGGTCTTCCCGGCGCAGATCGTGGCCCAACAGACGCACAGACAGACGCTTGGAAGAAGCTGGCTGAGGCTACACACCTTGCCATGATGGAAGCTACCTCCGCTAAAAATGTAGATGGTGAAGTAGCCGTAATCAAAGAGAAGTTACGAATCAAGATTGAATCCCTGACCGAAGCCGCAAAGAAAGATAAGGCCAGTCAGGAGGATCTAGCCAAGGCTGTAGCGGATGCAACTGCTACCTCTTCCGCTCAGATCACAAAGGTCTATGAAGATGCTGCTGACAAAAGGCAGAAGATTCAAGACAGGTATGACAAGGAAATATTAGCCGCTCTGTTTAGGGACCAGAAGGCACAGGAAGACTACTGGAATAACATTCAAGCTGCCCGTACCAAAGATGAGAATTCAGCAGCCAACTACTTGAAGGTTGTTACTGACCTATGGGCACAGAACAACAGTGTACTCGCCAAACTACAGAAAGATGCGTCTAATAACGCCATTGCTAACTATCAATCGGAATACGAGGCTGCTGTAACCGCAGCAGAGAGTGCAGCTACAAGGGAGATTGCAGCCAACCAGCATTTGATTGATATGCTGAATGCTATCAATGGACCGCTAACAGCACAACAGATTGCTGATAAACAGAAAGCAGCAGATGCCATTGTAGCTATCACCAATGCTGAGGCTGCTGATAAACAGCACATCTACGAGACGTTCTACGGGGACACACTACAGGCTCAGCAGAAGTTTGCAGCGAGTGAAATTGCTACCCTAACAGCAACTGGTTCAACGGCGGCAGACGGGTTCAAGCTCGGAATGGATAAGATCCTCTTAACCGTCAAGAGTACAATGAATATCGTATCAGACTTCCTAACTGGAGTCTGGCAGAATTTAGGACAAGCTTTTGAAACTGGCTTCTATGATGTTCTTACAGGTAAGTTTGATGATCTGAAATCGGTCTTCAAGAGCCTATGGGACGACATTCTCAAGGGCTTCTCAAAGATGCTTGTTTCAATGCTGATTCAGTGGGCTGTTACTGGAAATGCTATGAGTCAGGACCAAGGGGGGCAAGGGGGGCAAGGCGGTGTCCCGGCCCTAATCGGCTCCCTACTTGGAGCAACAGGGCAGACAGCCTATAACGGCGGAACCCTCGATATGACCACAAATCATAGTGGAGGGGGAAACGTATCGGGTACTGGCTTTGATGGTGGAAGCGGAATGATGGGAGCCGCTG
>JBBRSB010000067.1:0-6759 GCA_038245785.1 Gloeobacterales cyanobacterium | reverse complement strand
TGCCATCGGGATCAATCCGCTTAAATATTCCCATTCAACCGACGGTGCCCATAGCACGAATATTTAATCAATACTTTGTAACCTAAAACAAACAATGCTCCTGAAAAATTCACTCGCCTCCGTTAGCTCAACAATTCATAGCGAGTCCGGTACCCAACGTACAGGGACCGGCTTGCGCGTCTTCTTGTTTCACTTTCGTTTCACTCCCTCTCATTCGAACAATCGAGGTCCCGCAATGTTACCAACCCATCAACAACTTGCGAAGTGCCTGAAACTGATCAGCAACCAAACCCTTGGTAAAAATATCGGCTTTCTGTTCCTTGGTGTCGATCTTGATTATTTCAATGCCCTTTTCGCGTCCGATGTGGCTTCGGAAGAAATGATACTTCACGGCGATGTGTTTTGTCCTTGGACTCATCTTCGGTGCCGTAGCGAGTGACAGTGCCCCGTTGTTATCTTCGAAAACGGTACTGTGAATCAACGCTGGCTTTGCGAAGTCCAATTTCAGAGCTGTTCCTACTTCCTGAAGAAGCCCACGCATAGGAATCAACGTGCGCAAGGCAAGGCTGCACGCTATATATTCGGCTTCAACAGTAGATAACGCGACTTCCGTCTGCAACTTCGAAACCCATATCAGTGGACAGTTTCCGAGAGTTAAACAGTAGCCCGTTCTTGATTTGACACAAACTGGATCTTGCTCGTGTTCAACATTCCACAGACCGGCAAAGTCTGCATCCACATAGCAGTCCAATTTCATGTCAGAAGTCGGCTTGAACATTAGGCCCTTGTCGCTTGTGCCCCGCAGGTAACGACAAATTCGTAGTATGGCCTGTTCGTGACTGCGACGAGGATTGTGAGTAAACCTTGCACACTGGTGAACTGCAAACTGTATATCCGGCCGGCTGTTGCTGCAAAGATACATAAGCATACCGACCACTGATGCGTAGTCCCATGACTCTTGACATCTTGGACCATTCGCATCCGTTCCGAGGGGTTCTTTGTTACACGGTGTGGCCTTCTTGTTGCAATCTTGCATTCCACAAGTCTTAAGTATCTTCTCGATGAGCCCCTTTTGACGCAGTTCCACTTCGCCGGTTGCTTCGTTGCGATTTAATTCGACACCCAAAAAAGCGTAAACATCGTCTTCAATGGTAAGTGCGAAGCCATCCGACTTGAGCTTGTTGATCATGTCGTCGATCTTGGCTTGATCTCGACCAAAGAATAAACAGTCATCAACGTAAGTGACCACAACCATATCGTCGTTCACGTAGATACACGGATCGTAGTCGCTTAGAGATTGTAGCCCATGTCGTTCGAACGCTTCCTTGAGATGATTGCCCCAGTATAACGGTGCTTGCACCAACCCATATAGCGACTTGTTAAGCTTGAGCACAACCTCGCCTCCTTCGTAGTCAGTGTAGAATCGTGGTGGGGGTCGAATGTAGACATCCTCGTTCAAAGTCGCTTGCACGAAAGCGTTGCTAAAGTCCACTTGTCGCGTTGCCAACCCTTGATTAGCCGCCAAACACAGCATTAATCATACTGTAGACCACTGTGCGACTGGCGCATATTTTTCAAAGTAGTCCACACCTTCGATTTGACGATCGCCGCGCGCACAAAACCGTGCTTTGAATTTTCGCGACTCGCCGTTCGGATACCGCTTGTGTTTAAAGGCCCATGTCGACGGTAAAATGTTGGCTCCCTCTGGAATTGAGCTCAGTGGCACCACAGTCCATGTATTGTGCTCTTCCAGCTCGCCCACCTCGGTTTCCATCGCCTTAATGTACTCGTCCTTGTAGGGTCCGGCCATGGCTTCACCGAAATTCGGCGTATCGGGATCGCGCGTCTTTGAGGCCTTGAAAGCACTTGGGAATTGTCCCATCATTGGATGCATTCCATCAAGCAAACCTGAGTCAGGGCAGGTCAGTAGTGCAAACAAATACCTGTAATCCAGCTCGGGACGCCGCTGTACAAACAACCCCTTAGCCAACCTGCCACATAGGTCCACAACAGCTTTGTACCCTGAGCCTTGTGCTCCATCATAACCATGGCGATGGCTTTGCCATTGCCCTTGTGTAGAGCGAGTGGAGCGTCGCGGCCCTTCAATTGGTGGTACTGCCATAGGCGACTGCGGAGCTGGGGGTCCATCGTCAAATACGTCGGGTTCATTTTCTTGCGGAAACTCGACGTCTGCTTCGACAACCGGCTCTTGCTGCACCACCATGACTTCTTCCTCCCTCTGGTCGCGTTGCTGCACCTCGTGGTTAGTGTTGATCCCATTGTTGTGGTCGATAGCGATGGCCTGCCGATTGGCGCGTCGCTGGGCTTCACGTTGGCGCTTGGCATTAATTTCAGCAGGGTTAAGCCACTCGTCCTCGAGTTCAGGGCTATAATCGGGGTCATCTTCGAAGTAACTGCGAAACGTGCTCCACATAAGCAATTCTGGCCATTCGTCGGGTTCGGCACTCGCATCTGCATGGACCGTTTCAAAGAAATCATCATAAACAAGATGGAAGTGCGGCGAAATACGCCCCGTCTGCAGATTACGAACAAGGCCAACCGTGCTCGCGTGCATCGGTGATGCCCCCATATACTGCCCCCTCCTAGAACGAGGATCCCATTTAGGAATCTTCTGCCCTTCTCTGAGTTGAGGCTCAAGTACATAAGCGGGACATCCCCACGGATGCGCATGGAGCAAGGCATGGTGCTCCGATTTCGTTCGAGCAAACACTTCCAGTGGCGAAAGGCCTGTGGCTTGGCTGGGCGTGTGGTTGTACAGGTACACCGCGTGCGACAATGCCATTGGCCACAGCTCTTTTTCGACCATTCCGGGCCACCGCAATGCCGCGTGGATCATCATCGTCCGAGATTTTTGCGTTACTATTTTAATTGCATTTTCTGCCACCCCGTTTTGAAACTGAGCACTCACTCCGCTCATCTTGATGCCTTGCCCTTTCTGGGCCAATTCACGCATGTATTCGGTTCGAGCGTAGATCCCGTTGTCGGTGTGGTAGTTCAAGACAGACACGCCACAACCAACCGCCTCCCTCTCGAACGCAATTTTGCTGCGGATTGTTTCTTCGGCTGTCAAACCGACTTGGTGCATGGCGAAGACGAAGCCTGAGGCTGCGTCGCAAAAGATGGTCCCGCCTGTGTATTGCAGGTCGGACGACGATTTGCCTTTCGAGGTGAACGCCCGTCCTGGGACTCGCGACGTGTATTGGTCACTGAAGATCAGTTGACCCGGATCCAGCTTGTCGGTTTTCAACTTACCCGACGCATCAAAGGTAACGTGTCGTCCCGGAGTTGGAGTCTTTCCTTGTTTCCCAAACTGACACGCTGCACATTTAGGCGCTTGCAGGTTTTGATGACCCATTTTCTCGCCTTTCGGTCCTAGCCATCCTTGTCGGCCAAGCCACTGCACCGCGGCAAAGGCCAAGTGGCCCAACTTGTAATGGAAACGCAACAACAGCTTTTGTCCGGGCGTGAGGTTTTGGTTGACTTCTTCGGTCACGCACCCTCGTAACGCCAATGCTTCTGCTGTTTGCGTCGCACTCGAATACGCACGAACCACCGGTAGGAATGTGTTTTCATCATATTCGATGGTCAACGTCTCTCCGGACCCCCAGGTAAGTTTTGCCTCGAGTGCCCTCGTTGTGAAAGACGCCTTTGTATCCTCACCCGTTGTGTGAAGTTGCCACAGGTAATCCTGTGGACTCAGCAACCTCGTGGAAAGGTTTGGCACCAACAGAGCCTCGGCCCGAATGGTCGCCACATTGCCTTGGTCGGTGAGTACTTCGTACCGGATGGTGCCGCGTTGTTTTGCCTCTAACCCTCCTGCAATGCCGCCCAGAGTTGTCGGACGTTCGAGCGGTCGTAACGACCCAGCCTCGAAATCGGTTTCAAAACCCGTGCAGCTGCAGGTGCACCCGCTGTCGACGATGAGCGGATAACAATCATCTTTCGTGAGGAGTCCGTAGGAAATGTCGGATACTGCTGCTTGGAGCATGGCGGTGTCGTTCTCCGACAACTTTCCCGTCAACAACCAACCGTTTTTCCCGCGATATCGCCGAAGCCTTTGACGGTTTACTTGGGTCCGTTCCGTTCGAACTGTTGGCATTTGCGAGGCAATCGTCGCGGCGGCTTGAAGTCCAAGGAGCAGCAAACGCTTGCTCGTATTAGCACTTGCCGGTCGCGACTTTGTTGCTATGAACGGCTTGTCGGGTGGCTCTCGGTTCCGAGCCATCGGATGAGCAAGGTAAGTAACTCGCTCCTCCCTCTGAAAGCCATATCGCTTGAGTCTAACTCCGATTACCTGTGCAGTCAGCATGATGGCATGCGTCATGATCATCCACGCCATCGGCCACATGGTTATTAGAATGGGCATCAACGGCTCACTCTTCGACCCTGGCATCAAACTGCTGCGGTTCCATCGGATGTCCTTCACCAGGACAACAACTGCGGCGATTAAAACAATCAACCATTTGGCTATGGCCCACAACACGCACAACCCAACCTGTCCGGACAAGGACACAGCTGCCAAAACGCCCCGTAGGATCAAATCAACAATCTGCCTGACCACGCCCGACTTGTCATGTTTAACGTCGGTCTCCCTCCGACGATCGATTCTTTTGTAGCAAAGTTCGCTTATTTTGCCGCTCAACACGCTCGCGTTTAGGCGTGCCCGGCATTGAAGTTTAAAGCCGTATCGGAGACGGCGTTTTCGATCGCAATCCGTTGATGCCGCATCGAGAAGCGACAATCAACCTTATGGAACTGTTCGCAAACATCGCACCAGCGTATGTTTGCGCGGTCCAATTTGCTCAATGGCTTGTGGTTTGCGGCGGCAAGGCACATGAAGCCACCAAGGAAACGAAGGTTAGTCGACTCGCTTGCTTGGAGAGCAGCACTGAGGTTCCCAGCTGGCACCGACCCGACCGATCCGGCACGCTGTAACTCTTCCTTGGTCTTGTGTTCTGCTGTGAGATGAGCCTTCTCACCCTTAGTCCAGCGTTTGCACTTGGCACACCACTTCATGGCGACGCCTTCAACCGACTTTGAGTGCGACTCGCCTTCACCCGGAGCCTTTTTGAACGGACTGGTAATGCCATTCTTGTTGTTTCCGTTCCCATTGCCACCATTTCCTTTACCCTTCTTTGCTTTCTTCGGTTCAGGACAGTTGGCTGAGAGATGCCCTTCCTTGCCACAATTGTAGCACGTACGAGTCTCCTTGCCGTCCTTTGCTCCCTGGTTGCCCTTGGCTCCACCTCCATGCGCGGCGAGCTGACCCTTGAGCGTCTTGATCTCGGCCTTCATGCCCTGTAGCTCATCGCGGACCTTTTGGTGGTTGGCTGCCTCCCAGAGCCCATTTTGCTTGAGCATGATGTACTTTCCTCGAAGTTCACGCACCATTGGTTCCCACTCTGGCATCGAACGCTTGTCCTGACAAAGGTTGAACAGTTCGTTGGCACGAAGGTCAAAGTTATTGTTTGACGAACCAATGAATGCTTGGGCCACTAGGAACGAGAGGTCCTTGGGCTCGTCGCCTGTGCCGACGATCCGACGACACAACTCGACAATTTTTGCCCCGAACTTTTCCACATCTTCGGCCGGCTCCTTCTTGATTGTCATGTTGCTTAACTTGTGAATCAGGTTTCTTGTAACCGTTGTTGACGCCGTCTGAAACTTTGCCACTATAGTCGTAAACAATTCCGGTCCGGTCAAGTCGTCAAGAAGGTCGGCATCAATAAGGTTCCACATATCAATGTCGATGGACGATTGTATCATGGAAGCCGTGTTCCGAAGGTTGGCAACATCATAGGTGCACACTTCCTCATTTCCTCCATCCTTCTTTGGGACACCATTGCGTAGAGCTGAAACCCATTTAGAAACAGCCTCAATCGTCAGTTCACCAAATTTCTTTAGGATGTAAACCTCAGTGTTTTCCGTCGCATCATAAACACGGAACACAGTGTCCTGCCCTGTCTCTTCCACCTTTGTTCTCAAAGCTCGAATCCACGAAGTCAACGGAATGGCACTGCTGTTCTCAACTAGAGTAGCCTCCGGCGTTTTGAGTCGTAATTCTTCCGGAATTCCATCGCGACAATCACGCTCCGTAAAGCGGGCTTCCTTCATGGTCGAAGGGCGCATGCAGCGTAAGGTCACCGGCGCCTTAGGCTTATCAACGTTGCTTCCACCAACCCAGACATTCCCGCTTGGATCTGTACCTCCGACACGCGGTAGGGCTGGGATCAACGGTGAAAACGTCGTTCCACCTTGAGTGGTATCCGGAGGATCGTTGCCGTCGCCACCAGCCATTGTAGAAATCGCCTTCTGACCTTGAAGTTTGTTACCTTCCAAAGTCAGCGCTTGGGCTCAATGACCTGAAACGATAGTTCTGGTAGAACGCAGAATAACCTAGACGTCTCGTTGTGGGAAGTTTAGCCTTGTCGTCTTGTATCGTCTTTGGAGCCTTGGACCACCAACTTGGACGAGACAATTGGACACACAAGTTGCTCAAACTGCTGCTAATTTCGTTTACAGCTATGCAACCACCGAGATTGTGAGAATGCTTCAGGCCGACTCATCGGCCTCCGCCAAAACAAGATCCCCAAATATTGCCATCGGGATCAATCCGCTTAAATATTCCCATTCAACCGACGGTGCCCATAGCACGAATATTTAATCAATACTTTGTAACCTAAAACAAACAATGCTCCTGAAAAATTCACTCGCCTCCGTTAGCTCAACAATTCATAG
>JBBRSB010000066.1:0-6764 GCA_038245785.1 Gloeobacterales cyanobacterium | reverse complement strand
ATTGTGAGCATCCGCTTACAATCTGCCGTGTTCTTCACCACGCGGAACCATCATAGATGCCACGCGTCCTAGCCCTCTAGCTATGACTCGTGTCTCACACCCGTGACCAATTCCGCGCGCTTATGACCGTATCAAATCAGTCCCCGCAAGCTTTGACGCCTATCTTCATAGTCGCTTAGCTTGTTCTTGTTCACACGCTCCTCCAAACAGAGGCCGAGAAAACCACGCCTGGTTCTTCTTATTATCTGCTGGGATGCGGCTGCCCTTTTGGCAGCCACCGCCACTACCACAGGATCCGTTGCACCAACATCTTGTGCCTTGGCCCTGGCAATGGCTTAGTCAATAAATCCGCTAGATTCGTTTCTCCATCTTCTTTAGCCACCTGCACCCACTTGCCTGCTTGAGCCTCGCGCGCCCGATGATAGCAAATAGCTGTATGCTTTTTCTTCAACGTAGACTCCGGCGCCGTCGTGTTCCTAACCACGGACTCGTTGTCGCAAAACAACTTAGTAGATCCGTCAATCGGAATGCCAAACATTCGTAGCTTGTATCGCAATGCTTCAATTAAATCAATCGCCGTGCGCATCGCAATGAACTCGGAGCCAAACGTAGATGACTCCACAGTGTTTTGCCGCTTCGAAAACCAAATAATAGGTGCCCGATTTACAAACAACAAAACTCCTGTATGCGAGCGACGTGTAACGCGACATCCGGCATGATCAGCATCAACAAACCCTGACGTTAACACAGCATTTCCGCGCGCCTTCGGCGCATTCGGCGAAATCGCTTCCTGAGCATCTGGGTAATATTCGGCCCAGTCGCACTCCGTAAAACGCTCCGCGTCAAAATTAGGTAGCGTATCGTCGAAAACAATCTTCGACCTGTCATGCTTCTTCAAATAAGCAAAAATATGGTAACACTGCTCCAAATGGCCTTCTCGTGGTGCCGCCAAAAATCTTGAAAGTAGAGATACTTCTAGCAAAATGTCGATCCGACCCAACTCCACGCACCAACGTAGAATCCCAATGAGTCCTTGAAAATAATTCGCCGCTTTCGGACTTAGTTCAGGCGATACATCGATCTCAGGTCGATACCCTTGTACACATGGCGTAGTAACCTTTGTCTTGAGACCGCCGCTCCCTGAAGTTTCTAGCTCCGTTTCAACATCTTTGATTGCGCGCTTGATATACAGGTCGGACGACATTGCCCAACGCGTTTTATCAGGATCTTCTGCGCCGTCGATCCGAAACTTGCTAATTTGAGCTCCCAAATACTGGTCCGGCTCTTTAACACTTCCTTCCTTCAGGGTGTATCTTGATGCCAAATAATCCATAACTGCTTTCGGCTTCTCGGAGAAAACTAGAATGTCATCGACATAGCACAACACGTACTCCCAGTACTCGAATCCGTCCTTCTTGGTTGCTGGACGCATCCACACATCCGGATCACCTTGTGAGCTCACAAAACCACCTTCGCGTAATGTGTGCGCGACATGATCTCGAAATCTCGCTCCGCTAGACTTTAGTCCATATAGTGCCCGAACAATTAATACTGGTCGACCTTGATCCTTTCCGAACTCCGGCCCTGCAATTGTATAGACTCGCTCCTTGGTATGAGCGTTCAAATAGGCGTTCTGAATGTCCGCTGACAAAACTTCCAAATCGTTTAAGGCCGCTATCAGAAATGCAATTCGAACACTATCACGCGACACCACACTTGAGTATACCGATTCTTTTGGCGGATCTGTCTGATGCCCACCCGCGACAAATCTTGCCTTTCTCGTTAAGTCCATCTTAATATCAAAAATCATATGACAATCGATCTTCTTGAACCCAATCGGCATCTTGTCGTCGTCCCGGAACTCAAAAGCTGGCATGACATTTCGCATTTCCTTCTCGATAGCCTTTCTCCAGAAGTCGGTTCCTGTTTCCTTGTCTATCATCAGAGCTTCTGCTACTGACTTGGGCATACGGATACCAAACTTATGCGTCCGTTTCCAATAACGCGACTTGACCTTTTTAATAATACGATCACGCCTGCGCAAAACATCACGTATCCACCACGCAAACGCAGGTTCTTCCGCGATCTTGTTCGCGACGGCGTACTCAGCGACTTGAACTGGGTGAGACTCACGCAAATCTTTTAGCGGAACCCAAGTCGTTGTACCGTCCTTCCACGTAACTAAAAGCTTCCAGCCTTTCGTTGTTCGCCTAGGCATGCGTCGACCTTGTTTCGTAATTAAAAACCCATCGTCCAACCTGACGGCCGAGCCATCTGACCGATGATCAATTATTTCTTTCAACAAGAGAAATTCTTTTCCTTCTTCGTCGACTTGTGCATACATGCATTCGGCTATAGTGTTGGCCGTGTAGGCCTCCACTCCTCCATCCTCAAACTGTACTTCATATTCGCGAGAGTCCAGAATAGGATTGTTATTGGCCATGCCAATCGGACGCCCTTCAGCGTCGCGCTTCCGTGCAATAACACGTCCCCGTAAACCTTGTCCGCCTCTGTCTAACAAAACTTCGGCCGACAAATATTTATCCAAAACAACGTAGTCTTGATCGTCTGCTTCCGGCCTCGTGCTTTCCGGTTCAGCCGGTTCGATTGTGTCTTCTAAGTCGTCGTCCGCTTCGTCCATCATAATAGGCAACAGATCACCAATCGCCGCAACGACTTCTTGATCCGATCTAGCGTCACCAATTTTGTGCAGGACGTCCGCGTCTAACTCTAACATTGCCACCATTGTGCCCACGTGATCCAGTTCTTCTTTTAAAATCGCTTGAACTGAACTCCTGACTATTGGCTTGCACGATCTCGGCAAAACCCAAAATGTCATCGGCGCACCATAATTCGTAGCAACACCAATCCACCGTCCGAGTTTCCGTGCTCCATCGCTGTCAATGTACCATACATATTGATACCAATCGAACTGTGCGTACTCGGATATATCAGGCGTATCGCCCGAATATGCTTCCGACGGAACTCGACCATTTAAATCCGGAATATCATGCGCCGTCAGTCGTCTAATATTTGCAACCCACTCGGCCAGAAAACACCACAAACGTCTTGGAGAACCAGAACGACTTGCGTGTCGTTTCATGGCCTTCTTGATTTCTCGAATTGCCCGTTCCGCCCGATTCTGCCATGGTGAATATGGTTCGGTCCAAGTCTGACGGATCCTGTGCATGTCCACCAACTCTTTCCACCTTCCACCAGTCTGCTCAGGTGCATCATCGGTAATTATGTGTTTCGGAACCATCGAAAATTCATGAATGAGCTTACTAAGTGCCTCCGGTGCTTCGGATTTCTTTGCCATAGGATATACAACATCCCAACCTGCACCATCGGTAAAAACTTGAGCGCACTTATTGCCACGAACTGACTTTGTCGTAGCGAACATCGTGTCTGAATAAAACTTTCTGTTGACTGTAGGGTAGCGCAAATGCGTCTGACGAGTGCGGTACCTTCGTTCCAAAGGATGCAGTACCTTCCTCACTCCGCGCTGCGTCGTAACTTGAAGAGTCTTATGAGCCTGATCGAGCCCAATTCCCCATCGACGACTTAAAATTTCTTTCGTAATGATCGGCTTCTGACCGCTTGTTCCTATCGCGGAAATTTCTCGGTCTAGATTGCAAACATCTATCCCATCCTCGTAAAACTCTTCATCCTCTCTGCCTTCCAGGCCGTCCCCTGCAATATCACGCACAGCCACGTTCACACAAGCCATCAGTCTTTTTCCTAGTAACCCGTTGTCGTCGTTGGCCACTGAGACTGCAAATATTTCACGGCTTGTTACGTCGTCGTATTTATCAACGGACTTTAGTGTGCCAGACACGTTCCTCTCCTCCCGCTCGGCAAATGTCGGTGAATGCGGGTCCCATTCATCGGGCCCGGTCAATTCTATCCACGCGCAATTTTCAATTTCTTGCCTCGTCGGTTTGTGAGTTTCAAAACGTGAAATCACACCACGAAGCCCAAGCGGAATTCTCAGATCATGTTCAGGGATAAAAATCGAATGCGAAGAATTCTTATCAAACTGTTTCGGGACATCAGAAACTTGCAGACCATGTGCTCGTAACTGATTCGGACATAGCAAAGTATGCTTAAGCGAGTCCCCGAAAATAAGCGCTTGATTTAATACAAAGATAAATGTCTCTCCAATTTCAGGACTCGTCCAAGCAGTTAACGCTGTGCCTATTGGAACGTCCTCTACCGGATCATATACTTCATTGTATGCCGAAACTCGGACTCGTTGCCCAGTATCTTCGAACATAACACAATTTGCGCCAGCAACACATGTATCGGCGTGAGAATCAAGCTCAACGTGGGATATACCTTGACCTCCTGGGTCATTCTCAGCTAGCCTGCTAAGATCCATCACACGTCGCCTCTCTTGAACTTCACACGTAGCTCCGACCTCGTCGCTGACGCTTTCCAGTCAGTTGGCCTTATTTTTCTTACCGCGCCCTTGCGCGCTCGAACCAAACTGATTTCCGGCATCTTTTGCCGCGCTCTCCTGAGCATCGCCGCCGTCATCGCTATTTTCAGCATTTTCGGCCCTGGCGTCGCGACTGACGTCGCTCACGTTCCTTTTACCGTTGCCGCTCTCATTCGGCTTTCCCGACCGCTTGTCCTTCCTAAGTTCGAATACTCGGGACTTTTCTTCTGCAGTCAACCGATGCCAGTCTCCTGGCGAGTAGCGACCGGTATGAATCTTTTTCTTGCCATTGCTGGCCTTATTACCCTTTCCTTTGTTTTGACCCGTGCTAGCGCCTGAGACGTTTCGCTCCGCGCGGTCTTGCTCGACTTTATTAACCAAAAGTGTCTTGAGAAATTGCTGACACGTTTCAAAGTCCTGACGACGGACCGCGTCACTCAAAACAATATCCTTGGCTGTAGCAAGACGTGGATCCTTAATTCCAACTAAAAAGGCGTCCACCTTCTGAGACTCTGGGACTGGTTCTCCCAATTCGAGTAGCTCATTGTGCGCGCGTTGATGAACTAGCACGTACTTGTCAAACGGAAAATCTTTTCTTGGTCCCATCCACTTCGCGTTGCGCATGTCGTTGTATGCCGACTTCTTGCGCACCAAACTCGCTGCGTCGCCTTCAGCTTGACGCTTCAATGTCAAAACTGCTGCACGCCCATCACGTTCCCGCTCAAAACGACGAATAAAAGCCCATCCAGGTCCATCAATCAGCAACGTCTTCAATTCGTCGTATATGCGACGATTATCGATCTGAAAATGCGGACCGTCCAATAAAATGACGCGATTGTAGTAGTCGTCCGGATCTGGGTAGTTGTCCGGAAGCCATTCGTCCGACTCTTCATCCGGCTGCTCCTCCACAACACGATAGACGTAGGTAAGAGGAATGTCAGCAACGCCTCGAATCTGAGACATGTAAGAGTCCCATTTTTCCCACCAGACGCGCCACTTGGCGAAATCTTTCATCTCTGGCGGACGCTCAGGCTTGCTTTCAGTTGCCGCCTCCTTGCGATCACGGAAATGAACCCGCATGTCGCCGTACTGATCAATCATCTCGGCCGTAACTGCGACGTTCAAGTTGTTTCCAATACGCTTGCGCCAAACCAAAACGTAGTGCAAAGCCTTAAGCCGATCGATGCTACCGAACCCAATCAGGACTTGAGGGTTGGCATTGACTCCAAGTGCGTGATTCGACTTGTGTATCTGCACAACCATGTTGTTGATGTCTTCTTCTTTCACCTGATAGAAACTGGCTAAGTCGTTGTAACCTTGAGCGATGACAGCGTTTGCGGAATCGTTGTTTAGACCTGCATGCGTGAGCGAGTTGCGAAAGTTGATGATGTTGGCCATGGTAACTTGTTAACTTCTTTGTAAAAACCTCGAAATTGTGAGGAGTCAGATTGGGTGAGTAACTGGCAGAACGAGTGCCAGCTAGACAGTTCAATCCCAATACGACCGTGACACTGAACATTTGACTACCGCAGCGGACGACCGTCTACACAGACCCACACACTTCAATCGTAAAAAGAAGGTGTTCTGCACAGTCATCCGTCCCTGACACGCACATTCTGCGTAGGATATTATCTGCAAATGTCAGTTCAAGTTACACGCTTCCTGTTCCGCTCACGATGATCATCTGAAACATCATGCCGGAACATGAGGCACCTGCCCCTATCTCTGGACCAGAACAAGAGAATCATTACTGTACCCCTCCTCGCACACCTGTGCTTACTGCGCTACAGGCACTAAATGTCCTTGAAAACGCGAGCTGCCAAATGCTTCTTCTTGGTCACAAGGCATATTCTGGAACGAGCTCAAGGAGTATCGGGTCTGCGCCTTCTGCGCTCTACTCTCCATTCCACAGCAATGATACAAATCAACAAACAGTGGAATAAAGACGGTTTTCTGCGCCTCTGCGCTATGACACCTCTGTGCCATCCCAATTGCAAATTGGGTCTGATAAACTGATTAAATCTCGCCGTAAGCACTCTATATCAAACACACTACTTGCCTAGATTCCTAGTGTAGCCCAATGTGCCGCAGAGCGGCTTGAAAGGAGGTGTGTTATAGGTTTATGCTGCAATGCCTCAGTGCATCGAGGCCACACGGTACCTGAGACTGCCTAGTCTCCAAGATTGTGAGCATCCGCTTACAATCTGCCGTGTTCTTCACCACGCGGAACCATCATAGATGCCACGCGTCCTAGCCCTCTAGCTATGACTCGTGTCTCACACCCGTGACCAATTCCGCGCGCTTATGACCGTATCAAATCAGT
>JBBRSB010000065.1:0-7033 GCA_038245785.1 Gloeobacterales cyanobacterium | reverse complement strand
TACGCCAGACGAGCAACTCCGTTTATTGGAGGAATTGGCTGCGGTAGTACGTCGTCGCATAAATCCAAAACCTAAACGCAGCATTATGGAACTGGAAGGGTTAGGGAAGGAAATTTGGCAAGGCATTGATGCTCAAGAATACGTTAATCAAGAACGATCTTCATGGAATGGTTAATCCAACTGCAAGGTCAGGTTGTAGGATTGGATACTGCACCGCTCATCTACTTCATTGAGCAAAATACAAAGTATTTACAGGTAGTTCGAGCCTTTTTTCAAGCGATGAGTCAGGATGAGTTCTAAGTTGTTACGTCTACATTGACACTGACGGAGGTATTGGTTCATCCCCTGAGAGCAGGCAATGTTGAACTAGCTGGACACTACCGCGACATTCTTTTTGACCAAGAAAATCTGATAACCTTGCCTGTCTCTTCTGCAATTGCAGAGGTTGCTGCCCAACTAAGAGGAGCACAAAACTTGCGAACTCCAGATGCAATTCAGATTGCAACTGCGATTCAAGGAGGTGCGACTTTCTTCTTAACTAACGACGCTCATTTATCTAGTGTCCCGGAGCTGAAAGTCCTAGTACTGGATGAACTGTTGAATCGATAAAGTAGAGTAGGCGTTAGCCAGCTGATCCTGTAGTTGGAACCAACCGTCGAAAGTTTATTTGTGACAACCTAGGGTTAGGTCATCTGCAGTAGCTCAACCCTGCCATTATTTGGCAAAATTTTTATGCCTTCGTAAATAACACCGCATGCATTGCAAAGTGTAAAAATAAACTGCTCAAAAATGGGAGTTTCATGAATGGCTAAAATCACTCTTGGGTCTTGAGCAAGAACTCTCTTGATACATGGAGAATGGAAGACCCGTTACAGGCTAATGGAGAATAAAGCACACGTATCCATAGAAATAAGAGCCTATAAAACAATTCAAAGTATTTTTCTATACATGGAATTTCATAAAATCTTCATGAAAGAATAGCATTCGTTTTCTCCTATTTGCCCACATCAAATCTAATTATTCAACCAACACAAATAAGATTTTAGGGATCGCAAGAATCAGCTAAAGGCCCACTCAGTTCACCGATAAATAGTTCAATTGACTATTCTCTTCTCACTCCGTATAATTACCCTCAGACATCTGCGTGTTAAGCCGGATATCTAAGGGTTCTACAATTCTGGCATGTAGCAATTTAACTCTTTAATGGGGTTTCTTTATTGCATTTCGGAAAGATGAACGTACTCTTTTCTGTCTTGTTTTAGATGGCTATGGGTATGTTTGCCATTCCAACTTTCAGTAAGTGTTGAGGGAAAATTCTAACCCTAATTCATTCTCTGCGTTAAGTAAGTTGTTGTATTTCTACTTGATAATGCCCGCTATATGATGACGAGAGTTAATACTTTAAGAAGCGCAGGTAATCAGTTTGCTATAAGAACTTTCTCTGGGGGCTTCTATGGAGTTTGACCTGCGAAAGGCAATTAACGCAATTTCAGATGTTGTCCAGAACCGACCATCCCCTATTCGCGAATTCGACCAAATATACATGAAGGTCGCCGATATGGTGATCCAAGCAGAGTACGTGGCTCGTGTTTTTCATGAAAAGAATATCGTATTTGTTGGGGACGGTGATGGAATTGCACTGTCCGCCGCTCATTTGAAGGTCACCTTATGCAGTCATCCTTAAGAACTAAGGCAGTGGTGAATATAGCAAAGCGCCAGTTGAGTTACGTGATTGCCTGATGTATGAATTGAGTGCCACTTGCACTGATTCAAGAGTAGCGGGAGTGCTTACACCAAACGCGATCTTCAGTGCCATGTCGGCATCTGGTTTGGATCTCACACACGTTTGGACGTGAGCGAATTGATACTCAACCAATAAGTGCGAGAACAGCACCTCCATCGACACTACGCGACCTGCCAGTGCGCTGGAAACGTGAGTGACAGAGTTGTGAGAGCAAAGCGCCGCTAGGGAGCGCTTGTCGCCTGTGATTACAAGTGTATTCCCGTCAGTAGCTCCCACTGCGAGCAGCAGGGCTTCTCCAGCGTCAATATTCTGAACAGCATTCAGCTCGTCCAATAGATTTGGGTTGGCTGATCCAGCATCCAGTGGTTTAGAGGCTCTAATGAATGCTTCCAACCTAGAGGCGCTCTCTGCATCTTTACAAAGACGCAAGCGATCTTTCGCAGGCAAGAGAGAATATTTCGCGGTCGCAAGTACGCGCACATCGGTAAGAGTACAACCGAATAGAGCTACAGCCTCATCGAGCAGCCCGTATCGTGCAAGTTTAAGCAAGGCATCGTTATCGATCAGAATCAGCCGACTCACGGGTGATCTAACTCAGCATATGAGCCTGTAATCCTACCAAGGAACTCTATGGTGTCCGGTGGTAGAGTTTCAGGGTCTATACCGCTCCACATTGCTTCGTTAATAATTATCGATGCAGGTGGATTTTCACCTTGAAGAACCTTTGCGGCTGCAATACCAACATCCCATTTCCCTGAGTGATTCGCAAAATTCAATACAATATGCCCAGGATCGATTTGGTGTGCTAGACCAGACTCATATGCAACGTGTGCAAGTTCCCTGAAGTTGACCCGGTTGTCTGACGTGGTGTAAGTCGCGTTGGGTCTACCGTTTAACAACTCAATAGCGAACATATCTGCTGCGCGCTCGTCCGAATCATTATCCTTCAAGGCGTAGGAATCTTCGCCCAGTTCTTCATCAATCAGTATTTCATCGGGATCCACATGCCCAAGTGCTATATGCGCAACTTCATGGGCCAAGATAAAGAGTTGCCACGCCCATAGCTGCGAAACTTTTGACAAAATGATAACTGGCCGACTGTTCGTAAACACCACCATGCCATCCATCTTCGCCACACCTTGGCTAAGCTCTGCCAGATCCAGGTAAATCACAGGTACGCCGTGTGACCAACAGGTCATCAACAAATTCCTCAGCCCTAACCATTTGCCTGGAAAAGAAGCAAACACCTCTTGGCGAAGAGCGTCAGCACTCTCTACAAAGGGATTGAATTCTACTTGACAAGCTGATGCAATAGCTTCGGCAACGCTAACAGCAATTGATGTCGCCGCTGTCAGGTTCCTCGCCCTGTTCGGAATTGAGCGCTTGTACTTTATGTCCCATCGCCGAAGCAACTCAACTCGCGGGCTTTCAGCAAAAAGAGGACTTGCACGAAGACCCAATCGCTTTGCAAGAATTGTCGCGATCTCCGATGACGCTGCAGTATCCGATAGCACTTCCGGTGTCACCCACTCGGGCAGCAACATCTTTTGCAGGCTACGTGGGAAGCCAGCAGACTCAAGTGACCCAAAGATTATGTCTACCTGTCGATTAAGTGTGGTCAAGTGAATCTCCTGCTATGCCATCTGTTTTCCTATTTAGTCCTTTCAGGCCTTTGATAACTAAGAGCAACGCTCGTCCACTTGCCTCCGTCCCATCCCACACATCAATAATAGCGTTCCGCAGTAACTCATCGTATCTATGGATAGCTTTATCAGGTGCGGCAAGTGACACACCGTAGAGCGCGCATAGCTTATTGAATGATTTACTGATGCGCTGGCGCTTCTCGTAAGAACGCCTCATACGCCAAACGGTTGGTTGACTCACAGAGGCTAACCGAGCTATCTCGCTTGAGGAGCGGCTGTCTGCTCTTAGATGAGATAGTAGTTGTTGCACCATTGCTTGAGTTGAATTATTTCCCATTCTGGTCATTATAGCAATGCATTTGGAATTAATGAATAGATGTTAATGAATAGTATGTTGGTATAATCCAGGCAATTGGAGAGGCCTATGGCAATAAACAAACTGCCGCCGATGTTCTGCTGGACCAAAATGGGGACGGAGGCTGGTGAAGAGTTGGCGGCAATTATTCGTAGAAAGGAGTGGGAACGTCAGTTAGGCGGCGGCGGCTTCCTTTGGGGAATTGGTCAGTCTCTGGGTGAAAATGCTAGAGTGGCCGCCCTTGACTTAGCATCATTGCGGGCAATATTCTCACCGATGCTCAGCAAACCGAAGTCTATAGATGTGGCACCGTCTGAAGTGGTCTTGTGGAACGCATGGGTTGACGCACAAGGACAAACACGACGATTACCAATTCACTGCTTTGTCACAAGCCGTTCATCTTTACCTTCCGGTAGAAAAAAGGAAAGCCACTACGCCTTGGTGTGTTTCTCTGACAGGGAGTTGAATGCACAGCAAGAAGATATCTGCATTTTTCCGAGCCTCCTTCGCAATGTGACAACAAATAAACCTCTTGGGGCGTCACAGGTGACGGCTGTTGTACGTGCCGTGAGCCTGACGGACGAGACATGCGATGCCAAAAGCTATTCCGTTAGCTTTACTACTGAACTCCGAGCGCCCTATTGCGTGCAACTGACTCATCCAGTGCTACTGAATACACGCGAACTTGTTGAGATTAAGACAACTTCGGATTCGGGCGACATCGAATCGTGGAGTGTTTTAGTAAGACATCTGCGTTCTCGCATAGTCGATCAGATAGATTGGTTTCAATGCACACTGGACTTAGATGAGGCGGATCAGCTATCGTTCACTGGTGGTCTAAATCCACTTGGGTATCCTGAGTTTAGCAACGTGTAGCGCTTGTCTTGGTGTCACGAGAGTAGTCACATTGTCAATAGAGAAAGATTAGGTGGCTTATTGAATGTCATAGAAGTTCAAAACTCAACTCTAAAGTTAGAGTCAAAGCTAACGCAACCAAATTAACTAGAGAGGCAATCACCAGAATCAAATTTAGCTACCCAACCTTCGCCAAGTTCGAGATTGATGAAGTATTGCTTGCAATGGTCATTGCCAACCCGTTTCTTGCAAGGTTTTGAGGTCCTCTTGAAATTCAGCTATATCATAGTGGACACAAATTCCTCGATCGTCAAGCAGTTTTTGAAATTCCATCCGATGCATCCCCATCAACTCACTAGCTTTCCCCAAACTAATTTTGTCTTGTTGGAAAAGCATAAGCACAATTTCCAGCAATAATTCGCGTTCTGATAAGCCACTTGCTCTTATGAGGTCATCTGAAACTATCAAACTCATAGTTGTCCCTCAAACTCTTGAAGCTCCTTCTTGGATGGTAGCAGCCAAGACAGGGATAGGTTAAGGCTATGTCATAAGTTTAGCCTTGGTAGTGTCCTAACATCTGCTATCACAAGCTTCTCCCCCCTTAGACGCACGAAGTGCGACTTCCCGTAGGGTAAGTTGGGGGGCCGGGGGGGCGTTTGTCCCATGCTTCAAGAACAAGACGTTGGGTGCGATATTCACCAAACTGCTTCACTTCATTGTTTTTGAGCACGCGGAAAGTCTCACTGGGCAAATTAGGGCCATGCACATCAGCCGAGCAAAGATTTAATTGCGCGAGTGTAAAGTAGGATTTGCTGGGCATGGTAAAGAAAGATGAAAGTTGATACACGCTCTCCTGCTGATCATGTTGCGAATGTCCGCGACGTATTTTTTATAAGCATGTCGGAGATGGCTTCTATCTTTGGAGTCACTCGTCCTACGGCCTATGCTTGGCTGGAAGGTCAAGAACCCGAGCCAGAGACAGTAAAGCGTATTCAGCAATTATCTCGCGCTGCCGACGAAGTCAAGCAGGCGAACATTATCCGTTTAGATCTGTTGGTGCATCGGCCAATTTTAAACGGGCGTTCTTTGTTCGATATGCTCAAAGCAGATGAAGACCTCATGAAAGCTCTAGCCGCACTCAAGACGATAAGTGAAAAAGAAGCTCAGGCTCGTCATGAGCCGAAGGGCTCTGGCAAGCGGCTGCGCTCCCTCAATGATGTATTAAGTGAATTTCTGTAGCAAGATCTAGACCTAGCCCTGAAGCGCAAAAGGACACTTGAGGAAAGAAAATGACTAATAATCCCTGTATCGGTTCTTCTCTCGATGATTTACTAGAAGAAGATGGAATTCTAGCCGAAGTTGATGCTGTAGCACTCAAGCGAGTTCTGGTATGGCAGGTTCTTAAATCGATAAGTCAGAATGAGTTCTAAGTTGCGGCAAGAAAATTTCATCCCAAATGCAGAAAATGCAGTTGTTGATATTCGTAAATTGCGTGACTACTGCTTGAATCCAGAACACCAGGACGGAAAACACAAAGCTCGGCTTTTTTTATCCAGTCTAAATATGACAGCTGATAATGCCGAGGAATTACGTCAAATCCTGCTTGAAATCGTCAAAACCCATGAAGCCCGCTTGGGAAGACAAGATGAGTTTGGACAACGCTATACTTTAGATTTCACACTCGAATGGCAAAATAGAAGTGCCATCCTCCGGAGTGGCTGGATTATCGAGCATGATTCAGAAATTTCTAGATTAACGACCTGCTATCCTTTGTAATGCCGGGAGGTGACAAGCATGACAGCCAATACAGTCAAATTACTAGATGTCGTGGCGCTGACTGCTGATCTGCCTGAGTACAATTTATGGCGGGGTCAAGTCGGCACGGTAGTTGAGATTTTTGCTAATGGCGCAGCATTTGAAGTTGAATTCAGCGATCGCAATGGACGAACCTATGAATCTGTCGGGTTGCGTCCAGAGCAAATCATGGTGCTGCACTTCGAGCCAGCCTCACCCGATTTGAAGCCTGAAATGGTTACAGCATAGCGCAGCAAAACGTCTCGCTTCACCAATGCCTAGGTGTCCAAACTTAACCACTGAAACTATTCTGTCATGCTGTTCGATATTCAAGCACCCCAGAATGAGGGGATTTTTCAGGGACGACTAGATATCACGATCGGGTACACTTATCATGTGAGCATAGAGTCACAATAATGTCTGTTCCCAACGCCAACAATGCCGCTTTTGAAGAGCTTGCCCCTAGCAAGGTAAGTGAGCGTGTTCGATTGAACGCAATGTCTGCAGAAGTTGCTCAGAAGAGAGTCGAGGCTATTTTGTACCCTAAGTCTTGGAAACTTCAGCTACCTGCTTCTTGGGGAAGCCGCTACGCTCAGAGAGTAGAAGCAATTAAGTGAGAGATATGACGCCTTATCAAGACAT
>JBBRSB010000064.1:0-7206 GCA_038245785.1 Gloeobacterales cyanobacterium | reverse complement strand
CTGATTGAGTTACGGGGGAAGATAGCCCCACAGCCTAGACCCCCAATGGTTAGAGCTAGAGCAGGATGTGATGGAGATTCAGTATCAATATCAACAGGCGGCGATGTAGAGGATGGTCAAGGCCCCTGGATGTTCTGGGGGCATCAGTTTTAAGCATTGGAGATAGTCATGCAAGTAGCAGATAGGGCCGAGCATCAGCAATTGATATTAGAACTGAATGACCAGTTGCAGAGGAGTCCGCAGGTACAGGGAATTCCCTTGGTGCGGGTACGCTTGGTGGAAGAGCGGCGGGTTTTAACAACGTCTCCCATCGATGGACCGGAAGCGTTGGCAGAGGTGGCTAATGGGCTGATAGGGGATGCGGATAGAGAGATGATAGTTTGTGTGCACCTGAACATCAAGAACCATATAAATTCGGTAGAGGTTGTCGGAGTGGGGGCCATTGATGAAGTGATCGCAGTAGGGCATGAGGTATTTAAAGGGGCAATTTTGGCGAATGCTCACAGGATAGCGCTGGTCCATAATCATTCGTCGGGGGACCTTAGTCCTAGCGATGAGGATCTGCAACATGCCAGTACGATCGCACGAGCTGGAGCGACGGTAGGAATCAAGTTGCTGGACAGTTTGATTGTGAATGGAGAGGGGTCTTATTCCATCCATAGATGGCATCCGCATTTATTTCAGTAGGGACCGCCCTTCTCGGCTTCGCCTGCCGGACACGGCAAGGCTCAGGGACCGCCCCACAATTAAGGAGCTTGATGCAGATGATGACGGAGCAGACAGTACAGCAGTGGGTAGCGGCCATGAACGACCAGTTTCGGGTAAAAGGGTTGGGGAATGGTTGGATATTAAGGCCTCATGTTCGGTCCTTGGATGCTGAGAGCTTATTGCAGTTGTTGGGGAAGATCCAGGCGTTCACGGGTTTTCCAAAGAACGATCCGCACAACTTTGGGAGTGTAGAGCTGGATAGAGACGAGGAATACTTTTGGAAAATAGAACATTTCGACCATGAGCAGAAGTTTCAGAGTGCGGACCCGTCGAATCCATGTGTTACGCGGCGGGTGATGACGGTGATGAGAGCGGATGAGTACTAACTGACACACGCCCCCAAAGCACTGGGGGTTATTACTGATCAAAACAACCAACCTATAGCTATCCTAAGCAGTTCATGAAAATATTCCATATGTATGCAATTTGGGAAAATCAAACTTTTGACGGTCTGTGAAAAACTCAAATAATATCTTAACGGCTTTAAAGTCTTTGCACAAATGATAATATCTTCGGATAAAATTTTTAGCTTGTAGCCAGATATGTGTGAATCGCAAAGATGGTTTACAACGACCTAATCCATCTAGGCTTGCCAATATCACGTTGATAGTCCGCATGACGGATTCGCTCTGTTGATTGCCGGTAAATTGACCTAACCTGCTCCAGAGTCGGAATCGAGGGGATGAGTTCTTGCCATTTTTGCCAAGGGGACTTCCCAATCGAGCTATGCCGTCGTTCCCGGTTGTAATAGTTCTGCCACTGCTGCAATTGCACTGGTAGGTCTGGAGCTTTTAAGTCGAGGTCCGCTTGGCTATAAAACTCTTCCCAGTCTGTACGCTGGGTTCGCTCCACCTTGCCGTTGAGATGAGGAGAACGAGGTTTCGTCGGTCGAAACTTTATATGCAACTCCATTAATCGTCGCTGCACGGCATGGGCCATAAATTCCTCTCCTCGGTCTGTTTGTAGTCGTTGGATAGGGAAAGGAAACTCAGCGATGATGATTTCTAAAAACGCTAAGGTGCTGGCCGAAGCCTTATTTGGATAAAGCCGGATAATCTTGAGGCGCGTGCAATCATCATGTCCCGCAGGCGGAGCCGAGATAGCTGTGAATTGATAGAGCTTCGGGCCAATCTTGCATACGTCCATCTGCACCCGCTCCCCAGGGACGTCCTTTTGATAGCGCTTACGCCCTTTGCGGGGACGACGTGTGGCCCTCAATGGCCCATAGCCCTGTTGCTTGAGCACTTTGTGGATGGTGGCTGTAGAGAAGGACACTTGATGGAGTCGCAGCAACTCTCCTTGAATGCGTCGGGCACCTAGACGGCGTTTGCGTATTTGTCCAATCCAGAGCAGGTGTTGCGCATTCACCTTTTTCGGTGGACAGCGCTTAGGACGATGGCTCCGGTCAAGTAATCCCTCCAAGCCCGCTGATTGGTAGCGGTTAACCCACTTGCGCAGGGTCGGGCGAGAAATACCACAACGGCGGCTGGTCAGGCTAACATTGCCCGTTTTTCATAGTGCTGCACCCAGCCAAGACGCATTTTGACCTTTGTCTCCATGGCAAGTTCCCCACACGATTAGGGGAACTTTACCATCTCTCAACTGGCAACCATCTTTGTGATTCACACATAGTTTGCAGTCCCATTTTCCGCATCAATCGGGCCACCCGCTTAAGATTGACAAGTTCGCCCTGATAGCGCAACCAGGCTGTCATCCGGCGGGCACCGTAGAACGGCGTTTCGGTGAATTGTTGGTCCATCAATCTCATCAGATACTCGTTGTACGGGTCGTCCTGAGCGGGCTGATAGTACCAACTAGAACGGGCTAAGCCCAGCAGGTCACATTGACGAGCAAGACTAATTTCACGATGGTCTGGCTCCACGAGCGCGCGTTTAGCTGCCACGGGTAAGGCCAGATTTTTTTTTAAGCCAATCTAATTCCACTTTCAGTTGCCCAATGTGCTGATATAGCTCTGCGGTTAGGTCATCCTGGGCTTTCTGGCCTTGGCTTCTGCGGTTAGAGAAGGCAGCGGGTAACTCCGTTAAGGCTTGCTTTTTCCAATGGCTGATTTGGTTCGGATGCACCCCTGTTTCGCTGGCAATCTCGTTGAGCGTTTTCAAGCCTTTGATGGCTTCAATAGCCACTTTGGCTTTGAACTGCGCACTGTATTTTTTTTGCGCCATTCGTTGTGCATCCTCCGTAGTTTCCTGGGTTGATGATGCAACGAATCCACTGCTTGCACCTGTCCAGTTTCTGGGGAGCACTACAGTGTGCCCATAAAATTGGACACGGGCTTAGTTGTTGTTAGTTAATCATCTCCAAAATAGTTTGGGTATCCTGCCAGGGAAAACCTGCTTTTCATATCCTCTTCGTAGCACAAGCTCCCCTAACTTCATTTGTTTTAAGGGCTGCTGACAAATACATTAAGACTGCCCCCCAATAGCGGCAAAGCCGTCTCTAGCGCGACCCTTTGGCAAGCACATGAGCTTCGCTTACAGGGACCGCCGTCCGGTATCCATCAGGAAACCTGCCTAGATGAATGGCGCGTGCGCGTAGCGCTTTGGGCAGGACATGAGCCACGCGTAAGCGAAGCTCACGTAGGGGACCCGCTATGCACCCCTTCGGCATAGCTCTCGGCTCCGCCTGCCGGACACAGGGACCACGACCCATGCAGGATTTCCATACCTTGCGCGACCCTGATTAAGGAGGGATAGGCGGGGTTTACTATGATGGAACGTAAGGTTTATTCCCCACTTTTGGGACTTGGGTTTTTTTTGTACAAACCCTCGAATAGGGAGAATAGAGAAATTAATGAGGCAGGGCTTGGGTTAGCTAATGAACGATCGCATTCATATTAATCGGGTCAGAAAATTTTCAAAACTCATAGCGACCATATAATTTACCGTTCCACTGCTCCCCATACCCCAAATCAGAATGTAATTCGCTCCAGAGAGGCATTTTAGGTAAATCTATACTATGTTTAATTGTTTAGTTTGGCCCACCCACTTATGTTTATCTCTCTAATTGGGGACTACGGTATCGGCGACCCAGCGTTTATTGAGGTGACCCAGCGGCTATCGATGGCATTCCCCCAGGCACAAATTAGCCTGCTCTCGGTGCCCCCATTTAGTACCCTCGCAACGGGTTTTTGGATTGCTCAATTAGGGTTAAACCCCGGTTCCTCTGATCGGTTGATCTACCATAACTGTGCCCCCCGCCAAGATGATCTGGAAGCCCGACGAGACAATGAAGGGGAAGGGTTAACCTATGCTCTGTTGCCGAATGACGTGAAGGTGGTAGGGGTTAATGCTGGATATACTCTTTCGTTTATCAAACACCATGCCCAGGTGCTTAAAGGGGTCAATGTCTCGCGGGGGGGATCGCAATTTCGGTCGCGCGATGTATTCCCCACTGCCGCAACTGCCCTTGCTCACAATGACTTCAGCTTATTGGGCGAGGCGTTGAGTTTAACGCAAATTCCTGATCCTCCAGACAATCGCATTGCCTGGATTGATGGCTACGGCAATATTAAAACCACGATTGCCGCCCATACCATTCGCCTGGAGCCCCAAACCAAGTGTGTCATCCGCATTGGTGATGTAGTAAGCGACGCGATCTTCTCAGACGGGAGTTTCCGTGTGCCAGAAGGCACTCTGGCTTTTGCTCCAGGCAGCTCTGGTTGGACTACTGCCGATGGAGAGCCTATTCGTTGGATGGAACTATTTTTGCGAGGAGGCAGTGCTTGGGAACGTTTTGGTAAACCGCGTGTGAATCAACCCGTACTGCAGATTGCATCCTGAATCCAAATCTTCGGTAGTGACCCGAATATTTTAGATTTGATAGAGTTTGGAACTCTCACTGGGTGATCTTTTCAAGATAACCGTGGGTTTCTGTTCAAATGTTCCCGCTGGTCCTTGTTAGGCGGCGGCGCGCTTGGTCCACCAACTCGTAATAGTCAGTCAAGCGTAGATTTGCTCCGGCCTCCGGGTCGACTATGACCGTGGCGTAGGGATGGAGCTGGATGGCCGACGCCGGACAACTCGCTGTGAGCGGACCCTCGAGCGCGGCAGCCACAGTCTCAGCTTTCGCCGCTCCGGTTGCGAGCAAGACGAGGGCTCTCGCATCCAGAATGGTCCCGATTCCCATGGTGATGGCCATGATCGGCTCCTCGAAGTCTGGATGTTCGAGTTGGTTGTCGCGAACTGTGGCACGCGAGAGAGTCACGACTCTCGTACGCGACCCTAGGCTCGAACCTGGCTCGTTGAAACCAATGTGCCCGTTCCGACCGATCCCCAAGATCTGGAGGTCGATCCCGCCACGGCTCTTGATCAGTGCTTCGTAAGCTCTCGCCTCAGCGACCGGATCAGAAGAGTCTCCCCGAGGGAGGTGAGTATTGGCCGGATCTATTTCTACCTCCGCAAATAGGCTGTCACGCATTGCACGGTGAAAAGACTGCGGGTGGTTCGGGCCGATACCGAGGTACTCGTCGAGGTTGAACGTCTCGACATGCGCAAAGCTGAGATGACCTTGCCGGTTTCGCCTGATCAGTTCTGCATAAAGAGCTTGCGGAGTGGACCCCGTCGCCAAGCCTAGTCGGGCGTCGGGTTTCCGTTGGATCAACTCACCGCAGATGTCGGCAGCCTTCACAGCAACCGCATGGGCAGACTCTAGAATCCACACGTCCACGCGCCACAACTCCTGCCGCCTAACTAGTTATTATAGGAGTCTGGGGAGCAGTGGAACGGTAAACGCACTTAAGACCCCAAATTCGGCAGAACGTAGCAGAGCTTTCGAGAAGTCTTGTTTCGAGAACATTTGCTTAGGAACGTCTATAGGTTATGACCACCTGTGATGGTCGGGGAACTTTAATGACCTATGGGTAGAGCAGGTAAATATATTCGGGCACTGGCCTGGGACTATAGATGGCGAGGTTTTGGCTCCTGGGCACTGGCGATTGGCTGCATAAGCGCAACAGTCGGCTTACCACTGCTGCTGAAATTCTCTCTCGCTGTTCCTCTTTATTTGGTTGGTCTGGGGGTCGGGCTAGTTCTCTTTTTTCGCGGGAGTATGCTTTTTCGACAGGCCGCTCGTGCAGACCAGGGAGCAAAAGGCGAGGAAGAGATAGCCAAGCTACTCGGGCATTTTCCGAAAGGATGGAAAACCGAATTCAATCGCCGTGTGCATGGTGTTGGCCACATTGATGTGATTTCGACATAACCAACCGGAAAGACATGGACAATTGACATCAAAGCTCAGCGCGGAACGATTATTGAAAAACAAGGAAAGCTTTTCAAGGTGCTGGGACATAATACCTATCCGTTACAGAAAGACTTTATTACAGCGGCCAAGAAATAAGCGGCGCTGGTAAAAAGCATGGATAATCTTCGCTATGTGACCCCGGTTATCTGCTTTTCCTTGGCCAAAGTTGAGATAGAAAGCTCTGTCGAAGGGGTCTATGTGATTAGCAGGTCCAAGCTTTTGGACTTTTTTGGAGTTTAGATCTGGCCGTAAGGGAAGCGGTAGGTCTAGAAAACCAGTTCTAACCTTGATGTAGTGGAAGGGTCTTTCTAGTCCTGCGTTAGGGATTGCAGCCCTTCTCGGCTTCTCGGCTGCCCCTCAACCAAGCCCTTCGACCCCTCGACAGTGCGGTTCTCGCCTTTGGCTGCCAGACACGGTAAGCTGCAAGACGCTGCGCGAACAGGAACCGCAGGAATCGCCCCCCAAGCGGAGAATTGGGCTATAAACTTTTCCTAAGCGAGTATCGGTGGAAAGCCCGAAAGAACAACCGTAGCAGCCACAGGACAGCGACGGGGACCTTGAGTAGATCTAAGTCTCACCCTGAGTGGGTTTTAAACTCAGACTGCCCCTTCCTGAGCTGAGTCTTAATCAAGGTCCGGAGAAATAATTACCATAGACCCCACAGGTGCCTTTTTAACCGCTTGCGGATGTTCAAGTTCTGCTGCATCGTAAGAAGGAAAAGCTTTGACGGATGCTTTTGCCGTACTCCAAGTTTGACCTTCCCAGTAGAGCATTGGAGACTTTGATACGGCCAAAAGGTAGAACCTTGACCCAGTATTAATATTTTTGGGGGTGTGAGGTGGCTTCTCCATAACTTGGGTCACGATGCACCTCCAATAGGGTTATTCGGTTACGTTGTGGACGTGTTGGGCCGCGCCAATTGCAAGCCTGCCTCATCGATAGCCTGAAGAGCCTCGCTCTGGGCTTCTGCTTCTGCAAAGCTTTCTGCGGTCTGCTTAAGCCTCCTGAGTTGCTCTGCGTTGCTGTTAACCTGCTGTTCTTTTGCTCATTGTCAGTGTCTAAGCGCTCTAATCGGACAGCGATACTATCTAGACGGTCTGTGATACTCATCTCCCAAAGCGTTCTAGCAACTCCTCGCGCGATAGATTCGCCAGTTGGAGCATCAACCCTGCAAGCTCT
>JBBRSB010000063.1:0-7247 GCA_038245785.1 Gloeobacterales cyanobacterium | reverse complement strand
GTAAAGGGGATGGGGAACCCGGACTGAAAACCCTTTGGCGCGGCATCGGCGTGCTCTTTCACCTACTGGAAGGGGCACAACTCACCGCTAAACCCTAGCCCCTGAGGCTATCCTAGAGACTTTTGCGTAATGGATAGCCTTAGAGGGGAGCTGTCCCGTAGGGACTGAGGGGTTGATCAACCCTCTTAACGAGGGTTCTTTTTTGACTATCAAAATCCAAGTACCAGGCCATACGGAGCGAGGTACACTGAGGGCCTAAGCGACATGGACAAGAGGCTGTGAACAAGCAAAAAACAAGAGTTGGATTGGTAGGAGCTTCCGGGTACGGAGGGATCCAGCTTGTCCGCTTGATTCTAGACCATCCTCATCTAGAACTTACCTATCTCGGGGGTAGCAGTACTGCGGGGCAAGAATTTGGCCAGGTCTATCCCCATATCGCGCCTTGGTTTAATAACCAATGTGAGATCATAGAGCTAGATGCCATCAGCGAACGCTGCGATGTAGTCTTCTTAGCAGCTCCTAACGGGATAGCGTTAGAGTTAGCGCCAACGCTGGTGGAACGGGGCCTGAAAGTCCTAGATTTATCCGCCGATTACCGCTTTACAGACCTTGCTGTTTACGAGCAGTGGTATGGCAAAGAACGCACAGACCAGAGCACCAACGCCAAAGCCGTTTATGGCCTACCGGAATTGTTCCGTGAGAGAATTGCCAACGCATCCCTGGTAGGTTGTCCTGGCTGCTACCCAACCGCTTCTCTCTTGGCTGCAGCACCTTTACTCAAGCAGGGATTGGTGGCGACAGAGAGCTTGATTATTGACGCCAAATCAGGAGTTTCTGGTGCTGGTAGAGTAGCCAAACAAGGGTCTCTTTTTGCCGAAACAGATAGTTCCGTTGGGGCCTATGGCGTTACCCAGCACCGTCATACTCCAGAAATCGAACAGGTTTGCTCAGAGCTTTGTGGCCGCAATCTAACCCTGCAATTTACACCCCACCTCATCCCGATGACACGCGGCATCTTGGTGACACTCTATGCCCAGCTCCGTGACCCAGGATTGGTGACAGAAGATCTCAACCTGGTCTATAGCGCTTTCTATCGCCAAGCACCCTTTGTCAAGGTGTTAGATGTTGGCGTCTATCCACACACCAAATGGGTAGCAGGCACCAATTCTTGCTATATCGGACTCGCCGTAGACCCGCGCACAGAAAGGGTCATTGTCCTTGCCGTCATTGATAACCTGCTAAAAGGTCAGGCAGGTCAAGCGATGCAATGTTTGAATCTGATGATGGGATGGCCTGAAGATTTAGGACTGCCAAAAGTGGCGTTCTATCCTTAACTTTGTTCTATGAAGAGTTAAGGAGTTTTTATACTCCATCGGTATAACCGCTGGGCATAGGGGCATTCTGGGTTTAAGGGCCTCAGCCATTTTGAGGCTGATTCATCATTGGTATGGTCATGTCTGCAGACCAGCTATCTTCAACTTCATCTGCTGAACTGTCGATCGATTCATCGACACTATGGACACGGTTAGCCTTCCTTTTAGAAGCTCCTTTAACGTTAGAAGTTTTGGAGTGTAGAGAAGACAAAGACGGGGACCGTTCCTTTCAATCTTGGCTAAAACGAAGTGGGTTTCCCTCAGATCCTCCCCTGCCCCCCCAAATAGGTGCCTTGCTCTGGTGGAACTCCTCCGCACAAACATGGCAGGCCGCTACGTCCGTGGCCCCAGATAGCCCAGAGGGCCGCAAATATGAAGACCAACTATGTTTTCACGCCACCTTGGGCGATCTGGTCCCCACAGAACAATTTCTCTGGTGGGTCTTAAAAGATGCTCCAGCCTTGCCCTCATGGCCAACAGAAGTCTTTCGCAGTCCCGAACATCGGGTTCATATCCGCCATTTAGAAGCGATTTTGTATCAGCCGGAAGTGCAGTCCGAGCTGACAGAGATGACCCTACAGACCTTAGCCGCTCCAGCGATCGCGCGCATGGCTAACCGTCTTGGATTAGAAAGCTCCACGCTAGCGGCCTGGGCTTTTTGGGGAGAGGCCCCGACCTGGATCTTCCGGGAAGAACGAGCGATCTGGAGCAATTACCAGGCGCAAGGCTTAGAACCGCCGCCTCCAGGAATGCGGGCCTTTCAAGGCCAAGGCCAAACCTGGTTTTTACTGGAAGAGCCTTTGGATGACACCTTGATTTTGGTGCGCACCTGTCCCCTCAATGTCCATCGCTTACGGGAATTGAGTATTAGCCCTGCTCAGTTTTTTGAGCGTCTACCGACCTTGGCAGCCCTTTCTCTCTCTTTTGATTGGATTACAGACGATCTCAGTCGTGTATTTGATTTGGTTTCGGTCTGGCTGAGAGGAGTTCCTGTCCGGGTGATGTTGAGTGTCCCTCCTAAAACTTCAGCCGAAGACTATCTGGCTCAAGCGCAACAACTTTTGGATCAGCATCCTGAAAAGATTTGGTTGCAAGAGGCTATGGAAATGGGAAACCTCAAGATAAGAGCGGGGATCGGTCTCGTGCCCCACTACCAAATTGGCTTGGCCCACGATGTTCACAAAGACCAAATCTACTTCAGGTTTGACCAGAGCCAGCAAGACCTCCAACTCATCGGAAGCTGGATGGATAGTGCAGGCACCCTGCCCTATTACCGAGGTCAATTCCAGGTCCTCTGGGAATCGCCCTCATCGGCAACGATGGTCGTCCTGGACTTATCCCAGCCCCTGGCTGCTATTTCTTAATTAGTAATGTGCGTTGGAGTCTGTATGCCCCTCTTGTTAGAACATGCCCCTACGGATCAAGGCTATCAAAAGCTTTTAGGTCAACACCTGCGAACTATTCTTGAGGTTGTAGACGAATTGGCGAGTCAGCTACCTCTGGAAGCGCAAATCTGGGCCGAACAAGTCAGAGAAGAGCTACACGCAGGCGTAGACCTGATTGAACAAGAGATAGGCATCTTGCGTCAGGCGCTGACGGAACGGGACCAACGCATCATTGAACTTCAAGCACGCCTAGCCCAAGAAAAGGTAGGGGAAATTTCGATTGCGAACGCTCCCGATAGTAATCCTGTTCAACTTGTCCAACCTTCCGCTCAAATTCCTGCTCAAAGTTCCAGTGATACCTTAGAGAACCTTTTTGAAGACCTTGAATTTGACAATCTCGAAGGTGTTTCAGCTCAAAAGACTTCTACGCTATTTGCCGAACCAGAAGCTGCAGTTGCAGAGACTGTGGAAACCTTGGCGTCTGAGCTGGAAGTGACAGCGACAGTTGCTTCTGCATCTCTTCTGACTGAAGCTGAAGCCCCTGCTTCACTCAAGATGGCTGATTCGGTTGAGTTTGAGACTCTAGCCAAAGAATTCCAACAGCTACAGATAGACTTAGCCCAACAAAAGCAACAACTGAACTCCATTACCTCTGTCGTGGACCAACAGAAGACCGAGAACCAACAGCTCCAGTCTTTAGTCAGCAGCCTACAGGAAAAGTTATCTGAAAAGGAGACGGACTTGGAAAAATCCATGATCCGCGCTCTTCTCTTGGAAGCAGGCCTCGATCCTGATGCGGCATAAATCAACGGAGTAGATCATGCGTGATTCCTTGAGAACTTTTTGTCTTAGACAGCTATACCAAAATCCAGACGCTTCTTCGAAAGAGCTGCTAGAACTTGCGGCTCAACAGGATTATTTGGAACCTTCGGCTCAAGATAGCCAAGCTAAGCTCCTGCGTGTACTCGCAGGCATTCCCTGCGAAGAACGCATGGGCAACGATCGATTCTTCCCCGGTGGCTTGGCAGAATTTCGGGACTATGACAGCTTAGTTACGGTCCTTGCCCAGAGCCGGACCTTAGATACGACCCTTTTGCGCCCCCTGGTCGGTGCCGTTAATTTGGCACTCCACCAAGACCGAAGATTTTATTGCCTAGAAGATGGTTCTTGGTATCTCCAGCATCAAACGATCGTCAATGATCAACTGCTCACAGTCCTACAGGAAGAACACACCGGGGTTTCGCTGAGAGCATGGCTTGAAACCTTCATCACAGAACATCCTGGAACGGCTCCTGTATTTTGGAGTTTGGACCCTCGATTTGTCCTGGAAGGAGACCAAATCCGCCTCCATGCCCAATGCATGCTGTTAGGCCAAGCCATAGAGCAACAATGGCCCGCCTGGGAATCTCTTTTTGCGCAGGGAGCAAGAGTGACCACCGAAAACCTCTTGCAGTTATTGCCTCAGAAAGAAGAGTGCATACCGTCATCTGTTGAGCTGGAGCATGTCTTGGCGCTCAAAGGCGTATATCCGATTGGACATGACCGATGGATGCACGAGACCTTTATCCCAGAGGTCCCTGCTGTAGGCGGCGCAGTCGCTTTCAGAGTTTCCGATAGTCTTCAAGAAGAACCCCTCGCTTTTCCATCGCTGCTGGTATTGGATAGCCTCGGTATCGGAGAAGTCGTCATAACGGCAGCTCATCGAATCTATGGAGTTTTACCTATTTCCTGGAATAAAACCGAGCGGCTCTATGCTGCGAGGGGACTTGGCCTGGGGCTAGGTTTAGATCCTGAAGATAATACTTTTGAAGTCTGGCACAAGGACGGATTTCTTTTCTCAGAAGCGCTAGCACAGCGCCTGGTTCTATTAGGCCCAGGACAGTGTTTGAGGCTCTCTCTCACTGAAGATGGACTCTTTTTTGAACTGCGAGGGTTTGATGCGCGGATCGCAAAAACGCAGCGCGGTCTATTCAATCGTGAAGAGCTGCTCTCACCTGCTTCTGCCTTGCAAGCATCGTTCCTACACCAGCTCCAGGCAGAGCCAGAGGGCATCGATTTAAGTACGTTGATTGCGGGTCTCAGACCCGACTATAGTTTGTCCGAAATTGCCGAGGCACTGACGAGTCCCCAGATTGAACGTGGCTCTGGCGGATTTTGTCTCTACCATCCCTTATCTTTTGAGTCCCAGGAAGCGATCCTTTCGCTTCTCTCACCATCCCCTGAAGTATCCGCAGAACAGCAGCCCCAGACCTTGAGTGAAAAAAAAACACTCCTGCCGGAAGAGGTTCATTCTTCTATAGATGATTCTTTGCTCGCGCTCTTAGATAAGTCAGAGCTTCAGTCTCCAGAACTCCAGTCCCCAGTCTTCCAGGATTTACCAAAATGGACTGATGTCAGAACGGAAGAATCTCTAGAAGATATTCTTGACACGCAAGGGCTTGCGCCAGAAACAATGACCATCCCGATAGAGACCACGAGCGTAGCCGCTACTCCCCCATTATTTGCGCCTTTGTCCTTGGAAGAATTGTTCAGCATGGAGTCCGAAGAAGAGAACGTTGAACAAGCTCAACTAACTGAACTATCGCCTGTACAGGATATTCAAGTACTGGAAGAAGAAGACAAAGAAGATCTGACAGAACAGATAGATGGCCTGCAGGCAGCACCTGAGATGATTGTCACCGATGTGCCTCTGACGGACTCAGTGCTGCTTGAGGTCCAAGAGCTTGAGAACCTTGAGAAACAGTCTGTAGAGACCCTGCCAACGACACAAGAAGGCTATGTAGAGTTGATCCGCACGTGGCAACAAGGAGGGACCCTACCTGTAGAACAGGCTGAATCCTTAACAGAAAAAGAGACTATAGCTCTTGAGTATTCAGACGCGCAACCAATCGCTACTGAAATACCCACTGTTTTAAAAGCAGAAGAAACCGTTGAGGTAGCAGAGCCTACGACGCAATTCATAGCTTCAGAAGAAATTACACAAGATTTCAATCACTCACCTCAAGCTGAGACATCCACAGAACTTATCTTGACCGTAGAAGAGCCTTTACTGATAGAAACTCAACCGTTAGCGACCGAAGTCTCTTCTGGTGTATCCGAACCTGCAAAAGAAGTAGCTCCCGAACCGGAAGCAATCCCATCCTTCTTACTCCTAGAAGATCTTGCGATGAGCTTGACAGGGGAAAAACGGGTAGAGACTGTCGAGCCTGTATCTTTAGATGAAGTTGAAGTAGAAATGTCGCTCGTGCTTGAAATTCACCCTCTTCCCCTAGATCTAGCTCCCGAACCTGTGATGTCGGAAGCAGCGGATGAGAACATCTCTTTCAAGGCAGAACCGATAGAGCAATTCGTACTTTTAGAAGAAATCATTCAAGACTTAACTGGAGAAGACTTTTCTCTCCCTATCGAATCTGCTCAAGTCCAGCCTGCTGAAACTATCACAGAAGAGAAAGAGTCCCCAATTGATATTCAAGCTCTTGAGATTCAGCCAGTTGTTGCAGCTCCCACCCTCTCAGCAGAAGCTATTAATCTTAATTCCAAGACAGAAGAAGTTTTGAATATAGAAGAGCTGGCGCTGGTATTGACTGGAGAAAAGCCTGTAGTATCGGTCGAAACCATAGCCAAACCGGAGTTCGAAGACCTGGTCACGCTTGAGGCACAGCCGATTACGGTAGAAGTGCCTTTAGCAGACATTCAAGTTCAAGAGCCGATCCAGATGGTTGCAGCACCCATAGAAACTCAAATCCCCTTCCTATGGCTCGATGAGCTCAGAATGGACCTGACCAAGGAAGAGGATCTGCTGCAAATGCCTACAGAAATAGCTTCTGGAGCGACCACAGCTTCACCAGAAGCAATTGCCTTTCTGCATACGCTCTTTGAAGAAGAGCGGGAAGAATCCATAGCCGAGCAGGAAGAAGAGAAAATCTCCCGTCCGCCTGCCTCTTTACAAACAAAGCTCAAGCGTTTAGCGGCCCAGAGAGAAGAGATCCTCGCCCATCGGGGAGTCTTGAATCAAATTCAACGGTAATTTGAATCGGAGACGTGGGTTCCAACATTTTGCCTGAAGGTTCATGATTGGGGCCTATGCTGGATATCCCAAACCATTTCCCCATACGGTAGAGACGCGATATATCGCGTCTCTACCGTATGCAAACAGGGCATGATTGCCATTGGGTGGAATGGGACGCCATTCCAGAAATACAAAATTGCCTGGATATCGGCAGAACCTGCAACGTGACTGGCCAAGACCAAACGTTTCGCCACCCATGCTGGCCCGCTCTCAGGCTTGACAAGACCAAGTCCCTCCAGCAAGAGAAGAGAGGCTAACCTCTCTTCTCCCGAAGTCTATCTAGTCGTCCCTGAAAAAATATCCAGATATAACCAGGAGAGGGGTTTCAGGATAAAAAAGCTGATATAGAATTGCCAGAAATATCGCCTTCAAGGGCCAAAGCTGGTGAAATGAGTGCGCCCCCACCCCCCAAGCAGCCTG
>JBBRSB010000062.1:0-7409 GCA_038245785.1 Gloeobacterales cyanobacterium | reverse complement strand
CGTACGCGTTGTCATCGACAATTACGATGCCCGACATACTTAAGCGCTCTCAGTTACGGGAAAGAAAGTTTCGCCATGCATTAGCAAATCTACGGCACGTAGCAGAAGTTCGCCGGCTTTTGCTTTGCTGACATACCCTTGAGCACCTGCCTTCTTGCACGCTTGGCGGACAGTTTGGCTGTCGTGCATGGATAAAATAAGTATCGGGACATCCGGCAATGCTTTGCGTATTTTCAGCGAAGCATCGAAGCCGCTGAGCAATGGCATCGTTATATCCATAATAATTAGGTCTGGTTTTAGCTGTAAGGCTTTTTGTACTGCTTCCTTGCCGTCTCCTGCTTCACCGCAGACCTCGATGTCTGCCCGCGAACTGAGAACTACACGCACACCTTTGCGGATAATTGCATGGTCATCGACAAGCAAAATTCGCACAAACAAGCTTTCCCAGGCGGGGAACAACGAGCGGTTTAAAGCCAAGAGCAATTCAAATGTTACTTAGTGGGTTTCACTCTTGCCTCTGTTCGGTCAGCCTCTACCGTTACGGTGACGTGCGCACCCTCTTTTAGTTCCACTTGGTTGCCGAATGCGTCTTCCAATTTATTTTCTATGCGGATTTCCCGGTACAGTGGTTCAGCGCCTTCGACGGCAATCTGCGCCTTGTCGGGTTCATCAGGCAGAAGAGATTTAACAATTTTTTCCACTATCCCTGGTTTTGAAGTTTTTAGATTCGATTCCATGAGTACCCCTTGTCGTGAATGTATCGTCGAACAGTTTGGATTACCTAAAATTTCTACCCTACAATCCTCATCTTAACAAGGCGAGAGCGCATTATTAAAACACTTTGTAAACATTGCGCAGAGCCATTGAGACCGCCCCCGAGCCGGGATAGACCCCCTACGCGTCCGCACAAAATATGCAAATCTGGCACCCGGCGGCTATCGTGCCGTAGATTCTTAACCCGGGCTCCGCGGATAGTTTGGATGGCTTCCTCAACCAATATTAACCGAAGGACTGCTTTCCCATCCGTGAACCATACTTAAGGGCGTACGCGTGCGTGAGTTCAGCACCAAATAGCAAGATTTGCGCCGAGTAGTAAATCCAAATCAGGAAGACGACCAGAGAAGCCGCGGCGCCATAAGCCGACGTCAAGGCTGAATGGCCCAAATAGAGTCCGATCACTACCTTGCCGGCAGTAAACAGAAGCGAGGTAACGGCTGCCCCCATGCGGACATCGCGCCAGGGAATTGCAGTGTCGGGGATGAACTTAAAGATGAGCGCGAATAGGACTGTAATCACGCCAAAAGAGAAAACGATATGCACAGATTCCAAAAGCAGGACTGAGGTGGGAAGTAAATTACTTACGAACCTTTCCGCAGCCGACAAGACAGCGGTTACGACCAATGAAGCGAGTAACAGAAATCCCGTTGCTACGACCAGGCCAAGTGAAAAAAACCGCTGCTTGCTGGTAACCGTCCAAGAGCCTCTTGAGCCTCTATCCAACTTCCAAATTATATTGAGAGCGTCCTGAAGCTCATTGAAGGCCCCTGATGCACCGATTAATATTGCAAGTAGTCCGAGTATTGTCGCAAACACTCCTAGCGTTGGCCGGTTTGTGCTTTGAATGATGGTTTCGATTGCAGTGGCGCCCTGCACACCCATCAACCCCTGAAACTGACGAACAATCTCTCCCTGCGCAGCGTTGCGTCCGAATACAAACCCCGCAACCGACACCGCGACGATTAGCACGGGAGCGAGCGAAAACAGAGTATAAAACGCTAACGTGGCGCCGAGCCTAGGCGCATTATCAGCTAGCCACGCAGCACCGGCTTGTCGGAGTAAAGCCGCTAGCGTCCTGAAAAGATTTACCCGCGATTTTTCACCGCTACTTGTTTTCCCCACGGCTCAACTCCCCAACTATCCTAATTCAAACTAGTGGGTTGTTTTCAAGCATAGCCACCCCCTCTTTTTGCAGCTACAGAGAAAGTCGCATCATTTCACCGTTCTATCATCGAGTATTTCGTTAGCGATTCCAAGCTCCCCAGGATCAGCGCGGGAAGTGTGAGAGTTACTTTGAAGCTGCCTAAAAATAATACGCAGCGCCGCCAAAATCGGAACAGATAAGAAGCTTCCAGCAACACCTGCAATGGAACCCCCGGCCAGCACCCCAAAGATAACGAGAAGTGGATGGAGTTCCATTCCTTCGCTGAGCAGCCGTGGCGACAAGACATAATCCTGAAAAATGCGAAAGGCTACGAGGAAGCCAACGATCCAGAGCAAATGATGAAACCCGCCCAATCCAGCCACGGCTAAAATGATGATCGCTCCTGCGAACGGACCTACCATGGGTATAAATTCCAGTGGAAAGGCGATAGCAGCCAATAAAATTCCATAAGGAACCCCAATGAGAGAAAAAAACAACCCGTAAGCTAAAAATGCGGCAACCGCTAGCAGCACTAAAGCTCGCATGTACTGAACGAGGAGCAAGTTCAATTGCGCTGCAATCTCGTTAATACTTTGACGTTGGGGTCCACTGGCAACGATCCTGAGGACGGATCTGCGGATCGAATCACCATCTTTCAAGAAGAAGAAGCTGAGAATCGGTACCAACACGATAAACATGAGGCTTCCGGCGTGCGACAAAACCCCCAACGCCGCATTCGACAGAATGGTTACAGCATCTTGAGAATGTTCCCCGATTTGCTTTCGCAGTAGGGAAAGAATCCTATTCTTCAAATCACGAAGTGGCGACGAGGAAACCGGGATAGTCGGCTCGTCGATTTTAGAGATAAGTTCCGGCACCTTCGTCGCCAGCGCGTTTGCCTGGACGGCGATACGAGAACCAACCGCAGCTCCGATGACAATCAGTAAGGCCACCAATGATAAATACACTAAGGTCAGAGCCCAAACCTTGGAACGCCCCGGTGCTCGCTGATCTAAGAATTTAACCAGGGGCCATAAAAGATAGGCGAAGAGCAACGCCACGGCGAAAATAAACAGAGTCTCTCGAATTAGATAAATTAGGGCCAGTAATAAAAGAATGGAAACGACAGTCCAGGTGTGTCGAGCGGCACGATAATCAAGACCAAGCATGATTTGCTCCCAATGGCTTTCTCAACGACATTGATTTTGGATTCGATCCATACAAGCTCACCGAGTAAACTCTTATCGGGTACTGATGCCGTGCACTAGCTTACCCTCTGCTTCAACAGCCCTACGGCCCGTCCTTACTGTGGGTGGGTTACCCGGAAAAGCATACGACCGAAGGGAAACTTCCCGCCCCTTCACACGAAAAAGAGGCATATTCCCAGGTTGACAGTTCTGCGTTGAATCATGTGTGCATTTGGGTGCAAGGTTTAAAAAAAGGTTTCCGACACACTTATACAACAAGCAATCATAGGTACATGAAAATAATGGGACCCGATCCGAACGGGGAATTGCGGGAGAACCCCGAGCAACGAGAGTCCCTGACTAAAGTGCTGGTGCAAAGCGAGCACGTCGAGAACCTGGTTAAGGAATCCGCCGAAGAACTGTCGTCGGTCAATGCAGGTATCAAGCAAGCGCTTGTGAATCAGGGCTCGGTGCCCGGGGTCGAAAACGCCCTTGAGAAAAGCGAAGCGGTTGAAAGCAAAGTGCAGGACGCTTCCGATAAGCTGGCCGTTGTGAATCAGGCTCTCAAGGATGAAGTCAAGGGCCGCCACGTTTTGGAAGATAAGTTGTCTGCGGTCACAGAACAGGGAAAAGTTGATCGCCAGGCCGCCCTCCATGATCATCTTACTGGTCTGCCCAACCGCGCCCTTTTCTGTGATCGCTTGGAACACGGAGTTCAGCAGGCAAGGCGGCACGACCGGACATTGGCGGTAATGTTCGTGGATCTAGATGATTTCAAAATCATTAACGATACTTATGGACACGACGCAGGTGACAGGATCCTGCAAACGATTGCCGAGCGGCTCAAGGAAAATACTCGCGACGAGGACACCGTCAGTCGTCACGGCGGCGATGAGTTTATCGTCCTTATAAGTGAGGTCCGGGAAGAAAAAGATATTTCGATGGTCGCGGAAAATCTCATCAAGAAGATTCAAGCGCCATGTAACATCAACACTCATGACCTGACATTCAGTCGAAGTATCATGGCAAGTATTGGAATCTCGATCTTCCCGAAAGATGGCGCCACAGCGGATGTGTTGGTCATGAGTGCGGATAGGGCGATGTATGTGGCAAAACGGAATAAGACCGGATATTCCTTCGCACAATAACCGTGTCAAGCGGGTTACGCTTTTCGGCGGGACAATCAAATCTGCTTAATCGACGGCAATTCACTAGATTCGGGTTGCTTTGCCTACAGTAATTGCCAAGGACCTTGCGAAAGTTGAATTCGCTCAGGTTTGAAACTCACGGATACCCATTAATAGTGGGGCCGGGAGCCTAGTAGCTTGTTGAAAAATACCGATCCGCTGCAACTTTAATTTAAGGAAACTCGTCTGAGGGAAGGAAGGCCAAGGAGACGAGTGCATGCGCGGCGACGATAACCAGCAAGAAGGAATATTCAGCTACATTGCTCCGGAGAAGCGTGTTCCGGGGGATCATCCGTTGCGGCCGATTCGCAAGATGGTGGATGAGATTCTGAAAGAGATGTCGCCGCAGTTTCAGAAGTTGTACTCCGCGGTGGGGCGTCCGTCGATTGCGCCGGAGCGGCTGTTGCGGTCGTTGCTGTTGCAGATCTTCTATTCGGTGCGCAGTGAACGCATGCTGATCGAGCAGTTGCAGTACAACCTGCTGTTCCGGTGGTTTGTGGGGATGGAGATGGACGAGGGGGTATGGAATCACGCGGTGTTCAGCAAGAATCGGGAGCGTTTGCTGAACGAGGAGATCGCGGAGGGATTTTTCCGACGGGTGCTGGAACGCGCCAAGCCGCACATGTCGGACGAACATTTCACGGTGGACGGGACATTGATCGAGGCCTGGGCAAGTCAGAAGAGTTTCCGGCGCAAGGACGGCCAGGGCAAGCCGCCGGGCGCGGGAGGAGAGGTAGATTTTCACGGAGAGAAGCGCAAGAACCAGAGCCACCAATCGACGACGGATCCGGATGCCCGGCTGTTCAAGAAGTCCAAAGGCAGCGAGGCCAAGCTCGGCTACCTGGGACATGTATTGATGGAAAACCGCAACGGGCTTTTGGTGCAGACATTTCTGAGCGAGGCCAATGGCCGAGCGGAACGCGATGCTGCGATGCTGATGGCCGAGACGATCCCCGGTGGGAAGCGCGTGACTTTGGGGGGAGACAAGAATTACGACACGCAGGAATTGGTGCGGGAACTTCGCGGGATGAACATCACCCCGCACGTCGCGCAGAACAATACGAACCGCAGGAGCGCGGTGGATCAGCGGACCACGCGGCATGCCGGGTATGAGGTGAGCCAGCGGAAGCGAAAACGCGTGGAACAATCGTTCGGGTGGATGAAGATGGTGGGGATGCTAAAGAAAGTGAAGTTGCGAGGGATCGACAAGGTGGGGTGGCTGTTCACCTTCACCGCCGCCGCTTACAACCTCTGCCGATTGCGAAACCTGCTGGCCAGAGCATGACTCGCGGTGTTGATTCGGGCCGGTTCAGCAGCTAGAACGGCCACGAGTCACTTCTCTCCTCGCGTTCTCCTCGCGGCAAAAATCAAATTTACAGCCGCGGCATACTTGAACTTCGGTTCTTCAACAAGCTGTTAGGGCCCACCATGGAGAAACAGCCCCATTTCCTAGAATTCCGCCGAGTTGCAAAGAGTGTCCTCCGGCCACGATAGGAACAGTGGGCCCAACACGGAAAGGATGAAGGCCGAGGCGAAACTTATCGCAAGCGTGGCCAGCCTGGATGCATCCGGAAACCACAGCGAAAGAGTACATCGTGAGATTTGCGGGAGCCACGTAAGCTCCTGTGCCCGAGATCGTTCCGAGGTCTGCCGTCCAGGTGACGGCAGGGGATAGATCTTCGCCAAGAATGCGTGATTGAAATTGAACCATCTCTCCCGCGGACAGGTCACGTCGATTTGCGCGGATACGGATATGTGGAATTCTGGTGAAGGCGACGGAATTCGAGGTGAACATTACTGCTGTGTCTGTCTTCGTTTGAAGGAAAACTGGGCCGGAGACTGAGGAAAGGGGAACGGTGCATTGCAGCTGGGATAACCCCGTCACATTCCCCAGCGGAACCGCGAGTTGAATGCCGCCGGGGCCAGGAAAATAGATCGTCGTGTTGCCTGCAAAACTGTGACCCAGAATTTGAACCTGATCGCCTGCTCCCGCACTGCTGGGAGTGATTTGGGAAATGGCGGGAGCTCCTTGCGTCACTGTCACGACCGCCGAGGCGGTGACCGATCGATCAACCGCGCTGGATACCTGGATCGTGATGTTTGCTTGCGCAGAGACATTCTCTGGCGCGGTGTAGAGTCCGGTCGACGAGATTGTTCCTGAGGAAGCGTTTCCTCCTTCTACTCCTCCTACTGACCAGATTTTCCGAAGAGTCGAACGTCCCCGTACCTTGCACCATGCTGGAGAACTGCCGTGAGCTAGCGGTTGCCAATGAGACGGAACTGGGACTAATGGATACACCTGTAATATGGAAAGCGGTGGCCCCTACCACGACTGCTGCCGATCCCGATTTCGTAGCGTCAGCGGAACTGGTTGCCGAAATCGTGACCGTGTTAGGGTTAGGTGAGTTACCCGGCGCCGTGTAGAAACCCATGCTATCGACAGCTCCCAGCGTTAAGTTTCCCCCCTTGATTCCGTTCACCGACCAGGACACTGACTGGCTGAACGACCCCGTACCCTGCACCATGGCCGTAAATTGCTGCGTGTGTCCTGAAAGAACATTGAGACCCTGAGGACTTACGGTCACCGAAGTAATGCTGAAGGGTGCCGGCGGAGGTGGGGATGATGAGGCGCCTCCCCCGCCGCACGCTGAGAGGGTGAGGCTTGCGCACACCAAGAAAGACAGCGTGCCCCCCTTGCTCGAATTGAGAAGCCGACTGAGTCTATGCGCCAAGTTCAAAGCCTTGCTCCCGGGATCGAATGCCCGCAGGAAATTACTAGGAAGCTCTGAACTATGTCAACTTTATAAATCTATGTTCTGAGCAAGGGCTAGGCTCGCGAAGAAGCTGATCGATGGAATTAACGGATTAACCCGGGGCGCGGGCGTAGGTAGAATTTCTCAAGCATGCAATGCGGCAACAAAATTTTGCGAGTACGGCCAGTCCAGAAAAGGCTACTTCAAATCGGGAAACTACAATGGTGGAGGCGGGGGGAGTCGAACCCCCGTCCGAAAAGCGCTACGAGCCGAAGACTACATGCTTAGCTCAGTTCAGTTTTTTTCGCCCGCTACGCTCAGAATGAGCAAGAAACGCAGCCGGCTAGTCCGATGGTTCTCG
>JBBRSB010000061.1:0-7739 GCA_038245785.1 Gloeobacterales cyanobacterium | reverse complement strand
TAGCTTCACGATAACGGGTGTAGAGTTGCTCAAGGCTCAAGTGGGGTTGGATAGTGATGCGTTTGGCCATAGCTCACTTACCTCTAGCTGTTCTTATCCCTCTATTCTAAGTTATGGTTATATAACCGGATTCGATATAAGCACCTATCGGCTGTCCCTGAGTTTTGAAAATGGCACGAATTTGAGCCGCTTGCTCGGCCTCTGCGGTATTAAAAGGGAGAATCGTGACAGAAGCCAGGAAACTGGCGATCGCAGGTTCAATTTTCTGAGCGCGTTGAGGGTTGAGTGCTAAACCATAGCGTAACTCCATGACAGTGATGCTAGAAATTGCTATGTCGGCTGGTGGTGTTTGCTTGACTCGGGTTTGAGTTCTGGGTTCACCTTTGATGAAGTCGCTTATGACGCAGGTATCGAGTAGATATCGCATCAGAATAATTCCGGTTCACGCGGGGGGAGGAGTTCATTACGATAGGACTCGAAAGCAGGAAAATCAGGAACCCCTTCGTAGGACAAGATAGTGTCTGACCAATGAGAGACGGTGCTAGGAGTCGTTTGGGTTCGCTGGCGTAAGGATTGGATAATCAGAGTTTGGAGCGGAACATTGGATTGAGCCGCTTGGCGGATGAGGTCTTGTTCAAGATCTTCAGGTAGGTCGATCGTAATTTGCGTAAGTTTTCTCCATTCGTTTCATTATCGCAAGGCTGTATTCATTTACAGTTACTATATTGCCCGATTAGTCCTAGGTTCTGCCTCCTAGGACGAGACGAACGGATTTGGGACTATCGCTTAAAAATATCTCGCCTAGCTTAGACTGCTTAAAGACTGGATTATAACTATACCGCCCTCGACAGCATCAAGTTGCATTCGGTAGCCGTAAAGCAGACTCATACCCACCAAAGGGGTAGTCTCAGCAGCATTAATATCAACTCGTTTGAATTCTCCGTCCCAATTGATCAAGCCACGGTACACATCAAAAATGCAGGTACTTCCATCTCCTAAAATCCCTTGCTCACGTCTATATGCCCGTAGGTTTAGGCTGATCAGCATTGATAAAGGCAGAGTTAAAAAACCTGTGAACCCTGTATCAATAACAGCATCAATTGCTTGCCTTTGTAAGTCTGTATTGCCCACGACCAACCGGAGCGTTGCCTCGTAGCTTTCATTAACAACTCCCTGCATCATAGCGTCACAACAGGCGACTTACGCCAAAGCGATGAACCCCTTTATGACCAATCCGAACGCACCAGATTTGAGCATCGGGGTACCGCTCAAGCAATCGATCTGAGGCAGTAATCGTATCTTTAGCAAGTTCAAAAGCCCCTGTCTCGATATCGATCGCCACAATTTGGCCCTGATTTCCTTCCTCGACTTGAGGGCGCACCTGAGACTCATAAATCTCATTGCCCCGTCGAGCAAACTCCTCCTTGCTGTAGCGGAACTGTTGAACTGTCATAAGCTTGAGCTCGTTCTAACGTTTCCCTCATATTTTAACCTAGACATTAATAGTCTAAATGAACTTAATGAACTGGATTGATGGGCGGAGGCCATTTTTTACGGTTCTGAAAAACCTCTATTCTGAATGGCTTCCTTATCTGAACCAATGAGCTGTTTCTAACTCTTTAACCCAGATGAAATGAAAACTGCAATGCGACGTGCTCAAGCACTGCCTCTTAGCGCTGCCACAAAGCAAGTGTTACAGAGTGAGGAGCTGCCAGCTGAAATAACTGGCCCCCTCGCGTTGCTTAACGCTTCGATCTATCAGAAAAATAAAGCTACCCCACATCGCTCTGCAACTTTATTCTGTCTGAATGCACGCGTTTTTCATGTGCTTGAAGTACTATGATCAAAAATAGTTGAAGCAGTATTTTCTATCTCCAAGTAAGACTTTGGCAACATTGCCACCCGTAATTTTGCATTGTTTTTATTCCATGGCAAAGTAGCACCATCCTTATCCTTGCGTTTTAATTTATTGCCTATTCCTAAATTCATTGAGAAGAAATCAAGAAAGCGTCTTGCTCCTACTCCAGTAAAAGGCTCAAATATTACTCGGTCTGAATTTTCTTGAGCGTCCAATTGTGTCTTCAACTCAATTGAATCAGAGTGAAATTCAAGTGCCTTGCTTTTTGGGTAAGGCTCTACATATACAACCCTTGATATACCAGAAGCAATGATGTGTTTCGCACAATTATGACACGGAAATGTAGTGCAATAGAGTGTTGACCCAATACAGCTTATACCTTCTCTTCCACAAGAAAGAATTGCCTCCATTTCTGCATGAACAACTCGTCCAAATTCCGTTAAATCGCGGATTCTACTCTTCTTAAGGACTTCATGCACTTTATGCATAGTATCGCTATCTACATCTTCTATTGATTTAATATTTTCAAGAATGCTATGTATTATTTCATTTTGCTCCGCCTTATTTGAATCTTCATTTCTCATATAATCTTTACCATCTGTCTTATCAATGACGTTCCCACTTTCTTTATCCATTTCTGCCCAATAGAGACCACCACCAGACACAGGACATTCATTTGCGCCAGTAGCTACTATTTGTTGTTTTTTGGCGATAACTGCACCAACTTGACGAGATAAATCTCCTGATCTTACAGAGCTTGAAAATGCCATAAACATTGAAAACTCATCATTCGTTCGTACTCATTAGAAGTTTCAACACTAGACAACAAAGATGAAACCTTGATTTCCTCAACATTATAACCAAAGCAACGAAGTCTATCTTTGAGTGGATTTACAACTCGGGCAGTTTCTGTCCCAACCGCACTCACAATTCCTATTATTATTTCAGAATGATCAAATTTTCCGCTTAAATATTCATTTGAAATATCACATGGTAGTAATTTTTCTATATAAGGAGACACTATGTCTTCATTGCTTACCAACTCTTGAATATCATTTTCTTCGGGCAGGAATTCATCAGGATATAAAATTGATTTAACTGTGCTCTCTAGAAATTTTTTCCCTTCTGCTGTACCTTGAAACTGTATGGTTCCGGTACTTTCATACCAGTTCATTACTCCACCACTAATACGCAATACTTTTTTATTTATTTGAGATTCGTCCCACTCTCCACCTATTGCAGAAAGTTTATTCTTTAGTGCTTCATAACTTTCCGTGAATATAACTTTCATTGAATCACCAATTGGATGTATTTCGATAGATATTCATTAAATTGGCAGGCTAGTAAGCACATAACGAACAATTGAGCTGAACTGTACCATTGGCTAACCGTCGCCTTGCGGTTACCAGAGACGCTGGTTCCAGTGATTGGTTATTTCGTGCGCCTATGATTAGGATACCCAAGTTAAGCTGGCAATATTGTTACAGTGATAGAGCCGCCTATTCCTGGCTTACATCAGGGGCAAGTCTGGATGAGTGAGGATTTTAATAATGCTTTGCCGGATGAGTTTTGGTTAGGTGAAGATGAGTGAAAGCTCTGATTGATACTCATGTATTAATTTGGTGGTCAGGGGAACCGACGCGACTTTCTCCTCTAGTTGGCGGTTCAACCGGACTATCCGAACTGTGAAGTTCCAACACAATAAGACCTTGATCTGAAGCGCTAGGATGGGTTCAACGCTTAGAGGGAGAGACCATGGTAACGGCCTTATCATCAGACCACAGCATTACCTCTTCTTTGGGAGAAGAAGCAGAAAGCCTCCTCATGCACCAAGCAAAAATTCCTGCCAGCTTACTCCACTTGCCCGGTCCTGACTGGATAGACCGGATTTACAGTATCAGTGACCGCTCGCCCCAAGTCCTACGCAGCTTGCAACAGCTCTATGGTCATGGACGTCTGGCGAATACAGGTTATCTATCCATCCTGCCCGTAGACCAAGGCATTGAACATGCAGCAGGAGCTTCCTTTGCGCCGAATCCGATTTATTTTGATGGCGAAAATATTCTCAAACTGGCGATGGAAGCAGGCTGTAATGCCGTCGCCACCACCTTGGGCATACTGGGCAGTGTCAGCCGCAAATATGCTCACAAAATCCCTTTCATCATGAAGCTGAATCACAACGAATTGCTGAGCTATCCCAATCGCTATGACCAGATTATGTTTGCCTCGGTAGAACAGGCCTGGAATTTGGGGGCGGTGGCGGTAGGCGCGACGATTTACTTCGGTTCGCCAGAGTCCACTCGTCAAATTCAAGAAGTCAGTCAAGCCTTTGCTCAAGCTCATAAATTGGGCATGGCAACCGTCCTTTGGTGCTACTTGCGGAACAATATTTTCCAGCAGGATAAAGACTATCATCTGGCCGCAGACCTGACGGGGCAGGCGAATCACCTAGGAGTCACGATTGAAGCGGATATTATCAAACAGAAATTGCCGGAAGTGAATAATGGCTATGCAGCTGTCACGAAAGCCAGTGGTAAAAGCTACGGCAAGACCAGTAGTCTGATTTATTCCGAACTGACCACAGACCACCCGATTGACCTGACCCGTTATCAGCTCTTAAATTGCTATGCCGGTCGCTCCGGTTTGATTAATTCTGGAGGCGCTTCTGGTACCAATGACTTTGTCGAAGCCGTTCGTACTGCAGTGATTAATAAACGAGCCGGAGGTTCAGGCTTGATTTCAGGCCGTAAGACCTTCCAACGTCCTTTTGAAGAAGGAATAGCCTTATTTCATGCGATTCAGGATGTTTATTTATCCTCTGAAGTAACGATTGCTTGATTTAAATGAAGGCTAGAGACGAAACTACCTTGTTGGGTATTCCACCCCTTCCAAACAATATCGTTGTAATCAGTTTCCTCTGTGAACTCTCGGCTGTGCCATCTTCCCAGCCAAGATGCTGCCTGATTCTTGTTTTACTTTTAGGTATGATGAATGTATCAGACTGTATAGTAATACCCATGAAACAAAAAATAGCGGTTTCTTTAGACGAAGAAGTAGTTGCTTTTTTGGATGCTCAAGCTAGGGGCAATCGAAGCGAATACCTCAATGCCCTTCTAAGCCAACAACTCAAACAGCAACGCAGAAGTGAATTAATCGCTTCCCTGAAGCAGGATGCTGAAGACCCAGAGTATTTAGCAGAGATTCAAGCCTGGGATTGTGTAGCTGGGGATGGGCTTGATGCCGAAGGGTAAACTCACCTATCGTCGTGGGGAAATCCGCTGGGTAAGACTGGACCCCACCCTTGGTGCAGAAGCCAAAAAAACCCGCTCCTGCCTGATTATTCAGAATGACGATATGAATCAATACGGCATGCTGACCGTCGTGATGCCCTTACGGCCAGGAAGCAAACAGGCTCCCTATGTTGTCAATGTCAAAGCATCGCAGACCAACGGACTAGACCAAGACCGCTTTATCAAAGTGGCCCAGATTCGTTCCGTTGACCATAGCCGTATCCTTGGATTGGTAGGTGTATTGGAAGAACATTATTGGAAAGCTATTCGCTCTGCACTAGAACTCATCCTGAGCTTTGATGATTAATCCTAAGAGTTTGTGCATCAAGAGAAAAAGAAGAAGGAGGCAGCCGTAAGCCGGGTTCTGTTCATAGGTAGCCATCTGTCTGGGAAGTCAGTTACCTGACTCCTCAAGCGGTCTTGGGGAACGGGCAAGGAGCACCCTTGGTTTTTCACCGAGTTCCCACGCCTTGCACCCGACGGGGTTTACCTAGCCAGTGCCTCACGACACTGCTGGTGCGCTCTTACCGCACCCTTGCACCCTTACCTGTGTCCGAGGACCATCGGCGGTATGTTTCTGTGGCACTATCCTCACGCTCACGCGCACTGGGCGTTACCCAGCAATCTGCTCCTTGGGGAGCCCGGACTTTCCTCAGGGGCAAGCCCCTGCAGCCACCCGCCACCTCCTTCTCAGGATCATAGTGACATATCTAGCGCGCTATATTTTTGGACCTTTGACAACAAAGACAGAACAGGGCGCATCGCTCACCACTTGCGAAGAGACAGAGCCCATAATTACCCGTGACACTCCGGTCAATCCCCTCGAACCAATCACAATCAGGTCGGCCTGATGAATGTTGGCATAGCGAATAACTTCTTCTGCAATGTCTCCCTGGACAATTTCTTGGTCTACGTTCTCAAAAGGAAGCTCTTCCGCTAACTGATCCATCCATTCTTGAGTGTCATGAAATTCTTCAAACTCTTCTTCTGTTTGGGGAATATCTAAGGGCTGGTCCCCGCTCTCTTCGGGATTAGGCATCACATGAAGCAGAATAATCCGACAATCATCATCGAGATTGAGCAAACTTAAAGTGTTTACCACCTGCAAGGAAAGTTCCGAGGAATCGACTGCAACCAGTACTACATTTAGCATGGGTTTTTGTCCTTGTGGTAGTCTGCAGCTCTATTTTCCCCCGAAATCTTCTGGAGTAAGGGCTGAACCTCGTTCTGTTCACGGAATGTTATATTGCGCTAGCCTGTTCCAGAGAAAAAGGGCCATGGATCTACTCAATAGTCTGAGGGCAGCACTGGCTTTTTATACGCTTTTACCCGCAGGTGGCGGAACGCTGGACTTCCGGGCCATTGCTCGCTGGCTGCCTTTGGTGGGTGCGCTCTTGGGTGGATTGCTGGTTGGGGTCCACGAGCTAAGCAGGCAGATATTTCCTGAGACAATCGCTGCAGGTTTAACAGTTATTGCCTGGGCGGGTTTAACAGGGGGCTTGCACCTGGATGGCTGGATTGATGTCTGGGATGGATTGGCGATCCGCAATCCAGAACGGCGTTTTGAGGCAATGTCTGAGAGTACGACCGGGGCCTATGGGGTGATCGGGGCAGTCCTACTGCTAGGGATGAAAGGTTTGGCTATCGCTGCTCTAGCTCATCCTGCTGGTTTATTTCTGGCTCCTGTTCTTGGACGCTGGGGACAAGTGATGGCGATTGGTTTGTGCCCCTATGCCAAAGCCGAAGGTAAGGGCGCTTTTCACCGCAGTTCTATGCGAACAAAGGATTATGGAGTTAGCTTTGCCCTGCTGCTACTCGTTCTCTTGCCTACGGTTTACTTCTGGGGTTGGCAAAATATGGTTCTGATTGTAGGAGGAACAGGGGGAGCCTGGATCCTGAGTTGGTTCTTTGCCAAAGCCTTTGGTGGACAGACGGGGGATACCTATGGGGCCGTGGTCGAGGGAACGGAGGTTTTAGTATTGCTGTTAGGTACGCTCCTTTGGTTTGTTCGCCCGTAAAGCGTTACGAATGTTACATTCTAATCACTTATATATTTCAATGCGTCATGAACCTGTTTAAAACTTTTGTGGTGGCCACGCTGCTAATCGGTGGTTTGAGTATTGTCCCAAGCTATGGCCAAAGCTATACCGATCCTGAGCGGCCTACAGGGGGAACCTTTACCCGATTTTCCGCAGAAGATTTTTTCAATCGTGGCGTGGAAAAATACGATAAAGGTGATAAGAAAGGGGCTCTGGAAGAGTGGAATAAGGCGATTGAAGTCAATCCTACCTATACCAAAGCCTATGCGAACCGAGCGATCGTCCATGCCGAGTTAGGCGATAAGAAGGGGGCCGCAGACGACTATAAAATAGTCGAAAGTATTCTCAAGACTGACTATCTAAATGCTCTGAAGCAGTCTAAGAAATTTCAACGTTAGGTTCGAGTCTAATTAGTCGTCCCTGAAAAATCGGATATTGGGCTCACGCCTGAGGTTGTAGCTTGAGCAGCGGAGCGGAATAGAAAAAGCGGTAGAGTTTCCGCAGATTGAATCCGCAACCCGATAGCAAAGCATTTATTCGGTCGCCCAAAGG
>JBBRSB010000060.1:0-8027 GCA_038245785.1 Gloeobacterales cyanobacterium | reverse complement strand
TTTTGGATTTCGGTTACGAACAGTTCTCCCTGCGGAGAGACAGCCATAAATCGAGGACTATCCAAGCCCTCTGCAAAAGGTTTAACGCTAAAGCCAGCAGGAGCTTTGAGCGAAAGAGCCCAGCTACTCGTAGCCAGTGCCAAAAACCCAGCAATGAAAAGTGCCCCGAGGATCAGTCTTCTCATAAGGTATCGGTAAAAAAAACAACCAGGTCTATCCTAATAAATTTAGAAGGGACCTGGTCTTGTGAGTATTAATCCCAATTAGTCTTCTGCATCTGCAAAAGCTTCCTCATCATCTTTACTAGGGACGACTTGAGTAGCGGATACGGTAGCGCCACCAGCCAACTTCAAACGCACTTCCTGATCAATTTTGTTGAAGAGGTCAGGACGGGTTTGAAGCAGCTCTAGAGAGTTCTCACGGCCTTGGCCCAAGCGTTCCTCCCCATAGGAGTACCAGGCCCCTTTGCGGTCCACCACATCGGTTTCTACCGCTAAGTCGAGGACACAACCAATAGAGGAAATCCCTTTGCCAAAGAGGATGTCGAACTCAGCCCGACGGAAAGGAGGAGCGACCTTATTCTTAACCACCTTGACCCGGGTGCGGGTTCCAAATTCATCGCCTCCCTTCTTAAGGGTGTCTACTCTGCGGATATCTAAGCGCACAGAGGCGTAGAATTTGAGCGCGTTGCCACCGGTGGTCGTCTCTGGATTGCCGTAGACCACCCCAATTTTTTGGCGAAGCTGGTTGAGGAAAATGACGATGCAGTTGGCCTTGCCAATATTGCCCGTGATTTTTCTGAGGGCTTGGCTCATTAAACGAGCTTGCAGACCCATATGAGCATCACCCATCTCTCCTTCAATCTCCGCACGGGGAACCAAAGCTGCAACAGAATCAATAACGATGATGTCCACTGCCGCAGAACGAACCAATTGGTCTACGATTTCCAGGGCAGACTCTCCGGTATCAGGCTGGGAAATCAAGAGGTTGTTGATATCTACCCCCAAGGCCGCAGAGTATACAGGGTCAAGAGCATGTTCTGCGTCCACAAAGGCAGCAATCCCCCCTTGCTTCTGCACTTCAGCGACGATATGTAGAGCAAGGGTTGTTTTTCCAGAAGATTCTGGACCAAAAATCTCAGTGACCCGTCCTCTAGGAATACCTCCTCCTAGAGCCAGATCGAGCGTTACTGCTCCCGTGGAAACAGTCTCTACACGCATCTTGGCATTTTCACCAAGGCGCATGATTGCCCCGTCTCCAAAATTCTTCTTAATCTGAGAAAGCACCATATCTAGCGCCTTCTGCTTCTCACTGTTGCTACTGTCAGCCTTGCTTTCCAGGCTGTTGGTGGATGCTGCGGAGTTGTTACGTGCCATGAATGTTTCCTATGATAATCCGCTGGAGTTCAGCGCTGGAGAACTGTTTGCCAAGTGATGAGGAGCATAAGTGCCCGAATTCTAGCATCTTGCTTTGTGGACAAATATGCTCAAGGATAGCACATACGTCCTTACACCTAATTATCAGTGCACGGCAGTTATAACCTGCCACGAAAAATAAAAAATAAAGTTCGCACTCCTGCCCCCAAATGATTTATATTTGTCTACCGGAGCCATCTGACATGCCCCCATCGTCTAGAGGCCTAGGACACATCCCTTTCACGGATGCGACACGGGTTCGAATCCCGTTGGGGGTACCACTTTTCAGCTAGTAAGCGCAAAGCGCAATTTTATAACTTAGACCTTTTTCTGATATTGGGTCCAGCCTGGGGACTATTCTAGATAGAAGGAACCACAGAAAAAGTTAACGATAGGAAAGCTATGAGCGCTGCAAAAAGATTGGTATTTCCCCTAGCCCTTACTCTTGCGTTGAGCTTGGGAGGGCTACAGGCTCAACAGGTTAGAGCCCAGACTCCATTGCTTTCCGTCCCTTCACTCGAGCAGAAAGAGACGACTCAAGAAGCAGTACAGCTCGCGCAAGATGCCTTGCGCCTTGCCCAATTGGGAAAAGTCAAAGAAGCGATCAGTCTGACGCAAATGTCTTTGCAGCTCGCTCCAAAGGTATCTCAACTTCACTTTGTCTTGGGCACGCTCTACGCCCAGCAGGAACAGATTCCGCAAGCCATTAGCTCTTACGAAGAGGCTCTACGGTTAGACGACAAAAATAGTAATCTCCACCTCAGTCTAGGGCTGGCCCATCTTAAAGCCAAGAGCTATCCCGCTGCAGTAGATTCATTCAGTAAGGCCATTGCCTTAGACCCTAAATCTCATGAAGCTTATTTTGATCTGGGCAATACCTATTACCTGATGAAGCGTAATGATGATGCGGTGGCTCAGTGGCAAAAGGCCGTGGAGGTAAAAAATGACTTTTGGCCTGCGATTAATAATGTCGGACTCGCTCGTTTTGAATCGGGTCAAGTAGACCAAGCGATAGAACAATGGCAAAAAGCAGTGTCGCTGGATAAGGAAGCTGCAGAACCTCTTTTAGCGCTCGGAGTAGCGCTTTACCAAAAGGGCGACAAAACGAAAGGACTCGATTTCACCGGCCAGGCCCTCAAGATTGATAATCGCTACGCAGATACGGCCTTCCTGACGGAGAATCTGTGGGGAGACAAATTGGTCTCAGCCGTTCGTGAAGTCTTGAAAACGCCCCAAATGCAAGACGTACTTTCTGGCAAAACGGCTAAGAAATCTTAGGCTTTTGCTTTAAGCAGAAATCTGAAGATTAAGTCTTTGGTAGCAAACTACACGCTTCATTTACGCCCTAGCAGTAAGGTGATAGGCGTAAACTTCCTATCTTCTGCCATGATTACGACAAAGAATGGTCCAACAAAAGATTTTCATCCAAGGCTCAAAGAAGTTTTGGAGGTGGTTTGTGTTGCAACAGGTTGGAATGTGGCAGAGGCATGGATGGTCAACGCTGATAAAACAGCGCTTGAATGTAGCTCTGCTTACTTTTCCAATACCCATGGCTTAGAGCAGTTTCGAAAATTGAGCGAGCGGATGACCTTTGCTTCTGGGATTGGCTTGCCAGGAAGGGTTTGGTCATCCAAGAAGCCGGAGTGGGATGCCGATGTTTCTACAATGTCAGAAACTGTTTACCTCAGAGCACCGATTGCACGACAGGTAGGGATCAAAGCTGGGTTGGGAATCCCTGTCTTGGACAAGAGTGAAGTGCGGGCCGTCATGGTCTTTTATATGTTCGAGCGCAAGGAGAAAGACAGCTGCTTAGTCGATCTGATCCTTGCAGCCATTGAGCTTGGTTTTATGATGCAGTCGAATGCCGTTAGTCCTAGTCTTCTCGAAGACTACTCTTGAGATTCGGCAACGGGTGCAGGGGCAGACCGAAACAAAAAGTAAAACACTGGCAATCCTAAAAGAATAAACCCGAGAGAATAGAGCGAAGAGGTGAATTCACCGATCAAGGTATTGATCACGAGGAAGGCGGAGCCTGCCATGAATACAAGCGGCACCAGAGGATAGGGGCGGACTCGGTAGGGTCGAGGCAAATCTGGATAGAGCGTACGCAAACGCATCAATCCATAAACGCACAATCCATAAAAGATAAAAGCAGCAAAACCAAAATAGTCCACCAAGGTATCGAAGTTCCCAGGAATCAAGAGCAGACAAGCCCAGACAGACTGGAGGATCAGGGCTACACGGGGGACCCCACTTTTTGGGTCTACTTCTGCTAGTTTGTTGAAAAATAGGCGGTCACGCGCTGCTGCAAAATAGATCCTGGAACCGCAGAGCAAAGAGCCATTAGTTGCGCCAAAGGTGGAAGCAGCTACGGCAAGGGCAAGAATGATGCCGCCCAAAGGTCCTAAGATTTTCAGCCCCACGGTATAGGCTACAGCTCCAGACTTCACGGCCAACTGGTCGGGAGGTAAAATCGCATGATAGGCAACGTTGGCTAATAGATAAATAACGGTTACACCCAAGACGCCAAAGATCAAAGCACGGGGGATATCTCGTTCTGGATTTTTTGTTTCTTCCGCCACAAAGCTTAGATTGTTCCAGCCATCATAGGCCCAGAGCGCTTTGATCATGGCCAAGCCAAATGCCGATACAATACCAGTCTGAGCGACCCCTGTCTTTGCGTAGACATCTGGGGGCAAGGGTTGATTCCAGTAGCTAAAAAACTGATTGATATTGAAGAGACCAAAGAGAATAATCGCTGCCAGTGCAACTAGCTTGATGGCGGTGAAGACATTCTGTAATAGAGCGCCCCAGCGCACGCCAAAATAATTAATCACGGTCAGCAGGATGATCGTGCCAATAGCCACTAATTTAATGCGGGGGTCAGAATCTGTGGTGGGATCGATACCAAATAGGGCCGTGCAGAGATACTTTCCACAAATAAAGGCGATGATCGCAATCGAACCTGTTTTCATCACCAAAAACTGGGACCAGCAGAAGAGAAAACCCCAGATTCTTCCCAATCCTTGCTTAAGGTATTCATAGTCTCCTCCGGCTTTCGGAAGCATTGCTCCTAGCTCGGCATAGCATAAAGCTCCAGCCAGAGAAAGCAGGCCCGCGACCAACCATACTGTTAAGGAAAGACCAATGGAGCCCATCTGGACCATGACTCGATTGGGACTGGCAAAAATCCCTGAGCCAATCACAGTCCCAATTACCAGGGCTACGGCATCTACTAGGCGTAAGGACTTTTTAAGCGATTTCACATCCACTCCCCTTGAGGACCTTGACCAAGAGTAGCAAGCACTATGTAGCGGTGTACTTGAAACTACCCCAAGGTACCGAGGCTGCCAGATTTTAGCTCCTGTTTGGTCTCTACTGCACTTCCTTCGCTGTTAATTTATAATTTGGTGAAATTTTCGCAACTTCCCGTAATAAAAAATTGACATATAAATACATCTGGGATGATCATAGAGAGAGATGCGGTTAAGGTAGCCCTATGGAAAGTACAAGCGTTATCCGCTACTATCAGTATCTCACTGATAATTTGATGGAGCTGTATCAGCGCGGCTACCAGCCCTCGGAGCTGAGACTCTTTTTGGACGGATATTTGAGCGCTCTGCGCCACTCTGAACTAGACCTGTCAGAAGTTAACCAGATAGAGGAACGGGCTAGAGATTTCTTATACCAGGTTCAAGATATCGTCCCTTACCTACAAACAGAAACACAAACATATTGAGCTTGAGTCCTCTACCCTGCGCTTATTAGCTCGTCTTCTTGACTGATCGGCAGTTGGACCCAGAAACATGAACCTCGGCCTTGGGAATGGACCCCCATACTGCCGCCCATCCCTTGGACAAACTCTTGACAGAGCACTAATCCCAAGCCAGTACCAACAAAGCGTTCATCTTTATAGTCGCCCTGAAGCTGGGCATAACGTCGGAATAGCTGAGGTTGCTTTTCAGCAGGAATCCCCGGTCCTTCATCAATCAGGCCAAGAAGAACATCCTTGGCGCCCTGATGCATCTGAATAATGATCCGGGTGTCATTGGGACTGTATTTACTGGCATTCGATAGCAAATTGACAATGACCTGTCGGAGTTTTTCTTGGTCGGCCAGCACTTTTATAGAGTCGGTGTTGACACAAACCACTTGATTCTTGAGGCGAGTCACAGGTTCTATCGCCTGGACTGCTTGGTCTACCAAAGGCTTCAGATCCAAAGGCTTACAGTTGTATTCAAGCTGACCTTCTTCCAACTTGCGTAGATTCAAGAAGTTGCTAACCAGTTCTGAGAGGGTGCCTACCTGGTTATCTACGATATCTAGCAGCTCTGCCTTCCCTTCTTCCGATTCTTCAATACGCAACATTTCCAGACTGATGCGCATGACAGCAATAGGCGTCTTAAGTTCATGACTAGCAAAAGCCAGCATGTCAGACTTAAAGTGATTTAGCTGATTTAAAGACTGGTTCTGATTCAGCAATTCCTTCTGCATCTTGGCAATACGCAAACCAGTACGTACTCGTACCAATAGCTCACTGGGTTCTATCGGCTTACTTATGAAATCATTGGCACCCATATCCGACCCCAAGACCAATTCCTTATCTTGGGCAGTACTGGTAATCAGAATCAAATAAAGATGCTCATAGCGCTCGTCAGCCCTGAGTACACGACAAACTTCCGGGCCATCAAGATGGGGAATATGCCAGTCACAAAGAATAAGATCGGGGGGATCAGCTTCAACTCCCATCATCAGGTCTATACCCGTTTCAAATTCGCGGACAATGAAGCCTTGATCTTCGAGATGCTGAACCATAACCGCACGACTCACGGCGTCATGATCTGCGACCAGGATAGTAGGGGCATACACCTCAAAAGACATCATCGTAAATATATAGCTGCTAGTTAGTGTACATTTTTCATTATGACGAGCAATGTATCCGCAGAAGAAATTAATGTATTGCTATTCATCCACTGCCTACCTGAGTAATGCAGTTTTCTTCTGTAGAACCGTTACAATTACACCGACACGGTCGGGTTATCTATAGGTCGTTCTGTTGGGAAATCCATGGCTAAGACGTTAATCATAACAGGATTGGCAGGCGCTGGTAAAAGTACAGTCGTTCGTATCCTTGAGGACCTTGGGTACTTTTGCATTGATAACTTTCTCCCCGGATTAGTCGATCCTTTGCTTCAACTTAGTGGCTCTGGAGATGCATCAGTTCCTGTAGCGCTAATCATTGACAGCCGAGGAGACCGATTCTCTAGTAACAGTATGCCCAAGACGGGAGAAGCTCTTGCAAAAGATCTAGATCAGGTTCTCTACCATTTCAAAGACTATGGCTATGAGCCCTATGTGCTGTTCTTAGAATGCAACACAGAAACTTTGATTCGCCGCTACGCTTTGAGCCGACGCCCTCATCCTTATCCGGCCACAGAAGGCATGGAAAGGGCCATTGAGCAAGAGCGAAAAGTCCTTGAGCCCCTGCGCAAGCTAGCTCATCAACTATGGGATACCAGTGATTGGACCCCGCAGCAGTTACGGGTCGAGGTAGAGCAACTGGTCTCAGGCAAGGAACATCAGCCCATCCTAGGCGTCAGTCTCATGAGTTTCGGGTACAAACATGGCTTGCCCCGCGATGCAAATTTAGCGTTTGACATTCGCTTTCTAGCCAATCCTTACTACGACCCATTCTTGCGACCCTTGACAGGCCGGGATCAGGCTGTGCAAGATTTTGTATTTAGTCATCCTGAGACCCAAAAGACCTATGCTCATCTCTTGAGTTTGATTAACCATTTTCTGTCGGCCTATGAACGAGATAAACGGGGGCGCGTTACAGTGGCAGTGGGCTGCACAGGCGGTCAGCACCGTTCTGTTTCCTTCATTGAGCAATTAGCGGAAGATTTGAGACTACATCCTGGATATGTTCTATCGGTGTACCACCGAGACTGTGACCACAATCAAGCAACCCTTATAGGTTGATAAGAAGATGGCTGTACCCAATCTAAGATCACGGACGCAGAAGATAGGCAAGTGGCTCTATCCAGGAATGCAAATCAAACGGTGGCTGTTTCTTTTTGGGATAGGCACCTTACTGATTAGCGTTGGTTTAGCAATCTGGATTGACCTTAAGCCTGTGTTTTACACAGGCTTATTTTTGACTGGAGCGGTCCGTACCCTAGCCAAAGCTATCCCCAATGAAGTTAGCGGTCCCTTGGTCTTGATTGGTGGACTAACCCTGATGTTTTGGGGATTCCGCAAAGCGGTTTCCTCGATCACCGAAGTACTCGTTCCAGACGAAGAAGCTTTGGTTGACCGCATGTTTGAGCGCAGGCGCTTGACCCGTGGGGCCAAGATTGTCGTGATTGGCGGAGGGACGGGTCTTTCTACGCTATTGCGCGGGCTTAAAGCCTTCAGTTCCAATATTACGGCTGTGGTTACTGTTGCTGATGATGGGGGTTCTTCTGGGCGCCTACGTAAAGAATTTGGCGTATTGCCTCCCGGTGATATCCGAAACTGTCTTGCCGCTTTAGCGGACGAAGAAAAATTAATCACGGAACTCTTTCAATACCGTTTTACCAGTGGTGAAGGATTGGCTGGCCATAGCTTCGG
>JBBRSB010000059.1:0-9179 GCA_038245785.1 Gloeobacterales cyanobacterium | reverse complement strand
GTAGCGATAGTGGCTTGCATGCGCAAGTTGCTGACAATACTCAATGCCATGGTCAAACAGGGAGCGTTGTGGAAGACAGCTGAGTTGGCAGAAGAGGGGATTTAAGGGTTCAGCCCTTGACTCTCAACACAGTCGCTCAGTCCCTTCGGGACAGCTCCCCTTGAGGGGAGCCTTTTCTGGAGAGAGAAAGGTGCGGGTGCAGGGTTAGAACTTTGGAGATGCGAGAACACTATACAAACAAGCTTATCCCTAGAGCCCGCAGGATGCGGGGCAGCCCCACTCCCGCCGAGCGTAAGCTCTGGTACGAATTCTTACAGCACTTGCCTCTACGCGTGCGTCGTCAATGTCCCCTTGAAGGCTATATCGCAGATTTTTATATTCACGAGCACCGCCTGATTATTGAAGTGGATGGCAATGGCCACTTTACAGAAGAGGCTCAGACTTATGATGCTCACCGCACATTGATTCTAGAAAGTTTAGGCTTGCGCGTAGTCCGTTTCACCAACGATGAAGTGACCTATCGCTTTGCCAGCGTCTGTACTCAAATCCGAGTCATCCTTCTCCTCCCGGAAAGGGCTCCCCTTCCAGGGGAGCTGTCCCGCAGGGACTGAGGGGTTGAACTACGGGGCCTCGGAACGGTTACTAAACAAGCCAGGGGTGCTTGGTTGAGCCGCGTTTGGTACAGTGGTAGGTGGAATGTCGCGCTTTGGTTACAAGCTTTATGACTACTTTCCAACCGATCTATTCACAGATGCAGCAACAACCGCTGCCAACGATGTATGACCTGCCTAGCGATAATCCAGAGGACCCCGGCTTGCCTGACGAGTTCCATGATTGGCAACCTCAGTTGCTCTCAGAAACGTTTGTACCTGCAAACTACCCACCTGAGCAAGTCTTCACGGCTAAAGACCTCAACCTCTATTACGATTCACTCAACCCGAGGCGCTACAAGCGTCCTGATTGGTTTGGGGTAGTCGGTATTCCTCGTTTAATCGACCAAGGACGCCGCAGTTATGTGTATTGGAATGAAGGCCGTGCACCAATGGTCATAGTCGAACTGCTTTCTCGGAACACTCAGGAAGAAGATCAGGGGCTAACCCCACGAGGTCAGGACATACCTAGCAAGTGGGAAGTTTACGAGACGATTTTACGGGTGCCCTACTATGTGGTGTTTGACGGTACTAACAATGCTCTACGGTTCTTCCAATTGCAGGGGGAAAGCTATAAAGAATTGTCAGAGCAGAAGCTGTGGATAGAGGGACTACAGATTGGTCTGGGGCTGTGGCAAGGAACGTTTTCTTTCGCTAATATAGAACGCCTTTGGTTGCGCTGGTATGACGCTCAAGGGAATTGGATACTGACAAATGCAGAACGTGAGCAGCAACAACGGCAACGAGCAGAACGAGCAGAGCAAAGGATAGAACAGGAACGACAACGAGCAGAACGCTTAGCTCAAGCGCTCCGGGACCAAGGAATTGACCCCGAAAGCATATAAAGCTCTTCTTCCCCGGACGCCCTGCAGGGCAAGGGTTAGAGGCTAATGTATCAAACGCTACAAGCAGAGTGAAGAAAAAGACGAATGAACTACTCTGCCTAAAGATTTCCTATCCCCTGAAAGGCACTTTTAAACCCAAGCAATCGTCAGTGTTTCTACGTATTGACCCGGTTGTTTCGTCTGTATACGATCCGTTAGCCATCCAAGTGGCACAGAGTGTCACACGATACAGCCGGAATCGAGCATCCCGTAAGGAACCCTGCGTAAGGAATGTATGAATATAGTACAGTTGAAGACAGTTGCATGAAGCTGAAACCCTTGCTCATGAAGGATTCTAGAAAAATAATTCAGTTCATAATTGCGACATCAAAGTATCACATTCAAAACTTTCGATGAAGTTGGTATAAGAGAGAAATGCATGGGAATAATGATTCCTAATTTACGCACTTGACTACCTACGTAAATTCCCCGAAGTCTCTTGCTAGTGCGTCTTTCCCAGTTTCCAAAAGTTTCTTTAGTTAGGATGTTATAGACAGAATTTCGAAGGGCACAATCAGTACATCAAGAGTTCAGCGCACATAACTAAGGAGAAGCACATGCTCAAGATTTTCAAGAAACGTTCTGCAAAGGGATTCACCCTTATCGAACTGTTGGTTGTTGTAGTTATCATCGGTATCCTGGCTGCAGTTGCATTGCCTAACTTGATCGGTCAAACCGATAAGGCTCGTTTGACAGAAGCTACCGCTACTCTCTCCGGTATCAACACTGGACAAGAAGCCTACTTCTTTGAGAACAAAACTTATGCCAACATTGGAGCTATGCCTACTCCAACTCCTACCGTAACTCAAACCTCTCAAGCAACGCTTAAAAATGGTGATTTAGGGACTGTCACTACTAATAGTGCTCTTGATTCTTCTAACTTCAACTCTCAGCTAGGAGTGGATATTGGTTCTATTACTGGTACTACGGCTACCGCAGGAACCTTAGCTACTCGTTGGGACTTCGCAACATCAGGAACTGCTGCTACTTGGAATGCTGCTGCTACAGGTAAAATTACTGATACCAATGGTTTAGGTGCCTTCATTCAAAAAGGTATCAACAAAACCTTTACCGATTCTGTAAAATAAGTTAGTCACAAATCTATTAGCTCCAGCTTTAGCTGGAGCTTTTTTATTGCGCATTTATAAAAGCACTTGAAGAAAGGGTCTCAATCGAATCTTGGTAAAATGAGTCTATCACTGCCAGCACTTGGAACCCCACAGCTAAACTTCTTTGGATCTGAGAGGATAGGCCAGATAATTCGTGTTGCTAGTCCTCCTGTATGGCGCAAGATAAATAAATCTAACTTGTCATACGCTGGTAATGCAATCTGCAGTTTACCGTCCTGTAGTAGCTCTAAACTAGCTTTCTTGGCTATGTCAGGATTATGCGACTTCTCCGCTCTTAAGCAGGTTTTTGCAGCATCTAAAGTTGAGGAAGATAAGGAGTAAGGAAGGTAGGTTATGCCATCTCCCTCGACGCGTGAAATTGGTTTTGGATTGTGCGGAATAGACTCAAGTATGGCTAAAGCTCTAACGTAGTCTTTTTGAACATAGTAAACCATTGCTTTGTTATAAAGTAAATCTATATCCTCCGGATATTTAGCAAGCATCTTGTCGTATATAGCTATTAATTTTTCAGTAGCTGGCAGAAAGTATTTTGGTAGACTATTTTGTCCATCCCATGCTTTATCTCTAAAAAAATCTGGATTAATAAAGAGATATTTAGCAAGGGCTTCTATTCCTTCTTCTTTTTTAGATCTTTGCTGTAAGAGACTCGCTGCTAATCCCAAATAAGTGGAACCTCTTGCTACAGGATCAATAGCTATATTCTTTTTAAAGAGCTTTTCTGCAGCCTCATATTTTTGTAAATGTACAAAAGCCCAGCCAGCATTTTCATAGGTATAGTTTATGCTAATTTTCTGCGCTGCTATCTCAGCCCAATAAGCACCTCTTTTATAATATTCCTCCTGATTTCCTGGCTCTTGGGATAACAAACCTTGTTCTTGCATAGCTAAACTGAGTTGTAATGGATAATAAGGGTCATTAGGATTGAAATAGTTAGCTTTTACTAATTGACTGTAAAAAATAGGTATATTCTTCTGGTGGTAAGCTTCAAATCCCTTTTCACTCTCAAATAATGCCCGATGTATGGGGATCAAAACAGCTGCAGCAGTAGCTACTAGAGAAAACCCTATTAAAGTACCTCCTTTTCGAATATTAGTAGGCCAAGAAAAATCTTTTGGTAGATCCTCAGAAAGGCTAATTAGAAGAGCTGCCAAAAGTACCAAGGTTAGAGAAATAGCTGGAACTTCGAGTTGATAGTCCGTTAAAGATATAACTCCGTAGCCAGCAAATCCACAAAATATCGAAATATGTAAGACTGTTAACTGACTAGCATGATAGAGTTTCCAAGTTAGCCATGCAATAAGTGCCACTGTCGTAAGAATAGCTAGTCCGCCCAAGCTTCCCAACTCAGCTATTACCTGGATAAAAGAATTATGTAATTGTTGAAATAGCATCCTGCTCCAAGGATACTGTGATGTAGCGTACTGCTTAAAAGTATATGGGTTTGCACCAATTCCTACCCCAAACCAAGGATTTTCTCGCCACTCTTTTAAACCAACTTCCCAAGCCCAGTTTCGAGAGAGTATATTGAGATCCTGACCTGTAAATATCGCTCCTATTCTGTAACGAAAGTTTCCATTGGAACTAATAAGAATGCCTATTAGAGATAATAGAGTCAGTAATGCACCTGCCGCCAATTTAGCTTTCTTCCATGACCAATCAATGAGTAGTGCAAATACTATACTTAAGACTAAAGCGGCTCCCAATCCTAAGAATCCCCCTCTAGATCCAGTAGAAACCAACACTATTAAGCCCATTACTGTAGCCGCAATTCCTAACCATCTACGCCAATCTTTATAGTAAAAAGCGACTCCAACAGCGACAGGAAGAGTTAAAACTAAAAATCCTGCTACAAAGTTTTGATGTCCTAGAGGAAAAGTATTTAGCATCAGCCCAGGGTCAATATTTTTTCCTTGGTTGGGCAACCATTTCTTGAAAATATATTGGAATGAACTATTGCAGCTAAAGAAGAGACTGGAGCCGACTAAAAAGACGGTAAGACTTTCTATTTTCTTTTTAGTATCGAGCCAATTACTGAGCGCATAGAGGGCAGTTATATAACTCAGAGCCATCGTTAAGTACCAATGACTCCGGTGAGGGACATGGGAAAAGATAGTTGAAGCGACCAGTGCGATGATCCAAACCAGTGCAGCCCAATCGAGGCCATTGCCCAATCCTCTATAAGGCTTGCTTAAGCTGCGCAGTTGTCCTATCCCCCAACCAGCCGCAGCCAATAGCCCAAAGCTCAGGATAGGAGCCCAAGGCCAGCGAGTCATATTCATGTAGCTGAAATCCAGCCAGAGGAAGAGTAGGTACAGTGCCCCAAGGCCCAAAGGCATGATGTAGCCATACCAGGGAGTGAAGACCTCCTTAGGTTGCTCCTCGTCCGGGCTCTGAGTCACTAGGGCTACAAACTGTTCAGTCATGAGTATTGTCCTGGATCTGTCTTAGTATGCCCAATCTCGCGATCTTAACTGTGGATGTGACCCCAACTGTCCAGAGATTTGTCTCAGCGTTCATATCAATTACATGCAAACGCAATTTCCCCTTCACAAAGAGCGTTTTTTACTGGGTATTCTTTTACGTAATGACACTTAGATAAGCGCTGCCGATATGAATATCCGACATCTTCTCAGAACCCACAAAGGCTTTACCCTCATTGAATTACTCGTAGTTGTAGTAATCATTGGAATTCTCGCAGCCGTTGCTTTGCCCAATTTGATTGGCCAAACAGATAAGGCTCGACTAACAGAAGCTACTGCCACTTTGTCGGGTGTCAATGTCGGTCAAGAAGCGCATCTTTATGAAAATGGTAGCTATGCCAGTATTGGGACCGTAAGCTCTCGGCCCACCCTAAAAGGAACTGCACTCCCCGCCGATCCTAGTACTGTCCTCAGCGATAAAGGATTAAGCAATGGAACTACAAACGTCGCAACGAATCCCTTAGGTACTGAAGCCGCATCATTTTCGAGCAAGCTTGGTGTAGTAGTAGATACTGCTGGTCTCTCTCAGCGTTGGATTATTTCCACAGGCGCGAGAACTACCGCACCCTTTAGTGTTGCGAATCCAGGTTGGGAAGCGGGAGCTACGGGAGTTGCGGGTCAGAGTACAGCGAACTTAAATGCCTACATGCAAAAAGGCATCAGTGCCACATTCCTGGATGCTGATAACACTGTGAATTAAGCCACCCCTCAGTCCCTGCGGGACAGCTCCCCTCAAGGGGAGCCCTTTCTGGGCAGAGGAAGCTGCGGGTGCTCTAGAGCCCGCAAGATGCGGGGTAGCCCTACTCCCGTCGAGCGTAAGCTCTGGTACGAATTCTTGCAGCACTTGCCCTTACGAGTACGTCGTCAGTGTCCCCTTGAAGGCTATATCGCCGATTTCTATATCGAGCACCGCCTGATTATTGAAGTGGATGGCAAGAGCCACTTTACAGAAGAGGCTCAAACTTATGATGCTCACCGTACAGCGATTCTAGAAAGTTTAGGCCTGCGCGCAGTCCGTTTCACCAACGATGAAGTGACCCATCGCTTTGCCAGCGTCTGTGGCCAAATCCGAGCCATCCTTCTGCTCTCAGAACAGGCTCCCCTCCCTAGGCGAAGCCTTCCCGCAGGGTGGGGAGCTGTCCCGTAGGGACTGAGGGGTTGAACTAAGGGGGGACTAGACCATGGAACGACATGCTTTCTCTTTCGCGGGGGTTGTAGAGCTGGTTCTATGTTGCTGACTAGTCCTCTATTCGCAATTCTGAGATTTGTCCAAAATCTGACGCATTACGGGTAAGTAGGATTGCCTTGTTGGTTAGAGAAATCGCGGCAATTTTCAGATCCATATTCCCTAAACGAGGATGAGCTTTTCGTAAGCCTTGATGCTCCAGAGCGGCTATACGGCTAAAAGGAATAATCACGATTGAGCGATAGTCTGTTGCAAGTTGCTGTAGACCTTGATATGCCAAAACCTGCTCTTCTAGCGTTTTCGCCCTGGATAAAACACTGAGCCGACCTCTAACTTGCTCTTCGTAGGTAATCACAGTTACTGCAACCGCAGGCTTTTCAACGGTTGCCAGTCTTGTCAAAATCCGTTTTCCCTCTTCTCCGTTACGCTGAATAAAGCTGAGATGATCGGTGTCAAAAATGTACATTGTGGAGTGCTATCACCTATTCAGCAGACTTGCGCCATTCTTGTCCAAAGCGAACTGCTTCATCAAAAGTAGGATCATTTTCGAAACTACCTGCAACCTTTAACCACCAAGGGGCTTCTTCCTGTAGCAATCCAGACAACCCTTGTTTCATTTGTGCCAGTTCTGCTTCCAAAATTGCAACTCTTGCTTCGAGCTGTTGAGAGCGTTCTTCAAGTTGCTGAGAGGTCATAGGAATCTGTAGTAATTAGAACTCTGGAAGCATTATAGCAAGACATCCAATCAATCAAGCCCCTGTGCAGCTTAAGATAAACCCCCCTACGCTTCCCCCCTCAAGGGGGGACTAGACCATGGAGCGATAAGCTTTCTCTTTTGCGGGGGTTTGTTTGCTCACTCCCACAGAGGCGCAAGGTTAAGGGTAAAACCAGGGAGTACATCTTCTCCTGATACGCTGGTTGCTGACTCTAATACTTCTACTTCTTGGCCTGGACGATATATCTCTAGACGCCGATTCTTGGGGTCTATCAACCAACCTAACCGGACTCCATTGTCCATGTACTCCAGCATCTTGGTTTGAACAGTCTTCAGTACGTCAGTCTTAGATCGTAGCTCCACCGCAAAGTCAGGAGCCAACGGGATGAAGCTATCCTTCTCGTCTTCTGTCAGTGCGTTCCATCGGTCTAGTTTCACCCAAGACGCATCGGGTGAACGGTCGGCTCCATTAGGTAGCTTGAATCCGGTAGATGAATCGAAGGCTATCCCTAAATCATTAGAATCAGCCCAGTTAAAGAGTTGCTGTGTAAGTCTGCCATTTCGATTCCCGGACATTCCCGTGACAGGGGCTATGATTACCAGTTCTCCTTGGGCAGACCGCTCAAAACGTAAATCACGGTTGTCCTGGGTGATCTTGAAAAACTGTTCATCCGTGAGTCCAGCCGATTTTATGTCCAAGGTTATCGTGTCCATATCTTTGGAAAAGTTAGAGAATGAGGATACGGTTACAGCAACATATTAGCTAATCTCCCATCAAGCCTCTATGCGGAATTCCGCGATGCCAGTACCGAACCAATTTTCATCTCAATAGACCGTATTCACTGCAATACCCCCTACGCTTCCCCTGCTGATACTGTATTGCGAAGATAGACCCCCCTACGCTTCCCCCCTCAAGGGGGGACTAGACTATGGGACGATATGCTTTCTCTTGCGCGGGGGTTTGCCAGACGTTTTACGGGCTTAGTCTGGGGTCAAAACGGAAAGGCTTAGGTTGCCCAATCGTAATTTGAGTAAAGTCTGGATGATTGGGGTTAAAAAGATAGTTCACCTCTTCGTCAATAACGGAGGAAGGGACTATCAAGATGGCCGTTTCATTTTGTCTGGCCCATCTTTCCCCAATACTGGCTAGAGGCAATGGAGGAGGGTCTTGCTTCCACTCGTTGGGTAAGTTCTTTAGATCTAGCTTTGTCATAGCCACGGTGGATGGGATATCCGCTGGAATAGAAACGTAAGCTGAGGGAGATTTTCTGACGCCCAGATGCACTAAGGTTTCCAGTGCCGCTAGAGCCAAACTACTAGAGGTGTACACCACTGCGGTTCCCACAGGATTCCATCGACCGCCATAGTCCTTTGCTCCTTGACCATCGAAAGCTGTTGCCGCCCACTTCTGGTTGCAAAGTCGCCAGACCCGCAAACTCACGCAAAAATTCCGTGGTCAATGCGGTTAAGCAACTGTTCTACTTGTCGGGCTCCTGGTTCTGTCTTAATCATTTCCAAAGGAGTATGCCCTTCAAGAGCAGGATTCGGTTGTTTGAGCCAGTGCTGTGCTTCTATCTGGTCGCCCAATACTTCTTCCGCCTGAGCAACAATATGCGCTAGGCGAAATAGTCGGTCTGATTCAGAGGGATTAAGAGGCTTATCTGCTTGAGTAGCCGCATCATGCGTGCGCCGATTTAGCGTTCTCTCCGAGATCCCTACCGTCTGTGCCATTTGCTTATCGGACAAGCCAGCTCTCTTCTTCACGCGGGAGAGCGCTCCCATCGGAATACCCTCCTCGATAAGCTGTGCAGGGCTCAGAGCGGCATGGACCACTTTTTCGATCCCCAGCATCTCTGCAATTTTCTCTTCTGCGTAGACCATTTCAACAAGCTCATGCCATATGCCACTATCATAGCGACAATTGGCACAAAGATAGACCCTCCTACACTTCACCTGCTAGTAAAGAACCCCCCTTCGCTTCCCCCTTAGTAAGGGGCAGGGCTGATTCATTCTTGGAAAGGCTGTAATCCAACCCCTCAGGCCCTTGCGGGCCAGCTCCCCACCCTGCGGGAAGGCTTCGCCTAGGGAGGGGAGCCTTTGCTGCAAAGAGGCTCAAGCTTATGACATGCACCGC
>JBBRSB010000058.1:0-9824 GCA_038245785.1 Gloeobacterales cyanobacterium | reverse complement strand
CCCTAATCGGCTCCCTACTTGGAGCAACAGGGCAGACAGCCTATAACGGCGGAACCCTCGATATGACCACAAATCATAGTGGAGGGGGAAACGTATCGGGTACTGGCTTTGATGGTGGAAGCGGAATGATGGGAGCCGCTGGCCTTGTAGCTGGCGCTTATATGTTTGGTAGTGCCGTAGCTAAAGGGCTATCTTCAAATCAACAGCCCTACACTGTAGCTGGTCAGACATACACCGGGGACTTTGGTGGTAATGCCAAGTTTGGGGACTTCGTAGCCCCCGCTCTAATAGTAGCCGCTACATCCCTTGTTGCTGGTGGTACGGCTATCGCCATTGCCAGTACAACACTTGTTGCTGCTGGCTGGACAGGGTGGGGCTTGATTGCTGCTGCTCTAATCCTTTTAGTTGGTGCTATCATTTCCATTATCAACGGGCCAAAAGAAGCCCAATTCAACCTATACACAAACCAGCTGGGTAATGGTACTGCCGTTGGTGACGCTATGGCTAAGAACTATGGTGCCTACTCTGGACAGATTTCAAACATCAACCGTGCTGGTGGTGGAAGCTCAACGGACTTCAACAGCTACATGCACGGTAATAACAACGAGTGGATGAAGCAGTGGCAGATAAAAGCCCATGCTGGCTCTGGTGATGATCTCACGAAGGATGCAGAAGCTTTCTTCAAGACCATCATGCCCCGGCTGGCTATTGAACAAGCCTTTGGTCAGACCTTCACCGGTAACTACCACGGTGATACGGCAGGGGGTAGCGCTGGCTCTGAGGGTATTGCTGGTATCTCTGGCGTGCCCATCTTCGTTTCTGGTTCATTCGATAAGGATGCCCCTATCCCGAAGATGCTTGAAGGTCTTGGCCTGACTTCTAAGGCCATCACAGCCATTGCCAAGGAAATTGACCTTAGGGCACCAGATGAATTCCTCAAGTGGCTTGGCAGAATCGTTGACATGATGATGGGGTTCAAGACACTTCAGGCCAACCTGAGCCAGTCATGGCAGGATATTGAGAAAGATATGACAGCAAACAAGGTGGGTGGAGTTACGCCCGCTCTGGCTGCTGCTCAGAAGAACATCCTTGACCTTGCTGGTGAAATCAAGAACTACGTTGGTGACGATCAGCTTACAAAAATGGAGGATCTAAGGAAGGCATCTGATGCCTACTATGCGTCTGCCCGTGCTGCCATCGAAGCCCTCATCAACCAGATGCATCAGGTACAGGCAGAGGCTGATTCCTTCGGTAAGGCCATCGGGGACTTCCTCAATGCCAGCGGTAAGACCCCTGACTGGTTAGCCTCTGACCATAACCATTGGATGAACTCTTCTGCCCCGGATAGCTACCGTGGTCAGGTTGCTGCCCTTGGCGCTGATGCTTCCCCTGAGGATCTCAAGAAGATTTGGGATGAGTTCATGGCTGATGCTGCTGAACAACTCAGGTACCTTGAGGGTCTTTATAACTCTGCCAAGGGGCAGCTTGAGGCTATGACGGCTCTGGCAGCTAAGTTTGGTACGATATGGGAAGACATAAACAAGAACTTTATGGACTTCAATACCATAAACGATGAGTTTGGACAGGTAGTAAAAGATTGGGCCAAGTATGCAGGAATGGCTGAGGGGGCTGGTAAATCAGCCCAAGGTGATCTATCTGTAGCCGCAAGCCAGCAGTTATACCAGCACCTACAAGCCTTCCTATCAGCCGTAGTGAATGCTCAGCGTGGAATTGATGCAGGTGTTGCTGCCGATACATGGCAGAACAACTATGCAATGGCTGGTAACAACGATAAGTCTGGTTCTAATTCTTCACAGATCGGTATGATTCAGCAGAAGATTGCTGCTGATATGGGCTTCATTGCTACTGCTACTGACCCATCAGAGGTTAGCCAGTATGCCAACGAAATCAGAGGCTTACTCCACACCTATCAGGGCTTCTTCAAGCCCGGTTCTGGTGGATACAATGAAGCCTATACGTGGTCAAATACCATTCTTGCCAAGATACAAAGCACGGCCACAACAACATTAGGTGGCCTAAAGAAACAGGGTCTTGATATCTCAGGCGCAATGTCTTCCTCTGGTTATGTATACCAGTCAGCAGAAGAAGCCCTACAGGCATCAATGACTGCCAACACAGCATCCCTTGTAGCCCTGAGAGCCTCAGTGGATGCCTTCGCTGGTGTAGTAAATCTCAAGCTTGGCACTTGGGCGGATCAGATTGCAGCCGATATGACGCTTGCTGGTGCAGCACTCAAGAAAGCTATGGACGAATTTACCAAAGCGCTTGGTGGAACTGATAGCACTGGTACAGCCCCCGGACCCGGCCATCATGGGCCTGATGAAAAGCTGAATGACCTTAGTGACGCTGTAGGAAGACTTACTGTGAAGGTCAATACTCTGGCCGATAAGATCTAAGGATAAGATATGGCAAACACACTAACGGAAGCTGTGGATATTCTGCATAAGCGTATAGCGGCTGCTCAAGTAGCCGGGGGTTCTGACCCTGAACAGGTAGCTGCCATGATTAGAGCAAGCCAACAGAACATGCTTGAGGCTATGAGAAAGAACCCCAATAAGACCAATAAACAGACTGGCATAGGTAAGAAGTAATGAGCTATGACTATACAGACCCTGCCCATGCTGGTGGCTCTATCAAGACCTGCCATCTGGTAAAGACACAGTTCAAGGCAATACATAACGTATCAGGGGTATCAGCCACTACACCAGTAGTAGTGACTTCAACTGCTCACGGCCTGATTAGTGGAACGGTAGTAACTATTACTGACGTAATTGGCAGCACTACATACTCCATTTCAGCAGCTACAAATGCTACCCCAATCAAGATTACTACTACAGCGAACCACCTTCTATCTAATGGCTATACGGCTGTCATTTCAGGGTGTACTGGAAACACGGCAGCTAATGGAACATGGACTGTAACGGTTACCAGCCCAACACAGTTTACCCTTGATACCTCTGTAGGTAATGGTGCCTATACCGGGTCAGGTATTGCTACGGTCCCATACAACCCTGCTAACGGTACTTGGACCATCACATGGGTAAGTAATGATAGCTTCTCTCTGAATAGCTCCACAGGCTCTGGAACCTACGTGAGCGGAGGAAGGATCTTATCCCCCGCAACTCAGTATTGGACTGACCACGATATCCCCATTTATACAACAGACACAACCATAGGGGCTAACCCACAGCTTTGGACACCTATTCCCCTTCAGATTGGTTCACTGAGCTATCAGGGGGTCACAGCTTCTGGAACCAGTATGACAGTTCAGAATGCTGACAACGCTATGTCGTTCTTTGTCTACAACCCCTTGAGTATCAAGATGGTTCCCATTGATATTTATGAGGCATGGTTTGACCCCACCGGTACTACGGCTTTAGTATCTGGGGGTGTAGGACACGATCTGAAGCACCTTTTCTCGGGTATTATTTCCTCGGGGGTGCTAAATAGGTCTGGAGATCAGGCAATAGCAACATACACGCTGGATCTGGCTATAGACCAACAGGCAGTGGTACTACCCCGTAGGGTTCTGTCAACCAAGTGCTCTGTGCTATTCAAGGGTAAGGCTTGCCAGTATACAGGAGCCGTAGAGACTTGCGATAGAACCTATAACACCTGTAAGGGTCTGAACAATCAGGCCAACTATGGTGGTTTCTTATCTATACCTACTGCTGCTAAGTAAGGACTTACAATGACTACACCACTATACCCTACTGCCCCCGTACCCGATACGCCATACAACGTACAAGACTCATTCAAGACCATTAGTTCACCTGAGTTTGACTCGGGCACACAAGTATTCAGATCCTTACGTAGTGTTCCACTCTTCTCAGCAACCCTCACCTATGGGGAGCATAACAACTGGAATGACGTAACAGTTGGCGGGGTAACTACCTTGGGGCTTTATACCCTCTACAACTTCTTCGTCCAGATGAAAGGTACTGCCACGGTCTTCGATTTCATTGACTTCAACGGATGGGACAACACTCCAGTAGGCATTCAGTGGCCCAAGCTTTATGTAGGGGTAGGAACTGGAGCTTCAACAACGTTTCCACTTCCAATGACACATTCATATATTACTGGTGTCTCAAGCGGTTTGCTTTATGACAATGGAACAGATATCACTAACAACCTATGGGTCAGCGGAGCCTTCAACAATCCTATGTGGATGTTCCATGCGGGAGCAGGGGAAAATGGTAGAGATACTATCGAGTTCCAGACTGCCCCACCGGTAGGCCACATCCTTGAATGGAAGGCAGTAGGCCAGAGGGTTATCAAGGCACACTTCACTACTGACAATATCAGCGTGAATGCCTTTACATTTATGTCGGCTTCTACAGGGCTGACAATCAAGGAAGTGCGCTAATGGCATACGTAGTTCATGGTCCACCTGACGACAGTTGGGAAATAGATCCAGTAACACCGGGCTTCTATCGTAAGAAAGCTCCAGCGGGATATTACTACAAGCCAGATGGAACCCTTCATCTACTTCCCGGTCCCGGTATTGCTGGTGTGCCCGAAACACTTCCCCATGAAACTGATATCCCGATTGAGTATATTGAGATAGTTTCCAGTAACTACGGGGCAGCCATTGCACCAGAAGGTTCCGTTCTCCCTATGGTTTATGGGAAGCAGTTTGTTGAGGGAACAAACATCTTCTTTATAGATGGTTTTACTCAGGGCATTGGTAACTTTGGTGCATGGGTAGTAGCTGTCTGCGTAGGCCCTATCAACGCTATCAACCATATTTACTTCAACGGCTCTCAGATTCCTTGGGTAGCCCCCGGTGACCCTAACTACGGGCAACCGGGCTTCTCTGCTGAGATCCATACCGGTGCATACGGTCAAGCCCCTAACTATTGGGTTGGAAAGCTTCCCGGTGTTGCCTTTGTAGAAATTAGGAAATGGGGGTATTCATCCTACGGTTACCCGTGGGATGGTGGTCTTCCTCCAGAAGTCAAGTTCCAATTCGATGTAGATGGAATGATTGTCAATAACATGGCGGATTCCCCTGTCTACTCAAGTAACCCCTCTCTATGCATAAGGGACGTAATAACGGATACTGAGCATGGTGCTGCACTACCCGTAGCGAAGATTGATGCTACATCTTTCACAGATGCCTACACCTACTACGAGGGTGCTGGAACTACGTTCAAGATCAATGGAATCTTCCCAAGTCAGCAACCCCTACAAGTCCTTCTGGATGCAATGTCTCTGGCTGCTAACTGCAAGGTCTATCAAGCAGATGGAGTATGGAAGATTCAGGTTCAACCTATTGTTGGCAGCGTAGCGCATGCTTTCAACACTGATACCGATTGTGCCAACGTCCAGTATTCTTCGCTGGCAGCAATAGATCATCCAACCCGAGTAACTCTCAAGTTCAGGAACGCTGCTAAGAGATACGCTAATGATTCAGTAGTAGTGGAAGACCCCCTGATTGCTTCAGGTCAGATTCCAATCATTGAGGCTGTTTACTCTGATCTACAGACGGTATGTATAACTAATGAGAAGCAAGCCCACAGCGTCTGTACGAAGCTATTCAATCAGGCTTCTCTGGCTGGACGCGTTAGCTTTGATACCACAGCTATAGGCGTAAACCTTAGCGTAGGGGACTTGATTACCCTTACCAGTTCTGATGGTCTGAGTAATGCGGAGTTTCTGATCCAGACTCTTACCAGAAACCAGAGCGGGTTCTACTCAATTGGGGCACAACAGTATATAACGGGGATGTTCTCTGACCACGCTATTACGTCAGACATAGCCCCTTCTACTAACCTGACTAATCCCTTTGATACCCCGCCTGACATTATTCTGGATGGTGGCTCCCCTCTCTACCAGACTGTTTACCTTTCCAGCACAGGAACAGAGACAGCCAACAACGCCTATGCTGGAACGTACTTCACGCTCCCTGCCTATGCCTTTGCTGCAAAGCTAAGGGTCAGGTGTGCCGTAGGGTCAGCCGCATGGACAGCCACATGGGACGATATGGTAGATACAGAAAGAATTGTTCCCATTACGGGTAATGCTCCAATCAACCAGATCAACGGGCACGCTACCCTGATTGCTGATGCCTTGACCGTAGGGACTGAAACATGGGTCTACGATGGTAATACCGCTGTCCTTCTGACAGATACGGTTGCCTATGACAAGTCTCATGTCATGGTTAGGCTGGAGAACACTTATGGGGTCCTTTCAACCGGAGTGTCAATCAAGTACAACGCTCTGGCTTCAAGCACTGGTGATGCTAGCCCACCACATCCACCTTCTGCTGTTAGACACCTTCTATCAGGGGATGGAATTGCCTTTGATGCTCCAAGGGTTTATACGGCGGGTGGTCCTTATGGGGCTGCTTACTGGACTATCCTTAGTGGTTCAGGCACAACCAGCCTAATCAATAATGGTGACTTTATGGCTACAGCAGTATCTGCTACCGCTGGCCCTGTCAGCCTCAAGCTTGACCTTGGTAGCACTATCCAGATTGGCAGATTTGACGTATGGATGAACAAGTCTCTTACCACCATCTATCAGGGTGGAAACTTCTACATTGAGTATTCAGATAACGGAACATCATGGACTGATGCCCTTACTTCTTCAGCCCCTTATGGTAAGACCACGGGCTATGAGGATATTCCGGCTGGTAGTATCTATCCAGTTCACATTGATATCCCTTCATCTATTGGTGCCCACAGGTACTGGAAGGTCTATGCCTCCGTTGCTTCTGGAACGCTAAACATCGTAGAGGTTCAGGCCAACACCTTTACTGCCTACTCGGGCACAGTTGACCACTACGAAATCAGGGCATGGGCTGGTGGTTCTTATGACCCTACCTACCCCAACAACCTGAAGGGCTACCAGCGTCCAACCGAAAACAGTCCCGTATTCTTCACTACATCTACTGTTCCTACAGACGGGTCACCCCTTACCCCTGTAGATGTACTTCCCCTATACAGTTCCTTCGGTGACGTTTATACTGGTATTCACTATACCTTCCGTTGCTCAGTAAGCACCTTTGGAGTCATTACCAGTTCGGTAGGGGCACCGGGAGCCTTGAGGCTCAACGTGGCTCCTATAGCTCCCCCTGTTGGTCCTACTGGTCCTACGGGGTCTACAGGGCCGGGAGGCTCCCCCGGTCCAACAGGGGTTGGTGGTCCTACTGGCGTAACTGGCCCTACCGGTGTTACCGGTCCTGCTGGTGCTACAGGTCCAGCAGGGTCTGTTGGTCCTACCGGGCCTACGGGTGTTACCGGTGTTGGTGGTGCTACAGGTCCAGTAGGTAGCACAGGTCCAGCCGGTGCTACAGGTCCAGCAGGGGCTACTGGTCCAGCGGGGTATGTTGGTCCTACGGGTCCAACGGGTTCTGCCGGGTCACCGGGTGCTACAGGTCCAGCAGGTGCATCTGGTCCAGCAGGGGCAGCAGGTGCTTCTGGTCCTTCTGGTGCTGCTGGTGGTGCTGGTGCTACTGGTCCTTTATACACTTTTGGTGGTAATACCTTTATTGACGGCTACATTAGGGTAAATCCGCCTTTTGGAATAGTAGCGGGATATCTTCAATCAACCACTTGGGTAGAGTCCTTCGATAGCATGATTTGTCATGGAAACCTTGTTGCTGACAATACGGCAATTATAAACTATGTTGCTGCTCAACACATAACTTCCATAAATGACGTTGTTGCTTACTACTCTGATGAGAGGCTCAAGGAAAATGTCATTACTATCGGTAATGCTCTTGACAAACTTGATGCTATCAGGGGTGTTTACTATACCCCTAATGATGTAGCCGAGTCCTTTGGCTATAAAGATAAGGCTGAACATGTAGGCGTCATTGCCCAAGAGGTTCAGAAAGTTCTTCCTCATGTTGTTGTTCCTGCTCCATTCGATACTGATAAAGAGGGTAACTCCAAATCAGGCGAGAATTACCTTACTGTCCAGTATGACAAACTTGTACCACTTCTAATTGAGGCAATCAAAGAACTGAAAGCTAAAGTAGATAAGTTGGAAGGGAATAAGTAATGACACTTCCTGCTTCCGGCACAATCAGCATGTCTAATATCAATACTGAAATGGGTAGGGCTTCTAACTACCAGTTCAGTCTGAATGACTCTGACGTAAGGGCATTAGCTGGTGTTCCATCAGGGACTATCAGCCTCAGTAATTTCTATGGCAAGAGCAACATTCATTACGTTAGGCCAAGCACCTACTCGATTACCAGCGTTACTGGTGGTAGCGTCACAAACCCTACTGCTATATATGCTGGTAAGACTGGCCCACTCAATACTTCTGCCTACACTACAGTTGCTCATGGTGCCCTTGGGCTGGTTGACCAGCAGGAAGGTATTACTTACTCAGGCTTCGGTAGTGGAACGGTAACAGGTTCCTTATGGATATCAGCGTCAGGAAGCCTTTCCGATGCTGGTTTGGGTGCAATATCTAATATCCAAATCAATGGCGGAACAGTTTATACCTCGCCAGACTCATTCAGTTGGACTACAAATGTCTATACTGGCAGTATCAATCTCTCAACTCTGTCTGTCTACTCGTATGCAACGGGTGGGCACAACGGACCCCTTGAGGATGGGGATACCTGTACATCAACCTTTGATCTGAAAGACATTCTCGTAATTTACTAAGGAAGGGCACAATGACTATAACAACTACCAAGGGTGAAATGGACATCAGCCTTCTGGAGAAGAAAGAAGGCTCTATCAACAACGATGTAGAGTATACGCAATGGGTGGAATACTGGCTCAATGGAGAGTTAGTTCACCGTTCAGTCAATATGGTTCTAAAAGAAGCAGCCGTCTTTGCTGACGGATCTGCTGCAATTTTCTAAAGGAATAGGAGTATTTTATGGCAAACACCCAAGCAATGTGTTCAAGTTTCAAGAAAGAAATCCTTTGTGGTTCTCATGCTCTCGGGGCACAGGCTGCAAATGGAACCCGTACAGTAACCACTAAGGACGTAGTAAAAGCAGCCCTTTACGTTACTACGGCTACCGTTGGTGCAGCTACCACAGCCTACAGTTCCTCTAACGAGGTTACTAATGGTGCTGGTACTGGCTATACAGCCGGTGGAGCTACGGTCACTAATGGAACCGCCCCATCCAACTCAACTACCTATGCTATCTGGACACCAGATGGTTCCCTCTCATGGACAGCCTTTACGTCTGCTGCTGCCTTTGACTGTGTCCTTCTCTATAACAGTTCAAGTACAGGCAATCTGGCTATCTCTAGCCATACCTTCGGTTCACAGTCCATTGCTGCTGGAACGTTCACACTTACGATGCCAAGCAATGCTGTAGGTACAGCATTAGTCCAGATTTCATAAGGGGTATTTATGGCTCTTGACGCTGCTAAGAACTTTTCCAAGTCTACATTATCTGCCGGGTATAGCTCGGCTGCTACTTCCATCGTCCTAACAGGTGGTGGTGGTGCAAAGTTTCCAGCAGCATCATTCAACGCTGTCTGGTACAACTCTACTGACTATTCAGATCCAGCAGATGATCCAAATGTTGAAGTAATCAGGGTAACGGTTATCGCTACTGATACCCTGACGGTCACAAGGGCACAGGAAGGTACAAGTGCTGCTAACCACAACACAGCAGGGAAAACCTATACCCTGATTGCCGGACCTACAGCTAAGCTGGTTACTGACATTTTTAGTGGTGCTGCTGGCACCCTTACCGGGACGACTCTTGCAGCGGGGGTTACTGGCTCATCCCTAACAAGTGTAGGTACTTTAGCGGCTCTAACCGTTACTGCCGCCATTGCAGGAAGTGTTACAGGGTCTTCTGCTTCCTGTACTGG
>JBBRSB010000057.1:0-10105 GCA_038245785.1 Gloeobacterales cyanobacterium | reverse complement strand
TTTTCCAGCTTATATCTGCCTCTTTGAATAGTTCATAGTAGCTCTGCTTCGATTTAAAAATTACGTTGTACTCGTCTTCAATATGGGCCTCTAATTCCTCTAAATCCCAGTAATTCTTAGTCTTTAGCCAAGAAATAGTGTTTTGCCTTTGCTCTCCTGCCAAATAAGGCTCTGAACCCTTATGACCCAACTTTAAGCCAGCCACTCCATCCACAATAAAAGCTTGCTTCCACTTTGTGATAAACCCTAACGACACATTTAGTATCTTGCGTATTTGGTCATAGGGATAGTTTTCAAAAACAAGCTTGACTGCTAAGGCTCGTTTCAACTCTCTGGAGTCGAGATTATTCTGAATGAACTGGAGTAAGTCTTTCATCTTTTAGGAGTAACGCAATTGGTAAATTATAACCTGCTACCTATGAAATTGACTTCATGCATCATTTAGGATAGCTATAGGTCATAGATGGGTTGTTACAATTAACTCTAAGGCTCATAGAGCTGGGCATTGAGGGTCATAATGGTTGTGTTTTCAAGAGCGACCTTCTCACTTTTGCCACAACCTATGCAACTAAGTGTATATAATCCCGTAAGTTTTCAAGACTGACAGCTAAAACTTATGCAACTAGTTAGATGCTGTCAGATTTATCTAACAGCCCCCAAACTTTCTTTCAACGGCTTTAGTATGATTATCAGTGATATTATTGATATGATGTATTCGTAATACTTGAGCAATCTAGCCCATGACCGCCCCACCTATCAAGCGACGAGTTTCGGTCACGATTGATGCCGATTTGATGGACGCAATCGATCGCTTATCCGACAATCGTTCCGCCGTTATAGAGGAAGCTTTGCGCCTCTGGCGCAACCACAAAGTCAACGAACAATTGCGCCAGTTCTATCAAAGCCGCTCTCAGACCGATATTGAATTTGAAGAAACCTGGGCCGATTTAGGACAGCAGCAACTTGCTGAAACGTCTGATGCCGAGAGGCCATGATGGCTGTATTCCCTCAGCAAGGGCAGATTTATCTAATCAAAGCCCTCAAAACCATCGGCGATACGAAAAAACGTCCAGCCGTGATTGTTTCCATTAACATTCGCAACGAACTCAGCAGCACAGTGCTCGTTGTCCCCTTTACCAGTGACCTTAGTAGCGGCAACACCCCAACCCGGATTTTGCTTCCCGCTGGCGAAGGCGGTCTTCAGCAAGACTCCCTGGCTGTGTGCGACAGCATTCTGGCTGTGCGCAAACAATACCTAGAGCAAGGGCCTTACGGCAGCATCAGCCCTAGCGCACTCCAGCGCATTCAAGCAGGGATTCAAATTGCAATAGGCGTTTATCCTTAAATTAACAGGTAGGCTGATTGCACCTTTTGGAGGGATTGAACCAAAACACCTCACTACTGAGTGAACAAACAATAGGAATGAAACAATAGTTTATCAAACCGAAAAATCGTTCAATGACATTTTATTTTCAACCTCATATAGTTAATGGTGCTAATAGCCTAATCAATCCTGAGTTTGGGCAAAACCCCAAGATTAAAAGGGCTACTAGGCTGACGATATCCACCTAATCACCCAAATAGGCGGATTAGGTAGAATTATTTCCACCTATTTAGCCATATAGGGGTAAATATAGCGAAGCTGTCACCAGAGCCAAAGTAGCAAGTGAAACATCCTCTGAGAAAGCATTTCAGCGATTTTTTATTGCCATAGAGGGCCCTTTAATGAGTGACCTTTCACAATATGCTTACCCAGGTTAGGTTCTCTGGCAATGGTTTATACCAACTATCGCTTGCATGTAGCTTCTATCGATAGTCAGCAAACCAATTTCCCAAAAATAAAATAGCTCCTTAACTGGTAGCCCAAAAGCTTATGCGAGCTAGTCTTCCTTAGCTTGGGAACGAGAGGGAACCTTCCTCAGTTCATCAAACTCATAAATCTATATAAACTGAATCCCAAAAGGTCTTATATATGCATTGGCGTCAGTGTTTAATAGAGAGTAGAGAGGCCCACTTATAAACATCTCTACTCTGGGGAAAGAGTCAAGTGCACACAGGTGATAGAAGTGATAAAAAGCTCATCGGCAACACCCAATTACTAGTTGTCAATAGTGTACTTGGAATAATCATTACGCTCCTCTCTACTCAAGTATTTGCTCAAAATATTCGAGAGCCATGGCTAAAGAACAATGCAGTAAGTCAGATTCAAGGTTTTCAGAACGAAAAAGCCTCTCGCACACCGATTCAACAAAAGATAGACTCTCAGCTTCTCTATGCTTTACAGAAAACTCATAAAACAGATAATTCAACAGACCTCAGACCCACTGTCAAAATTGATAGTTCTGGGAATGTTCTTGTAGATATCGACGCCAAGGTAACGGATTCACTTTTGGGGAATATTAATCACATAGGGGGAAAGATTATTAACAGCTTCCCTCGTGAACACACGGTCCGTGCAGAGCTTCCCCTTGCCCAGGTAGAATTCATCGCTGGTTTACCAGAAGTTAAGTTCATCCAGCCTGCGGTGGAAGCAGCTACCAGAAAAGGCTCTAGCGCTAGATGAAAAAACCGCTCTCTATCTTGCTTGCTTTGGTTTTCCTAAGTACAGCTCCCGCTTTCGCTTATCGTCCGTTAGAGGGTTTATCCGAAAATCTAGTGAATGCTCCCGTAGTGACCCGTTCTGTTTCTAGTAGTCTCGCTGATAAAGATGGTCTGCTGGAATCCAACTGGGATACGACAATTGTTCTAGAACAAAAAGATGCACGCGATGTAATGTGGGTGGAAGTGGTTTTTTCCCTGTTAGGCAGTCAGCATAGTCCTATCCGGGTTCGCAAAGTAGTTCTAAACAGAGACCATCTCTGGAGAAAAGGAGAGCGATGGGAATATCGTCTTCAAGAAGACCATTTTGGGTGGCCAGGTGATGCGACTGCTGTACAAGTAGTAGCAGTGGGTTTTACCAATGGAGAGAGTTGGGAGAGCACTGAGAGTGAAAGCCGAAAGGAAACAGCTAACACTACGCCCTCTGAAGTGATACCTGTAAGTAATGCTCCCTTCATGCCTCCGACTATTTTGCCAGGTCAGGGGACTGGACAAGGCCAAGGTCAAACAGGTTTCGTTCCAGCGGAGCCTCCACGGCTAGCACCAAGAGTTTCTCCCGCGCCGAGGGGTGTTGTAGCCCCAGTCGCTATTCCTAGTAGTAGCAATGCTGACTTGATTCAGCAAAGGCGTTCACGAGTGCCTGTGCCTTCCACTATTTTCAATCCTGGGAATCCTTTACCTTCTAATGATTCATCTGAGGTTCGTTGATTTACCTTTTTGAAAGAATTCTATAGAAGAACCCAAATGGTCTTTTAGATAGTACTCATGATTCCCTGTAGCAGTTTCCTTGCGGTCCAGGACATTGTCTATCCCAGGACCTTGGATATATTCAGCATTCGCATCCCGGATGATATCGGCTCCATCGTATTGATAGGCTTGGGTCTGCCCATTGCTGCTTCTGCTCGCTCTGCGGCCCAAAGCATCATAGGTGAAACTGGCTGTAGTCCCTGGTCCTGTAATCCCCACTAAGCGGTTGCGGGCATCCCATTGATAACTCACAGGGCCTTGCGCCACCTGATTTCCATTCGCGTCATGAGAGACTGGTTGCCCATCTAGACTGGTATATTGATTATTGGCATTCGTGCTGGCTGCCGCGACTACACTGTCTTCTGGAGTATTACTCGCTGTTCCAGATATTTGCGTTATCTGGTCTGCGGCATCAAAGACATACCCTAAGTTCTTCAGTGTTTGACCAGTCTTTTGATGCAGAATCTGACTCAAGCGACTGGCGGCATCAAAGCCATATTGACTGGTTACTCCATTGGGCATAGTCATCCCAGTCATGCGATTGGCACTATCATAACTAAAGCTATAGTTTTGACCGTCTTTAACTATCTTGGCTAGACGATTAGTGGCATCATAGGTGTAGCTTGCCAGGTACCCGTTAGAAGCTTGCAAAGAGGTTCTTCGAGAGATACTGTCATAGCCATAGTTCACCGTTCCTTGAGCCGTGGTTTCACTAATCAAGCGGTCTAAGGTATCGTACCCAAAACCAATCTGCCCATCCACATTGTCATTGATTTGGGTCAACCGCTCTACAGCGTCATGGCTATACTGCCTGACTACCCCACCAGGAAGGTTTTCCTCGGTTAGGTCATCTCGCTGGTCATAGCGGTAGGTATAGGGGCGCCCTTTTCTATCAACTCGGCTTACCAAATTACCGTTAAAGTCATAACTATAGGTCTCACTCTGACCTAGTGGATTGGTTCGACTCACTAAGCGGTCCACCTGGTTATATTGATAACGGGTTGTGTTTCCATTTTCATCCGTCACTGCTGTTAGATTACTGTTGCCGTCATAGCTCTGCGTGAATCTACTCCCATCCGGGTAGGTTGTCTGGACCACACGGTCTAAAGCATCGTAGGCATACTTGGTAATCCGACCGATTTCATCTGTCATGCTGGTGCTTCGGTTCGCTCCATCATAGGTATACTTCCTCACTTTGCCCAAAGGCAGGGTGACCACCGTCACTCTTCCTAAGGAGTCATAGGCATAGGTTGTAGGACCATCCAGGTATCGTCAACTTAACGAGACTCATCAAAATTCAGACACTTTTTCTGACAGATCATGACTGGGGCTGATTACGCAATGTTATGGAGACCCGTCAATTCTCCCCAGCTTTCAAATCGCTGAGTCATTGTTGCTCGATATTCCGTTGCCGTGAGTTTGTGCTGGTGCGGATGGAAATGACCGCGTATTAGTTCAAAAGCTGAAAGAAATCGTTGGGCTTGGCCTGGGGACTTGAATCGGCCCATTCGCCGCTCCCTCACCCTTGTCGGTCGATGGGAGTTCTCCGCTCGATTGTTCAAGCCCTTATGCTGTCTGTGTTCTACTCCCATGAGGATCTTCTTCTTCGCTGCCCCATAGCTTTTTAGCTTATCAGTGATAATCACTCTTGGGTCAGCGTCCTGGGGCTTGAGCAGTTTGCGGAAAAACTTATTGGCAGCGGCCTTATCCCGACCCCTTTGCATCAGGATATCGATGACTTGGCCATATTTATCGACCGCTCGCCATAAGTAATACTGCTGGCCCTTAATCTTGATCACAACTTCATCAAGGTGCCACTTATCAGATGGTGTGGGGCGACGGCGGGGAATTTGATTGGCATAGGTTTGAGCAAATTTGCGACACCACTTTCGAATGGACTCATAAGTCACATCAATCCCGCGATAGAGCATCATCTTCTCGATATCTCTGAAACTAAGGGGGAAAGTGTAATACAACCAGACGCAGTAGGAGATGATCTCAGAGGGAAAGCGATGTCGTAGATAAGTGATGGCATCCCCTAAGCGTTACACAGAGTGTGGGATAGAGGTATAGTCGTTAAGTTGACGATACCATTTCAATCGATTAGAGCGTAGTATTCAGATCTTAATAGACTACTGATTTGATACGACGGTTCTACCTATCGCTGTGATAAAGCAACTCCCATGAACACTCAACTTCGCCGCACCATCTTGATTGTGGAAGATAGCCCAGAAGACCGCGAGATGTATCGACGATATTTGATGAATGATCGCGACTATGATTACACGATTGTAGAGGCGAGCCTAGGCGAAGAAGGATTGAATCTCTGGCGACAGCACCAGCCAGATGCAGTGTTGCTCGATTATCGACTGCCTGACCTGGACGGGCTAGAATTTCTCGCTGCCCTGCAACCTCAGCAGCCGCTCCCGATCGTGATGGTGACGGGAGTCGGAAGCGAAGCGATCGCCGTCCAGTCGATTAAGGCGGGCGCACAAGATTATCTGGTTAAGGGACAAATCACGCCGGAGGGTCTGAAGCTGGCGTTGGATGCAACGATCAAGACGGTGCAGCTCCAAACTCAACTCCAAGAGCGCATCGATCGAGAGCGAGTCATCGCCCAGATTGCTCAGAAAGTGTCTCGATCGCTCGACTTAAACGAGATTTTGCACACCACCGTTACAGAAGTGCGGCAATTTCTTCAGACCGATCGCATGGTCGTGTTCCAGGTAGAGCCAGACGGCAACGGCAGGGTGGTGGCAGAATCTGTGGGCGCAGAGTGGCGATCAATTCTGGCAGACCAGCTCTATGATCCCTGTTTTGCCGAGAGCTATGTCGATCTCCAGCGTCAAGGAAGAGTGACCGTCAAAGCCGATATTTACGATGGCAGCATCGATCCGTGCCACGTCCAACTCTTGGCTGGGTTGCAAGTAAGAGCAAATCTAGTCGTGCCCATTTTGCACGACGACCAGTTTTGGGGTGCGCTGATTGCTCATCACTGCGCTGCCCCTCGTCAGTGGCAATCGTTGGAGATTGATTTGCTTCAGCAATTGTCCACTCAGGTCAGCGTTGCCATCCGCCAGGCAGAGCTTTATCAGCAAGCCCAAGACGAACTCGCGGAGCGTAAACGTACAGAGGAGGTGCTGCGAAGCAGTGAAGAAAGACTGCGGCTGGGGCTACAAGCTGCCCGGATGGGAACCTGGGATTGGGATATTGCAGAAAACCGAATTATCTGGTCAGCCAACATGGAAAGCATGTTTGGGTTGGCTCCTGGAGAATTTGATGGTTCTTATGGGCAGTTTGTTTCTCGGCTGCATCCAGATGATCGCGATCGCGTTCTAGAAGCGATCAATGCGGCAATGACCCATGGTGCAAACTACGACATCGAATTTCGGGTGCTTTATCCAGATGGCACCATTCGGTGGGCACTGAGTCAGGGAAAAGTGTTTTACGATGCGAGTGGGCAACCGATTCGGATGTCGGGCGTAGATTTAGACATCACTGACCGCAAACAAAATGAAGCCAGCCTGCGCGACAACGAACAGCTTCTGCGGCTGGCAATGTCGGGTGCTCATGCTGGGTCATGGGACTGGGAAATTCTTACAGGTAAGGTTGTCTGGTCGGCGGAGAATTATGTCCTCTATGGACTCGACCCCGCAAACGGTTTACCCAGTTACGCAGCTTGGGAGAATGCTCTCCATCCCGATGATCAAGATCGCGCGAATGCGGAGGTAAATCGGGTTTTAGAGCAACGTCTGTCTGAGTTTCAGTCTGAGTTTCGGATTATCCATCCTCAACTGGGGGTTCGTTGGCTATTAGGGCTGGGGCGTATCACCTTCAACCAGCAGGGAGAGCCAGTGCGGTTGAGCGGCATTAATCTAGATATCACCGCTCACAAGCAAGCCGAGGCTAGCCTGCGTCGCAGTGAGGAATTTAATCGCCGAATTTTAGAGAATAATCAAGATTGCATTAAGGTCTTGGATCTCGAAGGTCGGATCTTGTACATGAATGATGCAGGTAAAAAACTACTAGAAATAGATGATTTTGCCAAATACAACCGCTCTTTGTGGATGCAGTTTTGGCAGGAGAGCGATCAGGATTTGGCTCAAGTCGCTTTTACTAATGCCTCAGCCGGAACGATCAGCAAATTTGAAGGTCAATGTCCTACCGTAACCGGAGTCCCTAAGTGGTGGGAGGTAATCGTTGTTCCCCTCTCTGACAGCCAAGGAAAAGTCGAGCAGATCCTCTCAGTTTCCCATGATATTACCGAACGGATTCAATCAGAATTTGCTATCAAAGAAAGTGAAGAGCGATTTCGTAGCACTTTTGAGCAAGCAGCCATTGGTGTCGCCCATGTCGGTTTAGATGGTCGGTGGCTAAGAGTCAACCAGAAGCTGTGCGATATCGTAGGCTATACAGAATCAGAACTACTGAGCATGAACTTTCAGAGCATTACCCATCCTGATGATCTGTTGACAAATCTGGGTTACGTTCAGGAGCTTATAGAAGGACAAAGTCAAAACTACACCATGGAAAAACGCTACATCCATAAGCTAGGTCAAGTTGTGTGGGCTAACCTAACAGTTTCTCTGCGACGTGATGCCTTAGGCGCACCCCTCTATCTTATTTCAGCAATCGAAGATATTAATGCTCGTATAGAGGCAGAATTTGTCCTACAGGCCCAAACCGTCGAGCTTGCCAAGACAACTGCTTTAGTTAAACTTCGTAATCAAGAGCTAGATCGGTTTTCTTACGTAGTGTCTCATGACCTTAAAGCTCCGTTGCGAGCGATTTCCAATCTGGCAGGCTGGATTCAAGAGGACCTTTCAGGAACAGTTGACCTTGACATCCAAGGAAATCTGGAATTAATGCAATCTCGTGTAGGCCGGATGGAAACGATGATTGATAGCTTATTACGCTATGCCCGCCTCGGCTATACAGAGGCAAATATGGAAACTTTCTCAATAGAGGATTTACTTATAGAGATTGTCGATTCATTAGATATACCTAGCAGTTTTACGGTCAGCCTCCCGTCCAGTTTGTCACCGATTACAACCAATCGGGTTCTCTTAAGTCAAGTCTTAACGAATTTGATTAGTAACGCCTGTAAACATCATAATCGTCTCGATGGCTGTATTCATGTTACCGCCCAAGCTCATGATGAAGTATGGGAGTTGACTGTAGCAGATGATGGGCCAGGGATTGCGCCAGAAAACCATGATCGGGTTTTTGACATATTTCAAACTTTATCTAGTTCTGATGAAGGGAATACAGGAATTGGATTATCAATTGTCAAGCGCATTGTTGAGACTCAAGGTGGAGAAATTACGCTTGAATCTCAGGTTGGAGTTGGCACAACCTTTCGATTCACATGGAGGATGTCTTCGACAAACTAAATGCGGCGAATTTGAGATTTTACAAATATAAAATTAAGAAAAAATCTAGAATCAAGGCCGAATTGATCACCTAACGACTAATAAATTTGGGCTCTTCAAGTTGGAGTATGCCTAGCTAATAGCAAGATGCCAACATATCAAGCATCGTAAACGAAAATTGGCAAAGTTTCTAAACCCATAGCCAGAACGTTTGATTAGCTTCAATGTTTATCCCTTCCACTGCGCCACTTGTTGTTCAAGATTCAAAATAATTGGTAATCTCCTCAAACCAACAACCTATTGTAGCTGCACTGTCCTGAAATGTATTCTGGGCGTCTTTCAGTCAATCCAGAATCTTCAATACTCCATCTGTCCAATCTTTTGCATCCTCGAAAATAGTCCGAAGTGATTCCTTCTGTCGATGCATTTCAGCCAACTTTGGAAAGGCTTGTTTGACCTCTTTCAATTTTATATTCTGCTTCTCGGTTAACCGTTCCTCTGGCTTTAATAAACTTTAACGAGACTTGCCGGTTACTAATACTTAAATCACGGGCTAAATGAAAATGGCTTTGATGAACGTTATGACTCGTTTGAGCGCAGCGTGGACAGATGGCCCAATCTCTGGCTGCCTTAACTTCTAAGACAATTTCTTCTCCTAAGTCGCGGTAATCTTCAACTTCAACACCATCTAAGTTGAGTAGTTGAGTTAATAGTGGTTGCATATCCCTGAAAATGTATAAATTAAAACATTATCATACTAAATCCTAAAGACCCAGGCGTTGGTAGCTTTCAGCATCTTGAACGACGATGGCGGCTTTACCGTTCACGGTCAGCACTATGGGTGTCTTTCAGGGTGGTTAAAAAAGTTTTGGCGCTCCGTTGAAAGTCGGATAGGGGATGCATATTGCGAAGGTCAAGAGACATGGCTACTGTTCAGTAGACGAATAATTATATGGTAATTCTTTGTCTACCCTGCTGGGGCACTATCTTGCTCTCTGGGTTCAACTCCCTGGCCTTGGTGGGGTCCCTGAAATAATTCCATGGAGTTTATTTGGGCTATTAGCTTATCTGCTGCTTCACCTTTTTTGCTGTATTCTACTTCTGGATGGTAGGAGGCCCTACTGGTTTTTTCGCCTATGCCCTGAATGAGTATATTTGGTGACTCCAATCATATAAACAAACTAGGCGAAACTTTGAATCGCTCTCCCAATAACTTCGCCTGCGTTTTACTGATCGCACGTCTACCATTTACGATCTCAGACACCACTCCACTAGAGCCAAGCCACCCGATTAAATCTACTTGTCGCATGCCACTAGATTCAAGGATATGTTGTAAGATTTCGTGAGGTTTGGACTGTGTGATTGGGTAGTGCTCTGATTCATATTGC
>JBBRSB010000056.1:0-10801 GCA_038245785.1 Gloeobacterales cyanobacterium | reverse complement strand
GACGTGGTTTCTAGGTGTGATGTCGTTTCCATTTTGGATTTTATGAGATTAAACAGAGTTTCAGTCGACCAAACCACAGACCAGGCAATTCAAATTTCAATCTTGTAACTGTAAACTGTTATCTTGTAACCGTTGTTTTATTTTTTTGACTGGATCGTCGTCGATTTTAATTCTTTCGGCAATGGCGCATTAAACGGTATCATGAGCAGAGGAAAGAATTGGTGTTTCACCTTGAATAACTACACCTCTGACGACTATGACAGACTAACACAGCTCGTCGATAAAGATGAGTGTGTCTACATCATCTTCGGTAAGGAGATTGGCGACTCTGGTACGCCTCATCTCCAAGGTTTCATCGCCTTTTCTAAACGGGTGTACATGACAGATGTTAAAAAACGAATTTCACGCACCGCGCACTTCGAGTTGGCTAGGCAAGTACCTGAATCGATTGAATATTGCAAAAAAGATGGTGATGTGTTTGAATCTGGTGTGTTACCGGCGGGTCAGGGGAAGCGAACTGACATCGACGATTTTAAACTTGACGTTAAAGGCGGTCTTTTGAACTTTAAGGACATCAGAGAGAAACATTCGGTCGTCTACGCTAAGTACAAAAGCTTTGTTATGGAGTATGTTGTTGATAATTCACCACAACGCACGGTTCCTACTTACGTTTTACACGAATGGCAGCAAGATTTGTTAACAAAATTGGACGCCGACCCAGACGACCGCACCATACAATTTGTAGTGGATCAGACCGGAAACAACGGAAAAACGTGGTTTGCGCACTGGTATGCGTCAAAAAACACTAATTGTCAAGTAATGTGTCCCGGAAAACGTGCTGATATGGCGTATATCCTTCGAACCGACATACGTGTATTGATAATGGATGCCCCCAGGAGCAAACAAGGCGAGTTTATTCAGTACGATTTCCTCGAAGACGTTAAAAACGGCTACGTTTTCTCTCCTAAGTACGAGTCGTCGGTCAAGAGTCTTCAAAATCTCCATTTGGTTGTACTTATGAACGAACCCCCAGACCTCACAAAATTGAGTTTCGACCGTTTCGACATAACTTACTTATAAAAAACATTTTTTACCATGGGCAGGGCTGCAAAGAAGTTTAAAGCCTTCTTAAAAGACCACGTCGGTGACATCATTAGCGTTTTACCCATACCAGGCGCGGGTGCATTAGGAAAAGCTGTCGAAAAAGTTCAAGATGTAGTCGAGAAGGTCCAAGAAGTTAAAGCGGTTGTCCAACAAGCTAAAACTGTAATCGATGGATTCAAAACACCAGACCCAGCAATCAAAGACTCGGGTGCATACGACGAAAATGGTAATTTACTTGACCACATGCTCGATGGTGGTACTGGTGTGGACCCAAACGCACCCCAGGAAACTGACCCTTACGCACCCCAGGAAACGGACCCTTACGCCGACCCGGAAACAGATCCATGGCTCGTTGAGAATGCGCAGTACCAACAAGATCTCGCGCAGTACGACCAAGATCTCTACGCTTACGAACAAAACCCAAACCAAGAAACTTACGACCAACTTATGCAAGAATACGATCAAACTGAACAGGAGTACGAACAAGATGAACTGGATTACGAAAACGATCCGTACGTTAAAAGAGTATCGTTTAACGCAGCGGGAGCAAAAAAAACTACTCTTAAAGTTCCCACTACAACACCAACGGCCAAGGCGTCAATTCTTAAAGCTCCGGCATCCCGACCGACAACACCTACCAACCAACCATTCCCGACGCTAACCCTACCACCAGGCACACGACTCCCACTCGGAGCGGTCCCTTTAGATGGCACCGTAAGCTACACAACCGGTACACCACCCACGGGACAGTCCATACCCCCGGGTTTACCCGGTTTCAGACCCAACCCCAATGCGGTTATCACCGAGAGACTACAGCAAGTCAGTATTGGAAGTGTGACTAGATACTACTTACCAGACACCCCTACGTCATCCATGAATAACTTATACAACACGCCACCACCACCATTAAACCCGGTGGCAAAGTACCCTCCGAAGTCAAACCCTCCCATACCAGCGGGGGGTTTACCATCGGGGGGTTTAGGGGGCAATTTGGCGAGCAGTGCGGCGCTGATGGCTACCGGTGCAATAGTATATAAAAATCTCCCCAGCGCGGGCACTTTAATTAATTCGGCTGCTGGAGTCGCCGGTATTATGGCCGCGCAGGGCGCTAACAATCTCTATCAAGGCGTCAAGAACAACATCCCCACAATCTCACTTACCACGGGTGCTCTGGCAGGCGCTCAAAAGGGGGCTTCAGCGTTTAAAAATCTACTCCCAAGCGGCTCCGGTGGGGTCCCTAGAAACAACCCACTTGTCGATGCCACTCAACCTTACGGCCCTTTCCCTCAAAATAACGGCCCTCAATCATTCAGACCGGTTGACGGGTTTGTTAAACCCGTCACGTCAGACCCAACCTTCGACCCAATCCCCGACCCAATCCCCGACCCAATCCCCGATGAAGCTCCATCGGATCCTCATACACCCCCACTACCACCGAGACGCCCCCAACCACCCGGCTCACAGCAGCAAAGGTCTAACTCAACCCCACCGAATCAAAATTACAGAGACCCTCGCTTCCCAGACCCCACTCGCTTCCCAGACCCTCAACAACCCGGTGGACAACAACCCGGTGGACAACAACCCGGTGGACAACAACCCGGTGGACAACAGCAAAATAATGATAACAACGGACAACAACCCCCATACAATCCAAATTTCAATCCAAATGGTTCAGCCCCACCTGGATACCCTCAACAAACCAACGACCAAGCTGAATTAGACTGTCACAAGGCGTGTTGCAATCAGTTCGGAAGCCCCCCAATCCCCCCTGGAGGATGTTCGTGTAACGATCCCATGGCAATGCATCAGGGGATTACACCAGCCGGTACACCCAATATGTCAATGTCATCGTTGAATGGGGCTCCCGCGGAGGCTTGTATCAGTAGCATGATAGCGTCAATGAACCCACAACCTTCACCACACGAAGCGGAAGTTATCGCCGCGTCTATACGCGCTGCTATTCAGGGTTTGGGAAACCCCACTGGGGGCTCATGTGGAGGTGGTCCGGGGCGTAAACGCACACGCTCACGTTCACGCTCACGCTCTCGTTCACGATCGGGCTCTCGCGCTGGATCCCGTTCTAGTTCACAGAAACGTATCGGTCGCGGTCGGAGTGGTGGTAAACTCTCGAAGAGCCCATCACGCAGACGCTCTAAAAGCCCTGCGCGTAGACGCTCCGGGTCGGTTTCTTCTATGGGATCCCGCAGTTCGGTCGGTTCCAGTCGTTCTAAGGGATCTAGACGATCCAAAGGATCTACCCGTTCCAAGGGATCTAGCCGCTCCAAAACGTCGTGCACCCAAGCCGCTAAAAAGCTCCAGTCTTGTGGTAGTGTCAGTTCGCGCAAGTCCGCTGGTTCTAAGAGAAAAACTCCCACACGCTCCCGCTCCCGCTCCACTAAACGCCCGTCCTTTAATGTCGGGGCCGTTAAAAGGAGTGCCGCAAAGGGAGTCGTAAAGAAGCGGGTCGTCCGAGGTGCCGACTACTACTCCAGTAAAGCTCAGCTCATGTACGCTAAAGAAGCTTTGAAAAATAGTAAACGAGGTGGGGGCAACTTTCAACCATCCTTCAACATGGCCGGGATGTACCCCCCACAATACGACTACCCCCAACAACCGTATTGGTAATCTCTCATAAAATCTAATCCGCGTAAAATGTATTTCATCATCGCGCTCCTGTTGACCCAGTCTGTAGCCTGCTCCATCGAAACATCGTCGCCATACATTCTTGTTGATGGGTGTCCCGAACGAAATCCAAATTACGACCCCGAAGCCGATACCAATCCAAAGGAATGTCGCAACTGGGACGCATGCCACTGGGATATGGGAATGTGTCCCGGTAACAACCCAGACCGTACACAGAGGCCCACACCCACCCTCCGACCCAGTAAATCAGCTCGAAACCCAAGTGCCACCCCTATTGGAAAGCAAACCGCTCACCCAAGCAAAGCCCCAACCGGAAGCCCCAGCACCGACGAACCGACCCAAACTCCGACGTACATCACCACCGTCGTGAGCACCAATATTAACAAAAGGACTACATCACCGACAGTGGTTTATTCCGGCGCTCCTAGTGATAGCCCTAGCGGTATTCCTTTTGTACCACCTCCTACTGCTACACCTACCAACCAACCATCCAACGCCCCATCTGATACACCATCTGACACGCCATCTGACAGTCCCACCCAACAACCCACAGAATACCCAACTTGGATTTCTTCGTCTACGGAAAGATGTCCCAATGCGAAATTAGTCAATCGTACACTTTAAATTAGTCGTAAATCCGTTTTTCCGTTATAGGCTATGCTCTTAGGCAGATCATCCGACGCGTCGTACAACGCGTGGATCATTCTACCGTCAGACCACGTCAGTGTCAACTCTTTATCAGTGAAACCTCCAACAGGCTCAATCCACCCATTCTTCTTACACTGCTGTAGATAAGATTGTGGGCTGAAAAGTCTCATGCTAGCACCAGGGGCGTAGTACGCGTCTACGGTTAAAACTATATGAGTACCATCCTTCGCTGTCACAATCCAAACTACAAGCCCCTGTCCTTGAATATTTAACCCAGTAGAAAGTCCGTCGAGTTCGATTGGTGGGTGTAAAGGTTTTATTCCATTTACGAAATCCTCGATATGGGGTGATACGGTATAAGACGCACCGGTATCCCATATAAACTTAAAAGTGTTGTTCACACCCATTCCGGCAAAGTTAAATGATGGTTGGTCATAAAACGGAATCGATTCACCTAGCTGTTCCGCGTCCCAATCATATTCGATTTGTGGTTGGACTGTTCTAACTCTAGCCCAGTGTCTCCAATACACGGGATCGTCGTAGGGGTCGCTCATATTTACGATTTGTAATCATGTCGGAATACTACGACCAGAACTGGACGATGCCACCAGCGTTCAACGCCGCCGCGTACGAGTATAGACCGTCCATGCCAAAAATATCTATACCACCGGTAACACACTCCACCGCTCCACCCACATGGGTCACCGCAAAGGGACAAGGCGCTATAGCTATGTACTACAATCCACAATACGGACCCGGTAGCGGTTACGATCTGTATCATCATCTATACCCACCATCGATGCCCATACCATCTATGCCTAGTTTTCGCCCCGGTATGAATCCATCGTTCAACGCCGCCGCGTACGAGTATAGACCGTCCATGCCGGTAATGCCAAAAATATCTATACCACCGGTAACACACTCCACCGCTCCACCCACATGGGTCACCGCAAAGGGACTGAAAGCTGTAGAAATGTACTACAATCCAAAATACGGACCCGGTAGCGGTTACGATCTGTATCATCATCTATACCCCCGGTAAACAACCGGCTTTGGCCCTAGACATATAATTTAAACCTAACAATCCACATTATAACACATATTAGGACTTGACCAGACACCCCCAAAATGAACGGAGACCCATTTACCGATCCTGATTTTTGGTTAGACGATGAAGTTGTTTCCGACCAAGCGGAGCGAGAACTCGACGACATGGCTGACGGCACCTTCGAATACGAAGAATACTCTGGAGATATAGAATATTGGCTGGAAAACCAAGACGAATATATCGTTTATCGTACCGCTATTATTAGGTCAAATGAAACCGAGCGGATCCTCAAATTCCTCGGGGTTGTCAAAGCAAATAAAGAAAACCGGTGTTCATACGAAGATCTAAAGCGCATATTTTTGATAGCGGAGCAAGACGATACACTAGACGACCAATACTTTTCGAACGTATGCGAGTAACTCATATAGGTAGACCCCAACCCTAAACACCGTCTAAAATGGTTAGTCAAACATGTATTGACGCTAAAAAATTAGTAGCGGCTTCGTGTACACTAAACAAAAAAAAAGCCATCACAACCCAAACATACCCAGACGGCACCACAGTGACAACTAATCCATGTGGAATTCAGACGACCGTACACCCCGACGGTACTAAGTCAACCACACACTCAGGTGGTACTATCTACACGTCACCGGATGGGGTTACGACTACAACAGACAATAAAACTGGAACTACCACAACCAAAGCACCAGACGGTACTACATCCACAACGTATAAAAAATGCGGTCTTATAGTAACCACCGATCCAAACGGAGTTACCTCGACTTCAATGATACCACCAAAGGTAAAAGGTGGTGGTTGTGGTTGTGGTCATTAATCAAAGCAATAAAATAAACGAAACAACATAACCCAATAGGCAACAGGCAGAAGTTGATATTTTACGGGTAGAAGTCTAAAGCCTACGATAGACCGAAGTTGAGCTTTGATAATCCAGCTCGGTACGCGTTTATTGGCATAACACGCCCACCTCGCTCTCATTAAGTCAACGGAAAACAAACTCAACTGTCTAAGTACCTTGTGTGCTTTGGTTTTTCGTAAAAAATACAGTGTTTTTGTAAAACCGGAAATATCACCTTGGCGAATTTCTTTTTACAAAAAGGTCCCTTTTTTTCCACTTTGTACCTAAAGGGTGTATAGTGACGTCAAAGCACATAACCCAATAGGCAAAAGGCAGAAGTGGGGTAATACTGTTTTTCCCACTTCTTGCCCCTTTCAGTACTTAAAAGAAATAATAAAAAGGAAAAATACAGTACTTAGACAACAATCATGAATGCCAATGATCAGCGCCTGTTGGCCTTTTTCCGCGCGCGGTGCGCCAACGCCTTGGAAGACGACATCACAAATATGACCCGACCAACCACCGCGGACACTTTAATGAATTCGTATCAACGACCAAGTCCCACACCGAAACAAACCCCGCGTCAAATTATCGACCCGTACCCAATCCCATCACCAGGAGTCAGTGAGCGCGATTTTACCCCGGTCGGATATGATTTTAGCACGAGAAGGACGTATCTACCACCGTGGGAGTCGCCACCAGATTTCCCCGACGCACCCAAGGATACTCCTATCCCCTACGCTCTTACACGCAACCCTACCGCAACGCGTATGCCCAGACCACCAGATATCCCACCACCACCCAGTCATAAATACATACTTGACACACAATCGAATCCACCTCGATACCGATTGACACCCAGAACCGATTTCACTGACAGAAATGTTCCACCCAACGTGCCACCGCCACCCGATACACAATGGACGTGGAACCCAGACGCTAAACCATTCCCAAGATGGATAGTGACACAAAAGACTGGTACCAAAAGTAAATTCCCTGAAGATACCACAACCGTACCACGAACAAGACCGCGACTACAAATAGACTGGGTGTTGGATCCGACTACCAACCGATACAACGGTACTAGATCAATACCTGATCCACCCCCAAGTACAACCACAAGTTCTTTCGTACCGGATAACCACCCACCGGATACACCCCTCACTATTATGTTCCCTAATACAACGAACCCCAGAGGCGTACCCTCTTTCCTCGGTCAAACTCAAAGCCCACCCGATACAACCACCCCACCAGCCATCGACCCTAATCCACCAAACGACCCACCCCCGGTGGTTTACGTCCCTCCTCCACCACCCCCACCAGCTCAATGTCCTAACTTCCATCCCGACAACTCAATACCGGGAAAGATGTCACAAGCAGATACAGTTCGCGCCATTACTTCATACGTGAACAGTAAGGGCTACCGACACGACCCAGATGGAATAAGCTGGCTCAACCGCAGCACTTGGGTACCATGGGACGGCGTCACTACCATCAACCCGTGTACATCTACTACCGCTCAACTCATGGCTTTTATCTTCCCCCCACCCGGCGGGGTCAACACCATGCGCGGCTTACGGGAACTGTTCTACCAGGTAGCCCCGTTCGCGGACAACCAAAACCCGACCGTCTCAGAAATAGAAAATTGGAATATCGAAGTTATTCGACATTTTAGACGACTCCTTGGATTCAACCAAACCACACACCCAGTTTACAACGATAAATGCACATACCTCAAGGCCGCTTGGGCGGAGGAACGGGTGCGTACTAATTACTGGGATGCTAGGTACCCAGGAACACAAGACAGCGCCGCTGGTCCGTGTACACTTCCAAACTCATCCAACGCACATTGCGGGTCCGGTTTCCTACCCAACCCTTCCGATCAAACACCGTATCTATGTCCATCTACCATGACACCGTGTACTGTCACGTCTGAATCGGAGGGTATAAGCAACCACAATACCGACATACCGTGGGGTATCAAGATGAGCCGGATCATCGGTACGTTTCTCGCGTCCGATGGCATTGGATCTCATACCGGTCCATTTGTCGGTAGATCGCTATTTGGTAGTGCGTGGTATATAGCCCCAACCAATCCTAAACTCTTGGTTGTCAGGGACAAGTGGGGTGGCAATTTGGCGCCAACTTGTCCTTAGTACACAGGGACTAAGAACCACGCGCCGAGGGCGCCAGCTTTATATGTTAACTCGTTACGCGTGCCCACACGGCGATCATGACTACCTTTCATAAATTATTGCAATGTCCGATAAGCGTAAACTTAACGAGTTGTTCCCGGCAAAATTAACCACCCGCCTCATAGATCAATACCCTTCCCGTAAAGCAATTAGAGTCCGGGATGTATTCCCTTACAACCAACCACTACGCTCAGTCGGTGGGGGTTTCCTCAATGCTCTAAATATCGAACGAGTCGCACCGGTATTTACACCACCGGTTCCATCGTTCACCGTTATCTACAAAACCTACAACGGCTTTGAACCAGAAGTCGGTACTAGCTCAAACGCGCCACCACACACAATCGTTAACTCGTGCGGGATTCTCGAAGATACCTTCACACTCACTAACACGACTGATGGTACAACATACACCAGTCTACTATGGTCGGTGTACAACCAAGAAAGTATGCAGTACCTTCCACCTGGAATGGGGCAAACATACACAATAGCTCCGAACTGGCCTATGGGCAGTACGGCAGTGAATTATATTATAACGTTAACTGCGTTCTGGAAAGGAGGGACTCAAGGAATAGCGTACATGAATTTAAGTGATTGTCGACCGGTTCCACCCGGAGCTTCTTTCTCGAACTCTACACTCCAGAGCGGTAACATATCACCCGGACCTTTCAGACCTTTCACAAACTTTACAACTGGAGATACCGTCACTCTCACAAACACCACAGATCCGTATGACCAATACACTACATCAACATGGACCGTCGTTACGTTTTCTAATGTTAACGCGACACCCGTCACCACGACATTCTCAACTAAAGATCTCTCGATCACACCCGTTTGGATTGGGGGCGCTGAATACTTGAAAACCTACAACGTTACATTGATCACGACCCGCGATCTTCTGGATTCACCCCCAACGTACATGCGACTTATATTGCAGTTGCCGCCTCTGACGTCTAGCTTCGCAAATGGTGGTACAACTTTCAGTTCGTCTACGGTTAACCTGCCGTTACTCAGTTTCGACAACTACGTCCCAGGAACGATCTTAGCATTTACCAACGAGTCGGACACGTATGATACAACGACGTGGACCGTTACCTTGGTGACGACCAATAACACCGGAACAACGACCACCACGACAACATACTCCACTGAAGGGCTAAGTCTAAACCCAGTTTACACATACGTCGAGACCTTATACGTCTACAATATTTCCATGCAAATACACAAGTATGGGCGAGACTCGGACGTATCATACATGCAAGTGCGTGTCAAACCCTTATTGGTTGCGACATTCGTCCGTGGCTCGACGACGAGTTCCGCGACCACCAACACACCATTACTAACCGTCAACAATTTCATACCTGGTGGTACGATAGATCTTGTTAATACAACATCCACCCCATTCGACACCGCTACATGGACCGTTACTTCTGGGTCGGTCGTCACCGTATACAATACACCCAATTTGTCGTTCATATCAACTATATTGACCGATGACAATCAAACACAAATAGGAGGGTATTTATATTCGGTGGTGCTTTATGTTACCAAGGGTGTTGTCACGTCAGCAAATACATATATGTCAATTCAGGTCAACTTTCTTAATGTTGTACCGTTGATATCATACAATGGTGTGACCTATTCAGGTTTTCTTCAATTAAACGAACTTCAAAGCGTCTCTCCTTACACCTTCACTCTGACTGACGTAACGCCACCCGCTTCGTGGTACACTTCCCGGGTTTTTTTCGAAGTTTGGCCGGGTGAATACGGGATTGGTACTGTATTGCAGAGTGGGTTCTTCACTGGATCTAGAACAATTACCATGCCACTGACAACAACCAGTCAATTTGTCCGTACTCGTTCAAGAGTGGAAATTGGGGGTTTGTTGTTCCGACACAGCGACGTCTCGTTGTTTGAGACTCTAATTTCAGCCCTCTTCACATACAACACAACCTCGCTGAGTGGCTCTACAGCTTTCAGTCCCAGTGTCATATTAGGAGCTCTGAACCCGGGGACATCGTTTACACTCACAAACACATCGGTCGCATTTGATACGTGTCTATGGACGATTACGAAAACAGCGTCAGCCCCTGGGCAAGCAAACGTGATTACAACGTCAACGGCAACAACAACAAACTTGACTATCACTCCCGCGTACGGGCGATTCCAATCCGGTCACGTATATGACGTTCAACTTCAAGTAACAAAAAATGGGGTTACATCCCTTTCCGCGTACATGAAACTTAACGTGGTGTTCAACATCATTCCATCGGTTCTCACTTACAATGGAGTCAACTACACGGG
>JBBRSB010000055.1:0-11574 GCA_038245785.1 Gloeobacterales cyanobacterium | reverse complement strand
TTAGGCATCCAAGCAGTAGATAGCGTGGACTATCGCTTGGGTAGTGTTTGCACCCAAATCCAAACTATCTTTCTGCCCCCAGAGGAGGCTCCCCTTAAGGGGAGCTGGCCCGTAGGGCCTGAGGGGTTCAAGACTCAGGAGGGGGATCTCTCAACCATCCAGCATGGCCATCTGTTCTGCACTGTAGCGTGTTCCGGCCACTGCTGTCGGGGATACGGTAGCCTCGATTTGGGTCATCTCCTCTGGGGTCAGATGAATCTGGGTAGCAGCCAGGGACTCGCTCAGGCGCTCTCGTTTACGGGCACCGACTAGGGGCACAATATCTTCTCCACGGGCAAGTACCCAGGCAATGGCAATCTGGGCAACAGTTACCCCCTTCTGGGTCGCTAATGACCTGAGCGCGTCTACCAGGGCCAGATTAGACTTCAGGTTATCCCCGGCAAAACGTGGCAGATAAGCCCGAAAGTCTCCAGCAGCGGGGTTAGTATGGCTTCTATCACTCAGCAAACCACGGGAGAGAACTCCATAGGCGACAAGGCCAATGCCCAACTCGCGAAGGGTCGGTAAGACCTCTGCCTCGATGTCACGGGAGAGCAGCGAGTACTCAATTTGCAACGCCGTAATTGGATGAACCGCATGGGCACGGCGAATAGTCTGGACAGACGCTTCCGATAGGCCGATATGGCGGACGTAGCCTGCTTGAACCATCTCAGCAATCGCCCCAATCGTTTCTTCAATCGGTACCGTCGGATCGATGCGGGCTGGCTGGTAGAGATCGATATAGTCTGTGCCTAGACGCTGCAAACTGTAGGCCAGAGAGGTCTTGACAGCGGCGGGTCGTCCATCAAAGCCAATGAACTCGCCCTTAGGGGTACGTTGAGCACCAAACTTGACAGACAGAAATGCTTGCTCACGCTGTCCTCCTAGGGCCTCGCGCAGCAGCATCTCATTGTGCCCCATGCCGTAGAAATCCCCTGTATCCAGAAAGGTAACTCCCTCTTCCAACGCTGCTTTGACTGTCGCAATGCTCTCCTGGTCATCTGCTGGACCATAGAAATCCGACATACCCATACATCCCAGTCCAATTGCGGAAACCGATGGACCGCCTTTGCCTAACTGTCGCTTTTCCATGGCTGGTTGCTCCATACTTCTTTCCAATATGCCTCCCCCGTATCTCTAGATACAAACTCGTCATAACAAGCTTGGTTTACTCAAAGCAGACAGAAGCAGACGGAGCGTCATAGGGATGGTCAGCACATTAACCAAGGGCAGTACCCTGGCCGAGTTGGCCAAGGAGCTAAAGCTTAACTTTTTTCTTGTTTCCTATACCGATCTCTTAGGTGGAACTCGTGCCAAGTTGGTTCCTGCCGCTAAAATCAGCGCCGTTGAATCCGCTGGTGCCTTTTTTGCTCCCTTTGCCTCCAATCTCGGTCTGGGGCCAGATGCTCCTGATATTGCCGCCATACCAGACCCTAATTCCCTGATCGTGTTGCCCTGGCAACCGAATGTCGGCTGGGTAGCCAGCGAAGTTTATTTAGAAGGCAAACCTTTTGCCAGTGCGCCCCGGATGATGCTGAAACAAGTGCTTCGTCGCTGTGAAGCCCTGGGCTATGCCTACAAAACTGGAGTAGAAGCCGAATTTCTGCTGGTCAAGAAGCAGGGGCAGAGCTATCAGGTGGCCGATGAACTGGATACGGCGGCCCGTCCTTGCTACGACCAACTGAATTTGATGCGTCAGTTTGACTTCATTTCCACCATAGTCCGCTATATGGAAGAACTGGGTTGGGAGCCGTACCAGTGCGACCATGAAGATGCCAACGGCCAGTTTGAACTCAACTGGACCTACAACGATGCTCTGGTCACCGCCGATCGCCATGTGTTCTTCAAATACATGGTTAAAACCCTGGCTGAGCAACGGGGGCTGACCGCCACCTTCATGCCCAAACCCTTTAGCCATCTGACCGGCAATGGGGCGCATGTGCACATGAGTCTTTGGGATAAGCGGGGGCAGAATGCTTTTGCCGAGGATAGCGATGAAATGGGCCTCTCACCCCTGGCCTATGAATTCCTGGGCGGTCTCTTGGCCCATGGGCGGGGACTTACTTCCCTCTGTAGCCCGACGGTGAATTCCTATAAGCGGCTGGATGCGACGATGACGCACTCTGGAAGTACGTGGAGCCCTCGCTATATCTCCTACGGGGGTAACAACCGTACGCACATGATTCGTATTCCAGAAGGGGGACGCTTTGAGTGCCGCTTGGTCGATGGTGCTGTCAATCTCTACTTAGCAGAAGCAGGGATGCTGGCGGCGGGTCTGGAAGGAATGAAAGAACACCTGCATCCGGGTGAGCGGCTGGATGAAAATATGTTTGTCCGAGGCGCAGAATTTTCTGACCTGCAAACGCTGCCGACCAGTTTAGGAGAAGCCCTGCGTTGCCTGGAGCAGGACCCTCTGCTGATGGCGATGCTAAGTGAGATGGGCGCGAAGACCTATCTAGATTTGAAGTATCAAGAATTGGCTCAACATCATGTCCAGGTGACGCCCTGGGAGATGGAACACTACCTGAACTGTTAATCGCTAAGATTCCGTAGCATTTTCTACTAACTTGTTATGACAGGAAGGTGAGAATGCAGCCTACCGTACTCACTTTAGGGGCCTATCGATGACGAGCGTACGCATTCCTCCCACCAACGTGACCTTAGCCCAGCATCCGCTTGACCCGCTTACGGCAGAAGAAATTGCCAGAGCGGTACGTGTTCTGCGGGCCGATTATCCGCTTAGTGGGCGCGTGCGCTTTGCCACCGTCGTCCTGCATGAGCCGCCAAAGTCCGTGGTCCTAAATTTTGAACAGGAAGAGGCTATCCAGCGCGAGGCTTTTGCCATTCTCTTGGACAACGCCACAGCCACCACCTACGAAGCGATTGTTTCTCTGACAGACGGTACGGTTACCTCTTGGAAAAAAGTGGACGGGGTGCAGCCTCCAATCATGCTCGATGAATTTATTGAATGTGAGAATGCTGTCAAAGCCAATCCTGACTTCCGTGCTGCCCTGGAACGACGGGGCATTACCAATCCAGACCTGGTGATGGTAGACCCCTGGTCTGCCGGAAACTTTGGTTTTGAGGATGAGGAGGGAAAGCGTTTGAGCCGAGCCCTCTGCTGGGTCCGTTCTAGCCCTACGGACAATGGCTATGCGCGACCGATTGAAGGCGTGGTCCCGGTCGTAGATCTGAATACGATGCAGGTGCTCAGGGTCGAAGACTATGGCGTCGTGCCCCTGCCGCCCAATCCTGGGAACTATACCCCCGAATTTATCCAGGACCTGCGTACAGACGTTCAACCCCTAGAAATTGTCCAGCCCGAAGGTCCGAGCTTCGAGGTGCAAGGCCATCAGGTCCGCTGGCAAAAATGGCAGTTTCGCCTTGGCTTCACCCCCCGCGAAGGTTTGGTGCTCTATACGATTGGCTACGCAGACCAGGGCCGCCTGCGCCCAATCCTCTACCGCGCTTCTCTGGCAGAAATGGTGGTGCCCTATGGTGACCCCAGGCCCTTTCACTTCCGCAAAAATGCCTTTGATGTCGGGGAGTACGGCATTGGCACCTTGGCAAACTCCCTCAAACTGGGATGCGATTGCCTGGGCGTGATCCGCTACTTTGATGCGGTGATGACGAACAGTCGCGGCCAGGTTGTGACGATTGAAAATGCGGTCTGTATGCATGAAGAAGACTACGGTATTCTCTGGAAGCATATGGACTGGCGCACAGAACAGACGGAAGTGAGGCGTTCTCGGCGCTTGGTGGTTTCCTTCGTTTCTACCGTCGGCAACTATGAGTATGGTTTTTTCTGGTACTTCTATCAGGATGGAACGATCCAGTACGAAGTAAAACTAACGGGCATGCTCAATACTGGAGCGATGATGCCCGGTGAAACGCCTAAGTATGGCTCCCTCATTGCTCCTCAGCTCAATGCCCCAGTACACCAACATTTCTTCAATGTTCGTTTGGATATGAGCGTGGAGGGCCTGCAGAACTCGGTGTACGAAGTGAATACGGAAGCAGAACCAATGGGGCCAGAAAATCCTCATGGCAATGCCTTTTTTGCGAAATCCACTCTTTTAGCGACAGAATCCCAAGCCCAGCGCACGATTGATCCGATGTCCGCCCGATACTGGAAAATCGTCAATCCTTCCGTGCTTAACGCGGTCGGCCAACCCGTCGCTTATAAGTTGATGCCTGGGGAGAATATTCTGCCCTTTGCCCATCCCGAATCCAGCGTGCTCAAGCGGGCAGGTTTCATGACCAAACACCTCTGGGCAACCCCCTACAGTGCCGATGAGCGCTATCCCGCTGGAGAATATCCGAACCAGAGTCCTGGGGGCCAAGGATTACCCGCTTGGACCCAAGCCAACCGCCCAATTACAGACACCAACGTAGTGGTTTGGTACACCTTTGGCCATCACCATGTTCCCCGTCCAGAAGATTGGCCCGTGATGCCTACGGCCTATATCGGTTTTATGCTCAAACCCGTAGGCTTTTTTGATAGCAGTCCGGCCACCGATGTGCCTCCTTCTATGCACAAAAAGAGCAACTGCCATAGCCATTCGTAACATTCGCTACATGCTTGTTATTACAAGTGAAATAGAGTAATCGCAGCTTGCTTCTGCGGTTACCTCTTTACCCGTTACTAAGGGCTTAGCGATGACTATTACAACAACTCCTAAACCTACGAAATCTGGACTTAGATCTCAATGTCTTCCTTTTCCAGAAGTCTTAGCCCAATCGATTGCTAATATTGCGCCGACTCTCACGCCAACGGTGAACTTAGCCTTGGTCTATGCCAGCACGGGAAACGGTAGCTGGCTTGCCTATGTAATTGCGACTATTGGCTTGGTCTTTGTGAGTTTAAATATCAATCAGTTTGCTCAACGTTCTGCTTCTCCTGGTTCTCTCTATGCCTACACTTCTAGAGGACTGGGACCAATGGCTGGAGTGACTGCCGGGTGGGGATTGGTTCTCGGCTATCTCTTCACCGCTATGGCCGTAGCTTCTGGTTTTGCCAACTATGGCAATATCTTATTGGGGCTGGTCGGTATCCAAGCCCCCGCAATTTTGCTGCTTCTTGTCTGTATCAGCGCTGCCTGGTTTTGTGCCTATAAAGATATTCGCTTATCTACCGTCTTGATGCTGGGCATTGAAGCAGGGGCCGTTGGACTGATTCTAATCCTAGCGGCATTTGTGCTCACGAATAAGAACTTCGCCGTTGATACGGCTCAGCTTACGCTCCAAGGAGTTACCCCCAGTGGTTTAGGCTTGGGATTGGTGCTGGCTGTCTTTAGCTATGTCGGATTTGAAAGTGCTACCGCTTTAGGCGATGAAGCGAAAGAGCCTCTCAAATTCATCCCTCGGTCTGTAATTTTGAGCACGGTCATTTCTGGTTCTTTTTTCATTGTTATGTCCTATGTGATGGTGCTTGGATTCCAAGGCTATAAAACCACTTTAGATAAAACGGAAGCCCCTCTAAATGTGCTCTCCTCTATTGCGGGAGCAGGCTTCCTCGGAGTCGTCATTTCTGTCGCAGCTATGGTCAGTTTGTTCGCCTGTACCCTCGCTAGTATCAATGCTGCTTCACGGGTCTTGTTCTCTATGAGTCGTCATGGCATTTTCCCCAACTCTATGGGGTCCGCCCATACCGTCAATGAAACGCCCCATATTGCCGCAACGGTTGCAGCCCTGATGGTCTTCTCTCTTCCGGCCTTGCTATCGCTGGCTGGAATCAAGGTTCTTGATATTTATGGCTATACCGGAACGATTGCCACCTATGGTTTCTTGGTCTGCTATATCTTGATTTCTGTAGCGGCTCCGGTCTACCTCAAGCGTGAAAGTAGTCTTAAGCCCTGGGACATCGCTGTTTCTGCTCTAGCCGTTCTTTTCATGATGGTTCCGGTCGTCGGCAGTGTTTATCCTGTACCTGCTGCTCCCTACAACGTTTTTCCCTACCTATTCTTGGTCTATATGGCGATTGGCGTAGGCTGGTTTCTCTTTCTGCGCAGTCGTTCCCCTCAGATGGTTGAGGAGATGGAACGAGACTTAGAAGCGATAGATCTTAAGTTCACAGAGCTTAGAAAAGTTTGACAGTGTTCTCCTTGCCTATCGCTAGCTTGGTCCCGTAAGACCAAGCTTTTTTCTTTTTAAGCCGTGAATTCACGCTTTTCTGCCAATTGGCTGATGAACTTGCCTTGGTCTCATGCCAGCATCGAGAGACTATAAGGCACCAAACGGTAGAGAGGCTGAACATGGCATTAGAGGGCGTTATTTTAGATGTTGACGGGACGTTGGTTCTAAGCAACGACGCTCATGCTCATGCATGGGTAAAGGCCTTTTCTGCTTTCGGCTATGATGTGCCCTTTGTCAAAGTGCGACCGCTGATGGGTATGGGGGGGGACCAGGTTATCCCAAAAATGGTTCCCAGTCTCGATGATCAGGAGGGAGATGGAAAGGCGATTACGGACTTTCGTAAGGAGTTAATCCTCAACCAGTTTGGTCCACAGCTTCTTCCCACTAAGGGCTCACGGGATCTTTTACTGAAGCTGCTCGCCTCTGGACTGAAGCTAATTGTTGCTAGCTCCGCTAGTGATCAAGAGTTGAAAGTGCTGCTCAAAGCAGCACAGGTAGACGATTTGCTCCAAGAAAAAACCACTTCCAGCGATGCACAAGCCTCCAAGCCTGCTCCTGATATTGTTGAAGCGGCCCTGAGCAAAGCAGGCCTAAAGCCAGACCAAGCCGTAATGATTGGAGATTCTCCCTATGACATTGAATCTGCCAGCAAAGCGGGTGTAGGTGTGATTGCCCTGCGATGCGGGGGATTTGACGACGATATATTAAAGGGCGCACTGGCAATTTTTGACGATCCAGCTGATTTATTGGCCCAGTACGATCATTCTCCTTTAGTATAAAGTTAAGGCAGGTTAGGGTTATACCGCAGAAGACAAATGTGCTTCGCATAAGCATTGACAGAGGAATATCCGTTAAGTCAGGTCATCCCCATAGTCACCACTTTTCAGCCTTAATCCCCAAACAGGCCTCTAATCTATGACAATCCAGTGTCCCCGCGTTGGTAAGTAAGCAATTCTGCCAACCTGATTCAGTTCATGTACGGCCCGAAAAATTTGCCAGGGGGCGTGGTTGAGGTCCCGGCTCAACTGCAGGATAGAACGGGGTCGAGTAGTAAGCTCACTATAGATTTTCTCTATAATTAATTCTCTTGCTAAGGATTTCATTAGGATTGAGACAAATTCAATATGGTTTCATCATAGGGATTCAACTAAAACTAAACATCTGCAGAACGTCTTGAAGATTACCTTAACGAAATAGATGAATTCACTCTTACTTCCGTTAATTACCTAGGTAAATATCCCTAAGACAAAAGCTGTAATACCCATGGGTCTTCTTTCACCTTTTATACCTGATAGTTTTAGCAATGGACAGATAAGACCGTTACATCTTAAGTGCTTGAGCTGCCAGAATATCTCACAACAAATAGATCCTAATGTTCTTAGCGACTGCTATATTTATAACTTCGACAGGTTTTTTCGTTATGACGACAAACTAAACCCCCTCCCTGAGCAGGTTTCAGAATGTATCACTTGTGAACATTTTGAAAATTGTTTCAGAACATGAGCAGGTGCAGAAAAAAAGTTATAGCCATGGACAGAGCTGTTAAGACCGTTACATGTTGAGAGTTTAAACTGTTGGAACATCTCCGACACATAGGTCCTCATGTTCTTGGCGACTGCTATCTTGCTGACCGCTATATCTGTTTATTTTCGTTGATTTGCTGCCAAACTTCAAAGTCATAATGGAAGACTTGAGAGCGTATTTCTCGGGGAACAATTTTCTCTAATGCATGGTGATAGTTCATGAGATCGTACCAAGGAACGCAATAATTAAGATGATGCTCGAAGTGAAGCGAGATGTTCAACGGCATCAACAGCCAGCGCAAAGGAAAGAAGGAACTGCACGATCGCAAAAATGGCTGCTCGCGCCGACCGATTTCACCCCCATGCTCCATCGCAATCTTGAATTGATTCAGGGCTGAAACAACTTGAATACCCCAAAATACGGCCACCGGAACTGCCCAACTTAAATACAAAATTGAAACCGCAATAAATAATACCCAGAGCATGACTTGTCCAGCCAGTAACGTTGGATTCAGACCATAATATTTGGGTGCGTCACACTGATCATACTTACGAAAAAACTGGCAATAACCAGGCATTAATAAAACTTTGAAGGTATAGGCAAACAAAGCTGGACCCGAATAGATGGTATTCGAGCAGTTTTGAGGATCGTTGTCTTCGATCGTGTCATAGTGATGCACCTGGTGTCCGACTTCCCAATGCTTACCGTACTCCAAGCCATAAAAGGTGGCGATAGTCCATCCAAACAGGCGATTCCAAAATAGCGATCGCTTGCTGCTTTTTGATAGGATAAACATGTTATGGGAGGCTTCATGCACAACGAGAATGAACAGCATGAACTGAAGAATTCCAAAGCAAAAAATAGCGATAGGCAAATAAATTGCTAACGGCAAAATTACCGAAAGTAAAGACAACTGGATAATGCCCAATCCAATTAAACTTAGAACGGAAAGATTAATGAAGTTATGAATCCAGCGATTCTTTTTGCGATAATGAAAAGTATTGCCGAGTAGAATTCCTTCTTTAATCCAGACAGCTAGATCTCGCAGTGAAGTGCGCGTTCTAGGAAATATCACGCTATCCATAGAGGGAGCTGAAGTTAATTGAATGATCGCCATCATGTACCAAAGTTAGAGGGGGAAGAATAACTAAATTATTGAGCAGATCGGCAATCCAGTCAGATTGCTTGTATCCTTCTTCACCATGGGAAAATTAAGTCCGATCGCTTGACCTATAAGCTATCATACCGAAAAGCAAGAGCCCTGGACGGACGGTTATAAGCTGTATCGAAAACAGGCGATCGGACTTTGTTACTTTCTTCTTCGAGGTCTTCTTTACGACAGGTGATTTGGGACTTATCCAAAGAGGAGCATTGTTTGTGACGGGACGAGCCAAAGAGAGAATCGTGCTACGAGGGCTCAATCACTATCCTCAAGACCTTGAGTTGACGTTTGAATCAAAGCTCGTTCATCTCTTCACAACAGCCATACACGCGATCTACCAATCCTGGTTTCATCTGGAGTGCCACGGGTTAGAAAATCTACCGCAGGACGGCCCGTTTTTGTTAGCCGCAAACCATACGAGTCATCTAGACACCGGTGCGGTGATGGCGGCCCTGCACTCACAGGTCGATCGCGTGTCTGTGTTAGGGGACAAGAACTACTTCTGTGGCACACCGATGAGAGAATGGTTTTTCCGCACGTTCTTCAACGTTATTCCCTGTGAGCGCCACGGCAATTTCTTTGCAGCTTTGAGAGAGTGCCGAGTGGTGCTGGGTTCTACCGAGCCCATTTTGATTTTTCCTGAGGGGACGCGTTCGCTGACGGGAGAATTGCAGCCCTTCCAGGCAGGCGTGGGATTCCTTGCCCTGAAACTGGGGGTGCCGATTCTACCTGTCTTGATCGAAGGCACCTTTGAGGCCCTGCCCAAAGGAACGTTACTTCCCCGCAGGCGTTCCATTCGGGTGGTATTTGGGAGCGTTCTAGACCCCATACAGCATCGAGCCAAAGGGGAGAGCCAATCAGAACGAGAAATATGTCAAGCGATCGCCGCAGAGATTGAACAAAAAATTCAAGGTCTCCGCGAACAAGGAAAATGATTACCGATGCGAGCAATTATCTTGGCAGCAGGTATTGGGCGACGCATGCGCCCCTTGACGCTTACAACCCATAAATCACTCCTGAAAATTGGCGACCGCACGTTGCTAGGACGATTAATTGATATGTTGATTGCCCACGGCGTCACAAACGTTGCAATCGTCACAGGCTATCGGGCTGAAGAAATCCGCCAGCATGCGCTTGAGCTTTATCCCGACCTGGATTTCTTATTTGTCCATAACGATCGCTATGCGGAAACCAACAACATCTATTCCCTGGCCTTAGCCCTGGAACAAGTGCCCATGGATGGCGATATTGTGTTGATTGAGAGTGATTTAGTCGTTGAGCGATCGGTATTTAACAGATTATTTGCATCGCCCGATCCCAATGTTGCGCTCCTCGATCGCTATCGGAGTGGTATGGATGGTACGGTTGTCACGGTCGTAGATGGCGTCGTTAGGAGTGTGATTCCGCCTCATCTGCAGGGATCTGACTTTAATTTTGCGGACAAATATAAAACGCTGAATATCTATAAATTCTCTCAGGCATTTTGTTCGGGTTCCTTTAAACGATTGATTACCTACTATGCCAAGGCAATCGATTCAAACTGTTACTACGAGGCAATCCTCGGCATTATTATTACCATGCAACAAGAGGTGATCCATGCCGCCATTCTCCAGAATGAGCGCTGGGCAGAGCTGGACGACCCCAATGATCTAGATTCCGCTCGCTATACATTCGAAGCCGATCAACGCTATTCTTCACTCCAGCGTTCGCAGGGGAGCTATTGGAACTATGAAGTTCTAGACTTTTGTTTTCTTCGCAATATGTACTTTCCGACCGGAAGTGTTCTTTCAGAATTACGGAATGCATTACCATCTCTCCTCCATAACTATGGGTCAACGCAAACCCTGCTCGATCGAAAACTTTCGTACTATCTCCTCTGCCAACCCGAACGCTGTATAGCTTTAAATGGGGCCTCCCAAGCATTTCCGGTGTTAAAACAGTTTTTTGCAGGCCGACGGGTACTGATTCCTTGCCCGACCTTTGGCGAATATCAGCGTATGTTTCCGACAGCATCTGAATACTGGGATGAAATCGGCTTCGATCTCGATCTATTTCTACCCCTGGCACAGGATGCCGAGGTAATTGTCTTCGTAAACCCCAATAATCCAACCGGTACGCTCTTGCCCTCGGACTGGATCTATAACTTTGCCGAAAACCATCCAGAGAAATGGCTGATAGTAGACGAATCGTTTATTGACTTTGCCGATCAGCCCAGCGTGATGGTGTTGCTAGAAGAGCGGCCCTTAGCCAATGTCATTCTGCTTAAAAGTCTGAGCAAAACGCTTGGGGTTCCAGGACTTCGCCTCGGCTATACCTACTCCTTGAATGCTGAGTTTAATCTCTTCATGCACCGTCATCTTCCGATCTGGAATCTCAACTCCCTTGCTGAACATTTTCTGGAAATCATCCTCAAACATCGGGAAGCGATCGCTACTTCGTTCCAATCCACAGCCAGAGATCGAGTGCAATTTGCTGAGATGCTAGAGACCCTACCCTTTGTCGCTAAGGTGTTTGCCAGTGGTGGTAACTTTCTGCTCGTCAAACTGCATCTGAACCGGAGTTCTGCCCAAGCCCTGGCGGAAACGCTCCTTACCAACCGCTCTATCTATATTAAAGATGTCTCTAGTCGCTTTAAGGGCGAAGGTGCCTTTTTTCGGTTAGCCGTCCGCACCCATGAGGATCATCTGCACTTAGTTCGCGCAATGGAGGATCTG
>JBBRSB010000054.1:0-11726 GCA_038245785.1 Gloeobacterales cyanobacterium | reverse complement strand
CTTCCGCTTTTTTACTTTAAGCCCTGCTTCAATCGGTCTAGGGGTGATGGGGAGGAGCGAACCATATGTTAGTAGACATGATTCCTGTCATCGCATGCATAGTCGTCTCCTCTGCCTTTCTAGTGGTCGTCTCCCCATAAAACGCATGTATTGGACGCGGTGAGCGAATCACGTATGTTACTTTTAGTGACTTACCTAAAGAAACCTCAAAGTTGCTTGTGAGGTAGTGCTTTGAGATTGGTGGCGATTCTCTGAGTTAAGTTATAATCTACCTGACATAGGAATGAATCTATGAGCCTCTTTTTAGAGCGTGAGACACCGCCTCTCTGGGAAGATGAAACCGGAGCAATTCGAGTTGGAAATTCAAGGGTTTTGCTGGAGATTGTGATCCGAGCGTTTCAAGATGGCGCAACTCCTGAGTCTATTGTTTATCGGTACTCAACCCTTTCATTATCCGATGTCTACAATACAATCGGTTACTATCTTCGACACCAAGATGTAGTAGAAACCTACTTAAATCAGAGAGAACAGCTAGCTGATTCTGTACAGCAACGGTTGTCCAGCAGTCAACCTGACTTGAGTCTCATTCGCTCTCGTCTGCTGTCCCAACAGCAGTCTCAGTAGTAGTTATGTTGAGATTAGTAAGTGATGAGAACTTTAATCATTGACCTGCGATCAAGAGACAAGAATTGAGAAGGAGTTTACGAGCAGATGGAAACTGTAGCAGGGGCATGGCCATAGAGGGCGCGATCGCTCATACTGGATATTAGGCCATAGGAGTCCTCGTCTATGTTGCTACAAGAATTGCGAGAGCAAGTTTTCAAGCTATCACCCAGCGACCGCCTTGCACTGGTAAGCGCTATCATTGAATCCTTGCAAGATACTCCAATTTCTGAACCTGACCGCTCTGGCGCAATTCGACGGATGCGAGGCTTGTTAAAAACAGATCAGCCAGCACCGACGGACGAAGAAGTGGCGGCTCTATTATAAGAGCGACGAGCGGAGAAGTACCTTCAGTGGTGGAACACTACGCAGCGGTTTTGCACAATAGTAATTTTGAGGCGGAGTCTTGATATGATGATCTGGGTGTGCGTGAAATAAGCCGTGCCTCGTAACAATATTGACCGGATAAGAGAAAAGATTCGACTTTGCCAATACGATATGTCAGCGCATGCCATGGAAGAAATGGCTGAAGATTATTTGACCATTTTGGACGTAGAAGCAGCAGTTTTAAGCGGTCAAATTATTCGAGTTGAAAAAGATGACCCCAGAGGTGCAAAATATGTAGTAGTGGGGAATGCACTCGATCAGCGAACCCCTGTCGGTGTGGTTGGACGGTTTGCCAGTACTGGACGGTATCTGATTATCACAATCTATGAAGTCACTGCATTTGAGGGCTAAGGATATGTACGGTTACAGATGCGAATATTGCGAAGGCACAGTTCAACCCCGCGTCGTGAAGCGTGAGGCATTCAAGCATAGGGATGGATTCGTCATTCTTGAGGATGTCACAATTGGAGTCTGCGATAACTGCGGCAATCGTTACTATTCAGCAGATATCTTGCATAGGGTTCATGATATTGCAACAGGTGCGAAATCTCCCGAAAGAACTGAAACAATTCCGGTAGCTCATTTAGAATCAGCGTAGTTGGCACAGCAGAACAACACAGTGGAGCGGTCGGATGAATATCTTTTCGCCGCCGCTCACTTTAGCAGTTAGCGGACTTACCATTTATAATAAGCACAGAGCCTATATGAATTGTCTTGTATCTATGTGAGAAAGCATTAGTTAGATGGTACAGACTCCTTCAAAAATATTGACCTTAGAGGAGTTTCTGACGTTGCCGGAAACTGAATCGGCTAGTGAGTATATAGACGGAAAAATCACGCAGAAACCAATGCCACAAGGAAAGCACAGCTCAATCCAGGTTGCATGTTAAGAGCTTGAACTGCCGGAACATCGAATAGCGAAAATGTCCTAACGATCTTGGTGACTGCTAAATTTATAACTTCGACAAATTTTTCGTCATAACGACAAACTCAACTCCCTCCCTGAGAGGGTTTCAGAATGTATCACTTGTGAACATTTTGAAAATTGTTTTTGAACATTCCTACCATTCGGGTGCAAAAGAAAAGTTATAGCTATTATCCATATCTTCTTTGCTAATGCACTTTTACAGAAGCCGCCCCATAGGTAATCCCACCGCCTAAGGCACATAGGAGAATGCGTTGGCCGGGTTGGAGCTTGTCGCTGGCCAGCAGTTCTGTCAGGGCTAGAGGAATGCTCGCCGAGGAAGTATTGCCCCGATAGGCAATATTAGAGAACACTTTCTTGTCATCAATCGCAAGTCGGCGGGCGATGGCCTGGATAATTCGGCCATTGGCTTGGTGCGGAACCAGCCAATCTACGTCGTCCCAGGTGTAATTGAGCTTTTGGCTTAGGGCCTCACAAATTTCACCCATCAAGGTGACCGCTGTGCGGAAAGTCCGTGCTCCCTGCATGTGTATAAAATCTGATTCGAGGACCATGGTTCTATCATTGTCAGGACAGGCGCGAATCATCACATCTTCTAATTCCAGTCGTCGGGGATAATCCTCCTTGCCCGGTCCTTGGCCTGTCAGGACACAAGCAACAGCTCCATCTCCAAAGATAATTGCCGTATCAGGGTCTAGCGGATTGATCACTTTGCTCATCTTCTCCGCCGTCACCAGCAAAATCCGCTGGTCAGGATTGACCTTTAGATATTGCTGGACTACCGAGAGGCCATAGATAAATCCAGAGCAGGCGGCACTCAGGTCAAAAGCCGGACAATGGGCACTGTCTAATCCCTGTTTCAGACGACAGGCAACAGAGGGAATTACTCCATCTGCTGAAGTCGTGGAGACGAGAATCATGTCCAGGTCTTGAGCTTTCATGCCTATTTGGTCGAGGGCTCGCTCGGCTGCCCACAGTCCCATATCGGAGGTATCGATGTGACTAGGGGCCAGACGACGTTCCAGAATACCGGTGCGCTGTTCAATCCATTCTTCTGTAATCACGCCCCCTAAACGCTCTGACAACTCACGGTTGGTGATAACCCCATCGGGGAGATAGGCGGCAATGGAGACGAGGGATGGGACGAGTGTTTGATTTGGAGTCTCTGGTGCAATTACCACTACGGGTTCAGGGACTATAGGCTGAGCGGGATTGACGAGGACCTGGGGCTCAGACGTGCTCAAGTAAGCAACTGTATCGCCCACATAAATATCTTGACCAGGCGAGGCCAATAGCTCTGCCACATAGCCATCACAGGTAGCTTCCAGTTCAAAAAGGGCTTTGTCTCCCTGCAGGTCAGCAATATGCTGCCCCTCTTCCACCTTTTCGCCCAAAGCTACTACCCAGTTGAGCAAGGTGGCGGCTTCATCTGTAGGAGCCACCCTTGGCACTACGATGGCGATTCGGTCATCGCTCTGACTTTTAAGGGTGACGGTATTGGCGATAGTCGCTACTGGGGCCGCAGGCTTTGACTCCATAACTTGGGCTGGAGCTTGCTCATAGACGGTGCGGCCCAACAGTTTTTGGGCCGCTGCCACAATTTTTTCAACAGAAGGCAGTTGCGCTAGTTGCGCTTCCATGTTGTAAGCAATATGCGTATCGCTACGGGTCACGCGGGCACCTTGAAAAGCAGAACCTAGCTGTTCATGGAGTTCTGCCAAAATTTCAGCACCCAATCCGGCCGTTCGGTTATCTTCATGGACCACCACCATTCTTCCTGTGCGCCGTGCCCGTTCAGAAAGTAAGGCCATCGGCAAGGGACTGAGAGAGGTGATTTCCAGAACTTCGGTATCTACCTGCTGCTCTTGTAGACGGTTAGCGGCTTCCTTACACAAATCTACGGTCCCGCCCCAACCGACTAAGGTAAGATCTTTGCCTGCTCGGTGCAGCCGATGGTCTCTAGCAGAAGTACCCGCTAAATCGGCTAAGGGATAGCGGCGGTTGAGCAAAATCTTGGGATAGAGATAAACGGTCGGTCGGTCGCTGTGGAAAGCTTGGAGCAGCGTTTCGACGGCATCTTCCGGATGAGCGGGCATAACGACGTCAATACCAGGAATATGACCGAGTGTGCCTTCTCCCGTTTGACTATGCCACGGTCCCATTCCCGCCCGATAAGCTCCCACAGGGGCCAAAATCAGGAGGGGCGCTTGCCATTCCCCTTTCGAGCGCCAGTAGAGCGTACTCAGTTCAGAAATAATTTGGTTGAGGCCCGGTCCCATGAAGTCAATAAATTGCAAAAAGCAAATCGGGCGCTCTCCAGCCAGGGCACGACCGATGCCTGTTCCGAGAATCGTTGCTTCTGCTAAGGGACTATTCTCGACCCTACCCGGAAAATTGGTGCTTAGGCCCTTGGTTACGCCAAAGACATCTCCCTTCGGGTCTTCAATATCTTGACCAAAAAGATATACTCTGGGGTCCGTCTCTAGCAGATAGTGCAGGGTATTGTTTAAAGCTCTACGCAGGGTAATGCTGTCTGCATCGATTGCTGAATCTGCTTTATTTCCCTCCACGCTTGCCATCTTGTGTAGAAGCGGTTTGAGTTCCAGAGACAAAGGTGGTTTTTGCGGAGGGAAAATGTCCGTTTCTCGTGCAGGGTCTGGTTCTGGAAGAGCTTCTGCGAAAATCGCCGCTTCCTCCAGTTCTTTTTGGACTTCAGTTTGTATCGCTTGCCATGCTGTTTGATCGATTAGATTTTGCTCCAGGCAAAACCGAGAAAAAACGGCTAGCGGGTCTTTCTGCGTAGCCTGAAGTAATTCTTCTTGAGAACGGTACACCCCTTGGTCATCAGAACTGGTATGGCTAGCCAGTCGTTCTATCTTCACTACTAGGATGGTTGGCTTTCGCTCCTGGCGGGCTCGTTGGAAGGCATCTTGACCAGCGAGATAGACAGCCCAGGGATCAGAACCATCTACCCGAATAATCGGGGTCCCCAAAAACTCTGTTGCTTCCTCGCCCTTGCCAATCGTCCAAAAAGTTTTGCCCCGAGTAGCTGTAGAAATGCCATAGCCGTTGTCTTCAACGCATAGCACTAGCGGAACTGGATTTATCCCCAGATAAGCAAGCGATTCATAGACTTCACCCTCTTGGGTCGAAGCATCGCCCACCATCACCAGAACAGCATCCTGCTTCGTCGTTTGCTTGAGGTTCAAGGCTACCCCGATGCCGTGGGAAACTCCAGAACCGACAGGGCTAGAAAAAGAAACTACCCGGTGGGCTTTATTCGAAAAATGAGACGGCATTTGTCTACCGCCAGAGCCACTATCGGCCTTTGCAAATAAATCACAAAAAAGGTCGACCGGGGTAACGCCACGTGCCAGCAATAAAGGACGGTCTCGGTAATGAGGAAAAACCCAATCTTCTGAGGTAAGCAAGTCTGCTAGGACAGCGAGCGACTCGTGGCCGGCACTAGATAGCTGGAAAACTGCCTTCCCCTGGTGAATCAGGCTCTCTTCTTTCTTATCCATAAAACGGGAAGTGGCCATGAGCCGCAGCCATCGCCTAGCTTGGGCCTGAGTCGGGAAAAGAGAGTGGAGCTCAATCATATTTAATACGCTACCACCCTTCAGGGGCACAGATAGTACGTTCTCAAAGACGTACCAAGGAAGAACGCAGTGCCTACGTTCTCATGCTCCTGTAGGGCCACACCTATGTTTATTATGTACAGCTTAAGTCGAGATGAGACTAGAGTCGGATATTGGCCAAAATTTCATCGGCTCCTTGGTCCTTGAGCGCCTGAGCAAGCGCTTGGCCCAAAGCTTCTGGCTCTGATGCTAGACCTTGTTTGGTATCACGAATTAAAGTCTTTCCGTCCAAACTGGCGACCATCCCTTCAAGGGTCAGCGTTTCACCCTCTAAAGAAGTAAAGACTCCAATCGGTACCTGACAACCGCCCTCCAAAGTTCGAAGCATCGCCCTTTCAGCACGACAGCGTACTTCTGTTGGGCGATGATTGAGGGCCTGCAAGAGTTTAATTACACTTTGGTCTGCGGCCCGACATTCGATGCCTAAGGCTCCTTGACCAACGGCATGCAGTGAAATATCACGGGGAATCACCTGGTCGATCCGGTCGGCCCAGCCTAGGCGGTGTAAGCCTGCGACCGCCAGAACAATACCATCAAATTCGCCAGCATCCAGCTTGCGCAGGCGGGTGTTGAGGTTGCCACGAATATCTTTGAAGACCAAATGCGGGTAGTGATAGCGCAGTTGGGCCAGCCGCCGGAGGGAGGAAGTGCCGAGCACGGTCCCCTCTGGCAAGGTGGCTAAGGTTTGCCCTTTGTGCTTACTATGCAGGACCAGAGCATCCGCAGGATTTTCCCGTTCTGTGATGACGGCCAGGATCAGTCCTTCTGGTAATTCGGTCGGCAGGTCTTTGAGCGAGTGGACCGCAAAGTCAGTCGTGCCTTCCAGCATGCTGACTTCTAATTCCTTGGTAAATAAGCCTTTATCGCCGATTTTGGCGAGGGCAACGTCTAGAATTTTATCCCCCTGCGTTTTCAGTTCCAGCAAGGGGAATTCGTAGTCGGGATAAATTTTCTGAAGTTCTCCCCGGACCCAGTGGGACTGAACGAGGGCCAATTGAGAATCTCGTGAACCGATGCGTATTGCAGTGGACACCACATGCTCCTTGAAGCTAAGTCTGGGAGCTATAGGTCAGCTACCCGCGCCCCCTATGGTACCGCGTTTGGCTCTAGGATGCGCTAGTTCATAGACCTTGCGTAGTCGCTGGGGTGAAAGATGGGTGTACACCTGGGTAGTAGCGATGGTGCTATGGCCCAAAAGTTCTTGAACGACCCTCAGGTCTGCGCCGCCTTCTAAGAGATGGGTGGCAAAACTATGACGCAGGGTATGGGGAGAGATACTAAAGCCCAAGACTTCTTGGCTCAAGGTCTGGAGCCTTTGCTGGAGGGCACGGGCAGAGAGTCGTTTTCCATCTTTGGCATTGAGGAAAAGGGCCTGTTCTTTGGGGCCTCTGGCGAGTTCAGGCCGACCGATCCAGAGATAGGTTTCTAGAGCTTGCATCGCTGGACCATCGATCAGGGCAATCCGTTCTTTGTTGCCTTTGCCAACGACGCGCACTTCTCCCTGTTTGAGGTTGAGCTTGTCGAGGTCAATTCCGATTAGTTCTGATATCCGAAGTCCTGTGGCATAAAGGGTATGAGCCCAAGCTCGGTCTCTGAGAGTGATTGGGTCATCTCCTGTCAGAGCGCTCAGTAACCGTTGGGTTTGGGTTTGGTCTAGAACTTTGGGCAAAGTCCGACCTTTCTTTGGCCCGTGCAATTCTTCCGTCGGATTGCTGATCCGGTACTCTTCCCGGACTAAGAAGCGATAAAAAGAGCGTAAGGCGGCCATCTTCCGATTGCGGGTGCTGATTTTGTAGCTTTGGCGGGCGAGGTTGGCAAGATAGCCTCGTACTTCGCGCGCGTCTACTTCTAGGACAGAAGCCAGGTGCAGCTGTTTTATAAACTGTTCCAGGTCTCGGCGGTAGGCCTGCTGGGTGTGCGCAGAAAAATTTCGTTCAACGGCTAAATAGCTCAAAAATTCCTCTAGCAGAGGGGCAGATTGGCGTGTGCCGATGCTCTGCTCGGTCTCAGAATCATCCTTGAGGGGAGTAGTATTCATGCTGTCCATTAAAGAATGAATTGGCGGTTTTTTAATGTGCCGCATCGTCAGGAGATTATGAAGGCTCTAGGGCGGTTAAAGTGTCACACCGCTTCATCTAAGACTCTAATGTGCATTACTTCATTGTTGAGCAAAGGCTCTATTTGTGCTTTTGATACGACCAAAACAGCAATCGTCTCACCGACTGCATTAAAAACTTCAAGGCTATAGCCGTCTTCCCCAGCCTTCCCAGGATGATGTTCTACAACGGTGGCCACATCACCTTTCTGGAGCTTATGCTTGGGAAAATCTTCCCGTAAGGCCACACGACTAAACAGTTCAAAGGTCATCACGTACCCTCCTTATTTGGATACAGCGTAGTGAAGCAGATAATTGATCAGTTTTGAAGGGGCAATAACCGTATCTCTAGGTAGTCTCATTCAAAAACTCGGACATTAACGGACCATCATTGCAGGTCGTGTCTTTCAGGAACAGGGTGAGTGAATGCCCCTCTACAAGCCTGTATTTTGGAGTGGTTCTTATTTTTTTGCATCCTGTGGAGCAGTCCCTCGGGGATTGAAGATGGATTTTGACAACACGCACGATTGAGTATGGGAAGGATGCCGTAGGAATGTCACAATAGATTTTATGAATGTTTCCTCGGAACCACCTGAACAACCGAACATCGAACAACTGCTTGCGGACCTAGAAGCCGAGGAACCTTTGCGGCGTATGCATGCCACCCGACTTTTTGCTGAGATTGAAGAGCCCAGAGCTATTGAGCGCTTACTAGAACTGTTACGGGATGATTGCACCCTGATCCGGGTTAGCGCCGCCTATGCTCTAGGCCGCAATCACGATCCATCCGTCGTCGAAGCCTTGATTCAACAAATGGATGATTGGAGCGGCTATGTACGCAAGGGTGTGGTCTGGGCTTTGGGTAACTGCCAGGATGTACGAGCCCTGCCTGTTTTGATGGAAGCTTTGCGCAAAGATATCGCAGCCGTTCGGCTATGGTCGGCAGGAGCCTTAGGCACCCTGGGTAGTTTGGAAGCGGTCCCTATACTGCTAGAAGCATTGGAAGACCCAGTGCCTGCAGTACGCGCCAATGTTTGCTGGGCCTTGGGCAAATTGGGAGACCCGAGGGCGATTGAACCGATGATCGAACGACTGGACGATGAAGATCTGTCCGTTCAACAAGATGCTCAGCTAGCGCTTAGTCAATTTGACCGAGAAGATGCCAAAGAAGCACTCTCCTATGCCCTGTTATGAGGTAGACCGTGGACCGCAAGACAATTGAAACGCTGATTGGCTTTCTAGCCCTGGGCACGTTGGTGAGCTTGGGTGCTGCCAAGCAAGGCCAGCAGGGGTTAGCCAAACTAGGTCTTTTAAGCCAGGAATTACTAAGAAGGGATACGCTTCCTGTGGTCGATGACCAGAGGGAGAAAAACTAATGGCCCTCCAGATGCGGATCCATGTCCCTCCCCATCCTTTTATCAATCAACTCTTAGCGGCCTGCCGCGACAAAAATACACCCACTCCCGTTTTCCGCTCTGCCGTAGCCGATTTGGGCCGCTGGCTGGCCTATGAGGCCCTGCGTGATTTTCTGCCGACCTTAGAAGTGGGAGTGTATACGCCGCTAGAAATGGTAGCTCCCGCTACGATTATTGATAGTCGTGTGCCTGTGGCTGTAGTGCCTGTGCTCAGAGCGGGACTGGCGCTGCTGGATGGAATTTTGCCAATGTTGCCTGGGGCTACCATTCATCACTTGGGCTATGCCCGTAATGAAGAAACCTTACTCGCTGATTGCTATTTAGACCGTTTACCGAAAGCCTTTGAGCCGGAAACGAGAGTGCTGATTCTAGAACCGATGCTGGCAACGGGTGGGACTAGTGTCGCCGTGATGGAAAAAATCTTGGAACGGGGTGCTGTCCAAGAAAACATCCGCATCATTTCAGTCATTTGCGCCCCCCCAGCCCTGCAAGCCCTCAGTCAACGCTATCCGGGCTTAGTGATCTATAGTGCCATGATTGATGAAAAGCTGAATGACCAGGGATATATAGTTCCAGGTTTGGGCGATGCTGGAGACCGGGCTTTTGGAACATGACTGCGTAGGATGCAACTATGGAACGAGAAGTTGTAGCGCTTGGGGGTAGACATGGTTAATCTTCCCAGTCCTCAGTATCGAGGATGGAAAATTTGGTGAGTTCAGGGTCGGTCAGAAAATCTTGAGCGGTGCCAGGAATGTAAGCAGCAAGAAGTTTATGACGTTCAGTAATCGAAAGTTTAGCAATTTGCTGCAAGGACAAAGTCAAGGGCTGCTCGGTAGAGGTTACTCGAAGGGAACGGGCAAAGCTAAGAACAGCTTCCTGCTGGGCTTGAGGCAGCGAGCGCAATGTCTCAAGCAGAGTTTGTTCAAGGCTAGCAGTTTCTGCCATCTGTCATCTCCCTCAGCATTTCTAACCTTAATTCTATCAAGCTCTGTGGGGTTGATTGTTGGCTTCGAGCAGGTGAGGCATCAAACTAGTCCTTAACTCAACTTTAGTCAATACAAGCAAGATGGCTAACAGGTTTTAGCAATTTCCTGACGCCAGAGTTCAATGACATAGCATCCTGGAATAAGAACCTAGAGGTGTGGGATGTCGGAGGAAGCGAAAAAGCCAAGGGTTGTGGTCGTTGGTGCTGGTTGGGCGGGCTTAGGGGCCACCTATCATCTGCTCAAACAGGGCTATGACGTAACTCTTCTTGAAGCAGGAGCCTATCCCGGTGGTTTGGTGGCTGGCTGGAAAACTCCTGGCGGGCGTTCGATCGAGGCGGGTATTCACGGGTTTTGGTACCCCTACCGAAATATTTTTGCCTTGATTGAAGAACTTGGCCTTCAGCCGTTTACCCCTTGGACTCGCTCTGCCCAATATTCTCCCCAGGGATTAGAAGTCGAATCCCCAATTTTTCAGGACCTGCCCAAACTGCCCACGCCCATAGGAACGTTTCTCTATACCCAATTTAAGCGATTGCCTTTAGTGGACCGACTCTCGGCCCTCCCCTTGCTCTATGCCCTCTTAGATTTTGATAACTCTGATGAAGCCTGGCGACGCTATGACTCTGTAACCGCCCGTGAACTCTTCAAGCAGTTTGGCGTCTCGGCCCGCCTCTATCGCGAGTCCTTCGAACCGATGCTGCTCGTCGGCTTATTCGCACCCGGTGAGCAGTGCTCCGCTGCCGCTGCCCTGGGCATGTTGTACTACTTTATCCTCGCCCACCAAGCGGATTTTGATGTGGTTTGGTGTCGAGGGACCGTCGGCGAGATGATCTTTCGGCCTTGGGTAGAACAGATTGAGAAACTGGGTGGGAAAGTCCGTACTCAATGTCGTGTCCGTGACGTACTCGTCGATGAGGCTGGACAAGTAACAGGAGTAATCGGCAATGATGACGTGATTGAAACCGATGCGGTGATTTTCTCCGTCGGCATCACGGGTATGAAAAAGATCATTGCCCAGAGCCCCACGCTGCAACAGCATCAAGAATTCCAGAATGTCCAGAATTTGGGAGCCGTAGATGTGCTGGCTACCCGTTTATGGTTTGACCGTAAAATCGATGTTCCTCGGGCCTCCAATGCCTGCTTTGGCTTTGACCGAACAACAGGATGGACCTTCTTTGATCTCAATGCCCTTCACGATGAATATCGAAATGAACCGGGCACCGTGATCGAAGCTGATTTCTATCATGGCAATCAGTTTTTGCCCCTTAGCGATGAACAGATTGTCGAAAGAGTCCAGGGTTATTTGGCTACCTGTATTCCTGATTTTCAAAAGGCAAAAGTCACAGACTATGGCGTGGTTCGTTTACCGCAAGCCGTGACCCACTTTGCTCCAGGCAGCTATCCCTATCTGCTCACCGCCAAAACAGGAATTAAGCAGATCTATATGAGTGGAGATTGGATTATAAATCGTCATGGTTCCTGGTCTCAGGAAAAGGCCTATGTCACAGGCTTAGAAGCCGCTAATTTAGTGATTGATAGCTTTAAATTAGGCAATACGGCCCAGATTATCCCTGTGGAATCCGATGAACCCCATATTCAGCTTGGGCGTTCTAT
>JBBRSB010000053.1:0-12599 GCA_038245785.1 Gloeobacterales cyanobacterium | reverse complement strand
GACTGTTGAGCAAAGGGAAGAACAAGATGCAGGTGATTGTGGCAGCGATGCGGAAACTAGCCCATCTCATCTTTGGGGTCCTCAAGTCTGGGAAGCCCTTTGACCCTAATTATTTGAGTACTACCCCTTGACTCCCAAGACGGCATCTAATCACCCAATTTGGGGCTCTTAGGCTGCAAAAGTCTGCCTAATCGCCGATACATCATACTAGAAAGACATGCTTTCCGTATTTTGCCCCCATATAAGAGGATTAGGCAGACAGCCTCAGTATCTCTTCTGGTGGATAAACGAAGATTTGCAGCCTAATTACTTAAAAAGGGACATTAGGCTATCCTCATGGACCCCGTCCAAAAAAACTTTTAGAGATAGATATTCGTGGCATCTGGTTTCTCCCTGCCTAGTGGTGATGAGCTTGACAAAGAACTTCTGGCTTGTCGAGGAGGCGTAGAGGCGGCACCGTGCTAGTCAATCTTTTGTCTTGAGAGAAAGAAAAGGCACAGATAAGGATAGACATCCGTCAGGTTCTAAGAAGTGGGGTCTGAAGGATGAGCACGATTAATGCTATTCCACAGAACTGGTTTTCCTGGAACTACAAGGTCTTGGAGCAGGGCAGTCCTGTTGCGGACCTTGATCTCGCCTGGGTTAGAGAAGCAGGAACTTTTAGACTTCAGGGCAGAACCTACAAAATCTATAGAGAAAAGTTTCTAAGCAGGACTTTTGTGCTGGAAGAAGATGTCGCTATCCTCGCTCGGGCTAGTAGACCGAATATATTCCTGCGCTCCTTTACAGTGGACTATCAAGGAATACAACTGACCGTCAAAGCACACTCTATTTTTGGACGGACTTTTGTTCTGCAGCAAGGAAGTCAAGTTTTAGGCTCCATCTATCCAGAGCATTGGTTCACACGAAAAGCAGCTGTAGAACTCCCTGATACCTTGCCCTTAGCCGTTAGGATTTTCATGGTTTGGCTTGTGCTTATCCTCTGGAGACGGCAGTGGAGACAGGAAGCAGGCATCGCAGCAAGAAATGCTTCACCCAGCGCATAAAAGTTTTTAATGCTGCTTTTCTAACAACTAGGTAAGCATTAGCAAAAGCTAAGTCTTGTCTGGCCATTGTTTCGAGGCATGGAACAAGGACAGGATCTCCACTGAGTCTTCGCTGACTCGATAAATCACAATGAAAGGTGTGCGTGTGATCACTAATTCGCGCGTATTGGTCCTGCGCCCAGGCCGTCCGCTCATCGGGAAAGATTGCAGCTGATTGATCACCTTTTCAATCCGGTCAATCGTGCTCCTTGCTGCCTCTGGGTTTTGAGTCCGAATATACGCTTGTGCATCATATAAGTCGGTAATAGCCTGCCTTTGCCAAAGGATTTTTTTTCACTCCGAGCGCCAGGCATCAAAAGCGGCCTTGACCTCTTGCTCTGTAGCAAATTCACCACGATCCGCCCCAGCAATGGCCTGATCAATATGCTTGAGCTGCCAGTGGTAAACCTCTAGGTAAGCTCTCAAGGCATCATTGATAATCCAGGTGCGGTCGCGGTCTAAGACCAAACCCACTTCATCCAATGCCGCCTTAAGACTAGGATCTAAGCGAAAACTAACGGTTTCTTTAACTCCATCCATCATAAAATTCCTTCGCGTATTGCACCATAATACAGCGCATTAAATACTTTTTCAATCCAAGGTATCAATTGAATATGCTGATTACTTTAGAGAAGCTTACCAAGCGTATGCGTAATAGATTAATTTGAGTAATTCTCGCCAAACTTTTATATAGTCCAAGGTCGTTGTCATAGCTAGCTATGCTTGAGCGTAATTGCACCGGTCTTCCATCAAATAGTTTGTAAAAATTAGGGCAAATATCAACTCATAAGGCAGTACTTAATGCTAATCTTGCTCTATGCAGAAAGATGCGATCGGTTTGCTCATTGATCTGGCGCGCAAGGGGGAAATTGACCCTTGGGACTTGGACGTAGTTCATTTGACTGACCGCTTTTTAGAATCTTTAGGGGATATCCAAGACCTGGGACGCTCTGGACAGGCTATTTTCTATGCGTCTGTTTTGGTGCGTATGAAAGCAGAGGCTTTGGCAGAACAGGCTACGATTCCTTGGGACGCTCCCCAAGAGGTTGAACCACAAGAAGAACTCCTCGATACCTCTAACTGGGTACAACTCCCGCTCCATTTAGAAAGAAGTATCCGACGCCGTCCTTCGGTTCCTGCCTATGTTCAACGTCCCTTAACCCTGATGGATCTCATTTCTCAACTCAAAGAGATGGAGACGCTTGAGCGTCAAGTTGTGCGCACTCAAGCAACCCAACGCCGTCAATCAGTGACCGTCAGGACGCTGGAAGAAGTAGAAGAACTAGCCCACCACGAAGATTTAGAAGAATTGATTGCCTGGATGCATGAGCGACTTTTGGAAAACCAAATGCAGCAAAAAACACTCAGGTTTCCTCAATTGCTGCGCCCCAATGAAGACCGCGTTGGCGGATTTTTGGCGCTGTTGTTTCTTTCGAGCCGAGGATTGGTAGAACTAAACCAGGAAATATTTTACGAAGACATTGACGTAGAACTGATTCACCTGTTAGCTGAGGGTCAGGTGAACTGAAGGTCAACCATGGGCAAAGTTTATGAGTATCAACCTGGATATTGGCGCATTGAAAATCCGAGAACAGGCTCACAGGCTGAATTCTTGCCCGCTCGCGGCGGTATTTGTATCGGATTTAAAGCTTTAGAACAAGAAATTTTTTATCTCGATCAAGCTACGCTTACTGACCCCAAAACCAATATCCGGGGGGGAAATCCGATCCTCTTCCCCATTTGTGGCAACCTTCAGGAAGATAGTTACCACGTGGGAGACACGGCCTATACGCTTGCTCGTCATGGGTTTGCGCGCAATAAACCTTGGTCGGTTACAGATATGGATGAGGGAGAGAATCCGTCAATTACCCTAGAACTGAAAGCAGATGCAGAAACGCTCGCCAGCTATCCCTTTGAGTTCCGTTTAGCCTTTACCTATCGCCTCGCCGGTAATCAGCTACAAATTCTTCAACGCTATGAAAATCAGGGTGATAGTCCCATGCCGTTTAGTGCTGGATTCCATCCCTATTTCACCATCCTAGACAAAAATAGCCTTGAAATCATGATCCCTGCCCAAACCTATCGAGACCAAGTGACGGGGGCCACGGGGAAATTTAGTGAAGGACGATTTTCTTTTGCAGACCCTGTTATTGACTGGATTTTTACAGATGTTCATGCTCAAGAAGCATACATGGTCAGGCCCAGGGTCGGTGTGGCCATTGGCTTGACCTACGACCCTGTATTTAAATATTTAGTTTTCTGGACCCTGAAAGATAAAGGGTTCTGTTGCTTGGAGCCCTGGATGGGACCGCGTAATAGTCTGAACTCTGGAGAGGGGGTGCAGGTACTTGCGCCTGGTGCCCATCTAGAAGCTCAATTTTCAATTGGGGTCCAAGCTCTGAATAGGTAGGTGGGCAGAACCCCCGGCTATCGCCGTCCCATGAAAGGGGGACTATAGAGAGTCTTCTATGTAATTTATTTGACTACCCAGAAAAGCGTGTATACTCACCCTTGTCCTCGGAGAGAGGATGTAAACATCCAGGGAGTCTGTGATGGCAAAAAAATACAAGTTCTGTATCTACATCGGTAGATTCCAGCCTTTTCATTTAGGCCATTTAGAAACGGTCAAGCTCGCTCTAGAAAAAGCGGAGCAACTAATTATCATTCTAGGCAGCCATATGGTTGCCCCCAATATCAAGAATCCGTGGAGTTCTCAAGAGCGAGAGCAGCAGATTCGTTCTGCGCTTGCATCTCACATTGAGCAGATTCATTTTCTCCCGATTCGAGATAGACTCTACAGCGATAATCTGTGGCTTACTGAAGTTCAACAGAAAGTCCTGTCCATCACAGAAGGCAGTAAATCAGTAGCTGTAATTGGACATCGGAAAGACTCCTCTTCTTACTATTTAGATATGTTCCCTCAGTGGGACTATATCGAAACTGGCAATTATTACGGATTCAATTCTACAGATATTCGCAAAGAATATTTTGAGGACCAAGAATCTACAACATACACATCCAAAGTGCCTCCAGAAATAGCCAAGGATCTCTTAGACTTTCGGGCAACAGAGCGCTACCAAGAACTTTGCGATGAGTATATTTTCATCCAGGAATATCAAAGAGCCTGGTCCAAAGCACCCTACCCACCTGTTTTTGTGACGACAGATGCAGTTGTGGTACAGTCTGGCCATGTCTTAGTAGTACGGCGTAAAGCTAGCCCCGGTTGTGGTTTAATTGCTCTGCCCGGTGGTTTTCTTGACCAAAATGAAACCTTGATCGATGGCATGCTGCGAGAACTTAAAGAAGAGACCAGGCTAAAAGTTCCTTTGCCTGTTTTGCGAGGCTCCATTGTCGATAGTCATGTCTTTGATAATCCAGGTCGTTCACTGAGAGGAAGAACGATTACCCATGCCTACTTTATTCAGCTAAAGGCAGGAGAGTTACCTTCTGTCAAAGGTAATGATGATGCAGAGAAAGCCTGGTGGATTTCTCTAGGCGATTTGTATGCCCATGAAGATGAAATCTACGAAGACCACTTTCAGATTATTCAGCATTTTGTGAGCAAAGTTTAGGAGCTAAGTTCTCTCTACTTATCACGCAATCTAACTAAAAGCCCCCTTTTATATAGAGGAAGGGCCATCAATTTCAACCAACTTTATTGAACGAGGGGTTCATCCATGCGCTATAACCTTATTCTCGATACTGATTCCTATAAAGCGAGCCACTGGCTACAGTATCCTCCGGGAACAACGGCGATCTATTCCTATCTGGAAAGTCGGGGAGGAAAGTATGCGCAAACGGTCTTTTTTGGCCTGCAATATATCCTCAAAAAATATCTATCTCAACCCGTAGAAATCTGGATGGTAGAAGAAGCAAAACAATTCTTCCAAGCCCATGGCGAACCCTTTAACGAAGAGGGATGGATGTATATTGCCCAGAATCTGAAAGGTCAACTTCCGATTCGGATTCGAGCCGTGGCTGAGGGCAGTGTCGTTCCTACGCATAATGTGTTGATGACCATTGAATCTACGGACCCCAAAGCTTTTTGGCTGGTTTCTTGGCTCGAAACTTTACTGCTGCGGGTTTGGTATCCCACCACAGTCGCAACCCAGAGTTGGCATTTGAAACAGATTATTTTTAACTATTTGCACAAGACTGCTGATGATCCAGAGGCAGAAATTGGTTTTAAGCTCCATGATTTTGGTGCTAGAGGCGTCTCTAGCTGTGAATCTTCGGGGATTGGCGGGATGTCTCACTTGGTCAGTTTTCAAGGGTCTGATACGGTGCAAGGCGTTCTCTATGCCAACCATTACTATCAGCACCCGATGGCAGCCTACTCCATTCCGGCAGCAGAACATTCGACGATTACGGCCTGGCAGCGAGAAGGCGAAGCAGCCGCCTATCAAAATATGCTGAACCAGTTTGCAAAACCCGGTAGCCTAGTTGCCGTTGTTTCTGATTCCTATGACATCTGGAATGCGGTGGATCACCTTTGGGGTGAACAGCTACGTCAGCAGGTTATAGATTCGGGTGCCACCCTCGTGATTCGTCCTGATTCAGGGGACCCCGCGACGGTGGTTGGAAAAGTCCTGGAAATCTTAGATCGGCGCTTCGGTAGCATGATCAATAGTAAGGGCTATAAAGTGCTCAACCATGTGCGGGTGATTCAAGGCGATGGCGTCAACGAGCAGAGCCTCGTAGAAATCTTAGAAACTGTTGAGAAGCTGGGTTTTAGTATCACGAACGTAGCTTTTGGAATGGGAGGAGCCTTACTGCAAAAGCTTAACCGCGACACCCAAAAATTCGCCGTCAAATGTAGCCAAGTGGTGGTGAATGGCGAGGAAATTTCTGTCTACAAAGACCCAGTCACCGATCCAGGCAAGAGGAGCAAAAAAGGCCGCCTTGACTTGCTCAAAGTAGAAGGCGAATACCAGACGGTAGCCGAAACCAAGGAAACAGTTTCTATTAGTAAGCTTGTGACGGTTTATGAGAATGGGTTGATAGCCAAAGAATATACGTTTGATCAAGTCCGGAATCAGACTGCTTGCTTCCCGATTCATCCCACAGGTTAAAATCTCTGCTAGGTAGTTAGGTGGAATTAAAAAGACCCCCTATAGTCCCCCTTGCCACTAGGCGTAGCCTTCCCGGAGGGTGGGGGACGGCGATAGCCGGGGGTTTTAATTAAGTCCACCCGCTTAGTACCGTTTCCACTGCAGAATAATATAGACCCGTGTGTTCTTTGTTAGACTTGGGTGACTGTAGTACTAGCTTTCAGTCTTAGCGTTACAGTCTACCCAGTCTTTTACACCTTTATCTGTCTGCCTGAGACTGACGCCGCTAACGGTGATAGGCCGATATTACTCGCGGAGTCCTATGTCTTTCTCAACCTTTGGTCTATCCGATGAAATTATTCGTGCTGTCCATGAACGGGGGTATACCGAACCTACCCCAATTCAGATACAGGCAATTCCTGCCGTGCTTTCGGGCGGTGATTTGCTAGCGGGTGCTCAAACGGGCACGGGTAAGACGGCTGGTTTCACCCTGCCGATCCTCCATCGCCTGTCTCACAAGAGCCCAGACAAGAGTACGAAAGGAACGTTGAATAGACGCTCGCCAATCCGGGCGCTGATTCTCACCCCGACGCGTGAACTTGCGGCTCAGGTGGAAGAAAGCGTGCGCGAATACGGTAAGTATTTAAGGCTGAACTCGATGACGGTCTTTGGTGGGGTCAGTATTAATCCACAAATCCAGCAGTTGAAGAGCCGTGTCGATATCTTAGTTGCAACCCCAGGGAGACTGCTGGATCATGTGAAGCAGGGCACCGTAGATTTGTCACGCATTGAGATCTTGGTGTTGGATGAAGCCGACCGCATGTTGGACATGGGTTTTATCCGCGATATCCGCCGCATCCTGACGCTTTTACCCAAGCAGCGGCAGAATTTGCTATTCTCCGCCACCTTCTCTAATGAAATCAAGGACTTGGCTACGGGTCTGCTCCATCATCCAACGATCATCGAGATTGCCCGTCGCACCCTGACTGCTGACACGGTATCCCAGAAAGTATATCCCGTAGACCGGGAGCAGAAACGCCAACTGCTAACGCACCTGATTCGGAAACACAATTGGTCTCAGGTGCTGGTCTTTATGCGCACGAAGCATGGCGCTGACCGGCTGGTTAAGCAGTTAACGGAAGACCGGATCCCGGCGCTGGCTATTCATGGCAACAAGAGTCAGGGGGCACGGACCCGTGCGCTGGCAGAGTTCAAGGACGGTAGCCTACAGGTACTGGTGGCAACGGATATTGCAGCACGAGGACTTGATATCAACGACCTGCCGCATGTGGTCAACTTCGAGTTACCGAATGTGCCGGAGGACTATGTCCATCGCATTGGCCGCACGGGTCGCGCCGGTGCAGACGGTGAAGCTTCCTCTCTGGTGTGTGTTGATGAACATAAACTATTGGCGGACATTGAAAAGCTAATTAAGCAGACGTTACCCCAGCAAGTAGTCGCTGGCTTTGAACCCGACCCGGATACCAAGCCTGAACCAATCCCTAATGGACGCCAGCAGAGACCAAGGCAGGGGAATGGACAGCCCTATTCCACGACTAGGCCCTTATCCTCTCAGACAGATACGAAGCCCAAGAGAACGAGTGCAGCAGCAGGTAATGGTAAAGCTGATGCTCGTCCGTCTACGTCACGCTTTTCCAAAAGACCTCAGCGCTGATTTATTAGCTCTGGTCTATCCTTAGGGCCTAATACGGCGGAATTTGTAAGACAAATAGCGTATTGGATACATCCAGTCTTACCTCCACTACGTAGAACGTGTAGATGAATCTACGAAGGAGTGAATTTATGAATAATCGTTTTATGCCCTCTCTTTTGCTCGGCCTTACCCTGGGTGGTTTAGCGCTGGCTCCTTTAGTAAGCTATGCCCAGACTCCAGCTCCTACAACCACTGCCACCCTCGGCGCACCTCTAGCAAAAGAACTTCAAGGGAAACCAGCTGTAGTAGATATTTATGCAACCTGGTGCCCTGCATGTCAGGCGATTGCTCCTACCCTATCGAGCCTGCGCACACAGTACAAAGATAAGGTCAACTTCGTTGTGCTTGACGTAACAGACCGGGCGGCTACCCAAAAAGCAGAGACCAATGCCAAACGGATGGGACTGGTTACATTCTTGAAAGAGAACAAAGCAAGTACAGGCACCGTAGCGATTATCAACCCTGCAACCGGTGAAATTCTGAGTCAATTCCGAGGGAATGAGAATAAGGATGATTACATTGCCGCTATCGATGCAGTAGCTTCCAAAATCAAGAAATAGGGTGCGTCCTCACGCTCATTTTTAAGGAGCATGCGATGGAAAGTCTGAAGGAACAGGAGGCGAGAGCTTCCCAGTCCGAGCCTTCTAAGAAAACCAAATCTCCTCTTTTGCTCTATGGGAGCTTGGGTCTACTGGTTTTGGTTGTCGGTCTAGTGACGGTCGGGCCTGTTTCCCAAGCTATAGAGCATTGGGTGGCGGACGTAGGTCATAGCTATGAACAATGGTTCAAGACTCAAGATACGGGTAATCCCTTTGTGCTCTTGCCCCTGGCTTTTTCGGGAGGGCTTCTGGCTAGCATTTCTCCCTGCATTCTTGCGCTCCTGCCCGTGAATTTAAGCTATATCGGCACCCTCAAGATTGCTTCGCGCTGGGATGCTTTTCTGAAAGCTGGCGCTTTCGTGTTGGGAGCGGTGACCGTCTTAAGCTTATTTGGCCTTTTCTCCTCTTTCGCTGGACTGGTGATTGTGGAATACAAAGGCTACATCAACCTTGCGGTCGGGCTGATTATTTTCCTGATGGGGTTGAGCTTGCTGGAGGTTATCCGTTTACCCTTGCCCCAAGTGAATTTGGACCTACCGATTGCTGGACCCTATGGGGTGGGCTTCACCTTCGCTTTGGTGAGTTCTCCTTGTGCCAGTCCTGTGCTGTTTGCCGTTTTAGCAGCGGCAGCGGCAACAGGTTCCCAAATTCTAGGGACGCTGACCATGGTCAGTTATGCCCTAGGCTATACCGCAGTCATTTTCTTCTCTAGTTTGTTTACGGGTTTAGCTAAGCAGGCAAGGTCTATCCTGCAATACTCGGATTTGGTGATTCGCTTCGGCAGTGTGGCTCTACTCCTTGCAGGAACCTACTACCTTGTGGCGGGTGGACGTTGGTTCCTATGAGCATGCCTGGTCTACATTCAGAGTAAATCCACTAAATGCTGAGATTCGTAGTGTAAGCGTCCTTGGCTTACCCCCAAGGTTATCCATAGTGTATAGGTCGTTGTCAAACTCTCAATAGCTACGGTTTAATATCTATGGACCAGCAGACCTTGACGGTCGTCTGGAGTATGACTTAGATGGTAAGACTGCTCATCTATGCTGATGAAGTACGTGGCTGCAGGATACCGCTCATGAACCTGTCGACCCCGACGGATGCCGAAGTGTTTCATGCCTTAAAAATGGGCAATACTTCAGCTCTTGGTATTCTCTACGACCGTTATGGAGGAATTGTCTATCGTTTAGCACTCAAGATTCTTGCAGACCCCCAAGCTGCTGAGGACCTCACGCAGGAAGTCTTCTTGGCCCTTTGGCAAAAAAGAAACTACGACGCGATAAGAGGTTCTCTCAATAGTTTTCTAATGACCCTAACTCGTTCAAGAGCAATCGACCGCATTCGTTCTCAAGGCGCTAGGAATCGTTCTCTAGAACGCTGGGGACAAAACCTTGAAGCAATGCCCACGGCCCCAACACCTCTGGAATTAGCTTCTGTCGAAGAGCGTGCCCAACGCGTTCAAGAGGCGATGAAAACCCTTCCTGATAACCAGCGTCGGGTCTTGGAGATGGCTTATTATGCAGGAATGAGCCAATCGGAAATTGCCCAAAAATTAAACACACCGCTGGGCACCGTCAAAACGCAGGGACGGCAGGGCCTGCTCAAGCTCAACAAAATATTAAAAGATTTCATCGGTTAAATAGAATGATACGCAACGAGATGATGCTTAAAAGATCCCATAGCCTCACGAGGTAGCCCTATGCAGCCATTAGAAACATGGGAAGAGTTAGTTGCAGGCTATGTGTTGGAAGACCTTTCTCCCGAAGAGAAAAAAGATTTTGACCAACTTTTGCAGGAACGCCCTGAGCTGGTTGCAGCAGAAATACGCCAGTTGAAAGAAACCTTGGCCTTGACGCCCTATGCGCTCCCAGAGGCTGTTCCTTCTTCGCTGCTACGCAACCAACTTTTGGAAGCGGCCCAACAACAAACGACCACCGTGACTGACCTTTCTCTCTATCCTCCCCGCCGTTCCAAAGCTTGGATGGTCTGGGCAGGGAGTGCTGCTGCTGTAGCCGCTCTAGTATTTGGCCTGGATAGTTATCGCCTGCGTCAGGAATTACAGGTGGCTCAAGCGCAGCTTGCTGAGCAGCGTTCCATCGTATCCATGCTCCATCAAGCCAACACGCGCTTGGTTGCATTTAGAGGCTCAACGCCCAGTTCCAAGGCCTCAGGGAATCTGGTGATTACACCTACTGATAAAGAAGCGGTGCTGACTCTGACTAATGTGCCACCCTTGCCAAAAGGACAGATGTATCGCCTGTGGGCAATAGTTAAGAGCAAGAAAATACCCTGTGGCGAATTTACCCCTAATGCAGAAGGAAGTGTTCTGGTAAAGCTACCGATGGATGATGACATAGCGCATAATCCCCTTGTCGTTACCCTGGAACCCACTCAATCCTCAACGGCTAGTGGTCCGATGGTGATGAGCACGGGAATCTGAAACGGAGATGCTTGAACTCCCGCTACGCGCCACTTTAAAAGATGGAATTAGCGTGGATGCATCGAACGCTATGAGACCGCTTTTTCCAGGTTTACGGTTTCTCCTCCCCGAGGCGTCAAGAACTTAGTGGATAAACCTGATTGCTTAAGAAGAGTACTAAATTCTTCAAAGCTCCCTACAGACTTAACACCCTTGATCAAGAGCCCTTCAATATGGACATCGCCATTGCCCGTGGACATGACGATGCGGGGCCGTAGTGCTTTGACCATGGCTAAGGCTTCTTGAGGCCCCATGATCACTTGTCCAACGAGCGGGAATAGTTGCCCAACAACAGGAGCAATCGCCACATCCAAATTTGAAACCTGGGAAGCTATTGGCTGGTGCGCGGGGTAAATATGAGGTTCATAGTATAAACTTTCGTCTTCACCCTTCAGCAGGTAACCGTTTTCCCCTCCAGAAGTAGCTGGTGCACTGGGCATCGCCGTAATTTCCAAGCGGTCTGCCAGGACATGTTTTTGCCATACGTTGAGTGGGATTACATGAACATAGCCCAGGTCCCGCACTATTTTTGCAGCTGCCGTCGACGCCACTACCGGAATGCTGCGGTCAAGTTGGGCCAGCGTTGGCTTATGGCAGTGATCATCAAAAGACTGTGAGAGCAAGATCAAATCCACCTTCGGTAAGGTGGTCGGCGTATAGCGCTGAGGCCTCTTATGCGTCGCTTTGAAGAGCCAAGGAGCATCAAAAAAAGTCATTGGATCGACGAGCCAAGGATCAATAAGGATGGTTTGACCTGCCATCTCGATCAGCCAGGAGTTTAGTTCAAGACGAGTAAGCTTCATGCAGAGCAGCTATAGACGGACTAACTCCATCATAGAAGCTGGTTCTGTTTGTGGGCTGTAGAGAATCAGGTGTCGTACCTATAAATCGGTGAGGAAATCCTCGCACGCTTCTCCAGTTTTCATTTGATCCACGATCAAGACAAAAGCTATCAATAGGGACTTCTTGTTCTTTCTTAAATCAACTTTTTCCCGTTGATTCCTTAGGCATGAATGTTTGAATAATGTCTCTTTAATAGGACAAGTAATCCGGTGGCATAGGGATTGCGTAATCTCTATGCAGTTCGCCTAGCTGCCAGTCTTATTGAGGCAACTCAATTGCCTTTAAGTAGTAAGTACGTAACCGAATACTTACGTTCGATTGACTCTACTGAACTTACGTAATAACACTTAAGTGCTATTACGTAAATCTACGTAATTTTGTGAAATGTACTAGGGAATACACCCACTTTTGCGAAAATTGAACTATTGATTAAGGGTGAAAGTAGACAAGAAAGAAAGACTAGTTTGGTCTAAATAGATGACGTTTAAGAGTATGAGGGGCAATTATTCCTATGAAAATCCAAGGTCAGTACCTGACAGCTTTACAGCGGAAGCTTTTGCTGAAAAATGTGAAGACTAATCTGCGTCCTGAGTACCGTCTTCGCATCGAGATCATGCTTTTAGCCGATGCAGGAGAATCTCAATCTGAAATTTGTTCCATTTTAGGATGTTCTCATGCAACCGCCCGTTACTGGATTTCTATGGTTCAAGTAGGAAAATTTTACCTTTGGGATGATTGCCCTGTAGGTCGACCCAAAACCATCAGCAATGCCTATGTCAAGCGACTAGAAGAACTAGTATTAGTTAGTCCTCGAGAGTATGGTTACTCCTT
>JBBRSB010000052.1:0-12680 GCA_038245785.1 Gloeobacterales cyanobacterium | reverse complement strand
GTTGAGACCGAATTGAGACTTCATCGTTTAACAATAGACAGATTTCTTGCGCCCTAATAATCCCTGTAATGCAATTAGGAAGATAGGAAGAGAAGTTCAGCGTTTGCTCTTGACTCCCGTCCACCTCAGGGACTATGTTAGACCGTTGATTGACGCTCGTTTAGCCATCGTTGGAATGATTTCTGACTTTCCCCTGATGATTGCCCAAGGATTATGTTCTTGACACTGACATCTTCGTCAAGTTGATTCCAATGGATTCCGTCTCCACTACCAATTAACCGCCAGCTATTTCTTTCTTCCACTGAACCATGCAAGAGACGCGGATACCATGCCAGCGGGACAGAAATAGTGCGACCGTCAGATAGATCGACAGACAAAGTATCATCTGTGATCTCAATGGTCTGTATCTTGGGTACTTCGAATAGGTCAACCGTTAAAGAAGTCATTCCAACCCTCTATCAATTGTTCTTGGTGTTCTTCAACCAGCTTTTGGATACGATTTATCTCTGTGCGGTTAAAACCCTTGTTATTTTGAAGACGGACTGGGCTAAGCCAGAACTTAGCTTCGTCCTTATCGCGTTCAACATGTACGTGGGGTGGCTCATCTCGATCCCCTGCGTAGCAGAAAAACCGATATGGACCAACAGTCAGAAGAGTAGGCATTTCAAATAATTCTAGCAGGGTCTAAATCGTAGCTTATTATAAGACCTTGTTCAGACGGCCTATCAAGCGTGAAGTTCAGTATTGTGAAAAGGCGATCCCCCCACTCACCCCATCTCCGCTCAGCAACACTTTGCCACCCACAAACCATCGGAAGTGAACTATAAACTCGGCTGAAGGAGGAGGGCTAACGGCAAAGGTCAGCATCGGCTGAAGGCAGTCCGTTGGAACGAAGGGTTAGCCGTCTCGGTTGCTGCGACTAGCATTGATGATCTTTTCATCAGGCAACTCAATTACCTTCAAAAGATAGTTTCGTACGGGTGCAATGACATCTTTGGACTTCTTCTTTAGTTCCGAGGAACTCTTTTTCGCTTGCGCCCGAAAGGCATTTCCAAGGACAGCCGTCTAATAGTTTGCCTGCTTATCTTCTAGATTTAAGATCTCCTGTTCAGATCCGCCTAAGAACTCATTCGAAACTTCATCTTCGACAGCTGCGAGCTTTGTAAAAGATTCAACATACTTAACTTTTGCGGCGGGAAAATGAGAAAGGATGTCCAGGTAGGCTGTGCCGAGCTGTTCTTCTAGCACCTGATGAGAAATCCGTGTTCGTTCTTCATTAACCTGTCGCCAGAACTTATCTCTGGCAACCACAACATCGTACTTCTGCGCCAGCAATTCGCTCGTCTCTACAAAAGAAGGTTGAAGCTCTTGGTACAGGGACAATTGAACACTCTGCCAGCGGTCGAGCTTAACGATTGCACTTGCAGCAGCACTTCGGATCTTATTTCCCTGATCCGCCGTTTTGATTTCACGATCCTTTGCCAGTGACAGAACGAGAGCTATCACAGAGAGCGCTATAGTCAGCGATGTGAGTATGTCACCAGCTTTTATGGTGTTGTCGAACTGAATCTTCATAGCTTGTTGTGGATGGCTAACTACTGTTTAGACTGAACTTTTCTGCATATCTTCCCTATTTGGTTGATTAGGTAGAAATTCGTCCGCCTAATCAGCTCCTGGGAAGACTAGGTGGAAATTGTCAGCCTAATAATCGCTTTTTTCAAGGATGAAGTCATTCTTATGTACAAAATCTTAATCACCTCTAGCTCAGGGTTATGATTCATAACCCACCAGACCATCTATTCAAACTCCATCCAAAAAGCTTCTTGACCAAGTGCGCGATGCCATTCGTGCCAAACATTACTCCTACCGCACTGAAGAAACCTATGTGCAGTGGATTCGCTGCTACATCCTTTTCACGATAAACGGCATACACATTAACTTAATTGAGGTGTAAAAGTGAATATGGTGCATGTCTCACTGGTTTATCATGCTCTAGAGTGCCAATGTTGAGTGAGGCAGATTGATCGCAGAGCGGATATTGGACTGACTTTGGCAACATACTTCTAGAATTATCAGCTGTTGTCTTTACTAGAAAAACATATGATTCCAGAGTGCCTTGGGAATACTTGATTGAGAGAACTGTAAGTACATCAGGTAAATGCACAATTCATTCCAGCCGATGGCTATTCCTCAATTGAATTCAAACGTTATGCATCAAGCATGGGAAATTTGTTGTGACTATCGAAACGAACAAAGGGAATTTGTTCTGGCCCAAGATCGTTGATGCACCAGGTGCAGTCTCCGCCTCTGATCAAGGCTTCTGGTCCGCCGTATCTTGTGCCGTAATGCCAGCCATAGTCGCACTCATCAATCAATGTCCGTTCAGCTCTGGGGCTTATCTGTATACGGTTTTGTTTGGCGTGATTGCATGGCGGATCAAACGTCGCTCAAGAACCTTTGCTATCGCTGGGCTATGTTTATATATTTTTGCGGAGGCGTACCCGATTTCAGTACCTCAAACGACTCCGCTAGTGTCACTGCCCATATACGCTTTCCTTCTCCTCGTCTTCTACATTAACGGAGTAAGAGGCACCTTTGCCTTTCATCGACTGTCGCCCGAAACGGACATAGGCTATTGGTTCTGGCCCAAGATAGTTGATCTACCAGCCGCCGTCTCAACCTCTAATCAAGGCTTCTGGGCTGCCGTATTCCTCACCGTAGTTAAATCCCTATTCGTCGCACTTATTCTCCTGTTGGGTAGCGGAACAATCGACATCTGGGCTTACCTTGAGGTGTTGTTGTTTGGTGTGGTTGCATGGGGAGTCAAACGCCGCTCAAAGGTTTTTGCAACTGCGGGACTGTGTTTATTTATTCTTTATGAGATGCACCAGTTTTCACAGCCGCAACTGTTGGACACGTTAGCGTCCAGAGCAGGGGCAGTGACGGCGGCTGTCTTGTTCCTTATATTCTTCATTAATAGTGTCAGAGGAACATTTGCATACCATCGACTGTCCTCTGAGAGCGCCGTAGGACCCGTAGGGCAAGACGCATGAAAAATCTCCCCTGTGCAGAGGAGATTGCAATTCATTCGTGCAAACTTAAACAGTCGCAGGGACTTTCGTTTCTGCTTTCTTAGCCTGCTGTTTACTCAACCCCATAACCATCGGAATAAATCGCTGGACAAAGTCTGCAGGATTTCTTTCGAAGACCATGCGGGCTGTGCCGAAACGAGCTTTGGTGACATCAGGAATCAAGCGAGGAAGTTGCTCTGCCATATACTGAGGTCGTTCCCAAATCGGAAGCGTTTCCGAGATTTCAATCAGGCGGTTAAAGCGACGCAGTTCGGCTCCGAGGGTGATGTCCATCCCCGCTTCAAAAGCTGCATTTTCAATGGCATCATACTTGCGTTTCGCTTCTTCTACCTTGCGCGCATTTTCAGGGCTTTCCTTAGCCAGGGTAGCCAGCCAGCGGTTGCCCCAGCGCACATGATTCGCTTCTTCAGGGAAGATCCGCTCGATGCATTCACGAATTTTGATATTGTCTTCCGTCTGTTCTGCATTTTTCAGGGCCTTGATGTGGGCCGAGAAAAAGTTACAGCCGCGCTTTTCTGTGACATTGATCGCTGCCAAGGTCTCAATTACATCTATGGAACCACTACCCACATATTTTTCATACTCGTCAATGTAGGAAGGGCCAGGAGGCGTCCCTAGATCGCCACCAAGCTCAAGAATCAAATCTGTCAACCAGAAAGCGTGCTGAGCTTCTTCCCGAACGTGGTTGGAAAGGTCCTTAATCAGTTCACGTGGCTGACCATCTAAACGCTCAATCACTTCCGTCAAATCCTTACAGCTCCGCTGCTCGGAGTAGCGGTAACGATTCAGGGTTATTAAATGGATTTCACGGTCTTTGATCACCATGTCCACCATCTGCTGAGTGCTGATGGTCCCATAAAGTCTCTTGGGATAGGTTACAGTCATAGCCTTCCTGATCTTCTTAAATAGCGGATAGCCACATTGTAAACGAATGTTTCTGATATGAGACGACGAACCTTAGCCTTGAAGGCGGGTCATCATGGTCAAAATTCCCTGCTGACCCAGCAAAATTTCGCGGATGAAGCTGAGAATCGCAAACCAGATGAAAGGGGTTATGTCCACGCCGCCAAAACTGGGAATCAGCTTGCGCGTTGGGCGTAAAAAGGGCTCTGTCGGCCAGGCAATCAAGTTGTAGGGAAACTTATTCAGGTCTATTTGCGGGAACCAGGTCATAATCAACCGGAGAATAAAGGCAAGAATGCCTAAGCCCAGCAGAGGTTGAAGGAAAAACCAAATCAGAATTTCTAAAGGCTTCACGACAAATCGCTATACAGGTAGATCTATTTAGTGTACCGAGTCTTCCGACGCTACGCCTTGCAGTCAGCCCTCTGTTATACATGCTCAAATCCTATATGGTCGCAAATCACACTAAGAAACGGCTAGAAACCCTTAAGATGAATAGGTAATTCCACTCTGTAGACAAGATGTTCCGCCTTCTAGCCATTAATCCGGGAGGAGTTGAGGACCAGATCCTCTTTTTTCCCACTCTACAAGGAATCCGGGAGGCTTTCCCGACAGCATCTATAGAAGTTTTAGTAGAGCCGAGCGCGGCGGCAGCCTATCAAGTTTGTCCCGTTCCAATCAAAACTATTCCTTTCAGCTTTAGTGGTAAGCCTAGCCTTGCGGATTGGGTCAACCTCATTGGTCAAATTCGGGAACGGGATTACGATGTGGTGCTTTCTAGCGGACGTTCAGCTGGAGATGGGTTCTTGCTCTGGCTCACAGGTATTCCCCGCCGGATTGGCTATGCGGGCAATTTTACAGAGCGCTTGCTAACCAATCCAATTACTTTGCGCCGAGATCAATACGCGGCCTTGATGTACCATGACCTCGCCAAGGGAGTGGGTGTCAAGCAGGAGGGATCTCTCCCCCAAGCCCTCATTCCTGAGAAGGCCAAGACTTGGATGGCCCAGGAGCTTGAAAAACGCCAAATAGAACCCGGCAAGCTGGTGCTTCTTTATCCTGGGGCGGGTACGCTTTCGGCCAAAAATGAAGTGCAAAGGCCCTATCCCACCGAACTATGGGGCCAGGTCTTGCAGAATCTAATGGATAAAACCAAGAACCAAAAACTCCAGTTTGCTGTGATTCAAGGGCCAGAGGATAAGCAATTTGCTGCGCAGCTAAAAGAGCAATTGGGCAATCAAGTGCTGTTTATTAGCCCGCCGGACCTTGGTTCTCTAACAGCCCTGATCCAGTCTGCAAAACTTTTACTCTGCGTGGACAGTGCTCCGATGCACCTTGCGGTGGCAACCAATACGCCTCTGGTGGCACTTTTTGGTCCTGGGAATTTAGTACAGCTGTTGCCTAAATCCCTGCGATTTATTCCTTTGCAGGACCAAAAGTCGATTGCAGAGATCAAGCCTCAACGGATCGCTCAAGTGACTATGGAACAATTAAGTACCAAGACCCCTGTGTCTTGATTAGGTTTAGGTTGAGTTCATCATGCTAATAGGCCAGACATTCCAGGACCAGCTCCGGCAGACGCTCTATGTTGCCCTCCAAAAAGCTTTTGAAGCGGGGCAACTAGGCCAGTTAGCCCAAATTCCTGCTGAGGCCGAAGTCGTCTTCCAGCCTCCCAAGAATCCAACGTTCGGAGATTATGCCAGTCCGATCGCTCTTTCACTGGCGAAACCAGCTGGATTGAATCCTTTCAAGATTGCGGAAACTTTGGTGGAAAATCTGGACCAATCGGGTTTTACGGCAGAAGTGGCAAGACCTGGATTTATCAACTTCAAAGTCCAAGACCGTCTGCTTACCCAGCAGCTAGCGCTAATTTTGAAGCAAGGTCCCGACTATGGCAGAACCATTCCAGCCAAACCAAGAAAGATTCTTTTAGAATTCGTTTCCGCCAATCCTACAGGTCCTCTCCATGTAGGGCATGGGCGTTGGGCAGCTATTGGTTCTACCTTGGCCAACATCCTGCGCTTTGCGGGCCATGAAGTTACTACCGAGTTCTACATTAATGATGCGGGTAACCAGATGAGCCTCCTTGGGCAATCTTTGGGCGTCCGTTATCTTCAGGCATTGGGCTATGAAGCGACGATGCCGGAAAAAGGTTATCAAGGGGACTACATCAAGGATTTGGCCCAGACCCTAATTACAGAATGGAAAGATCTAAAAGCTTCTGCTCCCGTGGACTGGTTCACGGACTACGCCTACGAACACCTACTTCTACAGCAAAAAGAAACCCTCGCTGCCTTTCGTACAGAATTTGACCATTGGTACTCCGAGCGCACCCTCCACGCAGAAGGGATTGTCCAGAAAGCGATCGATGACTTAGAAAAGCGGGGAATGCTCTATCGGGCGGATACCTCCCAAGCGGACCAAGTTGAGCGGGAAACGGACGAAGAAGGCGGCTCTGGCGCTTTATTTTTCAAAGCGGCTCAGTTTGGTGATGACAAAGACCGGGTTATCCAGCGTTCTAATGGGCTTCTGACCTATTTAGCGGCAGACATTGCCTACCATCGAGAGAAGTTTGAACGGGGTTATGACCTTTTAATCAATATCTGGGGAGCGGACCACCACGGCTATGTGCCCAGGGTAAAGGCAGCTGTGCAAGCGCTGGGACATCCGGCAGAAGACCTGGAAATTATCATTGGTCAACTGGTCAAGCTTTTGAAGCTCAATCCGGAAACAGGGAAAAAAGAAGAAGTGCGCATGTCTAAGCGCACGGGTAACTTTATTACCCTCGATGACCTGATCTATGGCATTGATAGTCCAGAAGATGCGGTGGGAGCGGATGCAGCCCGATGGTTCATTCTCGGTCAGTCGGCAGATTCCTCTGTTAATTTAGACTTGGATTTGGCAGTGAAACGGGATACGGACAACCCTGTCTATTACGTCCAGTACGCCCATACTCGAGCTTGTAGCGTTTTTAGAAACCTCGGTCACTACCCTGAGCTGCAGAAATTCTTGGCCAACCTCAGGACTGAGTTTAATCCGGAAACTTTGATGGGAACCTCTGGTTTCCTCCTGAATACCCCCGAGGAAAGAGCGTTGATTCTGCACCTGATCAACGCCCCAGATCAGTTTCGTCGGGCGGCAGAAGAACGGGCTCCTCAAATCCTGGTGCGCTACAGCGAAGAGCTGGCTAATGACTTCATGAAGTTCTATGACCGCTGCCGGATTCTACCCCTCCTCCGTGAAAATGCTGAGGATCCCTTGGCCTATGCCCGTGGGGTTTTAATGGTAGCTGCGAAGCAGGTTTTAGCCACAGCATTGGGATTGCTAGGCATTCATGCACCAGAGGCTATGTAGCCTCTCCTCTTCAGCTTTTAGGCATAAGCGCTTGATATTTGCCTTATACCAAACACAATTCAGCAATTTCTATAGAAATCGTGGCCAATAGTTCTAACTAGAAGAACTGAGCCACATTACCTAGTCGGTGCTACAATTTCAATTCTTGCGTGACATACCACGTAATATGTGCGTGCAAATACTCGGTAGTTGTGGCTCCCCTCTATAGAGATTAATCCAGCTCTATCGCATCGGAGTACTTCAGTGGCAACTCATGATTCAGGATGTGATTCACTATGAATGCTGAAGCGATAAGAGCAGTTGAGGACATTGTTCTTGTTTTTGTTGGTTGGCTACTAAGTATCTTAACGACAGAGTTAAAAGAATACAGGGCTAAAGAGAAAGAGAAACGGAAACTGTTCACCCATCTTTGGTTGGTCTTAGAGAATATCTACATCAACCTTGAAATTAATCCTGTTGAGGTAGCTCCTGTTTTACTCAAAACAGGAGCTAGAGAGACCGCTGCAGGGGGGCTTGATATCGATACCGCTTGGAAGAGAATGACTCCACCTACCCCACCCTTATTACCCAAAGACTTTGATACCGTTCTAGATAGAGTCATGGCATGGGAATCAGAAAGTGGACAAAATTCATTTATCAAACAGCTCAATAGCATCCATTCTCAAATTGAATTATCTCAGCAGTTCTATAAGGAATTGATCGTTCGCACAAAAGATGAAGACAAGCATATACCTGAGAAAGAATTAGGTCAATATACTGAGTTGCTTACAGATTTAAAGTCAGATACTTTCAGTGTGCTAAAACGCACCTCTCCTCTAAGATTCCCCTTCTTGCAACAGTTAAAGCGAAAAATGCGCGGTAGAGACTAAAATCACTGAAGTGAGCAATACCTGCGAATCAGCCGTCTAATCAGTATTGGCTTTACGGTCGTGTTCGAGTATAAAGGTGTTTATCGTGGTCTAAAAAGAAATAATGGACAAGTTAAAGCTCGCCCTTCAGTACCTACTAGCAATTTTCTTTGTTTTAGCAGGGGCAAACCACTTTTTAAATGTTGATTTTTATCTGAAGATGATGCCACCCTATCTGCCTTGGCATCTATTTCTTGTTTATCTGAGTGGAGTATTTGAGATTATTTTGGGAATCATGGTTATCGTCCCAAAGTTCACCCGCATTGCGGGATGGGGCTTGATTGCATTACTGATAGCAGTATTTCCAGCTAATCTCCACATGGCACTCAATCCGGATTTATTTCCAAATATTAGCCCGACAGCTTTATGGGTTCGCTTGCCTTTTCAAGCAGTGCTTATCGCTTGGGCCTATTGGTACACGACCTGATTTTTGGTGAATTTAGTGAATTGTTTGCAGCTTTTAGTTATCTGTGGAGGCGGAGAATCAAGCAGAGCCAAATTGGCAAATCCAGCAAATAACATGGCCAATCGTCGTGGCATTGTCAGCATCAGAGGGGCTGCGAGGAAGTGGGGTAGTCTTAGCAGAATTCTACGCTTCATGCCCAACTTTTCTAGTAACGTATCGATATTGCCCATAAGAGAATTTGTAACTGTAATCAACGCGTGTGACCAAGCACGGTCGCAGCATAACGGCTACGTTGAGCGGTGGCTAACATCTTTTGCATCCTCGCCAAGATCTCGCGCCCGTCCGCTCCACCGTGTTGTTAGACCAGGTTCTCGCGACAAACTCACAACTTCTCTCCCACTTTCAGCTTGCTGCTTTTGCAAATCAGCAAAGATTGCTTTCAAGTCATGATTGAATGATCGAGAGTACTCTTCGCGAATTCTATGAATTTCTTCTACAATCTCATCCTGAAACATAATTAACCTCCAAGAAGTTCATATGGTGTAAAAAGAATCGGCAACTCGTATCCAAAGTCAAGGCTGATCGCTGACAGTTTCCTTTGAATCTGAGCATTGGCAATGTGAACAGCATCAACATCAGCTTTTGCGGGAAGGTTACTGCGTTCCAAAAATTGCTCTGCTAAATTAAGTACCGATTGGTTCAAGTCTACTAACAAAAAATCGCGAAGGATTTCTAGGCGTCGAGATGAGAGTTCAGTGTCTCCTTGGGAGACTTCTCTCACGACTGCTTGGGAAGTGTAGAGGTAAAAGCTACTGCGGCGTGTGTCCCACCACTCCATCTTTACCTCAATATTTGCAGCTACAACAAGATCCCTGCTTGGTCGAGCAGTAAGGTAGCCCAAGATGCTGGTTTCAATGTAGACAGTTTCACTCATATGAAATAGGTTTGGGTTCTTTCCATTTTACGTCCGTCCGGCTCAGGGGCTATGTTAGGTGACTAACGAAAGTGCCGGAGACCATTTAGCTTCTCACCCACAGGGATGAAGTTCCAACCCAGCGCGCTGGCTGTAGACTTGTCCCACGCGCCGTCTCCGTAGTATGTAATTGATTCAAACGGTGCAGTGAGTTGTTTGAGCGCGTGGGTCATGATTGCGACTTTGTCGATGTGATCGTTGCACGACGCTAGGGGTATCCCATCGACTGGAAACTGCGATGATTTCAATTTTATCCGAGCAGATGCAAACCATCCGGCAGTAGCATAGGCGATTTGGCAGTCTGCTGAACTCGCCAGTCTACTTACAAAATCCTTTGCTCCTGGCACCTCTATGATCGGTCCGTGGTTTTCAATGTGACTGGAGATTCTAGCTACAAATTCCTCCTCAACGGCACGCAGCACAGCCGCAGTATTTTGGATGTTGTTGTCACCAAGAATTTCAAGGAGGGTTCCGGAACCAGAAACGTTTTTGTAGTGGCTCCAAGACTTTCTGAGTTGCACAGGTCCCAGTACATCGTGAACGACAGAGGCGTACGTATCGTCATCGATTTTATTGGAGTGAATGAGAGTGCCGTCGATGTCGAAGATTACTGCGCGCATGGATGAAATCGCCTAACTATTGTTTATGCGGATTGCTGTCCGCATAACACCCCATGAGGGCGTTTACATGGATTCCTAGATAGCAAGAATCCCTCTATTTCGTTGGTTTGGCCGACTTGGAATCCGCATAACGTTCCGGTTGAGCGGCGACCGATAACCTTCGCCACAACACCGATAAACTTGGCAAGTCCGCTCCAACCGGGTTGTTCTGCCGCGCTGGAAGCAAGATTTTTAACTTCTTCAAATGATATCACAGACATGTTTTGTCAAGCCACACTTGACAATTCACTTGACAAGAATGTAAAGTGTTACTTGACATGAAGCAGGCAAAGACATGAAAAACCGACTGAAAGAACTTCGACAACTTCACCAATGTTCACAATCTGACCTTGCTAGAGAATTAGGAGTGAGTCGTCAAGCAGTGAATGGATTTGAATCTGGTAAGTTTGACCCCAGCCTAGAGATGGCTTTCAAACTTGCCAACCTGCTTCATGTCGCAATTGAAAACATCTTCATTTACGAGGCAAAGAGCACTATGCAAACATTACTTGAGCGATTTACTAGTTTTCTTGGCTTTGAGTTTGGGTTTGAGCGATTCACTGAAAAGGCGATCAATGCGGTCAAGTTTGCACAAAACGAGGCGTTACGATCGCAGCACCTGCAAATCGAGCCAGAACATCTGCTTGCAGGCTTGTTAGCCGATCCAACAACAACCTCAGCACAATTACTTCGAGCCAATGGTGTGACACTAGATATCGAAATCAATGAGCATTCCTTTGAATCTCGTGGGGGTGAAAAACTCAGCCCCAAAAGCAAATTCGTAATGGAGCTTGCTTTACAAATTGTTCGGCTTCAGGGTAAGAAATCGATTGGAACAGAACATCTGCTGTGGGGATTAGTCCGACTAGCCGAAACAGACAAAACTGCTTTGAGTGAACTGTTTCAACGCTACGAAATTGATGCTGAAGCCCTAAACAATCAACTGACAGAGACGGTTTAACCCAGACTCACAACTGAATGAGACTAGTGATACCTACCAGTTTCTTACGATCTTGGTAGGTTATTTTATTGCTCACCAGTGATCTTCAAACCGCTGCCACAACCTAAAACGTAAGCGGCAGAACGATTGAGCCCAGCGGCGGCAAAGCCGTCCGGCTGGGGCGATTTGTTATGCACTCTTTCACACAACATATCTTCCTCCAGTTGCAATCTTATTGCTCTCAATAACTTCTAGAAACTTATCTATTGGCAGTTCGATTATAGTTCTTGGTTTTTCGCCCACCCACAATGCTTGGAATTCGAGGCCATTGGCTGATTGTGAGAATAGGTTCTCAATCATCTTCGAATACCTTCTTAAGTGTTCAGACTCAAAATCCCAGTACTCCGCATTCCAATCTGCGTCATCTGTCAAATAATCGTGCAGTTGTATGTTGAGACCTTCCAAGCATGACTTACCATCTGGATCGTCGATAAATTCAATTTCAGTGACGAGACTCATGTTTAAGGTGCATAACGTTTGACATGAGCGGCTCGCGCCGGCAGGGCGCGTAAGGCCCAGAATGAAATGAGGGCCTGAAGCGCCCTGCCGGTGCGAGTCCGCTCGATGGAAGGGTTAGGCGTCGCTCTCAGCACGGCACGACTGTCACTCTTGGCCAACGACTTGCGTACTGTTTTTGCTCGTTGCGTTGGCGATACGTTTCCTTGCTCACGCGCACTGGGTTGCGCTGGACTCTAACCTCGAAAAGATCTTCAAGCCCGTAAGGAGCAACCACATGGATTTTGGAGTCAGGGTTCATGGTGATTCCGACCGACGTGGCGTATTCCGGCCACGAAGCAATAGCCTGTTCCAACGAGCTCAGTGGAGAGGCAGGATGGCCAAAGTGACTTTCAAACCAGAGGTGTACTGCTGCTTGATTCGTTACTTCCCAAGGGAAATTGGGGAAGCGTGCTTCGAGTTCGGCTTGTAGTTGTTGCTCGGTTTCAGGCCGTAGGTCATCTGGGTCGAAGTAGGCGAGGTCTATATCTGCGAGCGTTGAAGGTTGGGTGAAGCCGTGCAAGTAGTCCCAAACCAAGTTTCGGACGGCGCCTGCTCCAATACACCACGATTGCAGATGCAGCGACCCTGCGGCGTTGAGCGCCTGCATGAACCATGGCGTCGTCTGAATGATGCGTACGAGTTCTTCGCGCCAATGATCGTGAACGGTGGTCATGTGACGCCTAACTATTTATTAGACTGACTTTCTCTGTCTAACCATCCAGTTTAGGGATCTTGGGCTGAAAAAGTCTGTCTTGTATCTTGAGAGTTAACTGGGTAACTAGGTAATACTGGTTCCAGGTCTACTTCCTATAGAGGAAGTGGGAGGCAGAAGTGAGGCTGTTTGTCTGTCTAGGTGATGAGCCTGTTGATTAGATAAGTCCCTTCTG
>JBBRSB010000051.1:0-13742 GCA_038245785.1 Gloeobacterales cyanobacterium | reverse complement strand
GGGGATCGTAGCCCTCATGGTCAATAAGCAGTGGTAGGCTATCCCTACGCCAGAAAGTACTGATACTTACTAATGACTCTGCCTCTCCACGTTGCCTTCATCTGGCACCAACATCAACCGCTCTATAGAAGTGCCCTGACCGGGAAGTATGTGATGCCCTGGGTCCGGTTGCATGGCACCAAAGACTATCTAGACCTAATTCTGCTGCTAGAGCGCTTTCCGAAGCTGAAGCAAACGGTCAACTTAGTTCCATCGCTGATGATGCAGATCGAGGAATATGTCAAAGGGATAGCCTTTGATCCTTGGTTAGAAGCTTTGCTGAGGCCGATGGAGGAGATGAGCGTTGCCGAACGCCGCTTTGTCCTAGAGCGTTTTTTTGATGCGAATCGAGAGCACTTAATCTATCCTCATGCTCGCTATACGGCTCTTCATCAGCAACGAGAAAAGTTTGGCATCGAATGGTGCATTGCCAACTGGAGTGAGCAGGATTTTGAAGACCTGCTCATGTGGCATAACCTCTGTTGGTTTGATCCTATTTTTCAGCAAGAAGATGCGGATATCCGGGCCTGGATTCAGCGGGGAAGAAACTTTACCATGGGAGACCGTCAGCGGGTCTATGCCAAACAGCAAGAAATTTTAGCCAGAATCATTCCCAAGCATCGGGAACTACAAGAGAAAGGTCAGCTAGAAGTGATGACCACTCCCTATACCCACCCGATTCTCCCTCTGCTGATTAATTCGGAAGCTTCGATGGTGGCGCGTCCGGATATGCCCCTCCCTCGGTATACCTTCAACTGGCCGGAGGATGCTCGGTACCATTTAGAGCGAGGCCGGTCCATCTATCGGGAGCATTTTGGCCGTGAAGCAAGAGGCGTATGGCCTTCTGAAGAGTCTGTTAGTCCAGAGGTCTTACCTCTGTTCGTGGAGCAGGGATTTCAGTGGTTCGTAGCAGATGAGGAAGTCTTGTCGAGAACGTTGCGTCACCCCTTCCACCGAGATGGTTATGGTCATCTCCAGGAACCGGATGTGCTCTATCGTCCCTACCGAATTAGTACCGATAAAGGTGAGATTTCGATCATTTTCCGCGACCACCGTCTCTCCGACTTGATTGGGTTTAGCTACAGCAATAAGCATCCTGATGAAGCCGCTAACGACTTGATTGAGCAGCTAGAAGCGATTCAGCGCCAGCTCAAACACCAAGGCAAAACAGGTCCCCATTTAGTAACGATTGCTTTGGATGGAGAGAACTGCTGGGAGTTCTATGACCAAGACGGGAAGCTCTTCTTGGAGAGCTTATACAGCAAGTTGTCAGCAAAATCTAATCTTAAGCTGGTGACGGTGGCTGAATATTTAGCGGAGTATCCCCCCGACCGCTCCCTGGAAGCCAAAAAGCTACACAGTGGCTCTTGGATTAATGGAGATTTTTCCACCTGGATCGGCGACCCAATTAAGAATCGGGCTTGGGAAATGTTGGCTCAGGCTCGTCAGCTGATTCAAGACCATCCCCGAGCTACGCCCAAGGCATGGGAAGCGATTTGGGCGGCAGAAGGGTCTGACTGGTTCTGGTGGTTTGGAGACCCTCATTCCTCAGACCATGATTCTCTCTTTGACCGACTATTTAGAGAACATTTACAGGCGGTTTATAAAGAACTAGGAGAAGCGGTTCCCAAGTATCTTTTGGAAGATTTAGAAAATCATCAGGATACATCCTCCAAAGTCCCTGAAGGCTATGGCTATATCCAACCCGTGATTGATGGTTTAGGAACGGACCAGGAATGGGCCAAAGCTGGTCGTCTGGATGTGGGCGGTGCACGGGGTACGATGCACCAGGCTACGGGGATCCAGCGCGTTTGGTATGGAGTAGACCATGTCAATCTATTCTTACGCTTGGATTTTGCCTCGACGCCTCCCAGCAAACTAGATGTTTTCTTTTTCTATCCTGGGCTCACCCGGATCAATAGCCCCGTTCCCTTGACCCATTTGCCCCAAGGGGGAACCTTAGAATATCTCTATACCCACCACTTGGAGATCGATCTCGGCCTCCAGCGTTTAGCCCTGCGTCATTCTCAACCCTTCCTCGAATGGAATGATGGGCCCACTAGCTCACGGGCTGTTTTAGAACGATGTATGGAACTTGCGCTCCCTTGGGCAGACCTGCACGTCTCCTCGGGCGATAAGGTGGAGTTTGTTATTGTCCAAAGTACGAACAATCGGTTTGAAAGAGTATTCCCTGCAGAGGGTACTCTATCTTTGAAAATGCCCTAAGATAAGGCAGCTATCACACAAAAGGACCCTGACATAATGGCATCTGGGGGTAAGGGTACAGTTATTGCCGCGCTAGCAGCGAATGGTCTGATTACTGCTACAAAAGTATTCGCAGCGGTGGCTAGTGGTAGTACGGCTATGATGGCAGAAGCCCTCCATAGTTTTGCCGATACTTCTAATCAAGCTTTGCTCTTAGTCGGCTTAACCAAAAGTCAAAAAGAGGCTGATGAATTTCGCCCTCTAGGCTATGGACGGGAGACTTACTTCTATACCTTTTTGGTTAGCTTGGTTATCTTCTTCCTCGGTGGTGCCTTTGCTATCTATGAAGGAGTACAGAAACTTTTAGAGACTGAAGCCCATGCGGTAGACCCTTTTTGGGCAATCCTTGTCTTAGGTGCCAGCATCGTCTTTGAATCAGGCTCGATGACCGTTGCTTTCAAAGAATTTAATGAAATCAGAGAAGGGCGGAATTTTTGGCAAGTGGTGACTCAAGGAAAAAATCCAGTCGTTCCTACTGTGCTTTTTGAAGATGGTGCCGCGATCATTGGTTCTGGTATTGCCCTGGCTGGAGTTTTTCTTTCCACACAGTTAAAGATGCCTTGGATCGATGGTGCCGCCTCTGTCCTGATTGGCATTTTACTATCTTCTATTGGTATATTCCTAGCCTATGAAAGTCGTTCCCTATTAATCGGAGAAGCGGCTACGGATGAAGACCGAAAGAAAATTCGAGCAGCCATAGAGTCTATAGAGGAAGTCGTAAAAGTAGAAGAACTCTTGGCACCACAGCTCGGTCCGGACGAAATCATGGTCAATGTAGCCATTAATTTTCAACAGGGGCTGACGACCCAACAGCTAGAAGAAGTCATAGACCGCATAGAAGAACGAATCCAAAAAGCAGTCCCCAGTGTGAAACGTCTCTTTATCGAAGTAGAAAGCCTGAAAAAGCTAGCCTGATCCCTCTGCGCTTTGAGGGCAAAGATATTGCGCTCTGTAGCATACACCTCAAGGGGAGATTGGTAATAAGATTGACGGTGGGGTTATCCAAAAGCCTGTGGCCTTTCTGGTCATGGGAATCACAGGTGGCTAAAGTTGGTGAGCCTCGGTGCGACGAGTGGAAACCGACTGTTGACTAGAGCGTTCTCCTTATAGCAAAGGCATTCTAGGCTGAATTTGGCTTAGTATGAACTGTCAATTTGGAGCGCCAGGTTTTCAAAGCCTCTACTTGGTGGCATAATCCTCTTTGACGCAAAAGTTCAATAAGTTCAATAAATGGAGAAGACAATGTCTCGTTTCGCTCTAGCTGCTGCACTCTTAGTAGGTGCGGCTACCGTTTTGCCTGCTGACCAAGTTTTTGCTAAAGAATGGTTCGTAAACATGGGCGGCAATGCCGGTCAGTTGGTATTTGCACCTAAGACCCTATCCATCGCTAAGGGAGATACGGTTAAGTGGGTCTTCGTGAAAGCTGGTCCCCACAACGTTGCCTTTGATGACGCGGCCAATAAAGCTTATTCTCACGAGAAGTTAGTCGTTAAGACTGACCCTACCTTCGTTACCAAGTTTGATAAAGCTGGGACCTATAAGTATCACTGCACCCCTCACAAGGCAGCTGGTATGGTTGGCGAAATCACTGTTAAGTAAGAACTAAGCTAAAGCTTATTTACCCCAGGAGGACTTTTGTCCTCCTGGGGTTTTTTATAGCATCACCATCGATCTTTTAAGCTGCGGACCTTGGCAAAGACTTTCACAGGGTCACGCTCCCCCGTACTTTTTAGCAGGGCTGGCTGGTCGTAGCGGAGGAATGGATTAGTTTCTTTCTCTTCTGCTAACCGCAGAGGAATCGTAGGCTTTCCTTGCGCACGTAGAACTTCTGTAGCGTGCAAACGTTGTTGGAGGTCTAGGTTATCGGGGTCCACGGTCAGTGCAAAGTGCAGATTGCTAAGGGTATATTCATGGGCGCCCCACACTAGAGTTTCATCGGGAAGCGCTCTGAGCTGCGCTAATGAGACTTGCATCTGGGCTGGGGTTCCTTCGTGAAGCCTGCCACAACCCGCTCCAAAAAGAGTGTCACCAGAAAATAAATGCCCACTTTTCGGGAGCCAATAGGCTATGTGGCCTAAGGTGTGTCCTGGAACGAAAAGGACTCGGACTTCTTCACCAGCGAAAGAAAAAACATCCCCTTGCTTCACTTGTTCGGTCTGTCCTGGAATTCTTTTGCGTTCTCCATCAACCTGAGAAGCATAGATTTTGAGCATCGGATAGCGCTCTTTAAGGGTTTGATTGCCGCCCACATGGTCCCAGCAGTGGTGAGTATTCCAAATAGCGGTCAGTTCTACGCCAAGTCTCTCAAGCTCTTCCAGGACAGGTTGGGCTTGGGCAGGGTCCACAACTACCGCTTTCTTTTCCTGATGGTCCACAAGCAGAAAGATATAGTTATCTTTCAAAACAGGGATGGAATGGACGGTAAGGCGTTCCATAGTTCCTAGGGTGAGATGCGAACTCGAGCAAAGTGGTCCCGCACTAATTTAACTGTAATCGGAATCAAGAAGGCAGCCAAGGTAAGCGGGATTGAAACTTGCTTAGGAATTTCAATCTCCCAGTAGCTTATTACTAACTTGAAGCCGACAAAACCAACAACGGCATAGGCAATTTGTTCAATGCTTGGGAACCAATCAATAATCTTAGTTAGCACCATGGCAGAGATGCGGAGCAAAAGGATAGCGGCGAAAGAGGACAAGACTATTAGTAAATATTTCTCTGTATAGGCTACCGAAACTAGCACTTGGTCTATGGCAAAAGCAAGGTCGGCTAGCTCAATCGCAATAACCGTTTTCCAGAAAGGGCTGATTTTAAAGAAGCTAATTTTAGAAAAAATTCCTGAGGTATTCACATCTTCTTCCTCCTGATGCCCTCCACTTCTAAGATCCCAAAAGTGTTTAATACAAAGATAGAGAAGATAAAAACCACCTATAAGGCGGGTCACCGGAACAGCAATCAATACGGCAGCGAAGACAATGGCTAGAAAACGCATTATGTAAGCACCAGCCAAACCATAGGTAAGCGCTTTTTTGCGCTCTTCTGGGGGAAGTTTACGGCTCATCACCGCAAGAACCGCTGCATTGTCGAAGCTCAGCACCCCTTCTAAAAGAACTAGGGTAAGAATAATCGGTACATCAAGTACGGAGAACTGATAGGAAAACATGCCATTGAAAACATGTGCAGCAGAATCCAAAACAGAAGACACGTACAGACCCCGTATAGCTTGACCAGTATCTTCAATAATAATAGATCCAGCTCTATAGGCCTAGGTTGATTCTGAAGGGTCTATGGTTACTAGCTTCCACTGGTTAGAGCAAACCTGACGGACAAACCGTTCTAAGATCTCAAAGTATTTTTCACCGCCCACGTAATAGGTATCGTTGTGACCCGCGTCCTCAATGAGATAGAGCTGTTTCTGTTTGCCTATCCGTCCAGGATGAGCTTCAAAGAGGCGTTTTCCTTGGTCTACAGGGACTAGATCATCTCGAGTGCCATGCACTACGAGTAAGGGCATCGTCAGGTTTTTCGTACGCGATAGAGATTCGTATTGCCCCTGAAAGAGACTGGCATCCATCCCTGGGAAAAAGAGTGCGGACAAGTCTTGCAGGGAAGTAAAGGTGGACTCAACGATAATTCCAGCGACAGGCCGTATCGAGGCGACATAGAGGGCAATTGCACCTCCCAGAGAACGACCAAAAAGGACTACTTGCTGTGGTGCAATGCCACGGGTTTCACAGACATAGGCATAGGCAGCGTCAGCATCCTGATAGAGTCCTGCTTCGTGGGGGGTGCCTTCACTGCGACCATAGCCCCGATAGTCCAGGATGAAGGTATTCAGTCCGCGTTTTTGCCAACGCAGCAAATTATCAATGCGATGGGTAATATTTCCGGCATTGGCGTGAAAAAAGAGCATTGTTGGGGCGTCTTCTTGGCCCGGAACCCACCAGCCATGCAGTTTGGTGCCATCGGCTGCGGTTAGAAAAACGTCTTGCACCGTCAGGCCATAGCTGCTGGCATTCCAATAGCCCATGGGATAGAGCATCGGGAAGTAGAGATTGGTATCGGGCGAACGCATAGGCTTAAGATAATGATGTTATGAAAAGCAGTGAGCCCACGATAGCCTATTTAGACTGCCCCTCAGGGCTGGCGGGGGACATGTTCTTGGGCGCTTTGGTAGATGCGGGTGTCCCTCTCATCTATCTAGAGCAAGAACTAGCCAAACTGGGTTTACAAGAAGAATATCGCCTTGAGAGCGAAAAAGTTTTAAAAAATGGCGTCCAGGCTACCAAAGTGCGAGTCCATCTGACGGAACACACGGGGCAGCACCATCGCCATCTCCCTGATATACGAATGATGATTCAGAAAGCTGGCTTGCCAGAAAGAGCGGCCCATTGGGCGATTCAAGTTTTTACCACCCTGGCTCAAGCAGAGGGTGATGTACACGAGACTAGCCCCGAAGAAGTGCACTTCCATGAAGTGGGAGCTACGGATGCCTTGGTTGATATTGTCGGTTCTTGCTTGGGATTGGATTGGCTGAATGTGGATGCTCTTTACTGCTCAGCCCTGCCTTTTGGTGGAGGAACGGTGAAAGCGTCTCATGGTCTGATGCCGGTGCCGACACCAGCAGTTGTCAAGCTCTGGGAGATGGGCAAGGTTCCTACTTTTGATAATGGTATCCAAAAAGAAATGGTGACGCCGACAGGGGCAGCGTTAGCCGTTACCCTGGCCCGTGGTTTTGGCGGTATTCCGAAGATGACAGTAGCTTGTGTCGGCCTGGGAGCTGGGGACAGAGATTTGCCGATTCCCAATATGGTCCGTCTTTGGTTGGGAACCCCTGAACCGACTGGACTTGAACTGTCTGGAAATGCGTCTCACGTTCAGCCCACTCATGAACACACGGAAGTGATCGCCCTCCTCGAAACGCAGATAGACGATATGGAGGCACAATCGATTGGCTATCTATTAGACAAACTGCTAGATGCCGGAGCTTTGGATGTATTTACTACTCCACTGCAGATGAAAAAGTCTCGTCCAGGCGTATTGTTAACCGTTCTTTGTTGGCCTGGAGCGATTGATTTGTGCGAAGAAATTATCTTTTTAGAAACACCAACCTTGGGCGTACGCCGGACTTTTACGGTCCGTTCTGTCTTAGGGCGCAGTTTTGAACAAGTCCAAACTGAATTTGGCACGGTTACTTTAAAGCTAGGTCATCGCGCTGGAAAGATTATCAAAGCCCGTCCAGAATACGAAGATTGCCGCAAGCTCGCACAGACTACAGGAAAACCGCTACAAGAGATTCAGCAAGCGGCTCTTCGTGCTTGGTATGAACAGAAGCCTAGATAGTTAGGCTGCAAAGTGAGCTGAGAACGCAACCGAAAGCCCCTCTGTTGGTTGCGATAACCGAGTTCGCGGGGGGGAATTTAATGCTGTCATTCTGGCCACTCGGCCAAAGCAGTTTCAGCTAAGTCTTTGATTTCAGGGTCTTCTTCGTAGAGCTGGGCATACAGTTCAGCAGACTCTTGCAGATGTTCCTGCTCTAAATTTTGCTTCAACGATTGGAGCGCAAAGCGGACAGCCTCACTCTTGTCTTTGAATCCATAGGTTTGATGCTGTTTCAGAGAAGTGCTACAGCACTTCTGTATTGGCGACGATTCTTCGGTAGGCATCGGCAAATATAGACCTTGTGCGGTCATCGTATAGTTCATAATCTGCTTCATGTTCATTGCGGATGTTAAATGCGTTATACCAGGTGTGCTGGGTGGTGACAATAACGGGCTCATAAATTTCTGAAAACTGATCGGCGGTGATATCTATAATTACTGCTCCTTGGCGAAGCCAAGCATGCTCCTGGTTTGCGTGTCGAAGACGACGAATTCCACAAACATATTGAAACGACCCGAATCCCTCGTTGTGTAAGTATTTACCGAGTAACAGGGCTGCATCTCCACAAGCGCCTTTTGGAAATTCTTCAAAGGTGATCGGTAGATTTCGTCGGTCGCACTTCTCAACGCCTATGCGAAATTTGGTCGCTAAATTACGTATTTGCCTGATTGTCTTCAGCTCTATCATTGCTCCCCTATACTTCAATTAATCTCAGCCTATTTCTAACCGTACAAGATTACATCAGGGAATTGACGCTTCTACGCCCGACTCTTGAGAGAGCATTCAACTAAACGTTGAAAGCTGCTGTGTGTCTATCCCAATAAATTTTTCAAGGCCTGGTCTGCCCTTGGATACAGGAAGGTATAACCTCCTTGCATGGCCTTCTGTGGAATCACTTTTTGGCCTTCAACAAGCGCTTGGGCTGCTTCCCCTAGCAGGAGTTCTAACGCGAATTTAGGGACAGGCAACCAGCTGGGACGTTGGATAACTTCGCCCAAAGTCTTGCAAAAATCGACCATTTGTAAGGGATTGGGAGAAGTAGCATTGACTGCTCCTTCTACTTGGGGATTGTCTAAAGCCCAAACTATAATGCCGACTACGTCCTCAGCGTGTACCCAGCTAAACCACTGGGTCCCTGCTCCCAAAGGACCTCCCCCAAAAGCCTGAAAGGGGGGGAGCATCTGGGCTAAAGCCCCTTCTTTAGCGTCCATAACAATGCCAAGGCGGGTAGATACGCGACGGATGCCGAGGGCGGAAACTTTGGCTGCCGCTGCTTCCCAGGCGAGACAGACCTGAGCAAGAAAATCGTTGCCTGGAGAAGCCTCTTCGGTTAGAGGGGTGTTCTCCCTGGCGCCGTAGTAACCGATAGCAGAAGCACAGACCAAAACCTCTGGTTTGTTCTGGAGCTGCCCTAGGGCCGTAATAATTCGTTCAGTCCCCTTGACCCGGCTCTCGATGATTGCTTTTTTGTAGGCCCCATCCCAGCGTTTCCCAAAAATGGGGGCACCCGCCAAATGAACTATTCCTGTAATGCCTTCTAGCGCTTGAGCTTCCAGCGGTTGGCTCAGCGAGAACAAGAGGTGCCCTGCGGCTTGAGGAATTTTCTTTTTGGCTTCCTGCGGATTGCGAGAGAGGACAAGGACTTTGTCCCCGCGCGCTATGAGCCTTTTACAGAGTCGTTTACCGATTAGACCCGTAGCCCCTGTTACTGCGTAAATTTTGCCAGCCATGATTTCTGATTTTCTGGACTCTTCTAGCTTGCCATGCTTTGTAGAGGCTGATTGGTGCGACGGCTAGGGTTTTAAAGATATCTGCCTACTCTCGGATACTTTCTAAACATAAAAAAACTGTATAAACGATATCCCTTTCGTTGTGTAGACGACTACAAAAGGGAACTCTAAATTCTGTGATGATTGATGAGCTTTGTGCCCAGTGCCATGAAACTTAAACACTCAGTAGAGAGGTCAAGGGCTTGCGATTATCTATCCCTGCCAAGCTGCATGGATCTCGAGTAGGCCTCAGGCCCCTATCTAACAACATGTTTTAGGCATGGAAGCACGCGTCTTATCTTCTGCAGGTAAACTAGAACAAATCTCCTATAAATGGCTCCATTGGAACGCACCGCCGACGAAAATCAGTCTCCTTTTGTGACCGAGGGACTGGCTCAATATAGCCAGGACCACTACGCAGTCTTGGGAGTGCCTATAGATGCTGATCTCGACGAGGTTCGCAAGAATTACCGCAGTAAAACGAAGCTACTCCATCCTGACCGTTTTGTTCGGGATCCGGAAAAGCGAAAGAGTGCAGAATTTCTTCTCAGTAGAATAGTGAACCCTGCCTTCGAAACTCTGAGCAACAGCGACCGTCGCCGCGATTACGATTTACTTCTTCGTTTGGCCTCAATAAAATTTCGTGATAACCAAACCCCTCTTCCCAGTTGTCCCGAGGTCTTAAGAATTTCTGCTGCGCGCAATATGGAAGAGTTGAGAATCCTCTACCGCAAAGAAATTGAGGAAGTTACAAAAGATCAATACAAAGACCTAAACGATAACCACCTAACCAACGTTTTAAGTACAGTGAACTTAGGCTTCTTAATTTTAAGTATTCCTTTAGAAAAGTATTCCGTATCCAAAGCAACCCGTTCAGATACTAATATCCCTTCTGCGCCTCCTGCATCCTCTGCAGAATCCACTCCAGATGTTTCTAATTGGTCCCAACGACACTTTGAGCGGGGTAAAGAACTCGTCGAAAAACGCCAGTTCAAAGAAGCCATCCGCTCCTTCAAAGAAGCTACCCGTCTTGCTCCTTCCGTTTCTACTTATTACGCTCATTTAGGGCTTGCCTATCTGGAGCAGGGATTTCCCGGCATGGCGAAAGCAGAATTCCAGCGGGCTCTTCAGTTAGATCCGAAGGATGAAATTGCTTGTGCCCAGCTTGGAATAGGTAAAAAAGTGTCCAGCTCTAAGCCTGAGCAGAAATCCAAAGGCAATGCCAGTCCTTCCTCTCAAAAGTCTCCGACTAAGCAGAAATCCCCTGCCAAAAAGTGGTGGCCTTTCTAGACGGACTCAACGTTTACGGGAAGTTCAATTCACGGCAGAATAGACTACATCAGCGAATGTTGAACTAGCTTTATCTGCCTAGGGGACACCTATGAGTCATCCATTGTCTGCTGCTGCCCGTGTCCAGGTTCTTGCTGAAGCCCTTCCCTATATTCAAAAATTTTCCGGACAAATCGTTGTTGTCAAATACGGGGGGGCGGCGATGACCCGCGAAGACCTTCGCGTAGAAGTGATCCGGGATATGGTTTTCTTGGCATCGGTGGGACTCAAGCCTGTGATTGTGCATGGAGGCGGGCCAGAAATTAATGCTTGGTTGAGCCGCTTGAATATCCCTACCCAGTTTGTCAATGGCCTCCGGGTAACCGATGGAGCCACGATGGAAGTAGTGGAAATGGTCCTCGTCGGAAAGGTCAACAAAGAAATTGTAGAAATGATAAATCAGGCCGGAGGTCGTGCGGTTGGGCTCTGTGGTCGGGATGGCAAGACGATTCAAGCCCGTCGCTATGCAGAAAACGGAGATGCAATTGGTTTTGTTGGAGATATTGCTTCTATTGATGTGCAGCTAATTAGCACCTTGCTAGAGGCTGGCTATATCCCTGTTATCTCCAGTGTGTCTTCCGATAGCACAGGCCAAGCGTATAACATCAATGCTGATACGGCGGCCGGAGAACTCGCGGCAGCATTGGAAGCAGAAAAATTGATTTTGCTCACCGATACGCCCGGTCTACTTCAACAGAAAGATGACCCCGGTTCTCTAATCCCACAGCTAGATTTGCATAAAGCCCGGCACCTGATTGAGACCGGAGTAGTGGCAGGCGGAATGATTCCCAAACTCCAATGCTGTATCCGAGCCTTGGCCCAAGGCGTACGTTCTGCCCATATCCTCGATGGTCGCTTGCTCCATTCTCTCCTGCTCGAAATTTTTACAGACGAAGGAGTTGGCACGATGCTGGTTTCTTCAGAGCGCTATCTCCGCCCTGACCAAGAGGATGATTAGGCTGAACTTGCACAAAAAAGAGCGTGATTGGCTCACGCTCCTATTTTTATTATCCGTGTGACTAACGGCTATCTCTTAGCATCAAGAGCTGGACGAGCTGAAGCAGAGAGTAGATAGTCGTTGCGACATAGGTCCAAGCGGCAGCGTTAAGAACTCTTCTAGCGCCTTGATTTTCTTCCCCTTGCAACATTTCACCGTCCACCAGTCTCAACGCTCGGCTAGAAGCATCGAATTCTACAGGTAGGGTGACTACGTGGAATAGGAGGGCTGCGGCGAAGAAGAGGATACCGATATTGACCAGGAAAGAAAAGCTGCTGAAGAAAATTCCGGCCAAAACCAACATTGGGCCAACAGAAGAACCGATATTGGCTGCAGGGACCAAAGCGGCTCGAACATTCATCGGCCAGTAACCTTTGGCATCTTGGAGTGCGTGACCACATTCGTGGGCAGCGACGGCAACAGCGGCTACAGAGTTGGAATAGAAATTCCCTTCAGAGAGGCGCACTGCTCTGGCCGAGGGGTCATAGTGGTCAGATAGTTCACCCGGAACGGCTTCTACGGCGATGTTATGGAGACCATTGTTGTCCAAAATCTGTCGTGCTGCTTGCGCCCCTGTAATTCCCAGAGAAGAGGCTACTTGACTGTAGCGACTATAGGTTGACTTGATCTGCGACTGCGCCCAAAACATCAGGAGCATGCCAGGGATAAGCAACCACCAACCAGGACCGAAATACATAAGCCGTATTCCTAAATTACGCTCGTTAATTACTAAAATATACGAGTTTCTCTTTTTTGGCAAGCAGTAGCATCAGTTCAATTGATAGCAGACGACTCAATTCGAACTAGGTTAGATGAATCCAGGTGGCTACAGAGGGAATACTGTCCTGATTGGTCAGAAAGAGCATATACCAGCCTGGAGGAGCGAGATTAGGCTGTTGGGTCACCTTTGCCTGCATCGACCCAGCTCCCTGGGAAATGATATCCAGGTCTACCAAGCGCTGCCCACCGTCAAATGAATGGGTGGTTACACCATTTTTGATGAGACTGGCCCAGCGAATATTTCCTGCCTGCGGGGACTGGATAGTAACAATTTGGCCGTACTGCCACTCGGTGGGTACTGCATTGATAGTGGGACGTAGACCTTTGAATAAATAGGGTGGACTGAAGATCTCAAGACGCATCTCCTCTTCAGGATCAGGAGGTTCCCAGGTGACGGACTGGCCGCCATTAGGATTACCCCCTGCAGCAACGACTCGACCATCGGGCAGCAGGAGGGCCGTGGAGTGGTAGAGGCGAGGAACTTCTGCCGTAGCCATCAAGTGCCAAGTGTCGGTCGCTGGGTCATAGAGTTCTGCTTGGAGTCTTGCCAAAGGCTCATCCTCCTGTTTGAGGGAGCCTCCACTCACAAAAACAGTATGGTCTGGGAGCAAAATGGTATTCAAATGCATGCGTGCGAGCAGCATGGGCGCAGCCGCAACGTAGTCAGGGTTTGCGGCTGTTAGGTCCACAACGCTTACTTTGTCTGTCGCATAGGTCTTATCTGCTTTGCCCTCTGGACCTCCGCCAATCACCATCACTCTCTGCGCTTGGGCCGGAGGCAACAGTACACTGGCCGACTGATTTCTAAGGGCAGGATCTACCAAGTCTGGGACCGGCTTTGTTTGAACTGGATTTGTATTTAGATTAAAGATGCAAGGATCTACCTGGAGCGCATCATCCATACGACCGCCGGAAAAGAAGATTTTGCCATCCTCCAAAAGAAAGAGGTGAGCGTAAAGTGGTAGACCCGGAAACCCTGGTACAAATTTTAGAAATTTCCAGGTGTCCGTATTTTTTGAGTAGACTTCTAAGGATTGCTTGTTGTCATTTCCATTCTCATCGAGACCAGTAGCAGCCAGAACACTGCCATCGCCTAGCGTAATTAAGGTTGGATACCAGCGGCCATGAGCCATCTTCTTCACGAAAGACCACTGTTGGGTCTGGGGATCAAAGACCGTGACATC
>JBBRSB010000050.1:0-15039 GCA_038245785.1 Gloeobacterales cyanobacterium | reverse complement strand
TGTTGTGGCTTTAGCTGAGGATTTGCCTGAGCATGGACTACCTCGCGGTCAGGTTGGGACTGTTGTTGATGAACTGGCTGCTGATGTTTTTTTGATTGAGTTTAGTGACGATCGGGGAAGAACCTATGCAATGCTTCCTTTGAAAACACATCAACTCATTGTTCTCCATTTTGAGCTTGCTGAACCCCAGTTGATTGGTAAGGTCTAGCAAACTTGCGCGTCTCGTTACAGGCACGTCAAAATTTAAATAAGGATGAAAGGGGATTGATCATGAGCTTGTCACCCGTCTATGAGCGTTGGAAGGAAGAGACTCTACTAGAAGGTAGAGAGGAAGGAAAGCAGGAAGGAAAACAGGAGCAGAGGCGAGAATTGCTCGAAGTATTGCTAGTGAACCGATTTGGGACTGTGGACGCAGAGATGGCTAGTCTTATCCCAACGATGGCCCAGCTTTCGGATGTAGAGCTTGCCGGGTTGATACTCCAACTGGCAAATCTATCGCACAAGGATTTGCTAGAACGCTTTGGGGGATAAGTATCATAGACCGTCTAGATAGTATCGCTGTGCGATTAGAGCGTTTACACATTGACAATGAGCAAAAGTTGCAAACCCTTCAACGACAGGTTTCCAGCAACGCCGAGCAATTCAAGAGGCTTGAGCAGGCCAAAGAGCCCTTAAAGCGCATGGGAGAAGCTTCAGGACGGATAGAAGAAGCTGCAGAATGCTTTTTAGAAGCCCCAGAGGGTTCAGAAGCCCAGAGCCAGGCTCTTCAGTCCATGGTTGAGACGAGTTCGGAATTAGCGCGGGCCAACACGCAGCTGGCTCACATTAATAGCCAACAATTGGCCTCTTCCGGTTATTCAAATATCCCGCTGGAATCGGCACAGAGAGCAGCCCAGACAGCAGAGGCAGCGCAAATCTTAGCCCAGAGTAACCAAGTAGTGATACGGGATTTGATAGAAGGACTACGTTTGGGGCGAGGGGGATAGCCTGGAACGGCCAAAACCGAAAGAGAAGAACTAAAGAACGTTCAATTTCATGAGGGTTTGCAGGTGACTGTCTAGTCGCTCTACAAGATCATCGGCTATGGTCCTCTGCCACCTGCGCAAGAATAAGCTGTGCTAGGTGAAGGCCCTGTGCAATATTTTAAGAGTGTTCAAAAGCTTGTGTAGAAAGTAATTCAGGCTTCACTGGCAAGGGAACCACCCAATGTTTTGACCATGCGTTCTTGGCGGTCGTCGTCTATAGTTTTCTGCCAGTGAGAAACATCTTGTGGCCCCCGAGCTGGTCCCCCTGAGTTTTGTGGCTGAGCTGCGTCGAAGCCCTGTCGATGTCGAGGGGGAGGGTCTATCGCTGAGAGAACAAGAAGCCCATCTTCTTCAATCACAGTGGGAAAATTATCAGAGTCGATGTCAGGATTTTGCATCTGTTCCTTCAAACTCAATTGTTTTTGAGCTAAGCGCTCCACTAGTTCTGATGTTGAGACTCCCAGGCCCTTCTAGTATCTTATGTCGGGGCTTGGCTCATTAGGAAACGGCACTTGGCCAATACCCGTACAGAAGACTTAATCTTCTACCACCCAACCCTGCCGGTCATCATATTGGACGGGTTTAGCGTCGGGTGGCCCTTGGGTCCCCCAATCATAGGGTTCGTATTCTCCCAAACGGGAAAGGTCAGTATTTAACCAGTCCAGGTCTTCTTGGGTCATTTCGGTATTGCTGAGAGGTAAGGAACGACGATCCATTGTCTAAACTTAGCGAAGAGACTCTCAATTTCTTTTATATTGCCACAAAAAATTGTTGTGTGTCCTGATAGGGTTGTACGCCGGAACCGCCGAAAATTCTGTCACCCCAACTCCAGCCCTGCCACGAGCGCATCCAGGTCTATGAGATTCCCGTTGCTGTGGAAGGTGTAGTGCCCGTTTAGCAAGATGTGCCGCTATGCCGCTGGTGATTCTGCGTGAGTTGGCGATTAGCCGCGCAAACTGGTTGCTGATCTCGATGTCCGTGCGGCCAGTCAATTCCTTTTTTCCGCCATAACGCAAAATGATATCAACTGCGCTACTATGCAATCATTGATGTTAAATTCAATTGGTGAAAGCAATGGCATCCGTCACTGTTCGCAATTTACCCGATGAAACGCATCGCGCCCTGCGCGTGCGTGCCGCGATGCATGGTCGCAGCACTGAGGCCGAAATCCGGGCGATCCTCGAAAATGCCGTTCGACCCGAGAGCCGGATCAAGCTCGGTTCCCTGCTGGCCGAAATTGGCCGCGAAGTGGGCGGCGTCGATCTTGAGATCGAACGCGATAGAACACCTGCCGAGCCGATGAGCTTTGAATGATCCTGCTCGATACCAACGTCGTTTCTGAGCCGTTAAAAGCGTCTGGAGATATAAACGTGCTTGCCTGGATCGACGCGCAGATCATCGAAACGCTGTACCTCTCGACAATCAGTCTTGCGGAACTGCGTTTCGGTATCGCTGTGCTGCCTGAGGGTAAACGCCGGGATAAGCTTCATTCCAGTCTTGAGCAGCGCGTCTTGCCGTTGTTCGCGGGTCGCATCCTGTCATTCGATGACCCTGCGTCGCGAGCATATGCAACGCTGCGAGCCTGTGCTCGCACCGCTGGACAGGCCATTGCGCCCACAGACGGCTATATCGCAGCTATCGCTGCGACGCATGGTTTCGCGGTAGCCACACGCGACACGTCGCCTTTTGACGCTGCTGGATTGGCTGTCATCAACCCTTGGACATGGAAGGCACAATAATGTCCAAGGGTTGGAAGTGACCTCAAGCCGGTTGGCTGTTCCATTGCGCCCATGGCCGTTCCCATATAGCGGCTGGTGACACGACTGCTTTTTCTACGTCAATCTCGCGTGACGGAATTTTCGGCGGTTCCGGCGTACAACCTACAACCACCTGATGATGATCTACCAGTATGAAAACTGCTCATGGGTAAAACTTGGAGCATTTAATTTCTGTTGAACTCTCACGAGTGTAGTGCCCCAGAGGCTTATATGACTAGATAATGGAATCAGTGGATAGTAGTGGATAGTCGGTTTTCTATCCCCGTGGGGACTAGACCGACTCCAGTTTCCCCCGCGAGATCTCCTTACTGAGGTGGCAAATGCAGACCACAACCCTGTATGACCAAGATTTCTACGCCTGGACGCAGCAACAGGTGGACCTACTGAAAGCGGGACAGTGGGAGCAAGTCGATAGGGAGAATTTAATTGAGGAGATAGAGTCCTTGGGCAAGCAAGAACGCCAAGAGCTAGAAAATCGACTGGGGTTGCTCTTGGGGCATCTGCTCAAGTGGCGTTATCAACCAGAGGGCCGCTCTAAAAGCTGGCGGGCCACTATCTGGGAACAACGGCGGGAGATTCAACTTCACTTAAAAGAAAACTCCAGCCTCAAAGCCTATCTCCCCGAGGCCATCAGCAAGTCTTACAGATATGGGCTGAGCTTAGTGAATAAAGAGACGCCTCTCGACCCGAAAGAACTTCCTCAAGTCTGCCTGTTCTCAGAGTATGAAATTTTTGATGAGCCGTTGGAACTAAAGGGTTGACCCTAAGATCATCCAGCCTCCACCTGTTCTTCTCGTTTCTACCACTGGGGGACAGAAGGGGGGCCTTCGTTTTACTAGGTAAAGAAAAGGACCCTTTTCCTTACTCCCATTGCACCAGCTTCCACAAAACGAGAAGCTGCCATCGCACGAGTCAATAAACTCAGTAATTCTATCAAAAGCAAGATACACTAAGTCTCAACAAGTTTGTTAACTTAAATGCTCATTGGCTATGCTCGCGTGTCCACCGATGACCAAAAGCTAAATCTCCAACGCGACGCTTTGCGGACCGCTAGGTGCGACAAAATTTTTGAAGACCATATCAGCGGAGCTAAAACTTCTCGTCCAGGGCTCAACTCTGCTTTGGAAATAGCTAGAGCTGGGGATACCTTGGTGGTGTGGCGATTGGACCGCTTAGGAAGGTCCTTAAAAGACCTGATTCAACTGACCGATACCTTAAAACAGCAATCAATCGGGCTGTACAGTCTACAAGAGGCCATCAACACCACGTCGAGCAGCGGGCAGTTAGTATTTCACCTGTTTGGGGCCTTAGCGGAGTTTGAGCGAAATCTAATCCGGGAGCGCACTCAAGCAGGACTGACAGCTGCCAGGGCCAGAGGGCGCAAAGGAGGCAGACCCAAAGCCTTAGACCCGAACAAGCGACAATTGGCGGTCAAGCTCTATCACGACGGTCACCACTCTCTTGTTGAAATCTGCCAGATGATGAGTATTTCCAAGCCAACGCTCTACAAGTATGTAGACGAGGAACAAGGTAGTTCCCTAGCAGGATAGACAAAGAATTTTCAAAGAATTAACATATAATTATTCGTCTACTAAGCAGTAGCCGTGTCTCTTGACCTTCGCAACATTCATCCCCTATCCGACTTTCAACGGAGCGCCAAAACCTTTTTAACCACCCTGAAAGACACCCAGGCACCCATAGTGCTGACCGTGAACGGCAAAGCCGCCGTCATCGTCCAAGACGTTGAAAGCTACCAACGCCTGCTAGAGCGCGTAGAACTCCTAGAATCCCTAGCCGGAATTCGTAAAAGCTTAGATGAATTTGAGCAGTGTCAGGGCATCCCCTTAGACGAAGCCTTTCAGCAGATGCGCCAAAAGCATGACATACCGGATTGAAATCTCACCCACCGCTATGACGGATGTCGAGGGCATATTTCTGTGGATGAAGGACTATTCAGTCGATCAGGCTCATCGGTGGGTGAGAGGCTGCTATGAGATCATGCTAACGCTGGAGAACTTTCCAAATCGCTGCCCCCTCGCCATCGAAAGCCAATATCTGAATCAGCCTGTGCGGCAATTGATTTATAAAAAACACTATCGAATTCTATTTACAGTGTGTACGGGCAACGACCAAGATAGCTAGGATATAGTGCAAATCCATCGAGTTCTTCGTGCGGCCCGAGAGCGATTGCAAGATTTATCGAAATTGCTTGGTGATGAGGATGATTGATTTTTAGGCTTCTCTACAAAAGATTCTCGAAAAGCCTTACGTACGATTTTTGGTGCTGTTGCACTTCAAACTTGAATTGGCCAGACATTAGACAGTTCGTGCCGTTTTGTCTAATGTTTAAGTTGTGGTTTATGGCGTACAACCCCAACCATGAAAAAGGAGGCCGGGATCTCACATTATTTTTTCTCAAACCAGCAATACCCGTTGGGACAACATGCTATTACTATCTCATCCTGAGCAACCAGAGAAAGCTTACCTGGGTAGTGATATAGAAGTAGTGGTGAATTAGAATTCATACTCTGTATGGTTCGTGTATATTATTTTCTAACGTAATTAGTTACATAATTATTACTACTAATAGAGGTTTCTCATGGCAATCTTTTTAAGAAATTTACTTTTATTTGTCATTTATTTATTGCCAATCATCCTACAGGAGACAGTAAACTTCTCCCAAGAAAAGTGTGAAGGATCTCCAGATATTGAGTGTCCTGTCTATGGTTCTAAGCACATTATCAAAAATGGCTCTGTTCACAATGATAAGCAAAAGTATCAATGCAAAAGCTTTAGTCGCCAATTTGTTGATAATCCTAATAAAATTACTATTCCAGACGAAGCAAAGCAATTGATTGACAATCTATTACTTGAAAGAATATCCCCCTAAGAGGAATTGCCAGAGTTACGAAAGTAAGCTGGTCTTGGTTGCAAGATTATATCAATCAAAAGCTGGCCCATATCCCTCGTCGGATAACGGTTTCAGGAGAATCAAAGGGTAGGCTGATAATCGAATGTGATGAAATGTGGTCATTTTTTTATAGCAAGAAAAATGAGGTTTATATCTGGCTAGCAGTAGATCGCGATACCCGAGAAATCGTTGGTTGTTTTGTAGGAAATAGAACTAGGCAATCTGCTCGTCAATTATGGGCTTCTTTGCCAGATATTTATCAACAAAGTGCCTTTGCTTATACAGATTGTTGGCAGGCTTACAAAACAGTTATTCCTCATGAACGTCATCGAGCTGTTGGCAAAGAAACTGGTCTGACCAATCATATTGAACGATTAAATAATACCTTCAGACAGCGGGTTTCTTGATTAGTAAGGGAAAGCCTATCCTTCTCCAAAAAGCTCAACAATCATATTAGGACAATTTGGTACTTCATACATGGCTACAATGCGGAGTTGGCAAGGACTTGAGCCTTACCACTACTTCCATATCACTACCAGCACTTTGATAACACAATGTTGTAACGTACTTGGTTTAAAGTTTGTGATAAGCCTTCTATAGTATGAGGTATGCCACCTCATACTAATCTAGAGAAGACCTATAATTGCTCTACTTGGGATTGACGTTCAAGACAAGATCTATGATAGTTCCAATTCCCTAGTGTATTGGGGTATCATAGAAGATGGACTTGTGATCGTTATCAAAATGCTCAAGCAAGATTACTCCTCTCCCTCAGAACTGATTTGCTACAGGCAAGAATATGAAATTATTTGCTCTATCAAACTGGAAGGAGTGGTCAAGGAATACAGCCAGCAGGAAGATTGACGCTCTCACATCATTCTGCTTGAAGATTTTGATCGCTCGCACGACAATCCTCAAAGCTTTTGCAACTACCTCTAATAGCTCAGACAGCGCCTTCGATTTGACGGCGGCGATCAAAGAATCCCAAGCAATTTCGAGTGAAATTGAACTGGAGCGGCTGCTCCGTTCTTTAATAAAAATCTTGATCGAGACTGCGGGTGCAAAAACTGGATATTTGATTTTAGAAAAATCAGGAGAATGGGTGATCGAAGTTTCTGATGAACTAAATGATGAGGATGGCAAAGATGTCCACATTACACAAGTTCTACAAGCGATTCCAATCAAAAATTACCCGACCGAATCAATTATTAACTATGTCATCCAGACTCATGAAGCTGTCATCTTAAATAATGCAACTCATGAAGGTGATTTTATTAATGAGCCATACATTCAGCAAAATCAAACTAGATCGCTTCTTTGTTTGCCGCTGCTGAATCAAGGTCGGCTTGTTGGTGTGTTGTATCTAGAAAATCAATTAGCGACTGGAACCTTTACCTCCGAACGATTGCAAGTGTTACATCTATTATCCACCCAGGCAGCGATCGCCATTACCAATGCGAAACTCTATGCCGAAGTGAAGGAACGGGAAAACCGCCTCACAAAATTTATCGATGCGATGCCAATCGGCGTTCCCGTACATGATTCTACGGGGCAAATTACTTACGCGAATCGAGCAACCCATCAGTTAATGGATAAAGCTGATCGCTTAATAAAAGCTCCACCCGAACAAATCTCTGAAATCTATCAAGTTTACCAAGCTGGAACCGAACAGCTATATCCCACTGACCAATTGCCCATTTTTCGGTCTCTTGCAGGAGAGCCCGTGACCGTAGACGACATAGAAGTTTGCCTATCGAATAAAATTATCCTTGTACAAATCTCCAATACACCCGTAGTTGATAAAACGGGAAAGATTGCCTTTGCGATCACAGCTTGTCAAGACATTACCGAACGTAAACATGCTGAAGCAAGACTAGTAAAGAGCGAGACTCTGCTCAGAACGATCGTACAGTCAGTCCCAGAGTGTGTAAAGCTTCTGGATGCTGATGGTACGCTTTTGGAAATGAATCCAGCAGGACTCGCCATGATTGAAGCAGACTCTCTCCAACAGTTGCAGGGTCAGTCAGTTTATCCGATTGTGGTTGAGAAATACCATAACGCACTGCAAGCCCTGACAGAACGTATTTTTCAGGGAGAAGCTGGGGTCTTAGAGTTTGAAATTGTTGGACTGAAGGGAACACATCGGTGGGTAGAAACACACGCTGTTCCCTCACGAGATGACAATCAAACCATCACTGCTGTCCTCGCAGTAACACGAGATATCACTGAACGGAAACGATCGGAACAACTATTAGCCGATTACAACCGCACCTTAGAGCAACAGGTCGCGGAACAAACAGCAGCGCTACGAGCTAGTGAGGCTGCACTGCGCGGTGTCTACAACGAGCTTCGCTTACGAGAACAGGAATTGCGATTAATCACCGACGCTCTACCGGCTTTGATTAGCTATGTGGATACCAATCAGCGCTATCGGTTTGTCAACCGAACCTATGAGATGTGGTTTAACTGTAGTCGAGATGAAATTTTAGGCAAGTCTGTCCTTGAACTCTTGGGTGAGACGGCCTATCACATTGCTGAGCCGACTATTCAGCGAGCGCAAGCAGGGCAGATCTCAACCTATGAGGCAGAAATTCCTTATCCAACTGGCAAACGGTATATCTCTGCTACCATGATCCCCGATTTTGATGACAACGCTCAAGTGAGAGGACATTATGGTCTGGTTACAGACATTAGCGAACAGCGAAACGCTGCACTGCGTGAACGCAAACAGGCAGAAGAAGCGTCAATTCTAGAAGAACGCAACCGCATGGCACGAGAAATTCACGATACGCTGGCACAGTCCTTCACGGGGATTATTATTCACGCTAGAGCTGCTGCTAGTAAGTTAACAGTAAACCCAGAGAAAGCCCAGGCTTCCCTGACTCAAGTCCAGAACCTAGCCCGAATTGGACTCGCAGAAGCACGTCGCTCTGTAGAGGCACTGCGCCGTCCCTACTTGTTGGAAAATCACGATCTGCCCAGCGCCTTCAAGCAACTGACAACCCAGCTAGGATCATCCACGAATACCCTAATCCTGTGTGAAGCCATCGGCATCCCCTACCTGCTACCCTCTGATGTGGAAAATAATCTGCTCAGAATTGGACAGGAAGCATTGACGAATGCACTGAAACACGCCGGAGCCACTGAAATTCGGGTTGAACTCATTTATCGACCCACGCAGTACCTCTTACGCATCAAAGACGATGGACAGGGATTTACCGTTGATTGCGCTTTTAGTCACAATGGGTTTGGTTTATTGGGAATGGCAGAACGTGCCGATCGGATGAGGGCACAGCTCCAGATCCAGAGCGCCCCTGGACAAGGAACAGAAATCACGGTGTCTGTGAATCAGGAAAAACCACTATGAGCCAACCCAATGCCATTCGTGTTTTGGTTGTGGACGATCACCCCGTTGTGCGTCAGGGGTTGGTGGCGATGCTGGAAGAAGCGCCAGATATCTTTGTTGTTGGACAAGCTGGGAATGGTCAGGAGGCACTTGTCGTCTTTCGTCAAGAGCAACCAGATGTAACGTTGATGGATTTACGAATGCCTGAAATGGATGGTGTTGCTGCCATTACTGCTCTCTGCACCGAGTTTCCTACGGCTCAAATCATCGTATTGACGACCTACGATGGCGATGAAGACATTTATCAGGGCTTGCGGGCAGGAGCCAAAGGGTATTTACTCAAGGATGCGGAACCAGAAGAATTGCTGTCTGCGATTCGCGCTGTTCACAAAGGGCAGAAGCACATTCCACCTCATGTCGGTGCCAAACTTTTAGAGCGGATGGCGAGTTCAGAATTGAGCGATCGTGAGTTAGAGGTGCTTCAACTTATTACCACGGGCAAGAGTACCCAAGCTATCAGCAAGGCGCTAAATATTACTGAACGCACGGTCAATTTTCATATCAATCATATTTTAAGTAAGTTGGGCGTGGACGATCGCACTCAGGCGGTGGTAGTTGCCTTAAGACGGGGCATTGTCACCCTGTAGTGCCCATACCTGTCAGATTTGTCAGTCGATCAGTTGTCCAATTTGCCAGCTTATCTTCTGAGAGCTTTCTCAGCGACAAAGCCGACTGAACTCTCTAAATTGAGAGTATGCAACAGACAACAGAGCGATATAGGTTTACCCCACTGTGAAAGCGGTTTCATAGCGAGCATCGTCTCTACCTGCTGCGCTCCTTTTAGAAGAGGTGCAAATGAGTTCCAGTGATGATGATCGGCTGTCTGCGCCGCTTTCAGAACAAGATCACCTTCAGGGATGGGTGAATGCTTCGGCGACGCTCGTTGAATATGGTAATTACCAATGTTCCACTTGTGGCGAAGTTCATCAATTAATTAAGGTAATCCAGCAGCAGGTCAATAACTTATGTTTTGTCTTTCGTCACTTTCCACAGCCACAAACACATCTCTATGCTCTACGCGCTGCCGAAGCAGCCGAAGCAGCGGCGGCTCAAGGTAAGTTTTGGCAAATGCATGATAATTTATTTACCCATCAACAAGAGTTGGGCAACGATTATCTAGTGGAGTATGCCAATCATCTAGAACTTGATATTCCCCAATTTTTACAAGATATATCCAGTCAAGTACACATTGATCGCATCAACAGAGATATCGAAGGTGGGAAACATAGTGGCGTAACGGTTGCCCCAGCGTTGTTTATTAATGGCATTCGTTATCGCGATCGTTGGAACATTCATCAGTTAATGGCAGCGATTGCCAATGCAGCCCATTAAACCGATTAAAAACAATCGGAACATCATCAGTTTATTCAGGAGACTCATTATGACTAGTCAAGCATCATCTCGCGTGTGGCTGATTACAGGTAGCTCAACGGGCTTTGGTCGGGCTTTGGTACCGACTTTGGAAACCGTTCTTTGACTACGGCAAAGTCGATGCCATATTACACCACTCAACTGAGAATACATTCAGAATCCATGCAAGGAGCAATCCCATGACACAATCTCTTTGGTTTTTAGGTGCTCGCTTCAACATCATTGCCGATGCCGCCACCACCGGAGGTCAGTACGATCTGATTGAAGGCTACTTTCCATCGGGCATCCAGACTCCTCTCCACCGCCACACACGCTATTCCGAACAAATCTATGTGCTAGAAGGCGAGGTCACAGCATGGGCAGGTGAAGACAAGGCTGTGCTAAATGCTGGTGAAAGCTTCCTGATTCCTCTAGGCACGCCCCACGTAGTTGGCTCGGTCAGCGATAAGCCAGCTCGCTTGTTGGTCGTTGCGGCACCAAGTGGCTTTGCTCAACTGATCGCAGCAACGGGGACGCTAACTGAGACAGAACCGCAGGATATGGTTCTGCTTGAGCGCATGGCTGCTGAAATTGGCGACGAACTTCTGGGTCCACCCGGAGCCTTGCCCGCCGCTGCTACAAAAATATAGCAAGTCTATTACAGGTCAGGAGTAATGTTATGACCACATTTTGCACGGTGTCAATCGATGGTTTAGATATCTTTTATCGAGAAGCTGGCTCTCGTAGTAATCCGACGATTCTGCTGTTGCATGGATTCCCGATTTCCTCTCACATGTTTCGTAATCTGATGCCTGCGCTTGCCGATCGCTTCCATCTGATTGCACCTGATTATCCAAGTTACGGTAATAGTTCAATACCAGCCGTGAATGAGTTTGACTATACGTTTGATCACTTGGCTGAAATCGTGGAGAAATTTATTACCGCGATCGATCTCCAGCGATATAGCCTCTACGTAATGGACTATGGTGCGCCCATTGGCTTTCGGATTGCGGCTAAACATCCAGAGCGAGTGGAGGCACTCATCGTTCAAAACGGGAATGCCTATGAGGAAGGGATACGCGGTGAATTTTGGAACCCAGCTAAAGCATACTGGCAAGACCCTTCTGCTGAGAACGCTGACAAGCTCAGACCCTTTTTCACACTGGAAATGACAAAGTGGCAATACACCCACGGCGTTCGTAATCTTGAAGCGATCAGCCCAGATACCTGGAATATGGATCAACCCTTCCTCGATCGTCCTGGAAACGCTCAGATTCAACTGGCGCTGCTGTATAGCTATGGCACAAATCCACCGTTATATCCGCAGTGGCAGGAATATTTCCGCAAATATCAGCCCCCTACCCTGATTGTTTGGGGCAAGAATGATGACATCTTTCCAGCCGAAGGTGCTTATCCCTACAAGCGCGACCTGCAAACTCTAGAGTTTCATTTACTCGATACCGGGCATTTTGCGCTGGAAGAGGAAGGGGATGCGATCGCAGCCCATATCTGTCGCTTTATGACAACTCACGTTGCGTAATCAAAGATGACATCATGTCAGCCTACTTTTACCTCGATAGCAGGTAAGACTCCACTTTCTCAAACAGGAGCCATTTCACAAATGATCAATTATCAAACCCAAGTCGATATCGCCCGTTCCTTTCTTGCTGCAATCTCCGCACGCGATTGGAGTGCGATACGTGCCCTCCTCACTGAAGACGCACATTGGACATTGCCGGGCGACAACACGATCTCAGGCACCGCCAACGGAGCCGATGCTGTAGTCGAGCGAGCGCGCAAAATTACCAGCTATGGGCTTAACTTCGAGCTACAGCACGTTCTCGTCGGTAGCGACAGTGTGGCTTTGTCTTTGCACAATACGGCACGGCAGGGCGATCGAGTGCTCGATGAGTATTTAGCTTCGGTATGTCAGTTCAAGGACAGCAAGATCGCCGCGATCGAGACTTTTCTCTCTGACATTGATGGCATGAATGCTTTCTTTATCTGAGCTGGAAGCTTGAAAAGATGTTTATCAATAATCTGCCAGTGTAAACCTAACGATCAACAGCGAATTCAGAGCCTAACTACTCTCTCTCATAGAGGTTTGTTAAACATGTTCGACCTCGACCAAACGATCAAAGACAGGCACTCAACCCGAAAATTCTTACCTAAACCCGTGCCGCGAACTTTACTCAATGAAGCCCTTGCTTTAGCACAGCTCGCGCCGTCAAATTCCAATACCCAGCCGTGGCGGATAGTATTTGCTGAAGGCACCCACAGAGATCGGCTGGAAAAGGTTTTGCTCAAGCAAGCTCAACATTTTGACGAGTCTCAGTTACCCAAAATTGCTCAACTGCCGGATGCATTCCAGCATTACCGTCAGGAACTGGGCGAACAAGTCTATGGAGCGATGGGGATTGCTCGTGAAGATAAAGCAAGTCGAGAACTGGCAGTTCTGCATAATTACGAATTTTTTGGTGCCCCACTGGTCGGTATCGTCTGCATGAACCGAGAACTGGGTGATGCGGATGCTTTAAGTGTGGGGATCTATTTACAAACGCTGATGTTGAGCCTAACCGCTCGTGGACTGGGCACCTGTGCTCAGGTTTCGCTAGCCGCTTATCCCGAAGTCATCCGCAGTGAGTTGAATATTCCACCAGAACTATCGATCCTGTGTGGTTTAGCCGTTGGCTATACCGATCCTGATTTCCCCCTAATCACCTGCATATTAGCCGCGATCCTGTTGAGAAAAACGTCTCATTTCTCGACGATCTTGAGCTAGCCCATAAAAATGGCTGAAATACTATTGTCTGCTATTTACAAGGAGAGCCAAATGTACGCAATTACCGGAATTACAGGTCAGGTCGGCGGTGCTGCCGCCCACAACTTGTTGAGCAAAAAACAGTCTGTCCGCGCTGTAGTGCGAAATGCCAATAAGGGCATCGCTTGGGCAGAGCGGGGCTGTACTGTTGCCGTAGCGGACATGAACGATGCGGACGCGCTCACAGCAGCTTTTACCGATACCGAGGGTGTGTTCGTTGTGATTCCGCCAAACTTCGCACCATCACCGGGCTTCGGGGAAGCACATGCGTTCGTTGCTGCTCTGCATACGGCGATCGCAGCGGCACAACCGGGCAAGGTCGTCTGCCTGTCTACCATTGGCGCGCAGTCAAACCAGCCGACTGTGCTCACTCAACTACAAATCATGGAGCAGGAATTGGGAGATCTGCCGATGCCGATCGCTTTTCTTCGGGCTGCCTGGTTTATGGAAAACGCTGCTTGGGACGTGGCACCCGCTAAAGAGAAAGGTCTGATCCCCAGCTTCATGCAACCCCTAGATAAACCCGTGCCCATGATTGCTACGGCGGATGTCGGTCGCATTGCGTCCGAGTTGCTTCAACAGACCTGGAGCGGACGGCGGATCGTCGAGATCGAGGGTCTACACCGTGTAACGCCAAACGATCTTGCCCAGAGCTTTTCCAAGCTGCTAGGACGTTCGGTACAGGCGGAAGCGGTTCCTCACGCCACCTGGGAAGCGTTGTTCAAGGCTCAGGGTAACGCCAATCCGCAGCCGCGTATTCGGATGCTCGACGGTTTCAATGAGGGCTGGGTCGAGTTTGAGGGTGGCGAGTCTGGTTCTATGAAGGGCGAAGTCGAACTGGAGACTGTTCTCAAAGATCTGGTAAAGCAATGATTTAGGAGATTAACAATGACTACATTATCTGGAAAAGTCGCACTCATTACAGGTGGAACATCAGGGATTGGTAAAGCAACCGCGATCGCCCTGGCTCAAGCTGGAGCAAAAGTTGTTGTGATAGGTCGTCGGCAAGTTGAAGGTGAAGAAACGATTCGACAAATTCAAGCGATGGGTGGGGAAGGCTTTGCTGTTTCGGCAGATGTTTCTAAAGAAGCCGATGTGCAGATGCTGATTGAGAAAATAATGACCCACTATGGACGGCTCGACATTGCTTTCAACAATGCTGGAGTAGAGCAAGATCCCACACCGTTAGCAGAGCAAACCGAAGCCACTTACGATCGCATCATGAATATCAATGTCAAAGGGGTATGGTTATCCTTGAAACATGAGATTCCAGCCCTGTTGAAAAGTGGTGGTGGGGCGATCGTCAATACCAGTTCGGTTCTGGGCTTAGTCGGTGGGGCAATGGTACCGATCTACACGGCTAGCAAGCACGCTGTAGAAGGGCTAACAAAATCGTTGGCACTAGAATATGTCAAGCAAGGAATTCGGGTAAATGCCGTCAGTCCAGGTCCAATTCAAACTGAGATGTTTGATCGCCTTTCCAAAGCAAATCCAGAAGCGATCAAAGAGTTTATCGCAGGGCAGCCAATGGGTCGGCTGGGCACGCCGGAAGAAGTGGTAAATGCTGTGCTATGGCTCTGCTCAGACGCTTCTAGTTTTGTCACTGGACAATAGAGCTCTTGCACGAATAGAATAGGCCGAGTCCATAGGGTAGGTTAGGGATGGTAGACGGATAGACCTATGACCTACGACCGTATCAAAGACCTTAAACCCAGTGAGTTCAAGCGTTTGACCGGGGTCCGCCCCGA
>JBBRSB010000049.1:0-15596 GCA_038245785.1 Gloeobacterales cyanobacterium | reverse complement strand
TGTGGTGATTACGATGCCGGACGGGGAAGATATCAAACTGTGGGGCGACCCAGGGGATGCGGTGCTAACTCCTCTGAGGAAAGGCAATCCGGTTCAGCTTATTGAAAACCCCAGCGGTAAGGGCTACTCAATTCTGGATTCCCCCTCACCTGCTTCGAAGCCCCTAGGGCTGGGTAATAGCCCCCGGCAGCCCTTGACGGCAGCCCTTCGGCAGAGCCCTTCTCGGCTTCGCCTGCCGGACACGGCAGAGCTCAGGCTAAACTCAGGGACCACGCCTGCCAGACACGACAGAGCGGGCAAGACGCTGCGCGGGGACCCTTTAGGGCAACAGGGGCCGCAGGAAACATGGAGGCCCTGGACAGATGTAGAGAAGAAGGAGCTGGCAGCGAAGGTAGAGCAGCAAGCAGGATTACTGAAGTACTGTCTTGAAACGGTCCAAAAGTTTGCTGCTAGTGGTCTAGTCGAAAGGGAAGAGTCCATTTGTAGCTTGGCTGCAGTGCTCTTCAAAGAAGTCGTGCAGTAGTCTGACACAACCAACAGGGAGAAGACAGCGCTGGATCTAGGCCGGGTAAAATCACTGGGGAGCAGGAATGAGATGACACGCACACCGCATGACCAGTTTGCAAAGCAATGTATGTCAGGGTTTCTAGAACCTTTTGGGAAACCTCTGGTCAGTCGAGAGATTACCAGCGAAGTCCGTCAAGTAGATGTTTGGTTTGAACCCAATCCAGCCAGTACAGCAGAAGCACGACAGGTTTTAGGTCTTTTGGGCCGGATGGTTCAAGGTCCCTGTTTGATAGAACCTTTTCGCAATCCAGTCCAAGCAGTAGATGTGCGCGGTTGTATGGGAAAGCTGTTTGATGTGGAGATAGAACTGCTCCGGCAAGCAAAGCGCCAGAAAAGCCAATTGGCAGAAGCAGATGTACCCAGATTGTGGATTTTGACCCCCACCGTTTCAAAGAGGGTATGGCAAGGTTTGGGAGCCGTAGAGAAAGAGGACTGGCCGAAGGGCATGTATTTTCTTGCTGCTCATCTGGGGTGTGCGTTGGTCTGTATTCACCAGCTTCCTGTCAGCGCGGATACACTATGGTTAAGGTTATTGGGTCGGGGAACGGTCCAGAGTCAGGCAGTGACAGAACTGGTAGCCCTCCCTGCTGAGCACCCGTTCAGACGCCATACCTTAGAGCAGTTAGCAAACTTGCGCGTATCGTTGCAGGCACGTCAAAATTTAAACAAGGATGAAAGGGGGTTAATTATGAGTTTGTCACCTGTCTATGAGCGATGGAAGGAAGAGACTTTACTAAAAGGAATTCAGCAAGGAGAACAGGAACGGAGTCGAAAACTGGTGGAGGCATTCCTATTAAATCGGTTTGGGACTGTAGACGCAGAAATGGCTAGTCTTATTCCCACGATGGCCCAGCTTTCGGATGCAGAGCTTGCGGGGTTGATGCTCCAACTGACGAATCTATCGCGTGAGGAGTTGCTAGAGCGCTTTGGCAGTCGCAACTAGCATGTCCGGCAGGTGCAAAGGATATATACCCTAGACCAGAAACCATGCTTTCTCTATCAGCGACTAAACTTACCAGCTATAGCCGATGCCCGAACCAGTATTTCCTTCGTTACCACAAACGAGTGGGCTCAGGTGGAATGGGGGCAGCGGCTTTGGGAAAAGCTTTGCATGCGGCTTTAGCAGAATTTCATCAATGGCCTGAATGGAGGGAAAAACCCTCGCTAAAGGATTTAGAAAATATTTGGCAAACCTGCTCCTTGAGGGAAGGATTACCAAGAGAGGATGGAGTGCGCGGGTTGGATTATCTGAAAGGATATTATGAAAAATTCGTTAAAGATCTGCCTTGGAGGCTTCCCCTTGCGTGTGAGGGAAAAATAGAAGGCAACCTCTATATGGGTGGCATTGGATTTAAGATTGGAGGCCGTTTTGACCGCCTCGACAGCTTACCTACAGGAGACAATCGGGCTGCTCTGCACCTCATCGACTACAAACTTGGCAAGACGATGCTCACGCCGAAGCAACTAGAATTGGATCTTCAATTGGGGCTGATGCAAATCGCTCTAGACCAAAATTACCAGCAAAGACTGATGAAGGTCAGTCATATCTACCTCAAAAAGGGAGAAAGCCTCACTTTCGAGACGAGGGCTGAGCAAAGAGAGATTGCGAAAAAGAAAATAGAAGAACTAGCCCTAAGACTAACAACAGACCAAGAATTTCAGGCAACCCCCGGAGAGCATTGCTCTTCATGCGGATGCCGAAAATACTGCCACGCAATGGTCAAATACCCACAGGATGTTGATACCTCAGCCGTCATAGTTCAGCTGAGCATTTGCTAACTGCATACAGGTGTGCCCTCGTGTCATCAGCGGATGAAACATAGATTCTCTGAATTCTTTATCCGCTAGAAAGTTCATCTGGCCAAGATCGAAAGAGAAGAACTAAAGAACGTTCAATTTCATGAGGTTCCCTCCGAACTCTCGTCCCGGCGACTATCTGGGTGCGGACAAAAAATCACAGGCTATAGTCCTCTGCCACTTGCGCAGCTACAGCCCCTCTAAAATCCCCTTATTTTTAGGGTGCCTAGATATTAACAACATGACAGAAGGGTTTCAGCGGTCAAGTGTGGACATATTGAAGCTGTGCATTACTGGAAAACTGGCGTTTGAGGCTCCATGTAAACTACCGTTTTCACCAAATTTTACAAGGGCTTGAGCATTTTCTTGCAATTTTTCTATCGGTCTTTTTCGGCTGGAACGCTTGAATTTACTAGGATTTTGAATTTTTAAGGGATGACAAATAAGATTTTGAGGAGGTCAAAATTAATAAAAACCTGACAAACTCTACCGAAAGATCTTTCAATTGACTTTCTATGTTTGCTGAGTATGTTTGTCCTCAAATATCTGCGTATTAAGCCAGATACTTGGTGATTCTTACCATTTTGGCATGTAGCAACTTATCTCCTTAAGGGGGGTTCTTTATTACATTTTGGAAAGATGTTGGTTGATCTAAAAATGACTGCGCATGCCCCGCAGCTTGTGGTTCCTGTAAGCGGTTCGGCTGTAAGCGCAGCTCTCGTGCTCACCGTCGAAGCCTCACGTGCCTGTCGTGTCCGGTAGGCGCAGCCGACAAGGGCTGCGATAGGCAGATAATATCCACCTAATCAGCCAAATAAGCAGAATAGACAGAATTATTTCCACCTAGTCTTCCCAGGAGCTGATTAGGCGGACGAATTTCTACCTAATCAGCCAAATAGGGGGGATATGTAGAAAAATTCAGTCTAAATAGTAGTTATATCGGCCTGTTATATATAGAAAGTGCTTGGGTATCCTGCAGGCAGGCGACATAACTCTGCATTAGAGCCGACGACAGCGTTCGCAGCTCAACACTGTTGTTAGACGGCTTGGCATATTGTTAAAAACAACGTGAGTTTTAGGAGAATTGCGGGATCTTCACATCAAGATCAATTAGATGAACAGATGAGATTCAATATGAAATGGCATAGTTCAAAATTCTTGTGCCATCAGGGATTATTCTGATCCTGATTGCACCTACTTAATCATCAAATGACACCTTAAAGACAATTAATGATGAAAGAACAAATATTTAACCTAATTTCTAATATTGTCAAAAACCATCAACTACTGACACTACTTTTAGGGGTTCTACTCATCGTTGTATCCGCAGTAGACAAGCTCGATATTCAGTCTTTTAGTTTTAACTTAAACGATCCATTTGGAAGATTAGAGTTAGCTGGTATTGGGATTCTTCTGATTCTTTCATTTCTGGATCTTCTTCCAACTAGGAAAGCAAATGCAAAGGGTAGTGATAAATTAATATACGGAGTTAAAATAGTTGGTGATAATTTTGAGTTAACTTCTTTCAAAATGACTCTTGGGGAAGGTTTCAATGCTGCTGAAATAAGAGTTAGCGGTGTGATTGAAGTAGAGATTCCCTCGGACAAATCTATCTGGCTATTTCATGTGTACTATGGAAGTAAAATTCTATACTTCCCTCAGCGCCAAGTAGTCATTTCTAATGACAAAAAAACTTGGAATGGAATAGCCCTTGTGGGAAAAACTCATTCTAAAAATTCAAAGATTATTGTTGCTGTAGTGGGTGACTCAGGAAAAATATTGTGTGATTATTACTGGTGGGTACAAGATGAAACAAGTAAATATATTGGTCTTAGTAAACTTCCAATAGACATTATAGAATGCGATTCAAGAGATATTAGAGTACGATAGACGAGTAAAAAGCCGTCTAACAATTCGCTTGGAGTGAACTGTTGAAAAATCCTTGTGCATTGCGTAAGATACTCGCAGCCGCTCAAGCGAACCGTTATACCGCAAGTCCTCGGTGGGGACAGCTTAGTAAGATCCTCGCTAAATTGCTTAGGTAAGTTATACATGTAAGTTTTTGGGGAGTACTAATAAAATGCAAAATCACAAAGTCGTATCATGTCTCAAGAACGTTATGCCCGACATAGCCTCATCCCAAACTGGAAACAGGAAAGACTAGCGGAAGCGAGAGTCGCTGTTGTGGGGTGCGGAGCACTAGGAAATGAGGTGCTCAAAATCTTGCACTGCTTGGAATTGGGAATATCTGGGTCGTTGACTACGACACCATTGAAATTCATAATCTGACGCGGTCTGTACTATTTAGAGAATCTGACATTGGTAGATCTAAGGCTGAGGTTGCTACTCAACGCCTCAAAGAACTCAACCCAGATATTCATATACACCCAGTGATTGGGAAATTAGAAACAGATTTTGGTCGTGGTTTACTCAGTGAAATGGATGTAGTTCTAGGCTGCCTAGATAGTGTGAGAGCAAGGCGACTTCTTAATAAGATATGCTACTCCGTTGGCGTTCCTTGGATAGACGGTGGTATCAATCACTATTCAGGGAATGTGGCTCTCTTTGATCCCAGAGTTCCTGACACCGCTTGCTATCGATGCAAGATGGACACATCAGCATGGGAGCGATTCAATGAAAGTTATTCATGCGGACTTCTGAAAGATAACTATGAGGAACCAAAACTAGCGACAACAATTATGACAGCTGCTATTGTTGCTGCTTATCAAAGTGAAATACTTGTTCAGATTTTGCTAGACAATAGTAATGCTAAGCCGGGAACACAATTAGTTCTGCCAGTAAACCAACCAGTTGGATTTCGCACAGTAGAGTAGAGTATAGCTTGGATAGCGAATGCCCCGATCACTACTCAATTCCAGATTGTCAAGATTCAGAACTTCCTAAGTTCACTTTAGAGCATACGCCAAACCAAGTGGCAGAGAAATTAGGATTAAGTAAAGATTGGAAGCTGGAACTTCCTTTCGATTTCATATCAAAGTTTACTTGTAAAAGCTGTGGTTATGTTGATTCTGTAGGTGTCCCTAAAGATCAAGTGAAGCAGAGTCAAACTACATGCCCTAACCCTACCCCCAGACCAAACAAATAAAGAGGAACGGCAAGGGAGAATTTCAGCAGCACTGGTAAGCCGACTGTTGCGCCTACACAGCCAGCCGCCAGCGCCAAGGAGCCAGCACCTTGCCATCTATAGTCCCAGGCCATTGCCCGGATACTTTTTCCTGCTTTACCCATAGAGCAAAAAAATCTATTCAACTGTCAGCGCTGGTTATAACCCATTGGCGTTCCTAAACAACCGTTCTAGAAACAAAGCTTCTCGAAGGCTCTGCTATGTTCTGCCGTATTTCAAATTCATCGGATAAGGAGCTTTGAGATTTCAAGGCTTGCCCTTAGAAATCTGAGAATCATGGGAATCAATCGAATACCTGTGCCCCCCAGACTCCTCAAACCATGGTAGATAAACCAGACGCGGGCGTAGCCATATTTCATCGAACCGCGTAGCCCGATGCTGCCAGCGCCGCCCGCACCTGCCTGACAGCATCGGACATGGCATAAGCTTCGTCCTCTGACTGGGCGTGCTTAAGGAACTCCGAGAAACCGACGCGCTTGAGGAATTGCGCCAAGTGCCTCGCTTGCGCGTCGGTAAACTCCACCTCAATGGTGACGTTCTGGGTGTGGTCGTTCATGCTCTGTTCTTTTCTGATGTCTTTTGATGATCCTAGCGACTGTAGCGCAATAGTGTCCAAGGGTTATCCCCCAGCGCCGAGGCCTTCGCTGCGTCCTCCATCAGATCGGACTGTTTGAGATGTCTGCTTATGTTTATCAAGAAGCCCTGATTGATATGCCAGAGGAGGATGTAGTGGCGGAGAGTGGACTTTGGGTTTCGAAGGAGGACTTCTTCATGCAGAATGGCTGGAGAGTAAACAAGGTTCTTTGGGTGCTCGGATTTCGGAAAGCAAAGACTGAAATCTGAGTTGCTTCTCAATTGCTTCGTCGATACATAAACTTGCACCAAGAAATAAAAGGAATAAAGTGATGAAAACAGAATGTATTACGGTTAGAGCGGAGAATGCTGAAGCGTTTCAAGGAGCAATCAGAAAAGCACAAGATATTTTTCTGGAGCGTGCGAAATCAGAGGAACCTGGAACAGAGGAAAGAACTCGGTGATTTATATACAGCCTAGGCAGTACTGGTTTCCACTAAACTTATTTATCCCAAACACATATCGTTGGTTAATTGAAAAAAGGAAATTCATAAAATACCTCCGCTCGGAAAGAAGAGAAAATAGACACATTTATTTAGGAGGGAAAATAGATAGCACTGGAGAAGAATTTGTGGAAGGTGTATGGGCACCAAGAATTCTCTAGGCAGGAATACAGAGGAATAATTAGTTAAGAATTATTCACGCTTGAGACAGTCACATGAGAAACAAATACCTCAATATTTCAAAAGAAAATGAGCAGGAAGTAAGAGTCCTCGGAGCACGACAGGACCCTGTACGAAAACGTTGGTATATTCCAGACCATGTAGATAGAACACTTTTCTCAAAATGGATCCCTTTCCTCTCGATTGAACTGGTTCCCAAAACCTGTTGGTATTCCAATGTACGCTCCAATGTTCTCCCTGATATCTGGGAAACTCTCAAGAAAAGAACGTTCCATAAAGCTGGGTATACATGCGAGGTCTGCTGTGGAAAGGGCACCAATTGGCCCGTAGAGTGTCATGAAATCTGGTCTTATGATGACCAACTCCACATCCAAAAACTCCAAGGATTAATCGCTCTCTGCCCCTCATGTCATGAAGTAAAACACATGGGTTTTGCCAATACCCAAGGCCGGGGTGAAATCGCCATGCAACACCTTGCCATTATTAATCATTGGTCAGTTCAAAAAACTAACGATTACATCCTCAACTGTTTCAATCTCTGGCAAGAAAGGAGTGAACATCAATGGGCCTTAGATATCACCTGGCTAGAAGCCCTAGGTATCCAGCCTCTCAACATTGACAGATAACCTGCCAATTGTGACAGAGAAAATCTAAGCCATCTCAGCCTTGATGATCAGCAGCACGCCCAAAGCAGGAAGACCAAAGAAATAGAGACAAGAAGAGGAGGTGCAAATGAATATTTTCAACCAGTGATATAAAAAAGTGTATCCACATAAACGCAGACTAATTCACTAAAAAACCTTTGAGGAGATGATGATAATGCCTAGTAAAGACCCGTATGAAATCTTGGGTGTTGACTCTGATACCAGCATGGATGAAGTCAAACAATCATATATAAGATTATGCAGCAAACACTTTGAAGAAGAGAATGATCTAGAGAATTTTTTGGACATAGGGGATGCCTACATAAAGATATCAAAAGCGAAGAGCAGCATCACGATTTACGAACCTGGGCAAAAGAGAACAACTATTAAGCCTGAACCTATTTTAGAGAAAATGTTTAAAAAGCAGGTACCCATCGGATTTGTGCTCGGAGTTTCTGCTATGGGTTTAGTAGGTGGTTTGATTGGATATAATCTCCAGCCAAGGCAAACCATAGTCAGAGAAATTGTTAGAGAGCGAGTTGCGCAGAATTCTACACCAGCTCCAGCACCTTCAACAACTCAACAGGCGGTGCAACAGCCACAATCTAGCAGTCAGAAAAAGACTGAGAATTCTGCACAAAAAGTTACTGTCGAGACAAACTCATCAATCCCCTCTCAAAAAATCTTGACACCACAGGGGAGTAATCCGAATAGCACTCTAGCAGAGAAGGGTATGCCTACGTTTTCTAAGCCTGTCCAACCTCTAGGAATTTTGCCTTTACCTCCATCGGCGACGGGTACTTACCCGCAAAAACTCTCCAGAAATCTTCAACCAGAGCAAGTACCTACCCTACCAGCACCAACACAGAAATCAGGGTCCTTGGCGGCGAGAACAGAGCAAAGAGACCAATCACCAAATACCAACGTCCAGGCCGCAACCCAAAGGCTAGCAGTGCCCCTTAGTACCGAGGGGCAGAATATAGCTAAAGACGAAGAAGCAGATAAGCTCATAGCCCAAATAGATTCTTTAAAATCATCCCAGGGGAACCCCCAGGGCCAGGGAGTTGACCCCACACTGCAAAGCAATATACCTGCACCTGAAGCAGCTATTTCAGCCCAACCCTCGCCGGAGAAAATCTTGAAAACTATTCAGATTCCTCTAGAGGATGGAACCTCTATTCCTGCTACTAAACTCCTTAGTCTTAATACAAATGTCTACAAACTGGACAAGGGGAGAACGCGGGAAAAACTGGGAGTTCTCATCAATTCACTGGTGGAGTCTAAAAACTTAAATGAAGCCTGCGAAAAGTCCGGCATTTCGATAGGTGGTCTACAGCTCCTCATAAAGCAATATGGAAGCACCTAGCCTCTGCTCATCATTTCTATTTTTACATCATGCCAAACAAAATAGGCAGACCATTGCGCTCATAGCCTCTCTCGGCTATCGCCTGCCGGACACACTACACAACCACAAGCCCTAAGGAAAACAAGTATGTCACTCTTCCAACCACACGCCCCAGGAACCCAGGGAAGAACCCCCTGGCGGGGGTTTTATGGGACGCCATCGCTTGTCAGCGATATACCCTCTAATTGTGCGGTTGGAAGACTGAATATTTAGGCGACACCGTACGCAAAACTCTGTTTTGGTATATGCTTAGCCCAAGAGCGGGTTTTGAACGTTATTCTTAAACCGTGTACAAGCCACCATAAGGGTTACAGGCATTACAGTAGACCTAGCAAACCTTAAGTCCTCAGCTCAAGCTAAAGAATACTATGAGGAAGAAAACTACTATACCCAAGAAGAGGGGTATAAAAACTCAGAGTGGGTAGGAATTGGAGCAAGAACCCAAGGGCTCACGGGGCAAGTGAAGGCGGGGCAGTTCGAGAATGCTTTAGAGGGAAAGGGGAAAGACGGAGAGCTTTTAGTTAGGGCTCAAGGAAACAGGCGGCCAGGGGTTGACTTGACGTTTTCTGCCCCAAAGAGCGTTTCGATAATCGGTTTAGTGAATGGAGATGTCCAGGCTATAGCAGCTCATCATGAAGCGGTAAAAGTAGCGCTTGGGATGATGGAGCGCGAATTCATCCAGACTCGAATTATGGAGAATGGAGTTTCCCATATTGAGAAGACGGGAAACGGACAGCTAGCACTTTGGCAACACGATACTTCGAGGAACTTAGACCCCCAGTTGCACACGCATGCCATCCTGATGAACCAGACGATAGATAGGACCGGGAAGTGGCGGACTATCGACAACACAGAGATTTACCGCAATAGCATGTTGATAGGAGCGGTTTACCACAATGAGCTAGCGAAGCGGCTGCATGAGACTGGATACCAGACCGTATGGAATAAGGATGGGACCTTTGAAGTAGTTGGATATACCCGTGAACAAATAGAGGCGTTTAGCTCTAGAAGGGAGGACATAATCGCTGAAGTTGGTGCTGATGCTAGTGCGGCACGAAGGGATATTGCAGCAAAGAAGACACGCAAAGCGAAGGTAAATCGAGTTGATAGGACAGAGCTGCATCATTATTGGAAAAAACTAGCTGATGATAATGGAATAATCCACCCTCGACCAAATCTAGAAAGAGCAGAGGAAGTCCGACAACGGTCTAGTATTGTGGGCGGAGCAAAAGAGGTACTGGGCGATAAGGAAGTGGCCTTCAATGAAAGAGAGTTGCTGAAAGAATCGCTGCGGCAATCACAGGGCAGCTATACGCTTGAGGGGCTCGAACAAGAGATTTCCAGAGAAAAGGCAGAAGGCCAAATTCTCTCCACTCCTGACGGACGCTTGACAACGGAAGAGGCCGTTTCCAGAGAGCAGAGAATTATAAGAGTTGTAAACGCTGGTAAGGGTACTCAAAATCCCATAGGTAGCAGAGCTGAAGTACAAGCCATAGCTTTAGAAAAGACTTTCAATCAGGGCCAGTTAAGAGGACTAGACTTAATCGGCACCACAGAAGACCGAATCATCATCATCCAGGGTGATGCCGGAGTTGGTAAGAGTTATACGCTGGCAGGAGCTAGGGAGCTAGCTGAGGCCAAAGAGCTGAAGATTAGAGGACTCGCTCCGAGCGCCCAAAGTGCTGAGATTCTAGAGTCTGAGTCTGGTATCCCATCGCAAACTCTAGATTCTTATCTGATGGCGAGTATTGAGCAGCTTACTAGAGGGGAAATCCTGGTGTTAGATGAAGCAGGTCAGGCTAGCGCTCGACATTTAGATGAACTTTTAAAGAGAGCTGAAGCTACAGATAGCAGAGTAATTTTAACTGGAGATGGAAAACAGTTATCAGGAGTACAGGCGGGTTCTCCCTTCCTGCTGCTGCAAAATAAGAGTGAGGTTAAGGTAGCGATAATAGATGAGTCTATGAGGCAAAAAGACCCATCTCTGAAAGAAGTTGTCAGCCTCATAGCTAAGGGAAAAATTGAGGACTCTTATACTCTGCTTCAAAATAATGGAAAGGTCGTTGAGATAAGAGACCAGGACGAGAGAACTACAGCCTTTGCTAATGAATACCTGCATAGGAGTCCAGAGGTTAGAAAACAGACATTGATGTTAGCTGGCACCAACACTGAACGGAAGCTAGTTACAGAGGAGGTTCGCAAGGGTCTGAAAGCTGAAGGCAGTCTAGGAGATGAGACTAAAACGATTGAAGTCTTGAGAACTAAAAACCTTGACTCCTGGGAAAAGAAGCAGGTTGCTTACTACGAAGTTGGGGATGTAGTCCAGTTCAATCGAGACTATGCTGAGTTTAAAAAGAGTGAGTCCTACACAGTCACTGAGATGGACCGTAGACTCGGAATGTTGACGCTCCAGGACTCAAATGGTGATAACCATCAGTCCTCAGTCAAAAAACATTTGGAGCGGGAAGTATTTCAGAAAGAAGGGCTTGAACTGGCCGTTGGTGATAGAGGTAAATTCACAAAGAATGACCGCCGCCTCAATGTCTTGAATGGTCAAGAATTTATCATCAAGGAGCTAAGAGAGGATGGTTCCTTTCTAGTGACGACTAAGGGAAGGGACAAGGTTTATAGAGCTGAAGATCTACATCACTCGGACCATAACTATGTGAGTACGGTATATAGTTCCCAGGGGAAAACGGCCAAGTATGTGATGTATGACGCTGATAGTAGCAGGGCTTTATCGATTGGAAAGGAAGCCTACTATGTAGCAGTCAGTCGGGGTAAAGAAGAAGTTCTCATCTATGCCTCTGAACCCCAAGCCCTAGGGGTGCAAATAAAAGTTTCTCGTGTGAATGAAAATGCTTTGGAGTTGCTTGATGCGAAAGTAGAAAGCCCTGTGGCAGTGGGCGTAGAAGAAAAAATACATAAGGAAGAAACCCATGACCAACGGAATGAACGGAAGCAAGCCCGAAGAACATGGAGATTTAGTAGGGACCTCGGACGACGAGCTGCTGAACGCTTTGGAAATAGCCCTGAAACCGATAAAGACAGACCTGAAAATCCTCAACCAGAAAGTGGAAAACCAGACATCGGAAGCCAGTCTGAAAGCGATTCAGGAAGAGTTGAGCAGGCTAGAGAAAGCCTTTGGGAATCAGACTACTACCGAGAAATCATTAGAGCAAATGGGTTCCGTTATGGAAGACCTGAAAGCTCTGAGAACCAATCTAGCGTTCCTGAACGAGAACAGCAGTCAGAGCCAATACGAGCACATGTTGAACGCGATGGACCCAGTGTACAAGCAGGTTCAGGCGCTGGAGAAAACCTTGCAAAAGACGCCGAACTTGGTGATGGAAAGGTTGAGCGCATTACCGGAAGTCCCGGCGATGCTGGGGAAGATAGTCGGGTCGAAGTCCGTGATGGAATTAGTGCTAGAAACCCTCAAGAAGTGGGAGGCCCCGATAGCGAAAATAGAGAGCTTGGAAAACTTGGCACAGACTCAGGCAGCACAGTTGGAGGGAGCAGAAACGAGCCTAGCCAAGGTAATCCAGAAATCAGACCTGGAACCGCTAAAGGAAATTTTGGAGGCGATGACCAAGAAGCAAGCAGAACAGGAGAAGCAGTCCTCCGAGGAGAAGAAGACAATTTTGGAATGGGCCAAGAGCATCAACAGTTGGCAGACCAACAGCCCCTCGAAGAGTCAAGTCGAGCAGTTGCAAAGGCAGTTGGACTCAATGCAGACGGACCTAAAGAGGAAATCGTACAGCTCAGGAGATCAAGGGATGAAACCTTGGATAGCCTGGGTTCTGGGGGGACTGCTGGCAGTGAACCTGCTTCTAACAAGCTGGATAGCGTGGTCAACATCCCAAACACCCCGAGCCGTCCTGATAGAGCGACCGAAAACCAGCGTCAGAAAATAGAGGAGGCCAAGAGGCTGGCAGCAGAGCTACGCGAGCAGCCGCTTGAAGAGGTAGCTCAGATTCTTGGAATGGAGAGGGATAAGCTCGATAAGAAGAAATGGCGTGGTGATGGGCAGGTGTACTCATTTACAGGCGAGAAATTCTATAACCACACCACGCAGAAGGGGGCGGGGGGTGCCATTGATTTTGTGATGGACTTCAAAGAGATTGGATATCCAGAGGCCGTAGATTGGCTCAAGGAGCGGTTTAGCACAAGTGAGGGAATCGTAGAGAGTCCAGCGATCAGCCGCACTGAAGAGCCTAGGAAAGCCGAGCCCAAGCCCCCATTTGTCGCTCCGATCCAGAATGATTCAAAGTGGCCAGCCGTTAGGGATTATCTGGTAAATGAACGGATGCTCTCACCAATTCTGGTGGATGGGCTACACAACCAAGGGCTACTGTACGCCGATAGCAAGCAGAACGCCGTCTGGCTTAGGCACAAACTAACGTTTGAAGAGGGTAAGTTTGTCAGAGGTGAGGTGACAGGAGCAAATCTGCGTGGGACCTTTAACGCAAGCACCTTTAAAGGGTTAGCAGAAGGGTCAGCAAAGGCAGATGGCTGGCACTGGTTTGCTTTGGGAGAGGGTGTCATAAAGAAAATTGTACTGACGGAGGCTCCCATAGATGCTGCATCAGTTGCAATGCTCGATAAAGACCGAGAAGGCGTTCGAGTGTACCTACCAACAGATGGCTCTGGGGACATTCCTTCGGAGCAGATTAGAGAAGCTATGGACCAGGGAGCAAGACTGGTGGTGGCGTATGACTCAACAGAAATAGGCTCAGAGTCATCGAAAAAAGCTTCTAGACAAGCGGCAGATAGGGTTGTAGATAAAGTCCTCACCCCCTATGTACGGAAGGTCATGGAAGAAGGTGGCGAGGTCTTGGTAGTGAAGAAGGGAAGGAAGGAAGGACAGCCTTTACTATCTCGTGCGATGCCGCCGCGTCAGAAGGACTGGAACGAGCACTTGCAAGCAAAGGTATCGATAGAAGAAAAGCCCCCAGCGCAACAGCAAAAACAAGAACCAAACCAAGGCAGAGGTCTAAGCCGATGAAATGTTCAAATTGTAAATATTTTTCAGGGAACGGGCATCTAAGATGTGCAGTAAATCCAGGGTGGGCAGAAATAGCGGCATGCAGCGAGTGGCAACAAGGGGAAGAACGAAAGGTCAATAATAAAGCATTAACGGGAACTGGAATGTTTTCACAACCCCGCAGTGGGAAATCAGTTTTAATAAGTGCCATTATGGCGCGCGAACTAGATAGGGATTGAGCCGAGATACGATACTGTTGGCGAAACATTCCTTAACATTCTGAAAGCCTTGAAGCTTCGTTATCCCCTTATCGAAACTGATTGAGTTTTGTAAATTAGACACCGCTAGAATCGGGGGTCCAGACATGAAGAAACAATTCGCCAACAGTATCCTATCTCGGCTCAATCCCAGGTAATGCCTCTCCTGCAGAATGGAAGTAAAGGAAAGGACCCTTTTCCTTACTCCCACTACACAAGCTTCCACAAAATGAGAAGCCGCCATCGCACGAGTCAATAAACTCAGTAATTCTATCAAAAGCAAGATACACTAAGTCGCAATGAGTTTATTGACTTAAATGCTAATTGGCTATGCTCGCGTGTCCACAGACGATCAAAAGTTACATCTCCAAAAGGATGCTTTGCGTAAAGCTGGGTGCGAAAAAATCTTTGAAGATTACCTGAGCGGAGCAAAAGCTTCTCGTCCAGGGCTCAGTTCTGCCCTGGAAATAGCTAGAGCAGGGGATACGCTGGTGGTGTGGCGGTTAGACCGCTTAGGCAGGTCCCTCAAAGACCTGATCCAACTGACCGAAACCTTAAAACAGCAATCGATTGGACTGCATAGCCTACAAGAAGCCATCAACACCACATCAAGCAGCGGTCAACTAGTATTTCACCTATTTGGGGCACTCGCTGAGTTTGAGCGCAATCTAATTCGTGAGCGTACTCAAGCGGGACTCACAGCCGCTAGAGCCAGAGGACGCAAAGGTGGAAGACCCAAAGCCTTAGACCCCAACAAACGACAATTGGCCGTCAAGTTATATAACGACCGTTACCACTCAATTGATGAAATCTGCGAAATGATGAGCATTTCCAAACCAACGCTCTATAAGTATGTAGACGAGGAACAAATTGATGTATTTGACAAAATACTCTCAGAATGAGAGCATAGGAGAGTGCACATTCTACACCTGCTCAAAGAGCTTTGCAAAATTGTGAAGTCATTACCTGAGAGAGCCCATACATGCACTTAATTGCTATTAGTAGGCTCCGTCATGATGCTGACTTGTACCCAGATGTCACTAAGCAGATTGAGGATTGGTACTCGACCGTTAGAGGAGCGGATTGGCAAAATTTGGAAGATGTTCGCCGGATTTATCGTGATGCTGAGGCGGTTGGAAATTTTACAGTCTTTAACATTAAGGGAAATACTTATCGATTGATTGTCAGCATAAAATACACAACTAGAACAGTCTACTATAAGTACTTCTTAACCCATGCTGAGTATGACAAGGACAGGTGGAAAAATGACCCTCACTTTTGACTCAACAATCTATAACAACTTGCTTGTCGAAACCTCGCCCAAAGTCATTGAGACTAAGGAGGAGTATGAAGGTTTTCTTGCTCTGGCAGAGCGCTTGCATTTCATAGAAAATCTCACAACAGAGCAACAGGCTTTGTATCGGCTGCTGGTAATGTTGATCGAGCAATATGAATCAGAGCACTACCCAATCACACAGTCCAAACCTCACGAAATCTTACAACATATCCTTGAATCTAGTGGCATGCGACAAGTAGAT
>JBBRSB010000048.1:0-16073 GCA_038245785.1 Gloeobacterales cyanobacterium | reverse complement strand
TGCCCGAAGGAATCCATTTAGTATTTTTGCCTTCTCATTCCCCTGAGCTGCAGCCAGCAGAGAGGCTGTGGCCATTGACTAATGAGCCAATTGCGAATCGCACATTTAAGAATCTGGATGAATTAGAGGAAGTGGCCGTGCGCCGCTGTCAGAGGTTGCTCAAGCAACGAGCGTTGATTCGAGGATTAACGTGCTACCACTGGTGGCCATTAGTAGCGAGCTAACTATGGGCAATCAACCGGATTCGATATTATGACGTATTAATCGCTGCAACTGCGCTGCAGCATAATCTCCTCATGGTCACTACAAACCAGCGAGAATTTGATCGAGTCTCCCAGTTGCAGACCGAAAACTGGCGACAGGCATAGAAATCTGGCTTAAAGAGTTAGAAATAGCTTACTGCTTTAAATAGGGAACCCATTCTGATAGAGGTTTTTCAGAACCATACCAAAAGCGTCCTCCGCGCGGAGAATGAAGTGCGCCCTCTATGGTTATATTTGTTGCTCCTGCCAGATGCGCTGCTTCGATAGGCGTAACCCCATCACCCCAACAATCGGCACGGCCTGCTGTCAACTCATAGCTTTGACGTGTGAACCAATTATTCTCACCATAGACGGCTCTGCCCGCCACGCAAATGTACTCCACCTCAGGATGAAAGGCTCCCGGATAGGTGTTATTCACAAAATCCATATTCAGTTTGGTAAAGCGCTCTTTGCTGAGGTGTGGCGTGCCCAAGGTTACAAGACGAGATATTTTTGAACGATAGCCCCAGATCCGTTCGTCATAGTAGACAGAACCTAGGACCAATCGGGCAATCCATCCACCTGCTGAATGACCGACTAACTGCACTTGTTGTGCTCCAGTCCGTCTGCGCACTTGATTGATGGTTTGGGCGAGGATGGTCAGCACAGGCGTCATCGGACGGCCTCCTAGCGTTGGCACCCAGTCATACCATTCGATAGGCATAACCGTGGTATCCAAGCCGCTCTGCTTGAGGCTCTGGGCTAAGGGGTTATATTCGCTGGCGGCAGCGAAGTAACCGGGGATAATGATCACAGGGGCATAGGATAGGTCAGGCATGGTTACTAATCCATGTTGAGTAAAGTCCAGAATCCGGTAAAACTCTCTGTTTTAGGGTCTTGAACCACCAGGAAATGATAGCCATTAGCTGCTTTTTTATTGTCTTGAAATTTTTGCCCTTCTGCCAACAGCGGACCTTCGGGAAAACCGACCATTTGCCAGCGGTCTTCTCCCCCAGCTTCTAAGACCAATCCTCGGTTCCGGGCTTCTTCCACATAGTCGATAGCAACAGGCTCCGCACTTTGCATCCAGGCCGCCAGTGGTTTGGCCCGTTGAGAATAGACAACAACCCCCGGCACCACCGTTTTTGAGGTCAAGGGAATTGCTACCTGCTCCCCAAAGGGAATGCCTAAGTCTTCTAAGCCCTTGATATCGGCGGCGGTGAGGGAAACAAAAGACCAGCGGTCTCCCCGCAACGCATCCGGAAGGGGATTTGGTTGCCGTTCATTACTGTTCAGCGGTGTCATGTTGGTAGGCGTATAGCCCTTCATCGTCGGATAGAGCTTCTGTTCACGCTCTTGCAGCCACTGTCGTAAGCGGAAAGTCCGGCGACTGGGGCGTACAACTAAATCTTGCTCTTCGCAAACCCGTTCAATCATGCCGCCTGTAGCCGAACGAAAGTAACGGACGCGCACGGGTTCTTCTGGGTTTTTGCTCAGGGCTTCTTGAAATCGCTCCCGAAGCCATGCAGCCGTGGCATCTTTTTGAGAGCACTGGGCCTCATAGCGAAAATTGGTATTTTGGGCGCAAATCAGCAATTCCCAAACTTTTTTGCCTTCTTCGTCCACCAGCGGGCGACTATAAAAATCGACTTCCCAAGTATTCACGGCATTCCTATTGCATCCTTTATGCATTGTGCCTTATGCGGCTACGTGCTTCAGAACTGAATAAATATTGTTTTAGGAGACACAGGAGAGATAGGAGCGCTATCCTGGAAAGTCAAAGATAACTTTTTGATACGTGCTACGTTCTCTCCCCGATTCCATTTTGGCGCTAGACCTCTATCGCAGCGAAGACCGGACGTTTCTGGTATCTCTTCCTGCCGATGGAGTAACGCTGGGTCCTTACGTAGAGCATCAAGGTGAGACCTATGCGGTTCTAGAACGCTCGCATCAATACAATTTACGTGGGGGCCGCTACCAGCTGGCAAAAATTGCTCTGTATGTCCGGCCTATCAGTGTTGATCTGAAAGACCGCGTGGAACTGCCGGATAAAACTTGGGCGATTGGGGACCTTACCTGCGTCTACAATGCCCGTTCTGAGCTTTTGCGCTGTACGCCTAACCCCACGGGACCCTGTGCTGGCTGTAGTGAATATCGTCCGCTTTGAGAAAGCAGGCTAATCGAGTGCAGCGATAGTCTGACCGGCAGGACTTGCAGCGAAGCCAACAAGGGCTTTGGTCGCTTCTGTAGCTTTTGGACCGTAGACATAGTAGAAGACGCTAATCAGTGGGTAATCAGGAGCACCAGGAAGACTGTCATCCAGGGGTAGAGCGCGAATAATCTTCTGTGTCTTGACTTCACTGTAATTGACATAGCTGATGCCATTGGTTCTCAGTTGTTGTAAGACTTCCGTGCTTCCACTTTGTTTCATCAAAACCCACTGCGGCCCATTCCCAAAATCCCCTCCACCCAGAACTGCCTTTTGAAAAGTTTTATAGGTTCCTGTATCGGGAGGACGATTGATGATGCGGATCGGGAGGGGTACGCCACCGACCTGAGACCAATTTGTGACTTTACCTGAGAAAATCTTCCGCAATTGTTCAGAGGTCAATTTTCCCTGAAAAGGATTTTCTATGCCTACCAAAATCGCAATGGCATCCGTTTTCACAGGTACCGCGACTAAACCCTTACTTTTTTCTTCTTCCGTCAGGGTACGAGCAATCGCAGCCACATCTGCTTTACCCGCAAGCAGGGATTGAATAGCCCGCAGGCTTGAACTGGTTTTCCAGGTATAGCCAACGCCTGGATAGCGCTTGGTGAAAACCTGACCGATGCGATCGTTGAATTTAACCAAGCTAGAGGCACTGTCCAATCGGATTGAGCTTCCGGCTGGCAAGATATCAGGTAGCGTCAGGGCAGTAGCTGTAGATGAGCTCTGAGTCTTCTTCTCAGTCCCAAATAGCGATAAACCCAACCTATCCTTCTGGCTTATGAAAAGATAGTAGGCTCCAGTAGTCAAGAGGAGTGGAAGCAGAAAGTAAACATAAGTTGGTGGGCCAATTTTGGCTTTTGTTTCGGGGGGACCACTTTTAGACTTGGTCATAGACTTGCTCATTATGGTTTCTACCACAACATATGATATAGGAATTAAGCTAGTTTACGAAATGTTCTATGTAACCCAATACTGATTTTTCTCCTCAGCAAAAAGTCTACCTTGCCGAGGCTATTTGTAACATTATCAGAAGTTACAAAAATTAGAGCAGTTAATTAAGTGGTTTATCCTTCCAACCACTCCTGTAGTTTCTGGGCAGCTTTCCAAGTCCCTTTGCGGGCTGTGCCCTCGGTTAAGTTGCGTGCGATTTCTTCGCCTTGATCGCTATCCACGGCCAAAATCTGCTGAATAAGTTCTACTTGGTCCCGGACCCCTTTGCCACCGCTATCTAAAAGGGCAAGCACTAGATTGACTCTAGCTTGGGCATCCGCTGGATTGGCTTTCATTGCCTTACGAGCAAAATCTTCAGCTTTCTTCGGTTGGTCTTCCATCAGATGCAGCCAGCTGATACAGGTGAGAGCCGCTCCATTTTTAGGTTGCCGCTTGATGATTTCTAAAAAATAGGGAAATACCTCGGACAGGGGACTATTGGCTTCGTAGCGCTCAAGTCCTTCTTTGAAGAGATCATCAATGGTTTTCGTATCCATGGGTTCCAGAGAAAATTGTTAACAGCAGCAAACATGCAAGCCGTCGCCCATTGTACTAGACCTCATTTACCTGCAACTTACTTGCTTAAATTATTTGCCTGTTTAAACTTATTCATTTCAGGGCTTTCTTCTCCCCACACAGAGCCAATGTTCTCTGTGCAGCAGTGAATCGCCCAAGCGGCTAGCTCATCTTTGGGCTCATCGTAGAGTTCTTTGAGCACAGTCGGACTGACTCGACAGAACATCGGACGGTCTTCATAAATGCTGCAGGTGCGGCTGTGAGCATCGTACTTGATACACCAGCCATCTTCACCGACCAGGCTGTAGTAAAGCTTTAAAAGCTCCTCAGAAAGGTATTCTTCAAGTAAAGGACGCTCTTCTGGATTGAGGTAGCAGCAAGCTCCGCAACCAGAGATGCACTGCCAAGATTTTGGATGGGCTTTCATGCTAAAAGGTTAACGCAAGCCCACTCTTTCGCGGACTATTTCTTAACGGCTGCTACAACCGCTGGCTTGTCCTGAATTTGAACAGGCACAGAAAGACCACCAAAAAAGTACTGCTTTAACTCTTCTACGTTGATCTTGTCCATGGCTTAGGTCTCAAAAACTTGTGTCATTTAAATACAATGTAGACAATTTTCTTAATATATTCAATACATTTGTTAATGTTTGTTCAAGCTTCTTTATATGTTGAGTATTTATACTCAGTGACGACCGCGATATAGTCCCGTAAGTTCAACCACTAAACCCACTAAATAAACGCATGACTAAGCGCCTCCTCAAAGACCTGGGTGAACAGGGATTGCTTCAAGAACTCCAACCTTTTTTTGCACAGCAGAGTAAAGCTATTCCTGTGCCAGTTGGGGACGATGCTGCCGTTGTCGCCTTTGAGGGAGACTTGGTCATTACCAAAGACCTCTTGGTGGATGGTGTGCACTTCAGTGACCAAACTACGAGTGCGGAAGATGTGGGCTGGCGGGCAGGGGCTGCCAATTTATCCGATTTGGCAGCTATGGGCGCGTCGCCTGTGGGATTTATTGTCGGTCTCGCCTTACCTGGAGATACACCGTTAGATTGGATTCTTGACGTCTACCGGGGCCTTGCTCATTTTGGAGTGCCTATCCTTGGTGGTGATACAGTCCGTTCCTCACAGCGTGTACTTTCAATCACCGCTTTGGGAAAGATTCAGGGGCCTGCCATCCGGCGAAACCAAGCCTGTGTGGGAGATCAGTTGCTGGTTACAGGGCCGATGGGCAGTTCTCGAGCAGGTCTAGAACTGTTGATACATCCAGAAAAAGCGGAGAAACTCTCTAAGACTGATATTCAAACCCTGATCCAGGCTCATCAAAGACCGACTCCCCGGTTGGATATCCCTAACCTATTATTTGCGCAGACCCAGCGGATCGGCGGTATAGATACCAGTGATGGTTTAGCCGATGCAGTCCTTCAGATATGCCGTGCCAGCGGTGTTGGTGCGCTGATCGAACATCAGAAAATTCCTATTTTGCCTGCAGTCCGAACGTTGGCAGGAGAGCAGGCCCTCGATTGGGCGTACTACGGGGGGGAAGATTTTGAACTGCTCTTATCGGTTGAGCCCTTAGTTGCGGAGAAGCTTATGGCCTTACATCAAGATTTCACGATGATTGGTACTGTTACCCTAGGGCTGGAAGTAGTGGATGACCGGGGGATAGTTCTTACCCTGGACCGGAGCTTTCAGCATTTTTAAGCGTTTGATAGGGTCCCGATTTCCCGCCCACTTTACTCAGTAATTGAATTCCTTCGATTACTAAGTCTTTTTGTAGCCCTTTGACCATGTCATAGAGGGTGAGACAGGCAACGGAGACTGCGGTTAAGGCTTCCATTTCGACGCCGGTCTGGCCTAGCACTTTCACTTGGGCTTGTACTCGTATACCGGGCAGTGAGGCCAGAGGTTCCAGTTCAATCTTGACCGACGTAATAGCAAGAGGATGGCAAAGCGGAATCAGCTCAGAGGTTTTCTTGGCTGCCATAATTCCGGCAATCCGGGCGGTGGCCATGACATCCCCTTTCGGTGCATTGCCTGCTAGGACCTGCTGGAGTGTTTCTGGGGACATGCGCACATAGCCTTCCGCTACAGCTATTCTCGTAGTCACTGTTTTTTCTCCCACATCGACCATGTGAGCCTCACCTGCCGGAGTGAGATGGTTCAGGTTTGATGCTGTTTCGGTCATGGCGTCGAATAGATGAAGGAAAGGATCATCCTAACCTTTTCCGATCTTTTTCCATGCCTGTTCTAACTTTTTCTCACAGACGGCACGAGCAGCATTTTCTATCTTGGATGAGTGAGGGTGATCTAAAAGTAATGCAGAAAGTAAGGAGTTTTCCATGTCTATAGAAGCAAATAAAGCAGTCGTTCGTAGATTTTGTGAGGAAGTCTTCAATCAGCGAAATGTTGACCTGATTGATGACTTGATGGGTTCTGAGTTTATCAACCATGACCCTACCCCCGTTGCGGCTAGAGACCAGACCTCTATGAAGCAATTTATTCAGGCTCTGACCATGGCTTTTCCTGACCATCACCACGCTATTGCAGACTTGATTTCAGAGGGAGATAAAGTCGTTATGCGCTGTACGTTGACAGCTACCCATCAAGGTCGATTTCCAGGCTTTCTGGAGATGACCCTACGGGGAAATCAGTTTGCCAAAGGCAAATTCACATCCTACGTGTGCAAGATGGCAAGTTAATTGAACATCGGGTTGTCCGGGATGATTTGGCCATGATGCAACAGCTCGGCCTGATTCCTATGCCAGAACCACAAAGGGTACAAACCCGTAAAGAGTAGCCACTATAAGAGTTTTCATCGCCATATTACTCTCCCTATCAACAGGAGTGTTCCCATGAACCTTGTATCAGGTATTAACCATATTGCGTTAGTCACCGCAGATCTTGACCGCTTCCTCAACTTCTACTCGGATGTATTCGACATGCCAGTTGTCTTCCAAGAGACAACTCCTGCCTTTCGTCACGCAATCCTTCGCGCTGGACCCGCTACAACGCTGTACGCCGCAGAGATGCCGGAAAACGTCCATAGTTCAGCGCTTCACGAAATGTTTGGACGAGGACATCTTGATCACATAGCGTTGAATGTCCCAACGGAATTGGCATTCCAGATTGTCCGTCACAAACTCCTTGAGCGGGGTGTGAGTGATGGTGCAATCGTCGACATTGGCCCAACGCACTGCCTTTCATGCTCCGACCCTGACGGTATGCATATCGAAGTTTGCCTCATTATTGATGCATCCCTCCAGGGCTTTCACGAACCAATACCTTATGCGGAGACGATCAGCTGATAGGTTGCAGTCAACATCAGTCCCCTACACTACTTGCTTTTAACTTGTTACTTCATGTTAAGGAATTCATCATGATTCACCATATTTCGATTGCTGCCCATCGCCCGCAACATGTCAGCCAAGTATTAGCAGAGATATTGCAAGGACAATCTGTGCCTTTTCCTGGCTATCCTGACAGTTACGTCGCCCTAGCTTTGGACCCTCAAGGCACGATGGTTGAAGTTCATCCATTTGGGAATGCTTTCTTTCCAGGAAGTGAAGCGGATGAAGCAGTCAAACTGCAAACCCATCCGGTTACATAGAATCATACTGCCATTCATGCCGCGATTTCTGTACCCGTTAACAAAGCTCAGATTCAAGCGATTGCTGATCGCGAAGGTTGGCGCATGGTTTATTGCAACCGCCATGATTATTTTGATGTGATTGAGTTCTGGGTGGAAAATCAATTGCTGTTAGAGTTTTTATCACCGGAGATCGTCACAAAGTATCTCACATTTATGGAACCGCGATCGCTGCAACAAGCAGCTCAAGCGGCAATGGCAGCAGCATCTTAGCCAATCACTGTGCTCTAGATGCGTATCTTCATGTGCGAGCGATTGGAAATGCTACAACTTCATCTCTAGAGCAGTAAATACATGATTACCCTATTAGGATAGGAGAGAGTTATGGCAGCAGGGATGATGATTGAAGGGAAATGGATAATCAACTGGAATCGATCGGATTCAGGCGGTAAGTTCCATGAGAAACCCACAACGTTTCGTGATCGTGTGACCGCTGATGGATCGAGCGGGCTCAAGGCAGAAGCAGGACGCTATCACCTCTATGTCTCCTTAGGGTGTTCCTGGGCGCATCGCACCTTAACTATGCGAGAAATCAAAGGATTGAATAATGCCATCTCAGTCTCTATTGCCGATATGATTCTGGGCGAAAAGGGGTAGAGATTTTCTGCCCCAACAGCAGCCATAGCTAATTCGGCAAGTCACGCTCAATATTTGCCAGAATTTATCTAAAAGCCGATCCCAAATTTACAGGCTGAGTCACTGTTCCGGTGTTATGGGATAAGCAAACTCAAACTATTGTTAATAACGAGTCTCGCGAAATCATGGGGATGTTTAATGTAGAATTTGCCGAGTTAGCAACACAGAAAATAGACTTATACCCACGCGACCTACAACAGAAGATCGATGAAACGATCAATACAATTTATCTGTCCATCAATGCTGGTATCTATCGGGCTGGTTTTACGACTTCGCAAACAGCCTACGAAGAAGCAGTAAGCGAACTGTTCGAGAGTTTAGACCGATGGGAAACCGTTCTGAGCAAGCAGCGCTACGCATGTGGGAATAAACTCACTGAAGCTTATATTTGTATGTTTATTTGACTCGGTGTACTACGTTGTTTAAGTGCAATTTAAGGCAAATTCTCGACTATTCAAACCTTTGGAATTGTCTAAAGGATCTTTATCAGCATCCTAAATTCAAAGCGACGTGCAATCTTGACTATACTAAGCGCGGCTATTACATGAGTATGATCGATATTAATCCCAATCGAATTGTGCCGAAGGGGCCAATCGTCAATTTTGAAGAACAGCACGATCGCGATCGCTTCGGCACTTAGTCGCGGCTATGTTGAGGTATAACAGGAGCATTTTCTAGGCTTCAAATTATTGCCAGGAATCGATCGGCTGAAAAAATGGTGGGCCGCTGTCGCAGATCGTGAATCCGTGCGCTCGATCGTCAAGGCTCAGGAATTTTATGCTCAGTTTGCTCAAGCTGACAAAGCTTAGACAATGAGCCATTCTATATCTTTACCAAATTGTTGCTATCTCTGATAGCTGAATCTTGTAGTCACGACTAATCAGTGGCAAACCCAGGTGAAGAGCTGTAGCTGCAATGATTCGATCTGGCAGCTCTGGAATTTGCGTCCGTTCAACTTTCCTCAACGCCTGCGCAATGCCTTGCTCAAACGGAATCTCCACGAGTAAGGCATCCTCACTATTGATCGCCGTTATTAGACGGTCAAAGGTAGATTCATCAATGCGTTCTTTTTCACTCAGGTAAATAATCTCTGTCAGGGTAATGGATGAGATTATTTACCTGATTTCCCTCACTAGCAATTTACTCAATTGTGTTTCGAGCAGTGATAGAGAGTCTTCAATTAGCAAAGATGTAACAGATAACAGTGTGGGTATCTAAAACAGCACACAGCATCAGAAATCATCCCGTGGGAAGTTAGCCCATTCATCTCTCCGAGCTTGATCAATATTCTCGACAGAAGGGGCTTTTCCCAGATCAGCAAATAAACCCCATAAAGACTTTCTAGGAGTGGATTTGATGACCATTAATTCCCGTTTTATCTCAGGCGCGATCCGTTCAATCAATCGAACCTTATCAACAACGGAGAGCTGCTTAATATATTTGAGGGCTTCTTCAAGAGTTATAAACTTCATTCAGATTACTCACTGCAATTCCCATGATAATTGATTGGAAGTCCCTCTAGCTATTTGTTCCCCGGAAATTAACCTAATATTGCTCTGCCACAGATATGATGAACTCAGTGAAGACAGTCCCAGTTGTTATGTGTGAATCGCAATGACTTGACGATTGATCTCAGGCATGAAAATTACTCATTAGCAAAATTGCAACTCGACCCTAACGTCTATAGATAACTTCTAAGCACTGTCACTACCGATAACCTAAGCAGTCGAACTACTGTTCCCTTAGCGCGCCTAATGCCCACAGGGTTTCCTTTTGAGCGTCGGTCAACCCTGTGACATAAGTGATATCCATTCCCTCATAAAGTCTGGGAGCCCGTAATGTTTTGAGGCACTGTCCGGTTTCAACATCCCAAACCAAGATGGTTTCATCTTGAGGGGAATCACTTATCTTTATGGGAATAATAATGCCAAGCCTATGCAAGGAATTGATGCATTTCCAAGATTTGTATATTGATTCAGAATCATCAGACCTATCAGAAAGATACGCATGAGGGTTCATCAACACGCAACACTGACTCTTGCTGGAAAGTACTTTTATAGGCATCTCGGATTTGTTCGATGGCTCGGGTACTTTCGCTTTTGAAAGGATAGAGCAGTATCAAGAGCTTGAAGCCCTCTCGGATAATGGTTCCACTTGAGTTCTTGAATTGACCTGCGCCCGTCAACAGGGTCAATCCATCAGGAAAAAGAGGAGTGACTTCACTGTCTAAAAAGCCTTTAAATTCATCTTCAGTTACCATAGAGCCGTTGACAGCTTAAATTGCTCCTTAAATGCTGTCAATCGGAAGAAGTTAGAGAAAAGTTATACGTTTTCAAGAAATGAGCTTGTCTTAACCTACATAGGGCTATCTTTTGCTCTAGCCAATTATTACAAGAGACAAGTTGATAGCTCTTCTTCTTTAATCTAACCTTTACTTTGGTAAATTATTGTTAAGTGATGAATTTATAGTTTCAAGCAAAGTATTTTATGTCAGACATAGAAAAAAAAGACTTCATCTACCCCTACCGCAGCTATCACGGCGAAGAGACGCTGCCCCATATAATATTCGATGCGAATCTCCAAGAATTTTCTGACCGTGTGGCTATAATTTGCGCATTAGAAAATGGTGGAAAGATATCACCAGAGGAAGCTTATAAACAGATCAAAGAACTTTGGAAAGAGATGAAAGCTTTCAAAAAGAATCTGTTGGATTAATCCAATCTGAAAGGTTCACCTTGATAATCGGAACCCGACCTTAGTATGCAGGTCGGGTTCTGATTCTATGCTTGATAAGCCTCTTATCTTCTGCCACCAAATAAGCGAAGGAAAGCCAAGAACAAGTTCAGAAAGTTGAGATATAGACCAAGGGCAATCTGGCCTGAAGTCTGATTGAAACGGTTATTCTTGGCAATGTTTAGGTCATAGGCGGTAAAGGCGGTGAAGACTAAAACCGAGATTCCAGAGATAAGCAGGTCACTTAAAGATGATTGCAGCCAGACAATATTGATCAATGAAGAAATAATCAGACCGAGCACCGCCATGAACAGGATGCTACCCCAGTTACTCAGGTCCTTTTTGGTGGTCCAACCGTAGATGGCGGCAGCTCCAAAAGTTGCTCCTGCTGAACCAGCGGCTTTAAGAATGAGGCTCTGACCTGCGGCATCAGCTAAATAAATGCTGGCTATAGGGGCCAAGACTAAACCTGTTACACCCGCATAGATGTAGAGCAGGAAAAGGGAGAGCATATCGCTATCTTTGGACCAGGACCGGACAGTACCGATCGCAAGAATCAGCACAAGCTGCACTATTAACAAGGGCCAAAACCATTCTCTGATTCCTGGCAGAGAACCTGCTCGCCATGCCACTGCCCCTGTCAACGCGAGGGAAATACCCATGGCCGCAAAGGCTCCAGGCAGATTGGCCGCTAGGCCTTGCCCTTGTCCGACGGTTCCTAAACGTTCCCGAGAGGTGTTCATACGGGGTCAGTCCTATCTATTAGAAGTATTAGTATTTCAAGTGTATCCAGAACTTTTCGGGAAACCTGCGTTTGTTAGTTTCTTTTCTGAAAATCCTTGGGCTTGAAGGACTCCTGAAACAGTAGGATCACAAGAGAAGCATTCTGTGAAGAACCTGTGGCTCTTTCTCTTGGCGTTAATCTAGACCATATTGCGACTGTTCGGCAGGCCCGCAGGACAGTGGAACCTGACCCAGTACAGGCCGTTATCCTGGCTGAATTAGCAGGAGCAGACGGGATTACAGCCCATTTGCGCGAAGACCGTCGGCATATGCAAGACCGGGACATTCTCTTGCTCAAACAAACCGTACGTACCCATTTCAATCTAGAAATGGCGGTCACAGAGCCGATGGTAGCTCTTGCCCTAGAGGTCAAACCTGACTATGTGACCCTGGTACCAGAAAATCGCCAAGAAGTGACCACAGAGGGCGGTTTAGATGTGGCAGGGCAATTTGACCGCGTGGAAAAAGCAGTTTCTACGCTGCAGGAGGCAGGTATTCCTGTGAGTTTATTTATTGACCCAGACCCGAAGCAAATCGTTGCTTCTGCTCAGATGAAGGCTCGGTTTATCGAATTACATACCGGAACCTATGCAGAGGCGAAGACCGAAGAAGACCGCAACAAACAGCTTTATTTACTGGAAGCCGCTACGGAAGAAGCACTGAGAAGGGAAGTTCGAGTCAACGCTGGACATGGCCTAAACTACTGGAATGTCTATCCTGTAGCCCAAATTCCTGGCATGGAAGAACTGAATATCGGTCACTCGATTATTGCCCGAGCCGTCTACGTCGGCCTTGAGCGAGCAGTGCGAGAAATGAAACAGGCTATGTATGGCCAGGTTTGACCTTCACAATCCTCTATCCCTTCTCATCTTGCCCCCTGCCCCCCTCGTCCGGAATCGGGAGAGCTCTATTACAAGATGGCTTCAATGCCTTTATATACTTCAGCCAATTCCTCATCAGTAATACAGTAGGGCGGCATCAGATAAAGAACATTTCCTAGAGGTCGCAGTAGTAAACCTTTTTCAAGCGAACGTTGACGGATTTGTGCAGCAATATGATTGAGATAACTAGGCTGGTCATCTGTTACAAGATCCATGGCGGCAATCGTTCCTGTCACCCGTAGATGGATAACTTTAGGATGATTATGCAGTGCATTAAAATGATTACGATGCTTTGATTCCATCGTCCGAAAAGCAGATTCATTTTCTAGCATTAACTGCAGCGAAGCTAAGGCTGCAGCACACCCTAAAGGATTAGCTGTATAGCTATGTCCATGGTATAAAGTCTTGAGTGGATCATCACTGTAAAAGACATTGTAAATGGCTTCTGAGCATACTGTTACGGCAAAGGGTAGGAATCCACCCGTTAAGCCTTTAGAAAGACAGATAATATCAGGTTCTACCCGAGCTTTTGTACAAGCAAACCAATCTCCTGTACGACCAAATCCTGTCATTACTTCATCAAAAATCAGGAGTATATTAAATTGATCGGCCACCCGACGAAGCTGTTGCAGAAATTCAGGTCGTCCCATCCGCATGCCTCCAGCTCCTTGCACTAGTGGTTCTAAGATGATGCCTGCATATCGGTCAGGATTTTTTTCTAAAAGTTCTTCTAGTTGTGTAATGACGCGTGTTTCTTTCTCAATAACTTCCATATCACCAATATAAGTTTCTGGAAAGGGAAGAAATTCTACAGCTGTGAGCCAGTCAGAAAAGGCTTCAGAAAAAAGTGAACGCGCTCCTACGGACATCGCCCCAAAAGTATCCCCATGATAAGCTCCCTCAAAAGCAATAAAAGTTGTCCGTTTTTTCCCTTGATTCACCCAATACTGATAGGCCATTTTGAGGGCAACTTCTACAGCCGTGGAGCCATTATCAGAGAAGAAAACACGATTGAATCGACCTGCTAATCTTCTCACCAATTGTTCTGCTAATTTTTCGGCGGGTTCATGGCTAAATCCAGCAAAAATGACTTGTTCTAACTGCTGCGCTTGCTGATAAATAGCTTCAGCAATTTTAGGATGACTGTGTCCATGCAGATTCACCCACCAGCTAGAAATACAGTCCATAACTTTGCGACCATCTTCTAATTCAAGCCAAACTCCTTTAGCCGATTTCACTTTCAGGGGTAAAGGTGCTGTTTTGGCTTGAGTATAGGGATGCCAAATGTGAGGGTGCATAGGTTTTTAAGATATCTAAGGGCGTACAGGAATGTCATGAGCTAGCAAATCGGCTTTAATCTGGGCCACGGTTAATTCCCCATAGTGTAGGAGAGAAGCCAGTAATGCCGCTTCTGCTTTTCCTTGCGTAAAAGCTTCTCGGATATGTTCCAGATTTCCGGCACCCCCAGAGGCAATCACAGGTATCTGTACCGCTTCGCTGATGGTACGGGTACAGACCAAGTCGTAGCCAACCCTAGTCCCATCCCGGTCCATGCTTGTGAGAAGAATTTCTCCCGCGCCCCTTTCTTCCACTTCCTTGGCCCAGGCTAAGGCGTCTAACCCTGTGGCTTCCCGGCCTCCTCGGACATATACCCCCCAATGATCGCCTTCTCTACGCGCATCAATTGCCACCACAATACACTGGCTCCCAAAACGCTCACTGGCCCGATTAATAAAACTAGGGTCCCGCACCGCCGCCGAGTTGATACTCACCTTGTCGGCTCCCGCTTGCAGGAGCTGAGAAATCGTCTCTAGATTATCAATGCCACCGCCCACCGTTAGCGGAATAAATATCTCTTCCGCCGTTCGGTAGACCACATCAATGAGGATTCCACGGCCTTCATGGGTAGCGGTAATGTCCAGAAAGACCAACTCATCGGCTCCAGCATCGTTGTAGACGCGGGCCAGTTCCACAGGGTCTCCAGCATCCCGTAGCCCAACAAAGTTGACGCCTTTGACTACCCGACCAGCCTTCACATCCAAGCAAGGCAAAATTCTTTTCGCTAGCATGGTCAGATCTTAACGTGCCAAGGAGTCTTCTTATCCTTAATTCTGGCAACCAAGTGTAACGGCCAGCAATAGTAGAAGCCTCGACCTGCAATAACAGGGACTCTCGGCTAGGATTGTTTGCAACTAAAAAGTTTCCCTCAAGCGAGCGGCCTAACGTTCCCAATCACCCGTCGCTAATGATTTTGAACCCCCACAGATAATTTCTGTACGACTCGGTGTGCATTGGAGTTGTTATGCTGCGCCCATACTATCATTTGATATCTACTGTCGAAACTTACAATTCTCAAGCACTTTTCTGATCTGCTCTATCTTTCTGTAAGAGGAAGTCGAGGTACTCTTGGAGTTGCAGCAGTCTTGATTGAGATAACTGACGTAATTTGGCTAAAATTTCTTCCTCTTGCTGCCACTGGCTCACAGGGATAATTTGTGAAGCTGCCACCTCAACCGTTACATTTGTTACATTAAACCCCTCTAAGCTATACCCATCTTCTTCCCCTTCAAGCATAGGATAATGCTCCACAATCATTGCAATATCTCCTCGTCTGAGGTGATACTCTGGTAAATCCTCAGCTAAGGCAACCTGAGAAAATAGGCGATACTGTATCTTCATCGGTTCACTCCTTTATCTGGCACTAAGGTCACAAATTTGGTCGTACCGTTGGTTACCATCCAAATGGTCATAATACTGAGTTCAACATCATTGGTTCCTCGAAGACGAGCATAGATGCGATATTTCTTACCATAGCGATTGGTTTCAATAAGTGCAGCCGGTTGAGTCAAGACTTGACTGCGCAGATCTCCTTCAAACTGCTGCCAATTATTCAACATGTACCCGGCCTGAGCCAAAAACTGAGACTTGTCATCTTTGGGCAATAGGACAAGCAGATATTTAGTCAGCTTTTCTTCTGCAATGATCGCGTCCTGAGATAGAAACACTACTGGATTGGTCCTGCTGCAAGAAATTTAGTAGTTAGGGTGTTGCATATATTTTACTCTGGAACTCCGATGAGCTAGCCACTTGTCTTGGTTGGAGGCAACAATTCTGGGGTTCACCTTCAACAACCGCTTAAACAGCTTTACATTATCTGTTCTCACCCATGCACAGACAAGCCCTTGGGTTGCATCCCACTCAAGACTGAGCTGCATAACGTTCCTGCTGAGCGGCTGTAATTTGCCTTCGCTGCATAACCAAGATCTCCTACCATTCCGCTCCAGCAGGTTTATGGGGAGACGACCACTAGAAAGGCAGAGGAGACGACTATGCATGCGATGACAGGAATCATGTCTACTAACATATGGTTCGCTCCTCCCCATCACCCCTAGACCGATTGAAGAAGGGCTTAAAGTAAAAAAGCGGAAG
>JBBRSB010000047.1:0-17497 GCA_038245785.1 Gloeobacterales cyanobacterium | reverse complement strand
TTGATCTTGACCCTCAGCATCGGGGACTCTTGCGCCTGGAATCCCAGGGACTAACCCGTACCGCAATATTTAGTCCGGCCCAAGCGAATCAGTCTTTGGAATTAGTAGCTGTCAACCCAGTGCAACAGTTCCTAGAATTTGTGAGGGAAGGCGTTTGGCATATTTGGATTGGCTTTGACCATATTCTCTTTCTGCTCACTCTTTTGCTACCCGCTGTACTAGAGCGCAGAGATGGAAGATGGAAACCTGTTCTGGAGATCCGTTCTGTCTTTGGGAATGTGCTCAAGGTCGTTACCGCGTTCACCATTGCACACTCCATTACCCTGAGCTTGGCTACCTTAGGAGTAATCCAGTTGCCTTCCCGCTGGGTAGAGTCGCTTATTGCTCTTTCTGGTTTCTATTGCCCTGGTCGCTTCCGTATGGATGATGGAGCGCCTCTTTGACTTCAAAGTGCTGCCTTTTTGAATGAAGTGTTGTGGAACTAAATCTTGGAGGTTGCACAAAAGGAGGATGATTATGGTGGAATTGCTACAATTCCCGACTTTAGGTAGTGCTGTAACAGCCGTATCGATAAATTCAACATCTCTTTTGTCTTTGAATAACACAAACCCTGACGATGCAGACGGGCAAGATAGTGACGCAGTCGACCATTTTCTCCTTCTACTCTCGTCATGGTTGTCTTGCTGATTAGGTTCTCTTTTGCCTCGATGAACGATTTGTAGACCACCTACCCATCGGTGACATGCCAGCCACACTTCCAGTTTTCAACGATGCGCCATAAAGGCTCGAATGTCTGGGAACTCCGGTCACCAGTCACCCAGGCAAGAATTCCTGAAACAGCCTGGTTAACTGCCGTCAGATCCAGATCTTGTTTTTTTCTCTGGATAAAAGTCTGAAGCGCTACGCACGGCTGACGCCTACATCAAGCTGAGCGACTGTCGGAATTTCCTTGATTTCTGGTGGGTCTGGCAAGGTAAAAGCAGCTTGCTTAACCCAATTGATGACGGTGTTGTGGTAGACACCAGTCGATCGTTCAATACCACGAAACCCCATGCCATTGAGGTAGAAAGTAAGGCGTTCTTCTTGACTGCATCTGGATAACCCTTCGGCTAGGCTCAGGGGCCACCTTGAGTTTGATAAGACTCAGGAAACTGATGGCTGCAGTATTTACAAAGATAGCGTGGTCCCTGTGTGCGGCAGGCGTGTCCCGCAGGCGCAGCCGAGAAGCCGAGAGCCTAGCCGAAGGGTTGCTTACCACGTCGGTGGCCGTTTTTTGACAGGTTCTGGGACTGACATTTTGGGCATTTCATACCCCTATTGTGCAACCTCCAGCTTTTTGCTCAGGAGTAAATATCCTGCGTGGTTTTTTCGTCATCTGAACATTCTCCTCGGTTATCGACTCTTCGGGAATGTCCACTTTTTCGAGGCAAGGTCAGTTGCATAATTACTACTAAAGAGAACTATATCCTGAGATAGGTTTTTTTAACAAAAGTTAGCATTATCATAATTAGTGCCTAAAGGCTCTAGTGAGTCTTTGGCAGTAGTCAAAGGAAGAAAACTAATCGTCGAGTAACACCATCCTACGGGAGTAAGCATGATGGCAGCAACAAAAAAGGATTTGTTAATCGGCGAAATGATCTATCGTACCTTAGGGCAAACGGGAGAGCAGGTTTCGGTTATTGGGTTAGGTGGCTATCATATTGGAGCTATAAAAACAGAACAAGAGAGTATACAGTTAATTCGCTCTGCTGTTGATCGAGGTATTACTTTTATGGATAACTCTTGGGATTACCATAATGGACGTAGCCACCGTTGGATGGGTGCAGCACTCAAAAATAATTACCGGCAAAAAGTTTTCTTAATGACAAAAATTGATGGTCGTACTAAAGCGGCGGCCAAACAGCAAATTGATGAATCCTTAAAAGACTTACAGGTAGATCACATTGATCTGCTGCAACACCATGAAATTCTGCGCTATGAAGACCCTGATCGTATTTTTTCGCCAGGAGGAGCTATGGAAGCGATGCTTGAGGCACTACAAGCGGGCAAAATTCGTTACATGGGCTTTACTGGTCACAAACATCCTCACATTCATTTAAGGATGTTGGAGGCTGCTGAAGAAAATAATGTTCACTTTGATGCAGTGCAGATGCCCCTCAATGTAATGGACGCACATTTCAGGAGTTTTGAAAAACTGGTTTTACCGAAGCTGGTCGAAAAACAAATTGGCGTATTAGGGATGAAGTCGCTTGGGGAATCTTACATTCTCAGAAGTAATATAGTAAATGCAATCGAATGTTTACATTATTCGATGAATTTGCCAACCTCTGTAGTTATTACGGGAATTGACAGCATGGACTTATTGGAACAAGCTTTTGAAGCAGTGCGTACTTTTGAACCGATGAATCAAGAGCAAGTATCCTCTTTACTAGCCCGTACCCATACTGCTGCTATGGAAGGGAAGTATGAACGGTACAAAACAACCACACAAAACGACAGTACAGCTACAAATCCAGCTTTTTTGGGATAACCATTGCCTACCACACAGATTAATTCCAATTAATCTCCACTCTTATATTTTGCATTAAAACTAATAAGCTCCAATGAGCTATATCTACAGGGTAAGCGCAAGAAAATCGGGGTCATTATGTGCTAGGCAGGAAATGCAGTCATTTCCGTGGGTATGGTCCAGATATTTAAAGGTTTTGAAAAGCGCTCCCAATCAATCCGCCAAGCAGCAATAGCGCGAAAGATACGTCCTGCTATAGACGCTAAGACGATTCAATCACGGTGGATATCGCAATTTAAGACCCTTCAAGACCCGCGAAAGAAGAAGGGTGTGGAGCACGAGTTTCTGAGCATCATGCTCATCGCCATCCTCGCGACAATTGCTGGAGCAAGTAGCTGGGAAGACATCGAACTGTATGGAGAAAGTCACCATTCATGGCTCGGAACGTTTCTCAACTTAAAACATGGCATCCCCCACGCAGAGACCTATAGAAGAGTCTTTGAGCGCATCCATCCAGAGCAATTACAGCAGTGCTTTCTGGGTTGGGTTAAGCAGGTTGTCGAAGCGACGGGTGCCCAAGTAATATCCATCGACGGGAAGACCCTTAAAGGCTCCTATGACCATAAAACTAATCAGTCCGTTTTACATATGGTCAGCGCTTGAGCCAGTCAAAATCGTCTCATGCTAGGCCAAGTGAAAGTTGAGAATAAAACTAACGAAATCAAAGCGATTCCCGCCTTACTTAAATTACTGGATATCAGTGGATGTATTATCAGCATTGATGCAATGGGCACTCAAACCGAGATCGCGCAGCAAATTGTGGATAAGGGCGCAGATTATGTCCTGTGCCTGAAAGCGAACCATCCCACCCTATGGAATGAAGTCAGAATTTGGTTTGAAGATGCCCAACGTCAAAACTTTGAGGGGATTGAGCACCAGTATGATACGCGAGTTGAGACAGGCCATCATCGTCGAGAAACTCGTAAGGTCTGGAATGTTCCCCTGAGCCAGATGGGTACGTTGCATCAAATATCCCAATGGGCAGGACTTAAAACCCTCGTAATGGTATCGAGGGTAAGGCGGTTGTGGAACAAGACTACTCGTAAGGTGATGTTTTACCTGAGTTCTATGGCGTGCAATGCAGCTTCTATCGGTCGAGCCATTCGCGCTCACTGGGGGATTGAGAATCAACTGCACTGGGTTTTAGATGTGACCTTTCGGGAAGATGCTTCTCGAATTCGCACCGGACACGGGCCTGAGAATTTCTCTTTGCTGAGACATTTAGCGGTGGGTGTGCTCAATCAAGAAACTTCGACCAAACGTAGCCTTAGACAAAAGACTAAACGGGCAGCAATGAGTACGAATTATATGCTCGAAATATTGGCAGCAGCCACGAAGGCTTAGCACATTTTGAGAATCTTTTTCTTGCGCTTACCCTGGTTATATCTATCTTTCGATAGAGGACAATAAACTAAACTCTAGTGATATTAGGTGTACCTTGTGGGGTTATTATGCATCATGCTGAAGCCTACAGCACAACAGGAAACGGTTCTGAAAAAGTGAACTCCAAAAGGACAGATAGCACTAACTATATACCTGAATCGCCGTATGGTAATAGCTCTAAACTATCCATTACTCGACGGAACAAAAATGCAGAACTCTGGGATAAGGGTGAAATAGACCTTGTTTGTATATCGCATCTCCGCTGGAATTTTGTTTACCAAAGACCTCAACATTTGATGAGCCGCTTTGCTCGCCAACAGCGTGTATTTTTTGTCGAGGAACCTATAGTTGATGCTATTTCAGACAGTTTTGTGGATGTATATCGTGATAGATGTGGGGTCTGGATTGCTGTTCCTCATCTTGTCGCGGATTTATCACAGGAACAGAGCGAAACTACCTTACAGACACTTTTGGTACAACTACTGAATGACTATCGAATAAAAGAGTATATCCTGTGGCACTATACGCCAATGGCCCTCGACTTTAGTCGTGATCTAAAGCCCCTTGCCATTATTTATGACTGTATGGATGAACTTTCTGCTTTCCGCTATGCCCCCACCAAGCTGATTGAACGTGAGTCAGAATTATTGCAACGAGCAAATCTAGTCTTTACAGGGGGTCATCGTCTCTATGAAGCAAAACGCCATCTACACAAAAACATCTATGCTTTTCCTAGTGGTGTGGATGTCAATCATTTTGCCCGCGCCCGACAAGCTCAGGATGAACCCCTAGACCAAGTTGGTATTGCAAGCCCGCGCCTTGGCTTTGCTGGTGTGATTGACGAACGTATGGATCTTGAACTATTGGCGCGGGTAGCTGATGCACGACCCGACTGGCAGTTAGTGATGCTAGGCCCAATTGCCAAGATTCATCCAGACCATCTACCCCAGCGAGTGAATATCCATTGGTTGGGCATTAAGTCTTATAGCGACCTCCCTGCCTATTTCGCTTCCTGGCAAGTAGGCTTGATGCCTTTTGCGCTCAATGAATCGACACGCTTTATCAGCCCTACCAAAACCCCAGAATATCTGGCAGCGGGTTTGCCAGTGGTTTCGACCCCGATTCATGATGTCGTACATACCTATGGTGCCCAGGGACTAGTACAGATTGGCGATGGCATTGATGCCTTTATAGCAGCCATTGAGGCAGCCTTGGCTCCTAGGGATGCCGATTCATTAAAACGAGTGGATGCTTTCTTAGAAAGTGCCTCCTGGGAGCAAGTGTGGAGGGGTATGATGCAACACCTTGAGGCGGTGGTTTTACCAAAACCCACTCTACTATCTCGAACTATTCGTTCGCCCCTCTTTGATTATTTAATTGTTGGAGCAGGTTTTGCAGGTAGCGTATTGGCAGAACGGCTAGCTAGGGATGCGAATAAAAAGGTCTTGGTTGTCGACCGACGCTCACACATTGGTGGCAATGCCTATGACCACTACGACGATGCTGGACTGCTGGTTCATCGTTACGGCCCACACATTTTCCATACCAATTCGAGCAAAGTTTTTGAATACCTATCGCGCTTCACGGAGTGGCGGGCCTATGAACATCGTGTACTCGCCAGCGTAGATGGTCAACTCCTGCCATTGCCCATTAACCTCGATACCATCAACAGACTCTATGGTCTCAGCCTCACCGCACAGCAATTGGAACAGTTCTTTTTGTCCATTGCTGAACCCCGCGAACAACTGCTCACTTCCGAGGATGTCGTAGTCAGCAAGATCGGACGCGAATTATACGAAAAATTCTTCCGCAACTATACCCGCAAGCAGTGGGGCCTCGATCCTTCCCAACTGGATGCCTCCGTAATTGCTCGTGTACCCGTCCGCACCAACCGCGACTGTCGATACTTTAGCGACACCTATCAGGCGATGCCCTTACATGGTTACACCCGCCTTTTTGAGAACCTACTGGCGCACCCCAATATAAAAGTAATGCTCAATACCGATTACCGTGAAATTAAAGGCGAGATTCCCTATGACCAAATGATCTATACCGGCTCCGTGGACGAGTTCTTTGACCTACGTTATGGCAAACTTCCCTATCGTTCCCTAAACTTCAAGCATAAGACCTATGCCACCAGCAGTTACCAACCCGTGGCTGTCGTCAACTATCCCAATCAGCATCCGTATACGCGAATAACGGAATTTAAGTACCTGACAGGGCAGCAGCATCCCCAGACCAGTGTCGTCTATGAATTTCCGCAAAGTGAGGGCGATCCCTACTATCCTGTGCCTCGACCTGAGAATAATGAGCTATACAAAAAATATCAACTGCTAGCCCAATCCACGGCGGGTGTTCATTTCGTTGGCAGGCTAGCCACCTATAAGTACTACAACATGGATCAGGTCATCGCCCAATCCCTGACCCTTTATGACCGCATTAGCTCTAAACAACAGGAAGTAACCCATGTCAATGGACGCTTACACGCTAGCCTCGGTTGAACTATGGGCCGGACTGGAATGTACAGTCAATCGCGTCGGTGAACAGTACTTTGATCAACTAGCACGTAGTGGTCATGATAAGCGGAGCAGTGACTTAGGGCGACTTGCGGGACTGGGAGTACGTACCGTGCGCTATCCCATATTGTGGGAGCGCACCACAGACTGGGCTTGGGCGGATCAACGATTGGAGCAGTTACGCTGCCTTGGGATCAGGCCCATTGTCGGACTATTGCACCATGGCAGTGGTCCGCCCAACACTAGCCTCATTGATCCCGACTTTGCCTATAAATTCGCTAGCTTTGCTGGGTCAGTGGCCCAACGCTATCCCTGGGTTGATGCCTATACCCCGATTAATGAACCCCTGACTACGGCACGTTTTAGCGGACTCTATGGTCACTGGTATCCTCATGGACGGGATGGCAAGACTTTTGTACGTACCTTGCTCAATCAGTGTCGAGCGACGGTGTTGGCGATGGCCGCTATTCGTCTGCATAACCCATTGGCCCAATTAGTGCAGACTGAAGACCTTTGCCGGGTTTACGCTACCCCAGCCCTACGTTACCAAGCGGATTTTGAGAATCTGCGTCGGTGGCTAAGTCTGGATCTGCTCTGTGGGCGAGTGAACCCAAAACACCCCCTTTGGCTCTATCTACTGGAAGAAGGAGCAAGCGCAGCGGAACTAGAAGCCTTTTGTCTTGAGCCTTGTCCACCTGATATGCTCGGATTTAATTATTACCTGACGAGTGAACGCTTCCTCGATGACCGCTTGGATTGCTATCCCACATTGCCTCAGGGCGGTAATGGTCGGCATCGCTACGTGGACATCGAAGCAGTGCGGGTACGCGCCCAAGGAATTGCTGGTCCAACGACTCTGATGCGCGAGGCCTGGGAACGCTATGGACTGCCGCTTGCTTTTACGGAGGTGCATCTAGGCTGTACTCGTGAGGAACAGTTGCGCTGGTTTGTCGAAGTCTATGAAGCGGCGCTGACGCTACGTAGAGAAGGCATTGATCTAAGGGCCGTTACTGCTTGGTCAGTCTTCGGAAACTTTGGGTGGGATAATTTATTACGTAGTGAAGATAATCAGTATGAATCCGGGGTATTTGACTTGCGAGGGCCGGAACCACGCCCGACGATTCTCGCCCGCTTGATCTGCGCATTGAGTGCCAATGAGCATTTCGACCACCCAGTGCTGGCTACGCCCGGATGGTGGCGGTCGCCTAAACGTCTTTACTTGGCTTCAGCACAGGAGGCACGAAAAACCCCTAGGAGTGATTACCCTAAGTTACTGATCGTTGGGACGACGGGTACGTTGGGTCAGGCCTTCGCCCGCATTTGCGAGCAACGCGGCTTGGAATATTGCTTAGTGAACCGTTCCCAGTTAGATATTGCCGATCCTATGGCTGTCCATCTGTTCCTAGATCAACTCACACCGTGGGCGGTGATCAATGCGGCGGGCTATGTACAGGTTGATAATGCGGAACAGGATGAGGATCAATGTTTTAGGGAGAATACCACAGGCCCATCAGTGCTAGCAGCAGCCTGTGCTGAGTATGGGATTGCGCTTGTCACCTTTTCCTCAGATCTCGTCTTTGATGGAAGCAAACGCGCTCCTTACCTAGAAAGTGATGCAGTTTGCCCCCTAAATATCTACGGTAAGAGTAAAGCTACTGCCGAAAGACTTGTCCTGAAGGCTTGTCCTGATGCCCTAGTGGTGCGAACTAGTGCCTTCTTTAGCCCCTGGGATGCCTATAACTTTGTCACGCTTACGCTTGATACCTTAGCTAAAAACCAAGCGGTAATTGTTTCAGAGGATGCATTGATCTCACCAACCTACGTGCCGCATCTGATCCACGCCAGTCTTGATCTCCTGATTGATGGCGAAAAGGGTATCTGGCATCTGGCGAATCAGGGAGCATTGACGTGGGCTGCCCTCGCGCACCAAGCTGCTCGGTTAGCCCGTATTGCCACAGACCGGATCATCGTTGGCAGCACTTCATCAAGCGCAGCAAAGCGTGCTTCACGTCCCGCTTACAGCGTATTGGGTTCTGAACGGGGTCTCCTGTTACCTCCTTTAGAACAAGCCCTTGATCATTATGTGCGGGCGCGTGGGGGCTAATTCGCTTTCTCTACATCGGGATAGAGCCATAAATTTGGGGAGAGGCGCATAATCTGTGAAGTTGACGCTAAATTTGTACTACCTTAGGGAGGTTTGAGATGGAAACGGAGGAATTTCGTCCAACGGCAGCTGAAATCCCAGCCCAAAAACTACCTTACCCGGCTAGCCAAGAGGACATGAATCCTACTCCTGACACGGACTTAGCTAACTACAAAGCAGCTGGCAAACTCGAAGGTAAAACGGCCTTGATTACAGGCGGTGATTCGGGGATTGGTCGTGCAGTCGCCTTAGCCTTTGCGATGGAAGGGGCGCAGGTGGCAATTTTTTATAACGAAAACGATGCTGACGCGCAGGTTACAGCGGGTTTAGTAGAGGCCCAAGGTCAGCAATGTCTTGTGCTCAAAGGGGATGTACGGGTTGCCCAGGATTGCCGTCATGCCATTGAGCAAACTGTGCTCAAACTCGGTAGCCTCAATATCCTAGTTAATAACGCGGCGTACCAGAAGGCCCAAAAGAATTTTGAAGACGTTGATGAAGAACAGTTTCGCCGTACTTTAGAGACAAACATTTTTGGTTATTTTTATATGGCCCAAGCCGCTTTACCCTATTTGGGCGCGGAGGACACCATCATCAATACCGGTAGTATCGTTGGCTTAGTAGGCAATGAGATGTTGGTGGACTATTGTGCCAGCAAAGGCGCGATTCACGCCTTTACCAAAGCGCTAGCTCTCAATCTTGCCCCCCGCAAAATTCGCGTCAATGCGGTCGCTCCAGGTCCAGTCTGGACTCCTAACATTCCAGGGACAATGCCCATTGAAGAAGTAGCTAACTTCGGTCATGAGGTAGCGATGGAACGTCCCGGACAGCCGGAAGAATTAGCTCCGATGTATGTATTTCTGGCCTCCCAGGACGCGAGCTTTATTACCGGAAGCGTCTTTGAAGTCACAGGTGGCAAACTATCCAGCGGTTAAGTGGCATCCTGCGTTCGTATGCTGCCCACGCCTATGCACAAAGGAGAAAATGATGTCCCATGACTTTTACCCGCCCGAAAGTGTACGTAATCTGCTCGACACGGGTATGCTCACCGCTAAAACTAATGCCGTGCTCAAGCAGAGACTTGAAACTAAACCTGAAGTCCACTTTTTCGAGGAGTCCGCCCTAGCAGTTCTGCGAGCGATGATTCTACGATTGTTCCCCAACCTGCAAGGACAACAGGAACTTGATCTAGTTAAGGATTTAGAAGCGCGGCTTGCCAGTGGGGTAGGAGATGGTTGGCGTTATGACGGGATGCCCCCTGATCGGGATGCCCACCGTATTGGACTAGCAGGCGTAGAGCAGAGTGCAAATTTACTCTATGGGAACGGGTTTTGCGCCATCAGCGGGGAGGCTCAAGATACTGTGCTTCGTACGGTGCAGCTTGGCGAAGCTCCGGGTTCTACCTGGGAAAAGTTATCGGCGCGACGCTATTTTGAAGAATTGCTCACCGAACTCACTGAGTATTACTACAGCTATCCTGACGCCCAAGCTGAGATTGGCTATACGGGGATGGCGGATGCCCTAGGATGGCAGCGGATTGGACTTAATGAGCACGAAGTTTGGGAGAGTGCTCCCGGCTCTCCATCAAAACTTCCCGACATGACAAATGCCAGACAGGTAAAACAGGCTACTCCTCCCCTTCCCCGAGCTAAACAGCAGGTCAGTCAGGATGAAATAGTTGATGTGGTCGTAGTTGGTACTGGGGCGGGCGGAGCTCCGCTATTAGCTCGTCTCGCTCAAGCTGGATATAAAGTAGTGGCTCTTGAGGCTGGATACTTTTGGCATCCCGCAACTGACTTCGCCACGGATGAACGAGAGCAAAATAAGCTTTTCTGGGCTGATGAACGGTTGAGTGCAGGCGTTGACCCTCTAGCCTTTGGTCGCAATAATTCAGGCATCGGAGTGGGCGGTTCGACCTTGCACTACACCGCCTATGTCCCCAGACCACAGCCCGACGATTTTCAGCTATTTACAGATTTTGGCTTGGGCGAAGACTGGCCCATTGGCTATGGAGACCTAGAACCCTACTTTGATGAACTAGAGCTATTCCTGGGCGTTTCTGGCCCCTCGCCCTATCCCTGGGGACCAAACCGTACTCCCTATCCCCTTGCCCCCTTACCCCTTAATGCTGCTGCCCAATTGATGGCGCGGGGTTGTGCGACCTTGGGCTTGCGTACGGCTCCGGCGGCCAATGCCGCGCTCTCTGCGCCCTACTTTCAGCCAGGAGTGGGCTGGCGTAATGCTTGTACCAATCGCGGATTTTGCCAAGCGGGTTGCACCACAGGTGGCAAGGCGAGTATGGATGTCACCTTTATTGCCCTGGCCTTGCAACATGGGGCGGAGGTGAGAAGCGGTGCTTTTGTAACCCGCATCGAGACGGATCGTGAAGGCCGCGTCACCGGCGTAGTCTACGTCCACGAAGGCCAAGAGGAACATCAGCGTTGCCACACCCTATTTTTAGCAGCAGGAGCGATTGAGACTCCCCGATTACTTCTACTTAATGGACTGGCTAACCAGAGCGGGGAAGTGGGGCGTAATTTCATGGCTCATCCTGGTCTGCAAATTTGGGGCCAGTTTGAAGAGGCAACCCGACCTTTTAAGGGCATTCCCGGTGGCCTGATTTCTGAAGACACCCACCGCCCTCAGCACGCAAACTTTGCAGGCGGGTACTTGCTCCAAAGTATCGGAGTCATGCCTGTCACCTATGCCAGTCAGATAGCCCGTGGTCGTGGACTCTGGGGTGAATCGCTTCAGTCCCACATGAACGGCTATAACCACACCGCAGGCATCAATATCCTGGGGGAATGTCTTCCCTACGCCCACAACTACCTCGAACTCTCCGATGAGGTAGACCAACGCGGTCTACCTAAACCGCGCATTCACTTTAGTAATGGCGAGAACGAGCGGCGTTTACGTGACCACGCCGAAGCGCTTATGCGTCGGATCTGGGAAGCGGCTGGGGCCGAGGAAATTTGGGCTTCTGAGCGCAATGCCCACATCATAGGAACCTGTCGGATGGGCCCAGACCCCAATCGGGCCGTAGTTAATACCGAGGGTCGTGTCTTTGAGGTACCCAACCTATATATCATGGACAACTCGATATTTCCGAGCGCGCTGAGTGTCAATCCGGCATTAACCTTGATGGCACTCTCCCTACGGACGGCAGATCACTTTATTGAGCGCACCCGGCGCGGGGAGAATTAAATGGCAAAGGGGTTTCTTGATCTGATTCAGGCACACTACAGTGGCGTAGGGTACCCAGGGGATCAGTATGGTGGGGCGGCGGGCGCGGATGGTCATGGACTGCCAACCAATAGCCCCCGCAATTTTATGTTTGCCACCGGCATTGAATGCTCCTATCCAACCATCGAACAGGGGCGAGTGCGACGCGATTTACTGGCTGAGTGTGGTCATTACCGCCATTGGCAAAAAGATTTGCATCTGGTCAAAGAATTAGGACTCAACGTATTGCGCTATGGTCTGCCTTATCATCTGATCCACCTTGGCGCAGGTAGCTATGACTGGAGCTTTGCCGATACGGTGATGCATGAAATGCAGAAGTTAGGAATTACACCCATTCTCGATTTGTTGCACTTTGGAGTACCAGACTGGCTAGGGAACTTTCAAAACCCTGAATTACCCCTGCACTTTGCGGATTATTGCGAAGCGGTGGCCCAACGCTATCCTTGGGTTCGTTATTACACTCCCGTCAATGAAATTTATGTTACGGCCCGCATCAGTGCTAAAGATGGTCTTTGGAACGAACAACTCAAAAGCGACCAAGCCTTTGTGACTGCCCTCAAGCACCTTGTGGCCGCCAGTATCCTCGGCACCCAGCGCATTGCCCAACGGCGGCCCGATTTGATTGTGATCCAGAGCGAGAGTGCTGAATACATCCACGAGGCCCGTGCCCAACCCACTCGGGAAGTAATACTTGCCAATAAGTTGCGTTTTTTGGCCCTTGATCTACTCTATGCTCATCCGATGGACTCAGATGTATGTATGTATCTGTGCGATAGTGGCTTGACCCGCGCTGAATATAACTGGTTTATGCTTGGTGAACCTCCCGGTTATCAAGTGATGGGTAATGATTATTACGGGCGCAACGAGCATATTTTACTACCCGATGGCAAGACCTGTCAGGCCGAAGATGTCATGGGCTGGTATCAGATTACACGAGCTTATTATGACCGTTACCGTAAGCCGGTTATGCACACCGAAACTAACGTTTTTGACCCAGATAAAGCCTCCTGTTGGCTCTGGAAGCAATGGATAAACATCCTGAGGATGCGCAAGGATGGTGTACCTGTGCTTGGTTTCACATGGTATAGCTTGATTGACCAGATTGATTGGGATATACAACTAGCTGAACAGCGAGGAACTGTTAATACCTGTGGTCTTTTTGACCTAGAACGCCGCCCCCGTCCGGTCGCCCATGCCTATCGCCAACTACTTGAAGAATTTGGTCAGATCACGGTTTTTCCCCATGGCGATCTCTTTGAGGTAACGACTCGCCCAGTCAGTCTGAAATCTGAAGTTTAGCGATTAAAAAGGAGGGTACAGATTACCCTCCAATCGTTCACTCACTCAACATCAAACTGGAAGTTGAGATGCATTTTTATCCTTGACTGCTCCCTTATTTATCAGTATCGGTACGGAGTTCTTCGCGGCGCACGGATTCCTTAACTTCTCTCGTCTCTTGAACATCGCGCTCGCCGATGTTAATCTCCTCAGCAACCATCACTTGCTTGTCAACATGCACTTGCTCTTCGCTCAGAGGAATACGGATTACCTGACCCTGACCAATTTCACCTCCCTTCACGGTGCCCTCCGTTACAGACCCAAGGGAAGCGAAGCTGTCATAGACCGCAAAGTAGAGCAAAAAAGCCTTTTATATCAAGGCTTTCAGCCAATATTTATTTCACAGATTCATATCTCGTCAATTTGCTAATATCCCGTTCCCATCCCTGACGCTGATACACTAACCCAGTTTCTTAAGTTAGGGTCAGAGATGAAGCGCAATTGGGATCTCCATGATTGAAAAATCTTTCGGTTCAATAGGCTATTTATTTTGTTTTTACAGTTCTTTACTAAAAAGTACTGAAAACTTAAGGCAGTCTAACTACTATTTAGACTGAATTTTTCTGCCTATCCCCCTATTTGGCTGATTAGTGTGGATATCGTCAGCCTAATAATCGCTTTTTTCAAGGATGCAGTCATTCTTAAGTACAAAATCTTAATCACCTGGGTCAGGGTTATGATTCACAAACCACGAGACCATCTATTCAAAACTATACAAACTCCATCCAAAAAGCTCCTTGACCAAGTGCGCGATGCCATCTATAAAAAGTTGGTTTTCCAAAAGTGACCAGGTCCCTCACTAGATAGCCCGATAGGATGGTCTTTAAGGGGTCTTACGAAAACTATCTAAGTGTTTACTCTAGTGCTTTTTGTTTAGCCAGGGGCAAAGGAGCATAGCCACTGCTCTTCTAGGATCTTCCGGTCCTGCCAACAAACCACCATCCCTCTCTAAAAGCCGGAGCGCAGCGACCTCAAGCGCTACCCTTCGGCAGAGCCCTTCGGCGCAGCTCAGGCTGAACTCAGGGGCCGCCGTCCGGTATCCATTCACAATCTTGCTCTACCCATTGGCAGTTTCTGGTTCATTCTTCTATTTTTAGGCGAGAGCCAGTAGATTCACGTACTACTTTTTGAGCTAGTTAGGGCAATGTTAAAAAGGGAATTCACCTTATAAATATGATCAGTCTGTTTGATGGAAGTTCTGCCAAACGGTTTAATGTGTTGGTTATGGGGCAGAGGAGTGCAGGTAAAACTGTATTTCTTGCTGGAAGCTATGCTGCATTACAGGACCTCAGTCAGCGTGATCGGGGTCCTCTTTGGTTCGATTGTCAGACGGACCAAGCCAAAGCGGATATTGAGGCTATTTTGAATTATGTTGCTAGCCGAGGAGCATATCCCCCCGCAACGATGAAGATACGAGACTTCGGTTTTAGCTTAAAGCGCCGTTGGCTCATGGGGACTGAAACCCTATGTCATTTTGGCTGGCACGATATTCCCGGTGAAATCTGCACTTCTGAAAATGAATCTTTTAGAGAGATTGTCCTCTCTTCCCATGGCTGTTGTTTCTTTTTCGATGGCTACAGCCTTGTAAATGAGGAAAGCTATATGAAACGGCTTAATAATTTGATTAACCAGATTCAGAGTATTGCGTCCTTAGCCTACCTTAATGACTTAAAGTATCCTTTCTCCTTAGTAATCACCAAAACAGATTTAATTAAATCGGATACTGATGGAAAAGATTGGAAACTGAAAGTCGAACAGAGTTTGCAACCTTTGATAGCAGTTCTCAAAGAGGCAATGGCGAACTACAAAGTGTTCTACTCATCTGTCTTGATCGATACGACACATCCCACAACGCTCAAAACAGACAGTGGTGCAGTTCCTGTGCTTTGGTTGATAAATGAACTTTTCCAGGGTTATGACCCTCTTAGGGCTAATAACCCTGGAATAAAGGGTAATATTTTGAGTTTTATTAACCGCTTGTCGTGGGGAAAGGAAGCAATTCAAGAACCAGTGGAACTCGGACCCAGACTCTTCTCTGGAGGTGGATTAGAGTTTCATGATAAAAAGCACCAGGAAACAGAGAAATCTAAATCAGTAGGCTCCAAGCCACAAGAATAGGGCCATAACGCTATGGAAGCGTAATAGATTATGTTGAAGTATTGTACTACAAGAAAAGAAGCGCTTAGATCTTGGGGTTTTTTGCATATCCCCCGAAAAGGTACCACTGTAGTGCGCCCCTGGAATTAGACACAGAGGAAAGTCAAGTACTCTGTTTCCAGGAGGGAACCTCATGGCAGGTAAACGTCGAAACTTTAGTCCACAATTAAAATCCCAACTGGTCTTGCAAGCTCTTGAGGGCCACAAGACCCAAGCCGAAATCTGTCGAGAGCATCAAATCGCGCCTGCTGTCTTTGCTCGGTGGAAAACGGAATTTCTCCAGCAAGCCCATCGAGTTTTCCAAACCGACGAGCAGCATTCAGCAGAGTCAGCGCGCATCGCAGACCTCGAACGTCTGGTTGGGAAATTGAGCCTCAAACTAGAAATTGCAAAAAAAGCCTCCAGCCTCTCAGCCGGGAACAAAAGCGGGGATTGGTTATGACTTTAGCGAGGACCTATTGCGCCAAAACCGTTTGTGAGGTGCTGGGCTACTCCCGCTCCAGTTACTATCATCAGAGCCAGCAGCTTCTAAAACCTGACGAGGAACAAGCTCTCGAAGAGGCGGTGCTGAAGGTAGCAGGGCAATGGCCCACCTATGGCTATCGCCGTATTGGGGAACAACTGCGCCGAACAGGATGGGTCGTCAACGCTAAACGCTTGCGGCGCATTATGAAAAGCCTAGGACCGACGGCCAAACCGAAAGTACGAAAGAAGCGCACCACCAACAGTGAACATTCCTATCCCCGTTATCCCAACTTAGTGGCAGGACTGCGGGTGACGTATCCAGAGCAGGTCTGGGTAAGCGATATCACGTATATCCGGCTGGGGAGTGATTTTGTCTACTTGGCCGTGATTATGGATGTGTTTACCCGCGCCATTCGGGGATGGCAGTTAGGCCGCAGTCTAGAGGGAAGCCTAACCTTAGGAGCTTTGCAAAAGGCTCTGGCTGAGCGTACACCTGAGATCCATCACTCCGACCAGGGGGTGCAATATGCCGCAGGAGACTATGTGGGGATGCTCCAGACTCAGAATGTAGCTATCAGCATGGCTGAAGTTGGAGAACCGACGCAAAGTGGCTATGCAGAGCGGCTAATGCGGACGATTAAAGAAGAGGAGGTAAATTTATCGGAATATCGCAATTATCGGGAAGTGTATGAGCGTATTGGAGAATTTCTGGATGAGGTGTACATGCACAAACGCATTCATTCTGCGTTGGGGTATCTGACGCCCGTGGAATTTGAAGCGCAATGGCAGGCTACCCAAACTATCCAGGAGATGATTAACTAACAACCACTAAGCCCGTGTCCAATTTTATGGGCGCATTACAAGCCTTGATATTGTTTGTACTCACCTCAGTCATCAACCATCCGATCAAAACTGCACCCAGCGACTTATTTCCTTCTGGTGGATTGGGATCAAGTACGCGCTTAACGTCTGTTACTTCGTCTAAGTCGAGCATTTCATCCTGAAGGCTTTGTGTTAATTTTTCCAGCTCTTCGTCATCTAAATCAGGATTTCTAAAGTCAATAGTGATCTGAACGTCAGGTGTATTTTTCATGGAATTTTACAGATAAGGGAAAAGTTGACATGGAAAACATACTCTCAGCCATCTGAAACGGGACGGAAAAGAGTACATTTATCTTTCCGAAAATGTAATAAAGTAACCCCATTGAATTGAGAAGCTAAGTTGTTACATGCCAGAATCGTTAGATATCTGGCTTAACGTACAGGCATATACATAAAATTATACTTAGCAAATATAGAATGTCAATTGAACGATCTTTCGGGGAAGAGTTCGGATTTCTGTGTAAACGGACGATTGTTAAGTAACTCAAGTTATTAGTCATGGGTGAATCGTATTAAGGAACACAAAATCACTAGATTACTGTATTTGATTTACAACTTCTAGCCTCCCAGATGCCATTTTGAGGGCATCTGGGAGGCTAGAAACTTAGGTTATTACTTCTGTTTAGACTAAACACGAGTACATCCAATAAAAAGTAACCCGATAGTTATATCGAATCCGGTTATATAACCATAACTTAGAATAGAGGGATAAGAACAGCTAGAGGTAAGTGAGCTATGGCCAAACGCATCACTATCCAACCCCACTTGAGCCTTGAGCAACTCTACACCCGTTATCGTGAAGCT
>JBBRSB010000046.1:0-17639 GCA_038245785.1 Gloeobacterales cyanobacterium | reverse complement strand
GCCAATGATGTCCAGTTCGTCTTGCCAGCCAGCACGGCCTCGATAAATGTCCAGGTTTTGTTCAACAGGCCATCGGCATCGACTGAAAAACCGAACAGCGAGGGCAACTGGCTAATCAGCACGGTCAGCGCAATACCATTCATGTAGCCATAGCGGATCGGTTTGGAGAGAAGCTCGGTGACGAAACCCAGGCGGGCATTGCCTGCCAGAATACACAACGTGCCGGAGACCACCGCCATCATCCCAGCCAGGGCAACGGCGCGCTGCGGGTCACCTCCAGAAAGCGGCAGCACAACAGCAAAAATCAGAGCGGCCAGCGAGGAATCCGGCCCCAGCACAAGTACGCGGCTGGGGCCGAACAGCGCATAAGCTAGCAGTGGAAAAATGGTCGCGTAGAGTCCGCAAATGCCTGGTACGCCCGAGGCCACAGCATAGGCGATGCCTACGGGCACGAGCACCGTGGTTAGCACCAGCCCAGCTACAATATCATGACGCAGCCATCCGATCTCGTAGTGGCGTAAGGTGTACAATCCCGGCAGCCAGCGCATCCAGCCAGTCTGATGGGCGGCTATTCGCGGGCGGGCGATACGACCCGGTTCTATTGGGGAAGGGGAAGAGGCTGAATCGCTCATTGGACTGAAATGGGCGGACGTAGCTGCCCTTTGTGATGGCACTCCTTAGCGAAGGGATCGACCAATAGAGCATCAGGTCTTTGCGCTTCGATAGAACGACCAACAGCAATTATTTTTGAGATAAAACTAACTTTAACTTCTGTTACTTTAAACATCACAACCAGCTATGGCTAAGTGACTTATTCATAGTAGGGGAAACAGGAAGTAAGTTCAATAAAAAAGCCCCCAAATAAATGGAGGCTTTTTGAATACAAAAAAGAACTATTTGATAGAAGCTTTAGCGCCTGCTTCTTCCAATTCCTTCTTGACTTTAGCTGCTTCGTCTTTATTAACGCCTTCTTTGACAGGCTTGGGCGTAGATTCAACAAGGTCCTTAGCTTCCTTAAGGCCCAATCCGGTGAGGGTACGGACTACTTTAAGGACAGAGATTTTGGATTTGGGGTCCACTTCATCCAGAATGACACTGAATTCAGTTTGCTCTTCAACTGCTTCTGCAGGAGCAGCGGCAGCAGCAGGAGCCGCCATCATCGCGCCCACGGGAGCAGCAGCACTTACGCCGAAGGTCTCTTCAATGGCTTTCACCAATTCAGAAGCCTCAAGCAGGTTGAGACCTTTGAGTTGTTCAATAATTTGGTCAATCTTGTCAGACATGGAGATTCTCCTTAGGGTTGTAAAAGTACAAAATGAATTGGATAGACAAGCGCTTTAAGCGGCTTTGTCCTCTTCCAATTGAGTTTCGACAGCTTTGACAGCACGGCCCACAGAAGAAGGAACTTCTTTGATAGCCACTGCAATTTTGGTAGCCAGCGAATTGATCGCTCCAGCCGCTTGAGCAAAGAGTTGCTCGCGGGAAGGCAGATCGGCAATAGCAGAAACATCCTTAGCGCTCAGTTTGAGGTTAGGAATAGCTCCACCCCGCAGTTCTGACTGTTTGGTTTCTTTGACGAATTCCTGGTATGCCTTGATTGCTTTGCCAATATCGCCATAGGCAAACAAGAAAGCAGAAGGACCGCTTAAATGCTCTCCCAATACTTCCCAGTCCGTTCCATCAATGGCACGGTTCATGAGCGTGTTCTTGGCGACCACAGCTTGAGCGTCAGCATTACGCAACTTATTTCTAAGGTTGGTAATCTGCTTCACCGTTGAGCCTCGGTAATCTACTACGAGTACCAGTGCAGCGCGGTTCAGCTTGTCTTTCAAGTCAGCGACGACCTCGACCTTAGCCCCTTGGCCCTGGATTTTGGTTGCAAATCGTTTTCCCATTCGGTTTTCACCTCCTTTACAGATATAAAATGAGCGGACCCTAGCATGCCAGAGTCCGCGAAGAAGAGATTGCTCTCTTCTGGTGCCTCTACAGGATGATTAAGCCTCTGGCTCCTGTGGTCTCTGGCTATTTAGTTAGTTAGATCCGGTTAGACAGCTTTAGTATCCCGCAGAACGCTGACATCGATTTCAACCGCAGGTCCCATGGTCGATTTGAGGTGTACGGTTTTCCAGTAGCGCCCTTTCGCACCAGAAGGCTTAGCCCGGTCAATAGCTTCCTGGGCAGCTTTCAGATTGATCATCAAGTCTTCAAGCGAAAAGCTTGCTTTTCCGAGAGGCATATGAACAATTCCCGTACGGTCAGCCCGGAATTCGAGCTTACCCGCTTTGAACTGCTCTACTGCACCCGCTAGATCCATGGTTACCGTGCCGCCTTTAGGATTGGGCATGATTCCCTTAGGACCGAGGACCCGACCTAGCTTAGCTACTTTGGGCATGATATCTGGAGTCGCAATCAGGATATCAAAATCCATGAAACCGCCTTGGATACGCTCAATTAGTTCTTCCGAACCAACGACATCTGCTCCAGCAGCTTCTGCTTCCCGGACTTTCTCACCCATGGCAAGAACGGCAATGCGAACGGTCTTTCCCGTTCCTTTGGGGAGAACAACGGTGGTACGAACCTGTTGGTCAGCGTACTTAGGATTGATTCCCAGACGCGCCTGGAGTTCAACACTTTCATCAAACTTGGCATTTGCCAGAGCTTTGACCAAGTCCACTCCTTCTTGCGGAGGATAGAGGACGTTGCGGTCCACTCGGCGCTGGAGTTCGAGCACACGTTTAGATAGTTTGGGCATGAGTTTCCTTTCGTGGTCTAGCGAGCTTCTTTATCTAGAAAATAAGACGTAAAGCTCTCCCACAAAAAATCGGCTTTCCTAGGTTACCAGAAATTTCGACCGAATTTGAATTCCTGTGAAGATTGCAATAATCTTCGTATGATTTCGTCCTCTAAGGTGCAATCATCAATGACCTTCAAGGGACAACGCTAACAGAGCCAAACTGTCGGAAGTGATGATCAAAAGCGAATGCCTGAGTCAGCTTATGCCTTTCGATAATAACTTTGCTTGAACAGTCTGTGAAACTCCAGTTTTTGTCTGAAAACTGACGAAATACTTGCCATGTCTGTTGGGTATCTTCCTCTGTCAGATAGTAAAGAGTAGCCAGCTTACCGGAAAAGAATGCTTCCCCCAGAACAATGGCTCTCTGCACTTCCTTGCGCATTCTCAGTAGTGTGGGTGTTTCATCTACCACGTAGTCTGTAGTCAATAACGGCTGGGTATTTTGGCGCATCCATGAAGAGGCTGCACGGTGATCGGAGTCTGAAGGCACTACACTAGCGAACCAAGCACCCGTATCCACGAAGATCATTACTTTTATGGCTGAGTATAGAGAACACGGTCGTGGTCTTGAGCCGAGAATTTTTCTTCGCTACCTTCTATAGGCATAGCGGCGATCGCAGCAGGAATCTCTGCAGGTGTCTTTTCTACAGGCTCAGATGCAGGAACTATGACAGTCACTTCAACACGAGTTCCCTCGACTAAAGAAATGGGTTCTATTGGCCGGAGAATCCCATGTTCATAAATTGCCTTAACCGTTATGGTCATCGCCTCTCTCCTTCTTGCCTTACTTCCAGGATACAAATTGTGGAAAATGTTTGTGCCTCTCAAAGAATTAAAACGCAGATGATTGCCTGCGAGGACTTGAGTATTTTAGGAATTACTTTTGCCACGAGCTTCTAACCAATCTCCAAAACCAGCCTTAATCACTGGATCTTCTGCTTTCTTGCTATCGGGGTCTACGCCTTTGTCCACTAAGTATTCGCGGTAAAGTTCTGTACTGCCGCGCATCAGCTGAATTTGCTGGTTGAAGGTCATGTTAGTGGTCAGGACGCGGAAGACGTAGGTGAGAATCCAGCCAATGATAATTACGACAAAGAAAGTAGAGGCCCATACGCCCGCTGTTTGAGCCTTGACACCCAAAGCAATGGCTCCTCCATAGAAGAGAGGGCCGATTAGCAGAAGACCTAGGGTAATCGTAAAAAAATCGAGGCGGCGCATGATTCCAGTATCGGACATTTCACAACTCTGCAATATATTGTAAGAAAACGACCCTGCAACCCTTAGAATTGTTACGGGATTCAGGAATGGTACGCAGTTAAGGAGAACACCCATGGTTAGCATCCGTCCGGATGAAATCAGCAGCATTATCAAGCAACAAATTGCCGGTTATAACCAGGAGCTACAGGTATCCAATGTCGGAACCGTACTCCAGGTCGGGGACGGGATTGCGCGGGTTTACGGTCTAGAAAAGGCCATGGCTCAAGAATTGCTAGAATTCGAAGATGGCACCCTAGGGGTTGCGCTCAACCTGGAAGAAGATAACGTCGGCGTTGTACTTCTGGGTACAGGTTTCAAGATTCAAGAAGGTTCTACCGTTAGAGCCACAGGCAAGGTTGCGGAAGTACCTGTAGGCGATGAAATGATTGGTCGGGTGGTAGACGGAATCGGACGTCCCATCGACGGCAAAGGTGAGGTTCGTACCTCAAAGACCAGACTTTTAGAGTCGATGGCTCCTGGGATCATCAGCCGCAAGTCCGTGTGTGAGCCGATGCAAACCGGAATTACCGCTATTGACGCCATGATTCCTGTCGGACGGGGCCAGCGGGAATTGATTATTGGAGACCGTCAAACCGGTAAAACAACCGTTGCTGTTGATACCATCCTCAACCAGAAAGGCACCGGTGTTATCTGTATCTATGTAGCCGTTGGTCAGAAAGCTTCTACGGTGGCACAGATCCGCTCTGTCCTAGAAGATCGTGGTGCGATGGAATACACGATCATGGTTGCTGCCAATGCTTCTGACCCTGCAGCCCTGCAGTTTTTCGCTCCGTACACAGGCGCTACGATCGGTGAGCACTTCATGTATGAAGGCAAACCCGTACTGATTGTTTATGATGACCTTTCTAAGCAAGCAGTGGCCTATCGCCAAATGTCCTTGCTCCTCCGTCGTCCTCCCGGTCGTGAAGCTTATCCTGGAGACGTCTTCTATCTTCACTCTCGTCTTTTGGAGCGGGCTGCCAAACTAAGTGATGCCTTAGGTGGTGGTTCGATGACTGCGCTGCCGATTATTGAAACGCAGGCTGGTGACGTATCAGCCTACATCCCAACCAATGTTATATCGATTACTGATGGTCAAATCTTCCTAGAAGCTGACTTGTTTAACTCTGGAATTCGTCCGGCCATCAACGCCGGTATTTCCGTATCTCGGGTCGGTGGAGCGGCACAAACCAAGGCGATGAAGCGGGTTGCCGGTCAGCTGCGTTTGGAACTGGCTCAGTACAACGAACTGCAAGCTTTCTCTCAGTTCGCTTCTGACTTGGATAAAGCAACCCAAGCTCAACTAGCCCGTGGTCAGCGCTTGCAAGAGATCCTCAAGCAGCCTCAATATTCTCCCCTAAAAGTTTATGAGCAAGTAGCGATTATCTACGCTGCGAGCAATGGCTTCCTTGATGATGTTGAAGTAAAGCATGTTACTCAATTCAAGAAAGAGTTTCTGCAGTACATCAACCAGAATGCCAAGGGCTATGTAGAGATTGTGGAAGCGGGTCAAGATCTCAAGGGTACCGATGCTCCTAAGATCTTGGAAAAAGCGCTCAATGACTTCAAGAAAGGTTTCAAAGCTGCTTAGGGTAGTGATTGAAACTTCTGAGAAAAAGGGGGCTCAAAGCCCTCTTTTTCGTGGTCTAAATAAAATAATCTAGTTTGTACTTGAGACATCCACTTATGGCAAAAAAACTTCTATTTGTCTGCTTAGGGAATATCTGCCGTTCGCCATCCGCTGAAAATATCATGAATCATTTAATTCAAGAGCATGGATTTCAGGCGCAGGTTGTCTGTGATTCGGCTGGAACGGCCGGTTACCACATTGGCAAACCACCTGACCGGAGAATGACAGCTGCCGCTCAACGCAGAGGAATTGTTCTGGTTGGCCAAGCGCGTCAGTTCACTACGAGCGATTTTGAAAAATTTGATTTGATTTTGGCTATGGATCAAGAAAACTATGAGGATATTCTAGATTTAGACCCGGAGAAGAAATATGCTCATAAAGTCAAGATGATGTGTGAGTTTTGCCAGCAATATCCTGATATGGAAGTCCCAGATCCTTACTACGGCGGAGCAGATGGTTTTGATTACGTTATTAACTTATTACTAGATGCCTGTGATGGACTTCTAAAAACAGTCACTACGAAGCGATCCTAAACTATGAGCTGAATTATGTGGCAATCTATTCAGAAACATATCGCGCAAGCTACAGGACAGTCATTCATCATAGAAGCTCAGCGCTCTGTGAGTGGAGGTTGCATCAATCAAGCATGGATAATTACTGGGACAGGTCGTTCTTTTTTTGTTAAACGCAATGATAGTTCCAAAGTCTCTATGTTTGAGGCAGAAGCCTTAGGGTTATTGCAAATTGAGGAGGCTAGAGCCATTCGAGTTCCTCATCCTATTTGTTGGGGAACAGATTCCTCAGGGGCCTATATTGTTTTGGAATGGATAGACCTCAATCGCAACCAAAACTGGGCAGCCTTGGGCCAACAGCTAGCTATGATGCATCGGATGAGTCATCCCTCAGGATTTGGCTGGGGCCGAGAAAATACGATTGGTTCTACACCCCAGATCAATACCTGGAATCAAGATTGGCCTTCGTTCTTTGCAGAGTGTCGTTTGCGATACCAGATAGAATGCGCTCAGAAAAAAGGGTTCTATTCCAAGGGCTTTGAAATATTGCTAGAGGCTATCCCTAGATTTTTTAAAGACTATCAACCCCAATCTTCTTTAGTTCATGGAGACTTATGGTCGGGAAATATTGGCAGTATGACCTCAGGAGAACCGATTATTTTTGATCCAGCGGTATATTTTGGTGATCGTGAAGTGGATATAGCGATGACAGAATTATTTGGTGGTTTCCCTGGTGAATTCTATCGGGCCTATGACCAAATATTCCCACTGGATAGAGGCTATACCCAACGTAAAAATTTATATAACCTTTACCATGTCTTAAACCACTTCAACTTGTTCGGTGGTGGTTATGCATCCCAGGCGGAACGAATGATTCAACAACTTTTGCGTAGTGTTTAACGTGTAAAGTTATACAGGTAGACAAGGGAACCATGATGGAACGGACATTTATTGCTGTAAAGCCCGATGGTGTACAACGAGGATTGGTCGGGAACATTCTCAAAAAATTTGAGGAGAAGGGCTACAAACTCGTAGGGCTCAAACTGATGCAGGTAAGTAATGAACTGGCTCAGACGCACTATGGTGAGCACAAAGGGAAGCCCTTCTTTGATGGCCTCGTTAACTTTATTACTTCCGGTCCTGTAGTTGCTTTTGTGCTGGAAGGTAACGACGTAGTCGTAACTGCTCGTAAGATTATTGGCGCGACGAAGCCTAGTGATTCGGCCATTGGCACTATTCGTGGAGACTACGGCGTAGATATTGGCCGTAATATTATTCATGGATCTGATAGTCCAGCATCTGCGGAGCGAGAAATTGCACTTTGGTTTAAGCCCGAAGAGCTAACGGAGTGGACACCAACTATTTCAACTTGGATTTACGAATAAACTCCAGCCCATATTTGAGTTTAGCTTGAATATCTTATAGGGAGTAGATTATGAAATAGTCATATCTACTCCCTTTTGCTTAAGAAAACCGCTGAACTTACGCGTTATATAGCTATTAGAAATGTGTGCGTATACTGAGAAGAACAAAAGTCAATTGAATTGCCCTATAAGCAGATTTTAGTCAAACTTTATAAGTGCTTCATCATTGCTTTATAAAAGATTTGTTAAGAAACTCTATACTCACAGTAACTCTGACTCTAGAAGCTTACTGTATAGCTCACTGTACAGTTTGAACTGTCCCTAAGTGTACCAACCCCATCAGTGAAATAGAGTAAATTTTGGTTCTTTAAAGCTGATGTAGAGAAATAACAACTTAGATGGGCACTTTAGTGTGTAGAGGTTAGACCAGCCTTTAAAAGGGAGTATACGTGAATCTATGAAGGGAAAGCATAAAAATCGTTCAGAACGCGGAGCAACGCTTTTTACCGTTATCCTTTTAGGGGTTATCTTAGCGGCGATCGGTGCTTCTACTTTTTTAGTCTCTAGCCAACTTTCAAACCGAACAGTTCAAGAAAGAGGAGTCACGGCAGCTTTTCAAACCGCTGATAGTGCAGCTGAGTATGTTCGTAATGAATATCTTAAAGACCAAAGAACCTCTGGCCAATCCACCACGGCGTGGGTAAATCTAATTACGTCTGGAACACGTACAGTTACTTCGCTTGATAATGGTGCGGGTACTGATGCTGGGTTAACTGCCACTACTGCAGACGTTAAGACAAATACAGCAAATCTCATTAGCTTAGACAATCGATTTGCTAATATCTACAGCTCTAGAGGTGGAGGAAACGTAGTAGTCCGGTCAAGGGTATACGCTTCCAATCCAGCCGGTACTTTTACTATAAAAGCGACAGCCGTCTTACCAGATGGTAGTGAACAAACGGTTGTAAAAGGATTTGCTGCTACATCTGGAACAGGAGCACCGCTATTTGCTATTTTGACCCGTAATATCAACTGTGCTTTTTGTCATGTACAGATCAATGGTGATACAGGAGCCCTCTCCCATGTGCGACCAGGTTGGGACGCCAAGAGTAGTTGTACCGACGTAGGTTATGACGAGAGAGCTGGGGCTGCCAATGGTTGTGTCGGGGATGGAGTAAAAAGAGGCACAAATGCTGCGAGGGGTGATACCAGAATCGCAGGCAGTATGCTTGGTCTACAGCGTTTTACCGACGATACCAGCACCAATAATACGCAACCCAACACAAAGCTAGCGAATTTAAATGGAGTCGCTATCACTGACCCCGATGGTGGAACTCCTAACGTCCAAGAGAAATATGATGGAGATAAATTCAATCCAGTAAAAACAGCGGGAGACCTGGATGGCGATGGAATTAATAATGATATCCCCCCCGTAGATTTAGCCAAGGCACAGGGAGATAGTGCAGGCAAGAGCGTCACGGTGAGCGCTGGTGGTTATGACAAGCCAGATAAATATGCGCAGGCAGACCTCACGACGTCTGGTTTGAAAGGAGGCATGTATGTAATTCCTCCTAATGGTACTTATGGTAGTGATTTACAACAAAAAACAACTCTTTCAGACTCAGATAAAGCGGGTACTTTAATTCTCGTGGGAACTAAAGGTGACCCAATCGTCCTGCCTGATAATTTCTACTTCAATGGAGACGTCATTATCAAGGGCTATGTCAGTGGGAATGGGAATATAACTGCAAGTCGGAATGTATATGTCGCTGGAGAAGTGCTCTATAAAAATGCTCCTGGCACGTCTGGAAGAGGCAACTATAATGACTTGACTACCTCTGCTGCTAAAGATTCTAAGGCGCGAGAAGAGTTAACCAGTAAAGACTCACTAAGGATCTTCGCTGCTGGTAATGCTGTCGTTGGAGATTATACGAACCAGAATGATGCGGCTAGCTATACAGATGCTCTTAGTGCTAGCAATGGCCTGGATAATGCATTTCGCCAACCTGAAACTTTTATTAGACAGCAGTTTGGACTAGATGGGAACACAAATTTTGGTATAATCCCAGCTCCCCGGTACTTTAAGAAAGGATCTGGCGAAGAATTAACGTGTGTTAAAAATACAGTTGCTCTACCTGGACCACCAGTGCAGGCAGTAGGAACAGCATGTGACTATAAATCAATAACGGGAGCTACTGTTTACGGCTCTGATGTAGTTACCAAAGATTCTGTATCGGCCTATGACTACATTATCAAGCCTGGTAGCGTAGCAAGTGACGGAACTTTTAAAAAGTCTCTTACAGACAAAGAATTCCGGAATATCCTTGGAGTCCAAGACCAGACCGATAAAGTTACGGTGCGCGGGGGTAGTAGTTTTATTGATGCAAGTAACACTGTCTCTGCTGACTCCGCAGATGACAAAACTACTCCTGTAACAACTACCACTACCTCTGCACCAGTTGTTACCACTAGCACTGTTGGTGCTCCAAGCACAACCAGTCAAGTAGATACGAAAGTAACAGCAACTACAAAAACAACAAAAGTAACATCACAAGCTGGTCTTGCTGTTAATGTTAGTGAGACTAGCGCTATCACCACTGTTACAGAAACTACTACATACAAACTTTCAAAAGGAAAGTTAGTAGCGACAAAGACGTCATCTACCACTACCACCAATAACCCTCCTGCTACCTACACTACAGAAAACCAACATGTGCCCGGTGTGTTGTATGACTATGGAGACCCAAACAGTACCTCATCCTACGACAAAGTCAATGCCAGACTGGCCAATCAAGTAGAGCGTATAGATAGCTATGTTTATGCCAATCGACGTATTGCAGGGGTCGTCCGAGGTACTAACTTAATGGCTAATGGTGGATTTGTAACTAAGGAATTCGGTATCCTAGCCACCGCCGTAGAAAGCTCTAAAAATGGTAAAACTGCTCCGGCCAATTGCTCAACTGCATTTGCCACATTGGCAGGCAAACCTAATAACTATTGCAACGGCTTGGACTATGGAAAAGATAAAGCCAGTAATGACGCTAATACAGACGGTACAGGTATGCAGGTTAACTATGATGACCGCATGACTTATTACAAGTCTCCGCTGGGCAATATACCTGTAGGTACTGTCACTTTCTTTAGATTGGGCACATCTGCCGACCGTACGTTCTAATAAGGAGCATGCTATGCGTGTCAAGAAGAATAATACTCAACCATTTTTAATTTCAGGAGCTATCGTTTCAGTTGCTGTCTTCTTATTGCTCTTGGTGTCTGTGTCAACCAGTAAGCCTGCGAACGTAAGTAGCAACTCAACTCTAGTAACGCCTCCACTGGCATTGGATAAGTCTGGAACTACTTCTCCTAACGCAATTTCTTCTCCAGGAACTTCTGAAACAACAGTTCCATCTGCGGCCTCTCCTGGCATAGCATCTCTAGCGCCTGAAATTACTCAGCCAACACCGCCAGATCCAAAAGCGCTTGGCATGCTTCTTCCCTCAGAGATCAACTCAGCAACTCCTCAGGGTGATGGATACGTAGTTACTACGAGCTTTGGTGCTAATTGGTTCATCTCGCAGCAGGATGTTGAGCAATTGCCTGAATCTATGAAAATACGCATTGACTATGGTAAGTACGGAGCAGGAGCACATGGTCACTAAACAACTCTCTAACAAACGGGGTGTTCAAGGGCTAACTCTAGTAGAAATCTTGGTGGCCATTGTGGTTTTTTCCATCTTTGCTGTCGGTTTACTGCCCTTAGCAACCGGAGCTTCTCTGCTACGCCAGCAACAGCAACTTATTGCTGAGGCCACTGATTTAGCTCAGATTCAACTGGAGGAAAGCCGCCGTTACTGGTCTCAGCTCAATCCAGGTTCTGCTGTAAACAGAGCAGTGAACTACACTCCAGGTTTGCTACCTTTATTTGGAGAAATAGATAAAGATGACTGTAGTTTGAAAGTTACGAGCGCTAGACCTAAACAGGTTACAAAAGTGCTCCTTACCAATCATAATGATGTTCCGGTCAATGACGCGGGCATTGTTAATTATGCAATACAAGAAAATTTGGTGACTACAACAATTACTTCAGGTGCTTCCTGTATATATAGAGATTCTGAAGCTGCTGTAAATAAAAGTAAGCCTGTGCGCTTTATCGCGCAGCTTTTCTGGGGAGATCAAGATAATGATGGAGATGGGGCTGCTGACCTTACGCCTAATAGTTCCCGCCGTGTTGTAGTACGCATCTATAGAGCAGTGGGTGCTGGAACAACATGTACAGGAGCAAACTGTGCTCCTGCTTGTGTCACCACACCTGCGAACTGTCTACCTACAGGTGCAACAACTCAGACTGCTTTGCCTGTTTTCACTGGGGATGCTTCAGCCCTAGACAATAGAGCAGCCTTGGTTGTCCTCACCGCTGATATTGCGGAGCCGACATGAGAAATAATGCAAGTGGTTTTTCATTAATTGAACTCCTGGTGGTTGTGGCTATGACTGGGATCATGGCTACGGTTGCAGGGGCTAGTATTGCTGGTCAAGTTCAACAACAAAATCTAGGCTTAGCACAGCAAAGTATCGCTCAATCCATTCGAAATGCTCGTCAGCTTGCCATATCCAAATCACGTTCCATGACTATTCAGTTTTTTCCTTCTCCTAACAATAAAATCCGAATTTATGAAAATGACAATGATGATACTAATGATGGCAATAATGATGAGGTGGAATGGAATGCTGCAACTCTTAAACAAGAGCAAAACTTACCTAATAACATCAATCTTCAAACAAATGGAGTCGTTCCATTTCGCACAAAATTTAATTTCCGAGGCGAAATTTCTAATGTCGGTCAACTGCGCACCGTCTACCTAATGATGGATAATACCAACTACTTAGATAGTGATGCAGGGCGCACTGCTTGTGAAACGGCTCGAACATGTAAAGCAGTAGTAATTTCTACTGTGCTTGGCAAAGTAAGGACTGTGCAATGAATCTCAGAAGAGCAAGAGGAGTCACGCTTGCAGAACTCCTTGTAACAGGTGTAATGACAGGAATACTCAGTACATCCTTAGGGCTTATCCTGATCAATTTTTCTCGTGGTGCTGTCAAAAATGTTTCCACCAGTGATGTACAGGGGGATGTGCAGGGAGCAGTCAGTTATATCAATACAGATCTGAGGCAAGCACGATACATCTATCGTCAGAATGATGTTGTATGTCCTGCTGACGTATATTGTACCGCTTGGCTTCGGCAAGGTTCTACAGGATTTGAGGCAGGCAATGATGCAATCATTGAAGACAAGGGTGCTTCAAGCAACACAGGAGCTGATATCTCTATTGCAAATTTAGTTAATAAAACTAATGCCAAAATTGAACTTGCTTTTTGGATACGCTCCACTAAGTCTACAGAACCAGGATGTTCCCCTTATAGCACCATTCCTCAGGGTGAGTTTTTAGCAGTTCCTTCAGCAAAATTGAACAATGCTCCATTTGATGAAAGTAGTCCCACGGGCAGCTCTAGTATTTGTAATTTAGTTGCCTACGGTACTTCCGGTTCAGTCCCTGCTTACAAATTTGTTGTTTACTACACTACTACACCAACAAGTACGTTCAAGGGTCCTAGAGTTTTGTACCGTTGGGAGTCAGGCCCTGTTCCGATTCCCTTTGATGATTTTGGTTACTCAGGCAGTACTAGTGAGAGTAGTATTCCGGCGTCCAGCCAGTCGAAGAATAAGTCTCTAAATGCTGCTGCGGTTAATGTTTGGGTATTAACCCCTCCTGTCCTTGGAGCTGGTGCGGCTGTATCAGACTATCTGGCCACTGCGAATTCCGTGCGTATTGCTAACGCACCCACTAATCCACAATCAGTTACCGTTTCAGTCCAGGGCAGCGTAGATATCGTTCAAAGCGACGCAGATGCTGCCACTAAAGCCAAAACAGCTACTCAGCTTTTGTTCAGTGCTACAACTTATGCCCGAAATATCTGTTCTCCGGGGGTTGCCTGCCCTGTGGACCCTCAGTAAATCTAAACTAGGGCTCCTAAAAAGTGACCAATGCTCTTCGAGCGGTTCTCTGGGCTGAGGGCCATGCCTTTCAGTATCAACATCTCTGTGCTGGCCGTGACGAGCTTATTCGATAGCTGGAAGGGCAAAAGTTTCTGTCCTTCCAAACGGTCGCGGGAGGGAATGGGAGTATGGCCCGTGAGGGCAAAATAGCCTGTGCTTGCGAGGGCGTAGACATCCAGGGCAGGGTAGCCTGTGTTGTCTATATATTGTTCTGGAGGGGCAAAACCAGGCGTGAGCACCCTCTTTGGCGCAGGTTGACCGATTGCCCACGCAGACCCGAAGTCAATCAAGGTTACATGGTGGTCAGCATTCACTAAGATATTGGTGGGTTTAACATCTCGATGGACAAAGCCCTGCTGATGAACTTTGGAGAGGGCACGTCCGATTTGCCGTAGATAGTTGAGGACGATCTTGTCTTCCAGCGGCCCCCGCGCCTTGACCAGACGATGAAGGGTCCGGCCTTCTACAAACTCCATGACCGTATACAAGGTGCCGTTTTCTTTAAAACGGGCTAGAACTTTCACGATATGAGGGTCATTCAATTGACTAAGACAATTTCCTTCAACGGTGAATTGCTCACATAGTTCCATAAACCCGGCGTTATCAAGATTGTTGGGTAATAAGAAGCCTTGACCTTGGCGGATAGCTCCATGGGGAAAAAGTTCTTTAATTGCTACAGGCTGGTTCTTGGACAGGTCCATGCCCTTGTAGGTAATGCCAAAAGCACCTTCGCCCAGAACAGCATCAATTCGATACTGCCCCTGAGCTAAAAGGGTTCTCGTAGGCAAGGTGTAGAGGATTTGGGTAAGGGGCGCTTTGCAGTTGCTACAAAACTGTGCATCATCTAAATTACGGGAACTACAGTGAGAACAGTCGAGCGCCATGAAAATTGCCAGAAGTCACAGGATGCACGTAGCGTCCATACTTAGGCTACCCAGGGAAACAGATAACATCCCAAGGGATTGTTTTGTGGCGCTCACTAGGGGAAAATATCCGTTGGCAAAGCACTACGGGCCACTCCATGATTTCCAGTAATGATTTTCGTACAGGCGCAACCATCATGATTGACGGTTCTGCTTTTCGAGTGGTGGAATTTTTGCATGTGAAACCGGGGAAGGGCTCCGCTTTTGTCCGAACAAAATTAAAAAATGTTGAGAATGGTACCACCCTGGAGAAGACCTTCCGCGCAGGAGAGATGGTGCCACAGGCCGTTGTCGATAAACGGGAAGTGCAATACACCTATGCTGAAGGCAACGAAAACTTCGTCTTTATGGATATGGAAAGCTACGAAGAAGTGCGGCTGAATGCTAGCCAGATGGAGAAACCACAATATCTCAAAGAAGGGATGGAGGTTCAGGTTCTCTTTTTGGAGGTAGGTGGTAGCCGTAAAGTAATTGGCGTGGAAATGCCCAATACCGTGGTCCGGGAAGTGATTGAAACTGATCCAGGGCTCAAAGGTGACACGGCCCAAGGAGGTACTAAACCGGCGATTGTAGAAGGGGGCGCAACTGTGAGTGTGCCTCTATTTATCAATGTCGGCGAGCGTCTCAAGATTGATACCCGGACCGATACTTATTTAGGGCGTGGTGAGTAAGTGGAAATAGACCTTGCTGAAATTCGGGAGTTGATTGCCTTTGTCAATCAGTCGAATCTATCGGAATTGGTTCTTGAATCTGAAGACTTCAAACTGGCCATCCGCAAGTCTGTGGTTCATGTTCCTGCCGCAAACATAGCGGGGCCGTCATCGCAGTCGGCCTCTGTGGCCGTGTCTTCCAGTGCACCTGCTACTTCTGCAACTTCAGAGGAAGCCCCGCTACCTGAGGCTCATCTGCTGGAAATAAAAGCGCCCATGGTCGGAACATTCTACAGGGCACCTTCTCCTGAAGCATCTCCCTTTGTCCAGCTCAATGACCGTATTGGTCAAAACCAGTCGGTGTGCATCATTGAAGCGATGAAACTGATGAATGAAATCGAAGCAGAGGTCTCTGGGCGGATTGTAGAGATCTGTGTAAAAAATGGGGAGCCTGTGGAGTTTGGCCAGGTTTTGATGCGAGTAGATCCGAAATAGATTTTCAAGTATAGAATTATCTCGCGCATACCTATGAGTGCTGCATGTTATTTATCCTTACAATTCGTCAGCTCAAAATGCTTGCCCTGGATTCTATACGTTGACCTTGACTTCTGCGCCACTCATCTGTCAGCGACAGTCTTCACGGTAGTCCAGTGCCTTGAGTAAATCGTCAGTGATGGAGTAGAGGGCTATAATTTCGGCAATCACTTTCTCCTCTTCTTGCGTAATGGCGTATGCAGAGGATTTCATTGCTCAATCCCTATATAAATAACTAGCATTTTTAAGATTAGTGCTAAAGGGAAATAGAAATTAGTCGATATTTCGCAATTATATCCATCTTAATAGGAAACCAGAATGAGGCTATTCCAAAATAACCCTTTTAGAGAAAAGCTAACATATATACTTGCTCCCTTTATAATCATAAGTTTGATTGGTATGTACTTAGCCTGGGATTTTTTGTTCTTTCACCGACCCTTCGGAATTAGGCTACTATTTGATGATTTTGACATTAATGTCTACTTTCAATCAAGTCGATGGATCGTTGGAGAAGGAATACTATACAAAGACGTTTTTTCTGAATATCCATTACTAGCCAACTTGATTTTTGGGTATTGTCGGCTTGTTGCCAAGGTAACTCATCCTTTTCCATCTGATATAGAAAGTTTTTCATTTGTTTGGACATCTACTAGCTTTTTACTCTACCTTTTTGCCATATTTATAACCTACACTAAGGTGTCAAGAAACTCTCTCTGGCTTTGGATAGCTCCTGCCTCAGTCTACTTTGCTCTATTCAGGTTTGACATCTACCCATCTGTTACAACACTGCTTGCTCTAATGGCAATTCGTGATGAAAAGTACACAAGAGGGTCAATTTGGCTTGGAATAACAATTGCTTTGAAGGGTTATGCTATATTCTTACTTCCTTCTTACTGTATATTCATCTTTTATAAACGAGGCATTAAAGCTGTTATCACGAATACTATAATTTGCTTTATACCTTTTCTTGCAGGCAACTTGATGGTGCTTCTTTACGCTGGCCTGCAAGGTCTTTTAGCTCCCTATGCCTTTCATGGTATGCGGGGACCAAATGGTGAAAGTACATACGACGTATTTCGCCTGAGTTGGATTGCTACTATTTTTCCTGGATTGCCTCCGCTTCTACAAATCTCTTCTTCTTTGCTGCCAGTATTGAAAAAGCCAAAAACATTTGAATCTTTAGTTGATGCTTTTCTAATAGCAATTGTAGGCTTTATTACATTCTCTGTCTTTTATTCACCACAATACTTCTTGTGGATTATTCCAATTGCTGTGTTTTCAGAATCTCTTTTAATAAGAAAACTTACAGTTGCCTTTTCTTGGGTTGCATTTTTCTACTTTCCCATTGCTTATGACATGAGAAACAGAGAATTGGCTGGAAGGATACTTTTTAGAGTAACTATTACTTTATCTGCTGTTATTCGCTTAGCTTTATTGGTTACTGCTATAAAGCGAGATAAAGGGATTTTGGTTAACCAAAATCCTACCTAGCTGCTGAGGAGCTGTTATGCAGACGTTACTCAAAAACCCCAGCTTTTGAAACATGCAGAACATAACTCCATAAGGGTAGAGATCATCTCCATTCGAGTTGCATTGCAATCTTTAGCTAACTGCGTATAGATTTCAGGGAGTTTTCTTTCCTCCCAGGTCATCCACTATACATGAGGTTTTATTTTTACTGTGTAGAATAGGCCCAAACAATGGAGGCTTTTATGCCTTGACCACCATTACTCTGGGCTATGTCTGTGCTACGTCCTGGACCTGACCTTAGTGACTTACTTCTTATCTACTTTACCTAGGAATATCCTAATGCTAGATACTCAGCGCCCCATGATTTCTCTTGTCCTACCAACTTATAACGAATCCACCAACATCAAGAATGTCATCGGTCATCTCGATGGACTCCTTAAAAATAGTCCT
>JBBRSB010000045.1:0-21579 GCA_038245785.1 Gloeobacterales cyanobacterium | reverse complement strand
GATCTAGCCATGAGCCAAATTTGGGTCGGGATTGATGTAGCCCTTCGACACGGCTCAGGGGCCACTAAAGCTCATCTCGACGTTGCCTTTCGCCCTACCGGCGCTGCCCTGCATTTGGTAGGCAAGGGGAAGGCGAAGAAAGTAGCGATAGTGGCTTGGATGCGCAAGTTGGTGACGATACTCAATGCCATGGTCAAACATGGAGAGTTGTGGAAGACGGCTGAGTTGGCAGAAGCGGGGATTTAAGGATTCAAGCCCTTGACTCTCAACACAGTCGCTCAGTCTCTGCGGGGTTACATCACCGTCGCTACCACGCATTTGAGATATTCCGTCTCAGGAACACCGAGGAGAGGGGCATGGTCTGCACTGGCTCCTCGCTCTTCGAAAATACGGACGGTTTTACCTGCGTCTTGTGCAGCATAGGCGAGGGTTTCTCTGAAGGTGCGCAGGTCCACAGGGGCAGAGCAGGAACAGGTGACTAAGATACCTCCTGGTGTCAATAAGCGTAAAGCGCGCAGGTTGATTTCCTTATAACCCTTGATAGCTCCTTCTAATGCGCCTCTACTTTTGGCAAAGGCGGGCGGATCGAGAATGACCATATCGAAAGAGCGTCCTTCCCGATTGAACTCTCGCAGGAGGTCAAAGGCATTGGCGGTGATCGTCAAGTGATTGGAGATTCTATTGAGGGCTACATTTTGATCACATAGCTGAGCAGCAGGTTCTGAAATTTCTACCGAGAGTAAGGATTTTGCTCCCCCCACCCCTGCATGGACACTGAAGCCGCCCGTGTAGGCGAAGCAATTAAGTACATCGCGGCCTTTGGCAAATCGGCTAACTAAGGCCCGATTATCACGCTGGTCTAAGAAAAATCCTGTTTTTTGACCGTGGACCACATCGACTAAAAGACGTGTCGGGCCCTCCTGGATTTCGATCAACTCAGGTGGCATTTCTCCGCGCAGCAATCCCGCTTTTTCTTCCAGTCCTTCCAGGGCGCGTACGGGCGCATCGGACCGCTCGTAAATACCTTTCGCGGACCCCAACTGTCCCAGGGCGTCGAGAATGACTTCTCTCCAGGGCTCCAATCCCATAGCTAAAAACTGGACAACTAAATAAGCTCCATAGCGGTCCACCGTCAAACCGGGCAGGCCATCGGCTTCTCCGTGCACCCAGCGATAAGCGTTGGTATTGTGAACAAATCGCTGACGATAGACCAAAGCCCGCTCCAGACGGTCATACCACCATCCCCGGTCAATTGTTTGATGTTCTCTGGTAAGAAAGCGCACCCGGATTTGAGAGTTGGGATTGTAAAAGCCAATGCCCCGAAATTTGCGGTTATGGTCGTGGATTTCCACAAGGGCACCAGGTTCCGCTCCAGGGTCTTGCGCCACTTCACCGGCGAAAACCCAAGGGTGAAATCGACGATAAGGCTTTTGATTTTTTAGAATGAGGGTAGGAAGCATCATCCTAGGATACTGGTTCGCTGCACGGGACTCTAACATCTATGCACGGTCCGTTATGCATTTTGACCAGAGTATTCTCCGTATTGCTGTATTAGCTTGGCTACTACCCCTGTCCAGCCTGTTTGATGATTGGCCCCAAGACCTGCACCATTTTCCCCATGAAAATACTCATGGAATAGGATTAGCTCTTGCCAATGGGGATCCGTTTGGAAGGTTTCGAGGCCGCCATACACAGGTCGTCTTTTTGACTCATCTTGCAAAAAAAGTTGAGTCAATCGTTTTGACAACTCTGCAGCAACTTCCCATAGATTCATCATTTGACCAGAACCTGTTGGGCATTCCACTTTGAAATCATCGTCCAGGTAGTAATGAAACTTTTGTAGAGATTCAATAATCAGATAGTTAACGGGAAACCAAACCGGTCCCCGCCAGTTGGAGTTGCCACCAAATAATCCCGTAGTGGACTCGGCTGGTTCATAATCAACGCGGTATTCATGGCTATTAATTGCCAGAATGTAGGGATGCTCTGCGTGAAATTTGGACAAAGAGCGGATGCCATAAGGACTGAGGAATTCATTTTCATCCAGTAACTTATGTAAGATGCGTCGCAGCTTTTCCCGATAGGCGATAGCCAGTAAGCGCCGTGCTCCCACCCCAGGCGTTTCCATACAAGCCACGTTTTCTTTTAGGTCAGGACGATTATGGATGAACCATTCCATACGTCGTTTGAAATTAGGTAGCATTCTTAATGTTTCTGGTTCCAAGGTTGTCACGGCGAATAGGGGAATCAAACCAACCATAGAACGCACCTTCATCGGAAAATGCTTTCCACTGGGTAGAAATAAGGCATCGTAGTAAAAGCCATCTTCCTCGTCCCACAAGTCGATTTCGGTCTTGCCAATTCCATTCATGGCATCTGCAATATAAAGAAAATGCTCGAAGAACTTACTGGCAATATCTTCATAAGTTGAGTTATATTTTGCCAATTCTAAAGCAATCGTCAGCATATTCAAACAGTACATAGCCATCCAACTGGTGCCGTCTGCTTGATTGAGATAGCCTCCGGTAGGCAGTTCTTTACTGCGGTCAAATACACCAATGTTGTCCAGGCCCAAAAAACCGCCTTGGAAGACGTTATTCCCTTGCGCATCTTTGCGATTCACCCACCAGGTGAAGTTGAGGAGCAGCTTTTGAAACACCCTTTCTAGAAAGTGTCTATCGGCACGACCATACATTTTTTGTTCAATTTGATAGATACGCCAAGCAGCCCAGGCATGAACAGGCGGATTCACATCGCTAAAGGCCCATTCATAGGCAGGGAGTTGACCATTAGGATGCATGTACCATTCCCGCGTTAAGCGGTCGAGTTGGCGCTTTGCAAATTCTGGATCAATCATCGCCAGGGGAATCGTATGGAAAGCTAAGTCCCAAGCCGCAAACCAGGGATACTCCCACTTATCCGGCATCGAGAGAATGTCATCGTTATATAGATGTGTCCATTCCTGATTGCGCTGAAATTGACGCTTAGGGGGAGGACCGGCGGGATCTCCCTCAAGCCATTCCTCAACCACATAGTTATAGAACTGTTTGCTCCAGAGCATGCCCGCAAAGGCTTGTCGTTGCACATTGCGCATGTCTTTTGAGAGGACGAAGGGAGAGAGCTGTTGGTAAAACTCGTCGGCTTCTTGCTGACGTTGCTGCCAAATCGTTTCAAATTCAGAGCCGAAGGGCTGATTCAAATTCGCAACTTGACACAGCCGTAGCTTGACGATGCTGGTTTCGCCCGCTCCGACGGATAGCTGATAATGGGCTGCAGCCTTGGTGCCGATCAGATGGGAGTTAACAGCCTCTTTGACGCCTTCCACTAAATAGCGATTAAACCCATCTTTTACATAGGGAGAAGCGTTCTGGACTCCAAAGAGTCGCTCGGAGTTGGTTTCATTCTCGGTAAATAGCAGTTCTGGACTGTTCTCACAGTAAAGCCACCAGTTTTCTAAGGTTGGATGTTGCGCTTCGATAGTACATGGGTCTGCACTGCTTACCTTGAGTAAGGGTTTAGGGGTGTGGGGAGCCCAAGACCAGGTATTGCGGAACCAAAGAGTCGGTAGCAGATGCAGTGTTTTGGTTTCTGGTCCTCGATTCGTTACCTTGACCTGAACCAGGATATCGGTGGGAGAAGCTTTGGCATATTCCACAAGCACGTCAAAATAACGGTTCTCTGCAAACACGCCTGTATCGAGCAATTCAAATTCTGGTGCTAGCTTATCTCGACGCCGATTTTCTTCAACCAGCTGTGTATAGGGAAAGGCCCGCTGAGGATATTTGTACAGGCACTTCATATAGGAATGGGTGGGCGTATTGTCGAGGTAAAAGTAGTACTCTTTAACGTCCTCCCCATGATTGCCCTCACGGCCCGTTAGACCGAACAGACGTTCTTTGAGAATCGGATCTTCTCCATTCCAGAGAGCGATGGCAAAACAGAGGCGCTGATGGTTATCGGAAATACCTGCAATCCCATCCTCGCCCCAGCGGTAGGCGCGAGAACGGGCTTGGTCATGGGGGAAATAGTCCCAGGCTTCCCCTGTAGCGCTGTAGTCTTCGCGCACCGTTCCCCACTGGCGTTCGCTCAGATAGGGACCCCACTGCTGCCAATAGGTTTGACGCAAACGATCGGTTTCTAATCTCTTCCCTTCTTCAGTCATAGAGTTTTCTCATTTTTTACTAGGCTTTTACTGGGCTGCTGAACGGCTCACTACTGCACGCGTTCCTGTATGTGCTCCCCGACCCGGAGGGCATTAGCAATAATCGTCAAGGTCGGATTGACAGCAGAACTTGAAGGAAAGAAACCACCATCCACAACGTAGAGGTTATCGATATCGTGGGTGCGACAGTTGAGATCCAGCACCGAACTCATCGGATCTTCTCCGAAACGGCAGGTGCCACACTGGTGACCGACTGCTTGCAATGGGATTGTGTTGCGGGGGTAGATGCCAAAGGGAATAACGTGCTCTGTAGTTTTGTCTACAGCCTTAAGCACAGAAGTCCAGCGCTGAATCAAACGATCCCTCGCCCTCGTATTGTTGGGAATGTAGTCCAATTGCAGCCTGTCTCCAGCCACGCGGACCCGATTGTCTGGGTTTGGCAAGTCCTCCGTCTGCAGCCACCAACCTGTAGAGCGCTCTGCGACTAGCTCTAAGCTAAATCCTGGGGCTAGTTTTGTAAGGGGAGCCAGTAGCGGCGGGGCCTCTGCAGGAATCATATCTTTGAGGACATTGCCCGTATTCTGTACAAGTCCCATCGGGTAAGGGAAATCTGGTTCTCCCCAGTAAAAATCGCTGACGGCAATCGTTTTTTGATAGATGGCAGGATTGGGTTTGGCACTAAGCGCAACCATAGCCGTGGACAGGTGCTTCATGAAGTTGCGTCCCACTTGGTCTGAGCTGTTGGCTAGGCCCTTGGGATGTTGTTCATTCGCAGATCTTAAGAGTAGGGCTGCAGAATTAATGGCTCCACAACACACCGCCACAATACTTCCTGCAAACAGATGAGATTGACCCGCCACGACAGTCTCTACGCCCGTAATTTCTCGACCGGAGACACTGGTGTGTAACCTCAAGACCTTTGCATCCGTCATCAACGTGATATTGGGATACCCCTGAGCCGGACGCACCCCATTGAGTTCGGCATCCGCTTTGGCCTGCACCAAACAGGGAAAACCATCGCAGGTGTCACAGCGGATGCAGGTACTGAGCCTCTGGTCCACTTCATTGAGTTTCAGCCCCAGAGGTAAGTGGAAAGGATGCAGCCCTTGTTGCTGGATACCCTCACAGATTTCCTGCATCCGAGGTTCATGACTGACCGCAGGATAGGGATAGGCCTGACTCCTGGCTGGCTCCGTGGGGTCTAACCCTGCTTGGCCATGGGCATCATAGAGTTTCTCCGCCTTAGTATAGTAAGGTTCAAAATCTTGATAGCTAAGGGGCCACGCTGGAGAAATGCCATCTTGGTGCGTAACCGCTTTAAAGTCCTTCTCCCGCATCCGTAAAAGTGCTGCGCCATAGACCTTGGTATTGCCTCCTACCCAATAGCCCGTTCCTGGACGAAATGCTTGCCCACCTTTGTCATACCAGACTTCCTCTGTGTGATAACGCTCTTTCTGATAGACTTCTGCGGCATTCCAGTTAGCTTTTTCTCTCGGCAAAAATCCGCCCCGCTCCAAAATGAGAATCTTCTTGCCTGTGGGCGCTAGTTGATAGGCTAAAGTCCCTCCGCCAGCTCCTGTACCAATAATGATCAGGTCATAGTGATCGTCTGTAATGCTCATAGGAAGCGCTCCACCGATTCATCTGTGCATGGGGTTATAGACTAGCGTAACAATTAAGTTATCTCAGGATTGAAGCAACATAGCGATTGGCTCAACTCATGAGATTTTTGAGAACCTACACAATGGAGTTTAGCGTACACTTAAGATGTACACTCTCTGGAATGCGATGCGGAGAATCAGCGTTAAAGAAGCTCGTAGCAACCTTAGTGCCTTGCTAGACCAAGTTGCGGCAGGCGAAGAGATCATTCTGCTGCGTCGTGGCAAGGAAGTAGCCCGTTTGGTTCCACCCCAAAGCCAGAATTTGCTTCCTAGTCTGAAAGATTTTCGGGATTCTTTAAAGATCACAGGAGCTTCTCTAAGCGATGAGATTGTGAAAGCTCGTCAAGAGGAACGCTATTGATATATCTGGATACGAGTGTCTTGGTCGCTTACTACTATCCTGAACTTCTAAGTGAACAAGTAGAGCAAATCCTGAGAGCACAGGCTCGTCCGATCTTGAGTGAACTGGTTGAAGTAGAACTATGCTCTGCACTGGCTCGAAAAGTCCGGGAGGGGGAATTATCCTCTACAGATGCAAAGCGAATTATGACTCAATTCTTGACCCACACAAGAGAAGGTCTTTACACCCGTATGTCTCTAGAGCAAGTTCACTTTCAAAAGGCCCGCGATTGGATTAGTCTCTTGGAAGTCCCTCTGCGCACTTTGGATGCACTGCATCTGGCCATAGCTGATTCGAAGAATTTATGCCTAGTAACCGCTGATAAGACACTGGCCTACTCCGCTAAAACTCTTAAGGTAACAGTTCAGCTTTTGACAGTTTAGAAGCCAAAATCCGTAACTCCTTAGGCGAGAATGGAAGAAGTGAAAGCTCTTGTTCTTAAGGTCCAGTTTCCTATCGCTTTACGCCAACAACAGTATCTTGCTGTTGTCGGAGGCAGTGTGGCGTTAGGACTGGCGGCTCCTCCGTTCAATATCTGGCCTTTAGCCTGGATCGCCTTGATTGGGCTCTGGCTGTGTGCCCCAGAGGTGACACCGAAAAGAGGGTTTTTTCTTGGTTGGCTCTTGGGGACAGGTTATCACCTGATTCTTTTGCAGTGGCTCTTGGGCATTCATCCGCTGGAATGGATGGGGATTCCCTGGTGGCCAAGCTTAGGCATTGCCTTGGGGCTATGGACACTGATTAGCGCCTTTGAAGGTCTGACGATAGGGCTGTGGGCCATGGCAATGTCCTGGGTTGCTAAGCGTTGCTCTGTGCCGCTGCGAATCATTTTTGGGGTGGGCCTATGGCTGAGTCTTCATTGGTTTTGGCATCAAGGAGATCTTGCCTTCCCCTGGGCTGATTTAGCCCTCACTCAAACGAGTAATCTCTGGGCATTACAAGGGGTCAATCTCAGCGGCGCGGCTGGACTTACGGGCTTAGTGGTAGCAGTCAATGGTCTTTGGGCCGAGAGTATCCGGGCTAGAACTTGGCAGCCTGCGGGAGTGGCATCGGTCATCTTAGGAGTTTGGTGCGGCTATGGACTTTGGAGACTGAATACTTTTCAAGAAACAGAGCCCCCTTTGACCTTAGGGATTGTTCAAGGAAATATTTCACAACAAAAAAAATGGGCTCCCAATAGTCTGAATGAAATTATCCGCACCTATACCAGAGGGTACGTTGCCTTGAGTGAGCAAGGCGTTGCGGCGGTGATTATTCCAGAGACCGCGATTCCTGTGCTTTGGGATAGAGCCCTGGCCTCCTCTCTCGGAAAAGCCCTAGTCCAAGAAAAGACTCCCTTGTTTTTAGGTGCCTTCGGCCAGAGACAAGACCAGCTATCCAATACCCTATTTGCACTAGACGGAACGGGGATGGTCCAAGGTCAGTACGACAAAGACCATCTTGTGCCTTTAGGGGAGCAAATTCCCTATAAGCAGTTCTTCGGTGCCCTCATCCAAAAATTCTCTCCCCTCAAACAAGAACTTGCCGATGGTACATCGATCCAGCAATTCAATAGTCCTTTGGGAAGAGTAGCCGCAGGAATTTGTTATGATTCAGCCTTTGGTTCGGGCTTTCGGACTCAGGTTGCTCAAGGAGCGGGTTGGATGGTCTCCGTTACGAATGATGGCTGGTTTGGTCCTGCGATGCCTGCCCAACATCATGGGCACGAAATCCTCAGAGCTGTAGAAACCGATCGTTGGTTGGTGCGGGCTTCTAATACAGGGACTTCGGGAAGCATCAATCCCACGGGAGAAACAGCCATACTTAGTCCTCGTGATCAATACAGAGCCCTTGTAACTACCATTCATCCTCGGAATAGTCGTACGATCTATGTGGAATGGGGCGATTGGATTACCTCTTTGGTAGGAAGTTTAGGGATACTGATTGGAATTTCGACCTTGCGGAGGTAAAGTAAAGGATATTACAAAATCCTTTCCACGCTGACTAATGAAATGGTCAGGAGGTCTTGACAAAACTTATATCTACGACCAAATTCTTCCCAATTCATAACATATGGAGCATGAAAACAAGTAGTAACTATTACCAGATATTAGGCGTCGCGCCCTGGGCATCGGAACAGACCCTACGGGATTCCTATCGCCGTCTCTGTCGGGACTATCATCCTGATACAACGAGCTTAGAACGGGAAGAGGCTCTAGAGAAGTTTTTACTTCTGAATGAAGCCTACGAGACGCTGACTCATCCAGTCAAGCGAGCGCGCTATGACCAGAAGTTAGGACTTATTCCCTCTTCATCGTCCTCAAAGGGCCATGAGCGTTCTAGTAGCCGTGAGCGCAAAAGCTATAGGGTTTCGTCACGCAAGTCAATGCCTCCCGATGTTCTTCAAGAGCGCCCCTTATCTCCCACTGAGATATTTGCGCTGTCCATTCTGGGACTCGCTTTCGTATCTTGCATTACGTTGGTATTTTTTGTTGGCTTTATTCGAGGAATGTAATGGGCTTGCCTCCTGATAAAACCCCTCTCTATAATCATCCTCTTCATACGCTTGAAGAGTGGTTTCGTGGTAGAGGCTGTGAACAGGATCCCGAAGTTCCCCACTGCTGGAAACTCCATCATCCGGAGTGGTCTGCTGATTTATGCTTAGAAGAGACCGTACTGCGGGTAGAGTACCAATTGTCTAACGAAGTCAAAGTATTATCTTTTCCCTACTCTTTGAGTCGTGCTGATGTAGACCAAGCTATTTTTGATTTTGTGCCTTCATCTATCGAGTAGTGATTAGAGTTTGGGCATATCTGAAATTAAAGAGAGAGCTTTATCGCGGTCTTTGCAAATTTGAGCAACCAGCTCATCTACTGAATTGAACTGTACTTCAGGGCGAATGAAATCTGTGAATTCTAAGGTTAGCTCCTTGTCGTAGAGATCGCCTAACCAGTCCAAGAGATGCACTTCAAGAGAGGGAGCAACCCCTTGAAAAGTTGGCCGCACACCAATATTAGTCAATCCCATTTTTTGCTGACCTTCCCAAGTAACGCTTGTCAGATAGACTCCATAGCGGGGGATGAATCGCATAGGGTCTATCTGGATATTAGCCGTAGGAAAACCAATGGTTCTTCCTCTTTCTTCACCATGAATAACTTTTCCGTAGAGGGTATAGTTACGTCCCAGGAAGGTCTTCACTTCGACCAAGTTCCCTTCGGTTAAGGCACTGCGAATGGCAGAACTGCTGACTTGTTTCTTTCCTAATAAAAAAGGTGGACAAATACTTAGCTCAACCCCTAAAGGAGACAATACACGCTCTAAAAAAGCAGCATTACCCGCACGCCCTTTCCCAAAATGGAAGTTCCAGCCCACACTTACTTGTTTGGTCTTGAGATACCCAATCAAAATATCTAAAACAAAGGTCTCTGCAGTCATTTGGGCCAGCTCTGACCCAAAGGGTAAGACTAAAATCTGGGAAAAGCCTAACTCCGCCAGAATATGTTTTTTTTCTTGGAGACTAGAAAGTAAAAAACCTTTCTGTCCGCCAAAGTAGGCCCGAGGATGAGGATCGAAGGTAATTACAGTCGGAATTAAACCTTGTGATTTAGCCTCCAGAGAGGCTTTGAGCACCGCACGATGCCCTAAGTGTACGCCATCAAAATTCCCTAAGGCTACGGCACAGGGGGTCTGGATATCGGTAGGGAAAAGCAGGTTCACAGATTTCAGACTAAGATTTGTAAAGAGCTTCGTCTATTATCGCTAAGTATGGGGTGGGCGCGGAATTTTTTGCAAGTGAATAAGTTTTTTAAAGATCTCAGGAAGTAAGGATCTTTATTTCTAATGAGGCGTATAACGGAATTGTTAGGAGATGTCACAGCACTAAAAACTTTAAACAACTTTTGTAAAGTGATGTAAAGTAAAAGTGCTAGCGAGTAAATTATGCGCGTTGAGTTTCGTCCAATCAAAGACCGTCCCCAATCCGCTGCGATGCATGCCTTTGAAGAAAGCACCCTGATGTTCGTAGAAGCGCTGCCAATGGAACTCGCTCGCTGTCGTGCGCAACGCTATTTTGCTCTTGGTTTCCAGGTGAATTGGATGTTGGATGGGGTCTTGTCTCTGAACCCAGTAGACGAAGCAGGGCGTAACTAGAAGTGGGTTTTTGAACTCAGGGGCTTCCTGAGTATATTTTTGTTTAAGAAATAGGCTGGAGACAGGAATTTAGCACTGGTCGGGTAATCCCCTTACAATAAGGCTACTCGGTAATCCTGACTCGCCCTATGCACCAAATCCATACCAGTCCTTTTTCTGTTCTCGGTCCGCGTTGGACAACAACAGATAAGCAGGCAGGCCAAGAAGAGGCTGCTCCCAAAGTCTGGATGGTGAGGGCATATCAGCCAAATACACAGTCCATGACTTTAGTCGACCCAAATAGTCAGCGCAGCTGGCCGATGGTTTCTGCGGCCCATCCTGACCTTTTTGAAGTTTCCTTAGACGAAGAAGTCTTGCCTTATCAGCTAAAGGTGATTAGGAGTAATGGGGAAGCTCAACTTATAGGGGACCCTTATGCCTTCATACCTGAGTGGATTACGGATGTTGACCAGCATCTGTTCGGGGAAGGCAACCACCATCGAATTTATGACAAGATGGGCGCTCATCCACTCATCCTCCAAGGGGTTTCGGGGGTTCATTTTGCTGTCTGGGCTCCAAATGCTAGAAGTATTAGTGTAGTTGGAGCCTTTAATCATTGGGATAGACGGATACACCCGATGCAACGGCTATCTGGGGGAGGAATTTGGGCTTTATTTATTCCCGGAATAGAAGTAGGAGAGCTCTACAAATTTGGAATCGAAAATACCGACGGGTATTTCCACGAAAAAACAGATCCCTTTGGCTTTCAGCAGGAAGTTCGTCCATTAAACGCATCTATTGTCACAGACCTTTCCTATGTTTGGAATGATCAGGCGTGGTTAGAAACCAGAAAAAAAACAGACCCTTTAAAACGTCCTATTTCAATCTATGAGCTCCATCTGGGTTCATGGATGCATGTTCCGGAGGAAGGCGATAGATTTTTAACCTATCGTGAGCTTGCCCCAAAACTGAGTGCCTACGTTAAACAACAAGGATTCACCCATATTGAGCTGATGCCCGTTTTAGAACATCCCTTTGATGGCTCTTGGGGCTATCAAGTGATTGGGCATTATGCTCCTACCTCACGCTATGGTACGCCCACAGACTTCAAGTACTTCATGGATCATCTTCACCAAGAAGGGATTGGCGTAATTTTAGATTGGGTACCCGGACACTTCCCTAAAGATGATCATGGGTTGAGACAGTTTGATGGAACCTGTCTCTTTGAACATGCTGATCCGAAAAAAGGTGAACATAAAGAGTGGGGAACCCTGATTTTCAACTACGGGCGTAATGAAGTCCGTAATTATTTGGTCGCTAATGTCCTCTATTGGTTTGATGAATACCATATTGACGGTATTCGAGTAGATGCAGTTGCCTCTATGCTTTACCTAGACTACTCACGAGAAGCAGGTGAATGGGTCCCCAATCAATATGGGGGACGAGAAAATATAGAAGCAATTCAGTTTTTGCAACAGCTCAACTATCTAATTTTTGATTACTTCCCAGGAGCTCTTTCGATTGCCGAAGAATCAACGGCCTGGCCTATGGTTACATGGCCCACGAGCACAGGGGGACTAGGCTTTAATTTGAAGTGGAATATGGGCTGGATGCATGACAATTTAGAATATTTTTCTGTGCATCCTAGTGACCGCAAGTTCAATCACAATAAGCTTACTTTCTCAATCATGTACTATCGCTCGGAAAACTACGTATTAGCGCTGTCTCATGATGAAGTAGTGCACGGCAAGAGTAGCCTGCTCTACAAGATGCCAGGCAATGAATGGGAAAAGTTTGCCAGCGTTCGAGCTTTGTTTGGCTTTATGTATGGTCATCCTGGCAAAAAGAACATCTTCATGGGCATGGAATTTGGTCAGGCGAATGAGTGGAATGTTTGGACTTCTCTCGACTGGCACTTACTCAAGTATCCTGCTCATCAAAAGCTTCAAAAGTTTAATGCAGATTTGAATCACCTGTATTGTTCAGAGCCTGCCCTCTATGAAGGAGACTATACTGATGGGGGTTTCTATTGGGTAAATTGTGACGATAGGGATGCTAGCTTGATTTCGTTCATTCGCCAAACAGAGGGTGGTAAAAATTTCCTCCTATTTGTGTGCAACTTCTCTGCCAATCTTTACGACCATTACCCAATAGGAGTACCGCAGAAAGGCTTCTATCAGGAACTGCTCAATAGTGATGCCGAAATTTATGGGGGTTCTAACCAGGGAAATATGGGGGGCTTAGAAGCTGATGAAAAAGGATACCATGGCCAACCTTATTCTTTAGGGATGCGCATTCCGCCTCTGTCCGTCAGCATTTTCAAGCTGGGTAAAAAGTAGTTAGAGGTTAGGTCAGAGTTTGAATATATCTACTGGCATCCTAAGTTTAAGCTAAGGCTGTGGAAATGAATCTAACTAAGCTCCCTGTTGATTAGCTGTCTTCGAGCGTAGGTCGGGGCATCAGAGAAAAGTTATCTGTTACCCCCATAATTGAATTACCTGAAAGGTTTCGGTTGAGATAGTGGTTCCGACGAAGTTGATAATCTTACGCTTGCCTATCGCCGTTGTAATGAGAGACGTTATAACTTTGTTGATTGTGTTGATGCCAGATAGCTAACCCTGCGTTGGTACGGACGGAACGGAGGTTATCGTTGAGAGTTCGAGTTTATCTGCCGCCGCACAACTTTGCCGTTATGCTAACCAGTCGCACTAGCAGTAAATTCCCGCAGCGGATACTTACGACTGAACAATGTAAAAATGGTGCTGGCCAAGGTAGTTCGTTCTGGCATTATAGTCAGCAAGGTGATTACCAAGAATCCCAGAGAGTGGTTAATGACGGAACAACAAATCGAACAGTCCCTGATCGAAAAACTGGTCGATCTCAAATACACCCACCGCCCCGACATCCGAGACAAGACCGCACTGGAGCAAAATTTTCGCGACAGGTTCGAGGCGCTGAACCGTGTCCAGCTCACTGCTGCCGAATTCGCCCGCTTGCGCGATGAGATCATCACTGCGGACGTTTTCAGTGCTGCTTAGGCGCTACGGGAAAAGGGTAAGTTCACCGGTGAAGACGGCACGCCGCTGGAATACATGCTGGTGAATATCCGCGACTGGTGCAAAAACGATTTTGAAGTCATTAACCAGCTCTTCATCAACACTGACAACAGCCACCACCGTTACGACGTGATTTTGCTGATCAACGGCTTGCCAGTGGTACAGATCGAACTAAAAACCCTCCAGATCAGCCCGCGCCGCGCTATGGAGCAGATCGTCGATTACAAAAACGACCCCGGCAATGGCTACACTAACTCGCTGCTTTGCTTCATGCAGTTATTTATTGTCAGCAATGAAGGCGATACCCGCTACTTCGCCAATAACCGCAATCAGCATTTCAGCTTCAATGCCGATGAGCGCTTTTTGCCCATCTACCAGCACGCGGATCAAGACAACCACAAAATCACCCACTTGCATGACTTTGCCGAGGATTTTTTGGCTAAATGTACGCTGGGGCAGTTGATCAGCCGCTATATGGTGCTGGTGCAGAGTGAGCAGAGAATCCTGATCATGCGCCCTTACCAAATCTATGCGGTTAAGGCGAGGCGATCGCCAATGCCATTCACCAGAACCGAGGGAATGGCTACATCTGGCACACCACGGGCAGTGGTAAAACCCTGACCTCGTTTAAGGCTTCTACGCTGCTCAAGGACAATCCTGACATTGAAAAATGCCTGTTTGTAGTCGATCGCAAAGACCTGGATCGCCAGACCCGTGAGGAATTTAATAAATTTCAGGAAGGCTGTGTGGAGCAAAACACCAATACCGAAGTGCTGGTGCGGCGCATGTTATCGGAGGACTACGCTGATAAGGTGATCGTCACCACGATCCAGAAGTTGGGGCTGGCGCTGAATGAAAATAGTACGCGCAACAAGCAGCAGCAAAAAAACGGCAAACTTACTTACAAAGAACGGCTAGAACCGCTACGCAACAAGCGCATCGTGTTGATTTTTGATGAATGCCACCGATCGCAGTTTGGCGAAAACCACAGGGCGATCAAGGAGTTTTTCCCAAAAGCGCAGCTATTCGGCTTTACGGGTACGCCGATCTTTGATGAAAATGCTAGCTATCAGCAGATCGATGGCGATGTTGGCTCCTTTAAGACTACCCAAGACATCTTTGAGCAGGAGCTACATGCCTACACCATTACCCACGCGATCGAAGACAAAAATGTGCTGAGTTTTCATATTGATTACTTTGGCAAGCAGGAGGAAAACAAACCCCCAGCCAAAACAAAGAAAAGCCAGCTCCCGCCACCTGAAAAGGTGATCAACGCCATCCTAGATAAGCACGACAGCGCCACCAATCAGCGCCGTTTTAACGCCATACTCGCCACTGCTTCGATCAATCACGCCTGCGTGTTCTCGCCTCCGGCAGAAGGCAATAAGGACGTGCAGCAGCTACAGGAAGACTTGCAACAGGAAAAAGCCGACAACCAGCAAGAGCCGGAAGCCAAAAAAGCCGCGCTCAAGAGGATCATTGATGACTATAACCAGCAGTATGGCAGCAACCACAGTATTAATGAGTTCGATCTGTACTATCAGGATGTGCAGCAACGGATCAAAGATCACAAGTACAGCAATGCTGACTATCCGCGCCAAAACAAGATCGACATCACGATCGTGGTGGATATGTTGCTCACGGGGTTTGATTCTAAGTATCTCAACACGCTGTATGGGGATAAAAATCTCAAGCATCACGGTTTAATTCAGGCGTTTTCGCGGACGAATCGCGTGCTGAATGATACGAAGCCTTGGGGCAATATTCTCGATTTTCGCTATCAGGAGAGCGATGTAGATGCCGCGATCGCTCTTTTTTCGGGTGCGGATCAGGGTAAGGCGCGGGAAATTTGGCTGGTGGACGAGGCTCCTAAGGTGGTCGCGCAATACGCAAAGGCGGTGGATCAATTGGCGAGTTTTATGCAGTCGAAGGGGCTGGATTGTGAGCCGTCGCAGGTGGTGAACCTGAAAGGCGATAGGGCGAGGGCGGAGTTTATCAATCGGTTTAAGGAGGTGCAAAGGCTGAAGACGCAACTGGAGCAGTATACCGACCTTGATGAGCAAAGTAAGCAGGCGATCGAGCAGAAGCTACCGACTGATAAGCTCCGCAGTTTTAGGGCGATGTATCTGGATACGGCGCTGGATCTGAAGGGCAAGCAGGGCAAGACGGATGACCCGGTGGAGCAGCTAGATTTTGATCTGGTGCTGTTTGCTTCGGCGGTGATTGACTATGACTATATTATGGGGCTGATTGCCAAGTCTACTCAGAAGAGTGGCAAGCAGAAGCTAAGTCGTGGGCAACTGATTGAGATGATTAGCGCTAATGCGAATCTGCTGGGGGAGCGCGATGATCTTATTGCTTATATCAACGGTCTTGCGGCGGGGCAGGTGGATGAGAAACAAATCCGTGCGGGTTATCAGGAATTTAGGGCGCAGCGGGCGGCGGCTCGGCTCGGCGATATTGCGGCAAGGCATGGGCTGGACGGTGAGGCGTTGCAGGGGTTTATGGATCGGATTATGGATCGGATGATTTTTGATGGGGAGCACCTGACGGATTTGCTGAGTCCGTTGGGGCTGGGTTGGAAGGCGCGGCGGGTAGCTGAGTTGGCGCTGATGGCGGATTTGGTGCCTTATTTGCAGAAGTTGGCGGATGGGCGCGAGATTTCGGGATTGAATGCTTATGAGTAGGCTAATCGACAATACTCAAAGTTTCAGCACGCTACTGCAACAGATTCAGCAAGCTCGGCAGGAAGCGTTTGTGCGAGTCAATACGGCACTCATTGACCTTTATTGGCGGGTGGGCAAAACCATCAGCGAAAAAGTACAAAATGAGGCTTGGGGTAAAGGTGTGGTGCGCGAGTTGGCGCATTACATCGCGCAAAATGCACCAGATATCAAAGGCTTTTCTGATAAAAACCTGTGGCGTATGAAACAGTTTTACGAGACGTATCAGGGGGATGAAAAACTCTCACCACTGGTGAGAGAATTGCCGTGGACACACAATACGATCATTTTTTCACGCTGCAAAACGGCGGAGGAACGTGAATATTACCTTAATGTCAACATACAAGAACGGTATTCTTCCAGAGAATTAGAACGGCAGATAGATTCTGCTGCGTTTGAACGCACTATGCTGGGTAATCAAAAACTCTCAGCACTGCTGAGAGAATTGCATCCGACTATCGGCAATCAGTTCAAAGATAGCTATGTAATGGAGTTTTTAGGACTATCAGAAACGCATAACGAAAGCGAGTTACAAAAAGCACTGGTGCAACAGATGAAGCAGTTTATTCTGGAGCTAGGCGGTGATTTTATCTTTGTGAGCGAAGAATATCGCCTTCAGGTAGGTAATCAGGATTTTTTCATTGATTTACTCTTTTTTCATCGAGGCTTGGCGGCGCTGGTGGCGTTTGAGTTAAAAATTGGTACTTTTAAGCCTGATTATCTAGGGCAGCTCAATTTTTATCTGGAGGCACTGGATCAGGATGTGAAAAAGCCGCATGAAAACCCCAGTATTGGTGTGCTGTTGTGTCGTGATAAAGATGATGAAGTAGTGGAATATGCCTTATCCCGCAACCTCTCGCCGACGCTGATCGCGGAATATCAACTGCAATTACCTGATAAAAAACTGCTGCAAGCTAAGCTGCATGAGCTGGCTACAGCGGTGGAGGCAAGCGATGAGTAAGCAGACGAGAAAGGGGCTAGTGCCAGCTTTACGGTTTCCTGAGTTTTGGGATGATGGGGAGTGGGAAAAACGCAGGATCGAAATGGTCTGTGAGAAACCCTTTAGTGGAGGCACACCTGCCACTACAAATAGGAACTACTAGGGTGGAAAAATACCGTTTATTAGATCGGCTGAAATTGACAAAGATAAAACAGATAGCGGAGAGGTTGCTCTAGGGAAAATACAAGGTGCAATTAATCAAGCTATTCTTTGCTTGCGTTCTAAAACTAGCAACGCTTTTTTGTATCAATACTTTCTTCATGAAAAGGAAGAAATCACCACTAAATATTTGCAGGGCGGACAAGGTAATTTATCAGGAGACATAGTTAAGTCAATAGAATTTCTATTTCCTGAACTTACTGAACAACAAAAAATTGCGGATTGCCTCGCGGCGATCGACGCACTAATCACCGCCCAAACCCAAAAACGCGACGCGCTAAAAGCCCATAAAAAAGGGCTGATGCAGCAACTCTTCCCCGCAGAGGGCGATACCCAGCCCAAACTACGATTCCCTGAGTTTCGGGATATGGGGGATTGGGAGGGGTATCATCTAATCGATTTAGCAATTGATGGGCTGTCCAATGGTGTTCTTAATGACCCAAACAAAGTTGGAAATGGCTATAAATTAATCAATGTGCTCGACATGTATTCAGATACATCTATAGATGAAAGTACTCTTTCGTTAGTAGGTATTAGTGAAGCCGAATTTAAGAAAAATAAAGTTGAATTTGGTGATGTGCTTTTCACACGTTCTTCATTAGTAAAAGCAGGGATTGCACAGTCAAATATTTATCTTGGATATTCAGAAGATGTTACATTTGATGGTCATTTGATAAGATTGAGGTCAAATAAAAATATTCTTATACCAGTTTTTTTACACTACGCCTTGAAAACTGAATTTGTTCGCTCTCAGTTGGCTGCAAAAGGAAAAACTGCGACTATGACGACGATAGGACAAACCGATGTTGCAAGTACAAAGGCATATATTCCTTTGATAAAAGAACAACAAAAAATCGCCGATTGCCTCGCTTCCCTCGACGCACTGATCACCACCCAAACCGAAAAAATCAACGTGCTGAAAACCCATAAAAAAGGACTGATGCAGCAGCTTTTCCCAGAGATCGATAAGGTGAACACATGAGCTTGAATTCCCGCCCACAAGATTCGCATATACTTTCAGCATAGTCACCACCTAAACCTCTGGGAGATACAACTATGTCAATATCTGAATTGTTGCCTTCGGTCACGGCACTATCCCACGCCGATAAATTTAAACTCGTGCAGCTCTTACTGGCACAACTAGCACAGGAAGACGGGGTATCTGTACACCACCCGCGATCGCCCTCTTCGATCCAAAACGCTTCTTTGGCGTGGCGAACCAACCCTGTCAGGTGATTGATGATTATCTGGCAAGCACCCGCGAAGGCTGGCAGTAATGTATTACCTAATCGACACCAATATCGTCATTTATTACTTCAAGGACTGATGCAGCAGCTTTTCCCAGAGATCGATCAGGTGGCGGGATCAGCGTGAAGAACCCCCACTAGCAAGATTCGCATATACTTTCCGTAAACACGGCAATCAATGAAAGAGGTCTTACATCATGGAAGCCATCCGCAGCATTCAAACCGTAGCCAACGGCGAAATTCATCTCCAGTTGCCTGAACAGTTCTGGGGGGAGGAAGTAGAAATCATTGTCCTCCCGTCACCGCAACAAGCAACAAAACCCATAACTCCCAAAAAAAGTTTACGTGGCAGCTTAAAGCATTACGCCAACCCTGATCTGATCGCACAAGAAAAAAACGCATGGCAAATGATGGTCAGTGAAAAACATGCAAATCGTTGATGCCAACATTATTTTGCACTACCTCCTGGATGATCATGCAGAATTATCGTCAAAAGCCGCAGAAATTCTTGAACAACAGACCGTAACCCTACCCATAGAAGTGTCGTGTGAAGTAGTCTATGTCCTGCAAAAGGTCTATGCCGTTGAGCGCAAGGATATTCAACAACAACTAAGCCAATTGCTCAATGAAAAATTAGTGGAAATGGAAAAGCCAGACATTTTTCTGAGTGCCTTGGAATGCTACAGCACCAGTGCACTTGATTTTGTCGATACGCTGCTCTGGGCATATCACACTGTAGAACAGCACGAAATTTTCACGTTTGACAGCAAGTTGAATAAATATATCCAGCGCGACACCACCCAATAACCCTGACATGCCCCAATCACAACTCAACCAACTCGGCAAAACCCTTTGGGACATCGCCGACCAGCTACGCGGTGCCATGAACGCCGACGACTACGAAGCAGCCGCCCAAAAAGAACTGAGTTCCGACTGCCCCACACCAGCAGAGGGCGATGGTCTCCGACCGACCGGAGGTCATCGCCGCACCCCCCTAGCCATCTGGTACACCGAGAACCCTAATGATATTGCCGACTTTGAAAAACAGATGCGTCTTAAAGTCCACTACGTGATCGAGCCGCCCTACCTGTGGAACAGCATCGCCGAAATGGGACACACCCAACACCCCGATTTGCTGGCAACCCTAGCGCAAGGCTTAAACTACATCGAAGAAAAATCCTTCGAGAGCGCCTTTCAGGGCCTATTCTCCGAAATTAACCTCCACTTCGAAAAACTCGGCAGAAAACCCAGCGATCGCAACGCCAAACTCTGCACCATCATCCAAAAAATCGCCGAAGGCACGCCCAGTTCAGCAGCGACTCCGATATTTTGGGCGATGCCTACGAATACCTGATCGGGCAATTCGCCGCAGGCTCTGGCAAAAAAGCAGGCTAATTTTATACCCCCCAACAAATTTCTGACATCCTGTCAGCGATCGTCACCCTCGATAGCCAAGAACCCGCCACTGGCAAAAAGAAAAAACTCAGCCGCGTGCTCGATTTCGCCTGTGGCTCTGGCTCCCTGTGCTCAACGTCCGCAAACAACTCGGCCAGCAAGGCATCGGCAAAATCTACGGCCAAGAAAAGAACATCACCACCTACAACCTCGCCCGCATGAACATAGTCCCTGAGGTGGACGGGAGTCAAGAGCAAACGCTGAACTTCTCTTCCTATCTTCCTAATTGCATTACAGGGATTATTAGGGCGCAAGAAATCTGTCTATTGTTAAACGATGAAGTCTCAATTCGGTCTCAACAACAGATTATTCAGGTTATCTATTCTGTTGTTTTCTATGCTTGTTTAAGTGTTTGACAATCCGTTATATCAACGTCTAAGAGCTGGATGAGCGGTGACTTCTTCCGTGCCAGCGCGGTTACGTACCTCTCCTCATCATAAGCTGTATTACTTTGCCAGCAACGCCAGAGAATTCTGCCCCACTTGTACGCCAGTGAACGAATTGCCTTCTGGTGCGTTTTGCCCGCCCGTTTTTGCTGTTGATAGAATGCCTGGGACCAGGGTGAAAAGCGTCTTGCTTGGTTGACCCACTCAACAAAAGTCTGCCTGAGAAAAATTGGGCAAGACCATCGCCAATGAACCCAGCGTTTCTTGCCGCTTTCCTCCTTCACGGGCGCGATGCCGATATAGCTCATAAATGCCTGGGCTGAAGTGAAGCGGTCTCGGTCTGCTCCAAACGCCACGAGTAATCGGGGGGCAAGATGAGGACCTGCTCCCGGCAAGTCGGAGAAGAGTTCAGCATCAGGGAGCGTCTCAAACAAGTCTGCAATCTGCTGATTGAAAGCAGTGAGTTGTTTGAGAACTATCCTGAGCAAAGCAATCAAGGCAAGGGTCAGCGCTTGAGCAGGCTCGACAATAGACGGGTCTTGCGTCAGGGGTGGCCCGGCCTGTTGGATTTGTCGGATGCGGCGGGTAATCGCACTCTTGCGGACGACTTGGTGGGAAAGAAAGAACTGGGTTAGCTGCTCAGATGGGGCTGTTTGAACCGTTTTGACCTCTGGGAATTGCTCGATGAACGCACAAAAGACGAGCGTGTCCTTATCCTCAAACCAATCGAGGACTTGAGGAAAGTAAGACTTGAGCGATGCGGTGATGCGATTGGTGAGTCTGACCTTCTCGCCCACCAGCCGCCGCCGTGCCTCAACCCATTGTCTGAGGGCACGGGTTTTGGGACAGCCTGCAACCCAGCGTTCCAATTTCTCTGGATGTTTGCGCATCAGTTCAACTAAGAGACAGGCATCTACGGGGTCAGACTTGGCGCGGGAGGGCTGGAAGGCTTTGCGATAGTTGGCCACCGTGCGGGGATTGATGGGAAAGAGGACCAGGTTATCGTACTGGCACAGAGCATAGAGTAATGGTCCTCTTTTCTGTTCCATGGCGACTGCAATTAGCCCGTTTCCATACCGTGCTCGAAGTTGATTCACCCAATCTAAGAGGTCCTGGGGACGGGTTTGGATGATGCTCTCTTGCCAGGTGTCCGACGCACAATCATAGAGGGCAATGTCGTGTTTACGGTCTGCCCAATCAATGCCAATGTAGGCAACATAGTT
>JBBRSB010000044.1:0-24731 GCA_038245785.1 Gloeobacterales cyanobacterium | reverse complement strand
TCCGAACCGCCCCCTAAATCCCCCAACTTTGGGGGACTTTGAGTCAGAACCCCCCAAAGTACTCTCCGAGAAGCTGCGCTATGGGGGGCAGGGGGGCGGTTCCAAGATGTGTGTACACCGTAGCCGTAGCCAATATAGGTGAGGGAAGTGAAGATAAGCAAATTTCTGCTGAAAGTGTTGCTGGAAGGACTCTTTTTGTTAGGCTTCTCTACAAGGCCCCATCGTGGGGTACAACTGTTCATTGGTGTACAAGGAATCCCATGGCCAAGCAACTGAGCTTTACAGACCCCACTCCAGAGGAAGGCAAAATCCTGCCAACGTCCCTCCAGAGCGAGATGCAGCGCTCTTTTCTGGAATACGCCCTGAGCGTGATTGTCGGTCGCGCGATTCCTGACGTGCGCGATGGGTTGAAGCCTGTGCACCGCAGAATCCTCTATTCGATGGCAGAACTAGGATTGACGCCCGACCGCCCTTTCCGCAAATGTGCCCGTGTCGTTGGGGATGTCTTGGGTAAATATCACCCCCATGGAGACCAGGCTGTTTATGATGCCTTGGTGCGGATGGTCCAAGAATTTTCCAGTCGTTATCCGTTCCTGGCGGGCCATGGCAACTTTGGTTCGGTAGACAATGACCCACCAGCAGCCATGCGCTACACCGAGTGTCGTTTGGCCTCTGTGGGATTCGAAGGACTCTTAGAAGATGTCCGGGAAGAAGTCGTTGATTTTCAGGATAACTTTGACGGTTCGCAGCGAGAGCCCGTTGTCCTACCCGCCAAACTTCCGATGTTGTTGCTCAATGGCTGTACCGGGATTGCTGTCGGGATGGCGACCAGTATCCCCCCCCATAACCTTGGAGAACTGGTGGATGGCCTAGTCGCCTTGGCCGATAATCAGGACCTGAGCGATCAAGCGCTGCACCAGCTGATTCCTGGCCCAGACTTCCCGACGGGAGGCCATATCATCAATACCGACGGTATTCGCGATGCCTATGCCAATGGTCGGGGGAGCGTCACCGTGCGAGGCGTAGTCCATCAAGAAGAAGTAGGACGAGGCCGTTCCCGTAAGCCTGCGCTAGTTGTCACGGAACTGCCTTTTCAGGTGAATAAAGCAGCCTGGATTGAGAAAGTTGCCGATTTTGTCAATGAAGGTAGGATTCAAGGAATTTCAGATCTTAGAGATGAATCAGACCGCACAGGCATGCGGGTCGTTATTGAACTGCGCAAAGAAGCCCAACCGGAAGCAGTCCTCCAACAGCTCTATCGTTCTACACAGCTCCAGGACAACTTTGGTGTCATTTTGCTGTCGATTGTGGATGGTCAACCTCGGCTTTTGTCCCTCAAACAGCTCCTCCAAGAATTTCTGAATTTCCGGGAGGAAACGCTAACCCGCCGCCTGCGCTGTGAATTGGGCGAGAAGCAACAGAAAGCCCACCTCTTAGCCGGTTCACTGATTGCCCTAGACCATCTGGATGCAGTAATCAGTCTACTGCGCACTTCTGCGGATGTACCTACGGCTAGAGGTCGGTTGCAAACAGAAATGGACCTCAGTGCTTCTCAGGCAGAAGCCGTCCTCCAAATGCCCCTGCGACGTTTGACCCAGCTAGACCGGGGACATCTGCAATCGGAGCAGGAAGAACTTCTGAACCGTATTGCTGCCATTGAAGGGCTACTCACGGACCGCAAGAAACTGTTCGCTTTTCTGAAAGCAGAACTGAAGGCCCTTAAGAAAAAGTACGATAACCCCCGACGGACCCAAATCAATCCGCACGTGACGAAGATGACCATTGAGCCGATCGCGGTGGCTGCTGATGTTACTTGCACGGTTCAGGTCACCCAGAAAGGCTATGTCCGTCGTTTCCGTCCTGCAAAGAATCGTCGTGCAGAAAACGCCAATACAGTGATCAATGACGGGGTGGATGACTATGTCCTAGAGCAACACAGCACGACGACCCAGAAAGACTTGTTGGTAATAACGCGCATGGGCCGGGTGCACCAAGTGCCGATCAGTGAGATTCCAGAAACCAGTCGGGGTAGAGGCACACCGCTGGTTACGCTGGTTGCAGCTTCAGATATCAAAGGGGATGAGGTCTGTGCCACCTTTGCACTGCAAGAATATCCAGACGACCAGTACATGGTGCTGCGCACCGCTGGAGGCAAGCTCAAACGGATGGCCCTCTCTGAATTTAGTAATCTGACCGGGCGGGGCTTGAATGCCATCAAACTGGGCACCTTTACGGAAGGTCATCAAGAGAAAGAAGATTATCTAGTTTCTGCGCACTTGAGCGGGCCAGGCGACCATGCAGTGCTGGCCACTTCTGGGGGTAGGTTATTGCGATTCCCCTTAGACGAAGCTCAATTGCCAATTATGGGACGACAAGCCACTGGCTTAAAAGCCCTCAAACTGCGCCCAAAAGAACAGCTAGTGTCGATGGCCGTGGTCGCTCCTACAGACCAAATTGTTCTGATTACCGCCAAGGGATTTGGCAAACGCCTCCCCTTGAGTGCAATCCGTGCCGGTTCCCGCAGTGATATGGGTACTCCTGGCCTTTTACAAACCAAAGGCGATGCGTTGGCAGGGATGATATCGGTCGCAAACAAAGAAGGACAACAAGTACTGGTCTTAACTTCTAGTGGTGGTCCGAATCGGATGCATAACCTCCCCGTTGATCAGATTCCTCAAGAAGGTCGAGAGACGGCAGGCAAGCTTATTGTGCAACTCTTACCCGAAGAACGGGTCAAGGGGCTGATTATGCCTTCTAGCGAGGGGGAAGCGTAACTCTTGGTGTTTCCCCTCTCCCTCGGGAGAGGGGCAGGGGTGTAGACCGCAGGTCGTGCGGAGCGGGTCAAGGATCAAAACTGCTCGCCCTCTAAACTGGCGATGTGCGCGCTCATCTGCAGCTTAGCAACGCTGAAACGGTTGCGAGCATGCTCCAACCTAATGAGCAATTCAGCGCGTTCATCCTTCAATTGTTCAAACGTCTGTTGGGCTTCAAGATAGGCGCTTGTCTCCAATATTTCTGCCCGACGGATCTTGCGTTGACTCTCATTTTTGAGTTCGAGATCAAAGTAGGCAGTTTTCTCCGCTTCCAAAATCATGGGTTCAATTTGATTTTCTACAGCCCGAATTTGCTGGTCTTTGCGCAGAACATCTTTTTGCAGTTGAGCAATCTGTTCTGGATATTGGGCGAGTTCTTCCTGCAGACCTGAATTCATCATTATTTTGACGCGATAGCTTTTAGTTATCCCTTTGCTTGCATAGCGCCATGCAAGCAGAAGACTTAGTGAGTATCTTTACACGAAAATCGCTGGACATTCCCTATGTAAACGGCCAGCGATTCTAAATTCTGTTCTTTTGTCTGTCTGTACTACTCAATAGCAATAGTCTGTGGACCGCTGCCATTGTTGCCGTTGCTCGTGCGGCTATCAGAGAAGCTGCTCATCGGTTTGCCGCTCTGCTCTAGCAACCATGATTTCACAGGGTCTTCGGTGGAGTTTAGGCGGAGAACACCCGCAACAAAGCCTCCGACAAAGGGAATTGGATTTTGGGTCAGTGCGCGAAAAATGGGGGTTAGTTCATCCATGAGGCATCACAGTCAATACTCCATCTATAGTAGCCTTACCTCGTAGTGCTGGCTGCCTGAGAACAGCATTTTTAGATAAGCATTCTTCAAAGATCTGCCACCGAGACAGAATAAGATATACAAATTGTTACCCTTGAAGTCTGTGCGATGAAGCTAATGCGAACCCAATACTGCGGTGCTCTCCGAGAAGAGCATACTGGAACCACTGTCACGCTGTATGGATGGGTAGACCGCCGTCGGGACCACGGTGGAGTCGTCTTTTTGGACCTTAGAGACCGTACAGGCATTGTGCAGGTGGTGAGTGACCCTGTTAAAACTCCTCGTTCTTTTGAACTGGCCGGAAATTTGCGTTCAGAATACGTTATTCGGGTCACAGGGCGGGTACTGCGCCGTCCCGAAGATTCGTTGAACACCCGGATTGATACAGGTTTGGTCGAAGTGTACTGCGATGAATTAGAACTGCTCAATGCCGCGAAGACTCCTCCTTTTCTGATTTCCGAAGATGAGGAAGTAGACGAGAAGCTGCGTCTGCGCTATCGCTATATGGACCTGCGTCGCCCTCGGCTCAGTCATAACTTGAAAGAACGTCACCGGATTATTCAAACCCTACGGCGCTATCTGGAAGACCAGGCAGGCTTTGTCGAAGTAGAGACACCGATCCTAACCAAATCGACCCCAGAGGGAGCCAGAGATTATCTCGTCCCCAGTCGGGTCAACCCTGGTGAATTTTACGCCCTGCCCCAATCCCCGCAGATTTTTAAGCAGTTGCTGATGGTGTCTGGGCTAGACCGCTATTATCAAGTGGCCCGTTGTTTTCGGGATGAAGACCTGAGAGCGGATCGTCAGCCAGAGTTCACCCAGCTCGACATGGAGATGAGTTTTCTCTCTCAAGAAGAGGTGTTAGACCTCAACGAGAAGCTGGTAGCCCATCTATTCAAAGAGATTAAAGGGATAGATCTCCCCCTGCCTTTTCCTAGACTACCCTACAAAGAGGCTATGGAGCGCTACGGGTCTGATAAACCAGACACCCGTTTTGGCTTGGAATTGGTAGATATTTCTGCAACCTTTGTCGATTCCAGTTTTAAGGTTTTTGCCAGCACGATTGCTGGGGGTGGCGTGGTTAAATGTCTCCCCATTCCTGAAGGAGATGAAAAAATTTCCAATGTCCGGCTTAAGCCCGGTGGTGAACTATTTACCTTTGTCACTCAATTTGGGGCTAAAGGTTTGGCTTTCCTCCGGGTGCGAGCCGACGAACAGGGGGCTCCCAAACTAGATGGGATTGGCGCTTTGCTCGATGGCCTGAGCGAAGAGAAAAGAGCTCGGTTAATTGAATTGACCCAAGCAAAACCTGGGGACTTGTTGCTTTTTGGGGCTGGCCCCGTGGCAACGGTCCATGACTATTTGGGACGGCTGCGGCTCAAGCTAGGGGCTGAACTAGGATTGATAGACCCAGAGAAAATCAACTTGCTTTGGGTAGTGGATTTTCCGATGTTTGAATGGAATGCCGAGGAAAAGCGCTTAGAAGCACTCCATCACCCCTTCACCGCTCCTCGCCCTGAGGATGCGGACAACCTAAAAGATGCACTGGCTCAAGCCTACGATTTGGTTTGGAATGGGGTGGAAGTGGGCGGTGGATCGATTCGGATTTACCAACGGGCACTCCAGGAAGCTGTCTTTGAAGCCATCGGGTTGACGCAAGAACAAGCCCAAGACAAGTTTGGATTCTTGCTAGAAGCTTTTGAATATGGCACACCGCCCCATGGGGGGATTGCCTATGGGCTAGACCGTCTGATCATGTTGATGCTCGGTGAGGATTCTATCCGGGATGTAATTGCCTTTCCAAAGACGCAGCGGGCACAGGATCTGATGTGTGAGGCTCCTTCCACGGTGGACAAAAAGCAGTTGGATGAACTGTACGTTAAGTCCGTGCCTCCTAAGCCTCAAGGGTAGAGGGGTTGCTCTACAAAACATAACGTTAATCTAGTTTTCTTCTCAGAAATTGTAGATGGCTACCTTCAAAGGTTTGCCTACCTCGTTGTATGGGTTTGACAGCGTGTTAAAGCGAACAGAACATGCAACCCCCGGCTATCGCTGTTCCCCACCCTATGCCTTCGGCAGGCTTTGCCAACGGGAAAGCTTCGCTTAGGGTAAGGGGGACTATAGGGGGTCTTCTTAATTCCACCCAATTACTTAGTTTTACTTCATTTATTTAGAGAAGATACTTCAAGGCATTTTTAAAGTACCACTTTCGATTTTCTATACAGTTCTATCAAAAGGTAGATGTTTAGATTGCCGAAAATCTGATTTATTACTTCAATCACCCGTTTAAGACATGTCTTAAAACGTTTCACTACTTCTGGTAAATATATATGCTTACAGCAGCTGTTAACAATAAAGTCCCCCTGTATGAAGCTACGCAGCAGCGAACCTTCAAAGGTACAGGGATGCTCCCCCTTCAATCTCAAGTTCTATGGAAGATAGAGTGCGGAATAGTTAGAACCTGCACGTACTATGAGGAAGGAACGCGGAGCATTTTGGGCTATTGGGGAAAGGGTGAAGTGGTGGGTTCCGCTTTCTCTGGGCTCAGTCCCTATGGCATTGAGTGTTTGACTGATGTAAAGGCTACCATGTGGCCAAAGTCATCTTGGCATCAAGTTATAGATGACATCATGTTACACAATCGCCGAGTGGAAGAGCTCTTGTATATTAGTGGTTATGAACGCACCAGCCAGAGATTGTTGCATTTTTTAGTCTGGTTAGGAAAGAAATTCGGTCAAACTGTACAGGGCGGAACGCTCATTGATATTCCTTTGACTCATGAATCGATTGCAGACTCTGTAGGGAGTACTCGTGTAACTATAACCAGACTCCTAAAAAAATTTGAACGAGAGGGGATAATCCACCGTCAGAGCCGCAGCATTGTGTTGGCGAAGAATATTTTATCTTGACTGCGACGGACAATTTATTGCGTAGATAAATAGGTCAAAAGAACCTGATACAAATTCCATAACGCTGATAAGGAAGCGATTTCATAACCGTGGGTGTTTTCTGTGGGAAAGCCTAAACACGCCGCACGAGCAACATGACCATTCTTGATACATAGAGAGGCGTCTGAACCGAATCCACTTAGGACACAGTGTTGAATCACGAGGTCTATAGATTTTGCTGCCTGTTCGAGTCGATGGTTGAGGTCCAGGGTATAGAAGCTGTAGTTATCTGAGCTTAAAAGTACAGGTTGGTCATTGAATACAATTGGGTATTCTTTGGCAACTGGAGCAACTTCCAGAGCAATCAATTCATCCGGTTTTTGATTCAAGGTGTAGTGCAGCGCACCCAAGCAGCCAATCTCTTCCTGGGAGGAGAAGACTAAATAAGTATTGACTCTAGGTTGAGACAGATTTTCGGCTAAGAGCAGCAGCACGGCTATAGAGGCTTTGTTATCCAACGTATAGCTAGCCATGTGTTCGCCTATGCGCAAAGGTCTTTTGCGTTGTTTGCCAATAACCACGCGCGTCCCTGGTCGCACCCCTTTGGCGGTCAACGCTTCGGGGGTTAGAAAAGTTTCCACCCAGGCATCATCCCAAGTTAATGGAGCATCATTTTGTTGGGCTTTTTGAGGGGATTGGTGGGAGACGTGACGCGAACCAAAAGAGAGAACACCCTGGACTTCGAGGTGTTTGCCTGTATCTGGATCATGGCCCAGAATATCCACGACACCCTCTCCATAGATCCAGGGAAAAGAGCCTCCCACCCGCACCAAACGCAAGCGGCCATCTGGCTCAATCCGTTGGACCATCATTGCTATTTCGTCTTTGTGGGCCGTAATCGCGACCGATTGAGTCGCATCTTGACCAGGGATGAAGTAGATAATATTTCCGGCCACATCTTGCCAGACTTTATGTTCAGTCTTTGTAATTCCTGAGAGCAGAGAGAGTAAATACTCGTCTATCTGGACTTCATCGCCACTAGGCGAATGAAGCATGACGAGGTGTTCTACCTGCTCATACAGTTTATCCAGGTTCATTAATTAGCGGGCTTTAATAACTTAGGGTTACCAGCATTATCGTAGATAAAAGGTTCTGGTCCTAACGCCCCAAACATTTGTTCTGGCGTGAACTCTCCTCGCAGTAGTCTGGAAAGACTATCGGTCCCGTTGGGCTGGTAGTCAATTGTTCTTTCTACGCGGTTATAGCCTGCATTGTCCCCTATCTTGCCACTGGCATTGATCAGCTCTACTACCAATTTGTTTTGACCTACTTTCCATCCATCCAGGTAGAGTTCTTTGCGGTCAATAGTGGTCGTTGATTGGCCGTTGAGGGTATAGCGTACCTTGTAGTTGTCTTTTCCGAGATTAACGCCATCCACAATGTAGTCCAGGAGAATAGGGGTAGCTCCATAGGTCCCACTAGGAGAGACCACGGTAAGAAGGGGCTCGGCTGTTTTAAACTTCGGAGCATTGCGGTTATCCGACTTTTGGACATTAAATGTTGTATGGGCCAGTGCCGTTAGATTGCGGTAGGCTCTGTCCCAAGGACGTACGGCTATCACTCGGACCGTATGGGTGCCTGGAGCCAAATTTAGTTTTACAGGATCATTGAGGTCGTAATAACTAACAGGGGGCTCATTATCGACCAGAATTTTTAGATGCAATCCCAAACCTGTTTTTGGGTCTTTACCTATAGGAAAACGTTGGGTTGTAATTTTTAAGGGAATTTCACCCCTAGTCATTGTTTCGCCTTCCTTAGGCGAAACAATGGTCACCGTAGACATGTAGCGGTCTGTCGTAGGCGTTAGGGTCTCAATCGGAGATGGAGTCGGGACCACTGTTTGGGCCATTGCTTGAGGTGCTGAGGCAGCGACCAAGACCAATCCCAAGCTCACGCTCAAGTGACGCAAACCCGTGATTCTGGGACCCATGCCTTCTCCTCACAACTCGTTAGATATCTTTAAAAATGAACTAAATTTGTTCTTTACGATACCGTTAATCCGCTGATTCTCAAACAGAGTCAACCTTATCTGCAACAATAGGGAAGCATTTCTAGCTAGAACGATGACTGTCCAGACTTTTGACCTCATGAACTACCTGAAAAGTCGTCAAGCCCTGATTGAGGAGAACCTCGAACGATTTGTGCCGCCTCTCTATCCTGCTCGGCTCTATGAATCCATGCGCTACTCCCTATTGGCTGGGGGTAAGAGACTGCGACCTGTGCTTTGTCTGGCGGCCTGTGAATTGGTAGGGGGAACGACAACGATGGCCATGCCAACGGCTTGTGCCCTGGAAATGATTCACACCATGTCACTGATTCACGACGATCTGCCTTCGATGGACAATGATGACTATCGCCGGGGACTACCGACAAACCACAAGGTCTATGGTGACGCGATGGCTATTTTGGCTGGAGATGCTCTTCTGGCCTATGCTTTCCAGATCATTGCTGAAACGCAAGAAGTTCCTGCTAATAGAGTCCTGGAAGTGGTTCGCCGTCTGGGATATGCCGCCAGCGCCACGGGTTTGGTAGGAGGGCAAGTGGTGGATATCGAGTCGGAAGGCAAACAGATTGCCCTGGAAACCCTTCAATACATTCACGAGCACAAAACGGGAGCCCTCTTGGAAATTTCTGTAGTATCAGGGGCACTCTTGGGAGGAGCCGATGATGAACAGGTAGAACTCTTGTCCAGCTATGCGCACAAAGTCGGCCTCGCTTTCCAGATCGTGGATGATGTGCTGGATGTAACCGCTACGGATGAACAACTAGGTAAAACAGCAGGCAAGGATTTAGCACAAGCTAAAGCCACCTATCCAAGTTTTTGGGGTGTAGAAGCTTCTCAGGCCAAAGCCCAGCAATTGATTGCAGAAGCTAAGGCCAGCTTGAAACCTTTTGAAGAAAAAGCGGTTATCTTAGAACATCTGGCTGACTTCATAACTCAGCGCCATTATTAGAGGGCTGGCTGTGTCTTCTCTCTCTCCCATAGCGCAAGCCCTACAAAACGATGTTTTAGCGATTTCGCTTTTGGCGGGTTTCACAGCGCAGGGTTTGAAGCTTGTTTTAACTTTTTTGCAGACGGGCAAGTTAGATTTTAGAGTCTTGGTCCAGGCTGGAGGGATGCCTAGTTCTCACTCTGCCCTGGTTACGGCCCTGGCTACAGGCGTCGGCATCAAGATTGGGTTTGACAGTGTAGAATTTGCGATTGCTTCGATCATGGCCTTTATCGTAATGTACGATGCCGCAGGAGTCCGGCAAGCAGCAGGAAAACAGGCCCGAATTCTCAATAAGATGATTGAAGATTTATTTACAGAGAAGCCCCAGTACGCCGAAAAGCGCCTCAAAGAACTCTTAGGTCACACTCCGGTTCAGGTAATCGCTGGAGCGGTGTTGGGAGCAGTCTTCATGAGCGTTTTAGCCACTCGCTGAATAGTCATCACATTGATGCACGAAAATGATTTCGACATGAGTTTGATAACAAATGCAATAGTTGCAGAATGAAATTGTATTAAGGATTACAAAGTTACTCGTCTACATCCAGGCTATATTTAACCTCACGTTAATGTGTGGGGAGTAATGAAAAAAACTTTGTTCAGCCTGAGTCTGGCTGCAACAGTCTTGTTAGCTAAGGCAGGATCTGCTGTTGCTGCGCCCGATATCTCCGTTGTCAACATGATCGGAGAGAGAACGTCTGAAAATGCTGTTTCTCAAGTCTCTTCGGTCTCTGAATTAGAAGATGTAGATCCCAATGTATGGGCTTTTCAAGCTTTAAAATCTCTTGTTGAGCGTTACGCCTGTATCGAAGGTTATCCCAGCAAAAAATATCTGGGTAATCGCCCTCTGAGCCGCTATGAGTTCGCCGCTGGTTTGAATGCTTGCTTAGACAAAATTGGTGAGCAGCTTGCTGCTGCAACAGACCCTCTGGCCACTAAGGATGATTTGGCAGCAGTTCAGCGTTTACAAGAAGAATTCAAGACAGAATTGGCGACTTTGAGAGGCCGTACCGATGCTTTGGAAGCTAAGGTCAAAGAACTGGAAGCCCAGCAGTTCTCAACTACTACCAAGTTGAATGCGACGGCTGTTTTTGACATTAATGGCGGTGGTGGTAGTGGAAACATAACACCCATTGCTCGAAACGTCGGCAATGGCGGTTCCGCTGCTTCTATTTCTGCGGGTGCAGCCAACACCACGTTTGGTGGTCGGATTCGTCTCAACTTTGATGCCAAACTCAATAAAGATACCAATGACCTCTTGAAGATCCGCGTAGCCACTTTCCCTTCTCTTGGGCAAGATACTTCAGCGACTTTGGGGGCTGGAACTAGATCTGGGCAGCTCTTTTTTGGTGGACAAGCACCACAGGGTGGAGTTACAGGAGCGCCCCCTGTCACCAATGGCAATCAAGCTGCTCAATTCGATAAAGTTTGGTATGCCTTCAACCCTTTCAAGACAGCTAATTTCCGAGTTTGGGTTGGTCCTCGCGTTCAAGTCATTGATGTGCTAGATAAAAATCCTTATCTGATCAATGATGAAACTCGCTTTTCAACAACGTTTAATCTCTTTAACCCTCTGATCTCGGGTTATGCCCACCTGAACTCAGCGGCAGGATTTGATTGGAAAATTGGAGAGCAGGTTTCCTTTAGAACGCTGTATTCTGCCGCTAATGCTGGAAGCTCCAATTCTGCTAACGGCGGTGGTGGAATCACGGGTGGCTTGACCCAAATAGCTAACGAACTTGAATATCGCCCAACAAAAGAATTTGGCCTTAAGCTCCAATACACCCATGCCAGTATTCCTCTATTTGGGGCTAGTCGTCGGGTCTTTGGTCCTTCGGCTGTTTTCATTGGTTCTAATCCTCTGACTACTGGCGGACAAACCTCTAGCAGCGTGGATGCCTTCGGACTGAATACAGACTGGGCTATCACGGAGAGCGTCAAATTTTTTGGCCGGGTTGCCTTTGCCTCTAGCCAACTCAGTGGCGGCACAGGCGGCAACCTGAACGCCAATACCTGGCTCGTTGGTTTCGAACTCCCAGATCTGTTTGCGAAGGGCAACACAGCAGGGATCTCCTACGGCCAACCCACCAAAATCACAAGTACCTCTGGCTTGCCTTTTGGTGCGGATCCAAGTTCTGAAAATGCACTTGAGCTGTACTACAGCATCAAGCTAACCAAAGGGTTTACCTTGACACCTGATATTCAGGTTATCTCGAATCCTGGTAATACTTCCAACCCAACCCTAACGATTGGAACTTTGCGAGCTGTATACACTTTCTAATTCTGTATGTTCTTACTCACTTTTAGGGGGTGATTCAGCACCCCTTTTTTATTGATAAAATAATAGAAACTAAAGCTCTTTTACTCACCCAAGAAATACTAAAAGCTCACAGCACCTAAAGACTCCAGCGTCATTTTTTGAGAATCTGTAATTCCTGTAACTCCTGTGATATCCATCCCTTCATAGGGTCTGTCGGGTCTCAACAATTTCAAACATTTGCCTGGAGAGAGATCCCATATCCTGATGGTTTCATCTTGGCTGCCACTGATTAATCTTTTGTTAGCATCCATAGGAACAGACCAAACGGGTCCTGTATGCCCTACTAAAGTGTTCAAGCATTCTCCTGCTTCGATATCCCAAAGTTTAACAGTTGTGTCCTGACTACCACTGGCCAACATCTTTCCATCGGGACTAAACGCCAGAGCCCAAATACAGCCGGGGTAGCAGGGATAAGCCAAAACCTGCTGACCATCGGCAACGCGTCATACCCGGATCACACCCTCCATATCTCCTGCGGCTAAGTATTCTCCGTCTGGGCTGTACTTTGTAGAAAGCGCACTATTCAGATTTTCTGCAAAAACAGACTTTGACAAATCAGGATGGACAAAGTTGACTTGATAGAGATTGACATCTCAGAGGTGGGCTTGCCAAATCGCCAAATCTGAGAAATTTTATCCTATCAGGTTGACCTTGAGCTGGCATAGCAAATTAACAATATTGCCCCCCGCATATCCAGAGGTCGTAGCATGTTTTTGTTGGAGCTTAAGTAGTATTTTTTTTAATTTATATTCAACATCTCTTTGTGATTTAAATGTATTTCTGAGTCTATCTATAATTGGGCCTAGAATAATACGTATTTGACTTTCTCTGACATAGTCTTTTGTCTGTGCTTTGATCAATGCATAGTTCATCAAAATTGAAACTTCTTCTGACACCAGCTCTTCGCAAGCTTGCTCAACTAACTACTCCGTCATATATTCCATGACTACAGGTTGTTGTGTAAAGCCTGCAGGGCCTCTCTCAATTAAAGAACGGCGACCTAGCGATTCTAAAGCTTCTAATAGCTTAGGCATAGAAAAAGGAGAGGCAATATCTTCTTGAAGCTCAGGTAAAAGTATCGGCTCTCGATTAACTGCTAGCCAATACATAACCTTTGTTTCCACATCTCCTAAGGGTTCAAGCTGCTGTACTAAGAGACTGCGAATACCATTGAAAACGATACTGCCTTCCCTTAAGAAATCAGTGATGCTGCCATCAAATAGTTCTCGGATAGAGGTGGAGACTATTTTTAAAGCAAGAGGATTCCCTCGATAGCTTTCCACCAGGACGTTCTTGTCTTTCTCAGGCCCATAGAGACTTCTGGTCGTTAGGATTTTGCGTCCTTGAGTCTCCTCTAAACCCTTTAGGACTAAGGAGCGGACAGGCAACGCATCACCTTCTAGGGAGGCAAATTCTTTAGGCTTTTCGCGACTGGTCAATATAAGACAGCTCTGATGTTGCTCTTCTCCCAATCGTTTGGAAAGAGCTCCATAGTTCTCATAGCCGTCACGATAGTAACCCACTGGGGTTTCACACAAGACAGACTCTGCATTATCTAAAATAATAAGGCAGCGGTGCTTACGCAGATACTCTATCGGCCTCGAAATCTTGCCATCTATGGATTTTGGTAATTCAATTTCTTGCTGCTTAGATAAGAATTTGAGGAGGTCTACCAAAATCTCTTCTAGAGGAGGTGCATTCCGTAAAGAACGCCAAATAGAATATTCAAAATCATCTTGGATCTGTTCTGCTAATTTTACAGAAAGTGACGTTTTGCCAATGCCTCCCATGCCTAAAAGCAAGACTAAACGGCAATTTTCATCTACGAGCCACTTGTGTAACGTACTGAGTTCTCTATCACGACCATAAAAGATGGATACATCTACCGCTTCTCCCCAATCTCTAAAGTATTGCTTTTCAAGAACAGTGGGGACGCTTGAGGGAGACAGTTCAGTTCTGAGTTCCAGCGGTCTTGAAATCGACTCAATTTTAGACTGAGCATTTCTGCGCAGGACGGTCTTGAAATTGCTCTTGCTAACCTTTTCGCCAAAGGCTTCTGAAAGAGTCTGCCACAGTTGGTATCCGACATATTTAATGTAGTCAGAATCATAGCTAGCTTCTTCTGCAATTTCGGCATAGGTTTTCCCCTGCCAGGTTTGACAAAATACCAATTCCTGGATGTCACTCAAGGACTTTTGCTTGAGCACCTCGTCTAAGCTAGTGAGTACGTCTTCGAAATTCATAGGTCAAGATATTGTTGCTAACAGGAATAATCTCCATATGCATTCTATAGAACAGGATTTCACACTTTTTATACAATCAAACTAAGTAATAGGTTAATAGCCTATTACTTAGTTTGACCTTTACTGCTTAGAGGCAGCTTTTTACATATCAATTATATAGGCGTCAATTGTAGCTTCCGAATATGCTGATGCAAAGGAAATCGAAAGATTGTTCAATAAACCTAAAAATCAGCTCATTGTCTTTCTGGTTAGGTCTGCTAAATTGATGCTGTATCTACCTAATAACAACTATGGCATGTGAAGAAGACTCAGAAATTTCTCCTAATCCCGAAGATGGTGAGCGCAGTATGCAATCTCTCATAACGCCGATGCTTCCTCAAAATGACTCTGCTTCCCAGCTAAGACAAGAGTATCTAAGCAAGAATCGTGAAGCTTATCAATTCGATACCAATTATTTATCTCCCCTACCCCTACTGAAAGCTTTGCCGCAGGAAGAAGACCTTCTTAAGCTTAATTTTTTACATTTCTCGAGGCGTCGTACGGAGAAGGAAGTATATTTGTCCGTCCTTACGCTCCTAGCCAGAGTCCGTTCACTGGTTGATCCCTTTAATAGCCTGCAGGACTATGAGGATTTGTTCACACCTCTCCCCAAACCGGATAATAGGCTGGGGGATGGAAATGAGTCACTTGAGCTTCTCCATCTACCTGAAGTGAGTAAGACTTTTCAAAATGACGATACTTTTGCTGAGCAACGGCTGTCTGGGGCCAATCCTGCCGTTATCCAGCGTCTGAGCGGGCTGGAAGAACTACCTGGTAGCTTTGCTGAGAAGTTAGATGAACTTCAAGAACTCTATGGCACCTCTCTAAATCTCAGAAAGAAATTAGCCGATGGTGAAATATACCTTACGGATTACACGATCCTGCCTGCTATAAAAGGAGGCGAGATTGAAGAGGAGGGTGAATCCAAGAAGAAGTTTTTACCAAGACCCTTGGCCCTCTTCTGCTGGCATAGTGCCAGGAATGGTGGGCAGGGAGGTTTAGAACCCGTCGCCATTCAACTGGAAGTTCCAACCGGAGCGCTATTCACCCCTTTTGATAATGCTACAGACTGGCTGTTGGCTAAACTGTGCGTTCAGATTGCTGATGGGAATCACCATGAGATGATTACTCATCTGGGCCGCACTCACTTTGTGATGGAACCGATCGCGGTCGTTACCGCTCGGCAATTAGCCCATAACCATCCTCTTTCTATTCTCCTGCGCCCCCATTTTCGCTACATGCTTGGGCTCAACAGCCGTGGTCGTGAGCAATTGATCAACGCTGGTGGCCCTGTGGATCACCTCATGGCAGGGACGCTTGCTGAATCCCTACAGCTCCTGACAGAAGATTACAAAACCTATTGGAGCTTTGATCAATTCGCTTTTCCCACAGAGATCAAAAATCGGGGTATGGCGGATACAGAAGCGACGCCTCACTATCCCTATCGGGATGATGGAATGTTGGTGTGGCAGGCTGTTGAGAAATATGTGGGCAAATACCTCGAGCTCTATTACAAGACGTCAGAAGATATTCGTCAGGATGCAGAATTGCAGGCTTGGGCTCAAGAAATGGTTTCGCCGTCAGGGGCCAAGGTCAAAGGTTTTCCTGCCTCTTTTCAGGACCTAAATTCCCTGATCCAAGTAGTCACCAATATTATTTTCACCTGTGGTCCCCTACACTCTGCCATCAATACTCCGCAGTACGAATACATGGCCTTTGTGCCCAATATGCCTTTGGCAGCCTATCGACCTGTTCCTCAAAAAGGACGTTCTCAGAAAGATCTTCTGCAGTTTTTACCTCCCCAAGGGCAGGCTATCAAACAACTAAGTATGGTTCGTACGCTCTCTGCCTACAAGATTGACCGATTCGGTTATTACAAAGATAGCGATTTCACCGATCCAGAGGCATTGGCGGTAATCCAGCAGTTTCAGCAGAACCTGAACTATGTGGAGGCGGAAATTGATGCAAAGAACCGCAGTCGTGCTGTTCCCTATCCATTCTTCAAGCCTTCTCAGTTGCTGAACAGCATCAGTATTTAACCTTCTAGCGCGAAAGCTCCTAGAGATTTCAGGGTCACTTTTTGCGATTCTGTGAGCCCGGTAACCCCGGTAAGGTTCATGCCTTCATAGAGTCTATCGGGTCTTAGTATCCTGCATTCTTCTCCATCACGAAGAGACCAAAGCCTCATCGATTCATCTTGGCTGCCACTAAGAAGGGTCTGTCCATCTTGGCTAAAAGCCACCGCGCAGACCCGACGCGCATGGCCTCGTAAGGTCTGGAGACAGGCTCCGCTGGCAACGTCCCAAAGCATAACCATCTCGTCCTGGCTGCCGCTGGCAAGCTGTGTCCCGTCAGGATGAAAGGCTACAGACCATACTGGCCCTGAGTGACCTTGCAAAGTATGCAAACATTCTCCAGTCGCCACTTTCCATAGCTTAATCGTTCCATCTTGACTACCACTGGCCAGCAGGATGCCATCGGGACTGACGGCCACGGACCAAACGGGACCAGTATGGCCCTGGAATGTTCGCAAACATTCCCCCGTCGCCAGATCCCAAAGCTTAATCGTTTCATCCTGGCTACCGGTTACCAGCATCTTGCCATCGGGACTGTAGGCGACGGTAAGTACCCATTGGCTATGTCCATGCAAGGTTCTAATCCGTTTTCCGGTCGCGATATCCCAAATCGCAGCGGTTTGGTCTTGACTGCCACTGGCCAGAGTTTGGCTATCCGGACTAAATGCGATGGAATAAACAGCACTGGAATGTCCCTGTAGTACTTTCAAACACTGTCCTGCTGTGGGTCCTGTTCCAGCATCCCAGAGGGCTATTTCGTTATCATCACTGCCGCTAGCCCATACCTGTCCGTCAGGACTACAGGCTACCGACCAAATTTTACTTTTATGTTTGGAGAGGACTTTTAGGCACTGACCTGTGTTGGCATCCCAGACCCTGACGTTATGGTCTTGGCAGCCGCTAATAATATGCCCATCTGGACTCAACGCCACAGAGAGTACCCAATTGGCATGTCCCTGTAAAGTCCTGAGCCCTTGACCATCGGCATCCCAAAACCGGATGGTTTCATCCGAACTGCTACTGGCTAATATTTGACCTATAGCACCATTGCTGACGGTTGTGTAGGCAACGGAGTAGACCCAATTGGTATGCCCCCTTAGCGCTTTTGCACAACGCCCTGAGGCAACATCCCAAAGCCTCACAATATGATCTTTGCCGCCACTGGCCAGTATTTGACCATCCAGGCTAAAGGCTACGGAAAACAACCAATTAGGATGTTCCAGCACGTTTAGGCATTGGCCTGTAGCCACGTCCCAAAGCCTGGCCGTCTGGTCTGTGCTGCCGCTGGCGAGTATCTTTCCATCAGGGCTAAAGGCTACAGAAAAGATTAAATCAGTGTGTCCTTCCAAAAGTTCTAGGGATTGCCCCGAAGTTGAGTCCCAAAAACGGATCGTCCGGTCCTGGCTGCCGCTGGCCAGGAGTCCGGCACCATTAAAGACCACAGACCAAACGGGTCCTGCGTGTCCTTTTAGTACGCGCAGACATTGCCCTGTCTCCACATCCCAAAGTCTTATCGTCCGGTCGGTACTGCCACTGGCAAGGATTTTCCCATCGGGACTAAAAGCTACAGCAAGGACCCAGTGTTCATGTCCTTGAAGTATTTTCAGACAGTCACCCGTGTGCGCATCCCACAGCTTCACCGTGTTATCTACACCGCCACTGGCGAGGATTTTCCCATCAGGGCTGAAAGCTACAGACCAAATCCAGCCATCATGACCCAAGTAGTTCAAAAGTTGCTTGCCATCTGCAACCTGCCAAATCTGGATCACTCCCCGACCATCTCCTGTCGCCAAGTACTTTCCATTAGGGCTGAATTTGACGGAAGGGACTTGACTTAAATTCTCTGCAAAAACAGACTTAGCCAAATCCGCATGAGAAAAGTTAACTTGATAAAGGTTGACATCTTTTAAATAAGCTTGCCAAATAGCAAGATTGGAAAAGTCATAACTCGTTAGATCTGCCTGGAGCTGACGGAGTATGTTAACAATATTTCCCCCAGCATATCCAGAAGAATTAGCATGCTCTCTCTGTAGTTTTAGTAGTATTTGCTTGAGCTTATGTTCAATATCTCGTTGGGATTTAAAGGTATTTCGAAGCTGGTCTGTAATCGGCTCTAAAATAATACGGACTTGACTTTCTCTCACATAGTCTTTGGCCTGAGCTTTAGCCAGCGCATAATTCGCAATCATGGAGACCTTCTCGGTCACAAGTTCTTGGCAAACTTGTTCAATTAGCTGCTCTGTAACATATTCCATGACTACAGGCTGCTGTGTAAAGCCTGCGGGGCCTTTCTCAATTAGAGCGCGACGACCTAGAGATTCTAAGGCTTCTAACAGCTTAGGCATAGAAACAGGAGGAATAATATCCTCTTGTAATTCATGTAAAAGCACAGGCTCTCGATTAATAGCTAGCCAATACATGACTTTTGTTTCTATATCAGACAAACGTTCAAACTGTTGTTTTAGAAGACTGCGAATACCATTAAAAACAATACTTCCTTCTCTTAGAAAATCGGTAATATTCCCATCAAATAGATCTCGGATAGAGGTAGAGACTATTTTTAAAGCAAGAGGATTCCCTCGATAGCGTTCAACCAGTTTTTTTTGGTCTTCCTCCGGCCCCCGCAGACTTCTGGTCGTTAGGATTTTGCATCCTTGGGTTTCCTCTAGGCCTTTTAACAACAGAGAACGGACCGGTAGCATATCCCCTTCTAAGGAAGCAAATTCTCTAGGCTTTTCGCGACTGGTCAAGACAAGACAGCTTTGATGTCGCTCTTCTCCCAACCGTTTGAACAGTTCTCCATAGTCCTCATAGCCTTCGCGGTAGTGACCGACTGGAGTTTCACACAGAATAGATTCTGTATTGTCTAAAACGATGAGACAGCGGTGCTTGCGCAGATATTCGATCAGTCGTGATATTTTGCCATTAGTTGTGCTGGGTAGTTGAAGTTCCTGCTGATTAGATAAAAATTTAAGCAGGTCTATCAGAATTTCTTCTAAAGGGGGAGCATTGCGTAAAGAACGCCAACTGATATATTCAAATGCTTCTGAGGACTCACTAGGCATCGGCTCACAGGCTTGTTCTGCCAGTTTTACAGAAAGTGCTGTTTTGCCAATTCCGCCCATTCCTAACAGTAGGACTAGACGACAATGCTCTTTCGATAACCATGTATGCAAGAGACTAAGTTCCTGGTTTCGCCCATAGAAGATAGATACATCGACTGCTTCTCCCCAATCTTGAAAACATGGTTTCCTCTGAACTTCCACTATCTCTTGTGACGCAAGAGGAGAGGAAATGATAGATTCTTTAGGAACTTGTAACTGAACTTTTCTGCGTAGGACAGTTTTAAAATTACTCTTGGTAACTTTCTCTTCTGTCGCTTTTGAGAGCATTTTCCATAGTTGATAGCCAACATATTTTATATAGTCAGGATCGTAATTCGTTTCCTCTGCAATTTCGGCATAGGTCATTCCCTGCCAGGTCTGACGAAATACTAATTCCTGAATATCGTTGAGAGACTCTTTTTTGAGTAGCTCATCTAAAATGGCGAGTGCTTCTTCTAGATTCATGGGTCTACAGTAGAATAGAGACGAACTTATTGTTTATATGTTAATTAAGTTCAGGACAGTCGTTTTAGACAAATGTTAGCTGTATTCTAGTTCAATTCCTGCCCAGCATCATATTCTGAAAATTTCTCTTATCTTCAGAATATGAATTCAAGAGAGGACAAGAAAGATTAGCCCATTACGATGAACGCACGGGTAGAAGAACGTCTACTCCTGACGAGATAAAGTATAGATGAATGCAAATCAACTTTCACCCATCGCTCCGATTGGGTGTCGCTCCTGAAATCTCTGTGGCCTCTGTGGACACTATATAGGTCGGAAGATCTAATTGCGCTCGAACCTACGAACCTTTCCTTGTCCATGTGCCTATCGGTAACTGCGCTTAGAGTATTCACTCTTGGGCAAGCGGTCAGAACGCTCCACGTCCAAGGTATATCGCTTTATCCCCTAGTTCTTCTTCAATACGGAGCAGCTGATTGTACTTGGCAACACGCTCAGAGCGGCATAGAGAGCCTGTTTTAATTTGTCCAGCGCGAGTAGCCACGGCAAGATCGGCGATGGTAGTGTCTTCCGTTTCCCCAGAACGATGAGAAATCATCGAATGATAGTTTGCGGCTGTTGCTGTGTGAATGGTATCCAGGGTCTCGGTGAGGCTACCAATCTGGTTGACTTTGATCAGCACGGCATTGGCAATACCCAAGTCGATGCCTTTCTGTAAACGAATTTTGTTGGTAACAAACAGGTCATCGCCCACGAGCTGAATCTTTTTGCCCAGCCGCTCGGTAAGTTTGCCCCAAGCATCCCAATCATCTTCAGCCAGACCATCTTCAATGGAAATAATCGGATAACGGTCTACCCAAGCCGCTAAATAATCAATCATCTGTTGAGGGCTATGGGCCTGGCCATCCACTGTATAGACGCCATCTTTGTAGATTTCCGTGGCCGCGACATCAAGAGCCAGCGCAATGTCCTCGCCTAAACGGTAACCCGCTTGCTCAATGGCTTGGGCCAGTACATCTAGGGCTGCTTGATTAGAGCTGAGATTGGGAGCAAAGCCTCCTTCATCTCCAACGGCTGTATTTAAGCCCTGTGCTTTCAAGATTTTCTTGAGTTGGACAAAAACTTCAGCACCCCAGCGTAGCGCTTCTCGAAAACTAGGGGCTCCCACAGGCGCAATCATGAATTCTTGAATGTCCACATTGTTGTCAGCGTGGGCTCCCCCATTCAAGACGTTCATCATCGGAACAGGAAGTACATTAGCGGCCTCGCCGCCCAAGTAGCGGTATAAAGGCAAACCCTGGGCTTGGCTAGCGGCTCTGGCTGTAGCTAAGGAAAGAGCTAAGATGGCGTTCGCCCCAAGTTTGGTTTTATTGGGAGTGCCATCTAGTTCGAGTAAAACTTTGTCTATGGCTGCCTGGTCCGTAGCATCTAGTCCGATTAAAGCGGGTCCAAGCGTGTCATGAACGTTTTTGACCGCTTGCAGTACGCCCGCGCCGTTGTAGCGTTTGGCGTCTCCATCCCGAAGTTCATGGGCTTCAAAACTACCCGTGGAAGCTCCGCTAGGAACTATTGCACGACCAAAAGCTCCAGAGGCTAGGAGGACATCGGCTTCGATGGTAGGACGACCTCGAGAGTCAAGAATCTCACGGGCTTTAACTTGGCTAATGGCAGTAGACGACATGCATACTCCTTGAAGGGCGGCTGGACTCTTGGGTTTGGATACACCAAAGAAAGTAAACCATAAGAGGGGTTTGCTTTGTAGAGTTGGTTACTGAAATCGAGAACCAGGGCTCATCGTTACAGTTCTTGATGTAGAAGAGTCATTATGATGCCAGTTGTTTAGGGATCGACTAAATTTAATGCACTCTTTATTGAAAACAGCCTGGCCGTCTGACCCCATCGCCTCTCTGTACGGGTTTGGCACTCTTCTCGGCTGCGCCTGCCGGACACGACAAGCTCAGGGCGAGGTGCCAAACCCCTGTAAGATTAACCAACATTCTCTCTAATAGCTACGCCCATCACCTTCACGCGCCCACCTAAAGGCAAGGCGGCTGCCTGATAAATAGTTCGCGCGGGTCGCCTACTTTCAGGAAAGAGATTTATACATAACTTGTTCACTTCATCCACGTCAGCGAGATCGAGAAAAGCAATGTCAACAAATGTTATGTCTTCAATGGAGAAGCCTGCTGCCTTAAGCGCTGCAAAGAGGTTGCCAAAGGCGCGCTTGGCTTCCTCTTCGATCGTTCCTGGAACATATTTTCCAGATTCATCAACGGACAGTTGATCGCTCAGATAGCAAATGTTGTCAACTACAACAGCATGGCTAATCGGTGATGACCAGTTGGGTAGACCTTCGCCATCGGTCACAAAAGTTCTCATTGGCTCTTCCTGCTGAGACGACGTTTTTAAATCCACTGCTGACACGGATAGACCAGAGATTTTTGCCTACTTTTTAAAGTGTAAAGAAGGATGCATTGGATTGTCCTGCCAGAGCTGATACGTTCTCTAAGCCTTCTTTTTCATGTCCAGAGATAGTTCTGTGTAAGCTTTCCAGAAATCAGCCGTCGTGAAAGACTTCATTGAGATTTTTCACTCTAAGGACGGAAATGTCTGCTTCTGTGCGGGCAATGAGGTGATCTAGCTTTCCAGATGCTAAATCAGATTCAATTTGACGATCCCACATCTCATCTATATTCCTCTAACCTTTGATTAACTTCATCTATATCGAAAACATCCGGTTCAAAGCTTCCTCCCACCCACTCTATCCGCTCCTCATATTCTGGGTGGGACGGGTCTGTAATTATCTCCAACAACTCTGCATAGCCCCAAGGGCCACCACAATCCTCAGGCGGACAAGCGCGTTTCCCAGTGATGCACACAGGATAGTGTATGTCTGAAGAATATGGTAGTTCTTTCTCCACTAAAATTTCGTGTTCCCAGTCATCCCCAAAATCGTACGCATAGAAGAATTTGAACTTCTCCCCAACAACAACTTGACTTAACTTTACAGTATTTTCCGAATGCACATCAAAGTCACCCCCTTGTTCTGGTTGACCATAATCAATGCCTGCAATGGAAAACTGATGCATGTGATAGTTTTCCCAGCCCATTGTCTCTTGCACAATCAGATGTAACTGTTGGAGCGTCGTAGAATTCTTAATAATTACCCTTCTCCAAATAGGAGGTCGAATGTCTTTAAGGGTGATTTTGAGTTGGTAAACAGTTTGATTTACTGTCGATTTTCTTGTTGGCATAGGTTACTCAATATAAGGGGTCTTCGCCTAAATATAGTAGTGTGCTGCGGCAAGTCGAGTGTTAGAAGATTAAAGTTAATCCTCCCAGGGAATCCGTCTCACTGTCCCCTAAAGACCAGCGGAGAGGGTGACTGCTCCGCTGAGTTTTAACGTGATTGCTAAGATAAGGGACATGGTTCAAGGCACCAGGTTGAAGAGTAACACTTTTGCCCAAGGGGCTAAGGTGTTTTTGCCATAGCTATCAGGGGTTCTAGCCTTTTAGGCTTTCCCAAAAGTGTTACTCTCATTTGAACCATACTTTCGCGAGCGTTATTCTTGCTGGAGGCGTTATTCGTTTGCGGTGCCAGAAGCCTTTGCCAGAGGTGAATTGAAGCCACTGCGTAACTCGAAGGAGGGCGCTTAAGTGCATTTGTCGTCCCACTGCTCCCCAGACCCCGTTTCAAAAACTAAGTTCGCTATGCGACCCGATCCGCACTAGTCGCAGGGTATCCCCGTCCGGCTTTTGGTAAATCAACACCAGGTCAGGTTTGATATGACAGTCCCGGTGATCTTGCCAGTCGCCGGTCAGCACGTGGTCGCGGTAACGCGGCTCAAGCAGTTGATCGTTCGCCAGTGCGTCCACTACGGGAAACAAGTCAACGTCGAGCGTTTTCCGGTGTTGACCTTTGCCCTCACGCTTGTAGTCGCGCTTGAACTAGCTTGTCCATTCAATCGTCCGCATGAAGAGCGGTCATCAGTTCTGTGATGCTGTTGGCACGAGGTAGGTTCCCGGCGCGCGCCTCCTTTATTGCCGCTATGGTGGTGGCATTGGGAATTAGCGGATCAAAAGGTAGGGCGTGCTCGTGCGCAATCTTGGTTAGTAAAAGCCGAACCGCATCGGACACGGTAAGCCCCATCGCTGCGAGCACGGCGGCGGCCTCTTCTTTAATGGCTCCGTCAATGCGGGCCTGTACAAGCTGATTTGCAGCCATGATCGCTTTCCCTTATGAGTTGAATTACATTGTAATTCATGGTGGATGAGAAAGCAATGAATAATATCCGATAGTTGCAAAGGCTGAAAGTTAGAATCAGTAAGCTTTTTCAGCCGATGTGATAAATTTTTTCATCTATCTCGGCTCAATCCCTACTTCACAGGCGCACTACAATCCATCTCAAGAAGACGGACTATTCCCTGTCGCTTGAGCAGAACAATTTCATACGCATATTGCTAAAATTTATCAGACAAACAAATTTACAAATTAATAACTCTTCGTTACTTATATAAAAGCAATGGGCATTCTGACAAGAGTGCTAGAGAGAGTTCTAAAATTAAAAAAGGAAACTTAAATCGCTGATTCAAAAATGAAGTGCAACAGCTGAGGGTCTTGTCATAAGAGGCTCACAGAGGTAACCTGACGTTTACAACAACGAGACAGAAACCTCTATGAGCTACCAGCAGCTTACCCTAGATGAGCGTCAGCAGATCTATATATTCAAGAGATCTCTAAATCTCATAATGCTTCCTAGAAATCATGAACATGGATGATCCTCCCAGCTATCAAGAAGCTCGGTATAGCGGTTCCTAGTCTGCTGAGGTACAGTAACAGCAATGAGTGAACCAACCTCGAATGTCATCAAGCGATACTTTCTCGAAGGCTTCTTCGATTGCTTTAGCTAAGTCAGGATAATTTCTGGCACC
>JBBRSB010000043.1:0-24802 GCA_038245785.1 Gloeobacterales cyanobacterium | reverse complement strand
CTTCCGCTTTTTTACTTTAAGCCCTTCTTCAATCGGTCTAGGGGTGATGGGGAGGAGCGAACCATATGTTAGTAGACATGATTCCTGTCATCGCATGCATAGTCGTCTCCTCTGCCTTTCTAGTGGTCGTCTCCCCATAAAGGCGCTGCACCCGACCGCCTACAGCTCCGTTCGTTTCGGTCGCAAACTCCCTTCACTCTCTTCGCTTCCGGCAGCGGGTGAGCTTGGTCGCAAGGGCCACCATGATCCCGGTTGGGTATATTGCAAAGGCGTGAGTGTTCGCCCGGAGTGGATCATCGCCGGGCGCGTGGCGGACATCTAATCAGTCAGCGGTTGCATATCGAAGAATTTCGCTGACTACATCAACTACTGGAAACACAATGGCTACTGGTTTTTCGACTCCTCGGAAATCATCCTGCAGTTAGGCCAGCAGAACTCTATCGATCTGACGGGGACGAGGCTCTTCTTCTACGAAGTCCATGACCTAGAGTTCGATGATGTTGAGAATCATTGGACGACCTTCAAGCTAGAGCCTTCTTTCCCAACTCATGTAGTCCTGCCGACTGAGAAGGTATTGGAGGGTTACGACGTTGTAACCTTCTCTATGAGCACAAGCGCAGAATGCTCCCCATTGTCCTGCAATTCGTTGGCTACCGAAGTGGAAACCAATCAGCATTGCCTGCTCGCTAGTTTCGAACGGGCGCAGCAATTATTGGAGGAGGGCAAGTTCAAAAACATGGAACCGGGGCCCTATCGGATATTTGCTGTGTATTCGACGGAGTGGCCCTAACATAGGTTAGCGGCGGGTTATGGGTATCGTTAGGCAGACGAGAATGACGGTTTACGAAAACAAGTTTGAGATCGTCCCCTATAATTCCAGTTGGCCTGCGGCTTTCGAATCGGAGGCCATCCGTCTTCGCCACACGCTTGGCTGCTTGGCCTTGCGCATTGACCATAACGGCTCGACCTCGATTCCTGGACTCGCCGCCAAACCTATCATCGACATCCAGGTGTCAGTTGCCGCTCTTCAACCACTGGCGACTTACAGCGGATCCCTTCGGAGCATCGGTTACGTTCACGTTCCTCATCCTGACGACTCATTCTGCCCATTCTTTTACAGGCCGTCCCGGTGGCCTCATACTCATCATATTCACGTTGTTGAAGGAGGCGGCGCGGAAGAACGGCGGACACTGGCCTTTCGGGATTATCTTCGCGACCACGGCGATGCGGCTCGTGAATACGAACAGCTAAAACGAGACCTGGCCAGCCAGCTTACACCGATTGATCGCGAATCTCGTGAGGCATATGCACGTGCGAAGACCAACTTCATAGAGGGGATTATCTCCAAGGCATTAGGCAGTGGCTATCCCAAAGATCTACAATGCTGGTGAGCTGCCCAATAAGTGACCTTCCCCCGATTTAGTGCACTCTCGGATGGGTGGTTATACAGAAGCATTTCAGCCTAAGATCCCTACTAGGGTGTTAGGTAGAATTAGAGTATGAGTCTTTCTACCTAATCATCTGTTTGGATGAGATAGGTGAAAATAAATCTACCTAAGATCCCTGTTTGGTGTTTTAGGTGGAATTTATTCAGTCCAATAAGTAGTTAGGCCTATGAAGAGTTATGAGAGCTGCTCAAGAGGGCGTTTAATTCGGGTAAAGATACTCTTGATTTGAAGCAAATATAGTGTTTATTCTTCCTGTGCTTGTACAATCAGACATTCAAAAAGCATTTAATTATACTCCCCAGGAAGATCGGTTTTTATAATAGTAACTCCGCCAAATTTCTTTCCTGACATTCTCAGTAATTCATCACCTGAAAATTCAAAACCAAGTTTTAGTGCTATTCGCGCAACATCATCTGCAGTTGATGCTTTGAGCACCTCGTTCTTAAGTGCAGGTTCAGACTGCATTTTCTTTAAAAACGCCTCGAGTTGATCTAAAGCCATATTTGAAATTCCTACAGCGTTTCCCACTCTAGTTAGGTACGAATCAAGATCTTAGATCGGCATATAGCAAATGTTTCAGGGCTTTTACTGTACCTCATCAGACTGAAAAGAGCTGTATTCTCGTTAGCTGCTTATATTAAGCAGGGAAACCATTACAGGCTTCAAGCAAATTCTACTATTCTTTTAAAATATAGGCAATGAGTGGAACTCCCAATTGCAAAATCCTTTGTTGAGGCGGTACGATTAACACATCGCGCAGTCGGCTTTCAAGAGTTAAGTTTTGCTGCTTTTAGTATGCCTAGTCCTAACTACTCACAGCATTGGACGCACGGTAGATTCGCTGGTTTTTTCCGCAATTTCCCAGTGCGCCGATGAGTTCACGGCTGTTAGGCTGCTAAAGTGATCAGCTGTAGCAATATATCCAGGTCGCTTGTTGAGTGATCAAAATATAGGTGTAATTGAACACTATGCTTTTGATAGAAGTATTTTTTAGCTTTCTAAAGTTATGATCGTTACAGGGGGTAGTCGTGGTATTGGTGCTGCTACTGCCAGCCTTGCCGTTGAGCGAGGTTATGCTGTTTGCCTCACTTATCTTCATAACCAAGAAGCTGCAAATATGATTGTCGATTTGATCGAACAGCTTGGCGGTAGAGCGATCGCAGTCGCTGCTGACGTAGTCTCAGAGACTGACGTTATTGATCTGTTTAACAAGGTCGATGAGCAATTAGGCACCATGACAGCTTTGGTTAACAATGCTGGAATCCTAGAGCCGCAAATGAGAGTTGAGAGCATGAATGCTGCTCGTCTAAACCGAGTCTTTGCGACAAACATCATAGGAAGCTTCTTGTGTGCGAGAGAAGCGGTCAAACGAATGTCTACCCTCCATGGCGGTACAGGAGGGGGAATTGTTAACGTCTCATCGGGGGCTTCTCGCCTTGGCTCTCCCGGCGAGTATGTAGACTACGCTGCTTCTAAAGGAGCGATCGATACGATGACAATTGGACTTGCAAAAGAAGTTGCCAACGAGGGGATTCGGGTGAACGCTGTTCGTCCAGGCGTTATTTATACGGATATTCATGCCAACGGGGGTGAACCGAATCGTGTTGATAGAGTCAAGGCGTTTATTCCGATGAAGCGAGGGGGATAGGTAATTGAGGTGGCACAAGCAATTTTGTGGTTATTGTCAGATGAGGCTTCCTACACAACAGGTTCATTTATTGACGTTACAGGAGGTATATAGCAGCAGCCTAACAACCCCATGCACACCGACCGTTGAGAGGTTATCTGTTAGCATTCGAGGCTGTCTGCGGCGGGTGATTAGGAACGTTATGCTGCTTGGTTTAGTCGTGTTGACAATAATTTGAAAGCGATCTATCGGTGTTCAGAGTGAATTTTGTAGATGCTCTTGATGAGACGTTTGTTTGAAGAACGTCTATTGGTATTCAGCATTCAGGTGTTTTGAGGTGATCGGTGGGCAGTCACGCAGGTTTTAATGAATAGTTGCTGAGTTACATAGTGCAATGTCACAAGTCAAAATTTATGGTTTGAGAGTGCATCTTGACCCAATCAAACAAAAACTTTCCGATATCATCCATTCCTGCGTGATGGATGCGCTTCAATACCCTCCTGATAAACGGGCGCACCGATTTTTCCCGCTCGATGCCAGTGACTTTTTCTACCCCAATGGACGCACGGAACGATACACCATTATCGAGTTTAGTATGTTTGAGGGACGTAGTGTTGAAGCTAAAAAGCAGTTGATTCGGTTATTGTTTGAACGGGTTCAGTCCCTTGGGATTGCAGCGCAAGACTTGGAGATTACAATATTTGAAACGCCAAAACATAATTGGGGCTTTCGAGGCTTACCCGGTGATGAGCATCAGCTCAACTACAAAGTCGAAGTTTGACACTCCTCGCCCTAAAGGGCAAAGGATTCTTCTTTCAACGCTCCAGCCTCTGGGCTAATGCCCTTTGGTCTTACAGATGCTCCAGAAGCTGACACCGCTAGCCCAGCGGCCAAAACGTTAATCGCTGCATTGATATCTCGGTCATGCACTGCACTACATTTAGAGCAAGTCCATTCACGGATATTCAATGGCAACTTATCAACTACGTAACCGCAGGAATTACAGCGCTTAGAGCTAGGAAACCAACGGTCTATCTTAATCAAGGTCCGACCATACCACTCAGCTTTATAGGTGAGCTGACGGACCAATTCACCCCAACTAGCGTCGCTGATAGCACGAGCGAGTTTATGGTTCTTCACCATATTCTTCACAGCCAAGTCTTCAATTACAATCGTTTGGTTATCACGAATCAATTGAGTCGTTACCTTATGGAGAAAATCTTTTCTAGCATCGCTAATCTGGGCATGAACCTTAGCGACTTGCAAACGAGCTTTTTGCCTGTTACTAGAACCTTTGACCTTTCGGCTAAGTGCTTTCTGCGCTTTACGAAGCTTCTTGTATTTGGCATTAAAGGTTTTAGGATTAGAGACCTTAGAGCCATCAGACAGAGTAATTAGACTGGTTATCCCTAAATCAATCCCTACATTAATAAAAGAAATTGGTAGTTTATCTATCTCGGTTTCAACAAGCAAAGAAACGGTCCAGCGCCCAGAGGCGTCTAGTTTAACGGTTACTGCTGAAGGCTCTACACCTTTAGGTAATTGCTGACTCCATCGGATAGCTAAAGGCTTCTTGCACTTGGCTAGATAGATTTGACCATCTTTAAACCTGAAAGCCGCTAGTGTAAATTCAGCGCTGCCCCCTTGATGCTTTTTCTTGAAATTAGGATATTTGGCTCTGCCTGAGAAGAAATTAGTAAATGCGGTTTGTAAATGCCTGAGCCCTTGCTGCAAGGGCACAGAGCTCACTTCATTGAGGAAGATTAGGTCTTCTTGCTTTTTCCATTGAGTTAGATGCGCTGAGGTTTTTACGTAATCAATCCGCTCTTTTCTTTCGTACCAGGCTTCTGTACGCAAGGCTAAAGCACGATTGTAGACCAAACGGGCGCAACCGAGTGTGCGGCGGAGCAGTGTTTCTTGCTCTGCGTTTGGGTAAAACCTGTACTTGAATGCCTTATGTGCCATATCTTACATTATAGCTTATTCCATGTAAGATTGTAAGGGCGCCGTGCTAAAGCACAGGGTTTTAGACCCAATTTCCAGATAAAGATATGCTGTCAAGAAGATAATTGAGAATGAAGGGGTTCAGTCAGCAGCACAATCTGGATAGGGAAATCCTCACGAATCCCCCTCCAGAGTACTAAAAATGGCCATTGAAAAGCTTGGATTAAAATCAGTTTTCGTGGTCTTAGACAGCTTGAGATTTTTCAATGAATTAGTTATGAGGGTTTAACCCTATCAATAGAAGAATTAACCACAGCTTGCACGCGAAACGGCAAGCTATTATTTGAGTAGCAAAATCCATGACCGCCCGGTGATGCCAGCGTTGGGCGGCACCCTCCTTAAGACGGCGTGGCCTGTGCCGCAACGAGGTAATTAGTTTAGGGAAATGCCTTCAACTCTCTCTAACCATCGCTTAACGGCACATCAGTTCATAGACAAGAAAAGGAGAACAAAGTATGTCTGAGAAATGGAGTCTTACTGGCACGTATTTTGAGGCGTGTAATTGTGACGTTGCCTGCCCATGCGTCTTCTTAAGTCCCCCAACGACAGGAGAATGCACGGTGCTCGTCGGGTGGCACATTGACAAGGGCAATTCTGACAACGTCACCCTGGACGGGTTGAATGTGGCACTTGCCGTGCATTCACCGGGTCACATGGCCACAACAAAATGGAAAGCCGCTCTGTATTTCGATGACAAAGCCTCTGAAGCCCAAAAGAACGCCCTCATGCAAATCTTCACGGGCCAGGCAGGCGGGCATCCCGCTGTACTCGTGTCCTTCGTGGGGGAAGTCCTGGGCGCTAAGAGCGTTGGGATTGACTACCACGCCAACGGCAAGCGACGCAGTTTGAAAATTGCCGATGTTGGGGAGGCTGAGATTGAAGCCATCAGCGGCGCAGGCGGTTCTGATGTTACGGTCAATGGGCATCCGCTAGCCATCTCTCCTGGCTATCCCGCAACGGTTGCCAAGTCGAAGAAGTTGAGTTACCACGACTATGGGTTGCAATGGGAAATTTCGGAGAAGAATGGGTTCTTCTCACCGTTTGCGTATCAGGCAAGTTAAGCCATGTTGACTAAATTTGCCGCGACCGTGCTGAAAAGAGACCGCATCATCGTGATTGCAGGTCTGGTCGCGGTTACCGCACTGGCGTGGGTGTATTTGCTTCAGTTGGCTTCCAGTATGACGGGCATGGACATCAACCACATGGAGATGTCCATGCCCGTCATACTGGAAGCCTGGAGAAGCGGAGACATTCTCCTGACCTTCTTGATGTGGACCGTCATGATGGTGGCCATGATGACGCCTTCGGCCACGCCGATGATTCTCACGTTTGCCAAAGTCAATCGTCAGCGACATGCAGACCAAACACCAATCCCTGCAACGGTGGTATTTTTGCTTGGCTACTTGCTTGTGTGGAGTTCATTTAGCGCCGGAGCCACTTTGGTTCAGTGGGGATTGCATTCAGCCGCATTACTTTCGTCGGAAATGATAAAGGTCACTCCTTTGTTGGGCGGGATTTTGCTCATCCTGGCTGGCACGTATCAGTTCACGCCGCTCAAGTACATCTGCCTATCGCATTGCCGCACGCCACTTGGCTTCCTTATGACCGAATGGAGAGAAGGAACACAGGGTACGCTCCTCATGGGCCTGCGACATGGCGTCTACTGCGTCGGCTGTTGCTGGCTGCTGATGACACTGCTCTTTGTAGCAGGAGTAATGAACTTGCTGTGGGTCGCAGTCATTGCGGGTTGTGTTCTTGTTGAGAAAGTAGTTCCCGCTGGACAGTGGATAAGTCGAGCAATCGGTGTGCTTACAGTTGGATGGGGAGTATGGTTACTCCTTCAAATGTGGAGAATGTAGAGGCTGGATGATCCGAGCGTCAATCCTCTAGTTCAATAGGCTCATCAAAAATTTCAAACTCTGAGAAGGGGCAGACTTGGGGGAGTTCGTCTGGGTTTAGAGGGGTCTCTTTACCCACCAAGTTCAATCCTTGCTCATAGCCAATTTCGATGGCCTCTGGCAGATAGGGTTTGAGGCTGGGGTTTTCTTTCAGGTGACGTTGAATCTTCTGACGCTGTTCACGAATAGTGTACAACCAGCTTTTAGAGCGGCCCTCAGGCTGATAACGCCACTTGAGCAGATGCCCCAAGAGCACCTCAAGGCGGTTGCGTAGCTCTTGGCGTTGTTGCTTACCCAAGGAATCCAGCTCCTCAATCAAGTTTTCAATATCCAGCTCATTCCAGCTTCCTGCTTGGAGTAGCTGCATTTGGCGCTGCGTCCAGGCGTAGAAGTCTTGGTCATAGAGGGTGGTGGTTTGCATTCTCTATCTCGGTAAGGAGAACTCGCTGGGGAAACTGGAGTCGGTCTAGACCGACTATCCACTGATTCCATTATCTAGCCATATATGCCTCTGGGGCACCACGCCTCGTGAAAGTTCAACAAAAAGGAGAGCTCGTCTTTTTAAAATTGTAAATGCTCCAAGTTTTGCGCATGAGCTGTTTTCGTACTGTAGATCATTATCAGGAAAAACAACGATTTTTTGTGGCAATATGAAAGCAATTAAGAGTCTATGCGCTAAGTTTAGACAATGGATAGTCGTTCTTTACCCCTCAACAATACCGAAATAACCCAAGAAGACTTGGACTGGTTAAATACTGACCTTTCCCGTCTGGGAGAATACGAACCCTATGATTGGGATACCCAAGGGCCACCCGACGCTAAACCCGTCAAATATGATGACCGAAAGGGTTGGGTGATAGAAGCTTGAGCCTTCGGTAATGCCTTGGGACAGGAACGGGCATTGGCCAAGTGCCGTCTCCTGAAGGCACTTGTTTGTTTATGGCAAAGCCAAGCCCCGACATGACATAGGACACTGGGATACTATTTCTGAGTATGCCTAGACAGGGATACTGGAGATAGCAGGGGGACAGGGAGTCTCTGCATTAGAACTAGTGGAAGGCTTAGGCCAAAAACAATTGATCTTGAAGGAACAGATGCAAAATCCTGACATCAACTCTGATAATTTTCCCACTGTGGTTGAAGAAGATGGGCTGCTTGTTCTTTCTGCTACACATATCCCCCTCGACATAGCTGTCGGCTCCGCCTACTGCCTACCGCCTCAATGCCCCTACGGGGCGCGGTACTTCGTCAATGCTCCTACGGAGCGCAGTACCTTGTGCCGGACACAGAGGCCACTTTACGCTGCTTCTCGAAGACCTGAATATTCGCATTCACCAGCTCGAAGCCTGTTTCTGTAGCTGGCCCTAGCTCTCCAGAAATAGCAGCTACCCACTGCTCAAACCCGTGTTGGGTAAGCTTGCTGAAATGCTTTGCCTTCATGCGCACTGTCAATATTCGGTCCCTATCTGCTAGGAAAAACTCAATCTCTTTAGACGGAAGCTCTCGGCAAGGGGGGACTTAATTAATTTTGCAGGTGACTTGGATTTTTGTAGGAATTGCCATCTTTTCCGGAATTCACATCTATATCCCAAAAACTGGATCACAGAAGTCTTAGAACCAATAGTTAGCCCTATTTACTCGGGTTACCTCATCCCTGTCATACTTGAAGCAAGAAGCGAAGAGCCTAGCCATGAGCGATTCGAATACTCTTTTCCAGCCGCCCGGGTTTGAGCGGTGCAACGTTGCCACCACTGTCGGGAAGATCAATTACTACGAGGCCATGCCTCAGAGCCGGGATGCAACCGGTACGCTGGTGTTCCTACACACTTTTGGTGGCGGCTCCTCTTCGTTCGAGTGGTCCCGAGTCTACCCGACTTTCAGCGCCGAGTACCGGGTGCTGGCGCCTGACCTGCCTGGCTGGGGCTACTCCGAACACCAGCCGTTTGAATACACCGCCGGGATCTACCGCACGGCCATCCGCGAGTTCATCAAGAACACTGGTGCAGCGCGCCCGACCATTATTGCTGCCACCCTGGTGGCCGCTTTGAGTGTGTGGGAGGCCACGGAACAGCCAGAACTGGGCGAGCACCTGGTGTTGGTCAACCCCAGTGGCCTGTCCGATTTTGGACGCCCCTACAACGGCAGCCTGTTCGGGTGGGTGGACTCCATCGCTTTGCTCAACCAGTTCCTATACGACCAAGGCATCCAGAACCGTACCACCATCCGCGCCTATATGGAGCGGGTCCTGTTTGCTAACCCTCGGCGCATCAGCGAGGAGATGGTGGACGCCTACTATGAGTCAGCACGCCAGCCTAACGCCCGCTACGCCGCTTTCTCATTTCTCAAGGGCAACCTGAGCTTGGACCTGGCCGCCTACCTGCCGAAGCTTTCTGTGCCCACCGCCTTTTTGTGGGGCGAAAAAAATAACTACGCTTCGCCTGAGACCGGGAGACGTCTGGCGGCTCTGACCCCTGCGGTGCGCTACTTCGCTGTGATCCCCGACACGGGCCTCACGCCCCAACTGGAGCTACCGGCTGTGACCGCCTCCGCTATTCGTGCAGCGATGTTCGCCCTCGCTGCGAGCCCGTCGGGTTCAGGGGCGGCGTAGAAGAAAGACTCGAAGAGCGAAAAGCTTAGCTCTCGATTTAATCAAGTCGCGGTCGGCGGACTGCTTATCCCAATCGCAGCCCTTCTCGGCTTCGCCTGCCGGACACGACGCGGCTCAGGGGCCACAAGCTGCGGGGTATGCGCAGTCGTTTTAAGATCAAATACCAAAGGAAACCATTATGAAAAGGGTAGAAGGCAAGGTCGCTGTCATTACTGGGGGCGCATCAGGAATAGGTAAGGCAACTTGTCTGCTATTGGCTAGAGAAGGCGCAAAAGTGGCTGTAACGGACATAAAAGATGATGAAGGACAGAAAGTTGTAGCTAAAATCGAAGAACTCGGTGGAATAGCAAAATACTGGCATCTTGATACGTCTAACGAAGACAGCGTTGGCGGCGTTTTCACTGACATTGTTCATGAATTTGGGTCATTAGACGTACTCATCAACAACGCTGGTATCGCTGGGGTGAACAAACCTACCCATGAGATATCCAGGGAGGAATGGGACAAAGTCATAAGTGTGAACGTCAGCGGTGTGTTCTTTTGTACTAAACAGGCAATTCCGTTGATGCAGAAGTCCGGTGGGGGAAGCATTATAAACATGTCTTCCATTTATGGAATCATAGGTGCTGCCGACTTGCCTCCTTACCATGCATCCAAAGGGGCAGTTCGGATGATGAGCAAGAATGACGCCCTGATTTATGCAAAGGACAACATAAGGGTCAATTCCATACATCCTGGCTTTATCTGGACACCGCTCGTTGAGGAGCTAGCCAAAGAATCACCGGCAGGAGTTGAGACATTCAGAAAGCAGCTTGATAGTCTCCATCCCATTGGTCATGTTGGAGAGCCAGATGATGTTGCTTATGGCGTGCTATATCTTGCGTCGGATGAGTCTAAATTTGTTACAGGCACTGAGTTAATTATTGATGGGGGCTATACCGCTAGATAGAATTCTGGATACCTTTTGTGCAAACAGATCGCGAGACTGTGTGAAAACTTAGAACGCTTCGCTCAGAGGCTGCGGGACCAGAGCATCGACCTTGCTAATCTTTAAGCCAACCGGACGCCGGACAATAAATTTTTGCGCTGCCGTTCTTTCGGTTGCTCCTCTCCCTTCAGCTCAGGTGGATGCGCTGAAGAGGTGTGTGGAACGGATGCGACTTCTTGAATTTTTCCGCTAGCGGGTTCTGAGTCTCTTTTGGGTTTAGATAACTTCTCAAAAATCTGAATACTCGCATTCACCAACTCGAAGCCTGATTCTGTAGCTGGTCCCAATTCTCCAGAAATAGCAGCTATCCACTGCTCAAACCCGTGTTGGGTAAGCTTGCTGAACTGCTTGGCCTTCATCCGCACGTTCAATATTCGGTCCCCATCCGCTAAGAAAAACTCAATCTCTTTCGACGGCAGCTCTCGGCAAGGGGGGACTTCTGAAATTTTGCAGGTGACTTGGATCTTGGTGGGAATTGCCATCTTTCGGATCTCCTGAGCGGTCAATGGAGTTGCTTGGACCTGTGCTTCTACCCGCTGGGGTTTGACTATACGCGGGGACTCACTCGTAAACTGGGGCTTCGTTTTTTGATGCTTTGCCCCTTTACCGAATTTTTGATGAGCTAAGTTTGGCGGTTTTACCCGTGGGGGTGGCGCGAAAGGGCCTTCGGCACGGTTCACTATAAATGCGCCGTCACGGATTTCTGCTTCCAACTCCCAGAATTTACCATTGGGCTTCGGGGCATCGGGCCACTGGACAGACACTAGATGAAACAACTTCTGATCTCTCTTGCTGCGTATCTGATTCCGATAGATCACCAGGTAGGGCAAGTCTTGATGGATTTGCCAGCAACCCTTGAGCACAAGGGGACTGACTGGTGATTCGGTTACACAGACGAGGGAAAAGCTGGGTTTCCCCTGCCATAGCTTTGGATATACCCGAAAGCGCTGTATCTGTCCTGGGGTATGCTTCTTCAGGACTAGCGGAGAGACAGATACTGGAAAAGCAGTCTCTCCCATATGCAGTAGAGCACAGGAATCCGAGAGTTCTAGAATTCCCTCAACCGTGCCGATGGCCTGATAGTTGCGCTCTGTCTGTTCAGTCGTCGGTTCGCTCATCTTAAAAACCTAACCTATCAACTAACGTACGGATCTGAAGCCATCTCCAAAAATTGCGTTGGCAGCAATAATATAAACGAAACAGCTCCAAAGCAGAAGAGTCAAAGCTTAAGCTGCCATGCTTACCGTTGGAGGATACTCAGCCAGTAGGCCGCTAATCGCCTCACTCAGTCGTGTTAGGGTTACCCCTTCTGGCGGATGGCCTACATTAATGTTGTGGGTTTGTGCCTGATCATCAAAGTTAATCTCCACCAAGTTGGAAATCGCGCTTAGTTGAGCATTGCCGTACGGGGTGCTATGGGTTGCGATCACACATTCCACCAGATCCCACTCCCCTCGCTGCAAGCTGGCGGTCTGCATTGCATGATGCCATAGGCAGACTAACCACTGTCCCATGTATTCAGCATTGATAATACCGTCGCGTTTAGCATTGATGCAGGCGTTGAACGTTCCCGTTCCTTTAGTGATAACCCAATTAGCATAGGAAGCATTGCCCATAGTGCACTTTCCCTCAGCATTAGTTGTAGCGCTGCTAACAGCTCGCTCAATTAGAGAGGGTACATTGACTGAAACAGAGGGATAGAGTCCATAGGTTAGTAGATTAATACTTATTTTTGCGCATTGGCTTATAGCCTGTTTATATCAGTGGCTCCAATAGAAAGTGACACTAGGTTTTAGGAATCGGTGACTGCAAGGGTTATGATTAATAAGAAAGTTCCTGGGTAAATAACGTGACACTGGTTCCTAGGCACTGGTGAGGGTTGTAAGGCAGGGCGAATTAATCGTAATATGTCCGATGTGACACTGGCCCTACATGAGCTTCTTGGCTGCACCTGCCGGACATGCTTACTGGGCTGGTGAGGGTTGTAAGAATATGTAGATAAACTCAGAAGATGAGTTGGCAGTGACATCGGCCCTTCGGAGCTGGTGATAATTTTAAGATAACTCTGAAGCCATTTCCAAAATAAGTTGTAATCTAGCCTGGAGTGGATTTAGTTTTTCATACTCTAGGATCCGGAAACCTTTGCTTTCGTATTTCTCAAGACTCCCTTTGTAGTAGTAGTCATCGTAATTTAGCCCTACTGGACAGCGGGAAGTTATAACAACAGGAATTTGAGAAGTTCATTTTGGAGCAAGTTGCTCAACTATTGATAAAGAAATCGAGCCAGTTCCCATACCTGCAAGCACCAAACCATCGAGGTCTTCTAGCAGGGCCTCGGGAAGTATTGGGTCTACTGTCATAGTCCATATCATCACGCGGTTACTTGCCTTTTCCCGCTGGGCCTTTGTGAAACGCTTTATTGGAGGTAGTCCACAGTAATAAAACAACGGTTTGCCACTGCGAATTTGAGCTATTGGGCCAGGGTGACTCTGGAATAATGCGCCCATCAATGCGGAATCATGTTTTCGTAGATAGCGGGCTGGGTGAATATTGTCGTTCATCACAACGAGCACACCCAAAGTAAGAGCTTCTGGTGATTCCAAAACAGCGAGGGCAGCTCGGAGATTGGCTTCCCCATCGTAGCCGGGGATGTCAGTGGGCCTCGCCGCACCAGAAATTACAAAGGGTTTTTTCGGCTCCATGAGCAAGTCAAGTCCAAAAGCGATTTCCTCCATAGAGTCGGTACCGGTAACGAGCAAGTATCCATCACAGTCAGAGTGCTTAGAAACTAAGTCTCTTATGTTGAAAAGTTGCTCTAGCCTTAATTCCGCGCCGTTAGCTTGAGAAACATCGACAAATTCTAATTCAATGTCCGTGTCAATGTTAATAAACAGATCTTGACTAGTGTAGGCAACACGCATTTTCCCACCCTCTGCTTTTTGAGAGATGGTGCCACCAGTGAACATGACCAATATTTTTTTCATCAGGAGTACTTTTGGTGGAATCGTATTAATATCTCTTGGTCAAAAATACCTGTACCTTTAGCCAACTCTTCAAGAGTAGAAACATGATGTACTTGACACCATCGTTCCACTTTCTGAGTTCGCTCTATTAAAAGGTCATCGTAAAGCTGATCTAGTGAGTCTAGAGAAAGATTGATTGTATTATCTTGCTCAAGCATCATCTGAAATCGATTCAGAAATTGATGCGACCATAGTTGATCTAGAAACGACTGCGCATACCCCGCAGCTTGCTGCGATTGGGATAAGCAGTCTGCTGACCGTGAGGTCGGCCCTATAATCTGGCAATGTGTCCGGCAGCGGAACGCGAGAAACTCCAACGTGCGAGTCATTGCGTGTATCAGATTCGGTATCACATGGTTTTCTGCATCAAATATCGTCAGCGTTTGTTAACCGTCGAGGAACGGTGCGTGTATTTGAAGCAGGTTTTAAAAGAGATTGCAGAGCGCTATTGGTTTGAGATGGAGGAGATGGGTACGGATGGAGACCATGTGCATCTGTTTGTTGGTGCAGCTCCAAAGTATGCTCCCTCCCGTGTGATGCAGATTCTCGAAAGTATTAGTGCCCGGCAGATGTTTATCCAATTTCCAGAAATCCGTAAACAGCTATGGGGTGGGGAATTTTGGAGCGATGGTGGCTACATTGGAACGGTTGGCGACGGAGTGAACAGCGAGACTTCGGCGTGAGCTCAGTCGAACGCTTGTTAAAAAGTATATTCAAGAGCAGGGAAGCGAAGAAGAGAAAGCTAGAGCACAACAGATACGGTTGTTTCCGCTTTAGATACCCCGCAGCTTGCTGCGATTGGGTTGTTCATTTCCATGTGAAAACGTAGCTATATCCGCAACCGAATATTGTTTTGTAGGTGTCTCCATCGCTATAAACATAGCTTCAGTTAGAGTATAGGGAGTTCCAGGGTCAACAACACAAAAGTTTTCAATAGCATCAAATGCTGGATTGACATAGATAAAATAATACTTTTCAAATTGCTGCTTAAGTTTTTTCAACTCCGGAATCCAGTTCAGATGCATTGTCCTAAGCATTTGGAATCGATGAATTTTTACGCCCCTTCTTAAAGCTTGAGTCATTCCCTGCATCATGATCTGAGCATATTGTGCACTTATAAAATTTTCCATATTGAACCCATCACTCGTAAGCCAAATCTCAACTCTAGCATTAGACATTTGGCGAGAATAGTAATGATAAAAATCATCACGATCTTTTGGAACGTAATCGAAAGTTTGAGGGCCATTTGTCTGTTCACAATCAACTTTCCCTGAAATCTCAATGACTACAGAAACCTCAAGGTTCAAAGCAGTACACAAAATACAAAACAACTCTCGTTCAACCCGCTCACCCTTTAAATATCGGCTCAGGGACTGACGTGCAATGCTCCGCTGATGCTTAATCCCTAGCTGAGCTACAAATACACTCTGAGACATCCCCAACAGCGCAAAGGCTCTCTGTGCAGCAGTTTGTCCAAATGAACTCAACTGCAGAGACCTCTGCATACGCAAAGACTGGGAGGTTTCCATAACAAAAGCAGAACATATGTAGAACATAAGCGCAACCCAAACGGGTAGCCAACTTTGCAAAGATTGGGCCAAGGAAATTTGCTAAGGCTTTTTGGAGGTTTACGGTAGTGGAATCATATCTCAGTTTTTTGAAGCTCGAAGAGTATCTAAAACACTTGGAAGAATGCGGGATGCGTTTAACCCGACTGGAAATGGTGTGCGAAATAATTAACCAAGATGGCTCAAGAGGCGTAGCTTTATACCATGCGGTCGCTTCAGCGATTGTGAATGACCATGTGGCCTATTGCAAAATATTCCTTGAGAGAGCTGTGACCTGCCTGAATGAGCAAGAGAGTTTGCAAGAAGAATTTCACTGTCCCAAGGCATCCAAAGCTCGTAAACAACTAGCAGATCTCCGTGTGGAACTAGAGACTAAAGGCTGGATAATTAAGCCTGGAAGATGGAGTTTAGAAGTTCCCGAATGTCTGGCTAAGTGACTATGAACGGCTAAGCATTTCTGAATTTATTTGAAATTGGATACTGGGTCATTTTTTCTCAACTATTAGTTCTTGGGCATTGAGTATATAGCCTTCTTTTTTCAATTCTTCAACAGCATCCCAAAAAATTTTGTTGTTGCGAGATACATTACTACCCAGAAGATCTAAATTTTTAAAAATATACCTTTTTGAAATTACTAGATATTGGCCATCAGTTAAAGATTCCCACTCCATTCGGCTAGTGATGTAGCTGAGAAGCCTGGTCCTATAGTCCCTTTGTGGTTGAGCACCGTTCTCCTGCAAGATTTTAATCGAGTCTGGGAATAGAACGTGCGCATCCTTGCCCTTCAAGCCACTAAGGAATCCCAGCATGACAGTGTAAGAGTCTGCTAGCTCAAAAGTATAATCAGCAGCTTTTGTTAAATTGAAATCTCTGGGCACATTATCGATCTCATAGTCCTGAATACGCAAGATGGTTTTAACCATAATCTTCGCACCCAGATTGTTGCCATTTTTTAGAGCCTGAGCATAAACTAATTCCATGCGATGAAGCGCCACTAAGTCTTGATTGACCTGAGAACGAATGAGTGCTGGAAAGCTACCATCCTTTTGTCGTTTATATCCTAGCCACTCTAAAAGTTCATTAGAGCGGAAATACACAGAAGAATCACTCTGCTGCCTTGCAAGCTCTTTATAGAGGTAGAAAACAATGGCTACCTGCCTAGGGTTTAGGAAGGTCATGAGCGTTATCAAAAGTCACTGGAGCTTACGATCTTCAATATTCTCTAGAGTTTTTTTCACCCCTTTTTCTACACAGGATTCAAGTTCTAAATTAGTAAACTGTGTTTGCAGAGTTTGCAGCTCCTCTTCTGAACAATTATCTAAGGGAATACGCCGAGTTACCTCGACTTCTTCAGGGTTTTCTGGATCTGCATTAATTTTTATCTCGATGTAGTACCCATCGGTATCCAAACGCAGTTCTGGCAGATTTACATCATGGTTCCGCAGTGTGGACCCAGCCCGTGGAAGAATCATCAAAAGTTGACCGTCTACCGGAAAACTCCCCTTCTTTTTCGCTGCCATGTTTTTTCCCTTAAGGGCAGGAGGATTCTAGCAAATTTCAAGGGATTCTTGATAACGAAACGGAGCTACTCCGCTTGGGAGCAGTGAGACATCAGCTTCCCTATCTTTAGCTTAATGCGCAGAAGCCCTGCTTTATTGGCGTGTTTGGCAAGAAAAGCCAGCTCTTGTTGCTGAGCTATACCGAAGCATTGCGCGTAGCGCACCCTGACGGGAAGAGAGCAATAGATCCTGGAGATGTCGACAGCCAGTCTGCGCTAAACTAAGCGCTGTGAAAACAGATAGCCTCTTCTACCGAATCTTCCAGACCCTCTCAGAGAGTTTCTTCTCCCTTATTGGTCAGTCTCCAGAACAAGCAGAGGGCTATCAATTTCGGTCCGTGGAAATCAAACAGACTGCCTTTCGGATCGATGGCATATTTCTGCCGAGTCGTCCTGCCCAGTCCGTTTATTTTGCAGAAGTGCAGTTCCAAGAAGATCCCCAATTTTATGCTCGGTTCTTTTCTGAGATTTTTCTGTATTTGAGACAGTACCCAGAGCCCAATGATTGGCGTGCTGTAGTCATTTTCTCCAGTAGAAATGTAGAGCCCGATAATTCATCGAACTATCGAGTTCTGCTGAACTGTAATCAAGTTGAGCGGATTTATTTGGATGAAGTGAATGAGGAAGGAACGCCCATGAGCCTGGGTATCCTCAAACTGGTTGTAGAACCAGAAATCACAGCAGCAGAAAAAGCAAGACGACTGCTGGAGCAAGCACGGTCTGAGCCAAGGGAACCGCTCCGAAGGGATATGATAGAACTCATAGAGACGGTGGTTTCCTACAAGTTCTCTAGTATGAGCGACGAGGAGATAGAAGCGATGCTGACGATAACAGAAAGTGAGTTTGAGCAGTCTAGGCTTTATAAGTCGATAGAGAGCAAAGGTTCGGTAAAAGGCAAGCTGGAAACCGTCCCTGAATTACTCAAACTCGGACTCAGCTTAGAACAGATAGCCCAAGCACTCCATCTTCCCCTAGAAGAAATCGAGGCCGTAGCTCAAGCAAACTCGAATCCAGAGAACTCATAAAAAATTCCCCAGATATACTACTTCGGTAGGAGGCCCCTGAGCTTCGACGAAGGGCATTCCGTGCTTAATAGCTTGGGCTTGTTTCTTAAGACTGCGGCGTGAGCGGTTCTCGCCTTCTCGGCTTCGCCTGCCGGACATGGCTGTAAGCGCAGCTGTGGGCTGCGCCTGCCGGACACGGGGACCACGCCTGCCAGACACACGTGCTCACTGTCGAAGCCTCAGTCGAACGCTTGTCGAAGGATGGCGGCTAGGGAATTCCGCAAGGGGGAGTTAAAATATATCAGGATCATAAATAGGGTTTTTCCGTTGAGCATCCATGCAATAGCTACTACATTTAGTGGCTTGCCGTATTTCTTCCCTCCGAGTAAGTTTAAGACTCGAGTATCTAAAGTAAGGTCATAACTATGACTGTCGAAAATTTTCGCGCGCTCGTTAAGTATGTCACCAATGCTCAGGGTGAAAAAACTGACGTTCTCGTTCCTGTTAAGGTTTGGGAGTCCTTATTGAACTCTTTTGAGGCTCTCGCTATTGAATCAGATGTTGACTTTGACATTGACTCTAAAGAACAAATTTTACAGGATTTGAAAGACTCGGTTCGACAAGCTCAAGCAGGGCAATCTTTCCCGCTGGCTGATTTATGGGATGGCATTGGTGTCTGATTTTTCGACTGTTGAAATTCGCTTTACTGCTCCGTTTAAACGCCGTCTTAAGTCTTTAGCTAAACGTTTTCGATCAATTCAGAAAGATATGCAACCCATTCTTTTTGAACTTCAAGTTGGCAATTTTATTGGAGACCAGATAAAGGGGTCTGATTTTACCGTTTTTAAGGCCCGCGCTAAAAATAGCGATATTCCTACAGGAAAAAGTGGCGGTTATCGACTCATCTATCAGCTTTTGTCTCCTCAGTGTGTCCTATTACTCCTGATTTATGCAAAGTCTGACCAGGTTGACGTAAATACCAATGAAATCCATAGAGCCGTTCAAGAGGCTTTGGACAATCATTGACTTCTCTCCGTCTTAGAGCAAGAGTATCAGAGGAGTGTGGCATGAATCTAGCAAAAGTACGGTATAGCTATACCGTACAAAAGTTTGTTCATTGTAGCCTTTTGATGCTAGGACTAGGCTGAAAATATCTACCTGATCATCAAAATAAACTGAATAGGCAGGAATTTCAGTCTAAACAGTAGTGTGACCTTCCCTCTTAGCCCTCGTAAGAGAGGTTATTAACTCCTAGTAAAGATTAAATTCATTGCTCCAAGCTTGCAAATATTTATGGCTAAACTGACGCTATTTCTGGCAGGTTTCGCCGCTATGGATATCTCTATTCGGCTCCTTCAAAAAAATGAGCTATCGGAGGCTGACCATATCTTTCGACTCGCCTTTGGCACTTTTATTCGATTGCCTCAACCCACCGATTTTGGTGGGGATGCAAACTATATTCAACCCCGATGGAAAGTTGATCCAACAGCGGCATTCGTAGCTGAGGCTGATGGAAAGCTGGTTGGTTCCAATATAGCCACCCAGTGGGGCAGTGTTGGTTTTTTCGGACCGCTCAGTGTTCATCCTGACTTTTGGGGGCAGGGTATTGCTCAGCGTCTCATTGAACCTGTGATTGCTCAATTTGCTCAAAGGGGGACGCGACAGACCGGGTTATTTACCTTTCCGAATAGCCCAATGCACCATGCACTTTATCAGAAATTCGGGTTCTACCCACGTTTTCTAACCTTCATCATGGCAAAACCAATTCAGGCAGCTCAGCAGGACTTGCCAGGAACGAAATACTCTGAATTCGATCCGGAGCAGCGATTGCATTGTCTCAAGCAGTGTTCCGAACTCACAAATGCCATCTATGCAGGGCTAGATTTATCGCATGAGATTGCTGCAGTTCATGCTCAGAATTTAGGTGATACTGTTTTGCTTTAGGATGAAACAGACTTAGCAGGATTTGCTATTTGTCATTGTGGTGCAGGAAGCGAAGCAGGTAGCGATGTATGCTACGTCAAATTTGGAGCAGTGCGCCCAGGAGCTCAAGCGGGGGAACAGTTTGAACAGTTGCTCGATCTGTGTGAAGCGTTTGGGGCAACTCAAAAAATGTTGCGTCTTCTTGCTGGAGTGAATACCAGCCGTGATGAAGCCTATACCAGAATGGTTGCTCGTCGTTTTCGCACTGAAATCACGGGTTTAGTAATGCATAAACCAAACGAGCCTGGTTACAATCGACCAGGTATTTTTGTATTAGATGATTGGCGGTGACATCTTCAGGCTCTATTAAATGGGACACTTCGGGCTGTTTGATGCCCAAGAGTGCTGCGATTTCTCGCTGTTTCAAGTCTGATTCCTTGAGAATTTTCCAAACCTGAAAGCCTAGCTGTGACCGCGCAAACAGTTCGTCAGCGTCGTCCAGTCCGAGATCTGTATAGACATTCCCAGTTCCGCGCTCAAAGACGGGTTGTTCTTCGGGATGGTTCATTTTTGCCTCCTCACTTTACTCTGTAAGAAATTTCATATATTTGTATTCTTGCTGGATTTCTCTGTCTGTGGTGTTTGGAGAGACAAAACACACTTGGGATAGCGTCCAACTACCAGCGACATCCTCTGACCTATAAAGCTCGCGTATAGTTTTGCCTATAAAGCTCGCGTATAGTTTTTTGACAGCTAAATTTCAAAGCCCTATGAGGATGGTTTTTCAGGGATTGACCTATAAAGCTCGCGTATAGTTTTGCCTATAAAGCTCGCGTATAAAGGGTCTGAAAGTCTCCCCTGAAGGGGAATTGAGCCTATTGTCCGATTGTTTTATCAGTGCTAAGGTTTCTCTCAGAAAGGTGAGGTTTGTAATTCTGACAACACATGCGGAAGCATCGAGTCATTGGTAACACATCGGCCCTACGTGAGCTTCTCGGCTGCGCCTGCCGGACACGCTTATGGGGCTGGTGAGGGTTGTAATCCTCAGAAAGCGAAAACCGTCCTAGGTGACACTAGAACGGCTTTCAATTTAGATCCCCTGCTTTCCACTAGAACGGCCAGGCAGGGTCTTGAACCAAATCTGGAGTCATTACGACTCCCCCTCAAAAACGCTTGTAACCCAAGCGGTGTTTTACACACCGATAGAGAAGCGTATGAACAGATTAGCGCAAAAAAACCTATTTGTAATTAGTACTAACAGTCGCTGTATGGACTTCAGCGACTATTTATTCTTCTTCGGTTTCATCAAGTTCTACCATTTTCTGCCCCGTGACCACTTCTTCACGGGTATTCCAGATAATCACCAGTTTTCCATCCATCGCTTTAACGAGAGCCTCAAGAGTCGTCAGGCTAGAGACATCAGGGTTATTCAAGATCTTCTTAACGGTTTTATCAAAGCGCTTAGGGTCAATATTTTCCTCAGGTTCACCAGTACGAAATCTGCCGTACTGCTTTGCCAACCTGTAAGGGGTCCAATTCAATGCCTTAAGCCGATCTTGAAGAATTTTTTTATTCACGCAGGCCATGAAAGGCATTTGTACACCCCGAATTATCGCATGTACCCTAACGGTACTTTAACCATCCCACAAGACCCTAATAGGGTCACTGCAGGTATTAACTTACGGGTACCACAGTACTACCTTGGTGTTCTGGGTGGGGACTGCGCTCAACGTTTTGTTCAATCTGCCAACAGCTTTATGCAGACTGAAAGCCTCATTGAGACGGACTTTGCACCCTCTGGATACCTAAACACAAGCGTTGGAGCATCCCGATGAAAACTCAAGTCTTGGAGTATTTGAATGATAAGCAGCTAGAGCTAAATGGCCTTCCTAAAAAGAAACGTGTGCGGTCGTCCACCACAGCTACGGCTAAAAAACCAATCAGTATCGGTGAGGCCACCCGCTCTGCCCTGCCTAAAGAGACGGAGATCGACCAATCATTGGCTGTGGCTGAAAAGGCGATCAGTGCTGAAGCTGCCCCCGTCTCGCCTCCTGCTAAACAGCAGATAGATCCCAAGAAAACCAAAACTGCCTACACCACCTGGGCTAACGACCCTGGCATACTCCGCACTGGGGGGAAGCAGTACACGATTCCCGAAGGAACACGCTTTCTGAAAATGACTCAGAATTGCCCTTGCCGAGAGGGCTTTGCAGAGATCACTTTTTCAGAAGAAGTCTTCCGAAGCTTCTACCCCTATGAACTTCTACCCAGCAAATTTGCTGTAGTTATCCCCCACAGCCACTTGCACATCTCTCCGAAGAAGGGAACGACGTGGAAGGGGGCAAAACGATGATCCACCCCTTACCCAAAACGCGCCACTTGTCAGTAGTTCCTCTAGCCGCGCCACAACCAAAGGTGTTGGACGCTTACGGCAAAGCCTTGTCTGTCGGAGATTTGATTTGTCTGTTAGCTCGGCAATACTCTCGGAAACAACAGGATGAAGTTTGGAGAGTTGAGGCATTAACCCCAGAACGAGGGTTAGTGAAAGTGCAGCCTATTCGAGGGTTGATCAATCTCCTCATCTATACCTTCCCTCTAACGGATGTCGCTCTCTACGCAAATCAGGGCGCTCCTACTCCGTATTTGGAGGGGCAGTAATGACCTATCAAGACTTAGAGAAAACGATTGAGGATGCCCAGGATTTATCTGCGGAACGTCGGGGTTTAGCCAAGGAATTCGGGAAGAAGAAATCCAGAGTTTCCAAGCTAGACAAACGCAGCCGTCAGCTTATGCACCTCGTCTCACACGGGTTTAGCGGAGGTGGCCTGTGAATTCAAACACCCATACAAATCTTGCATACATCACCACTGTCGCTGGGGAGGAACTGGCTATCGGTGACAAGGTGTTCCTCGTGGCGCGGGGCTATTCCATAACACTCTTCAACACAGTCTGGACGATTATCCAGTTTGAGGGGAGCTTGGCCCAGGTGCAGGCCAAAAAGCTCAAGCCCCAATGGTTCCCTATTCAGCACTTGCGCCTATTTAGGAAGGTTAACGAGCCGCTCTTCTTTTTCAAAAAAGGGGGGTCTAGCCGATGAAAAAGCTCTCACCTGCTCTCAGATACCACGGTTCCAAATGGCGTTCAGCCGCACGGATCATTCCCTATTTCCCACCGCATCTCACCTATGTAGAGCCGTTTGGCGGGTCCGCAGCTATTCTCTTGCAAAAAGTCCGCAGCCCCTTTGAAGTCTTGAACGATCTCAATGACGACGTGATGACGTTCTTCAAGATTTTACGCGACTGTCCCCAAGAATTGATTCAGGCAATCGAACTTACCCCCTACAGCCGCAAGGAACTGAAACTGGCCTTCGAGGTTACCTCAGATCCTTTGGAGTGTGCGCGTCGGTTGTATATCCGCTCTTGGCAAGGGTGGGGGTCCGGGGCGTTAAAGGCAAAGTCTGGTTGGCGCTATATGCACACGCAGTCGAGATGCAAATCGGTCACAGATGACTGGAACCGCACAGAACATCTTTGGGGCATTGCTGAGCGTTTGCGCCACGTCCAGATTGAGTGTACGCCAGCCACGGAAGTTATTAAGCGCATGGACACCCCAGAAACGCTGGTCTTCCTGGACCCACCGTATTTGCTGGAAACACGCAAGCAAAAACAGGCAGATTCCCAGTATCTCCATGAGATGGATGAGTCAGGACATCGAGAACTAGCTACACAGCTACAGACTATCCAGGGAATGGCTCTTGTCTGTGGGTATCCTTCTGCGCTGTATGGCCAGCTTTATGAAGGTTGGAAACAGATTACCTGGCAAGCCCAAACCAATGGCGGAGGGTCTGCAACCGAATGCTTATGGCTCTCGCCCAAGCTGAGCGCTGCGCTTAGTCACATGCAGTTGCATTTGGAGCTTTCCTCATGAACCCTTCTTATCACCCTCCCCCTTACTCATCGGACGCCGTTTTCAACTATTAATTCTCAGGAGACAGTTCATGGTTAACGCCCTAACATTCCCAGAAATCCCTTCGACAAGACCCTTCGGCGCAGCTCAGGCTGAACTCGGGGACCACCCCCTTCGGCCAGCAATAGAGGGCATGGTCCAGGTTTTCACCGCAAAACAAAGGGGGTTTAACACCTCAGTAGTATCCCAGGCCATGCGGGTAGCTAGCCAAGGTACGCCGACTCTGCTTGTTCAGTTCCTCAAGGGTGGAATTAATCAGGGACCTACTCATCCCACGGAAATGGGCCAAAACTTCAAGTGGGTCCATTGTGCTATCGAGCGGCATATCGATACCAACCAAGTAGAACCTCATGAACAAGCGGCTATCCAAGAAATTTGGGAGTACACCCAGCGCCAGGTCAAAGAAGGACGCTATGGCCTAATCATCCTGGACGAGCTGAGTTTAGCCGTTAACTACGGTTTCATCCCAGAAGCAGAAGTCCTCCAATTGCTCAAAGAACGCCCTTCTTATGTAGATGTAGTCGTTACAGGTCCTCAGATGCCAGCAGGGATCTCTTCTGTGGCAGACCAATGGACTGAAGTACGCACTACGGAGAGGTAGCACACAGAAAAAAACCACCCCTTTGTCTTGGCGGACTGGAGTGGTTTTTAAAATCTTTATTAATGGGTACATTGTGACACTTTCCACTGAAAAATGCAAGCTTCAAACAACTAGCAGAAGAATTAACTTCTTCTTAATTTCTAGTTGTTTACAACTCAATATAGGGCGGTCCCTGTGTCCGGCAGGCGGAGCCGAGAGCTACGTCGTAGGGGAGATGATTTGACTTCATTCTCCCCTACCAAAACCCGCACCAACAGAAAGCCTTGCCCTATTTGCGCCAAGACTAAAAAGTGTCGTCTTGTTGAGGAAGGCAAAGTTTGGTGTTTCAATAGCGACTCCTTTACACAGGTCGCCGGGTACTACAATCGGGGAGCTTTGAGCAACGGGATGGGCTTTTGCTTTGCCCCTATCAAGGAACAGTCAAAATCTGCCCAACCGTACCTAGCTAGTCGTCCCTGAAAAAATATCCAGATATAACCAGGAGAGGGGTTTCAGGATAAAAAAGCTGATATAGAATTGCCAGAAATATCGCCTTCAAGGGCCAAAGCTGGTGAAATGAGTGCGCCCCCACCCCCCAAGCAGCCTG
>JBBRSB010000042.1:0-25764 GCA_038245785.1 Gloeobacterales cyanobacterium | reverse complement strand
GGATCATGAGGACGCCGAACCAACCGACATAAAGACGGTTATCGGTGGAGGTGATCCAGTCAGCGAACTGACCCCAGAGACCCTGACTAGAGCGACGCTCTAAAGTAGCAGTCATGTGTCAAATACCTTTTTGAGGTAGGTGTGCCTCTCTATTAGAGACGCCCTTGCCCCTATCTGCTCACAACAAAACTTATAGGTCTTATTAGTTTTACTTAATAAGCAATAAAACTTAATATGAAAAGAGACTTTTCTTCACCTTTCACGATCTGATTGACCGACTGATGAAGCCAATGGTCTCGAAGCCTCTTGAAGTCTGCTGGCAGAGCGTGTGAGCTTATCAGCTTGAGTTCATAGAGCTATCTATTGGAGAATTCCAGCCAAAAAGAGAACCATTAAGTCCAGTTCCGGAAATGACTAGCAGTTCTTTGCTCGTTCTTTTACGCTGTGGGCATAAGTTTAGATTGCTGCCATGAGCCCAAATCTTGACCCTGATGTTTGTTACCGAGCGATGCAAACCAAGGATGCTCGCTTTGACGGACAGTTTTTTGTCGCCGTCTGCACCACAGGAATTTACTGTCGGCCCATTTGTCCCGCGATCACTCCTAAGCGAGAGAACTGCACATTTTTCTTGAATGCGGCGGCAGCACAGAGTGCAGGATTTCGTCCCTGTTTGCGCTGTAGACCTGAGCTAGCTCCTAGCTCATTTGCCCAAGTTGGGACAACCTCTACTGTGTCTCGTGCTCTTTCTTTAATTGCTGCTGGAGCGTTGGATGAGGGTGCGGTTGGAGGCCTAGCAACGCGATTAGGTGTGAGCGATCGCCACTTGCGGCAGCTGTTCGCTAAACACCTTGGCACCTCACCCATAGCAGTAGCACAAACACGACGGCTCCTCTTTGCCAAGAAGCTGATTGATGAAACGTCGCTGTCTATGACCGATGTCGCCATGGCTGCTGGGTTTGCAAGTATTCGTCGCTTTAATGACGTAATCTACAAGACCTATAAGCGATCGCCCCGTGACCTGCGGCGTCAGACAATTCAACCAATAGATGCCCCTTGTGTCCCAACCATCTCCTTAAAATTGCCCTTCAATCCACCTTTTAGTTGGTCTGCTTTCATTCGCTTTCTCCTTCCTAGAGCGACGCCAGGACTGGAATCCGGAAACCTTGAGCGTTATCTACGGGCCATCGCCCTGAATGGACATCACGGTATCGTTGAAATCTGTCCTGTTGCCGGACAGAACTATCTCATGGCCAAGATTTACTTCCCTAAAGTAACGCTACTGGCACAAATCGTGGAGCGACTGCAGCGTATGTTCGATCTGAATGCAAACGTTGCCGAAATCTCTGCCCAACTCCAACGGGATCCAATCCTTGCCAAGATCATTGCCCTGCAACCAGGGTTGAGAATTCCGGGTGCTTGGGACCCTTTCGAATTAGCAGTACGGGCAATTTTGGGCCAACAGGTCAGTGTTGCGGCGGCTACAACGCTGGCAGGTCGTCTGGTAAGAACCTATGGAGAGCCTCTGCTAGCAGTTACCCCCTGGACAGGAACGGGCATACAGTTTGTATTTCCCCGTCCAGAAGTTCTGTCCGATGCTGATTTAACATCCCTTGGAATACCCCGAAACAGAGCGAGCGCCATTACGGCCTTGGCGGCAGCTGTTGCTCGCAATCCTCAACTTTTGACCCACTTTCAGACTATGGATGAGGCCATTCAAACCCTCTGTCAGTTGCCTGGAATTGGAGAATGGACGGCCAACTATATCGCTATGCGGGCGCTACGCGAACCCGATGCCTTTCCTGCGGCTGATTTGGGTTTGCTAAGAGCGATGGAATCTCTGGGACATCCTGTAACCAAAGCACAGCTTCTTGAACGTTCCCAAGCTTGGAGACCATGGAGGGCCTATGCCGCCATGCATTTATGGTCCTCCCTAGATTTGCCCGATTCAACGCTATTGCCACATAAGGAGATGTTATCCGCATGACTGAGCTTCTGATCGACAAAATTGATAGCGCGATGGGAAAGATCCTAATTGTTTCAGATGGTGAAAAGCTCTGTGCGCTTGACTTTACAGAGTATGAGTCTCGCATGATCAAGCTGTTGGAGAAACGCTACGGGACGATTTACTTCATCGAGAAGTCCAATCCTCAAGGATTTAGCGACCTTCTACGCGCCTATCTGGCAGGCGATTTCAACAGCTTGGATCACATCCCTGTACATACCGGTGGAACTCCCTTTCAGCAGAAGGTTTGGCTAGCACTACGCTCCATTCCGCCAGGAACAGCTGTGACCTATGGAGCTTTGGCCGAGACCATTGGAAGACCGACAGCGTATCGTGCCGTCGGCATGGCAAACTCCCTCAATCCTGTTGCAATCGTGTTGCCCTGTCATCGGGTAATCGGTGCGAATGCCAAGCTGACTGGTTATGCAGGTGGTCTAGAGCGCAAACAATGGCTACTTCAGCATGAAAGAGTAGAACTGACAAAGTTCGCGTGAATTGCTAAATTCCCAAGCCGCGTACTCTTCAGCAGCATATAGAGATGCTACACGAACGCCATGGGAGCTAGGAGGGCAAAACAACAGTGAACATAACTATTCCTAAATTTGCACTTGTTGTCCTTATCGGTCCTTCTGGTGCTGGGAAATCTACCTTTGCGCTCAAGCATTTCAAGTCAACGGAAATTCTCTCTTCAGACTTTTTTCGAGGCATGGTCTCTGATGATGAGCACAATCAGGAAGCGAGTAAAGATGCTTTTGAAGTCTTACACTTCGTAGCGGCTAAACGTCTTGCCGCAGGCAAATTAACCGTTATCGATGCCACTAATGTTGAGCTAAAAGCCCGCAAACCGCTTTTGGCTCTAGCCCGTGAATATAACTGTTTGCCTGTAGCGATTGTGCTCAATGTCCCGGAAGCACTTTGCATCCAAAGAAATAAAGAACGGTCCAATCGTAAGGTTGATGCAACTGTTGTTCAACTACATTATCAACAGTTGAGGCAATCTTTAGCGGGCTTTGAGCAGGAAGGTTTCCGACCTATCTATATCCTCGATTCTTTAGAAAAAATTGAAACCGTTGAAGTTATCCGCCAACCCCTTTCAGGCAACCAATCTGTACACAAAACTTAAGCACTTGCCCGTTAAATCCCCGATCTCATAACTTCTCAATGCTCTTAACATAGAGAATGGAGAAGTGCTCTTCCTCATTCTCTATATTTATAATAGAGGTGCCTGCTTCAGGTATAGCTATGCGCATCTTCAACTTAATCATCAGTACTTCGCTCTCTTTCCTCTTGATTCTTCTAGGAAGCGGGATTGTCGCTGGAGTGTTCAACCAGATTTCTTATTCAACGGCTAATGCTCTACTGCGGCGTGGGGGAATAGTACTGCAATCTCCCCAAATGTTTTTGAAGGAGCTCTATGCCTGGTTCGAGGCAGACCCGCTTGCTGCAGGGGGGATTGGAATCGGTATCGCTTCTGTGGGATTCGTATGGTTGCTCTTGGAAATAGGGCAACTGATATCAAAAGCCCCTAAAGAAAGTTCTTCCCTGATGCTCGTGTCCGATATGAGTAGGGAAATCCATATTCCCAAAGCTCCTAAAGCAAACTCTACACTGATTATCAAGTCTGATGCGGGTGGAGAAATTGAGATTCCCGAAGAGGTTGCCGAAGAATTTATTCAGCAAGCTGTTGTACAAATGGCTAATGTTGAAAGCTTTCAGCCTCGCTTAGAGCAGCGTGAACAGGGGCTAATTGTCTATGGAGTAGCCGAAGTCAATCCATCCATCGGTCAATCAATAAAGGATATGGGAGAGCAAATCCAAACCAGTATTCGTAACGTAGTTGAACAACAGATTGGCATATCTGCAAGTGAAGTGCATGTGCAGCTTCGAACCGCTAATAAGCAGAAAGAAAGAGAAGGACTAACGCTCCTTCCAGATGCCTGAGGAAAAGTCGATACTCCTAGGAGAATTGGTCTGGAAAGTTCATACTTATGGGACTTGAGTAGCAGGAATTCAACTCTCAACAACAGGATCCATGGTACTGCTAGCCAGTTATGTCAAAGGTAAAGCCCCACTGCCCATTTACCAAGTAGACAATCTTGAACAGATTACCCATAGGCTTAAAGCTTCTTATGAAAATATTCGTCCCGAAGTCGATGGTAAGTTCGCAGGTCAAATAGATAGTTGAGATCCCCCCGCTCCCCCTTGTACCCTTACGGGAAGGCTTTGCCTAGAAGGGGGGCAATGCTGCTGACAGCTTAAAAGTTGTTTTTAAGCTGGGGGGATCTCAACTAATACACGAAAGGAATCAATCTCTTGGTCTGTTGCTGATAGTTTCTATATTCGTCCCCAAATTGATCAATCAGCATTGCTTCTTCAATCTGAATTCTGCTTCCAAACCAAATCATAGAGATGATGGCGAGCAGGCCAAGTCCTGAGAGGCTTTGGAGCATTGTACAAAATCCTGTAAAGAGTAATAAATAGCTGGAGTAAATAGGGTGACGGACCATACTGTAAATACCTTCTTTAACTAACTGATGATCTGTCTTAATTGTCAGTCGATCAAAGAATTTACCTAACGTGAGAATAGCAATTTGACTTAGAACAATAGCGGCAACTATTAGAGTAATCGCTAAAGCAGAAAGTAACATTAGGTTAGAATGATTTCCAGATTGAGAGAAGTCATAGATAGACAGCAGTGCACTCCTAAAAGACCAATGGGCAAGACCACATAGGCTAACTTCCCCGAAATATTTTCGACTTGCTTATCTTCACTGCGACTAGCTAACTTTCCATAGCGTACTGCTCGCCAAACCGTGCCGAAAAAGAAAAACAAATAGCTAGTAGATAAAAAGATAACCTGCCAGGTCTCAACAACACCAAAGAGCCAAGCAGGAAGCCCAATCAATACCGCAATAAAGCCCAACAAAGCAATCGTAAATCCAATTGTTCTAAGGAAACCGCTCATCTCGTCATCCGACTCAAGTTATCTCACATTTTATGATCATGCTCAATGACTGATACACCCTTCTGGCAAAGCTTTATATCCAAACTGATTCGGGTAGCATGGCTCTCGCCAATCAGGCAAATTGGAGAATCTTTTCTGCAACGAATTCCGGCTTTTCCAGATGGGAAACGTGACCAGATTCCGGTATCCAAATCAGCTTGCTGTCAGGCAATCTTTCTTCAAATTTATGCGCATCCTGAGGATCGAGAATCTGGTCTTTTTCTCCCCATAGGATTAGGACACTTGGGGACAGTTGCTTAATTCTGTCTCCCAGATAGGGATAACCCCCGCTTTTCATGAACTTGATAATCGCTTGATGCCAACCTTTCTGCTCAAGATGGAGCGAACCACACATGAGTGCATCTACAGAGGCTAAGGATTTATCAACATAGGAAAGTTCACTTACTCGTTGACGTAATTTCGGACTTTTCAAAAATTCAACCGCTACATGGTCAAAAGGTGGAAACAAATAGCGAGCGATCAGGGGCACTCCATTCGTAAAGCCAGCACTGTCGATTAAGACTATTTTTTCTACGCATTCAGGATAGGAAAGGGCAAAATCTAGACCGGCAGCTCCCCCCATGGAAGCTCCTACTAGAATCATCGGTCGCTGGATGAGCGTTTTCCAAAAACTATAGAGATGTTTCCTAATTGCATCCGGGCTATAGAGAATATCCCCTCTGCGTTCCGTAAAGCCAAAGCCCAGCATGTCTACAGCCCAGGTCTCATGTGCTTTGGCCAGATGCGGCAATAAACGTCGAAATTCCATCACTGAGCTATCAAATCCATGCAGCAAGAGGATAGGAGAGCCTCCTTGTCCTTGTTGCACATAGCTGGTTTCTATTTCTTGCTTTGCCGGGTCAAGCGTTAGACGTTGCACTTGGATCTGTTTGGCTAACGCTATGGAAGTAGCTTCCGTCAATTGATGAACTTGGGCAGGTAAGAAAGCAGGAAACATGCAGAACCTAGGACCTTGAATAGCATTTTACGCGACGAGTAAGGCCTGCTAGCTGGTTAGACCTTATAGGCTAGGTAGACCAAATAGACCTGGGTCGAAAGATACTGAGCAAACGCTTGGGTCACCACCCATCCAAAGTAGAACTCGCATAAAGGTTAACATCCAAGATCCGTTAGTATAGATGGGCTGAATCGTTTCTGCCTCTGTGGTTAGGGGTTTTGGTGAAACAGCAGGGATTTATCCCTCGCCCTTTGAAGTGGTCACGCGCTTTGGAGGGCTTTAAACTATACATCCCGAAGCTTATGCGATGACCGGGGGAACATCATCCATAAGTTAGACGACGAGTTTGATAATTGTTGATAGATTAGCGAAGCCTTCCAGATTGAAGCGGCTTGGTGGAGATAAATATGTATTTTCTGTTATCTGTTGCGGACCACGACCATGCTTTAGCAATCACCAGGCAGGTAGACGAAGCGACCACGGCCTTTGTTAACTCAGATAGATAGAACACTACTTCGTCAATCAAAACTAATAGTGGAGCGTAACAATGATGACTTCTGTAATAGAACAAAGTGATCAAATTCAAAAACTGAGAGATCTGATCAAAGATATTGAATATGGCATGCTGACAACAATGGATAATGGCTATTTGCGCAGCCGTCCAATGGCCATTAACGGACAGATTGACCAGGATATGACAATCTGGTTCTTTACCGATGCCAGTTCTCACAAAGTTGAAGAGGTGGAGCGTCAGCATCAAGTTAACGTTAGTTTCTCTGCACCCGACAAACAACGCTATGTTTCTGTTTCAGGTATAGCGGAGCTTGTGAGAGATCGCGAGAAAATGCAGGAGCTATGGAAACCTGTGCTCAAGGCCTGGTTTCCGAAGGAACTTGATGAACCGAATATTGCTTTGCTCAAGGTGAATGTGGAAAAAGCAGAATATTGGGATGCTCCAGCGGGCTGGGTCGCGGAAACAATTAGTTTCGCCAAAGCGGTGGTAACGGGTGAAAAAGCGAAAAGTGGAGAGAACGCCAAGATTGATTTGCAGTAAGGAACATGATTTAGAACCGGAACCGATCGTGGTCTTGAGCTGCTGATGTGCTCTGGAAGTCTTCGACTCCCAGGGTTTGTCCAAATTATAGAAATACTTGAGCTTTTTTCTATCCCATGATGGAGGAAAACAATTTTAGGTTTTTCTAAAATAGAGGTTGATAAGAAAAAGGTTAATTTTTTATGGCATCCTCTACTCCCCTTCAAGGCCTTGATCTAGTTGATTGTGCTAAAGCAAATAGTACTCTAGGCGTAGCAGTAGCTGCTGAACGATGCGGATATGGCAATGACACTGCGCGTTTTGAAGAAGAGCTGACACAAGCCTGTGAAGACATTGGAATTCACATTCAAGGGTTTAATAATTTGAACGATCCTAGTGATAGTCCGCCGGAGGAACTGCCTCCTGAGGTTGTCATTACTCCAAATACGACTGGGCTAATTTAGTAGCTCTGCGTGGATTGAAATAAAGTCCTCTTCGCGTACTGTTTGCACCAGGATAGATGCGAACAGTTCGGGCTGAGGCCCCTGTGCTTGATCGGCTGACCGAATAAAGCTGCACTTCAATGTGTAGTATTATTGTATTATGTTAGCCAGATTACTTTTTGCGCAGGAAAGTCCGTTTTGCAGCTCTTCTATACCCTTGATGCGCCTAGGAAGCGTAATTTGCAAACGCTACTCGCTTCAGGCCTGCTATTTTGGGCCGGGCTAGGCTCCTTGCTGCCTACGCTGTCTTTGTATGTGCAAGGCATTGGCGGCAATGACCAACAGATTGGCTTTGTCTCGGGTGCTTTTGCCATTGGGCTCTTGGCCTCTCGAGCTTGGTTAGGCCGTTTGGCAGACCAGCGGAGTCGCAAATTAGTCCTCCTGATTGGGTTTAGCATTGCGACCATCGCCCCTCTAGGATATTTGTCTATTCAGTCCATTCCCTGGCTTATAGGGGTTCGCGCCTTCCACGGAATTTGTGTCGCCGCTTTCGCCACCGCCTACATGGCGCTTGTCGTAGACCTAGCGCCCCCGAAAAATCGGGGTGAATTGATTGGTTACATGACGCTGGGAAATCCGATTGGGACTGCGATTGGCCCCGCTTTAGGAGGTTTTATTCAGCAAAGTTGGGGGAGTACACCCTTATTTTTCATAGCGGCTGGATTAAGTGGACTTGGTCTTATCTGTGCGGCTCAGGTTCAAGCGCCTGCAATCCCGATAGAGCCGAACCCTCTAGCCTATGCATCATCGTGGGAATTGCTTACGGGGCCACGGCTAAGGGTACCGACCTTCGTGTTTCTGCTCATTGGTTTGGCTTTTGGAACGTTGGCTACCTTTGTCCCCTTATTTATTAAAAGTGCATCGGTAGATTTAAATCCAGGTTTGTTCTATACGGCCACTGCTGTTGGCGGCTTTGGCGTCCGTTTAGTGATTGGACGGGTTTCTGACCGCTATGGACGTGGTTTGCCGATTACCCTTAGTTTGACGCTCTATACCCTGGCTATGTTGGTGTTATGGTCAGCTCAGGATCCCTTCGGATTTCTCTTGGCAGGACTGATCGAAGGAAGTGCGGCCGGTATTTTAATTCCTACTATTTCTGCCTTGATTGCCGACCGTGCTCGTCCTCAGGAGCGGGGTCGCCTGTTTGGCCTTTGCCTGATTGGTTTTGACCTGGGGATTGCTATTTCTGGTCCGCTCCTTGGCTCCGTTGGCGGGTCTTTCGGCCTCGACTACCGCAATATGTTCGCAGTCGCGGCAGGACTTGCTTTCCTGAGCCTTCTAACTTTTATTACCCAGTCCAGCAAAACGCTTTCGGACTCTCTTCAGTTTGCGTTTGGACGAGGGAAAGATGCTTATGCAATTAAAGCTACTCTCTAAAGAAAATTTCATAGGGTGTTAAGAACCGTTCTAAAAATCCTTCGGGAAAAGTTTGTGAGACATAAGCGGCAATGGCTCTTTGCTTGCGGGCTTGAGCGGCCTCAATCGAAAGTCGGTAGGCCCCAGAAAGTTCTTTAGGCTTGAGATCGACGAAAGGCAAAGGATGCCAGAGGATCCAGATAGGATATTGCAGCAGATCGATAGTCAAACCCGTTTCAGCAATGGCTGCTTTTACCAATGTATAGGTTGCTTCATGGTCTCCCCCATCATGGCGGTCCTGGCGGTGTGGGACATACACTTCTTGAGGCTGAGCGGTCAGCATCATCTGAGCTAACTGATTAATTAATTCTTTTTTGCGCGTACTTTCTAGCTGACGCAGTCCACCATCAATCTGGTCCAAAAAATAGGTATGGGCAGAATCAACGCCCAGTATCTTCAGGGCTACGGCGGCTTCTTGTCTGCGAATAGTTGCGGCATCAGAAACGGGAGATTTGGCCCCATTGGTCAAAAATACGACGGTGATGGGAATGCCAGCATCCCGCTTTAAGGCGATTAGGCCTGCGCAGCCCAAGGTCTCATCATCTTGATGTGGAGAAAATACCATCGCTGGTTTCTGGTTCAGGGTTAGGGACTTGCTGCTAAGCCGTAAACTCTGAAATAGCAGGTTGCTATAAAGGGTTCGAGGGCTAAATCCAAGTAATTTTTTCAAAGGCGTACCTATTCCCTTAGGCTACACAACGGCGTCCAAAATTCGTTCCACCACTGCTACATAGGAAGAGGCAATAGAATCGCGCCGAAAATGATTGAGATGTTCCTTCGCCCTGGACCGATAAACGGCCAAGCTTTCAGCATTATTTAATAAGTGAGACAACTGCATTGCTAAATCCTGGATACTCTGGCTTTTAAACGTCTTTCCACAAGGTCCGATGGCTTCTGGCAAGCCCCCTTGAGCTGAACCGAGCACCACACAACCGCAGGCTATCCCTTCCAGAGCGACTATGCCAAACGCTTCAAAAGGGCGAGAGGGAATCACCATAATCTGATGCGCATTTAAAAGTCGGACCAGCTCCAATCCTGTTTTCTCTCCCACAAAATCAACCTGTAGGCCAAGGCCTAAGTCCTGACTCAAGCGACGAAAGTTGTTTTCCTCTATCCCCGTACCAATCACCGTCAAACGGGGATTTAAGGCTTGATCTTTCAATAAAGACAAGGCGTTGAGCAACAAATCTAGCCCTTTTTGCTGATCCAAGCGACCCAAGAAAACAAGCTCATGCTCTCGTTTAACTTCAGGCATTTCAAAAAACAAATCATCGCGGTAGGGATTAGAAACCACGGTGTAGGCCGCGTCTAGCTGTTTGGCTAGAGCATGACTGACCGAAATGTTCTTGGCCCGATGGTGCAGGTGATGCTTCAGCGGTTCTTGCCAGACCATCAAGCCTCTATAGGGTCTAGAGAGTTGATGGTGTACCACAATTGCTGGTCTGCGGATTGTAAACAGAGGCCAAGCAGCCCGCAGACTGTCATTGTTGTTGAGCAGAAACAGGTCGCACTCACGAACTAGGTCCAGGGTCTGCAAAGGCGTAGGACGCCGGATGACAGGAAAGGGGAACTCTTTGTGAGCATTGGTCTGGGTTGGTGTTTGAGTGATGACTTTGATGTCGTATCCCCTTTTCGCTAGCTCTTCGGCGACGATAAGGGCGACTGTTTCGATACCTCCTACGCTGGGAGCAAATCGATAGGACGATATTAGAATTTTTTGCTTGCCGCTAACCGCACGAGTTTTAGGCGCTAACTGATCGGCAAACCGATGGGTGAACTTATCAATCACTTTCCTAACTCATACTTATAAAATTGAAAAATGTTCACAATGGACAATTGCTCAGTAATCATATACAAAATTGTGCTCAACCGTATTGGCAATGTCCCCATAATTTAGGCAGTACAGGTTAAGGGAAAATGATGTTTTGGTAAGGAAAAATTGCGTAGCCGTTCCTGAAGTCTCCATACCGAGAGTTCCCCTCTTTTAGAAGAGAAAATCATTTCATTCTTGAAGTAATCATGTGTTTATCCCAGGAACACTCGCTAGGCGTTTGAGTGCACGTCCAGCGACCTCTTGATAGGAAGTAGTGCCATAGAGGAGGGCTCCCATGGTTCGGGTGGCCGAAGGTCGCTTGATCCCTACTTGATAAGCCCATTTGGGTATACGATAAAACGCTCCAGCTAAGCGGTCTGCCCATTTCAAGTCTTCGGCCCAGGAGTTGATCACATCGTTATATTGTTCAAGAGCCCCTAAAGCTCCAAGAAGGGCTTTGTCTAGAAACTGAGCCGCCAATACGCCTGAATGCAAAGACGGTCGAATGCCCTCAGCCGTGAAAGGGTCCACAATGCAAGCAGCCTCTCCCACTAGGAGCGCGCGGCGCGTATGAAGCTTTGAACTACCTTTCCAAAGCAGAATAGGATGACCATGCCAAGTGCATCCTTGATCAGAAAGCCCAAAATAATCGATGTAATCGAGCAGCGGCTTTTTGAGGTCTACTTTTCCCTTGCCAAAAGTGCCAACACCAATCGAATGTCCTTCTGCTTTTGGAAAATTCCATAGGTATCCGTAGGCAACAGACCCAAAATCAAAATGCGCGATATGTGGTTCTGGAACGGGGGCTTGAATTTCTAGTTCAATGGCTCCGCCAATGAGCATAGCTCGTTTAGCAAAGCCCAACCAAGCGCTGACTTTCCCTTTCGCGCCATCCGCTCCAACCAGATAGCGTGCCTGGATTTTTCCTCGCGAAGTGGTCACAAAGACGCTCGCTTCCCCTTCTTCAACACCGAGCACTTCTGTCTGCTCCCAAAGCTCCGCCCCTGCTTTAACCGCTTGTTCTACTAAAAAGTGATCGAATTGGTCGCGACGGACCATCCATACGGGACCAGGAGTTTCTAGAGGAGCTCGGACAGCGTCTGTAAACTGGTACGTGTAGCTGATGGTATCAACCTTGGTGCTGATAACCGGACTGAAGTCAAAATCGAACCATTCCTGGACTTGAGGGGAAAGACCACCGCCACAGGGCTTATAGCGAGGAAGTAAAGCTTTTTCTAAGACCAGAACGCTATGTCCTGCTCGGGCTAGATGATAGGCTGCTGCTGCTCCTGCTGGACCTGCTCCTACCACCGCCACATCGTACATATTGATAACCGTTCAGATAAGTGACTTGAGGATTTGTTGTGTCCTTCGTTGTTATTTTTACCACGGAGATTCAGCGGGAACTCAGTAAAACTCTTCGAGCCTAGACATTTCATCGCCTAAACCTTGCTGCAGCCCTGCATAGTGCTCTTGGAGATTTTGCTGCTGAACGCATCGCCGAATCTCTTGGATCGCTTCCTGGCAAAGCGTGCGCTTCTGAAGATCGTCTAGGTCCTCTGCGGAGGACTGGAGTGCTTTCAAGACGTACTCCAGATAAAACAGGGTGTTCGCTATTTCATGGGCATCCATGGGTTCTCCTTTGTTTCTCCTTCGCGAGCAGAAAACGGTCAGCTTTAGGTCAGTTTAGCGTTTGTGATAGCGGGCACTTTGCGATCTGTTATGTTCTTGTCCACTCTTTCGTGAAAGGCGCTATAAATCAGTGAATGCTTGAGTAGCGTAAGCGGAGAGAGCAATTTTTGGGCCTGACACTATATTTTCTTCGCCATGGACAAACCACCTGTAGCCGAGACAACGTTTTTTGTGGTTGGCTAGACCCAGAACTTACTCCAGAAGGGGTAGAGATGGCAAAAGCCTTTACGGAGGCCTATCGTTCCATTCCCTGGAGAGCCGTCTTCTCCAGCCCTATGCGCCGGACCGTAGCTACCGCCCAGCCTCTATGTGATGCCCTCGGGCTGAGAATGGAGTTGCGGACAGGGCTTAAAGAACTTAGCTATGGTAAATGGGAAGGTCATTCCGTAGAGAAAGTCGATAGCGATTATCACGATGACTATATTCGCTGGCTGGCAGACCCTGCCTGGTTTCCTCCCACGAGTGGAGAGCTAGCCGTCGCCGTCGCGAACCGGGCTTTAACCGTAATCGAAGAAATCAAGCAGCGGCACCCCCATGGAAATGTCTTAATCGTTTCCCATAAAGCGACTATTCGGATTATTTTGTGCAATCTGCTTGGCATTGATGTCGGACGGTTTCGCTATCGTTTAGAAATGCCTGTTGGTTCTATCAGTGTTATTAGATTTGATACACAGGGGCCACTTTTGAGGATGTCGTCAGACCGTTCTCATCTGGATGAGCATCTACGTTCTTTACCAGGTACTTAGAGCTTTCATCATGCGTTGCTGATACTTTTACTTTTTGCTATCAGCTCTATCTCCCTTCAAGAGAAGCTAAAATATGAAGACGTATTACCCCAAATGCTTCATTAGCCAAATCTTTACGTGTATTTAAGATAGTCACCTTAGTCAAACGAGCCTAGTTTGCCTTATGAAAATCTTAGTCATGAATGCTGGATCCAGCAGCCAAAAAAGCAGTTTATATGCACTGGATGATTCCTCGGTGGATAAACCGCCCGACCCGTTATGGGAAGCCCAGATTGATTGGACTCAAACCCCGACTATGCAGGTTAAAACCTTTGGCGGGAGAGTCTCTATTAAAGAGGAGTTAAAGACTGACTCGCGTTCGGAGGCCCTTAGCGAGCTCCTTCAAACTCTTTGGAGTGGAGAGACTCAGGTGATCAAGAACAAATCAGAGATCAACATGGTTGGACATCGTGTTGTTCATGGTGGTCATCAGTATACCCAACCGACTCTGATAAACCCAAAAGTGAAAGATACCTTGAACAAGTTATCTTCCTTCGCACCTCTTCATAATCCAGCCAATCTAGAAGAGATTGAAGCAGTCGAACAAAGCTTAGGCATGGCTATTCCCCAAATTGCTGTCTTTGACACAGCCTTTCACAGCAAGATGCCCCTTGATATTGCCATTTATCCTGGCCCCTATGAATGGTTTGAACAGGGTATCCGTCGATATGGATTTCACGGAATTAGCCATCAGTATTGTGCGCAACGTACCGCTCAGATTCTAGACAAAGATCTCAATTCATTACGGTTGATTACATGCCACTTAGGTAATGGCTGTTCTCTAGCAGCGATTAGGAATGGCTACAGTGTCGACACGACGATGGGTTTCACTCCTTTAGACGGATTGATGATGGGAACCCGTTCAGGCTCTGTAGATCCTGGCATTCTCATCTACTTACTGAGACAGGGTTTCACGGCAGACCAGTTAGAGGCTCTACTCAATAAAGAGTCAGGTCTTCAAGGAATTTCTGGATTGTCCAGTGATATGCGACAGATTATAGAGGCGATGGATGGAGGAAATGAGCGGGCAAAGTTAGCTTTCAAGATGTACATTCACCGTATCCGTTCTCATATCGGTTCTATGCTGGCCACTTTAGGCGGAATTGGTGTTGATGCTTTAGTTTTCACAGCTGGAGTTGGAGAAAATGCACCTTTGGTCCGCCAGAAAGTATGCGAAGGATTTGAATTTATTGGTTTAACTTTAGATAAAAAGAAAAATAGCCAGTCTCTTGTAGACCAAAATATTGCTACAGCAGATTCTCTGGTTCAAGTACTAGTCATCCATACACAAGAAGATTGGGCTATTGTTCAAGAATGCTGGAAGTGGTCTAAGAAACCTCGTTAGACATAAAATCTACAGATCTAATTGTTAACTTGTGAATGGAAATTCGCCATGCGCTAGGGAAGGTCAATTCATTGTCAGAATAGTTTGGTTCTTCGCTGCATCTGTAATGCTGATTGCTTCTACTACTCCATTTTCATCTTGTTTCGTCCAAACTTCGGTAGGGCTATTGACTGTGTGAGCATAAGCTACTTCCTCCTGACCTGTCTCAATCACTAAATCATTTCCTCTATTAGCTGGGTCGTAGACAATCGCCTTTAAAGGCGCATTGTTAATGAGTTCTAAATCACCTAACTCTTGGTCCACAACTTCTAGAGAAACGTGCCGACCTTTATTGCCACTGGAAAGCATCTCAAAAAACTCTGGCCAACGATCTTGTGAAATGTGTTTGTTGAGTTCTGTATTGCTAGACATAAGATTCAGTCCTCTTAGGTATTTCTATTATGAACTATGAAACAGCGACAAAAGTCATCCTGAAGGAAGAGGCTTTAGACTCAATTTTTCGGTAACACAAATTTTGCAAAGAGGTAATTTAGACACTTAAAATCAATGACTATCTGGTGTCAAGACTCTTCAAACAGATGATCGCCCCGATGCAGTCTTTGAGCCATCTGATACGTCTGCCCTTGAGCGCGCATGGTCGGTGCATGAGCTGCTAAAAAGCGTGCAGCCGCAACTAGTATATGAACTCCTGCATCCGTTCCTCGTAAGGCGGCGTACTGGCGAAAAGCGGCTTCCATCATCTGGATTGTGTGGAAACTGCGGTCTTCCCGCAGTAACAAACGGCCTAAGATGGCTAACAATTGGTCTGGATCGCCCTTGCTGTATAGATAACGGGCAACTAGAGTGCCTGCTTCATTTACTTGCTGCTGTCGATCCAGTAGATTCGGTAATTCATCCAATAACTGCTCAGGATTTGTGGCTGGGCTAGATGCTTCTGGCAGGCGAGCGGCGGGCAAATTCAGGAAGCGATTTAGGTAGACGCGCATGGCCGCATCGAAGACACCGCGCAGTAATTCTGGTGATGCCACCCGGCAGAGTCCTTGGTGGACAGCATTAGCGAAGGTGAAGGTGTGATGGACTGCGTCCCAATCGCTTAATTCATTGCTGGTATGAAATTGGGCAATCCGCAGCGCTGCCGCATAGGTGACAGTTCCAGCTAATTCTTCCTCGCAGCAACCGGCGCGAAGGTTAGCAAGCAGCGTATCGACAATGGCCTGTGGGTTTTCCCCCAAGAGGACAGGGACCAATTGCGCCTGGCCTGACCAAGTTCCACGTCGACTCTGACCTTCTGCCAAAGCATCGGGCAACACGGCGAAGGCACGTTCGAGCAAGGCTACTAGATCTATGGGATTACGCCAAGCATTGGATTCCTCCATTCGCTCGGCACTGGCATAACCAGAGACTAAACTACCCAACACGGGTTCAGCAAGCTCCCAACCCGTCACATCCAGCGCTTCCAAGGCTTTATTGGTAAAGTCTAGAGCATGGCCACCGTCGATAAATCGGTGATCCGTAGCCGCCGCGAATAGCATGTCGGCGATTTGCTTAGCGTTAGCACCAGACTGGACAGCGGATACTAAGCAACGCTCTGCTCCTTCCGCATCTCGGACTTCGATGAACTGGCGAAACCAGCGTTTGAGTGTATCCACATCTAAATTTGAAGCAGGAAGTGGATGAACGCCAAAATGAGGAGATGAACTAGCGCAGTCGCGGGCTACGGCGGCAAGACCGTGATACAGCGCACGCGCACGCTCCTGTTTCTCTAGATAAGGTAACAATTGCATCAGGCAGGTATGCATAGTTAACCCAGCGCCCCAACCTTTTTGTCGATAGCGCGTCCCAAAATCGAGCCCAATGCGGAAAGGTTCTGTGGGGGGTGTCCCTCCGTCTAGTAAAGCAATAACTGCTTTGGCAATCACCAAAGAAATACTCTGCTGTAAGCCATCCTGTAAACGCTGGCGCTGATGGGTCTGGAGGTCAAACTGGGATGCCAAGTCCACCCAAACTTCTCCGTCCCGGATTTGTACAGGGAAGGCAGGAATATCATCCGCCCAGGAATCAAAAGTGCCCCCGCTGGCCAGGTCAAAACGGGCATGGTGCCAGTGACAGGTAAGAATCCCGTCTTTGACGCTGCCTCGATGCAGCGGAAAACCCATATGAGGACAGCGATTATCCAGAACATGGACTTGCTTGCCCTGGCTGAAAAGCACCAGCGTATGTCCAGCAATAGGGACAACTAAACAGCCTGCTGTCTGCACCTCCGCCAATTGGGCAACCTGCACATAGGAATCTATTTTCGTCACCATTTCAGACTTCCTCCAAGGAGTCACCAAGGAATGGGCTGGCGGTCACGGAAAAATCCACCCGTGGGACCACCATCCGCTAAAGTTGCAAGCCAGACCATCGTGTCTACGCCCTCTTCAGGGGTACGGGTTGCACCGGGTCCGCCCATATCAGTTTTGACCCAACCAGGACACATCGTATTCACCAGAATATTGGTGCCTTCTAGTTCGTTAGCGAATATTCGCGTTAAGGCATTGAGGGAAACTTTAGAAAGTCGGTAGCCAGGATAGCCTCCCCCCATATCGGTCAATTGACCCATGCCAGAAGACACATTTACAATCCGCCCGTAGTGATGCTCTTTCATCAAAGGAACCAGTGCCTGGATTAACTGGAAAGGTCCGTAGACATTGGCTTCCATCGTTTTGCGCAGGGTGTCAACCTTGGCATCAAAGACACTGATTTCTGGTGCGTCGATCATTAAACCAGCGTTATTGATAAGTACATCCACACGACCAAATTTATGACGGACAAATTGGCTAAAAACCTCAATACTTTCAGCATTAGCAACATCTAAAGGATAGTAAATAGCATCGAAGCCTTCTAGCTGCAATTGCTCCGCTGCTTTTTGACCTTTTTCAGGGTCTCGACTGGTGAGAATCACCTGCATGTCTACTTTTGCTAGCTGCCTGGAAACTTCGAACCCCATTCCCCGGTTAGCTCCGGTTACAACGGCTATTTTCTCCATACGTAGCTCCTTGTGGTGTACGTTTTAATGCATGAGTTTTCTGGCCTCTCCTTGTGATTATGGCTTAGCGTGCAAACGACAGGTCGGACCTCGCCGTCTTCGCCGATATTAAGTAGAGTAAAGATAGCAACAAAGTCAGAGACGAAATTTATGGCACTATTCGGATTGTTCGGTAAAAAAGTAACTCTGCCAAACGCGGAAAATGCCTTGCCTGGAAGGGCAGAACCGATGCCTGTACCTGCTCGTCACCACGTGAATGGGAATTCCTTGAAGCCTCCTTTCCCCGCAGGCATGGAAATGGCCATGTTTGGTTTTGGATGCTTCTGGGGCTCAGAGCGTAAATTTTGGCAGCAGAAGGGAGTCTATACGACAGCCGTAGGCTACACCGCTGGAGTCACGCCAAATCCTACCTATGAAGAAGTATGTTCAGGAATGACGGGCCACAACGAAGTCGTTTTTGTGGTTTTTGACCCAAAAGTAATTAGCTACGAAGCTCTGTTGAAAATCTTTTGGGAAAGCCACGATCCGACCCAAGGAATGCGTCAAGGCAACGATGTGGGAACGCAATATCGCTCAGGAATTTATACATATTCTGACAGCCAAAAGAAACTGGCAGAAGCTTCCCGTGATGCTTACCAGAAGGCTCTCAGTGATGCTGGGCATAAGGCCATTACTACGGAAATCATCGAGGCTCCTGAGTTCTACTACGCCGAGAACTACCATCAGCAATATCTGGCCAAAAATCCCAATGGATATTGTGGATTAGGTGGTACCAACGTCTGCTTACCTCCTATGGAGTCTGCGGTTAGTTAGTAACACGAGCTAGTGGGGATGTGTAGCATCCCCACTAGCTCAACTGTCCGAAGAGAAGCTTTCAGAGTACGCCATGGGCTTGCTCGACCACTGCTTTGAACTTTGCAGAGGGCTCTTGCACTTCTTCGCTAGAGCAGGAAAGCCAGAGCCAGTATTCGATGTTTCCCTGCGGACCTCGAATGGGGGAATAAGTCACCCCTTGAAATTTCCAGCCGAAGGGCTGGGAGGCTTGCCACACCTTCTCTAAGACGAACTGGTGCACTTCAGGAGAGCGGACCACGCCATTTTTCCCCACTTCAGTCCGTGCAGCCTCGAACTGTGGTTTGACCAAAAGCAGTAATTCTCTGGGGGCCACCAACAGTTCATAGAGCGCTGGTAGCACCTTCGCCAGAGAGATAAACGATATATCCACCGTCGCTAAATCAGGTCTAGGATCTTCTGGGCCATAAAGTTCGGCTGCGGTGAGATGACGTAGATTGGTCCGTTCCTTCAAAACCACGCGGGGATCGGTTTGCAGTTTCCAGGCAACCTGCCCATAGCCAACATCGATGCCGTAGACTTTTGCCGCGCCAGCCTGAAGCATACAATCCGTAAATCCACCGGTAGAGATGCCTCCATCCAGACAGACTCGGCCTTGAGTCACAATCGGAAAATCTGTTAAAGCACCGATCAATTTTTCTCCCCCGCGTGAGACGTAAAGAGGAAGAGGGTCCATATAAATCTGCACTTTTAGAGGATCAAAAGTCTCCGTGGGCTTATCCACCAATTGACCATTGACGCGCACTCTACCTGCTCGGATCATGCCCTGAGCTACATGACACGAACTAACAAGCTCTAGGTCCACGAGTAGCTGGTCTAAACGTTCTTTGGTCATTGGGCTTTGTCGCTCTCCGGGGTTTTGTCTAAAGTTAATCATTTAATCATTTATAAATTCTGGATGAGGATTTACTGACTTTCTCATGATCGCTTGTGACGCCAGGGAATACTCAGTAATTATGACTAGTACGTCTATCCCTAAGCCAGCTTCTCTTGCCCATCCACGAACAATCGGATGGATCGGAACAACAGCCCTTGCCATGGGCGGTAGTAACCAGAGTCTTTTCCTCTTATCTGCTCTATTTATCGGTCAAGGAGCAATCCCTGGGCAAGGGAGTGCAGCAATTCCCCTGCTCATCCTTGGACTTCTGTTAAGTTGGGCGGCAGCACCAGGCTGGACCGAACTAATTTTGATGTATCCCAATCGGGTCGGCGGAATTGCCGCCACCTGCGCTGAAGCTTTTCGTCCCTATAGTCCAGTGCTAGCAAACCTCACAGGCGTTTGTTACTGGTGGGGCTGGATTCCAACCTGTGGCTTGACCGCCATTTTATCGGCCTCCGCTATCCATCAATGGTATCTGCCAGATGTACCTTTTCAGGTTACGGCTTGTGGGTTGGTGCTTTTCTTCACCTTTGTGAATTTGTGTGGAGTGCAATGGGTCACGCGTTTGGTGATTCCGATCGCGAGTGGGTCTGCTCTACTGGCTTTTCTGTCCGGTTTGATTCCCGTACTTACGGGCCATGTCGATTGGCAGCAAGCTACCACTTTTCAGCTCACCGTCCCCTTCCCTGGATGGTTTGGAGAACTGACGAGTCTGATGGCAGGACTTTATTTGATTGGTTTTGCGGCCCCAGCTTTTGAAGCTGCTTCCTGCCATGTGGGAGAAACGATCGACCCCAATAAAAATGTACCGCGAGCAATGTTAGCCAGTGGCTTGATGGCCGCTGTTTACTTTGTTTTGCTCCCGATCATCTGGTTGGGAGTGCTTGGCCCAGAACCTCTTGGGAAAGACCTTGCCCTGGTATTGGGCCCAACCTTTGCTCCTCTTTTTGGCAGTGGTGCAAAAGCTTGTGCCATTGGATTCATGATGTTGAACATGTTTCATGGAACCCTGCAGCCTTTGGCTGGGGCCTCGCGCACCTTGGCACAGCTAGCGGAAGATGGTTTGCTTCCAGAATTTCTAGCCCTCCGGTCGCGCACAGATGCTCCTTGGGTCGCCACACTCCTTACAGCGGGTATGGCGATTTTCTTCTTACTGCTTGGGGACCCCGTTTGGTTGATTGCGGCGGCCAACTTTACCTATTTGATTGGTATCTGTTTGCCCAATGTCGCGGTTTGGCTACTCCGTCGTGATGCTCCTGAGATGATGCGCCCCTATCGTGCGCCCCGTGGAATGATCATGGCGGGACTGGTAGCCTCATCCGTTTGGGGAACTTCAGCCGTCCTGGGATTTCAACAGTTCGGTCTACCCACGGTCATGGTGGGATTAGCCTTTGCCTACTCCGGTTCGGCGCTGTATGCCTGGCGCAAATATTCTGACCGTAAGCGTCAGGGCTTACCGGGCATAGCCCGTAGCCTGCATATTAAATTGACCGGGGCCATGCTCTTGGTATTAGCCCTAGATGGAGCAGGATATTTACTGGCCGTCCAAAACGCAGCTGTGCAGCAGACAGCTTTAACCGTCATTCTCGAAGACATCTTTGTCGCAGTGGCGATACTAACGATTACGGTCGGATTAGTATTACCGGGAATGATCGCTCACTCTGCAGTAGAAGTCTCTCAAGCGGCAAATCGGCTTTCAACAGGAACCCTGGCCGATTTCTCGCGGGCGATGCAAGCACTTGGGGCCGGAGACATTGGTGCAGCCTATGCCCGAATCGACGTAGTACCCGTGAGAATCAATTCCCGAGATGAACTAGGGGAGATGGCGGCGAGTTTCAATACGTTGCAGCAAGAAATTGGCCGTGCAGCCGTGGGGCTTGGCAATGCGCGAGAAGAACTCCTGATTGCCCGAGAGGCCGGAGAAGCCGCCAATCAAGCTAAAGGGCAGTTCTTAGCCAACATGAGCCATGAGATCCGGACTCCGATGAATGGCATCATTGGCATGACGCAACTCCTCCTCGATACAGAACTGACTTCAGAGCAATTAGAATTCACCAGAACAATCCGTAATAGCAGTGATGCTTTGCTCACGATTGTTAACGAAATTTTGGACTTCTCAAAAATCGAAGCGGGCAAGCTGGATTTGGAAGAAGAGCCCTTCAATTTGAGAAACTGCGTCGAAGAAGCCCTAGATCTTTTAGTGACACAGGCAACTGATAAAGGGCTAGATCTTGCCTATTTCATCGATCCACAAGTCCCGACAATGCTCATGGGTGACGTTACCAGGATTCGCCAAATTCTATTGAATTTGCTCAGCAATGCTGTCAAATTTACCCAATTGGGAGAAGTGGTAGTCCAGGTGTCAAGCCGTCTTGTGGACAGCTCGGAAGATAGCTCGGGACAAGGAGACAAACACCTAAGCAATGGTCCTCTCCCCGCTTCTAAATATGAAGTCCAGTTTATTATTCAGGATACAGGTATCGGCATCCCCCAAGAGCGGATGGACCGACTCTTCCAATCATTCAGCCAAGTGGATGCTTCAACAACCAGAAGATATGGCGGGACTGGTTTAGGCCTAGCTATTAGCAAACGGCTCTGTCATCTCATGGGAGGCACAATGTGGGTCCAAAGTGAAGTCGGTAAAGGTTCGGCCTTTCACTTCACGATCACCGCTATGGCGACTTCTGGCCAATTACCGGGACGCCTCAGCCGCACCTCACCCAAATTGCTGAAGAAGCGTCTATTGATCGTAGATGACAACGAAACCAACCGCCGCATCCTGACCCTCCAGGCCCAAACCTGGGGCATGATCCCTTTTTCGGCAGCCTCTGGTCCTGAAGCGCTGCAATGGATTCGCCGAGGAGATGCCTTCGATCTCGCCATTCTGGATATGCAAATGCCGGATATGGACGGGTTAATGTTGGCCAAGAAGATACGCAAAGTACAAAAATATGAGCATTTTCCACTGGTCATGCTCTCTTCCATCGGCCAGCGTGCGGATCTAGAATCCAGAGAGCAATCCGAACCAGCCTGGGCAGAGTTTGCCTCAATATTAAGTAAACCGGTCAAAGCAGCTCAACTCCTCAAAGCCCTGGAAAGCATTTTTCAAGAAGCTTCTGAGACTCCTGCGCAGCCTGTCCCTGTAGTTGTCCAAGCCGAGGCCACGCCCACCTTAGGAGAGCGACTACCTCTACGAATTTTGTTGGCCGAAGACAATTTGGTAAACCAGAAGGTAGCTCTACAAACGCTAAAGAAGATGGGATACCGCGCAGACATCGCCAACAATGGCCTAGAAGTGCTCGAAGCCCTGAGGCATAAAACCTATGACCTGATATTCATGGATGTCCAGATGCCTGAAATGGATGGGTTCCAGACTACACAGGCTATTCACCAAAAATGGTCTGCGGTACATGACTATCCACGGCCCTGGATCATTGCCATGACGGCCAATGCGATGCAAGGAGACCGTGAAGCGTGCTTGCAGATAGGCATGGATGACTACGTAAGCAAACCGATAAAGATGCAAGACCTGCAAACTATCCTGGAACGGTGGGGTGCAAAACTTCAGGTTGCTGCATTGTAATAAAAAGACCTTCCAGATGCTTTATAGATTCTTCTGTGGCTAATACTTGGAATATAAATCATTTATATCAACAGGCGATTAAGCACATTTGACGGGTTGCTGAAAGTATTCTTAAGCACATTGTTGTACTTAGTAATAACAGTACTTTAATACGGTAAACTTTACATTGCCTTACATAAGGAAGCCCTGTGACCCCAGAAACCATAAAAAATGCCTCCGTATTCACAAAAAAACCGTCAAACAAATATCTCTATAGAAACGGGCTAAAGCTTGTTCTGAAGTACCCGGAAGATACACTCGCTAGCACTGATTCTTTCGCTCGGCGGCATATTGGTCCCAGTCCTGCCGCCATTCAGGACATGCTTTCAAGCATGGGCTTCGCTTCTCTAGAGGACCTGATCCAGAAAACGGTCCCCGCGCACATCCGCCTAGAACGGCCTCTCAAACTGGGAAAAAACCGTAGCGAATACGAGGTGCTCAGCGAGCTGAAGTCCTTAGCTTCCAAAAATCAAATTTTTCGCTCCTTCATCGGCATGGGTTACTCCGACTGCATCACCCCCACCGTCATTCAGCGGAATATCCTAGAAAATCCGAGCTGGTATACCCAGTACACCCCCTACCAAGCGGAAATCGCTCAAGGCAGACTGGAGGCCCTCCTCAATTTCCAAACGATGGTTATGGATCTGACGGGTTTAGAAATTGCCAATGCTTCCCTACTCGATGAAGCCACCGCTGCTGCCGAAGCGATGACCATGAGCTATGGTCTGCAGGCCAAGACCATAGCGGGACAGGAAAAAAAGACGTTTTTCATCTCCGAAGCCTGTCATCCCCAGACGATTGAGGTCGTAACGACCCGTGCTACGGCCCTCGGGATTGAAGTCTTGGTGGGCAATCATGAAACCTTTGATTTTGACCAACCGATTTTCGGAGCTCTGCTGCAATATCCAGGAACCAATGGGGCCATTTATGATTACCAAGCTTTTGTAGACCATGCTCATCAGGCAGGAGCCTTAGTAACAGTTGCGGCAGATCTGTTGAGTCTGACGCTGCTTAAGCCGCCAGGCGAGTTTGGAGCAGATATCGCCGTAGGGAATAGCCAACGTTTTGGAGCGCCCCTAGGTTATGGCGGTCCTCACGCAGCCTATTTTGCGACCAGAGAATCGTACAAACGACATATTCCAGGGCGTATCGTTGGTGTATCTCATGATGTGCATGGCAAGCCTGCCCTGCGTTTAGCGCTACAGACACGGGAGCAGCACATCCGCCGAGATCAGGCGACCAGCAACATCTGTACTACTGCGGCTTTGTTGGCAATGATGGCCAGCATGTATGCGGTATATCACGGTCCTCAGGGGCTTAAAAAAATTGCTCAACGAGTCCATCGGGCAACAGCGACCTTAGCAGCAGGTCTGAAACGACTAGGATATGAAGTTAGCTCAGAGCCATTTTTTGATACTTTGCAGCTCAATCTTTCTGCAGACAAGGCCAAGAAGATCTTGGAAGCCGCTGCCGAGCAGCGTATCAATCTGCGGATATTCGATGAAAAAACTCTGGGCATCAGTCTGGATGAAACCACCTCAGAGAAGGACTTAGAAGACCTTTTAACCGTTTTCAATGGCGGTCAGCCTGTAGATTTCACTCTAGAATCTCTCATAGCTTCTGAAGTTATAAAGCAAAAGTTTGCGCGTACCAGTCCCTACCTCACCCATCCCGTTTTCAACAGCTATCACTCGGAAACCGAATTGCTCCGGTACATGTATCGCCTGCAGACCAAGGATTTGTCATTAACTACTTCGATGATTCCGCTGGGCTCTTGCACGATGAAGCTGAGTGCGACCACAGAGATGATGCCTGTCACCTGGCCAGAATTTGGCAAGATTCACCCCTTCGCCCCCATAGAACAAGCCAGGGGATACCAAATTCTCTTCCAGCAACTAGAAGAGCAACTCGCTGAAATCACAGGATTTGCAGGTATGTCTTTGCAACCGAATGCTGGTTCACAAGGAGAATATACGGGCCTGCTCGTGATTCGGGCTTATCACCAACATCGCCAAGAAAGTCATCGCAATATTTGTTTGATTCCCACCTCTGCCCATGGGACCAACCCTGCCAGTGCGGTCATGGCTGGATTCCGGGTAGTCCCCGTTGCTTGTGATGCCCAAGGCAATATCGATGTGGCTGACCTGAAGGCAAAAGCCGAAGCGCATAGTAAGGAACTGGCTGCCATGATGGTGACCTATCCTTCAACTCATGGTGTGTTTGAGGAATCGATCACAGACCTCTGCGAAATTATTCATGCCCATGGTGGACAAGTCTATATGGATGGAGCCAACATGAATGCCCAGGTTGGCCTATGCCGTCCAGGAGATATGGGAGCAGACGTTTGCCATTTAAATTTGCACAAAACCTTCAGTCTTCCCCACGGTGGCGGTGGTCCTGGCATCGGGCCGATTGGGGTCGCACCACATTTAGTTCCCTTTTTGCCAAAACATCCTGTAGTTAAAACGGGGGGAATCCAGGGCATTGGGGCTGTTTCGGCTGCTCCCTGGGGTAGTTCCAGTCTTCTGCCCATCTGCTGGACGTACATCGCGCTGATGGGTGCAGAAGGATTGACCGAAGCGACCAAAGTAGCTATTCTCAATGCCAATTACATAGCCCATCGCCTGGAGCCTCACTATCCGATTCTCTACAAAGGCAAACAGGGTTTAGTTGCCCATGAATGCATCCTAGATTTGCGCCAGCTCAAAATCAGTGCCGGGATTGAAGTCGATGATATTGCCAAACGCCTCATGGATTATGGCTTTCATGCCCCCACGGTTTCTTGGCCGGTAGCAGGCACGATGATGGTTGAGCCCACGGAAAGCGAATCT
>JBBRSB010000041.1:0-28698 GCA_038245785.1 Gloeobacterales cyanobacterium | reverse complement strand
TGATTGTAACGAGCCGACGAGATCAGAATGATAGTGATACAAGTAAATGTCCAGGAGTTCCCTTTGTTTCTTTGCTACGCCATAGTGCCAAAAGGCGCCGCAGGAGCATTCCCCCCACATCCCATCAGCTTCATGCACCTGCTCAAAAGCGCCAGGCACAATGGCTTCGCAAAGCCCCTCGCGCACGTAGACCAACCGATTCAGCATTTTGCAACATCTTTTGAAGATTTAGACACAAAATCCGCCTAACTTGCCGTCTCGACGTCAGCTTTCGCGCTTCAGCCATTTTGATAATTTAGTAGTACAATCCAAGCTGCTGCAAACCTTGTTTATGGTTTCATTGCATTACGCTTCGCTACATTACATTACGCTTCCACTTCATTCAGCAGCTGCAGGTTCGTGTCTGCTCGGCGCCAGCTGACGCACAACCTCCATTTTTGGCGTCTCACAGCCACACGCCCCGCTTCAACTTTTGCGCTTCGCTTCATTCCGCTACGCTCCATTCGCTCCGCTACAAAGTTAAAGCTCAGAGGGCTTCACCAGCAGCTACATTCATTTCGCTCCAGCTCCACTCCATTCCGCTACACTTCATTTCATTCCACCATCCCCAAGCTTTTCACAGCCCCACCGCAACACATGTCGGATTCGGTCGTTCCTCCCTCACCTCCATGAGCTGCTCACCCCCCCCCACGCCTAGCCGTTTTCGTTTTTTAGGTTGTACAATTAAAAATAATGTACCTTTCGACTTGTATAATGTATGTTTTTTTATCACCCCCATTATTCTGGTGCCTTTGAATATATATTAAGTCATCACATGGATAGCCTTAACTACAAAGTAAACAAATAGTCATTCAATCCCCAATACGTAGAAATTACTTCCTTTTGTCAATTTATTAACATGAAAGAACACAGGATTGAAACCTGGCCACTGCTTAGGCAAAAATTATTTGAGTCGAATTCTATGAATATTTCTAATGGCATCGAATGCTGTCATTTTAAATTATTTCGAGGACAACGGGATATTTCTTGGAAATTGCGGTCAAAAATGGAGCGATTTACGGAATATATAGGTAAGACACCTGAAGGAGACAAAATTATTAATTTGAAACATGCCAATGGTCCGACTTGGTATAATAATGAATGTCAGATAATACTGACTCAATTTAAAAGTAACCTTTATAAAATTAGCTCTAAATACAATAATATTAGTGATATCGATGCGTGGATCTTAGGTCGACATTACGGTTTAACCACACCTTACCTAGATTGGACCATTAATCCACTAAAGGCTTTATTTTTTGCTTTTGAAGACATTTATAAATCACTTGAATTTAAAATGGGTTTTTCAATAGATAATTATCCAGTCGCCATATATAAGCTAAACTGCTGGGGTAATTTATTCAATGATGATGAATTCAAATTTATTCGCACTATTGACCCAATAGGATCTAGAATGAACTCTCAATCAGCACATTTTACTTATTTAAAAATATTAGAACATAATAATATTGAAGATTATTTGTCATCTGTTGATAAATCTGATTATCTTGAAAAGTTCATTATAGATGAGAATCTAACAAGTGAGATTCTCCTTCATCTGCATGAATCAGAAATAGATGCTTTTACAATGTATCCTGATCTTACAGGTGCTGCATTACAGGCAAATGTCAATATGGAAAAGATTTATGGATTCAATGAGCTGATTAAAGAAATGGATAAACTACACCCAAAACTGCCATAGCGCCATGGCCTGTGTGGATATATATATGAGATCCAAACCCACATGCAAATTCAGTAAAGTTCACCAACTCAACCTTCCATTCGGCATCATTCTCTTCTTATTCCCCATGATCTTAGCCATCTCCGCTCACCTTGCTGCATCTTAGGTGTGATTGAGAGTTGCTATAAATAAGAAAAAAGTGTCGAAAAAAAGTAAATCAAAGTTAAGCCGTCCCTTCACCCCTCCAACAAAACCCTTCGGGCGCATTCATTTTTCTGCTCCAGTCATTTTTCTTGGCTTTTTAGTTTAACAGGCAGAAAAATGACCTGCGGGCTTCGCCTTTTGTTTCCGGGCCTCGTGACGGCTTCTCAAAGGGCTTTCTTTTTTTTCTCTTTTTTTCTTTGTCATTTTTATTGTTTGGGGGTTTAGGGTCAAAAGGAAATTATTTTCACCAACTCAATCTCCCGATTTTCATTGTTCTCTTTTTATTCACCATGATTTTTGCCATCAAGGCATACCGCACAGCATCAATGCCATGGTTGAATTTATCAATCGGCTCATTCGTGGCTTTGCCAGCCTGATCCTCTTTCCATTTATAGTTCTTAAACTCCCTGATTAGGTTCCCCGAACGCTTAGTGATATGGATCTTGTACCGCTGCATAATATCCAGCCCGGCCAGGATGCTGTCTTTTCCTTTATAGGTTGCCACAACATTAAATCCTTCCTTCTTAATTTCATAAATGCATTTCGGCTGGTTATCCGCGATAACCTCATCGACCCACCTCAGCCCCAACTCACCCATCCATTTGGCAATGTCCTGGTTCGTTAATCCCCTGTTGTATATTAGCTCGTCAAGCCATATTTCCCCGCCTGAGAGGCCCAATTTGATCAAAGCAGTAGGATCGTTCGTAAACCCAAAATCCATCCCGTAGGTCACCCATTTGCAATCACCTGGGAATTCATCCACCTGGTCCCAGTTTGTAAATACCATCCCCCTGATTTGTCCTGGGAGACCAAGACCATAAACCCGCCAGTAATTCTCATCCACATCTTTCAGCAGTTCTATTTCCTTCACTACCTCGGCCGGCAGGAACTCAATATTATCCAGGTAGGTGGATTGAATGAACGTACAGTCTTTTCTGGGAATCACCAGGTCATAGATCCAGTGCTCTTCCATCGAAGGATTATAGTCAATGAATATCTGCTTCTCGGTCCTGATGCTCAACTGTATCCAGTCCTCCAGGTTCAGCTCATTTGCCTCGTTGATAAAAAGATAGGTTCTTTTGGCACCTCTCTTTTTCTGTGGTTGGTCCAGGCTGACGAACTCAAACAGGTTTCCGTTCAACAGGTAAGTGCTTTCCGTTTTATTATGGTATCGTTCGTCATAAAGATCCTCATTCTTCAGTATCTCAAAAAAGTCCCGCATCGCTGAAGCTTTCAACGACGGCATCGTTTTTCTGACAATCGTAAATACGGTATTCGTTTCCTCAAATGCCTTGACCAGGATAAAAAGCTGAAGGATCGAGTAAGTCTTGCCCGACCTGCTCGATCCCTGGTTAACCACAATCTTTGTTGCAGCTTCAAAGTTTTTCCGGAATACGACTGAAACTCTACACTTCTTTTCCATCAGCGCCCACTACTTCAAAAGTGATCTTGGTTATTGCTTTGTCCTCCCCTCCTACTTCCAGGTTAACCCGCTGCAGCTTCGGACGGATGAATTCCTGCAGGTCCGACCAGAGTTTAATTCTTTCAGGAGCTTTCAGCTTGTCAATATCTTCCTCCAGACGATCATCCAGCAGTTCCAGGACCCACTCAATCCGTTCTTGAATTTCACGTGTGATTTTGTTCTTTACGCCTTTTGGCCTGCCACCTTCACCTGGTTTGAACAGCTGAGGTTTTGCTGCTTTCGTTTCCATATTGTTCCTATTCCTTCCTATTTTTAGAATGAATATTTCTATTTCCTGTAAACCATCTTCTCAATCGTGCTCACCGACAAGCCGTAACAGTCACTCAGCTCATTTTTTATATCGGTATAGGTCCTCCCCGTTCTGGCCAACTGGAAATACTTTTTCTTCACCACCCATTTCCTGGCATGTTCTGTCGTTAACAGCCCATTTTCCAGTAAAAACCCTGCATCTATTCCGGCAAGATCCTTTATTTCCTCTAAGATCAAATCCTTGGTTATCTCCATTTTCCTGCCTGTATTTAATTTAACAAATTTACGTCAATTTAAGATATATTTATCTGATATACAAATGTTTTGCCACATTTTACTAAAGTATTGCTTTAGGTAAATGTAATTTTGTTATGTAAATTATATCTACCTCAAAATGGCAAAATCAATAACAAAAACTTCACAGATCAGTGTTAAGGTTACGGCACCGAAACCAATATCTGGCGGTTCTCAAAACGCTGGTTCAAAACTTACAAAAATCGCTAAGTGATGAACCGCTACCTCTCCGCTCCAACAATCTTTTCAGCTCCTGCCGGACAAATCGACCGGCTAAATGGAATCATTCAAGGTGTTACCATTGCTCAGGTGGGCCTTGCAAAAGGTCACGGAGCTTTCATTGATAAGGATTTCCTGCTGCAACTGGTTGACAATGCCGCTGCCAAACCTGCCGGGATCAAGGCCAGGTTCGGGCACCCGAATATGTGCAGCACTGCTCTGGGATCTTACCTGGGACGCTTTAAGAATTATTCCTACTCCGGAAATTCGGTCAAAGCTGATCTATACCTCGACGACACTGCCAGGAATAGCCCTTCCGGTGATCTCTATTCTTATGTTCTGGATATGGCTGAGAAAAATCCTGACATGTTTGGTGCCTCCATTTATTTTCAATCCGCTGATTCTCATTTCCAGAAGGAAGATGTCGACGGTAAAGAAGTAAATAAGGAATATTTCAGGTTACTGGATCTCCGTGGTACTGATATCGTCGATGAACCTGCTGCCACTGATGGTTTGTTTTCTGCCACAACTTTTCCCGGCATTGCCACTGAATTCCTGGATGCCAATCCTGAGATCGCTGAACTCATCTTTTCCAAGCCCGAAAATGTGATAGAATTTTTTAATGCTTACCTAAATCATTCTAAAATGACCTTATCTGAAAAAATCAAAGAAAATTTTGCCTCTTTCATAGACGCATTCTCGGCTGCTGTTAAGCCTATAGATGCTCCGGCTGTTGAGTCTTCCGAACCATTGTCCGTTGAATCCTCTGAAGCATTTGATATCCTCAATGCCGAACATCAGCTTTCACTCGTATCCGTTGATGATCTTACGCACGAACTTGCTGCTGCAAATGCGCGTATTCTGGAACTTACCGAACAGCTCTCGGCGCGTCCTTCTATTCCGCTCAATGTCACTGATCCTTTGGTTTCAATCAATCCTGAAAAGCCCGTCGATGATACGGGTAAGGAACTTCTGGAAGCCTTGCCACTCGATGCCAAACGCAGGTTAAAAATTAAATAACTCACCCTTAAAATTTCCCAGCCATGTCTAATATTTTTTCTCAATCCATCTCCCCCATTTTCAAACGCCAGGCGATTGATGAATACTTCATTCAGCCCATGTTTATGCCTGATGAGATTCGCGGACTCATCACTGTGCGCACGGATATAAAAGGCTCAGAATTGCTTAACCGCATTTCTGCTCCTTCCTTTCTTACCAAACCCAAAACCTCAGCGGGTTTCACTCCTTCCGGATCCTTTGCTTTAACAACCCAGGATATTACCGTTAAACCCATGGCGGTTGAGTTTGAACAGAATGCACGTGCTTTCTATGGTTCAATCGTTCAGGAACTTCTTGCATCCGGATATGCCCAGGATGATGTGGAGCAGATGAAATCTCCTGATGTATGGAATAAAATCATGCTTCCGCTGATTGCAAAAGCTTGTCAGTCCGATCTCATCCGTCAGATGTTCTTTGCCAATCCTGTTGCTGAAACTTTTACGGCTGGTATTCCCAATGCTACTATTGATACCAACTATTCCGGCTATACCGGATTCTTTACGAATTTCATTACCGACCTCATCTCTGCCACCATTCCTTCAACGCAGCATGTTCCCATTGCTTCATCTGCTGTTAAAAAAGCTCAGGAACAGGTCATTACCTATACGGCTGGTACCGATACATTTTTGAATATTGTGATCAATGGCACCACTTATTCCCAGGCTTATGCCACTTCTGCAATTGTTACCTGCAACAACTGGCTGACCACTAACAAGGCGCTTGTTGAATCACGCTGCCCATACAATGGTGTTATCGTGACCAACCCATCCGCTGGAGCGATTAAGATCGTCAGCAGGATTAAAGGACAAAGCTTTACCGCAACCTCAACTGTCACCGGCACCGGCTCAACTGCCAATTCTGGTGCTGTTGCTGCTGTAAATGCTTCCGGGCTTGCAGCCAATGAGGCTGATGGAATCCTGGAATCGATGCTCGATGCAGCTACGCCGGAAATGCATGATTTCGATCTGGTCTTTATGCTCACGGCTTCGATGTGGCGCAACCTGGTCCATTCCCTGAAAGATCGCCAGTCAATCCTGGGTGATACGGTAATGATGAATGGTGTAAAGGTTCCTTCCTATGAAGGATATCCTGTCATTGTTCGCAACGATTGGGATAAATGGATTGCCACGGCTAATTCAGGCGTCAATCCTCACCGTGCGCTGTTGACCACTTCTAAAAACCTGTTGTTTGCCACGGATGGAACCAGCGATTCCGAGATGATTGAAACCTGGTACAATCAGGAAGCTCAGATGCGCAGGTACCGGGTTCAATATAAGGCCCAGACTGCTTATTTCCACAAAGAACTTTTAGTTCTCGCTGGCTTCGTCGACTAATCTTGCTCCAGGCCTGGACTGAATACCTATTGCGTTTCAGTTCAGGCTTTTCTCATTTTTCATTTTTTATTTTTCACTTGCCCCCCTGTCCATCGTCCCACGTCCCCGATAAATGAAAGCATTTTCCACCCATAATTACACCCCGCTTTTAAACCTGGATCGGTCTGATTTTATGGCCTTGCGGTCAAATTATGAGATCTTTATTCCATTCGGTGTGGATAATCTTTTGCCCACCCAACTAAACCAGTTGGCCCGTGAAGTTCCGGTGCATCGTGCTATCTTAAATTCAAAAGCTACTTACTTTTCAGGCAAAGGTATAACGACGGTTAACCCTCTTTTAAAGAAGCTTATTCTGCAGCCAAGCAATACGCATCAATCGCTTGATACGGTATTCAGCTATATCTTCCAGGATTATCTTACGATTGGTAATGCCTACATGGAAATCATTACCAATCCCAAAAGGACTTTTACTTACTTGTATCATATCGATTCGAGCAAATGCAGGCTCTCGGCAATAGCCAATGATGTTCTCATTCATCCTTCCTGGGCTGACTTTCAGGGAAAGAATGATCCTAATCTCACAGCTCTTCCAATGTTTCCGGATTTCCGTAAAGGCCCTGATGGACTTCTGCATTCTGCCTATCATTTCAAGGATTACGAGCCTGAATTTTACTATTATGGCTTGCCTTCCTATTATGCCGGTGTCCGCTCCATTGTCATCTCAGGGCTTACAAATTTATGGAACCAGAACAGGCTTGAAAATGGATTTACGGCTCCTGGGTTATTGATCATTCCCGGCATCAATGATGAAACGGATGCACTGGCCCTCGATGCTGAATTTGCTAAACTTAAAGGAACGGACGGTGAGAAATCCGGTGATATCTTAACGCAATACCTTGCTGATCTTTCCCCCGGGCAGACTTCACAACAGGCGCAGTTTATCGAATTCAAGAAGAATGAGGAAGGGAACTGGATGGATCTGCACAAACAATCCGAACTGTCCATCATCACAATTCATAACTGGTTCCGCTCTCTTACGCCTTATTCCGGAGAAATAAACGGCTTTGATTCCAACAGGATTATCAATGAGCATGAAATAGCTATAAATACGATTATCAGCCCCTTTCAATCGTATTTCCTTCGACACTTTGATCAGATCCTGGACCATTTTTCACTGCCGACCCAACAGCTTTATTTTATCAATGAGCCACCTATTCAGCGTATTAATCCATTAAAATTTATCTGGGAAGCCCGCAGGGATGCTGGTCTGCCTTTTGACCCCAATGATCCTACGCAAAAATTGCTGGTCATGCAGTTGAAAAATACATTCAATCAATCCAATCCGATAAATATGCAGTAACATGCCATTATATCCTACGTTAGTATCTCCTGCTGAAGTTAATGCAATGGCATTTATTGTACCCATTGATGAATCTTATATAAAATTAGAATTTATTGCTGCTGCTGAAGAAAAATATTTGGTTCCTATCATGGGTGAACAATGTTATATTGATATGGCTCTTAATCCTATGATGTATGGCTATTTGATAGATTCCTTTATTAAATCATTCCTTGCCTTTGCAACTAAACGTTTGCTTTATAGTCAATACATTACTGAAAATTCTTACCAACACGATACCCTTACAACTTTCCCGTTGCTTACAGAACCTTCACGGGATATTTTAACTGCTGATTTACAAGCATTGGATGATATTATTGAAGCTAAAGGAAAAGTTATTTTAGCTGAAATGATGAAAGGTGCCTTCCCTTATTTTTATAATTCAGTAAATTATGACTATCCCCGCACGCTTGTAGATTCCAGGGAAGTAAATTCATTGGCATTCATAATACCAATTGATGAATCTTACATCTTACCTTCTATCATTACTGCTGCAGAACAAAAGTTTTTAATTCCAGTTATTACGCAGGTAGTTTATGATGATATTTTCTTAAATCCTGCTATATATACACAATTATTATCCGATTATATAAAGCCATATTTAGCTTTTTGTACCAAATTATTACTTTACAACCAGTATTTTTCAGAAACTCCTGCTGTATCGGCAATAGTTCCACTTGCTCCTTTACGCCTTGATGATCTGAAAGATTTAAGTAATATCATTACAGTAAAACGCCAGATTTTGGAACAGCATTTATCTACTGATGAATTTCCACTATTTGTACTTTATTCCAAACCTCGCATAAATGGCTTTTTAATCTCCGAATAACATGAAAAAGATTGCATATCGCGAAGGTCATAAGGACATGATTTCCATTTTGAATGATAATTTCGATGAAATTAGTTTAACGCAAATTTCTTCGCTCGTTTTATTATCTGAGAATTGGTACCTGGTTGCTGGTTTATATGAGTATGATCTTTCAAATGCGAATATTAAATCCACCAGCATAGTTGATGTAATTCCTGATAATATAGATATCGCAACTGTCATATCAGCTCAGATTTTACCAAAAACAGTCAGTAGTGATGGTTCAGTAAAATTATATGCCACCAATACACCCGCTTCAAATATTGGTATCACCATTAACATTATCGGATAATGATAGGCTCATTTCACTTGCCATCTTCGGCTTCATCTTCTTCCTGGGCTCCTCCTGCCGATTGGATTAACATTTCCAGTGTTGCCAACAATGAAATTCATTTGCTTGTAACCAACGGCGTAGCTACTTCCTTTTCCGTTAATACCTTATCAGGCACCTATTCCATTGATTGGGGTGATGGAATGATAGAAACTTCAAGGGTTAGTGATACAATCTATACACATCAACATTCCTCAGGCGGCGTAACTTGTTCCGAAGGTTATAAGACATGGAAAGTTCGTATCTATGGAGCATCTAGTACAATTACCAGATTCAGAATCCGTCGTCATACTTTTTGTTCCAGTACGCAGATCATTCCAATTCTATGGGCTGTTTTCGGCACTACTGGCCTCACAACAATTGAAAGTGCATTTTATGATAGTTCTGCCAATGGCGCTCAGGCATGTATGCTTCGTTCGGTAACTTTTCCAACATTTGCCAATACTACTGGTGCCAATAGCGCACTTGCGAATTGCACAGCATTAGTAGACTTTCAGTTTCCAAATTCAAGCTGGGGTGCTATTACCGATCCCGTTAATATGTTTGCAGGTTGTACCTCATTGAGTAAACTTACCCTTCCTTCCTCTTGGGGTGGCGTTACATCGCTTATGTTCACTTTTGCAAATTGTTCTTCCCTTACCTCACTTAAATTTCCTACTTCATTTGGTTCAATAACTTCACTATATGCAACATTTCAGGGTTGTTCTGCACTTCACCATATGTTATTCCCTTCATCCTGGGGCAGTGTAACCGAAACACGGGCAACTTTTGCAAGTTGTTTCTCCTTGGTATTGGTATCACTTCCAGCCCAGGTTTCCAGCGGCATGACTCTTTGCGAATACATGTTTTATAAGTGTTATAATTTAACAACGGTTACCAATTTATCTAAGGTTGGCAGTAATACGATACAGTCTGATTTCAATCTTTTTATGTCTGACATGGACTTTTTTAGTTCACCTATCCAAATTGGTGCCAAGCTGACCAAACTTGGAATATTCGGATCTGCAGGCGCATTGCTTAAGATTACCTCAATTCGTTTACTTGCTACTGGTTCCGCCTTTACTGGTTCTTCTCCTCAGGTAGATGTGAGCTATACAAGTTTAAATGCATCAGCTTTAAATATACTTTTTATTGATTTACCTACTATTGCTGGCAAGACAATAAATATTATGGGTTGCCCAGGAGCAGCAACTTGTACAAGGTCGACTGCTATTAATAAAGGCTGGACTATAATAGGTTAATATTTTATTCCTATGCTCGCATATATCGCATTACTTCTCAGCTTCATCACCGGTGGAGGTATTTCCACCCTCCTTACGCTGCGCTATATCCGGAAAGCCGGAAAACTCGACTATACGGAAAAGGCCATTGCCTTCATTGAAAAGCAGTATGATGAGGTTCTGTCAAAAAACAAGGACCTCCAGGACCGTGTTGAAACGCTTGAAAAACTTATACCCCTTGTTTGCTTTGTCACTAATTGTCCTAACCGCCTTAAAAACCTCAACTATCATGAAGATCTTCTCAAATCCTAAGAATTCCTCCTGGAAAACCAGCCTGGTTTCTTACCTCAGCGCTTTGGTCCTGCTCATTTCCTTTGCATTGGTATATGCAGGCAAGGCAACCCTCACTGAAGTTGGTGCTTCCCTTGGCGCAATTTCAGCTTTCATAGCCACCATCGGCTTTGCTTTTACTAAAGACAGTGATGTAACCGGACTCCCAAAAAAATGATCCCATGCAACTAAAATCCACCGTCAAACTTGCCGACCTGAAATCCCAGATAGTCTTGGCCATCCTCATTGCAGCGGATGTTTACAGGATGTTTGGACAAGATCTTGTCATTACTTCCCTCGACGACTCCGTTCACCATGCCGGCAGCCTGCATCCTTCTGGCTATGCCTTCGACCTGCGCACCAGCTATTTTACGGCCAGTCAGATTCCAAAAGTGCTTTTAGCATTAAAACAATCACTTACCATCGACTTCGATGTAATTTTTGAAGCCGACCACTTTCACATTGAATACGACCCCAAATGAACCCAAAGTTTATCCCTTATACAATTATCCTGATCCTGCTTTATGTCATTCTGTTTTTGCAGATGTGTAAGCCAAAGCATAAATGTCCGGAAGTTCCGTCTCCGTTAACAACCATTACTACTATTTATGACACTTTGTATTATCCCAACCTCGTCCCGGTCCCCTATATTGAATTTCGAGACACTGGCGACTGGTATATGCTTGCTCAACCCATCGACACCTCAGCTATTATCCATGAGTTCTTTACAAGAAACGTGTATCAGCGCACCCTGGTAAATGATTCCAATGCCCTCATTACGCTTACTGATACGGTTTTTCAAAATAAACTATGCCAGGGATACGTTCAATCTAAATTCTATTCCCGCACACAAACCATTCATCAAACGACCACAATCACTGAACCTCAGCGTCCAAAGCTCTTCCTTGGCGCTCAAGTTTCATTGTATCCAATAGATTTTACTTTCTCACCCTCACTGCTCTATCAAACCAGAACAGATCATATTTTCGCGGTAGCCTACAATCCCTTCAATAAAGATTTCCTCTTTTCCACATGGTGGAAACTCCGGTTTTATCGGTAATTATAAATCAATTTGTATGTTGCTTTGTATGTTGAAAATGAAAAAAGCAGTTAACAAATTTTGCTAACTGCTTTATTTTCAGAGCGGAAAAAGGGATTCGAACCCTCGACCCTCAGCTTGGGAAGCTGATGCTCTACCAACTGAGCTACTTCCGCGTATGATTGACATGTCACATCTGTTGTGCCAAAACTTACGCAAAACTAAGCCAAAAATGGCAATATTACCAACGCAGGTAGAAATTGTTTGCCGTTTGAGACAAATAAGCATTTAGACTTTGGAAACCGAAGCCATACACTGGAATCAGCAGCTTTGATTACACACAGTTCCCGGTTGAAATTTCACAATTCAAAGAACTTTTCTATATTTACCATTCAGGAAGAAACAGGTTCAAGGCATTAGCCTGGCTTGAAAGCCCTGTAGTGGTTCTAACGGCGGGCTGCCGGATTCAACTGCTTTTTCAAACTGTTACCGGCATAAAAATTTAGGACAAAAAAAGCGATACGATGAAGCAGCAGCGATTCTCCATCCAAAAAAGGATTAAAAGCTTTGGATATGCATTCAACGGCTTGAAAATTCTTGTACGTGAAGAGCACAATGCAAGAATTCATTTGCTTGCAGCCATTTGTGCTCTGATAGCCGCTATTCTTCTGAAAGTGTCTGTGATTGAGTGGATTGCGCTCGTTTTTGCGATGGGATTCGTGATTACACTTGAAATTATTAATTCCGCCATTGAGAATATCGCAGATTTTATCTCTCCTGAGCAACACGATATGATTAAAAAGATCAAGGATCTATCGGCGGCGGCAGTGCTGGTAAGTGCCTTCACAGCCCTAATCATAGGGCTGGTCATCTTTTTGCCGAAAATCCTCAGCCTGTTTTAGAGCCTGGCATGCCTTCAGGTGCCATCAGCAGTAATTCTCATTGGATCATTACGGCAATATAATGCCTGGAACAATATTTATTCCCCAGTTATTCTTGCGTACGATCAACCGGCCGGTCAGGTAGCCAACCAGGGCACCTGTGAGCACATCGCTCGCCCAGTGCTCATTATCGTGTATCCGCGCCAAACCAGTGCAGGAAGCCAGCGTATAGCATACCACCGGTACCCACAAGGTTCCCTTGTATTCCTCCGCTATTACGGTAGCAACGGAAAAAGCAGTTGTTGTATGACCTGAAAAGAATGATTCATTAGGTCTGCCCATAAACCACTTATGGGAATCAGGAGCAACCTGATCTGGCCGTTGGCGGGAAAATGCAAACTTTGAAACTTGTGAAAAACTATTCGCAATGATAAATGATTTCACGCAATTCATGGCCACTTTCTTGCTCCGCTGGTTATCACAGAGGATACCCTGGGCATAGAATGAAGCTACAGCGATCAATGGATAGATGCCGCTGCCCATAGGTTCAAAAACATATTTTGTGAGGTTATTGGTAAACGGCGTTCTCTGGCGTTGTGCAAACAGCTGGATCTGCTGATCACCCCGTGAAATCAACAGGTACATGGTCCCGGCATATACTCCCGCACCAACATATTTTGCCACAGTAGGCTTAAAAGGGCTGGTGAGCAAATCACGGTAATCTTTTAAATAGGATGTTATATAATATTTGTCAACCCTTGCCTTGGTAATGGCTGTATCTGCATTGGGCTGACAGAAACCATTTAAGCTTAAAAGGATCAAAAAAGCGGCGAATAATTTGTTCATTTTCTATTTGTTAAAAAGTTTTGCCCGCTTGCCTGGCTGCTGAATAAAGGTATTGCAGATTAAAATGAAAATGGTGGGAAACAGTGAGACAAAGGTAAATAAAAGAAAGTCTGAACGAAGGGGCATTTGTTCAGACAGTTCTGCAAACGCAGATTCATCCTGGTTTGCATAAAAAAGTCCGGACCCGCGATAACACAGCGTCCGGACAATTGTATTGGCTCAAAAAGCTATGCGCCCAATGTGGCAACCATAACAGCTTTGATCGTATGCAGCCGGTTTTCGGCTTCGTCGAAGACAACAGACATAGGAGATTCAAAAACTTCGTCGGTCACTTCCAGGCCATCCATTCCGTATTTTTGAAAGATATCTTCACCCATGAGCGTTTCACGGTTGTGAAATGCAGGCAGACAATGCAGGAATTTAACTTTTGGATTACCTGTTTTCTTTACCACATCAGCATTAACCTGGTAAGGTTTCAGCAATTTGATACGCTCTGCCCATACTTCGGCAGGTTCGCCCATACTCACCCAAACATCGGTATAAAGGAAATCAACACCTTTCACGCCTTCAGCTACATTTTCGGTTAGCAGTATTTTGCCACCTGTTGCCTTGGCAATTTCCCTGCAGGTTTCTACAAGTTTCTCTTCCGGCCAGCAAGCCTTTGGCGCTGCAGCGCGAAAATCCATGCCCATCTTGGCAGCACCTACCATCAGTGAATTACCCATATTGTTTTGCGCATCACCCAGATAACAGAATGATACCTGTTTGAGAGGTTTATCTGAATGTTCACTCATGGTGAGGAAATCGGCAAGAATCTGGGTAGGATGAAATTCTGTGGTCAGGCCATTCCAGACAGGAATGCCTGCATATTTACCGAGTTCTTCCACGATGTGCTGGCCATAACCGCGGTATTCCATGCCATCGTACATGCGACCGAGTACACGGGCGGTATCCTTCATGGATTCCTTCTTACCCATCTGTGATCCTGAAGGTCCCAGGTAGGTCACATGCGCGCCCTGGTCCAAAGCTGCTACTTCAAAAGCACAGCGGGTGCGGGTCGAATCTTTCTCGAAAAGGAGAATGATGTTTTTCCCTTTGAGCAACTGCTGCTCAGTGCCTGTATATTTGGCTTGTTTCAGACTGGCTGCCAGGTCGAGCAGATGCTTGATTTCCTGGGGTGTAAAATCAAGCAGTTTTAAAAAATTCCTGTTTCTTAGATTGAATGACATTGTGCTATCTTTTAATGTGTTTATGATATTTTTCTTAATCGTTTGATGTGTTTGAAAGCTTAAACGATCGAAACCCGTGTTCCGCCATTATCAATACCCAGACGTTCGGCGCTGGTGATAATGGCATCCTTACCGGTATGTTTTACAAAATGCAAGGCAGCTCGCACTTTGGGTGCCATACTTCCTTCGGCAAAATGTCCTTCTGCTATATATTGTTTTGCCTGTTTTACATTCATGCGGTCGATGGTTTTCTCCTGGGGTGTGTTGTAGTTGATACAAACCTTAGGCACATCAGTAAGTATGAAAAGCTTGTCAGCACTGATATTGCCTGCCAGTAAAGCTGAAGCGAGGTCCTTATCAATAACGGCATCTATACCCTGGAGCTTGTTCTCAGATGCAAAAAAGGTGGGTATCCCGCCACCGCCGACAGCGATAACGATCTGGCCATCGCGGCAGAGTCTTTCGATAGACTTCTGGTTGGAGATCACGAGTGGTTTTGGTGAAGCCACCACTTTGCGCCAGCCACGGCCGCGGGGATCTTCCTTGTACACGGCAGGGGATTCGACAGCCAGACGGTCAGCTTCTTCTCTTGTATAGAACGGTCCGATAGGCTTGGTAGGATTGTCAAATGCAGGATCATCACGATCTACAAGCACCTGGGTAATGATGGTTATGATGTCGCGATCCAGGTCGTGGGAACGCAATACATTGCGTAACTGCTGCTCAATCATGTAACCAATAAAGCCCTGTGAATAAGCTACACTGATATCCATTGGCATGTTGGGCAGGCCATAAACCTTATTACCAGCAGCATTGGCCAGAATAATATTGCCAACCTGGGGACCATTGCCATGCGTAACAACTATATTGTATTCGCGGTTGATGAGTTCGAGCAACCGCTCGCTGGCATAATATGCATTTGCTTCCTGTTCATCAATGGTGCCGAGCTGGTCACCACGAAGAAGGGCATTTCCGCCAAAAGCGACGACTGCAAGTTTCTTCATATATAAGTACTTTCTGTGATTATGTGCAAATGTAAACATAATCATCAAATTAGCAAATAAGCAGCAGGTGGGTATTTAAGCAGAATCCGGTTATCTTTGCGGTATGCAGCAACAACGGAAGGCTTATTTATTTGCTTTAGCCGCCATCTTTTTCTGGGCAACAATTGGTTCTGCCTTTAAACTGTCGCTCAGGCACATGAATTTTGTGCAGTTGCTTTTTTATGCAACGTTGATCTCTCTTTGTGTTATAGGAACCGTTCTTGTTTTTCAACATAAAGTCAGTCTGCTACGCTCGCTTTCGATAAAGGATGTGGCACATTCGGCATTACTTGGACTGTTCAATCCTTTCCTGTATTACATGGTGCTACTCAAAGCTTATTCCATCCTGCTGGCGCAGGAAGCCGTGGCACTGAATTACATCTGGCCGGTAATGCTGGTCCTGCTTTCCATACCCCTGCTTCGGCAGCCCATCAGCCTGAAGAGTGTAATAGCCATTTGCATCAGTTTCATGGGTACGTTTATCATTGCAACAGGGGGGCATATCTTCGATTTCAGGTTTAGCAATCCGTTTGGCGTAGCACTGGCATTGGGTAGCGCGGTCTTTTGGGCATTCTTCTGGATATTGAACGTAAAAGATAAGCGCGACGAAGAAAGTAAACTCTTCCTGAACTTTGTTTTTGGTTTCATATATATTCTGATTTATAGCCTGGCCACCGGCAACTTCATCATCCCTGATGCAAAAGGGCTTATGGGCGTTACCTATATCGGATGCTTCGAAATGGGCATCACCTTTATCTTCTGGTTAAAGGCATTGCAGCTTTCCGTCACGACAGCCAAAGTCACCAATCTGATCTACATTGCCCCCTTTCTTTCACTGCTTATCGTATCCATTGTCGTTGGTGAAAAGATCATGATTTCTACTCTTTTAGGTTTGGCTTTCATCGTTAGTGGCATTGTACTTCAGCAATACAGCAGAAAATAGATGTGGCCTAGCGCTTGCAATGCAGATAGCACTTAAATCCGTACTTTTGCACCCATGCAAAAGAAACGTATTGCTTTTCATACACTGGGTTGTAAACTGAACTTTTCCGAAACATCCACCATTTCGCGTCAGTTCGGAGCGGATGATTACGAACTGGTCGATTTCGACCAGCAAGCAGACGTTTATGTCATTCACACCTGCTCGGTCACGGCAGCTGCCGAGCGCAAATGTAAAGCGAGCATCAGACAGGCCGTAAAAAGAAACCCAAAAGCATCAGTGGCTGTAATTGGCTGCGCTGCACAGGCAAATCCTGAAATGTTCCTGAAGATGGAAGGTGTGTCGTGGGTACTGGGTACACAGGAAAAATTCAGGCTTGGAGAAATCGTTGATGCATTGAATTCCACCGGGGATGAGCCTGCAAGGCCCGCATACCATGACGAATTTCGTGAGGAGACCCTGGCATCAGATATCAGTAGGACGCGGATCTTCATCCCCTCCTATTCTGCCAACGACCGCACACGCTCTTTCTTTAAAGTGCAGGACGGATGTGATTATTTCTGCACATACTGCAGCATACCTTACCTGCGAGGCAGAAGCCGTTCGGACACCATTGACAACACGCTGAAGGTAGCCCATGAAATTGCGGCAACAGGGATCAAAGAAATTGTGCTTACGGGTGTGAACATTGGTGATTTTGGCCGCGGAAATGATGAAAAATTTATCCAGCTCATCCGTGAACTCGATAAGGTGGACGGTATTGAGCGCATCCGGATTTCATCCATTGAACCCGAATTGCTTTCAGGGGAGATCATCTCTTTTGTAGCCGCTTCCAACAAGATACTCCCCCATTTTCATATCCCGCTGCAATCAGGGTCAGATAAAATACTGGCTGCCATGCACAGGAAATACCTTCGCGGGGTATTTTCAGCCAGGGTGCAGCTCATTAAAAAACTGATGCCCGGAGCCTGCATTGCTGCTGATGTTATTGTAGGATTTCCGGGTGAGACGGATGAGGATTTCACCGACAGTTATCGTTTTATTGCTGAACTTGATATTTCATACCTCCATGTTTTTACTTACAGCGAAAGACCTGGTACCAAGGCAAATGTAATGGAAGCGGCTGTGGACGAGAAAACACGCAAACACCGAAGCCAGGAATTGCATAAATTATCAACAGAAAAAAAGATGCATTTCTATGAAAGCCAGCAGGGACTGCTTTTTAATGTGCTCTTTGAATCGGACCAGGAAGATGGTATGATGTTCGGATTTACCGAAAACTATATCAAAGTCATGACCCCTTATAACGCTGAACTGATCAACAAGATCATTGCTGTCCGATTGCTTGGCAGGGATGGGGATTGTTGCAGGGTTGAACTGATAAGCTAAAAGTAGAAAGGCATTCTGTAATAGACACCAGGCAATTGATACAATATTAAAAAAAGCGTACAACATCATAACATAAACGGAATTAGAAAACCAACTCCAGGCACTCCAGGCACTCTAGCGCACTCCAGGCACTCCAGGCACTCCTTTAAGGCATTAGGTATTATATCGTAAACCATATATTTCTGCGCATGAACACAACCGAACTAAAATATCTTACTGCAAATGTAACCGAGCTCACCAAGGAAATCACCCAATTTTTATTATCTGAGGTCGGCATGGTGAATGCAAAGGATATACAAATAAAGGGCTTGCATGATTTTGTTACCTATGTTGATCAAACAGCCGAGCAAAAGATAGCCGCACGACTGGGAAAACTAATGCCAGCAGCGGGGATGCTGCTGGAGGAAAAATCAGTGGACAAACATGGCGACCGCTACCGTTGGGTGGTGGACCCCCTGGATGGCACCACAAACTTTATCCACCGCCTGCCAGTATTTTCTGTTTCCATTGCCTTGCTTGACGGAGACAGACCTTTGCTTGGCGTTGTGCATGAAGCCAATCTTGATGAATGTTTTTCTTCCTGGGAGGATGCCCCTGCCCTGCTCAACGGAAGCGAAATCAGTGTTTCAATGGTTTCCTCAATGGACAAGGCATTACTGGCAACCGGTTTCCCATATTATGACTATGATAAACTGGATGCCTACATGGAAATCTTCAAATACTTCATGAAAAATACATCGGGTTTGCGCCGTCTGGGATCTGCAGCGGTTGATTTGACTTATGTGGCTTGCGGAAGATTCGAAAGCTTTTACGAATATGGCCTTCACCCCTGGGATGTAGCTGCCGGAGCATTCATTGTGCAACAAGCCGGAGGAAAGGTAACCGATTTCCATGGTGATCATAACTTCATATTTGGCGGAGAGATGCTTGCTTCCAACAAAATACTACATGCCCCTATGCTTGATATACTTGAAAAATTTATCACCCACTAGCTATCAAATAAATAGCTATCTTTCTCATCTCAAAAGTTCTCATTCTCAAGAAATATTGACTGATGCACTACCGACCAGAAACCCGACATGGGTATATTCCTGCAAAATCATCGGCTCCAGGTCGCACTGCCGCAGCGGATATCAATAATCTGAAGGATACACCCTGGCGCAGCCTTACCAAAGCCCTCACCTATCGCGTCCTTGCCTCGGGCGCAATGTTCGTCATCTTTTTTATCCTCTTCCGCAATTACACAAACCGGACATTCAACGAAAGTGTAGGCGATGCCACTATTATCGGCGTCATCGATTTTGTGACCAAACTGGCCATATATTATGTGCATGAAAGGATTTGGACCAATCTCAAATGGGGAAAGTACTGGCAAAAACACTATTGGAAAAGGCAGGCATGGCGCCGGCATTTTCGCTTGCTGCATAAATAATATTCATGAACTGCTGACTTCTTGTTTTGTTTAATATTCTCGCACAACTGGCAACGGATTTCTATAAACTGCTCTCCAACATTTAAGTCTTTCAAACGTTCACCCCTCCAATGACCGCGAATGCTTCCCCGGTCAACTCCTGAATTAAAAAAATAAAAACATGAAATAGTCATGAGCATTGTTTTCACACGAATGGAAAATGAGCTTAAGGCTATTCCATGTGACACATAAAAAATAAATAATAACTCATGGATACGCATAAATGGAAAAGCCCCCACGATTGGCTCATGATTGCATTTGCGCTTAGCTTTGTTACCATATTTTATAACATTATCGAAGGCCTGGTTTCCGTGTTTTTAGGTGCGAATGACGATACGCTTGCTCTTTTAGGCTTTGGCATCGATAGTTTTGTGGAAGTTATCTCGGGCATCGGTGTTGCACACATGATATACCGCATGCGCAAAACGACAGTGGCATCACATGATAAATTCGAACGCCAGGCACTCCGGATTACAGGAACCGGATTTTATTTATTGACCATAGGATTGCTGGTTGGAATAATTTTTTCGCTTATCAATCATACCGCGCCTAAAACAACCCTGGCCGGTATCATCATAGCCGGTATTTCAATCTGCACCATGTATTTTCTGATGCAGTATAAACTAAAAGCAGGCCGGATATTGGGTTCCGAAGCCATCATTTCAGATGCGCAATGCACCCGCACATGCCTCTATCTTTCGGTAATATTACTTTTCTCAAGCCTGCTCTACGCGTGGTTGCATATCAGTTATATTGATCTTGCAGGATCGGCGGGTATAGCATGGTTTGCATTCAGCGAAGGTCGCGAAGCATTCGAAAAAGCAAAACAGAATGCGCTCACCTGCGGTTGCGGCGAATGCCCGACAAAATGAAAGAAGTCCATCCTCCACTCAGGAAAAAAACTGATGCTCGATTAATATTTTAAGGCCAATAGCGATCAGTATTAAACCACCCACTATTTCCATCCTTTTCCCGAGGCGCGCGCCGGCCTTTTTACCAAAAAGAATGCCCAGCATTGAAACAATAAAAGTGACAGATCCGATGAGGAATACAGTGATATAAATATTTACTTCAAAGAAAGCGAAACTCAGGCCTACTACCAGGGCATCAATGCTGGTTGCAATAGCCATGCTGACCATTACAGTAAAACGCAAAGGATTAAGGGTGAGACGATGCTCATCATTAAGAAAGCTTTCGTAGATCATTTTTATCCCCAGTATAGTCAGCAGCAGAAAGGCGATCCAATGGTCGTATGCCATCATGTATTGTTTCATTCCTGACCCAATAAGCCAACCTATCATTGGCATCAAGCCCTGAAAAAAAGCCAATACAAATGCAAATTTAGTGGCACTATAAAAACTGATTTTTCGGAGAACAATCCCGCTGGAGACAGACACAGCAAATGTATCGAAGGAGAGTCCAAAAGCGATGAGCAGGATGGTGATAATACCCATGGGAGATTTTTGTAACTAAACGAGTGGCAAATTTATACAATTTTTGTACTTATCAGCCTGGTAAGTTATTGCCTGTTGTATCCACTTTTTGGTTTCACTACGGATAAAAATATACCCGCAAAGAAACCGAAGTAAAAACCCAATTAGCTTAACAAAAACAAAGCCATACTCAGCAGGATGGCTTTTGTTGTTTTCATATCTACAGGATGACTTTAGTCAGGAAAAGTGCAATGATGAGCGTAATTGAGGATACGATCATGATGAAATTGCCGAATTTACCTACATCCCCTTCAGAATCGCGGGCAATATAGCCTGTGATAACTCCTATGACGGCAAAAATGATGAGCAACGTTGAGGTATAGGTATAACCGGTTGCCAGACAGATAATAATGATCGCAGGCATTCCCACCAGCGCCACCAGCGCAATGGTAATGCAACCCTTGGCTTGCATATAATCAAAGAAAAATGAAAAGGAATTAAAGATAAAAATCAACATCAGTATTACAAATAAGGCTGCAGATAAGATGATAAGCGTATGATTAAGGTCGAATTTTGTAGTGATTTCCAGAGGCTCCATATCTTAAATTAAGTATTCATAAAACAAACAAACGCCAAGGCTTGTGTAAGTTAACAGCTATTCATTTAATGTTTGACAATATGTTTTATCAGACCTTTGAACATGACGATGTGTATAGGCAATAGCAGGAACCAATAAAGCCTTCCGCTCAACCCTTTAGGCATAAAGGTAGCCGTCTGATATAAATAATATACCCCACCTTCATTTTTAATACTGAAATCAAGCCAGGCCTCTCCTGGGACTTTCATTTCAGCAAACAGCAACAATCTCATTTTTGTCCGGCCGGCAATGAGTACGCGCCAGAAATCGAGCGCATCGCCAGGATTGAGTTCTGTTGCATTTCGTCTTCCTCTTCTTAATCCCACACCTCCTGCCATCCTGTCCAGGAATCCTCTCACTTTCCATATCCAGTCAGCATAGTACCATCCGGTTTCGCCTCCTATGGAAAAAATACGGTTCAATACTTCTATCGGGTCACCTTCAATTTTCATGATTCGCCTGTCGCGCAGAATCCCGAATGTTGGCACATCCAGGAAATCAAAGAGTTGTCCATGTTTTTTCTTTAGCGAAACTGCATCTGTCCAGCTGGAAGCAACCGTATCGAGGTTGATACGGGCCAGGGCCAGCGTGACAGCTTCCTTATAGGTAAGCGGATCGATTTTTAGCATTTTTTGTAAGCGGTTATCTTTGCACACAACTTCCACTTTCATGCTATTCACCAGGTTTACGGCAAGGTTATAAGAAGTGGAGGTTACAAAGTAGAGCCAATACGATGAGATGCGTGGATTAATCAACGGAACGACCCACATATATCTCCGCAGGCCCCTGACTTCAGCATATTGCAAAAGCATTTCTTTATAAGACAGGATTTCGGCACCGCCCACATCAAAAGTCTGATGATATGTCTCAGGGTTAAGCATACAGCCTGTAAAATAACGTAACACATCTCTGATAGCCAGCGGCTGGCACAAGGTCCGGACCCACAGCGGGGCAATCATAACAGGTAATTTTTCCATCAGGTCGCGGATAATTTCGAAGGAAGCGCTTCCACTTCCAACAATAATACCAGCTCGCAGGACGGTAAGCGGCTTTCCGGAAATCTTGAGTATTTCCTCAACATTCCTGCGCGATTTAAGGTGTTTGGAGAGTTTCGGGGAATTTGAGATTCCGCTCAGATAAATGATTTGTTTGCAATTGGTCCTGCCAATAAAATCAGCAAAATGCTTTGCCGACAATGCTTCTTCTTCCATAAAATCGTTGATGGAAGCCGACATGGAATGAACAAGGTAAAAGGCTACGTCGATGTCAAGATTTTGAAGCTCAGCAGGTATTGGCAGGAGCAGATCAACCTCAAACTTCCGCACTACTGATGTACTATGTTCCGGTAATGTAAGCCGGCTCAAGTTCCTGACGAAACAATTGATCTCATCACCCCTGTCGGATAGTACCGGGAAAAGTCGTTTGCCAATATAACCTGTACTACCAGTTAAAAGTGCTTTCATCTGTTAATGAAAAATAGTTTATTCATAAAGCGCTTTGTGACATTCGCTGCAGAAAGCAGTTTTCCACTTTCCTTTAACATCAACAGGATGAACAAATTCCATGGCTCCGTTTATATCTCCTGATTTGATTGCACCTGTTGCCCCCTGTGCCACAATGGTATGGCAAAGGTCACAATTACGCGAAATTGTTTCTCCTTTGTCAGTTTTATGCCTGTCGGAATGGCAACGGAAACATCCGTCTGACTCAATATGCCCGATATGGTTAAGGTAACGTGAGGCGTCAGCACGCATATAGGGAAAAGCATTCTTCTGGTATTCTCCCTGAACAGCTGTAATAGCTTTGCGCACACGCATAACATTGCCGGCATAAACCGCCTGGTGATCGTTTTTATAATAGGAGGTAATAAGGCTGTTTATGGTTAACAGGGCAGTGTCCTTATCAGTGAAAGGAACTTTCAATGCCTCCATCGCTGCTTTTTTGATAAAAGGTAAATTCTTTGGAATCAGTCCCGAGATCATAGCATTATCAACATAGTTAGGTGCTGATCTGTAATTATGTGACGGACGGTTATGACAATCCATACAATCCATTTGCCTTTTCTCCAAAGTATCCAATGCCTTTTTATCCAGCTTGTTTTCTTCATCGTTAAATACTTTCACTTCTCCTGTTTTGAGGTTGGTGAGCCTGACCCATGGAATAGATTCCCTATCCTTGCTGTTTGAAGCATATTCGATTTTGAAGTCTTTATTGATATGCCAGTGTATGCCTTCTGAAAGCCCCATGGCACTATGTTCAGGCCCTATCTTCAATAACATTGAAATATTCCATTCTGTGTTTGTGGAATCGGAAAGATAGGAACGCAGGCTTACCAATTTCCTCGCATAGAACTTCTGGGGCCAGTGGCATCTCTCGCAGGTTTCGCGGGCAGGCCTAAGGCTATGGATAGGAGTGGCAATCGGACGTGGGTATTTATGAAACAATACCGAGTACACCTGGTACAATCCAGACATTTTTGATTTCACATACCATCCAGCTCCTTCTCCCACATGACACTCAACACAGGCAACGCGTGCATGTGATGAATTCAGGTATGTTGTATATTCGGGTTCCATGACCTTGTGACATAATTTACCGCAAAATTCAACAGTTTCGGTATATTTATATGCACTGTAACTTCCCATGGCTGAAGCAACAAGCAAAATGAATGTAATGGTCGAAATTTTGATCAAGGAGGAACGGTGTTTCTTCAGGTTCATATCAAAAACCGGCCATCCGACGATGATGTCCTCTTCCCCTACCTTTTTTTTAATCCTGAATAAAATCCCAACAGGAATAAGAATGAGCCCTAAAACAAGGAATACCGGCAAGATAATATAAATATATAACCCAAGGTAAATGTTACTTTGTGCTGAAATCAAAGAAAATATAAATAAAATAAGGATAAGGATAAGGCTGTTGACAACCATAATAAAACCGGTAATGCTTAGCCAATTGTAATATGACTTAGGAGTTTTCATTGGTGGGTGTGTTTTTCTAATTAAATTTTCTGCGTTTTTACGAATTCCGAATACCTACATAGGTAGATACATTAGCGTAAATATACAAAATGAGCTATTTCAAAAACGCAAGTCCTGTCTTACCAACATCAGTTTCCGCTATTTAGGGTCATTCAAAATAAGAGAACACTCCATACTATTGATATACAGCACGCTATAATGCCTTAATTAATTATTTTACCCAAGCGGGGTTCATTATATTTTATGATCCATCAGGGTGGAGAAGTTTTGACGGGTTTGACTTGCTGGAAGGGTTTGAGGCGTTTGGCGAGGTTAATTCAGTGGCAAAAAAAAACGTCGCCCGGTTGAGGCGACGTTATTTTTATCAGAAGGATTATTTTATTTAACCCCTAACAGTTCCACTTCAAAAACCAAAGTCGAATATGCGGGAAGTTTATCTCCCATGGCCTGGGCTCCATAAGCAAGACTGGAGGGTATGATCAGTTTTGCTTTTCCGCCAACGCTCATCATGGCAACACCTTCATCCCAACCCGGAATGACCTGTCCTTGTCCCAGGACAAAATCGAAAGGCTTCTTTCCTACTGAGCTATCGAAAACATTTCCATTAAGCAGTCGGCCGGTGTAATGCACTGAAACACTTTTTCCTTTAGCTGCTTTTGCGCCGTTTCCTTTTTTCAGATCAATAAAATACAATCCGCTGGCCGTTGGTTTTGCAGAAATTTTGTTGTCCTTCAGATATTTCTGAAGTAAAACGGGCTCGTCTGTTTTTGCATTTGCAGCTGCCTGTTCCTGGATCTTCTGGGCTGCTGCTTTTTCTTTTTCGTAAGCTGCTTTTGATTGGATACCTACAAGTTCCACGTCATATAAAAGGGTGGTATAAGGGGCTACCATCTGACCTCTGCCCTGCTCACCAAAAGCGAGAACCGAAGGCACAATCAATTTAGCTGTTCCGCCTTTTTTCATCAGGCCAATAGCTTCTTCAAATCCTTTATTTTCGAATGGTTTACCATATTCAACAGGCATAGGACCACCATTCTTTAAGGTTGAAAAGAGTTCTTTGCCATCAAGCAGCGACACGGTAAAATTGATTTTTACCATATCCCCTGTTTTAGGCTTGTTACCCGTACCTACTTTGCTCTCCATAAAATACAAACCAGAAGCTAAAGGTTGAGCCGAAATTTTATTGGCTGCAATATACTTGCTCAGTATTGCAGGCTCTGCCTCTTTCAACTTGGTAGCAAGGGCAACGCGTTCTTTTTCTTTTTGCTCGGTTGTCTGAATATTCACAACCTTGATGTCGAAATACAACATCGTTGTGCTGTCAATCATTTTCGGCAACTGGGGATAATGAGCTGTTTTCAGAAAAAAGGAATCTGCTTTCAGGATAAAAGTCACACTGTCTCCTTTATGCAACATCGCAAGCGCTTCGTAAAGATCGCCTTTGTATGTAGGTTTACCCAAAGGCACTACGAATGGAGCCGGGTTAGTTTTACTATCATAAAGTACAGAATCTTTTTTGTCCACTTTTACATACCACCTGATTTTGAGGGTCATCAGATTTCCTTCAACGGCCTTGAGTGAATCTTTATTTTCTTTATGAAAATTATAATAAATGCCCGAATCTGTTTTGCTAAATCCGGAATACTTTGAATTACAGGCAATAAAAGCGAAAGAAAGCGCTACAATCACCGATAATGAAATCAGAATCCTTTTTTTCATGATTAAAATTACGTTTGGTTTAATAATAATTTAATTAAGGTCGAGCAAATATACATCATATATGATCGGGCTTCTACCGGGAATTTTATCCTGATCGCCTACCAGCCCGAAAGCGAGGTGCGAAGGTAGTATAAATTTTGCTCTGTCACCTTTATGTAAAAGCAAAATTCCCTCTTCCAGCCCGCTTTCCACTCCCCCGCTGCCAATCTTGAATTCCTTAGGACCAGTCTTTTGAGATGAATAGCATAATTCACCTGAAATTAGCCGTATCTCATAATCAATGCGGGCCTGTTTACCAATTCTGGCCAAGGGACCTTTCCCTTTTTCAAGAATGATATATCTGAGGCCGGTGCCTGTTTCCTTCATCTGCCAACCCATACTGGCAATATATTGTCTTATTTGCTGATCCTCTAGCTGAATGGCTTGCCTGTTGGCATTGATGCGCTTATCGTCCATGAATGAAATACTTTGCTGTTTCTGTTCAGGTGCAGCTGCCTGACGGCATCCGGAAAACATGGCCCATCCTATCATTACAGAAAGGATGTAAATGTAGAGATACCTATATATAGAGAGGCGGTCTGTCATGATTGATTGAGACGTTAGGCTGATCAGCCAAAATAAACAGGGAGTAATTCATCAAATTTTTTCAGGGTTTCTGCCATTCCAAGAAACGAGTCGCCTCCGGAAGCATTCCTATGCCCTCCCCCGTTATAGTGCTTGCGGGCAAATTCGTTTACGGAAAATTCTCCCTTTGACCGAAAGGATATCCTGACCCGGCCGTTCCCCTCTGTAAACAGCGCAGCAAGAGTTACGCCCTCTATGGAGAGCGCATAATTGACAACGCCTTCCGTATCACCTACCTGGTGGTTAAAACGCGCCAGATCATCCAGGGTAAGCCAAATATAGGCAGTCTTAAATTTAAGGTTAACGATTAAACGGTCGGAAAGACAAAATCCCAATAAACGCATTCTGTTTTCGGAATAAGTATCATATACAGCCCTGTGGATTTGCTCGGCGTCTATACCTTTCCTTATAAGACTTGCCGCAATTTCATAGGTCTGGCTATTGTTGCTGGCATAACTGAATGATCCGGTATCTGTCATGATGCCCACATAGAGGCATTCAGCAATATCCCTGTCTATCTGGTTAACGTAACCAATACCCTCAATAAACTCATAAAGCAGTTCGCAGGTGGAGGAAATGTTGGTACGTGAAAGCACAAAGTCAAATTCATCAGAAGGATCAACATGATGGTCGATCAATATTTTTGTGGCTTCTGACGCTGCTAACTTGTCCGTAAAAAGTTTTACCCTGCTCAATGTGTTGTAATCAAGACTGAAAATAATATCAGCCTCACTGATAAGACGGTCGCACACAGATACACTGTTTTCATATAAGATTGCATCCTTGCTGCCAGGTAACCATTTTAGAAAGGAAGGGTAATCATTTGGGAGGATCACAGCTACCTTGTATCCTAAGCGGCTAAGCAAAAGATATAATGCCAGAGATGCACCTACAGCATCTCCGTCGGGATTGTGATGTGTAGTAATAACAATGTTTGAAGAGGCAGCAAGTTGCTTTCTCAAAATTTTAAATTGTTCAGAATCCAATGCGGGACGTTCTTAAGTTCAAATAATTTATATAGTTTTGCGGTTTCAAAGGTACCAACTTTATTCAAAGTTATCCCCTCCAAGAAATCCTGGTTTAAACAACTTCAATAAGCTACAATGGTTAACAATTTAACTTTTACAATGATCAAGCCAGATGCCGTAAAAGACGGCAATATTGGCAATATTTTAGCTTTATTTGGTAAAAACGGATACCGCATAAAGGCACTTAAATACCTGCATTTAACGCAGGATCAGGCAAAATCATTTTACCTGGTACATAAAGAGCGCCCTTTTTATAATGATCTGGTGTCCTTCATGTCCTCAGGACCTATTGTAGCCGCTATTCTTGAGAAAGCAAATGCTGTGGAAGATTTCCGTAAAGTAATCGGAGCAACAAACCCGGCTGACGCTTCAGAAGGAACTGTGCGTAAGTTATATGGAGCCAGCATTCAGTGTAATGCTGTTCATGGCTCGGATAGTGATGAGAATGCGCAGATTGAGTGTGACTTTTTCTTCTCAAAACTGGAAAGATTCTAATTCCCAGGTGAATAGGAAATAAATGTCCGGTCATCGTATAATACAATGATCTGATTTATAGCATTTCCACTTTTATTCCCCGTATTACCCAGCGCCCGATCTGGGTCTTCCAAATTTTCTTTTCCAACTTCTCTGATTTTCGTATTTACCTCCGGATTGGCGAATGGCATAGCTATGCGCCCAACCGGAGGTTTTGATTCCGCAGTTACTTCCCGCACTGCCTTTGCTTCTTG
>JBBRSB010000040.1:0-29250 GCA_038245785.1 Gloeobacterales cyanobacterium | reverse complement strand
GACCCGCCCTTGCTCATACGGGGTCATGGCCCCAAGCGACTGTTCGGGTTCAAGAGCGAGTAAGCGGCAACCTAGGCTCAGCCACGATATCCAGTATCAAGGGGTTATCGGTTTACCGCTCACTCTCAACATACAAGGGGTGTAAGACTGAGGGGTCAAGGAGTTGGGGGGATCTCCGCCCCTACTGCCCGACCGGAAAGACGGGTCAGCACTTCATTAGAGCGTTGGATAAACTGGCCCATCGTCTCCGCATCGAAGTTTTTCTGAGAAAGTAAGGCCAAGTCATAGACATGGCGACAAACGAGTTCAGAAAGACCTTCATCTTCTAGTTGAGGGATATTCTGAATCAATGGATGATTGGTATTCAAAACCAGCGTGTGGTCCTCTAGAAATTCCATCTGTTTCTGTTGCATCAAGGCAGTCATCTCTTTGAAGCGACGTAGAGACTCAGGCAGGAGCAAAACGGCTGGAATCGTCTGTGTTTTTAGAGCTTCGGCTCGAACATTGAGCTTGGGCAAATGGAGTTTGGCTTTAAACAAATCAACCAACTGCTCCGTACGGGTCTTGTTCGTCTTGGCATCTACTAACTCGTTGGCCTTATCTTGCTCCAACGTTTGTTCATGAATCTCTGAGTCCACACGGGCAAAACGTGCTTCTGGATTGTGCTGCTCTAGGAAATTCACAAAGTGAGAATCGATGAACGAGTCGAGGACTAGGGCTTCAACGCCTTGGGCTTTTAGCAGTTCTAAGTAGTTAGCCTGCGCGCTGGTATCTGAGGCATAGTAAACCTTTTTCTCTTTCTGAGGACTATCTGTAAGCAGCTCTTTATTGCGTTCTAGGTATTCAGCAAGAGTTGTATATTCCTCGGAAGCTGTTGATTGGAAAATGATAATATCCTTGACCTGCTCATAGAACTTGTCATTGTTCATGACGCCATATTTCACGAACAGATGAATATCTTTCCAGTATTGTTGATACTTTTCTCTCTCTTGCTGAAAAAGTTCTTTCAGTCGGTCGGCTACCTTCTTAGCAACATAGTCAGATATGCGGCGTACGGTCCGGTCTGCTTGCAGGAAGCTCCGTGAGACATTCAATGGAATATCAGGACTATCGACCGCCCCTTGGAGCGGTGTCAGAAATTGAGGAATGATTTCCTCACAGTTATTAGTAACAAAAACTTGATTGCAGAAGAGTTTTATTTGCCCTTTTGTAAAGTCTAAATCCGGCCGCAGGCGAGGAAAATAGAGAATGCCCTGCAGGGTAAAAGGATAATCCGTATTGAGATGGACCCAAAACAGCGGCTCCTTATTCATAGGGTAAAGGTAGCGATAGAATTCTAAGTAGTCCTCATCAGTAAGGGAGCTGGGTGAGATTACCCATAGGGGTTTCTGGCGATTGGCCTGTTCCCCATTGAACATAATCTGGATGGGTAGGAAATCACAGTAGCTGCGAATAAGCTCTTTGATTTTCGCTTCTTCAAGAAATTCTTCACTCTCTTTATCAATGAAGAGTCTGACTGCTGTCCCTCGTTTTGTTCTGGTCGAAGGGCCAATCTCAAAGTTGGTCGTCCCGTCACATTGCCAAAGTACGGCCTCACTCTCTGGACGGTAAGAAAGCGTTTCTATCTCGACCCGTTCCGACACCATGAAAGAGGAATAAAAACCCAAACCAAAGTGACCGATGATTTGCTGGTTTACATCTTCTGAACTCTTGTACTGCTCGATAAACTCTTCGGCGCTGGAAAAAGCAATCTGGGTGATGTATTTCTTCACCTCATCAGCATTCATGCCAATGCCATTATCTTCAATGGTCAAGGTCCGGGCTTCTTTATCTAGGGTGACCTGGATAACCCCTTCATCGGAGCTGCCTGCAAACTCTCCTGAATAGCCCAGCATTCTGAGCTTACTGATCGCATCGGCTGCGTTGGAAATCAGTTCACGGAGAAAAATATCCTTATCTGAGTAAAGCCACCGCTTGATGATCGGAAAGATATTTTCGGTATGGACGGATATCGTCCCTTTCTCAGTTTGTCCGAGCATACATCTGTCCTGAAGTCTACTTAAGACAGGATAGCGCGAAGATTAGCCCCGTGCTGTTTTAAGGCACAGGGCTAAAAAGTCGCTACTCTGCTGCAGCTACCGCAATGGCAGGAATTATGGCTGCAGCTCTAGCCTTCAGAAGTTCGGCCTTATCGGTCTTTTCCCAAGGCAGATCCAAATCCGTACGGCCAAAGTGACCGTAGGCCGCTACATCTTGGAAGAATCTACCGCCGCGCTCTTTAGGCAAGTTGAGGAAATTGAAATTGTGGATGATAGCGGCAGGGCGTAGGTCAAAGTTTTCCTTGACCAATTGCTCAATCGTTTCCTCGGCTACCTTCCCGGTCCCAAAGGTCTCCACCAGGATAGAGACTGGACGTGCGACCCCAATCGCATAGGCCACCTGTACTTCACAGCGCGTAGCCAAACCACTGGCTACGATATTCTTGGCAATGTGGCGAGCGGCATAAGCTGCAGAACGGTCTACTTTGGTCGGATCCTTACCCGAAAAGGCCCCGCCCCCATGACGGGCATAGCCACCATAGGTATCGACGATGATTTTGCGTCCAGTCAGTCCCGCATCTCCCTGCGGTCCGCCTACAACAAAGCGCCCCGTTGGATTGACTAAATAACGAGTTTCGCTATCGGGCTTGATGGCGAGTCCTTCGAAAGCAGGTTCTACTACATAGCTATAAAGGTCTTGCGCAATTTTTGACCGCACTTCGGCTTCATCTGTGAGTCCGTCCACTTCAGCAGCGTGTTGCGTAGAAATCAAGATCGTGTGAATCGCTACTGGTTTATTGTCCTTGTACTCTACCGTCACTTGGGTTTTGCCATCTGGTCTGAGATAGGGCAAAGTCCCATCCTTGCGCACTTTAGCCAGTTGACGGGCTAAGCGGTGGGCCAAGCAAATCGGCATCGGCATTAATTCTGGCGTTTCATCACAGGCGTAACCGAACATAATGCCCTGGTCTCCGGCACCGACTCTGTCGAATTCTGCTTCAGAGTCCCCGCGATTCTCGAGAGAGGCATCGACGCCTTGGGCAATGTCACAAGATTGTTCGTCCAGCGCAATTAAAATAGAGGCGCTATCGGCACTGAAGCCATTTTCCGCGTGGGTATAACCAATCTCAGCAATTTTCTTACGGATTAGTTTGGCATATTCCACTTTAGCCTTACTGCTGATTTCGCCTGTAATCAGGACTAAACCTGTATTTACAACAACCTCAGCGGCAACCCGCGCCGTCGGATCCTGCGCTAAATGTGCGTCAAGAATCGTATCGGAAATTTGGTCACAAATCTTATCTGGATGGCCTTCAGTGACCGATTCAGAAGAGAAAAGATAGCTACGAGACATAGAGCGTGCTCCTGGCTAAGAATGGGTATCGAACAGCGCACCTCCAAAAAGGGAGAAGGTGCCGGGACGCACAGGTTTATGGGCCTTGTGTATTGGAACTAAGCCTCTCTACATAGAGAAACCCTTCCTAACACTCGTCAAACTAGACAATCTATCTTTCGGCTTTACCGCAGGAGTTGGCACTGCACCTACCTTGAGGCCAGTTGCCGGACGGTTTTGGGCCTGTTCCCAAGTGATACGCAAAGCATCACTACCGTCAGCTCTAGATAGATTTCACTCTGTGGAACAACGTAGCACTCCGCTCTGGGCTTGTCAATGTCGCTTCCCCAGGGATGATCCCGACTACAATTGATTTCAGCCTTCGTAAATCTTTAGAGTAAACACTCCTTATGAAACCTTGGATCCTGCTGAGTCTAGTCGTGCTGTTGGGTGCTTGCGGTAGTAAACCTGCTACCACGCAAACGACAGAGGCCGCCAAAGCAGCGAGTTCCCCCGCTATTGATAAGACTGCTAGCAATGTCCTCAAGGGAGATGACACGGGCGAGCGATGGCTGACCGCTACGAAACCGGACAAGCTCAAATTCTGTCAATCTTCTATCGTTGCCTATAAAAAATCTGCCGCTTCCAGTTTCAATATCAGTGTTGGTTCCAACAATATGACTTCTGAAAAGATGTGTGCAGAAATAGACCGCTACTATGCGGATAAAGCATTCCGTACCGATCGTCTAGGTCATGCAGCGGGGATTGCCGTCTTCTATATAGGTAAACCTTATCGGGGTGCTGAACCTTTAAAGAAAATTGATAAAGGTTCAGAAGAATATAGGGGCTCAAATACAAGAGAGGATAGCATTCCTAAGTAGGGGAATCCTTTGAATTCAGCAATATCAGCGTCATTGCAGCAGCGGGAAAAAGGATAGCGAACCATAGGAAGGGCTTACTAGGTGTTGTGATAAATAGGGGCAGCGCATACTTAACGACCGCAGAAAGCACGGCTGATACGAAGAACACTCCGCCCAAATACAGCCAATTTTTAGTTGAAATCATTTTCATGATGTTTGTTCGGTTAACCCCTTGATTCATCCTAGTCGAGCTTGATGATATCCTAGAGTGAGTTTTCTTCTGCCATAGTGAGTTTCGTGCTTCCATTTTGAGGTTTGTCAATTTGCTGGATGACCTACGGCTTAAAGAGCAGCAATCTTTTTATCAATCCCATCGAGACCGAATCCAGGAACATTTTGACCAGATTGCTCCAGAACGGGACCAGTGGCTTGAGCGCAATCGTTATTACTACGACGATATAGAAAGTCTATGTCGGTTTGTTATTCCTAAAGGAAGCCGAGTTCTAGAGATTGGTTGCGGCAATGGCCAACTGCTAAATACGCTCAAACCTAGCTATGGTCTGGGCATTGACTTAAGCCCGGCGTTAATCGCTCAAGCCCGGACTAAATATCCCAACTTGCATTTTGAAGTGATGGATGCGGCCTCTCTAGAAATAGATGAGCCTTTCGACTATGTGGTGTTGGCTGGGACCGTTGGCTATCTAGCGGATGTCCAACAGACTTTTAAACAACTGCATCGGGTCTGTGCTCCTCAAACTCGGATCATCATCACCCACTACAGCTATCTATGGCAGCCTCTGCTGGACTGGGCCGAAAGCATAGGACAACGGATGCCCCAACCAGCGCAGAACTGGCTCTCTCAGGAAGATTTGAAAAATCTGCTATCCCTTACTGGTTTTGAGGTGATTCGTCAGGGGTCTCGCTTTATTGCTCCCAAAAAGATTCCCTTGTTAGCGACTGCGGTGAACCGCTACTTAGGCCGGATTGCTCCTTTTGACCAGTTGGGTTTGACCAGCTATGTGATTGCCCGACCCGCCAATTTCCAGCCGGAAACCTTAGTAGACCATAGTTATTCTGTGTCTGTAGTGATTCCTGCGCGCAACGAAGAGGGCAATATTGAAAATGCGCTTAAAAGAATGCCCGCGATGGGTTCTAAAACGGAAGTAATCTTTGTCGAAGGAAATTCTACCGACAATACGTGGGATGAAATTCAGCGAGTGGCTGAAGTGTATAAGGACCGTTGGGATATTTCCTGCTTTAAGCAATCAGGAAAGGGCAAAGCTGATGCTGTCCGTAAGGGATTTGCCCATGCTAAAGGCGATATCCTGATGATTCTGGATGCTGATTTGACGGCTCCGCCTGAAGACCTGCCTAAGTTCTATGAGGCTTTAGCTACAGGACGATGTGAATTTGCGAATGGTTCTCGTCTGGTTTATCCCCGTTCCTATGAAGCGATGCCCTGGCTAAATACGGTAGCCAATAAGTTTTTTGGCTTGGTTTTCAGCTATCTCTTAGACCAACCATTTAAAGATACGCTGTGCGGTACGAAGGTACTTTGGCGAAGAGACTACGAACGGATTGTAGAAGGTCGTAGCTACTTTGGAGATTTTGATCCTTTTGGTGACTTCGATCTCCTATTTGGTGCAGCTAAGCTCAATTTAAAAATCTTAGATGTTCCAGTCCGCTATCAGGAACGAGAATACGGTAGTTCCAATATTGCCCACTTTAGAGAAGGGCTTATCCTCCTGAAGATGTGTGCTTATGCCAGTCAGAAAATCAAGTTCATCTGATAGGCTGCTGACTGCAGTAGAGTTGGCTTAGCGTCACTGCGGTTCTGGCAATCCTGGAAAGGAAGTAATATCGTCGTCTGAAAGCGGAAGATAGGTTGTTATTTGCATATTTTCATCTTCCGGTAGCGGGGTCGCCATTTCTAGGATGGCAAGGCTCAGCCTGCCGTTTTCGGATTGCATCTCGATTAGCCGAGTTTCCAATACTTCCATCCGCTCTTTAAATTTCCTGCGATAGAGTTCTGGTAAGTCTTGAACGTATTGTTCCAAGCGACGGTTCTCATCTCGCAACTGATTCATCTTGGACAAAAGGGTGCTGTGACTGTTTTCCAGTTCGCCTCGCTCTTTGCGAACCTCTGTAATCCGTTGTTCTAGAATGCCTATTTGCTGCCTAAGTGTTCTATTTTCTTCGTTCAACAGATGCACTTGTTGGTTGAGCATCTCTTCATAGTCAGAGCCACTGCCCCCCCCTTGGCCAAGCTGTGGTGGCGCCGTTTCCAGGGTTCGAATTTTGATATTCGCTTCCACCAGTTCCTGTGCCAACTGTTGGATCAACTGCTGACGTTCTTGTAGTTGGTTCTGAAGGGTTTCGTACTCAGAAGGAGAAGACACCATAGGGTATAGGGTAATTAGTTCAGATGCTCCTATATATTACCCTGGTAGAAGCTGATACTAGTTTCTCCATAGGTCCTTCGGTCTACACAGGTTAAACGCCCCCACAGCTTGGGTAAAACGCGGTTTCGATGATGCTCACACAGAAGGATTCCTTGAGGTAGCAGAAGATTTAAGAAGTCAATTTTAGGAATGACCAGTTCGTAGAGGTCACTTTGATAGGGTGGGTCAAAGTAAATAATGTCAAAAGGTTCCTGCTTGCGCTGCACTGCGGTGAGTGCATCCGGCAGCTTAGACCGGATCACTAAAGACCGCTCTGGCCCAAAAGATAGCCAGTTTTCTTCAATCACCTGTACAGCATCCCGTTCCCGTTCGATGCCCAGAGCGAAAGCGGCACCACGGGCCAAAGCTTCTGCCCCCATAGTCCCCATGCCACTGCACAGGTCTAGCCAGCGACAGTCTTCTATCTGGCCTTGCAAAATATTGAATACGGCTTCTCGAACCCGACTGGGGGTAGGACGGGTAGCCTGGCCTTGTAAGGTTTTTAAGACGCGGTTGCCGTAGATACGTAGAGACATGTTTATTCAGAGATCCGTTATGGTCAGGTTTGGGCACACTCCATTAGGATAGGAATGAAAGGAGTGCAAATTGTGCCTCTTCATGATGCCACTCGGCTGCAAGACCGTTATCAACTAAAAAAACGACTCGGGGCCAATGGCGGCAAACAGACTTGGCTCACGGAAGACCTGACTACGGGTATAGAAGTTACGGTGAAAGCCCTGTATTTCGGCCAGGGCATGGAATGGCAAGACCTGAAGCTGTTTGAACGAGAAGCCCAAACTTTAAAAAGTCTCTCCCATCCTCGTATTCCCCGCTATCAAGATTCTTTTTGGTTCCCTTCGACTCCGCTCAGGGAACAGACTCCACTCGGGGTTCAGGGACCTTCAGAAGGGTCTCAGGGAGCGCAGCCGTTCAACGGGGTTCAGGGGCCTCCAGAAGGGATTTCCCTGAGCGGAGTCGAAGGGAATTATTTTTGTCTCGTACAGGACTATATTCCCGGTATTTCATTGGCGGAGAAGGTCCGTTCCGGTTGGCGCTTAGATGATGCTGAAGTAGAGCAATTGGCCAAAAGTATTTTAGAAATTTTAGTTTATCTTCATAGTCAAAATCCTCCAGTTATTCATCGGGATATCAAGCCGAATAATTTGATTTGGGGTGAAGATAATCAGGTCTATCTCGTAGATTTCGGGGCCGTTCAGGCGGAAGCGACCGCTGGCCGAACGATGACAGTGGTTGGAACCTATGGCTATATGCCGCCAGAACAGTTTGGTGGAAGAACGGTCCCTGCTTCTGACCTCTATGGATTGGGTACGACCCTGTTGTTCTTGCTGACGGGGACGAATCCAGCAGACTTGCCTCAGAAAGATCTAAAAATTCAGTTCCAGGACCAAGTGCGGGTGGGTCAGCCCCTAAAACAATGGCTAGAAAGGATGGTGGAGCCAAGTTTAGACCGACGTTTTCGAGATGCAGAGGAAGCGCTTACCTTTTTGAAAAAGAAAAACAGTTTATCTTCGGTGAAAACGGCAAAAACAGGAAAGATTAAACAGTCTGGTAAGCCCTTAGGAACGATTGTTCAGTTGGACCGTACGCCCGAACAGCTCGATATCAAGATTCCCAATCGATCCTTCCATCTTAGTGATCTCTCAGGCTTGGCTTCCGCAGGGCTTTGGTTAACTTTCATCATCGTTTGGTCGAGTTTTACGGCGCGGGCCTCTATCCTTTTTGCCCTCTTCTCCGTGCCTTTCTGGGCAGTTGGACTTTTCCTCTTAGTTTCAGCTCTCTGGCCACTTCTAGGCCGAACTAAAATTCACGTAGACCGCTATGCCTATGAAATCATCTGGGGCTTCAAAGGCTTATTCACCTATCAGGCTAACGGCCTGACGAAGAACCTGACAGGCGCAAGAATCCAGTCCAATTTCAAAGTCAACGAACGAGATGTCTACTACTGTGCGCTTAGAAGCACTACAAAACAGCATCCTTTTGCCTTTGGCTTAAATCCCTTTGAACAAGAGTGGTTGGTGAGTGAGATTGAAGGTTGGTTAGAGCAAGCGAAGGACGAATAGAGCTGACTGCAGATGCCGTAGTTGAATAAAAATTCCCGATATGATGGATGGAGACAAAATCTCTACAGCTATTGCCTTATGGATTACCACGACATCTTCACCATCGAGCCTGGAAAACGCAGTGGAAAGCCGTGTATTCGGGGAATGCGAATCACGGTGTACGACATCCTAGAGTATCTGGCAGGTGGCATGACAGAAGCCGAAATTCTGGAAGACTTCTCTGAACTCACTTCGGAAGACATTAAAGCCTGTCTTGCTTTTGCGGCTGACCGTGAGAAAAAGTTATTTGTGGCCTCGCTGTGAGACTGCTGTTAGATGAAAACCTATCAGACCGGATCATTTATAGAATTATCGATTTGTATCCCAATTCTGAGCATGTAAAAACCTTGGCACTAACGAATACTGATGATGTACTTATCTGGGACTGTGCAAAGGCTAATAACTTTGTGATTGTTTCCAAAGATGCTGACTTTCATCAGCGCAGTTTACTCTATGGTCATCCACCCAAGTTTGTCTATCTTCGTATTGGCAACAGTCCAACATCAAAGATTGTTCAGATTTTAAGAGATAATTTTGACACTATTATCCAATTTGGAGATAGCAAAGTAGAGAGCATCTTGGTTTTAGCGTAGAGCTTCTACAGAAGATTGCGCTGAACCGGAGCGTAGCGTGTATCTGATGACTAACATAGCATTATGCAGAGGTGGCGGAGAATCATTGATGCATCTAATAGATACTTTGAACAAGTTTTTGGGATTTCTATTTAATTATTTGAAAAGGGATATTAAGCTACGAGTCCTCAGTTATCCACCCAATTCTTTTGCCCCGTAGTCGTATACGTAGGGCTTGTCTTTCTAGTTACTGTGCAAGTGGTTAGATAGACTTCTGTAGCCTCTGAGCTACAATACGAGCGATTAGACAAGGAAAGTTAATCTAAACAGAAGTTAGGTCAATAATGGATTCAGAAATAAATGAAAGAGTGGAAAGAATATGAGAAGTACGTTCTTAGCCATTTCAAGAATCTCTATCCGAATGCTAAGATCCAGGCCGATGTAAGACTCAAAGGATGCATTTCGAAACTCGACCGTCAGATCGACATTCTCATAGAAGAGTCAGTTGCTGGAATCGAGATCAGAGTGGTCGTTGAGTGCAAGTACTTCAATAGACGAATAGACGTAAAAACAGTTGAGGACTTCTTGGGTTTCCTCCGAGATATTAAGGCGAGTAAGGGCGTCCTGATAACAAACAAGGGGTATTCCGCAGGAGCATTGAACCGAGCAACGTTTGACTCCCATGACATCGAGCTCAGAATACTGGACTATGGCGACATCGAACACTTTCTGAGCTTCGGGTGCATTGTCTACCATGGTCCTCATGGTGCTGCGATTTCATGCCCACCAGGATGGGTTATGACACTAGGTATGACCCCAACATGAGCGTCATGCTGTATCCTCTTGGACTATCCTTTGACCAAGCCTTCGAGCAACGCTCCTTCATCTATGGGAACTTTCTGGACAAGTCTGACGCTATGCCTACCATCGAAGCATTAGCGGCAATGCAAGATTCACATATTCGGAAGCTATCTGCAAGTGCCACCGTCGAATATATCCCGACTATCACTCGGGAGAACGAAAAAGCCTTACTCCGGCGTGCAAACGTCAGTGAAGCCTACAAAGGGCTGGAATACACACTACTAATTGACCTTGACAAAGGAGTTCTATTTTTTGTCCTTTTGACATCGACGGACCACGAGACTGACAACCTCAGAATTCTCGAATGGGTGGCACAGGAATGTGTTCCCTTAAGAATCACATACAGCAGCGATCCCAGTGCAGATAACCAGACAATACAGCCGACCAGCAAAGCTGGCGGCTGATTACTGACGTTGGCAAAAAAAAGATGAATACCATCGACCGTATCGTGGAAAAGCTGGCAAAGTACCCAGATGTTCGCTTCCTTCGGAAAGACTCGTTACTTACGATTTACGCGCAGACTAGCAATGGTTTCAATGTATCTATTGAGCAGTTGCCGACAGAGTTTGTTGTAGCTTTTGAAGGCTGGCATGAGCACTTTAAAGATGAGGCAGACGCTCTCAATTGTTTTGTTTTTGGCCTTTCGGAAGAATGTCGTCTGCGAATTGTTTCTCGAGGAGGTATAGATTGCTGCTGGATCGTTGAAGCCCTCAAAGAAGGTAACTGGATTCCCAAAGAATAAACCGGAAGTTTATTGCAGCCGTTCTTCTTGCCTAAGAAGGAGCGTGTTCTACAAAATCACATTATCAAAACAGACTAATAATGCGCTAACCCCTGCCTTTCATCTGCTGCGAGTAATTCCACAACACCTTGGGGTGGATTTTTCAGGCTCATTTGCTGTCGATTAGCAGCTTTGCAGACAACTGACGGGGCCAAATCAATCAAATGGGTAATGAACTCGTCAGGGTGCTGAGCTTCAATACCATACTGCCCAAGAGTTCTAGCGAGAAAATCTGACAGGTTATAGGTGGTGTGCCCTGCACCCGGAAAAATGGACCATATCCCTGGGGAAGGTCAATTTGGCTAGACAGTGCTGATGAGATAAGGTTGGTTTAGAGTCTGGCTGGAATAGCTCTTAATCGTGGTGAACGAGCAGCATGCTAGATTGATTGAGTAAGCACGATAAGGTCTTGCAAATGATGCTTTTTAAGGATGTGGTCGAAGTAATCAAAAATCTCTCTACAGACGAAAAAAATGAAATCCAACTGTTGTTGAAGCAATATCTCCGCGAAGAGCGCCGTGAAGAGATATATGAGAACTTTAAGTTGGCACAGGTCGAACAGCAAAAAGGTGAACTGAAGTTTTCCTCCAACATCAAGGAACTGAAACAACTGATAGAGGAGTGAGCGTGGAAGTCAGTTTTAGTTCTCCATTCAAACGTGCCTTCAAGAAGCGCATCAAAGGCAATGCAGATTTAGAGGCAAGGTTTTGGCAAAAATTGGAACAGTTCACCGTAGATCCTTTTGATCCAAGTCTGAAAACGCATAAACTATCGGGTAAACTCAAAGAATTTTGGAGTTTTAGCGTAGATTACGATGAGAGGGTATTGTTCTACTTTACGGAAGATAGGAAGGCTGTGCTTGTAGATATTGGTAGCCATGACAATGTGTATTGAGCGGCAGTAGGAGCTCTCTTGATGTGGTTTGCGCCCGTGCGGGTTGATTTCCCACCAGCGCGGAAATGACAAAGCGCTGAGACCTCTACTTTTGAAGAATTTCATCATCCGTAGAGAAGTCAATCTCTTTCTGGTCCCTTCCTGACTTGATGTAATCATTTTCCCAAGAGTCTTTGAGACCACTTAAGAGGTCAAATTCCGGGCACCAATTTAAGTGATGAACGGCTTTGTCTACCGAAGCAAAGAAGTGCTGTTCACGGAAGGGAAAGGCTTTGCGCTTGCCAAAAGAGAATTGTTTGGCATCATAGTGGACAAGTTCTACGGATTTTCCGGCGGCAGCTCCACAGAGATGGGCCATGCCATCAAAACTGACGGCCCGGATATCACTGATGTTGTAAATTTGCCGAATTGCTTTTTCATTGCCTAACGCTGCCACCATCGCTTTTGCTAAATCTTTCACATGGCCCATTTGCGTTAAAAATTGGCCATTGCCAGGTACGGGAATCGGTCGATTTCGGACAATCCGGTCAAAGAACCAGGCTTCAACATCGTTATAGTTTTGGGGGCCATAGATATAAACCGGACGGATAGACGTGTAGGGAATCCCTTCTATATTTAGATAGTGTTCGGTTTCGTGTTTACCCTTATGGCGGCTCTTCGGATCAACGGGATCTCCTTCCATATGCGGAGGCTGTTCAGTAGCTAGATAGACGCCTGCCGAACTCATGTAGATAAATTGCTGAATCTGGCCCTTGAACAGTTCTACCAACGGCTGCGTATCCGACAGTTCCCGACCGTTGTTATCAAAAATGGCATCAAAGCGTTGACCAGAGAGCTTGTCTTTCAATTGGGCAGGATCGGTACGGTCTCCATGGATTTGGCTGACGCCTTCTACGGGGGCAGGCTTATTTCCTCGGTTAAAGAGCACGACTTCATGCCCCTGTTTCACCAGTTCTTGGGTCAGATACACGCCCACAAAGCGGGTTCCCCCGATTACTAATACGCGCATAGTCTTTAACTCCTGCCTGCCTTTGCTGTAAATCTTCCCATACGCTTGCCCAACCTGCGTAAGCTAGAAGGATGCTTTATCGACGTTTTGGTAAGACCGAACAGAGGCTCTCGGCTTTTAGCTTTGGGGCGATGCGTTTTCTAGCCAGTGAAGAAAATGCGGTCGAAACCGTATTCAAAGCGGTTGAACTCGGTATCAATCATCTGGAAACGGCCAAGGGCTATGGCAAAAGTGAAGAATATATCGGGGCCGCCTTACAAGCGGGGCTGGATCGTCAGAGCATTTCTCTGACAACTAAGATTACGCCCACGCCAGACCGGGATTCGATGGCGCAGCTCATTGAGCGTTCGTTGACCCGACTGCAAACAGATTATCTCGATAACTTGGCGCTCCACGGGTTGAATACACCCAAGCACTTTGAGCTAGTCACAAAAAAAGATGGCTGTATGCGCGCTGTTCAGGAAGCCGTCAAAGCTGGTCTCATCAGGCACGTGGGCTTTTCTACCCATGGACCGCTGGAACTAATTTTGGACCTGATCGAAACTGATTTATTTGAATTCGCGAATCTGCACTATTACTACTTCAATCAGCGCAATGCGGCTGCGATTCAACGAGCCCATGAAAAAGATATGGGCGTATTTATCATTTCTCCTACGGATAAGGGAGGACAGCTCTATGCTCCTCCTGAAAAGTTGAAAACCCTCTGTCAGCCCTTTACTCCGATTGAGCTGAATCATCGTTTTCTCTTAAGTGATTCTAGAATTCATACGCTTTCCTTGGGTGCTGCTGCTGTTGATGAATTTACGGCCCATATGACGGTGGCGGACCAAGGGATGTCTCTTACCTCAGAAGAGAAGCAAGCCTTTGGACGGATTGAGCAAGCACTGATAGAGATCAAACCGGACCTTTGTGAACAATGCTTTGCCTGTTTGCCCTGTCCTGAAAACATCAATATCCCGGAAGTACTACGGCTGCGGAATTTAGCTGTTGGTTTAGATATGGTGGATTTCGGGCAGTATCGCTACAACATGTTTGAAAAAGCAGGACACTGGTTTGCGGGCACGAAAGGCAATCGTTGTACGGATTGTGGAGACTGTTTACCCCGTTGTCCCGTGAATCTTCCAATTCCTACTCTTCTAATAGATGCCCATCAACGCCTGGCAGCAGGGGAACGTAAGCGATTATGGGAAGATTAGCAACTGTGGAAATCGAGTAGTGGCTTAAAATGACTGCATCATCAAGACATTGGTATGCTTGCTCCCTCCTTTGAAGAATTTACGCAACTAGCGACTCGGGGAAACTTTATTCCGGTATACCGGGAACTCTTGGCTGACCTTCAAACTCCTGTATCGGCCTGGTACCGGGTATGTCGTCAGGCCGAGTATAGTTTTCTCTTGGAATCGGTAGAAGGCGGCGAAAAAGTAGGCCGTTACTCCCTTTTGGGTTGTGATCCCCTCTGGACCCTGACGACCCGAGGAGCACAAACGGTTCAACAATTCCGGGATGGAGAGAGCAAAACCTACACAGGCAATCCGTTTGCAGTCCTCAGCCAATGTCTGCAACCCTATAAGCCTGTCCATCTAGAGGCGCTACCTCCAGGTCTGGGCGGCCTATTTGGATTTTGGGGCTATGAACTGGTGTCTTGGATTGAACCAAGGGTTCCGGTTCATCCGATAGATCTGCAAGATTTACCCGATGGCCAATGGATGCAGGTGGATAGCCTTCTGGTTTTTGACCAGGTAAAACGCAAAATTTGGGCGATTGCCTATGCCGATTTACAAAAACATCCGGATCCAAAAACAGCTTATGACGAGGCTGCTTCCAGGGTGGATAGCCTGGTGGACCGTCTGAGTACTCCTCTGGATCCTGAGCCACCGCTTCTCGATTGGAAGCGGGGCAAAGAACCTGTGGTCTATCAATCCTCTTTTGCGAAAGAGGATTTCTTGCAGGCAGTGGAGAAATCTAAGGCTTATATCAAAGCGGGGGATATCTTTCAGGTTGTCCTTTCTCAAAGGTTAACGACCGAATATAAAGGCGATCCCTTCGCCCTCTATCGTTCTTTGCGGGTGGTCAATCCTTCTCCCTACATGGCCTATTTCAACTTTGGAACCTTCCAAATGATTGGTTCTAGTCCAGAAATCATGGTCAAGTTAGACCAAGTCGGGGATAAACAGGTAGCGACCCTGCGGCCGATTGCTGGAACGCGCAAACGAGGCGCGACCCCTGAGGAAGATTTGGCTCTAGAAAAAGACCTCTTGGCAGACCCCAAAGAAACAGCAGAGCACGTGATGCTGGTGGACTTAGGCCGTAATGATTTGGGGCGGGTATGTACCTGGGGTTCCGTCCACACCAACGAGATGATGAAAATTGAGCGCTATTCCCATGTCATGCACATTGCCTCGAATGTGACTGGCCTTTTAGACCCTAAAAAATCTGTGTGGGACCTGCTCCAGGCATGTTTCCCTGCCGGTACCGTCAGCGGTGCTCCGAAAATTCGGGCCATGGAAATTATCTGTGAACTGGAACCCCATAAGCGTGGACCGTATAGTGGCGTCTATGGCTACTACAGCTTTGACGGTCAGCTCAATACCGCGATTACCATCCGTACGATGTTGTTGAAGGAAGGGGCTCTGAGTGTTCAAGCGGGAGCGGGTATCGTTGCTGATTCCGTTCCCGAGATGGAATATCAGGAGACTATTAATAAGGCGAATGGACTTCTAGAAGCGATTGCCTATGCTTAGAGTTAATGACAACAAAAAATCTAAGTCTGGAATCAGGACCCTACGAGAGGATGTAAAACTCATTGCCGAACGGCTGAAACGTGCCCAAGAGGATTATAAAAGTAGAGGCAGACCAGGCGGGTTGAGGGTGAAGGAAGAGAGCTAATTAATATATCTGCCAAGCTTTCCAGAACGTGTATGCCGCCAAGGTAAACAGCAAAACCCGAAAAGATAGACGAACCGTATTGTCTGAGAGTTTGGGCATATAGCGTGTCCCTATTTGCGCTCCCAAGAGGCCACCTATGCCTAGCAGTGTCCCTTCAATCCAGAAGACATTTCCATAGAGGCTGTGAGCAATAGAGGCTGAGATTGCTGTAATGACGATTACCCCTAAGCTGGTTTGAATTGCTGATTTAATTGGCTCTCCTAAAAGTAGGATTTGAAGAGGAACCATAATCAATCCTCCTCCCACCCCAAAAAGTCCAGCCAAAAGTCCAGCAGAGGCTCCTGTAAGCATTTGGAATATCAGTTTGAGCGAGGATTCTGTCCTATCTCTTGCATCACTATCTTCTACTACTAGTTTTTTGCGTAAGTCCATTAAGTAAATGTTGGTGAGCAATAAACAAGCAAAAGCTACCAATAAAGGAGCAGGGCTTATTTTTTCCGCCAGATAAGCTCCAACCTGTGCCGTCAGCAAAGCGGGCAGACCAATGGAAAGGACATTTTTAATATCGAGATAACCCATGCGCCAGTTCTGAATACTTCCCGAAATAGCCGTGATGATAATGGCCAAGTTACTGGTCCCCACCGCATGTACAGGCGTAAAGCCAATAGCCACCAATACAGGAACCAATAGACTGCCTCCCCCAATGCCTAGAATCCCAGCCAAGGTCCCTGAAATAATGCCAAAGAGCGCCAAGATGAGCCAAGTACCGACGACCATAATGCAGAAGCCTAGAATTTTTTAGATGTAAATCATCCGTCGTCTAACACAGTGGTACAAAACCTTGCGCTATGCATAACACCATAGAGCCTCAATCTCTAGATGCCAAAAAATCAGCAATCGCCTGGTTAATCTGCTGGCAATCTTTTGGATCTCGACCCAGTCCTGCGGCATGTCCAGAGATAGAATCAATCACCTCGACCTGTGCTTTAGGAATAAAATCTGCTTCTTTCCGATTATCGGAGACCGCGAAATAGGCATCGGTCCGGCTTGGTAGAAATAAAACCTCCGCCTCCACCTGAGCCAGCGCTTTTTCCAAACAACCTTCTATGCCGAGGGTATCTGCCACATTGTGGGTTGACCATGTTTGAAACTGAGACAACATATTATTGGCATCTCGCTGAAAGTAGCGGAAACGCCATTTATCCAAAAACTCTTCCAACGAATCAGCCTTAGTATCTTCATAGTTTCGATAGGCTTCTGAGGCATAGAATTCTGGCGAAAACACCCAGGGAGCCCACGTATCCGCTAAACGAGCAATTCCTTCTAGGGGTGGTTTACTATAATTTCCCTGATTAAAGGCTGGGTCAGAATGGATGCAACGCGATAGTGAATTCAAAAAAAGTTGTCCATGCCAAGTTGTACGGCAACTACCCACAATCACAATCGCCTTTTGCACGCTGGATGGATAACTGACCGCCCACTGAATAGCCTGCTGTCCACCCATACTCGCCCCTACCACCGCCCGAATCTCCTGAACGTTCAGCAAGGTAAGCAGTGCATGTTGGATGGCAACATTATCTCGAATTGTCACTGCTGGAAAATTGGCCTTAGCAAAAGGTGGGGGCATATTGCTGGGAGAGCTACTCCGCCCATTGCCTAAAAGCTCTGTATGAATGATCCAGCGCTGGGCCGGGTCTAAAGACTTTCCATATAAGTATGCCAAATCATCATAAGCACGACCAAAGGAAGTACAGGTCAGAATTGGGGGCTTTTGGCTAGGGGTGCCCCTTATGGAGTAAGCCAAATGCACTTCTGGCAGTACGGCTCCTGACTCCAATTGAAAGTTTTTGAGGGTAAAAAGGTCGAACTCAGAATAAGGGAGTGTCATGGATCTAAGAGGCAAGCTATTCTATGGACGGTCCTTAGAATATAGCGATGGATCTTCACCCGTAGTTACAAATATGTTTAAACCCGAACCGCTCCCTCCCTTGGACCCCGATTTAGAGGTCAGTCAGAATCATTACTGGACCTACCACAAGCTAGAAGCGCTTCTAAGCTGCAAAAAACCATTAACGGCTTCAAAAGATGAAGACCTATTTATCGCAGTCCATCAAATGTGTGAACTTGCCTTTAATCAAATGATTATGGACTTGGAGAGGGTCTTAGCCGCTTTTTCTACTGCCCTGCAAGACCCGACTGACTCTATCTTGGGAAATACGGAGGAAGCCTGCTACTTCTTTCAACGGGTTCTTCGGCTTTACGAAATAGCCGTCAGCACGATGCCTATATTGGGAACCATGCGGGCTTTTGCTGAATTTCGGACCAGTATAGGTCCAACGAGCGGGTTCCAATCGTTCCAGTTCCGGCATTTGGAAATTATGAGTGGTGTGCAGAAATACTGGAAAGGTGGCACGCAAGATGCGATGGGCCATCCCCACGTTGCAGAAACGGAATTCGACCACCGCTATGGGGTGGATATCACTACTTGGCTGGAACATCACCGTGACCATAGCCTTGCTGCTTATTATCAGGTCTTGCTCCAACGGGTCCAGGGGGATGCTCAATCCCAAAGAGTGACCAGCCTGCTTCAACAACATCCCTCTGTTCAGCCTCTACTCCGATGCATGAATAGCTACGATGAGCTGCAAACCCGCTTCCATCGTGCGCACTTGGGGTTAGCTATCCAGCAATTAGAACTTGTTGGGGTCGAATACGGCACTGGTGGGACCTCCTTCCGCGATTATCTGGCCAAGTATGACAAGCAGGTAGCCCCCTTATTTCCAGGTTTGGCCGAGGGCTTGAGAGAAGCTCCGTAGAGCAGTAAGAATAACTAAGTGGTTCTAAGTGTCTCAATGCGGAGAATTCAAGTTGAATCCCTATAGGGATTCTCCGCGATGACTAATTCTTGCAGGGTCCAGAGTATAGCTACAGCTTAGTTGCAGTCCAACGTAAAGTTACTCAAGACAAATTGTTTCTCTAAGTGTATTCACTAGTGTCCGTTTAGTTTAGCGCTTTGTATTAAAAGGGACAGCATCAGTAAGGTATTCTCGATTAATCTGTATTACGCGAAAAGTGAATATTCCTCGAAGTTCTTGTACTTCATGGAGAGAACTTAGATGGTCTTCTTGATCTCAGTCTCTCCATTGCAACCTTCTCCTGAGCAGTTTAATGAAGGCCAAGATACAGGACATTTAGAAGGTAGTATATCAGTATGCAGGCACGCAAAAACACGTAGAGGATTGGATTCAGATAAGAAGCTCTGACTAATCATTATCGTCTAAAAATTGCTTGTTCTCTTCTCCTATGTCTCTTCAGGGAGGCATTTCCAAGGCACATAAACCTGTGTTCTGTTATCAAGCCTTGACTCTGGTATGACACAATTTAAAGAATAAAATTCAGTATGAAATAAAATACAACTCAAAGAGAGCGGAGAGGGCTAAACCGAATTGACACAGGTCTTATTGTGGTCATACGATCGGGAGGGAATTCTTATGGCCCAGAAGTCGGCTCCTTGTGGACTCAGCCAACAAGGTTGATGTGAAATTTCCTCTTATTGAAAAACTCATCAGCAAACTAGATCATCGCTACCGAGAGATAGTTCAGGGTGCTTCTGTTGCTTTTGTCCTAAAGCTCTTTGGGGCTGGGATGACTTTCAGCTTCAATGTTCTCCTGGCTAGGTTGTTGGGTGCGGAGGATATGGGAATCTATACCCTGGCCTTTACTGCGACTACGATGGCCACTGTTTTTGGGCGCATGGGATTGGAGTATTCTCTGGTTCGTTTTATTGCCGCTCATGTTGCGACTGGAGATTGGGTACAGGTCAAAGGGGTTTATCAAAAGGGAATGCGGCTGGCGATCGCTGCTTCTGCCTTTTCCATGGTGGTGATGTTTGTAGCAGCTCCCTGGCTATCTGAATCCATACTTGGTCAACCAAAGCTCACCGAGCCCTTGCGTTGGATGTCTCTAGCGGTTATTCCGATGACGGTATACCTGCTGCAGGCGCAGGTTCTTAAGGGTTTTAAACTTATCCTTGAGTCCTCGATGGTAGAGATGGTTTGCGTATCAACCTTGTCTGTGATCGGTCTTTATCTACTCGGACAACAAGGGGGTGTAAACGGTGCGGTTTGGGTATATACGGCTGCAACAGCGATAACGGCTTTGGCTGGAGTGTGGGCGCTATGGATAAGAGTTCCGCAACTACGGGGCGTTGTAGGATATTTTGACACCCGTGAACTGTTACGGAGTAGTCTACCCCTGTTTTGGTTTACTGTTATTAGCCAAGTGGTTATGTGGACACCAACTTTTCTGTTAGGCCTCTGGGAAAATGCTGCTGATGTGGGTATCTATAATGCCGCCTATAAAACATCAACGGTAATGATTTTTGCTTCTGCTGCTACGAATAGCATTGTGACCCCAAAATTTTCAGCGATGTTTAAGCAGGGTGATTTTGATGCCCTGGGTTTTCTGGTCAGAGGTTGTGCGAAGCTGACAGCTCTATTGGCCGCCCCTATTTCCTTGATTTTTATTCTGGCACCTCGTTCGGTAATGGGAATATTTGGTGAACAGTTTATTGTAGGAGCACCCATTCTCACTATCCTTACTATTGGGCAATTTGTTGAAGTGGCCACGGGTGCTGTCGGACAGCTGCTTATCATGACAGGGCATGAGAAAGCAATTAGAAACAACATTGCGATTACGGCTATTGTGAATGTCTTATTATGTTCTGTGCTGATCCCAGCTTTTGGTTTAACTGGAGCAGCGATAGCAACTACTACCAGTCTGACTATGATGAATTGCATCTCTGTATATTTAGTGTGGTCAAATTTAAAGATTTGGCCTCTCCCTTTCTTAGGCCGGTCTTGACCTCGTTTAAGGGTCTCTCTATAAAGATTTTTATCTCTAAGTTGGCATAAGCGCTATGTCCTTGATTGCAGGAAAACAAAAATTTAATATCTTATCTGTTCCTACTATGGGTCAGATTCTAGTTGCACTTTTTCTTGTGCTTCCTAGCTTTTCAGTATTGTCTAGTACAAAAAATATTCCTCTTACTCCTATATGGCTCTTACTGGCTACCCTTATATCCTGCATTCTAGTTTTCTTAGATCGAGGTAAAAATCTAGTTATTCATAAAGTAGATATCCTAATATTCTGTCTGATTACTATTGATGTATTGTTTTTTAGTCTTGGCCTTTTATGGAATGGAAATGCAAAAGAAGGTATCCTGGGTCTATATAGAGAAGTTGGGATTTATGTTCCCTACTTTTTGATGAGGAGTGTATATACATTCAAAGGTAGAAAGTTTTTTTATAATGTTCTATATATAGTTTTTGCTATTTATCTCGCTGCGGCAATACTAGGGATTTTGCAACAATTTGGCCTATTTATCTTTGGTGATTTAGTTAAAGAAGCTTATAAAGGAATCATCTCTAACATTGATAAATATGATGATGTTACGATTTTGAGTAGAGGTTCTAAGGGGTCAGCAATTAGGTCTCATGCTTGGTTAGGGAGTCCCTTAGTTTTTGCTCAATTAATGTCTACTCTGGCGGTAATTAGTTGGTCGCTATTCTTATCTGTAAGAGAAGTAAAGCTGAAAGCTACTTCTTTGATTCTATTTATCATGCTAATCGCGGGCTTACTCTCTGGTTTGACAAGAAATTACTTTCTATCACTGTTCCTTTCAATTACCAGTATGCTAATTTATAACTACTTTATAAGTAGGATGCAGGGCTCAAAACCTTTAGGTAAAAATGACAGTAGTATTGCAGTTGCTTTTACAGTTATTCCAAGCTTAGCTATCCTGCTGACAGGTGTGCTCCTGGTTAGTTTAACTTTTACACCATCAAGTAAACTTTCTGATTATGACAGTAAATTTTCTAGAACTATTCAAAACACTTTTTCGGACACTCTAAGTGGTTCAGATAAATCCAGCAGTGATCACCTTGAAGATATTCTGGGATTCCCGGCCCAAGTATCAGACCATCCTTTCGGTGGAGGTTTAGGAAGTTTTGGAGTAGTTTCTTCTCGATTCGAAGCAGGGGAGAGCCACTTGGAAGGCGTTTGGTATGCACAGATTCTTCAACGTGGAATCATCGTGCAGTTTATTGTTTTTTGCTTGCTCTTTAATGTAGCACTTTCAATTATTCGTAAAGGCCAAGGTAGTTTGCGGTGGAATTTAAAAGAAGGAGCTTCACCTGTTCTATATAAATTTATAGTTCTCTCCATGATCGGTATTTTGGTCAATACCTTTGTAAGTGGCTTCTTCTTGCCTGATCTATACTCTGTGCCAAACGGCTGTCTTATATTTGGCCTGTTAGCTTTCTCTTCATCAGTGCTCTTTACCTCTAAGAAAGAAATAGATGTTTCCACTAAGCAGATGAGTGATATCTCGGCATGAGTAAAGTCTGTATTGTTGTGCTTAACTGGAATGGCTGGAGAGACACAATTGAGTGTCTAGAGAGCATATTTCAAAGTGATTATGCAAATTTTCAAATTGTTGTCGCAGACAACAATTCAAGTGATCAATCTATGGAGTATTTGAGGAGTTGGGCTGAAGGAAACTTAGACCACACTCCTCCAAATAAGAGCTTTCTACGATCTTCATCATCTCTCATATCTAAGCCTCTAAACTTCCTGATTTATAATAGAGACGAGGCAGAAGCTGGTGGTGATTCTCGCGCTGATAATGCGCAGCTTGTTATCATTAAGACAGGAGATAATCTTGGTTATGCTGGAGGTAACAATGTTGGCCTGCGCTATGTTTTGGCAAGGCCTGAATTTGAGTACGTTTGGATTTTAAATAATGATCTAGTGGTTGCTGTAGATGCCCTTTCCGAGATGATTAAAGTATCTACTGATGACTCCTATGAAAGACCGATTGGATCCTACCATTACAATTACTTTTCTCCAGATACTTTAGAGATGGTAGGTGGTCTTTATGTGACTAAGTTTTTGGCTATCAGACCAGATTTTGAAAAAGATATCAACAAGGTTGACTATCTTTCAGGTGCTTCACTATTGCTGACAAGGAAACGATTAGAAAGCCTAGGTCTTATCCTTGAAGAATATTTCTTGAATGCAGAAGATTTAGAGTACACATACTTTTATAAGGTTGAATTTCAAAAACAGAACCCAGCTGTTTCTCCATTTTTAGTCGCAGGTTCTATATGGCATAAAGTATCAGCGACCCAAGGTAAAAGTTCATTCCTCCACTCATACTATTACACAAGAAATATTCTCTACAGCAGCTGCAAGATAGGCAACCTGCAGTTCTCATTTACTTTTCTAAATGCATTACTTAGACTTGCCTACGCTCTGCTGCTTGGTAAAATGAGTCTTGCTAGAGGGATTGCTGTTGGTACACTCGCATTCTTTAAGAGAGACTATGGTATCTACCAGTAGACTTACAGAATTCCTGGATATTGTCATCGTCAATGATAATGCCCACGCTAACGGAGGAGCTGGCTGGATAGGACTGTCCAGTGCTTTAGCCTTAGCAAAACGTGGTCATAAGGTTACGGTGTTTTCAGCTGTGGCTCCTGTGATGCCAGAACTCTTAGCACAGGAAAATTTGAGCATTGTATGTACACAGCAATATGAAATTCTTAATGACCCCAATCGCCTGAGAGCGATGACCCAGGGAATTTGGAATGCTCAGGCTGGACAAACGATGGAAGATCTGCTTAAAAGTTTGAATCCTAAGCGTACGATTATCCATATTCACACTTGGTCAAAAGCGCTATCTACCAGTGTAATTCGAGCAGCCCTGCGGAGAAACTTTGAAGTTGTTTTAACCTTACATGACTACCTGATTGCCTGTCCTATTGGAACTTTTTTCAATCATCCGAAACAGGAAATATGTACCTTAAAGCCTCTAGGTATGCAGTGTATTCAAGAAAACTGTGACACGCGCAAGTATGCTCACAAAGTCTGGAGAATTGGGCGTCATCTTGTCCAAAATAATTATGGAATGCTGCCTGCGGGCTTAAGACATTTTATTATCTACTCAGAACTCAGTCGCTCGGTCCTAGAACCATTTCTTCCGGATGGTGCGACTATCTATACTGTTGAAAGTCCTATTAGTGTTGTAAAAGCTCCTCCTGTCTCTGTTCAGGAAAACACGGCTTTCACCTTTTTAGGCCGTCTTGCTAAAGAAAAAGGCCCCCTTCTTTTTGCAGAAGCAGCCCAACGACTGCAAGTAGAAGCGCTTTTTATTGGTGACGGCGATTGCCGTGAAGCTCTACTCGAAATAAACCCTAAGGCAAGGGTTACAGGTTGGGTAGAGCCTAAAGAAGCTGTGAACTATCTGAATCAGGCTCGTGTCCTGGTGTTGCCTTCGCTGTGGTACGAAGTTCAGCCCCTGGTTGTGGCTGAAGCTGCTGCTCGTGGTATACCTGCTATCGTTCCCGATACTTGTGCAGCGAGAGAAAAGGTGGTAAATGGGGTTACTGGTTTCTGGTTTAAAGGGGGAAATGTAGACGATCTTGTTCAGAAAATGGCCAAATTTCAGGAACCTCAATTAGCTGCCCAGATGGGTTTAGCCGCTTATGAGCACTACTGGTCCAATCCACTTACCCCTGAACGGCATGTGCTCCAGTTACAAGAGGTCTACAAGCAGATACTTCAATGCTAAAAAAGGGCATCATCCTTAGTAACTGATAAATATCATGCAAAAACATCTTCCTGCTCTTTCTCTGAGTTTAGCTTTGTTACTGTCCTCAGCTGCTCATGGCCAGTCTGTATCCTATGCTCAGCAGAATAAGGCAACAGTGACCGTTGATTTTGCTGCTCAGGAATTAGGAATACGCTCTGTTAGTGGTTTCTTGCATGGGGCTAGCTCTACAAATATGACGCAGCCACCGGATAAAATGGTGGACCCCTTGCGGCCTAAGCTTTGGCGAGGAACTCCAGATATGTACGAACGTGCAGTACGTGCAGGAGGGCGATTAGAAGTCATCGTTAGCGATACTTGGGGTTACCCCTTTCAAAAAGACAATACAAACAGATCTCCCTATGAAAACTACACGAAATGGGAAAATCATGTTCGTAAGCTTGCAAGAGAGAACAAAGGTAAGCAAATCCTCTGGGATATTTGGAATGAGCCAAACGGCGGTGAACCTGCTTTCTGGAAAGGAAGTAGGGAGCAACTTTTCGAAACATACGGACGGGCTTATATAGTATTGCGAGAAGAACTGGGGCCGAATGCCTTAGTTGGTGGGCCGAGCACGGCAGAGTACGACCGAGATTACATTGTTGCTTTTTTAGAGTACTGTAAAGCTCACAATCTTGAAGTCAACTTTTTGTCTTGGCATGAACTAGTAGGTGCTGACAAAAACCCTTCTATCATTGCAGACCATTTACTTGATGCTCGGAAGAATTTCATAAATAACCCTGTGTATAAGAACCTCAACATCAAAGAAATTCACATTAATGAATCTGTTGGTTACTTAACCCAATATCAACCTGGAGATATTGTTAGCTATCTGTACTATCTAGAAAAAGGAAGAGCAGATGCAGCTAGCAAAGCGTGTTGGCCAGATTCGCAATCTTCTGAAAATTGCTTCAATAATACTCTTGATGGCTTGCTTACCCCAACATCATTTGAACCAAGAGCTGCTTGGTGGGTTTATAAAATATATGCAGATGGTGTTGATTCTCGTGTGAAAAGTCAATCAACTGATTCACAGGTTGTTGCTCTTGCTAGCAAAGACAAAGGTAGTCAAAAAGCTCAAGTGCTTTTAGGATACTCAAATTATCATGGCTCCCCCACCTCAAAATCTATTACATTGAAATTTCAAAACCTTCAAACTCTAGGTTTAAAAGGAAATAAAAATAAGGTTTATTTGGAACTTTGTAGACTATCTGATTCTCAAGAAAAAGCAGTTAAGGTTTTGATTGTAGCTAAAAGGGAAAAGCTAACTATTTCTAATGGTCAAGCACAAACTTTGATTCCTTCTTTTGGTGTGCATGAAGCATACTTTCTGACTATTAGTAAATAATAAAATAGAGAAAGTATAAGTTTATCTGATTTTGTTCGCCTCATGATTGGAGTCGAGCTATATTTGCATTCGCTGGAAATGGTAATCTTATTCATTTCTATTGCCTACCTGTATATCTATGAAGAGGCAGGGCACGGTAAGGCTTTCTTAAATTAGCCGATCGTGAAATAAAAATGGATATCTATGGCTAGATTCTAATCTAAGCCTCGCTTTGGCTGTTTCTTTTAAAGATCCTATTAATCCCTAATTTCTTGTATTCCATAGAGTTTTAAAAGTGACCTTAAGATTCAATATCTCATCCAAATTAACCGGAGTAAAAAATGAGAAAAACAGATTTTTTTAGATCTACTTATGATCACAAGCAAATCCGAGTTCTTCATCTATTGGAAGCAACTCTGGGTGGCACAGGGCGTCATATTAATGATTTGCTAAGTGGTTTAAATCAAGACTATGCCGATGATATAGAGCTTCATTTGGGATATTCCCTTCGTCGAGCAGATTCCAAGTTTGAACCAGCTTTGAGATCTCTTGAATCTGCTGGTGTCAAGTGCTTTCAATGTGATATGGCTAGGTCAATTAGCCTGAAAAGTGATATCGGCGCTGTTTTGCAGGTAGCACAATACGCTAAGAATTACCAAATTGATATTATTCACACACACAGTGCAAAGGCTGGTTATGTAGGTAGATTAGCTTCTATGTTCTCTAGTAGAATGCAGTCGGTTTATACACCCCACTCCAGTCCTTTTCGGTTATCAGCTTCATATCATATGCTGGAAGTCTTAGCCGGATGGATGATGAGTGATGCCATCATTGCTGTTAGCAAAAGCGAAAAAAATGAATTGATAATCAACAGGATTTGTCCTAAAGAAAAGGTGCATGTGATTAATCATGGTGTTTCTGATATGGAGTACCGATATTCATCAAATGATCACCCTGTTGCTCATAAAGATGAAACCTATGTTGTAGGTACAGTTGGTCGTCTTACCCTGCAAAAAGCTCCCCATCGTTTCGTCCAGATTGCCGAACAGACTTTAGCAAAATTTCCTGAGGCTCGTTTTGTGTGGATAGGGGATGGAGAAATGCGTGAGGAAATTGAGCAACTAATTGTTATAAAAGGTTTGGCTGAAAAGGTGCGAATAACAGGTTGGCTGGATAACGTTGATAGAGCTCTCTTATCATTGGATGTTTTTTTACTTGCCTCAGACTATGAGGCCCTCAGCTATGCTCCTATTGAAGCTATGCGTGCAGGACTGCCTTGTATTCTTAGTGATGTTACTGGCTCCACTGACCTTGTTGAAGATGCTGAGACTGGTTTCCTTATTCAATTGGATAATATTGATGGGTATGTAAGAGCTCTTCATCAACTTTTATCTGATGTGCATCTGCGTAATGGTATGGGACAGGCAGGCCGTAAACGCTGGCACGAGAAATTTCAGAGGGCCTCTATGGTGAGTAATACGGTGCAGTTATATTGTGAATTGCTTCCGGGAAACCTTTTATGAAAGAAGGCAAGGCAATTTTACAAAAACTCTAAAATATATTTTTTAACAACTTGAGAATAAAATATTGAACCCCTCTAAAAGAATGAAAATCTAGATTTTCATTCTTAGTGACTTTCTGATATGAATTCACTGGATATGATAAACCAGTCGCTTTTGGCTTAACACGCGGAATTCCCCTTTGCCACCCTTCTGCATGGCGGTTCTCGGCTTCGCCTACCGCCTCAATGCCCCTACGGGGCGCTGTATGTCAATGCTCCTACCTGTGGGCAACAGGCTTACGCGAACAACGCAGCTACAAGGTCCCTTGCGCGTAGCGCTATTTAGAAAGGACGTTGCCAGGTACCTTCTACGGAGCGCAGTACCTTTGCTGGACACGGCTGTAAGCGTAGCTCTCGGCTTCGCCTGCCAGACACACGTGCTCACCGTCGGAGCTTTAGGGAACCAGCTCAGAGGCCACCTCATGGTCAGCAAGCTATGGTGTTGGGAGCGATAGCTATGCCCTCCTTCAAACGCAGCTGACAAGCCCTCGACACTTATACATAGCTCAGAAAAAATAAATAGCAACAGTGAGATACGTCGCTGAAGCCTGTGAAGGGGAACGGATAGTTGTCCCGATGAAGCAAGAAAACTCAAGCGCGGTCTTGGGAAGCAATCTGCAGTACTGAGAGCTGTCACAAAATTTTCAGTTGAGTGTGCCGACCATACCGCCAGTCCGCTGTCAGGCCATTAGTTGGCGCGGACACCGGCAATGGATGCTACCAAGTAATGGCTCTTTCTCTATAGCAGCACTCACCCGACGCTTTAAGAGCAGAGCAGCTCATCTTGCTGAAATCCTTATAAATAGTATCTGAAAAAAGATGTGCCAGGAGGCGGACTTGAACCGCCGACACGAGGATTTTCAGTCCTCTGCTCTACCAACTGAGCTATCCCGGCTTGGAGTTCTCTACTGTCTTCCCTATACATACATGTATGCATAGGGGATAGGGATAGAGGTAATGCTTCTCAGAAGCGCGTATTCCAGAATCACAGAACAGGGAGCCTCTGTCAACTGAAAATTTTTCTGGGAGGCCATAAGGATACCCGTGGAACCTTCAGAAGTCTTAAATACTGATTGTAGCTTTCCGTATAATATTTATTTCCAGGCTCTAAAGCCTTCCAGGAGAGCGTTCTGGAAAATTCTGAAATTATTTTTGAAAAAGGGGTTGACTTATCCGGTGCAACCTTGCTACCTTAGTCAAGCCGAAAGAACGAGACGCGAAAGCGAAACGAACTGAAAGCCACCGGACCTTGAAAAGTAAAAAAGTTTGAAAGCCAAGTAATCTCGTCAATAACTTACCACATTTCTTTAAGAAATTATAGACTTGTGGACAAAAACGAAGATGATTCTTGAACAATAAAATGTTCTTGATATGTCTGAACAGTTCGAATTCTTTAACGAGAGTTTGATCCTGGCTCAGGATGAACGCTGGCGGCGTGCTTAACACATGCAAGTCGAACGGGTTTAGGCCCGTGGCGGACGGGTGAGTAACGCGTGGGAATCTGCCTCTGGGAGGGGGATAATAGTCCGAAAGGACTCGTAATACCCCATATGGCGAAAGCTGAAATGAATTTCGCCCAGAGATGAGCCCGCGTCTGATTAGCTAGTTGGTAGGGTAAAAGCCTACCAAGGCGACGATCAGTAGCTGGTCTGAGAGGATGATCAGCCACACTGGGACTGAGACACGGCCCAGACTCCTACGGGAGGCAGCAGTGGGGAATTTTCCGCAATGGGCGAAAGCCTGACGGAGCAACGCCGCGTGGATGAGGAAGGCCCTTGGGTTGTAAAATCCTTTTGTCAGGGACGAATTCTGACGGTACCTGACGAATAAGCATCGGCTAACTCCGTGCCAGCAGCCGCGGTAAGACGGAGGATGCAAGCGTTATCCGGAATTATTGGGCGTAAAGCGTACGTAGG
>JBBRSB010000039.1:0-38154 GCA_038245785.1 Gloeobacterales cyanobacterium | reverse complement strand
TGGAACTGGCAAGTTCAAACTGATGCACCCCGTGCATCTTTGCCACGGAGAGTCTGGTCACGGATCCGCCTAGCTCTATTGGATAATTAGTTGACTAGATGACACTCCAAGAGTTAGCACTAATCTCTTCCTCAAGATTCCTGCCTCCATTCGGGCACACTAGTTAGAAAGAGCAGGCGTCATGTGGGAGACTAAGCTACCAAAGCCAACCTTTGCAACCATTATATTAATGGCCCTGACGCTGTTCTTCTTTGCGGCGGCAACGAATACCTTATCTGGCTGGCTGTACGTTATCAGTGGCTTAAGTTTAGGTTTGATGCTGCTCGCTGCGGTTTTACCCAGCTGGGAGTTGCGAGGTATTCAGGTACAGCGCGAGATTCCCCTACCGGTTTCAGTCGGAGAAGACCTGCACCTGGCCGTTACTGTCCAGGCATCGGGGACACGCCAACTCATTGAACTCGTGGATGCACTCCCTTTGTCTCTTGTTGAAAAGCAACCGAGTACGGTTCTTGAAACTTTCACTGGAACGCGCCGTTGGAGCTATACGGTAACCCCCAAGCGTCGTGGACTCTATCGTGGGCAGCATGTAGTCCTCAGAACGGCAGCTCCTTTGGGCTTATTCTCGCGCAAGAAAATACTCGTCGCTCCTACTGAAATAGTAGTGTACCCAAGGGTTCTAGCGTTGAGACGGTGTCCGCTGCTAGACCAAATAGGTGATCAAGGTCAGGCCTTTGAGACAGGACGAACATGGCGCGACCATCCTAGCGAAGGACTCACCAAATCAGCACGCCCCTATCGCTGGGGAGACCCAATCAAAAATGTTCATTGGCGAACCAGTGCACGTCTAGGGTCTTTGTATACGCGCGAACTAGAACAGTCAAAAAACGAAGAAGCGATTGTATTGGTTCTTGATAATCAGCCAGAGAATTGGTCGAAAGACACTCAGGAAGAACGTTTTGAACAAGCCGTGGAAGCAATGGCGGCTTTATTCTTCTACGGACAGAGACGAGGACTAAATATCGCCGTGAGCGCAGGCGAGGGAGTTCTTTTACAACAGGAACAAGCCGTTCTTCAGGCCTTAGCTGAGGTCACTTTGAAGCAAGGTGATGGTCCAGATTTTGCAAGACTCACTAACAAAGCCACCGTCCTATGGCTCACAGGCAATCCCCAGCGAGACCATCCATCGCCAAACGTGATTGCTCTCAACTTTGGTGAACAAGAAGCGGGCCTCTGGATAAGTCCAAATCCAGATCAACCCCTTGACCTACAGCTAGAACGCCTTTCACTTTCGCTTAGCTAACCAATCGCACCAGAATTCAGATGTTCTTTTCCCCATTCACAAAGAGCTTGCAATACTGGCACTAGACTCTGACCATAGTTAGTGAAAAAGTACTCCACCTTAGAAGGTACCTCCGAGTAAACGACCCGGAGAACGATTCCATCCTTCTCTAGTTCACGAAGTTGTTGTACTAGCATTTTTTCAGTGATTTCAGGTATCGATCGCTTCAATTCACTAAATCGCTTTGCTTCATTCTTCAAATGCCAGAGAATCAAAATTTTCCACTTGCCTCCCAGAATTTTAAGCGTCGTTTGCACGAACACAGTGCCCTCAGTTTCCGTCTCTGACATGACCTATTCCCGAATGAACTTTTGAGACTTACAAAAAAGTAAGTACTCCCCAAAAAGTAAGCGTCAGTGTAGCCTTGTAAGCACTTAGCAGTAAAAAGGCAACCAACAGTGCACGTAAAAAATGCAGTGGCGTTAGTTACAGGTGCTAACGGTGGTATCGGCAAGCACTATATTGAGGCGATACGAGCAATGGGAGCATCTCGAATCTATGCGGGAGCTAGAAATCCCGGCGCTTTGGTTGACTTAGCCGCCATTGACCCACAGCGAATCATCCCAATTCCGCTAGATATTACGGATGAACACTCTGTCAGCGTAGCTGCTGCTGAATACAACGATGTAAACCTGCTGATCAATAATGCTGGAATTGGACTGCTCCAAGGGTTTATCTCTGCAACTGACCTCTCTAGTGCAAGAGCAGAAATGGAGGTCAACTATTTTGGCACCTTGGCCATGTGCCGTGCATTCGCTCAAGTTTTAAAAGCAAACGGGGGTGGGGCGATCATTAATATGCTCAGCATTCTAGGAAGGATTAATTTCCCCATAAATGCTTCTTACGGTGCTTCTAAAGCAGCAAGTTTCTTGATGACACAGGGCGTTCGGGCTGAGTTGGCAGCACAAAACACATTAGTTATCGGCGTTATGCCTGGAACCGTAGACACAAAAGGAAGTCAAAACTTTCCTCCACCCAAGGTTGCCCCAGAAGTTGTCGCACAGGAGGCTTTACAGGCCGTTATTGATGGAGTCGAGGATATCTACCCTGGTGAACAAGCTAAAGCTATGGCGGCACAGTTACTCAAAGATCCCAAAGCACTCGAAAAGGCGATGGCAATGGTGCAGCCCAACTAACACCAGGGTAAGACTACTCATCCCAAGCCTGAATATTTAGCTGCTGAGCAATCTTGCCAGCTTTTAGGTTTAGCATTGATGAACACAGCACACGGGTTCCATCTGCGTATTTACAGGCTTCTGTGAAAGCCAGATGGTCTTGTCCTACAACAGCTTGTTCAAGATGGTGTGTCATATCTCGGCTAGAGATATCGTGGAGATATTCAGCAATAGCTTCTCTGCCATGCAAAACGTAAGGCTTGCTGGGTGGATAATTGCGGTCCACAATTTTCAGTTCAGCGTCATCAGTGTACAAACTTATAAGCAGTTCTGGATCACTTTGCTCGATAGCACGACGTAAGGTATCCAAGTCGGCCATAGGAGTAGCAAGTTCAGTGGTCATAATATCCTCCTTCCAGGATGGATATAAGGCTATATACAACTCGAATCTACAGGATAACTTTTAAAATATTCCAGGTTTTTACAGAAATTATTCCTAGACTTAAGAGGGTCTTTTTTGACGCTTAGCAAATGCCCTTATTTTTTCAAGAACGGTCTTTGCCTAGAGCGCGATAGGATGGAAACAAAGCCACATCTTAGGCGTTCTAGTAATAGCTATGGAAGAACTATTTAAAGCCTTGCACCATGAATCAGCAAAAGTCCGGCTAGAAGCAAGCCAAAGACTCTGGGAAAATTGGTTTTCGCAAATGGGGGCACAACCGAGAGAGCGACTTATCCTAGGCTCCGCATACATAGAACAACGCCGCTTTTCGGAAGCTGAAGAAGAATTTTCTCACTTAATTCAACATTATCCAAATTTTGCAGAAGCTTATAATAAGCGCGCTACCGTATATTATCTGCAAGCAAAATATGAATGGGCCTTAACAGATTGTCAGCAAGTGATTGAACTTAATCCCCGTCATTTTGGGGCATGGCATGGTATGGGATTATGTTATTTCACCCTAGAGCAATATAATGAAGCCATCACATCCTTTCGACGGGCTTTAGCCATACAGCCCCATGCTCAAGTCAATCAAAAAATGATTTTAGAATGCCTTACACACATTACCTAGGAAGAGGTTCATGTCATTAAGTTTAGAGGAAGCACACAAGATGTTACTCGCTCCAAGTTCTGCCAGTCATGAACAATTGCACGTCGCTTTGATAACTTTATCCACACAGTCAGACTATGCAATTTTAGGAATTTGTGCCGATACTACAGATCAAGCAGAGCGCGTCCTAGAATCCTATCTCAAAGCGCTAGACCATGAGCCTCCTATGCCTTCGGTTGAACCTGTTGAACCTTCAGATGCCCCAGGAATTTATTTAAAGTTTAATCCCAGAACCGGAAGATGCTATGCGGATTCCTATACGGGACAGGAACGAGGGGTAATTGTTTCTTTTCATTCTCCGGAATTCGGAGCTGTCAATGACACCTATGGCAATCTGCCTCTAAATTTATACCTGGAATCCTCATAGCTCAACCTTAGAGCAGTGGAAAGTTTCCAATACTTTCTACGTTCTTCTAGCCAGCCAGAGCGGTCTAATTTTTCTAAGGCAGACTGAATCCAGGCGCGCCAAGAAACAGACTGTAAGCCCTTTGGCAAAGCAATCGCAAAACTATAGGACCCCATGCGCTGTGGGAGTAACTGATAGTCCGGTTGAAGGTCTAGCCACTCCATCAAGAGGTAATCATCTCCGGTAAATACCTGAGCCGAAGCAGTAAGCAGTTGTTCGAATCCTTGCTGATAGGAACGCACAGGTACTTGCGCAGCTTCAGGCAACAAAGCACCCAGCAAGAGGGCAGCGCTAGATTTTTCAAGGACAGCGACCTTTCGATGGTTAAGGTCAGAGAGTCGCTGAATCGGTATATTTTTAGGGAAGATAAAACCTTGTCCTCCTCGATAATAGGCCGGACTAAAATCAACAATCTTTGTCCGTTCAGGAGTGACACTTACCTGGGCAATCGCCATATCGACGCGTTCCTCTTCTACCCAAGCCAAACGCTCTTCACCACGCGCGGGCAAAAGCTCCAGTGCTTGAACATTTCCAAACAGCTGCTCTGCGAGCTTACGAGCCACATCCAACTCAAAACCCTGCAACCGATTAGTGGGTTGCAGGGTTGAAATTGCTACTTTAATTTTGCCGGACTGGCGTACATGCTCAAGAGGATGTGCAGATACTCTAGGGGTCTGCAATGCCAGCCATAGACCAGCAAAGACGGAGAAAGTAATCCCTAGATATTTCCACAAGCTAGACGCGAGCTTAGAGATTGTTTTTAGCAATCGTCGTAACCCGAGAAAAGGCTTGGGGGTCTAGAATAGCCATCTGAGCCAGCATCTTTCTATTCAGTCCTACCCGTGCTTTGGTCAAGCCATCGATAAGACGACTATAGGCAAGACCTTCCGTACGCGCAGCGGCATTAATACGGGTAATCCATAGACGACGGAACTCACGCTTGCGCTCCCGGCGGTGACGGTAGGCGTACTTCAACGCCTTCATCACCTGCTGGTTCGCAGCACGGAACAATTTAGAGTGAGAGCCCACATAGCCTTTGGCTATTTTTAGGACTTTCTTACGACGTTTGCGGGCAACATTGCCCCTCTTTACACGGACCATGGGAAATTAAGCTCCTGTAGCACTTAGCGCAGATACTTTTTGTAGGGACATTGGCGCTCTACTTTGTAGAGATCGGATTCACTGACATCCGCCTTGCCGCTGATGCTGCGTAGACGACTAGAGCCTTTGTGTTCTAAAAGGTGATTCTTTCCCGCCCGACGGCGGCGAATCTTTCCAGAGCCAGTCACTTCATAGCGCTTGGCAGCCGCCTTGCGTGTTTTCATTTTGGGCATAGTGTTCCTTTGCTGCGTCGCCACAATCCAGAATGATACCTGATTTGGGAAGTTTTTAAAAATAAACTTAGGCAGCGTACACTCAAAGATACGCGGATTGTGGGCACAAAAGCGACTCGTGCTCACGTCTAAGAGGCTATCGTGCAGGATTCGGAAACCGATAGGGGAAATACGTGATGAGAAAGTGGAATGTGGGGTTTAATGCAGCTTTGACTGGCCTTTTGGTGCTGCCGCTGGCAGTGGCCTTCACCGCTGGAGTTCCCTCCGCAGAGGCAAAATCTAAGCAATTCAGCTCGAGTACGACAAACTACCAAAGTAGACGAAGTGCACGGAATACAGGAATTAACCGCACGTTGAGCCCTGACCTTAGCTGTGGCCGAGATGAGCGGAACAACAATGTAACTAAAGGGGCGCTCTATGGAGCGGGTTCTGGTTTGCTGATTGGTGGACCTATTGGGGCCATAGCCGGTGCTGGTGCCGGTGCTCTGATCCATCAGGAGCAGAACCGAGATGCCTGTCGCTAACTAGCCATTAGCACTCATAAATTCTTGCAGGTCATCTCGAAAACGCGAGAGCTCCACTTCTGTACTTAGCTTTAGAGCAGGGCTCTTGATCGTGACCAAAGCCTTAGCCGCATAGGGACTGGGCCAAATATTGGGATTGCAAAACAGCTCGAAATAAACTTCCCCTTGATGATGATGCTCGGTCGCTGGGTGGGGAGTTTTTTTCTGGACAGCGGGACTGGCGGCTACCTCTTTCAGATGCTGGATGAGCTGATCCAGCGACTGCTGTAGCGCTTTAGCCTGATTGAGATCCAGTGCCACACTCACTGAGCCTTCAGCGGTTTGGAAGGTTAGAAACGTATTCATGCTTTGTATTCTGACACCGTTTCTCTACGTACCCAGTCAAAGATATAAAAATCCCCCTCGATTGAGGGGGATTTCAAGGTTAGCTTAATTTTTACACGGTCTCTAAGTAGTCAGCGACAAGAGACCGACGCTTGGGCTGCCGAAGTTTCTGCAGGGCCCTAGCTTCAATCTGGCGCACTCTTTCGCGGGAAAGCTCAAGGATCTTGCCAATTTCCGATAGAGAATAGGCTTGGCCAGTGCCTAGACCGTAGCGCATGGACACCACATCCCGTTCCCGTTGGGGAAGCGTTGCCAGCAGCTCGACCATGTCTTGGCGCAGGGCATTTTGAGTCGCATACTGTTCAGGAGTAATGTCTTCTGATTCCAACAGATCTCCCAATTCCGTATCCTTCTCTTTGCCCACCTTGGTATCTAGAGAAACGGAACGCGGTACGCGGCTCAACAAATCCCGCACTTCGACCATTTCCATCTCAACCATTTGAGCAACTTCACTCAACGTGGCCGTACGACCCAGTTTTTGAGACAGCCCACGCTGTGCTTTCTTGATCCGGTTTAGTTTCTCCGTGACGTGGACGGGCAAACGAATAGTCCGGGACTGAGTAGCGATCGCTCGGGTAATGCCCTGCCGAATCCACCAGTAGGCATAGGTACTAAAGCGGTATCCTTTGGTCGGATCAAATTTTTCCACGGCTCGCTCTAGGCCCAAGGTACCTTCTTGGACTAAATCCAGCAGCTCTAGACCGCGATTCTGATATTTTTTGGCAACAGAAACAACGAGACGAAGATTGGCTTCAATCATCTTTTCTTTAGACCGTTTACCCGTCCAAAGCTGGTGCTTCAACGTAGCCAGGTCTATTCCTAAGGCCTCAGCAAAAGCTTCATCCGAGGGCGCCTGCCCTAGGCTCTTGGTAAGCTGCTGACGAATGATTAGACTACCCATGTAGGTTTGGACCTTACGGGCTAGCTCTACCTCTTCATCCCGTCCCAAGAGAGGAACTTTCCCAATTTCTTGGAGATAAAGACGGACTAGATCAGTGGAATCTTTCCGAGCTTTACCTTTCTGTGCAGGCTCAGCGAGGGGTTCTTCCAAAATTTCTGGGTCATCTGTCTGATCTACTTGGTCTACAAGATATTCGGTGTACATGCAGGTACCTCTGATGAGGGGAGAGTTCAGTGTTCACGCCTATGAGGGGTAAGTGCTGCTTTGCATTTTGTGCGTTAAGGGCTCAAGGCGGTGAGCCCTTAACTTCATCAAGACAGCCTCAAGACAGGAGTTTTTGATATTCACCTCTCTCAAGAGAAATTATACCAGAAGACTCAATTCAAATGATAGCGATCACAGCCTTTTTACATTTAGATATTACTGAAAGCCTCTCCCTGTTTAAGTTTGTGTACAGTGCTACATATTTCCCATATAAGCTCATTCCCAGAGCGACTTCCCTAAAACTTTCTCGCAGACCTGTCCTGCAAGTATTTAAAAGGACTCAACGTTTGGCGCTTATCCGCGTCGATGTTACCTTAGCAGTGTCGATACGACTGCTCTCCAATGCCCAAAGACTTCTACAGCATCTTAGATATCCCCATAGACACCCCCAAAGAAGAAATTAGACTCGCCTATCTGCGATTGGCACGTAAATATCATCCAGACCTCAATGAGGACCCCAGATCCAGAGACCGTTTTGAAGAGATTAACCAGGCGTATAGCATCCTCTCCAATGAGGAATCTCGGACCTTCTATGACCTCTTTTGCGAAGGGGCGACGGAAGAGGATATGAACGCAGCGCAGGAGCGTTCTCCATATACTACGGTGGCGATGATTATAGGAATACTCTCTATAGGCATATTTGGTGGGTATGGATTGGTGTTATACATGCCTGCCTTGGTGAAAGGTATAGAAATGTTGATCAATGCCCTTATCGAGACATTCTCCTCAGCCCTCTCTATGCTGTTTTGAAGTAAAGTTTGAATGAAAAGCGCTACAGACTGATATTTCTGCTCACTAGAAGGACACCCTAAGAACGAGTGTCCTTGGTCACGAGATGTCTCGCATTCTATCTAAACGGCCTATCTTCCTCTCTCTAGCGATGTCTTGTGCCCTGTCTTGCGGATCTAGTATGGGTCCGGCTTGGGCACTGGCCCCTTTCACAGCCCGAGTTGAAAAAAGAACAAATGTCGTAAACGTCAAACCCAAAGACCAAGAGATCCGGTCCGCTAAGGTAGCTGATATCCTCAATACCCAAGACAGCCTTTTGACCGGAGAACGTTCTCGGGCAGAACTCATGTTCCAAGATGGCAGTCTCGCCAGAATCGGCTCCAACGCCAACTTCACGGTTTCCAGCGCTACACGCTCTATCCAACTCGAAAATGGCCTAATCCTCCTTCATGTACCTCCCGGCCTGGGAGGAGCGAGGATTCAAGGGCGGAGCGCGGTAGCAGCTATCAAAGGAGACACCGTACTTTTTCAAGAAGGGATCATTCCCAGTAAAGATCCCCGTCAGGCTCCCAAAACATTTACCAAAGTGATTGCTCTGAGCCAAGAACCCAGTGCACCTGAGGGTTCTATCTCTGTTACCTATATAGACCCAGAAAAAGGGACAACCCAGGAAGTAGCCCTCAAGTTTGGTCAAATGTTCCTTCTCACCCAAGAAGGGATCAAATTAGCCACTATCAATGTCTCTGATTTGATGAATAGTTCTAGTATTCTGGGCCTGTCAAAGGATTCAGAAAAAAGCAGTTTTGAGAATCAGTTAACTTTCGCTTTTCAAGCAGAAGTTATGAGCAAAGCGGAAGAGCAAAAAATGCAAATAGCTCAAGGCAATCTACAAGTTTCTGAAAAAGTTATAGTGAGCACGCCCGATTCAAAAAATATTAGTCCTGAAACAATTCAATTACAAGCATCAGTAGATCCTTTACTAGTTCAGAATCTAGATTCTAACCTCCGAATTAATCTTCTTAGCAGTAGTAATATTCAGGGAAGTTTAAACAATTCTGGCAATAATAATCAGACTGGCAATAACAATCAGAACAACTCTGGTGGAGGCTCAGGAAACAATACAATTCCATTATTGAACAAAGTATGGGGAAATAATGCAACTCTTAGTGCCAATAAAGTCATTCTTTCTACAGCTCAGGGCCTGCTTGGTTTTGAACCTTCATCCAGTTTCTTCCGAAGCACAATCAATTTCCCAATAGGAATCAACCCAACATTAAGTTTTGATTATTCCTTTACCGTAAGCAAATTCAAACCCACTCAGCTAAATAATCCTCAGTTAAATGACCAATTCCTAGTAGACATTCAGAATAGTCTTGGGGCAACTTCAAATTTATTGGCAGTAACGAAAATCACAGATTTACCATTCACACTAGATATCAACACGGGCCAGTACACTGCTAACTCTAGTTACAACCAAGACATCAGTAACTTTATAAATCCTGGAGAAAGCGCTAATCTTACTTTCACGGTACAAGACAGAACATCAGGAGATCCAAGTAAAGATGCTTCTGCAACCATCACCAATGTCCAGATCAATGGCCAACCTGCAGGGTTACTGCCATAGGGCAACTGTATATGAAAGGAAAAATCTCATTCAACTTTTGCCTACTAGCACTTATGCTTTCAATCGCATCTCCTATACATTCAGTAGTTGCAAAGCCAATACTAAATGACAATGATATAAAACAGATGGAGGCATCAAACCTCTCCAATATTGAAAACACAGAGGAAAAATCTAGTCGCAATAGCCAAGACTTAGGGGCTCCCATTGAATTAAGCGTAGTCAAGTCTCAGAAAAGGTACTCTGACATCTTTGAGAGTGAAAACTATGAGGATAAAGATGAACTTGGCAACTTAGTCGAATTGCAAACAGGTGAATCCAAAAAGGAACCTTCAGTTTATTTGTCCGCTTCTATGGGCTTTATGAGTAATAAGAACGTTCTTTTCTCCCCATTAAAGCCTATTGAAGAAGGAGTTTTCAGCACTTCTGTAGGAGTCAACGCTATACCTAAAATCGGTAAAAACTTAAGACTGCTCATCGGTATTAATCAGGGTTCTATTAGATATTCAAAGTTTCGTGCACTCAGTCTGGACTTTAAAAATATTTCGACTGGATTGATTTGGGAAGCTAATCCCCGTACCACCCTATCACTTATTGGCTTTGGCACAGCTTTATATAGTTTTCCTGCTAACAAAAAATTTTTTTCAGACTTAGGGGTGATTACCAATGTACGCCATAATATCCCTATCAATCAGGACATGCAAATTAGCATAACAGCCCAAAGTGAAAGTCATGCAACTACAAGTGGAAGTAATTTCTCAACTGCCTCCTCTCACTATAGCCACAGTATTGGCACTAATCTAAAAGCTGTTTTGTTGCCGAATTTAAATGCAGACCTTGGATATCGTATTAGATTTGACGACTATTCTCAACAACGACGCAATGACATCAACAATCAAGTTAGCTTAAAACTGGAATATGCTATTTCTCCACAGATGCTGCTTAGCTATATAGCCAATTATGACTTTAATAGATCCAGCAATCGCTTCTCAAACTATGGAGCATTTTCCACAGGATTTGAACTCAGTACGCTTATGCCCCTTTTCTAAGCAGCTCTATGAAAGTCCAAAAAAAACCGATGATCATCGGTCTACTCGTAGGCTTAGGCTTTGCTGTCCCCTTACTTTCTCCTACTTTCCATTTTGGAAAAGCCTGGAGTCTAGACATTAGTTTTCCGATGAAATGGGCCAACTATAGCATTGAAGAGCTATTTTTTCGTCAAAGAGGAAGATCAAGCCCTGCCCCTGAAATTGTTATTCTTGCCATTGATGAAAATTCACTCAATGTCTTGGACCAAGTGGGTGAAGAAGAATTACGAAATCATCCTCGTTTGGCAAGTCTGAAATCCTGGCCTTGGCCTCGCAAAGTTCATGGATGGGCCATAGAACAGTTACGCCAAGCAGGGGCTAAAACTATCGCTTTTGACATTGCCTTCGATGCACAAAGTGCTCATGGTCAACAGGATGACTTGGCGTTTCAAAAAAGTTTAAAACACTATCCTGGTCGTATTGTCTTTGCAGCACAACATGAAAAAGTTCTGCTCAATGCAGAACAATCCTACTCGAGGATTAGTACACCCCTGGATATATTTCAAATTCCAGGCAACCGGATAGGTTTAGTGAACCTAGATTATCAACATAGTATCAATCAACAGATTTTCAAAGTCTCAGGAAAAGATAATATTGAGAATAGTGAGATTAGCTATACACTCCATACGATGAAGAAACAAGGTATAGAAATCAAACCCTTTGCCTTTTCCATACTCCAGAAAGAAGTTCCCAAACGAGATATAGAAATCAACTATAGTGGGCCCATAAATACTTATCCAACCTACTCTTATTCTATGCTCTTTGACCCTCTTCTCTGGAGAAATAATCTCAAATCAGGAGCTGTATTTAAAGATAAGATTGTCCTTATTGGTGGAACTGCTGAGATTTTGCAAGATATACATAATACTCCTTTTGGTTTTATGCCTGGTATTGAAATTCATGCCAACATCCTGGGCACACTTCTACGGGGCAACGATATTAAGCAGTTAGACTCCATTCTGAATAGTATTCTGATCATCTCCTCAGGTTTAGGAATAGGTTTTCTCCTTAGCTTCTCTGACAATATCCTCAAAAAAATAATCATAAGCTTAAGTTTATTAGCACTCGCCCTTAGCGGCAGTTACCTAATTTTCTTACAGCAATGGATGCTCCCAGTCTCAGGACTTTTAGGCACTATTCTAATCACAGCTTCAATGAATATCATTACAACTGCTGTACAAGAGCAGTTGGGCCGTTTGCGTCTGAGAAAAATTTTAGAAGTCAGAGTTTCTAAACCTGTACTGGAGGAAATCTTATCTAAGCCCGATATTTTTTCTCAAACGTTAGGAGGTAAACGCTGCAAAGTTGCCGTTCTTTTTGCAGATATACGGGGCTTCAGTTTTCTTGCCAACGAGATGAATCCAGAGCAGTTGGTAATACAGCTCAATCAGTACTTAGAACAAATGGTGGAGCAGGTCTTAGACCAAAATGGAGTGCTAGATAAATTTATTGGTGATGCCCTGATGGCAGAATTTGGCAATCCTATCTTTCGAGGAGATAAAGCAGAGGCGCTTGCTTCCATTCATGCTGCTTTGGCGATGAGAAAAGTATTACACAAACTCCGCACTCAATGGAAAAATGAAGGCAAGCCGCTCTTATTTAATGGTATCGGGATTCATTTTGGTGAAGCGATCGCAGGCAATGTGGGCTCCTCCAAAAAGCTAGAATACACCGTGATTGGTAATACAGTAAATATTGCGGCCCGTGTAGAAAGCAAGACTAAAGAACTAGGCGTTGATATTCTCGTCACACAATCTGTATATGAATTGATTAAAGAGGAGATTAGACTAGAAAATCTAGGTGCTTTTTTGCTCAAAGGTCAAACGGAACCCCTGAATTTGTACAGTGTCATTGATACGGCACAGGGCACAGGAGAGCTGTACCAAGCTGTTTGTCGCGATTTTGCTGAATACATGAACCAATAGGCAAGCCCCGTAGGTTAACGATTTGCATCTGCTACAATCGCTGAGCTTACCTAGAGACATGCTCCTCTATATGAATCCTCTTGCCGTTCAAACCCCAGAAGAATTAGCCCTCCAGGTATTGGAATTTTCCCTGCCTGATCCGCATGATCAGACGGTAAGTGCAACCGAATTCGATATCCAGATTGACTATGCCTGGAATGTCTGTGACCGTTTTGACCTGCAGACTGACGTTTGGCGAGGACGCATTCTTAGAACGGTTCGGGACAGAGAGCTTGCTAAAGAGGGAGGGCATTTTGAAGCGTGGTTACGGGAGCGAGAAATCACCAAAAGTCGAGCCTACCGCTTGATTGAGCTGGCAGAAGCCAGTGACAGCTTCTTAAAAGCGAATGACCTTGACCAGAAATCGATGAACCGCTTCAGCAAAGCGGCTTTTGTGGAAGCAGCCAACGCTCCTGAGCAGATCCAGACCGTCGTAGTCGATGCGGCCCTCAGTGGTAAGCGGGTCACCAAGCGAGAAGTCCAACGCCTGAGCGATGAATGGATGGCACTGACCAGCGATACGCTCCCTGAAGAAACGCGGGACCGCATATCCCAGGCCCATATTCCTACCCGTTATGTAGCCTCTGCGGTTCGAGAATTGGAAAAATTACCGCCAGAGGAACGCATCTTTTTTACAGAAGAAATTGAAGCTAACCCAGATGCAGATACCCTAAAGCGGGTTACAGCTGAAGCCCGTTCTGTCGGCCGGTATCTAGATGATGCTCGGAGAGTACAGTGTTTAGGCGAAGAGCTGAATGCCCAAGAAGCGCTTGGGGAAGCCGCCCGCATCGGTAAACTAGCCCAAACGGCTGAATTACTTAAACTGGCCTACCGCGTAGAATCCACCATTTCTCAACTCCACACTGCCTGGAATAAGCTATGTACCGTCCATGACCAATTGGATGCAGAGTCTGGAGCTAGCACCCGCCACCTCAGAGATTTGCTCAGGCAAGTCAAACCTTTGACCACGGAGAATCCCTCAGTAGAGCTAGGAAAACTCCGCATTGGCGTCAAGATTTCTACAGAGAGCCGCTGGGATTCGTGACCGGAAATTGAGTTTCGATAAAGGACTGCACCACTCCCTAAAACTCCCACTCTGCAAATAACTCCGCAATAGGCAAAGAAAACCCTGGAACAATATCTTCCCCGTCCAGGCGATCACCGACTCGTAAAAAAACATCTGGGTTAGGCGCATGGTAAATCAACACATAGTATTCCTGGGGGTTAATCACCCAAACCAATCGAGTGCCATTTTCAAAGTATTCAACAATTTTGTTGTGCATTTCTTCAAGCGTATTGCTTGGCGAAAGCACCTCAACAGCTAAATCAGGGGCACCGTCAAAGAACCCCTTAGGCGGACGCTTGAGTCCCTGAAGTCTCTCCTTTGCAACGAAGCCAACGTCGGGCGAGCGAATATTGCCTGACTTCATCCGAAATCCGGTACTGGAGTCAAAAGCACTTCCCAGCTTTTGCTCTCGGACATAGAAGATTAGCCTGCCTCCCAGCAAGAGTCCAATCTCGCCATGCTCCAACCCCGAATTACTCATAGTTACCAAATCCCCATCCACCAACTCATAGCGCCCGCCATCCTTCGGCAACGCCATGAACTCCTCGTCCGTCCAAATTTTCTTTTCAGATGCGATCGTCATTTCTGACTGCCTCCCCTTCTCCCCCTAGCTTGCTTAAAAATGAATGTACTCAAGCAATCAAGGTAGTTCTTATATTATCTGGCTATGCCACTCCTTACCGATTAACTTCATCATGTGCATCAGGCTTGACTACTGTTTTCTAACTATAGCGATGGACAGATCTATTAAGACCCTTACCTCTTAAGAGCTTGAACTGCCAGAACATCTCACCACAGATAGACAGCAGGTATCAGCACTCTAAACTACAGCGCAAAAAAGCCTCCAAAAGGAGGCTACAGAATAGAAATAGGAGAGAAATTGCTTCTGTAACTTGTTTCACTCTTGCGCAGGCCGTGGAATATTGGATTGGTTTGATTGCGGCGCAGGACTCATGGAGGGAGCGAAAGGGCTTTCCTCTTCGGCTAGCGCATAGCCACCCACCAGGCCCGTGTAGCTCTCTTCGCCATGCTCGTGGATATCCAAACCTTCTTGCTCAATTTGTTCATCCGTGCGTAAGCCCATCGTGAACTTCAGAGCATAGAGGATCGTAACGGTTCCTACTGTCGCTATGGCAACCGTACCCAACACACTCAGCAGTTGAATCCAAACCTGGGTGAAGCCGCCCCCGTAGGCTAAGCCTTCGTTGGCTACCGCTGGGTTGACCGCTTTCGTACAAAAGACTCCTGTCAAAATAGCTCCTGTCAGACCACCCATTCCATGGCAGCCAAAGACATCCAAAGAATCGTCATACTTGAGCTTAGACCGCAGCTGGACCATGTAGTAGCTGATAATCGCAGCGATACCGCCAATCGCAATCGCCGCTAAGGGAGTGACAAAGCCTGCTGCTGGCGTAATCGCGACTAGACCAACCACAGCACCTGTAGCCGCTCCAATCGCTGTCGGCTTTTGGATGTCATTAGAAAACGTCTCAATCAACATCCAGGTCGCCATCGCTGCCGCTGCTGCTGTATTGGTAGTGACAAAAGCCGCCGCCGCTAGACCGTTGGCAGCACCTGCTGAACCGGCATTGAATCCAAACCAACCAAACCAGAGCAATCCCGCGCCCAAGAGAACAAAAGGCACATTGTGCGGAGGCATCGGCTGTTCAAGGTAACCCTTACGGCGACCAATAATCAGCGCCGCCAACAAAGCTGAAACCCCAGCACTAATATGAACCACCGTTCCTCCAGCAAAGTCTAGACCGCCCAAAGTCCCTACCCAGCCACCAGGAATGAGCTTGCCGTCAGGGCCTGTCGTGAAACTCCAAACCCAGTGGGCTATTGGAACATAGACCACAGCAGACCAGAGCATGATGAATACAACATAGGTTTTGAATTTCATTCGGCTAACAACGCTGCCCGACATCAGCGCTGGTGTAATCACCGCAAACATGGCCTGGAAGACCATGAAGGCCAAATGCGGCACGGTGCTCATATAGAGCGGACTCGGTTCTTGGCCCACACCATTGAGGCCCAACCACTGAAGGCCTCCCAGCCATTGAGAACCGGGAGCAAAAGCCAGAGAATAGCCAAATAGAACCCACTCGAGGCCGACAACGGCTAGGGCCACAAAACTCATCATCAGCGTATTCAACGAGTTTTTACCTCGTACCATTCCACCGTAGAAGAAGGCCAGGCCGGGCGTCATCAGCAGGACCAAAGCCGCTGAGGCCAGAATCCAAGCCGTATCTCCACTATCAATCTTGGGAGCCTCTTCTGCAAAAGCAGGAGCGGCTGTAGCCATAGCTAAGACTAGGCCCAACGATATAGTTTTCAGGTTCTCACTCAATTTTTCACGCATGAATAGGTAAACTCCCTCGTTCAGTAATTTAAGTTCAGGCTGCCGCTAATACATTTCTGGTACGAAAAACTGCTCATTCTTTGGAGGACGCACATAATCACCCGCAGGCTTTCTCGGCGGTAGGGCCAAGGGGTCAGGCGTCATATCCTGATAAGGAATCTTGCTCAAAAGGTGATGCATACAATTCAAACGAGCCCGCTTTTTATCATTGGCTTCAACGGTGAACCAGGGCGCTTCTGGAATATTGGTGTGGGCCAACATTTCGTCCTTCGCTTTTGAATATTCCACCCATCGATCTCTGGACTCCAGATCCATAGGACTCAGCTTCCAGCGCTTAACCGGATCATGGATACGACATTGGAACCGACGTTCCTGCTCTTCATCGCTAACAGAAAACCAATATTTGAGGACAATGATTCCAGAGCGCACCAACATACGTTCAAACTGGGGACAGGAGTGCATGAATTCTTGATACTCAGCCTCCGTACAAAAATCCATGACACGCTCTACACCCGCACGGTTGTACCAACTGCGGTCAAAAATCACAATCTCTCCAGCTCCTGGGAGATGTTGCACATAGCGTTGGAAATACCACTGGGTCTTCTCGTGATCGGAAGGCGTTCCCAAGGCAACTACCCGACAGCCCCGAGGATTCAAGCACTCTACAATCCGCTTGATCGTGCCGCCTTTGCCAGCAGCGTCGCGCCCCTCGAACAGAATTACAACCCGTAGCCCGGTGTGCTTAATCCAGTACTGCAACTTGACCAGCTCAACATTAAGTTTAGAAACCTCTTTTTCGTAAGCACTCGTTGTCATTTGCTTATTTAAAGGTTCCAACTTTTCTGACTTTCCCTCTTTCTTCTGCTTCTTTTTCGTGGATTTCTTTAGCTTTTCAGGTTGCTCGAATTCTTGTTTGAGTGCTACTTCCTGTGCATGGGAACCATTGGAAGAAGCTTTTTTTTGAGCTAGTTCTACTCGTTCCATTAGTTATTCCTTCCTCTTAATATTGCCTGGACATCTGAGCAATCAGTTCACAGGTTGATCACTCAGATGCAGGTTGGCACACCAAGGAAAGCTACTGTAGGGCCAATCAGGTCTGGAGTATCAACAGTTACCGTATTCGCACACTAGGCCCCTGAAACACTGCTTAAATTCAATGGCCTAGGGAGATAGAAGCCTTAGGCCCTAAATAGTTAAGATTAGTTAAATAAGATTTGATTAGAACTACTATTCGGTAGCTATCGCTACTTTATGCAGAAATAGTTGCGCGATTCTGCCATCTATTACACACTTCGTTGGATCGTGATCGACTACCATCTCCTGAGACAAACTGCTCACACATTGAAGTAGACAGGGAGAAGAACTATGAGTGGGAACCAATCACGTGTTCAAGCGGTTCATCAGATTACCAATCGAGAGTGCATGCCGCCCAAAGCTCCAGAGCGCTTGGAAGATCTGTGGGCCTCAGATGTTTTTAACCTGAGCAAAATGCAAGAGCGTCTTCCCAAAGCCGTGTTTAAATCCGTAAAAAAAACGATTGAGACGGGCGAGAAGCTCGATACCTCCGTCGCTGACATTGTTGCAGCCTCTATGAAAGACTGGGCCGTCTCGAAAGGTGCACTCTACTATTCCCATGTCTTTTATCCATTAACAAACGCCACTGCAGAGAAGCACGATGGCTTCATCTCGGTACAAGGGGATGGCTCCGTAATCACAGAATTCACGGGCAAAGTACTGGTGCAGGGTGAACCTGATGGTTCGTCCTTCCCTAATGGGGGCATTCGCTCTACCTTTGAAGCTCGAGGATATACCGCCTGGGATGTGACAAGTCCTGCCTATGTTATGGAAACGGACAACGGCTTAACCCTGTGCATTCCTACCGTTTTCATATCCTGGACGGGTGAAGCGCTAGACAAAAAGACACCGCTGCTCCGTTCTATTTCAGCCATGAACCAGGCCGCTACTCGAGTTCTAAAGATACTGGGCTACACAGATATTGCTCCGGTGAACTCCAGCTGCGGTGCAGAACAGGAATACTTTTTGGTCGATGCTAATTTTGCCAGTAGTCGTCCTGACCTCCTGTTAGCTGGACGGACTCTGTTTGGCAAACCGCCTGCCAAGGGACAACAGTTTGATGATCACTACTTTGGAGCAATCCCAGAGCGGGTTCAAGTCTTTATGCAGGATGTGGAGGAGAGCATGTATCGGCTGGGCATTCCTGCCAAAACAAGACATAACGAAGTAGCTCCAGGCCAATTTGAGCTTGCACCGTTTTTTGAAGCCGCGAATGTCGCCACCGACCATCAACAGTTAACAATGACGATTCTTCGTCACATGGCAAAGAAACATGGCTTTGTTTGTTTACTGCACGAAAAGCCCTTTGCAGGCATTAATGGTTCCGGTAAACACGTCAACTGGTCTGTCGGCAATGCCACCCAAGGAAACCTGTTGGATCCGGGCGATACCCCCCATTCGAATGCGCAGTTTTTGGTCTTCTGCGGCGCTATTATCCGTGGCGCGCATAAATATGGTGCGCTCTTGCGGGCCGTGGTGGCGACTGCCAGCAATGACCATCGATTGGGTGCCAATGAAGCGCCACCCGCGATCATCTCTGTTTATTTAGGGTCACAGCTAGAACATATCTTTGAGCAAATTAGCAAGGGTGAGCTGGAAACTTCCACTCCTAAAGGAATGATGGATCTAGGTATAGACACCTTACCTAGCTTTTTCAAAGACTCAGGAGATAGAAATCGCACGTCGCCCTTCGCTTTTACGGGTAACCGTTTTGAATTTCGAGCAGTAGGTTCTGGTCAGTCTGTTGCCGGTCCCCTAGTCGCCATGAATACGATACTGGCGGATTCTTTAAGCTGGATAGCCGATGAGTTGGAAGGTGAAATGGCCAAAGGAGCTGAACTCAATGCCGCCATCCATACCGTACTTAAAGAGGTAATGGACGACCATGGTGCTGTTGTATTTGGCGGGAATGGCTACTCTGAGGAATGGCACACCATGGCGGTGAAAGAGCGGGGGTTAGAAAACTTACCAACGACCGCAGATGCTTTGCCCGTTTTAAAGCGGGAATACATTAAAGAGCTGTTCAGCAAAACAGGCGTTCTTTCCCCCATTGAACTGGCAAGCCGTTTCGACGTGTATACAGAGCAGTACCTTCTTTCCCTTGAAGTGGAGGTCAAGCTGATGGTAAGTATGGCAAAAACCGTTATTTATCCTGCAGCCATGAAGTACTTATCTGAACTTTCTCTCACTATTGCCAGGCTAAAGGAAATCGGTATTGCGGTTGATAAGGAGAGTGCTGAAAAAGTAGCAATGCTTGCGAATTCGCTGATGGATGCTGTGAGTAAATTAAGCACAGCCTTTAACCAGCACGATTTTTCCACCCCAGAAGAACATATGCAGTATTTTGCGAAAACTATCCGTCCGCTCATGGATGAAGTGCGCAAATATGCAGATGCCCTTGAGGGTGAAATAGCCGACGATTTTTGGCCGCTACCCACGTATCAAGAAATGTTGTTTATCAAATAGCGTAAATAACGTCTAGAAAGCCGTTCATCGAGAGCGGCTTTTTTGTGTAAACTATCGATCCTCCGTGATCAGTCGGTCACCGCGCTTGGACGTAAGGTAGCTCCAGGCCCATTGAATAAAGATGATCACTCGGTTATCAAACCCAATTAGAAAGTAGATATGCAAAAAAGACCAGATCAGCCAGGCTATAAAGCCTTTCAGTCTTATAAATCCTAGGTCAATAACGGCTGAATTTCGACCAATGACAGCCAAGCTACCCCGGTCAACATAGTGAAAATCCGGCAGTGTTTTTCCCTTTAATCGCTGCTGAATCAAGTTTGCGACATACTGTCCCTCTTGCATCGCAACAGGTGCTACTCCTGGAAGCGATTCCTCCTGACCATGGGAAAAGTTTGCCAAGTCACCAATCACAAAAATATTAGGGTATTTAGCAATCGTTAAATCAGGATTGACCAGTACCCGCCCACTTTGGTCGCGTTGCACTCCCGTACAGTTTTCGAGGACCTTCCCCATACTCGACGCCTTCACACCCGCTGTCCATAGGCTTGTTTGGGCCTGAATTTGCTCTGGGGGGCCGTCTTTACTCTTAAACGTGACAATATGCTCTTGGATATCGGTCACCCGTGTTCCAGTCTTAACCGTGACCCCTAGACGTTCCAAAGATATTTTTGCCTCGGCTGATAAATCGGCGGGATAGCTCGGCAAAAGTCGGTCATTGCCCTGCAGGAGAAGAATTTTTGCCTGAGTGGTATCAATATTGATGAACTCATTTTTCAAGGTCTTATGGGCAATTTCAGCCAGAGCCCCTGCCAGTTCCACGCCTGTAGTACCGCCTCCAATTAGGACAAAGGTCATCCAAGCCCGACGTTTTTCGGGGTCTAATTCCTTTTCAGCAGCTTCAAAAGCAAAGAGAATACGGCGGCGAATTTCCCGAGCATCTTCCACTGTTTTTAGACCGGGGGCCAGTTTTTGCCAGTGCTCATTGCCGAAATAGTCATGGCTCACTCCCGTAGCGACTACGAGCGTGTCATAGGTCAGCTCTGCGTCGTCCAAGGTCACTTTTTGCTCTTTGGGGTCAATATCTTTAACTTCCGCCAGCAAAACTTGGATATTTTTGTGACCTGCGAGGATAGCCCGTATCGGAGAAGCAATGTCTCCAGGAGATAAGCCTCCCGTTGCTACCTGATAAAGGAGCGGTTGAAATAAGTGAAAATTACGCTTATCAAGGAGCGTTACTTTTATGGGCGTACGTCTGAGTGCTTTTGCCGCGTAGAGTCCACCAAAGCCACCCCCGATGATTACTACGCGATGAACTGCATCGCTTGGGTTAGCGCCCAATATCCTAACCTCCCTGCCGACGAGTCCTATCCCTACCTTATTGCAAGCGAACAGATTTGTCTGTTTGGTTAGAGCATGATTGGCAGAAATATCGCGGTGGACGCCTGAGCTAGCTCAGCTTTGAGGTTTTAGTATTTTGGCATAAGTCTTTTTTGCACTTCATAACCGATTGCGCGATGAAGCACTCGCACTTTCTAACTTCACCTCAATCTTCTCCGCAGGTGCAAGCCACAAAACTAAATTTCGAACGTAGGCTTTAATATCTTGCAAAGCTCTAGGTTCCGTTTTCATCCCCGTCCCAATCGGCTCATCCACGAAGCCAGGACATCCTTTATCGGTATTCCAGTTGTAGTCTACCAAGTGATGAAAGGTTGATTGAGAAACTACACGACCCAGCGTATTACCTAAGCCATCTTGAGCGCAATCAGCAACAACCACAAGATTGAACGTACGCTCTGTAACCTTACTTTGGCCTGTAGCGATAACCCGTGCATTTCCTTCTTGCTTGGGAGTACCGATGCCTCCTTCATGAGGATGGGCCGGAAAAAATTCAATCAGGCCAGATGGTGAATTAGGGTTGCGTAAAAGTTTATGAATCGGTTCAACCAAAGTAATTTTCTGATAGTCTCCATTGCGCCCAGAATAATAATTGGGCCAAGAGATATAGGCTGTGTAAATATCATCTCGGCAGCAGCGAGAATCATCGGGGTCTGGATTTTGGGTATGGAAATAGTGGAAATGGCCCAGGGTATCAAGGCCACACATAGAAACGCCCATATCTTGATGGTCACGGGTAGTAAAGATCCCGCCCCCTTGCCGATGAAAAGCCGTGATGCCCGCACAATCTTGGGTACTCAGCCCATCCCCTGTATCTAATGCCAACAGCCAAAGTTCATCAAAATCTGCTCGGGAAAGAGTACTCAGTACAGGGTCATTCCCCTCTGCGTTCACTCTTTTATCCCGTGCAGTTACCTCACATAGAGCATTCCCTTCTTCATCCTTCAAAGAAGCAAGATAGTCCTGCAACAGGGAAAATCTGGCAATACTCCAATCATCCTCAATCGTTGGAATCGTGGTTTGTAGCAAAATGCGGAGCGGCTTTTCCATAGTTTTCTCCCAAAACTACTCCCTTCAACCTACGCACACTTTCAAAAGTTGCCGCTCTGCTTAGCAAGATTTAACCTGCCCTGCGGGTAGACCGCAGGGCATAAAGTGGCATCACTCCTGAGGAGAAATTGATTCCTCTGGGATGATACTAAGCGTCATCATCTCGGCATGACGAATAACGGTCAAGGCAGATTTTACGCCAACCTGTTTATCCGTGAGCAAGCGGTGCAAATCATTGATTTCGGTCAGGTCTTGACCTTCGTAGCGGATAATCACGTCTCCTTCTTGCAGACCAGCGCGAACTGCTGGACTACCCGGCTCTATGGAAACCACAAGGATTCCACTTTCCTGGGCTAAGTTATAAAAACGTACGACCCGGCGGTGCAAAGGAACATTCTGACCACCGATGCCAATATAGCTACGGGTAACTTTGCCATAGTTAATCAGTTGTCCAGCGACGAACTTGGCTGTATTCACGCCAATCGCAAAGCAGATTCCTTGCGCAGGCAGAATAACAGCAGTATTCACCCCGATTACTTCTCCTCGAGAGTTGACCAAGGGACCACCCGAATTACCTGGATTCAGCGCTGCATCCGTTTGAATGACATTATCAATCATCCGTCCCGATTGTGAGCGCAGAGAACGGCCCAGGGCACTGACCACTCCCGCTGTCACCGTGCACTGAAAACCATAGGGATTACCAATAGCCACTGCTACCTGCCCTACCTGGATCGCCTGAGAATCTCCTAAACGGGCAGATACAAGATTAGGACTATGAATTCTAATCACGGCCAAATCCGTTTCTGGATCATCCCCGATCAGCTCTGCCGGAAATTCTCGACCATCGGAGAGCATAACCCCAATCTTCACGGCATTATGAACTACATGACTGTTGGTCAGAATGTATCCATCCGGCGTACAAATAAAACCAGATCCATTGCCATGACGGTCCTGTGACCGCTGCTGACGCCCCTTGACCTGCTGATGGACCTCAATATTGACCACAGAAGGGCTAACGTTCTCTGCCACCCGAATAATGGCGCGAGAATAAGCATCTAGCAGCGGCTCATCCTGTAACTCCACGATGCTGGGAGCCTCTTGCCGCATTTCCCTGACTTCGGAACCACTATCAGAGACCAGTCTCAATGCTCGTTGCATAGTATTGACTCCTAAACATATACATAGTTCTACTTGTCTAGCTTTTTTGAACAGAAAGCTGCAACTCCATTCCAAACAAAAACGGCTAAGGTGATTCTTGCTATCTTGCCGAGATTAAAAAGAAAGTAGAAAATAGAAGTAGATGATCTTGCTGAATTGTTCAGCCAATTTACGGCTAATTTGCTGAAACACACAGGTGAGCTGCCCTTTCAGTCCTGCTCTTGTTATTTAAACAAATTTTGATTTTTGCCCCAAGTTTGTGATGAACAAATTTCAAGAGGGGCGAGGAGTTTTTATGAACGATAGTACGACCTTATCCTCTGGAGATATAGAAACCCTTGAAACGGGTCTGCTATTACCTTTATTGAACATCGTTATTCTGCCAGGAATCACCGTACCGATCGTAGCGGGTCGGCCAACTTCGATTGCAGTTGCTGAAGCCGTGATCCAAACTGCAGAGCAACAGCTCATTCTCGCTACGCTGCGCCCGGAAGCTGCTCAGCGACTAGAAGCCGACTCTGATGCTGAAGTGGAGCGTTTGGAAGAACTCTATCCTGTCGCCACCTTGGCCGTTGTCAAGCGAGTGACGCAGATACCACAAGGCCCGATTCAATTAGTTATTGAGGGGCAAGAACGGGTCCGCATTGAGCAGATGAACTTGATTGATTCTATCTACGAAGTGAAATTTCGACGGCTCCCCAAACTCACCCGAGAAGCAGCTATCGCCACAGGTACAACTAACGCAACCCTAGAAGCCTTAGCGGGTGCTATCCGCTCCCTTTGGCGAGAAGTGGCAGCGATGAATCCAAACTTTCCCCCAGAGGTTCTGCCTGCCTTGAGCGATGACCCTGCGGAGCTAGCCTATCAGACCTCCTTGTTGCTTCAGCAAGACGTTCCTCAGATGCAGGCTGTACTTGAACAGGAGAACCTAGAACATCTACTCAGACAAAGTTTAGCGGAATTAAACCAAGAGCTCGAAATCCAGCATCTACGCACTGAAATTCTAGGAGAAACCAAAAAGGAACTGGACCAACAACAAAAAGAAATGATTCTGCGTCAGCAACTCAAAAAGATCCGAGAGGAGTTAGGGGAAGTTGAGCCCGAGAGCAAGGACATGGAGGATTTGTGGACACGCTTGGATAGTACTCCCTTACCTGAAATTGCCCAGAAGCAAGCAAAGCGTGAATTATCTCGTTTGGAGCGGGTTGGTAGTAGCTCTGCCGAGGGTGGTGTGATTCGGACCTACCTCGACTGGCTCTTGGAAATGCCCTGGGAAAAGAGTGTAGAAGATAATCTGGACCTACAAAATGCTAGAGAAGTATTGGATACGGACCACTACGGTCTTAGCAAAGTCAAAGACCGGATTATTGAACACCTAGCCACGTTCAAGCTGAAGCAAATCGCGTACGCTGCACACCAAAAGGATGTAGCGACCGTTGAAGCTTCAGAGAAGCAGGTAGAGCACTCAGACCGCTATACAATCGGCACGGTGCTCTGTTTTGCGGGGCCGCCAGGCGTAGGGAAAACGAGTCTAGGGCGGTCCATTGCTCGGGCGCTCGGTCGTCCCTTTGAGCGTGTCAGCCTTGGCGGATTACGCGATGAAGCAGAGCTGCGCGGGCACCGCCGTACTTATATTGGGGCAATGCCGGGCCGGATCATCCAAGCGCTGCATCGGGCTGGAGTAAACAATCCGGTGATTATGCTTGATGAGTTAGATAAAGTCGGGATGGACTATCGTGGGGACCCTGCCTCTGTCTTGCTGGAAATCCTGGACCCACAGCAGAACTTTTGCTTCCGGGACCTATACCTGGATCTGGATTTTGACCTTTCACAAATTATCTTTATCGGTACGGCCAACGACCTCTCTGAAGTTCTGCCCCCCCTCTTAGACCGACTGGAAATCATTGAGCTTTCTGGTTATTCCGAACAGGAAAAAGTGGCCATCGCCCAGAAGTATCTTTTGCCTCGTCAGCTTGAAAAAGCCGGATTGCCTGAAGACGCTGTACAACTACCAGCAGAAACGCTACGCCAAATCATTGAAGCTTATACCCGTGAGGCTGGCGTACGCAGACTAGAACAGCATCTAGGGGCTTTGTGCCGTAAAGTCGCGGTCCGCTATGCCAGGGATGAAATCAGCCCTGTGCTCATTCACCCCGAACAGCTAGAGGAATTCCTTGGACCCAGGGCCTTCCTTCGGGATGAAATGCGGAAAGCAGCCAAAACAGGGGTGGCGACAGGTCTTGCTTGGACCCATACAGGAGGAGAAGTGCTGTTTGTGGAGGCGATCCTCTTACCTCGGGGCCGAGACCTGACCCTGACAGGCCAACTCGGAGAGGTGATGGAAGAATCAGCCCAGATTGCATACTCCTATCTTTGGGCCAATGCTGCATCCCTGGGCATCGAAGCTAGCGTATTCAGAGGCAATGGTTTTCATATTCATATCCCAGCTGGTGCTATTCCTAAAGATGGGCCTTCAGCGGGCGTCACGATGTTGACGACCCTGGCTTCTCTGCTCATGAACAAGCCCGTTCGTACCGATACAGCGATGACGGGAGAAATCAATCTCAGTGGAGACGTGCTGCCAATTGGTGGAGTCCGCGAAAAAGTGTTGGCTGCTCACCGGGCGGGTATCAAGCGGGTACTGCTGCCGCAACAGAATGAAAAGGACTTAGTCGATGTACCTGAAGATGTCCGCCAACAGATGGAATTTATCTTCTGTGAACGGATTGATCAGGTCCTCGAAAATGCACTTTTGACTTTGACGACCCCAACGCCCAAAACGAATGGGAATATTCATCAAATACCCAAGCCTTCATCCCTGATCCGCTGATTATGGTTGAGAACATACTCCTCATCAAGGACAGGAAGTAAGATATTGATTCTTTCGTGACCTCAAACAATTTCATTCTCAATAAGCAAGGTTAAACGGAGTTAACTTGAGCATGCTGTGCTAGGAGGAGCTTATGACCTGGCTTGCCGTATATAGCCTTGCAAATTGCGTGAATGAGCCTCGATAGAGCCATGTGACAGTTGGGAACACTAGCCTTACTTCTTCTTAAGTGTTGGCATGGCTGGTAGTTTTCATCCCACCCCTGGTTCCGTAGTCTCCTGCCGGAATCGTCCATGGGTTGTGTTGCCTTCAGAAATTAGCGATGTCATCCGACTGCGCCCCCTGAGTGGCAATGAAGACCAGGTTTGTGGCATCTATCAGCTCTTAGGGCTAGAACCGTTAGAGTCAACTCATTTCCCTCTTCCTCAAGCTGAATCCATTCAAGACCATACGGCAGCTCAACTTTTGATGGATGCGGCTCGACTTAGCCTGCGTAGTGGAGCGGGGCCGTTTCGGTGTCTAGGGCGTTTATCCGTGCGTCCCAAGCCCTATCAATTAGTGCCCTTACTGATGGCCTTGCGCTTAGAGACGGTCAGACTTCTAATCGCCGATGACGTAGGGATTGGTAAGACCATCGAGGCGGGGTTAATTGCCAGAGAGCTATTGGACCGTGGTGAGGTCAAACGACTAGCTGTACTATGCCCACCTCATCTTTGCGACCAGTGGCAAAGAGAATTACGGGAAAAGTTCCACATCGATGCGGTTGTGATTCGTTCTGGGACCGTAGGAAAACTAGAGCGGATGCTTCCAACAGGAGACCGCCATGTTTTTGAGTACTATCGTCACATCATTGTCAGTCTTGACTATGCCAAGTCAGAGCGGAGACAGGCTAGTTTTCTTACGCATTGCCCCGATTTAGTGATTGTGGATGAAGCTCATACCTGTGCCCAACCGGGTGGACGGAGCGCATCACAGCAGCAAAGGCATGAGCTTTTACAGAGAGTTGCAAAAAAAACTAAGCAAAATCTCATTCTCTTGACAGCGACCCCTCATAGCGGCATTGAAGAATCTTTTTCATCGATTTTAGGGCTGTTAAATCCTGAATTCCAGGGCTGGGATATCCATGCGTTGACAGCACAGCAGCGGATCGAACTGGCGCGTCACTTTGTCCAGCGACGACGGGCCGATGTGAAGCAGTGGTTAGGGGATGAAACTCCCTTTCCAAAGCGTGAATCGCTGGAGCAAACCTACAAACTCTCGAAAGAGTATCGAGATTTGTTTGAGCAGGTCTACAACTTTGCCCGTGGTCTGGTCAAAACTACAACGAGTGAGATGAGCCATGCCCAGCGACGGGGACGCTACTGGGCTGCGCTAGCGCTGATTCGTTGCGTCATGTCTTCTCCAGCCGCTGCCATTGCCACGCTCAGCCGTCAGGTAAGCAAATCAGGAACCGCCGAAGAGCTCGCCAGCGAAATTGACGAAGACTTGATGGCGGCTTACACCTGCGACCCCACCGAGCAAGAACAGGCCATTGACGCTCAGCCTACTATTGCCCTGGAGCAAGGGCAACGCAGCTATAGCGATTCAGACCGTCGCACGCTGCGTAATTTCATCAAATCTGCGGAAATTCTATTTGGGGAGAAAGATTCAAAACTCCAAAGTGCAATTAAAACCATTGAGGAATTGCTGAAAGATGGGTTCAACCCTATTATCTGGTGCCGCTATATTGCTACTGCCAATTATGTAGCGGAGCAGCTCCGACTGAGGCTGGACAAGAAAAAAGGCAGCCCGGTGCGGGTGCTCGCGGTTACGGGTGAACATTCAGAAGATGAACGGGAGATTCGTCTAGAGGACTTACAAAATCATGAGCGGCGGGTCTTGGTGGCAACGGATTGTCTAAGTGAAGGGGTGAACCTCCAGGGCCATTTCAATGCATCACTGCACTACGATTTGCCCTGGAATCCCAATCGTCTGGAGCAAAGGGAAGGTCGGATTGACCGCTATGGCCAGGTTGCTCCTGAGGTGCGGTGTTCTTTGCTCCACGGGCAAGATAATCCTGTCGATGGAGCAGTATTGGACGTTTTGATTCGCAAGGCCGTTGAAATTCACAAAGCCTTGGGCATTACGGTCCCCGTGCCGATGAACAGTGAATCCGTTTCCAAGGCGGTATTTAAATCTCTATTTGACCAGGCACAGGATGCCGCTCAGCTCTCGCTAATCGACTTGCTGGATGAACCCAGCTCTACGGTTGAACAGATTCATGCAACTTGGGACCGAGCAGTGGAACGCGAAAAAGTGAGCCGCACGCGCTTTGCCCAAAACTCGATCAAACCTGCCGAAGTAGAGCAAGAACTTATAGAGTCTGACCGAATCCTCGGCAGCGAAGCGGATGTGGAACGTTTTGTGAAGGCTGCCTGTGAGCGCTTGAATGCCTCCCTCCAGAAGAAAAAACACGGATGGCTGCTCCCCACTATTCCTCTACCGCTACAAAGCAGTTTGGGCACAAAAGCGCGGCTGATTACCTTCAAAACCCCCGCACATGAGGGCGTTGAGTATATAGGCCGTAATCATTCCCTGGTCGAGGGGCTAGCCCGCCATCTACTGGAAGAGTCTCTAGACAACGTGAAAGACCCGACAGCGGCACGTTGTGGTTTTACGGTCACTGACAGTGTAGAAAAGCGCACCACGTTGCTGTTGCTCCGCTCGCGCTACTTAATCAGCAGCGCTAAGGCACAAGACCTGTTGACAGAGGAATGTTGGGTGGCCGGTTTTACAGGACCCCCCTCTAATCCGCTGTGGTTAGAGCCGGAGGAGGCCGCTGAGCTGTTACGCAAAGCTGAGCCTGTCGGAGATATTCCCATGGCTTTGAAACGAGAGGACCTGAAGGATTTACTACAAAGCCTCGACGGGCTGCAAGAGGAGTTAGAAGGAATGGCCCAGACGAAAAGCCAGAACCTAATGCAATCCCATCGGCGCGTTAGGGCCATTACGAACGAAGGACAGGTGAAGGTGAAGCCTCAACTGCCGATGGACATGCTCGGTGTGTATGTATTGAAGCCAGGTCAACGGAATCCAGGGAGTCAAAAAGCATGAAGGCTGCAAGTGGAACGTTGACGTGCATTGATATTCAAGGCAATCTGATTGCCGCAGACCTAACGACCGATCTGTTGGCAGGCGGAATAAAAGGTCAGTCCCCGGAAGATTTTGGACTGGCAAAATCCGACAAGCTGGCAGATGAGATTGCTACAGCTTGGGGTGATGCCAAAGCTTACTGGGTAGCCTTTCAGCGTTCCCTATCCCGGCTGTCGGAAAATGACCCTGCAACCTCGATCACCCGTGAGCAATGGGTCGTGCCGTTGCTGCGGACCTTGGGCTATGACCCGGTATATGTGGCGAAGGCTGAGGTCGTGGATGGGCAGACCTATGCGATTTCCCATCGCACGGGACCAGGAGAAAATAAACCACCGATTCACATCATTGGAGCGGGCGTAAAGCTAGAACAGCGTCCACCGAGTGGCACTCCTCGCCTATCTGCCCATGCGCTGGTGCAGGAATACCTCAATCGGACGGAGCATCTGTGGGCCATCGTCACCAATGGCTTGTGCTGGCGCTTGCTGAGAGATTCCTCGCTGATGACCCGTTTGGCCTACGTTGAGTTTGACCTAGAGCAAATTCTCAACGGCGAAAACTTTGCTGAATTTGGATTGTTCTATCGGCTGTTCCACCGTTCTCGCTTGCCCGAGGGCATGGAGGATGTGGATGAGTGTTTACTGGAGTTCTATCATCAGGAATCGCTTCAGCAGGGTGGACGGGTACGTGACCGCCTGCGCGATGGGGTCGAAGAAGCGCTGAAAATTCTGGGAACAGGATTTCTGCAACATCCCGCCAACGAGTCTTTACGTCAGAAGCTTCGTCTTGGTGGCAGTGAAGGCTTAACGGACACCGCCTACTATCGCCAACTCTTACGGCTCATTTACCGTTTATTGTTCCTGATGGTGGCAGAATCGCGCAACTTGCTGCAGTCCACAGAGGACCTCGATAAGGTAAGGATTTACCGGGAGTACTACAGCATTGAGCGATTGCGGGCGCTGGCGGAGCGTTTAAGCTGGCGACGGGAAGACTTTCAGGACCTTTGGCAGGGATTGCGGGTAACCTTTCGGCTGTTTGATGAGAACTGGCGGGGTGAATTGCTAGGACTATCGCCGCTGAATGGGGTCCTCTTTGGTTCCCGTTCCCTATTGGATATAGACGATTGTGCCATCGACAACCATGACCTGATGTTGGCACTCCAGCATCTGTCGCTCTATGAACAGAAGGGCCAAAAGAGACGGGTTAATTACGGTGCGCTGGATGTTGAGGAGCTGGGCAGCGTATACGAAAGCCTTTTGGATTTCCATCCGCTAGTGGCAAAGCAAACGTCTTTTCAAACCTGGGAATTTCAGTTAGTAATCGGGAGTGAACGCAAAACTACAGGTTCTTACTACACGCCACCGGAACTCGTCGGACAGTTGATTAAGAGTGCTTTGGAACCTGTCATCGCAGCAAAATTGCAGTCTGTAGAGGAACCTGGAAATTTCGAGGACCCGTCAGCATTGTCCTTGCAACAGGCTCAAGAACAGGCTTTGTTATCCCTGAAAATCTGTGATCCTGCCTGTGGCTCTGGACATTTTCTTCTAGCTGCGGCTCGACGGGTGGGCAAGGAACTGGCGCGCATCCGTACAGGAGAGGACCAGCCAAATCCAGCATCGTTACGGCTAGCGATTCGAGATGTGATTCAGCGATGCATTTATGGGGTGGATTTAAATCCACTAGCCGTGGATCTGTGCAAGGTGGCGCTTTGGCTGGAGGGGCTATGTCATGAGGTATCCCTGAATTTCTTAGATCACCGGATTAAGTGCGGTAATTCCCTCGTCGGGGTTTTGGACTTGGATTGTCTGAAGATGGGTATTCCCGATGATGCCTACAAAGCGGTGATCGGGGACAAGGCAGAGCTGTCGTCAAGGTTTAAGAAGCGCAACAAGCAAGAGAAGCAGGACATGAAGGATGGACAGCTTGCGTTGCTTTTTGAGGTGCATGAGCAGGATAGGCAGAAATATGCTGAGTTCTCACAGGAGATTAGTGAGATGCGGGACAATGACCCGCCTACGGTGCGCGCCAAAGAGGAGAAGTATAAGCGTAGTCGGCATTCGGTATCGTGGTTGAGAGATTTTTCTGCGTGCAATCTCTGGACGGCTGCATTTTTTATGCCGTTAACAGAAGAAAATTTGGAGCTATTACCAACTTCCGCTGCTTTAGAAAATCTACTGAAGGGAAATTGGACAACGCAGAAAATTGTAGATGCAGCCGACCAACTGGCGGAGAATGAGAGATTTTTCCATTGGCCGTTGGAGTTTGCCGATGTGTTTGAGCAGGGTGGGTTTGATTGTGTTTTAGGCAATCCGCCGTGGGAGCGGATTAAGCTTCAGGAGAAAGAGTTTTTTGGGACAGTAGATCCAGAAATTGCCAATGCACCGAATAAAGCAGCTAGAGAGCGATTGATCAAAGATTTGCCGAAAACGAATCCTCAACTTGCGGAAGCTTTCAAGATGGCTAAACATCGGGCAGAGGCACAGAGTAAGTACATCCGCGAATCTGGAAGATTTGCATTGACGGCGGTAGGAGATGTCAATACCTATGCGGTGTTTTCAGAGACGGCAAGGAACCTGATTTCTGAAAAAGGTAGAGCCGGAATCATTGTTCCAACAGGCATTGCAACGGATGATACCTGTAAAAAGTTTTTTGGAGACCTCACGCAAAAGCAGGCATTAGCTAGTTTGTATGATTTTGAAAATCGAGAAGCGCTATTCTCAGGAGTCCATCGGAGCTATAAGTTTTGCTTGATGACAATCAGTGGCAAGCCTGTTATGCAAGGCAACTTTAGTTTCTTCCTAACACAGGCGAAACAGGTAGATGGGACCTCGCGTCAATTTAAGCTCTCGCCTCAAGATATTGCTTTGTTGAATCCCAATACGCTGACCTGCCCAATTTTTCGGACACTTTTTGATGCGGAGCTGACTAAGAAGATTTATCAGCAGGTACCTGTCCTCGAAAATGAACGAACCGGGCAAAATCCTTGGGGAGTTTCGTTCCTGCGAATGCTTGATATGTCCAATGACAGTGGTTTATTTAAGACAGAATCCGGTATAGATACAGTGCCGCTTTATGAAGGGAAGATGGTACAAGCCTACGATCATAGAGCAGCTAGTATTATCATTAACTCTAATAACTCACAGCGTGCGGCTCAGCCTAGCGAAACCCCATTAGATAAGTATCTCGATTTTTCTTATTCGGCAAATCCTCAATACTGGGTAAATAAAAATGAAGTTTACAATAGGCACCCTTATGGCAATAAACTGAGGTGGCAACTCGGCTTTAAGAGCGTTACTAGTGCCACTAATGAGCGCACTTTTATATGCTCATTCCTACCTATTTGCGGTGTTGGTAATTCTATGCCGCTAATAGTACCGACACTTGCTAAGCAGATATTTGCTTGTTGTCTCCTTGCAAATTTAAACAGTTTGGTTTTTGACTTTGTTGCGAGGCAGAAAGTTGGTGGAGTAAATCTAAATTTCTTCATCGTAAAGCAACTTCCCGTTCTTTCCCCCGAAACCTATACTCAAGCCGACATCAACTTCATCAGTTCCCGCGTCCTAGAACTCGTCTATACCGCCTTAGATATGCAACCCTTTGCCCAAGACATAGGCTATGACGGCGCTCCCTTTCCGTGGAATCCAGAGCGTCGTGCTCTTCTCCGTGCGGAGCTGGATGCTTACTACGCCCAGCTTTATGGATTAACCCGCGATGACCTGCGGTATATCTTGGACCCTGCTGATGTTTATGGCCCTGATTTTCCTAGTGAGACCTTCCGTGTTCTCAAAAATAATGAAATGAAGCAGTTTGGTGAATATCGCACCCGACGTCTTGTTCTTGAAGCATGGGACAAGTTGAGATTTTAGGCATAGAGCTCCTTTAGAAAGCTATTCAACATAGCATTTGTGCCATCTACATGGGTGATGAGATCATGCGGGTTTTGCGGTTATTTTTATTAATGCACTTGACCTGATGATTATCTATCATGTCGCTCTATGTAAATTAGGCCCAGCGACCAAGCTCACTAAACTCAGATAAATCTTGCCACTTAACCTACTCAATCGGCTTGTTCTGATGCAGCAACTTACTAGGCTTCTAGGTAATGTGGCAACACATACAGAATAGACGAAAATAAGAAATCTTGAGTAAATAAAGGCCAAAACCCACAACAAAGAGCAGTTGTAATTATGTATTTAGATTTTTCAATCATAATAATGGTGCAATTATACACTACTTAACAATAATATCTTTCAACTCTTGAATCCAATTCGGCACAAGATATTTCTCCGAAAAGAGAGTCACATATTCCTTAGCAAATTCATACTTGTTGTTATCCTTTTTAAGGAACTCATCAAGCTCACCTCTTTCACTAGGCCGAAGATTAAGTGCAAAATAAGAAGGAATTTCGAGAGCAAAATAACCATCATCAACAAAAGCCAATAAATTAGGATATTTTGGCTTAAATTTTTTCAATGTCTCGTAAAACAGTTTTCCATTTAGAGCATCTTCAATTTCTGTTTTCAGAGACTTTGGATTAGATTTGATGCCAACCATTTTCGTTTCACGCTCGCTTTCAAAATTCACAATTCTTTTGCAAATGAGGTTTGGATGATCTTGGGTTTCGTATTCTACTAGTTGAGAATCTGTATCTGATATAAGTACAATTTTACCTCTAACTTCAAATTTAAAGTCTTCATATGAGGCCAAGAGGTGCCTATATATTCTGCTTATCTCATGCGCACCGCCAACAGGAATTATTCTTAGTTTTCTACTTTTCTTAATATCCTCAAAGTATCGCTCTAGATATATTTTATCCGAGGAACCCTCACAAATAATCCAATTATAAGGATCTTCTTTAACAGCACTAGAAATTATTGACTGAACAAAGTCGTTAACACTTTTTAATCTAATGTCATAGGGAAGCTGCCCCTTAGAATTTGCAGCGATTTGCTTAACTTCTTCTTTATAGCTATCTAAGGCGATAAGGTCAAAGTGGTGATCTGAATCAGCAGCTTTTGATATTACAGTTACATTACCTTTATCCACTATCGGGAAAAAGCCATACCAATGAGTGGCAAATAAAAGCTGCATACATGCTTGGCTAATATCAAACAATGCATTAATTTGATCAAAGCAAGCAGACACATGCAGCGATGATTCTGGCTCATCGATAGCAATAATCAAGTTTTTTCCACTACCTCTATGATGATGCAAAAGATTATGTGCAACATCAATTATTGCTCTTTGCTTTTCACCAGAACTCAGGAGACCTATTTCTAACCAGTTTGAGCCTTGTTGCCTATGCAATTTTCTAATGCCAAAAAAGGCTTCAATGACAAGATTATAAATATCTGACTTTTTTAAATTTTGCCGCCTATGTGCTGTACGAGTACGGTACGCATAATTTACTAAGCTTATTGACAAATCATCGATAAAAGTATTTAAATTAGTATTTATAGCTTTAATTGCATCAGGAGTTATTATTTGTTCTAGTCGTTCATGCAAAGTTTCACCCATCAAAATTTGAATTTCTTTGGTTTCAAGCTTTGTAAAATGTTCTGGATCAATTTCTCTAGGTATGTAAATATACTCAATTTTTTCCTTGATATCTTCAAATAACTCTTTTATACCTGATGTTATTTGTTGATTTTCTTCTAGCTCATCATAATTTTTTACTTCCAATCCTTCTCTACTTTTAGTATCAGTACTTACAGGGAAGCGATCAAAAATACTCGTACATATTTCACCTTCTTTATCTAATCCAATCGGGAGAAGAAAATAGTTTTCATTTTCATACCTTCTTGCTAAGCTCTTTCTCTGCCCTTCAAAAATTTTGAAAATATTTCTATTGACAGCGTTTATATTTTCAGAAGAAGTTTTCCACGTAGCATTACTTATCTCCTGTGCTAAATCTTTTAAGTCCTTGTTAATAAGGGATTTCTGGACAAGAAATACTGGCACAATATAGGGATTTGTAGAAGTCGTCCCGCTTTTCTTGGTCGCTATATTCAAATTCCAACTACGCCCATTAAATAGAGTATCTAACGCTTCTAAAACAGAACTCTTGCCAACGCCGTTATCACCAACTATTCCGCAAAAATTCTCTCCTGTAGACAAGGGAACATAGTTTATTCCTTGATATATTTTTATATATCTTAAGAAGACCCCAATAATCAATCTCTTCCTCCTCAAAAAATGATTAAACTAAATTTAAACAAAATTAAGTTTGTCGATTAACTGTTATGGAACTTTTCCAGATAGACTGTATCTCAATGATGCATACCCACTTATAAAGGCTTCGCCGGGGAAAGGAAAATTTTCGCCTAAGTTGGAAACTAAGATGTCTATTTTGTTACTGTATGGAAAGTTTCTACAGATCACTCGGTAAAGGACTCGAAAGTTCAAGTTTTCTGTGTAACTCTCCAAGAAGGGATGAAAACAGAATCTTTTTTTATATCTATTACTAGAACATTTAACTACTCCTCCATGCATCGAGAAGGATTGGAATTACCTCTCAACACTTACTGAAAGTTGGCATGACAAACATACTCATAGCCATCTAAAACAAGACAGAAAAGAGTACATTCATCTTTCCGAAATGCAATAAAGAAACCCATTGAAGAGCTAAATTGCTACATGCCAGAATTGTAGAACCTTTAGATATCCGGCTTAACACGCAGATATCTGAGGGTAATTATACGGAGTGAGAAGAGAATAGTCAATTGAACTATTTATCGGTGAACTTAGTGAGTCTTTAGCTGATTCTTGCGATCTCTAAAATCTTATTTGTGCTGGTCGAACAATTAGATTTGATGTGGACAAATAGAAGGAAACGAATGCTATTCTTTCATGAAGATCTGATGAAGCTTCATGTATAGAAAAATACTTTGAATCGGTTTATAGGGTCTTATTTTTCTGAATACTTGTACTTTATTTTCCATGAACCTGTCATGGGTCTTCCATTCTCTGTGCATCAGGGAGAGCTTTACCGCAAAGAGGAACTCTTTACAGTATCATCCAAGATAGTTAGCTGTTTCGGTGCAAGTGCTGGTGAGCCCGCTGCCTACAAACAACTATTGACTATTAAAGATACAGAATTGTCCGTAAACCTTCATCCACTTTGTCTTGTGAACTTGCTGGCAACGAACCAATACGCTCAGTTAAAAATGTTTTGTCTACAGTAAATATTTGAGAGACATTTACAACTGAATTTCTTGATAAACCCGTTGCATCACTCAGTAATAAAACATTGCCCGGTGCATTTGCAAGTTCGATATTAGAAGTGATAATGGCGACAATTACCGTTCTGAGGCGACTTTGTGTAAACGTATCATCCTGAATAACTAGGACAGGTCTACGATAACCAGGTTCAGAACCTGCTGGGTCAGGGAGTTTTGCCCACCAAATCTCCCCGCGATACACTACCAATCCTCACGAGGAAGAGACATGAACTGCATTTTTGCCATAACCGGATCTAACTCGGATGACTCCCCAGCATAAACCTCGTTCAGTTTCGCTAAAGTTCGCTCTCGGTTATGTCTACGCAAATAGGCCTTCAATGCTGCGGCGTAGAGTTCACTCCGAGACATTCCTAAATGTTGAGCAAGGGCTTCTGCTTCCTCAAAAACTGGGTCTGGGAGAGAAATAGCAGTTTTCACCACTAGGCACCTCAAGTAATCGCTACCCCTCAGTTATACCAAATTCATACCCACAGTTTGGGCTTCAGCGGACAGCCGTGGGTTCGTAGCATTTCTCTCTGCTAGCTCCGTTCGCCGATGGCTACGAAAATTCGTCCAATACATCTCTGAGCGAGCGCAGGTGCTTGCCAGAGCCCTTCGGCTCATGACGAGCCTGATCTTCTTTTTCGCTTATTGCCTTGAGCATATCGAACAAAGAACGCCCATTTAAAATTGGCCAATGCACCAACAGATCTAAACGGATAATGTTCGCCTGCTTGATTTCGTCGGCAGCGCGAGACAATTGCCGAATACGCTTTACTGTTTCTGGCTCGGGTTCTTGACCTTCCAGCCAAGCATAGGCAGTGGGACGAGTGACTCCAAAGACAGAAGCCAGCTCCGACATGCTTATAGAAAATACGTCGCGGATATTCGCAATATGCTCAGCAGAAGAGCGCGTATCAACTTTCATCTTATCTTTACTCTTTTTCGAGCAGTCGAACACACTAACCTCGATGAAACGTATAAGAGTGTGGCAGAGTCTTTATATCAAGAGCTAATTCACCACAATCGAGAAACTGTTTATTACCAGACAGCTTGCACATGAGGATAGTTCAAAATCTTTGCATCGCAGGTCAATAAGGGGATTTTGTATCGTCTCGCAATTGCAACTAGAATTCCATCTGATGGGTCTTTGTGAAAACTTTCTGGTAGCTGTGTGCTAGCGATTGCGTCTAGAGGGTTCAGAGGCTCAATCACAATGCCCGATTGTGTCTGTGCTAACTCATACCACTCATCAATCGGTAAGGGTAACGATAATTTCCCAATACTAGATTTGACCGCAATCTCCCACACCGAAATTGCAGATACGAGTATACCGTTTTGCGGTTCCTCTACGTCGATTAAGGCTTGTGCTGGGCTGGACAATTGACTTGGCTTATGGAGTAGCCAAAGCCAAACATGGGTGTCTAACAAGATCATTCGCCCAGCGCTTCCCAAAGTTCCGGCATAGGTTCGTCAAAATCCGCTGAGATGGTAATGGGCATTCCTCGCAGTGGGTAGTGCTGGGAAGTCTTCTGCTCTGTCTCACAAGGAACAATCCGAGCAACTGGAATGCCATTCCGAGTAATGACAATTTCAGCTTGCGTAGCAGTCACCTCATCAAGT
>JBBRSB010000038.1:0-40985 GCA_038245785.1 Gloeobacterales cyanobacterium | reverse complement strand
CTTATCAGAACTTGAAGACCTGATTTCGCGGGCCTTGATTCAGTCTGACGGGGCGAAAGAACTCACAGAAGCAGTGTTCTGGTCCACAAGCAGTAAAACCAAGCGCTTTCGTCTGAACCTGCTTAATGCCTTTCCACAACTTCGTCAATTCCTCCGCAGTTCTTGGTGGCCCGACCGCATCAACTTTGGGTTGGTTTTACCCTTATTTCCAGTTGTTATCTTTATCCTGTTTTGGGGACCTCAGGACCGAGCGCACAACATTGGACTGAATCTTTTTTGGGCCTGGTGGTGGCCGGTAATCCTCTTTTTGTTTCCTTTTTTAGGTCGGGTTTGGTGTGCTGTTTGCCCGTTCATGATTTACGGAGAAGTGGTCCAAAAGCTCTCGCTGTGGCTTTTCCCCCGCAAGCTAAAAGCCTGGCCCCGCGATGCTTCTGAGAAATGGGGCGGTTGGTTCCTCTTTGGAATGTTTAGCTTAATTTTGCTCTGGGAAGAGCTGTGGAACTTGGAGGACACCGCCTACTTATCCAGTTGGTTGCTCCTGCTGATTACAGGAGGTGCCATTATCTGCTCCCTTTTGTTTGAACGTCGCTATTGGTGTCGCTATCTCTGCCCGATTGGAGGGATGAATGGCCTGTTTGCCAAACTCTCAATCACAGAGCTAAGAGCCCAACAGGGCATTTGCTCAGCCACCTGTACCACCTACCAGTGCTACAAGGGTGGACCCCAAAAGGGAGAAGGTCTGGCAACAGGAGGTTGTCCTGTTTATTCTCATCCGGCGCAACTACAAGACAATCGAAATTGTGTCCTGTGCATGACCTGTCTCAAAGCCTGTCCCCATCGCTCTGTAGAATTCAATCTCCGCCCACCGGGCATTGAACTATGGACTACCCATACGCCTAGTTACTACGAAGTTTCTTTATTGTTTCTGCTATTTGGAGCAGTCTTGTTGCATCGCTTGCCAGAACTTGAAGGACAATTTGGCTGGAATTTGCATTTGGAAAATTTTGGCATTCACGCGGGTGTGTCGGTGCTGGCCTTGTTGGCACCAGGGGCGATCGCTCTAGTGGCCCATGTCCTGCTGCGTTTGTTCAACCAACGGATCAAACCCCGACCTTTTTTGGAAATGGCCTATGGCTATTTGCCTCTTGTTTTGGGTGGCAGTCTTGCCCACTACTTGCGTTTAGGCTTGACTGAAGGAGGACGTGTCCTTCCAGTCACGCTAGCTACTTTTGGATATAGCGGGGGAGGGACGCTGAATTCATGGATTACCGTAGCCGATCCGATTGTGATCGCTTTTCTTCAAGGAGTTACCCTCATTTCCAGTGTCTGGCTGAGCATTTTGCTTACCCACAAAATTGCCAAGCAGCCGATTTTATCCGTTTTACCGCAACATTTGGCAACTTTTAGTGTCGGCATATTGTTCTGGAAAGTAACGGTGGGATGGTAGATTTTGCGTCGTCTTGGCAAAGCTATCCTTTTCTCATTTTTGATTGATCATAATTTTTAAGGTGTCCAGCGGAAAAAGAGAAGACACCTGCTTATAGGGGACTACATTGCCGTCAGGACTGATCACATACTGAACTCCCGCTTCTTCCCGGCTACCGACCACAATACCTGCTCGATAGGCTAACTGAAACCATTGCTCAAAAGCAGGATCTCGAACTGTTTTGGATACCAGGCTCCCCTTCGCATTTACCTCGTAGGCGATACCTGCATATCCTGTGATGTTGTAGAGTAGCTGGTGAATGTATCGATCTAACTCAGCCTCATCCTGAATTTTGGGTCGGTAGAAGGCTTTGACTTTTTCCTCTATCCCCATGCGATCCAGCCGATCGTGTAATTGCTGCTTGTCCCCAGAGAAATAGGCATTTCGAGCAGTATCATCGCTCAGAAACTGCAGAACAACCGGAACAGGCACTCCTCGTATGGTCCCAAATTCAGCGAACCATAGGGCTCCACCGAGCGTAGCCATCATGGCCGTAAAGGAGAGCAAGCCTTTGATAGAGCGCATGTCTGAGGAGAGCCTCAACTTTCTTTGCTTGCCAGCTTTTGCCAGCGGTCTTGTCCTTTTGGAATTTCTATCCATCACAAGCTCCGGCTAGCAGATAAGATTTCTAAGCGCTCTTGCAATCATAAACTTATTCAAATTTGAAGTGCACTACTGCCTGATAATGAGAAAAATAACGCATGAAAAGTCTGCTCATCTAAAAATTTTCTAAGAATAATCGGCTCCGCAATCTAGCCTACTCAAGTTTGCCTGGCAATTTTGAATGCATGATCTGAACCTGCCACCTATGCGCTCAGGCGGCCATAATAGATATAGGAAGGAACTTAAAAGTTTATAAATATGCGCATTCAAAGCTCTGTACTTGTTTATCTGGGTTTTGGTAAGTACGTCCGTTCAGATCAGGTGACAGCTGTTGTACCTATCGAGCAGGAGCGGGGTCCTGGCCGTCGCACCTTAGTCTATCTACAGGGAATGGCTGATCCGGTGGTGGCATCAAGGGCCGAAGACTCAATCGTGCGTGATCTCGTCGAGGAGCCGCGCGAGGTGACTCAGTCCCGCCAACAGCAGGAGATCCTGCGCGATCTGCTCCTCGACCTCAGTAAGGTGAATACTACAGTTCGTCGTATCACTCGTGATGAAGGTGGCATCGATCTCGAACGCCTTGAACGTCGAATCCGCGAAGTATTTGAGGACTGAGCAGGGTTTCCGTGCTTTACGTTAACATCAAGTAGCTATGGGTCCCTCAGCATCTCACCAGGGTTCGTATCATGTCACAAACCAGCTCCATGAGAAAGAAAGGCAAGTCTCTGCCTGCCAAGTTCATCATTGTGCTGGGCAAGTTTGTCTGGACAACGCTCTGGCAGATCATGATGGCGAAATTGGCTCCCCGCAGTTCGTCGGGAGAATATATCCGCCCTGCCAGTCAGTTCAGAGACTCCATTGGCACAGAACTTTATCCATCAGCAAAGGGACGCTATCGCCTCTATGTGGGGTTAGGCTGTCCCTGGGCCCATCGAACACTCGTGGTCCGAGCGCTCAAAGGACTCGAAGAAGCGATATCGATTACTTTTGTTAATCCTTCGCCAACAGAAGGAGGCTGGATATTTCAGCAGGAGGAAGAGGGTTGCCGCACTCTGGCTGAACTCTATGAACGGGCGGAACCAGACTATACAGGGCGTTCCACGGTGCCAGTGCTATGGGACACGCAGACAAAGGCGATCGTCAATAACGAGAGTGCAGAAATTATCGTGATGCTCAATACAGCATTCAATGAGTTCGCCAAGCATCCCGAACCAGACCTCTACCCAACAGCCATCAAGGAGGAGGTTGATCGATGGAACGAGAAGATCTATCCCTTCGTGAATAATGGGGTCTACCGCTGCGGCTTTGCCCAAACCCAAGCAGCGTATGACCAAGCCTGTGATGAGCTGTTCAAAACGCTGGGTGAGATCGAGGCGGCCCTGGAAACCAAGCGCTATCTATGTGGGGACAGCGTCACCCTTGCCGATGTTCGTCTCTTCACTACACTGTTTCGCTTTGATATCGTCTATTACGGGCTATTCAAGTGCAATCGCCGCCGTATTCAAGACTATAAGCATCTAGGAGCTTATCTGCGTGACTTATATCAGCTTCCTGGAGTAGCTGATACCTGTGATTCGGAAATAGTAAAGCGGGAATATTACGGGAACCTGTTTCCCCTTAATCCCGGCGGCATCATCCCTTCTGGTCCTGAGATGAATCTCCTGGAACCCCATGGTCGTGAAAACGTTGGCAAGGAGCCCATGCTCCAAAATTAAAAACCCGACCCCCTAAGGGGCCGGGTTCTAAGACTACAAACTAGGTTTAGCAGCCAAGTTTAGTAGCGACGTCCGCCACCACCACCACCGCCGCCGCCGCCATAACCGCCGCCACCGCCACGATTACCACCACCACCAGAAGAACGCTCTGGCTTAGGCTCTGCTTTGTTAACGCGCAGTTCGCGGTTATCCAAAGTTGCACCGTCGAGTTCTTTGATTGCAGCGTCTTCAGCTGCAGCATCTTCCATGTCCACAAAGGCAAAGCCACGGGGGCGTCCGGTTTCACGGTCGCTGGGGATCTTGACGGACTTTACAGTACCGAACTCAGCAAAAGCATCCGAAATCGTTTGCTCGCTTACAGAAAAAGGCAGATTGCCAACAAATATCGTCATTTCTTGTCTCTCAATAGCATTTTGACCAACTCAACGAACAAGGACAAAAAATGACCCTACTGCTGGATTAGACTTTTTTATTCTAACAAAATCTGACGGTTTTTGGAGTTTCTGTAACTTCGTAATATTGTTTTAATTTGAAGGACCACGGGATCATGCCCACAGCAGCCCAATGTCCTAGAAAAGTGCGGTCAACCGATTCAGCACTTTAGCGCTGGGATAACGCTCATGAAGGGAAAGACTAAGAAACCTGAGCCAGCAAAGCAAATGCTCCGGGCGGACGGCGGCCCATAGGTTAAGTCCCAAACAGAGGGCGGACAGAGAAAGCAGCATATAGCTTGGGGGCATGACAACTCCCAACAAGAACCAGCTAAAAACATGTAGAGCAAGCGCTACTGCACTGAAAATGCCAAGGGCAGCGGCCAGTCGCACTTGGGACTGTGCCTGTTGGTACTTAAGCGAACAGAGCGTCACAAACGTGCACAGCAAGTTCGACGGAATCAGCACAGTGCAGATAGCCAGGCAGTAGGAGGTCGATAAGGCACAGAGGTCTGACAACTGGACACCTAGCGAGGATGTATGAGTTCTTGTATTACCAGCATGACCGGAAAAAAGAGAAGTGACAAGGGCATATCGAAGCCTGAAGTCTGCACCGTGACTAAAGTTCAGCCTTCAGCCTGAAGGTATTTGTCATAACCATCTCTTCACATTGACTCCATATAAGTACATCATTCAAAAAGGCGGAAGCTTAATAGCCTCCGCCTCTTGATTTTGGACCAAACCGCTTGGGGATTAGCCTTTCACGTAGCACATGGAATAAGAGTCATTACGAACCATCAGCAAGCGTTGGCCGCTGGGAGTACTTAGGACTTGGTAGTGAATAATGCCACCCCCGCAGCCTCCTTTAAAGTCCTGACTGGTCCAACCCTTGGGATAGCTATTCTCAGCAACGTAGATAGGACCTTCGTCGTACTCGACTCCTATCAGAGCCAGCGCTTGAAGCACTTCCTCTTCTAGCATGGCTGGGCGCTCACCTTCCTCTATAGGAAAAAGGCTCACGGGTGCAGCCGCTGGACTTACCGTTTGGGGCTTGCTGTGTCCATTTCCATTTTCTGCTTTTGGTGCTTCCACCACAGGCTCTGTCGCTACAGGAGCAGGAATGGGCTCAGCTTTAGCTGCAATAGCCGGAATCGGTGCCATAAGCGCTACGGGCGCTTCCTGAAGAACTTTACCAATAGCATCTGCTAAGCTAACCACTTGGTCTTGCTCAATCACTTCCACCGCAGGCCCACGAATGCCCCGTAGATGCTGGGCGACTTCCGCCAGCGGAACGCGGTGAGCGAGAAGTAGGGTGCTGAGCCGTGCTACCGCTTCACAAAAAGCGTGCAGGTCACTGCTTCCAGACTTGCCCGCATTCGCTTGGACTTCTCTCGGACCTTCCTGGTCGTAGTGTACCGAGACTAAAATATCTCCCCAGGTGCGGGTTTGCAGCTTACGACTAAAGCCAAAAAGGACTTCAGAACGCTGACGTACGGGCGCAACAACTGCCGGAACGGATGCGACCGATGTTTTTACTGGGGCCACTTCAGCGATGGCAGGAGCGGCCTCGGGCGCTGCTGTTTCCTCAAGCGCACCAATCTTTACAGGTTCGGACTCTAAAGTTCCTTCCCGGTAAATAGTAATACCCTTCAACCCTTTCTTCTGGGCAAAGCGATACATCTCTTTGATTTCATCGACCGTAGTATTCCGGTTGCAGTTAATCGTCTTACTGATGCTGGAATCTACCCACAGTTGCCACTGAGCCTGAGCAATAACATGCCACTGCCAGGGCACTTCCCGAGAGATCTTGAAGGCATTGGCCACTTCAGGATTGTTCTTAGCAAATTCCGTACTTTGTAGAGAACCTGTTTTGAGGACGATCGCCTTATCTGCTTCAGACAGCGCTAGCTCATCTACATAGGAGTTGAGAATTTGCACCCAGTTCTGTTTGGCATTGGCAGCATCTACATAGACCTGCTTCCAAATCGTCAGACCAAAATCAGGTTCAAAAGCCCAAGAACAATTGGCTAACTGAGCAATAGAGCCTGTAGGGGCAATGCTCAAGACCGTAGAGTTGCGACGGGGCACCTGTTTGAGCGGCTGTGTTGCCTGGAGTGCCTGCTCACCATCGTAGTGATGGCCTTCTTCATCCACCCAGGATTCAAACTTATTGCCTGTGCGGACACTGCTAATCTCATCCCAAACGCCGCAAGGGCCTTTGAGCTCAGCCAAATTCTCGGAAGCTCGGTAGGCCCGGTTCGCGATGAAGCTACCTACGCGGTCAACTTCAGCAATATGCTCCTGACTGTCATAAGGAATCCGGCGCACTTTTAACCAATCGGCCCAGCCCATAATCCCCAGACCTAGCTGACGATAGCGATTCCGAACATTTTCTCGCTGAGCTTCGGTGGCAAAGTTAGCAATGTTAAGAATGTTATCGAGGAAGCGCACGGCAATTTCAATGGTCCGGCCAAAATCTTCCCAGTCTAAATCCATCTGTCCATTGGCACCGCGCTTGGTAAACCGAGGAACGACCAAAGAACCTAAGTTGCAGGCAGAGTTGGGCGGTAAGAAAATCTCACCGCAGGGATTGGTCGTAGTAATGAATTCCCGAATCGGACTCTTCTTTTTGGCACTATCAATAAACAACATGCCTGGATCTGCTGTGTCATAGGCAAATTGAGCAATCTTGTCCCAAAGTTCTACAACGTAAGAATCTTGCTCATCTAAGAGTCGGAAGAATTCATCGTCTACTTGGACAGAAATGTTGGCATTGTGCCAGCGCCGGTCCCGTTTGCCTTCTGCGGTGAGGTGGGTTTCCGTCCATGCCGTCGTCAGGTCTGCTTTGATTTTGGCAAGACGCTCATTTTTCTCTTGGACGGACAAAGTGGTCTCTGTAACCAGTTGGGTTGCTTCTTCGATGATGTCACGGGCCGACTTGGCATCCATCACCGACTGGGTTTTCGCCTGAATAAATTCATGGACATCAGGGTGCTTCCAGTGCATGGAGAACATAAAAGCGCCACGACGGGCTTTATTTCCCGTGGTGATCTTCTTGGAAGTCTCAGATACCATGTCGAGAACGGCACAGGGGCCTAGGGCCTTCCCATCGGCAAAGGGCGAACCTTTAGACCGGATATAGCCTTTCTGACCTTCTGAGCCAATATTGATACCGACGCCACCCCGGAATTTGGTCGTCAGCACCGCATCGGTAACTAGTTTGGCAATGTCATAAATATTGTCTTCTGCAGAGAGTACGAAGCAATTGAGCAGTCCGCCCGTACCGTGGTCACTATTGGCAAGAATAGAGCCACCGGGTAAGAACTTCATTGGCTGGAGAATGCCATAAAACTTATCCGCCCATTCACTCTGTACGTCAGAGTCCTCGGCTTTCGACGCATGTACGGCTACCCGCCAACAAACATCTTCCCAAGTCTTTTCGTCCCCAATCAAGTACTTCTGGAGTACTGCTCTCTGCGATTCACTGAGTTCTGTTTTTGCAATAGCGACCATGAAGCACTCCATAAAGTGAGAACAGTAAAAAATTCCGGATGCTACCAACCAGATAATTGAACGCTAGACGCGCCCTGAGAGAAACATTATCTTTCACGTCATGATAAACGTCTCTATCCGTGGTGTCAAAGACTATGTAACACCCCTACATATAGTTGGATGTTAAGGGCTTACAGAAGGTAATTCTGGCAAGACCACATGGTTGCACCCTCCACGGTTATTCTAGAAAGGTACTTGTTGCACGCCCCTAAAGCCGATGGAACCCTACTTAGCCGCTGCCGTACAGATGACCAGCACTCCTGACCTTAGTCACAACCTGACTCAAGCCGAAGCTTTGATTCAACAGGCCGTGGATCGCGGAGCTTCTCTGGTGACTTTGCCGGAAAATTTCTCTTTCCTTGGACCTGAAAGAGAAAAGTTGAGCCAGGTAAAACGCATTGCGGCGACGACCGAAGAATTTCTGGTCAAGACTGCCCAACGGTTCGGAATCACCCTCTTAGGCGGAGGATTTCCGGTCCCCGCCTCCGTTGGAAAAGTCTACAACGTGGCCGTTTTAATCGGCCCCCACGGCGAAGAATTGGGACGGTACCGCAAGATTCACCTCTTCGATGTGGACTTGCCCGATGGCATTACCTATCGCGAATCCGATTCCGTCCTGCCTGGTGATACTGTTCACTTGGTCCGTACTGAGAAATTGGGCGCTTTGGGTCTTTCTGTCTGCTATGACCTTAGATTTCCAGAGGTCTATCGGACTTTAGCGTTGCAAGGCGCTGATGTATTGCTAATTCCTTCTGCCTTCACTGCCTACACGGGCAAAGACCATTGGCGAGTTCTTCTCAGAGCAAGAGCGATTGAAAACACCTGCTATGTATTGGCCCCGGCTCAAGTAGGCACCCATTATTCCCGTCGCCATACCTACGGTCATGCCTTAGTGATTGACCCTTGGGGTAACGTGATGGCGGATGCAGGAGATATGCCGGGTGTAGCCGTGGCCCAGATCGACCCCAAACGCCTTGCTCAAGTGCGTCAGCAACTACCTGTGCTCCAACACCAACGCTTAGAAGGCACCTTGCCGCCCGTGAAAGAATAAAAGAGGACTCCTAAACATGTTTTTGAAACAAATATCTCAGACCTGTGGCCTCTTGGTCCTGGCTGCTACCTTACTTGCAAGCTGTACAACGCCCCCAGAAAAATCCGAACAGGCTGGAGCTAACCCAACTACATCCTCTCCAGAGAAGGCAGAAACCACCGCTAAACCGCCAGCCATACCCCCTGAGGAAAAAGCAGCATTCGCCAAGCAAGTTGAGCAGAAGCTAGAAACGCCAATCAAGGTAGCGATTGGAGACAGTCCCGTACAAGGACCCAAAGAGGCTCCCATGACTTTGGTAGAGTTTTCTGACTTTCAATGTCCTTATTGTGGGCAAGCCCAGCCCATGCTTAAAGAGCTAGAGGCCAAGTACAAAGGCAAGATGAAGTTGATATTCAAGAATTTCCCGCTGACCCAAGCCCATGAGAATGCTATGCCTGCTGCGTTAGCAGCCTGGGCTGCCAAGCAGCAAGGTAAATTTTTTGAATATCATGACCTGCTGTTTCAACGTCAAAAAGATCTGCGGGAATCAACCCTTGTAGCCACGGCTAAAGATCTAAAACTGGACCTCAATCGCTTTAATAAAGACCGCGCCAGCGCTCAGGCTAAAGCAGCGATTGAAAAAGATATGCAGTTGGGTGTTCTGCTCAATGTGCAGTCTACGCCAACCTTGATTTTTAACGGCGTCGCTATGCCTGCCGGACTTCCCTTAGAAGCCTACGATATTGCCGTCGAAGTCTGGTCCAAAAAAACAGGAACTAAGATCTAGCGCCTATGTTAGAAACCCTAGGGGTTTGCTATCATCCTGCCACAATTCCTCAGCCTATTCTGCAAGGCATTACCTTGAGTGTGAAGCGAGGTGAATTGTGTGCCATTTTCGGTACGAGCGGTTCCGGTAAATCCACCCTGCTAGAAATTTTGTCGGGCCTAGTGCTTCCCACCAAAGGGCATATCCTCTGTGGTGGAAAACGACTCTTGCCAATTCAATTGCAACAAAAAATAGGCTTAGTCTTTCAATTTCCAGAACGACATTTTTGTGGCAGAACTCTAGAAGAAGAACTCAATTTTGGCCATGACCACAACCCCTGGGTTTTGCGAGAGGTCCTCAGGCAGATGGGATTAGCTGACCTGGATTTAGCGGTGAATCCCCGCAACCTATCAGGGGGACAGCAACGGCGCGTAGCCATTGCCGTCCAACTGCTCCGACAGCCTGATTTTCTACTGCTTGATGAACCTTTGGCAGGCTTAGATTGGTCTGTACGGGCTCAAATGGTCGCTGTCATTAGCCAACTGCGAAAAAACCAAGGCGTCATCGTAGTCACCCACGACCGCGTAGAGTTTGAAGCAAAAGCTGACCAAATCCTTCATCTAGAACAGGGAAAGCTAGCTTGATAATTCATGCACTTGGAGACTGCTTCAGTTTTTCTCTCAGCTCTTCCAAAGCAGTGACGGCGGGTACGGCTTTACCATCAGCAAGTTCTTCTAGTCCTCGCCGGATGCCAACTACGGTCTCCAGGTACTCTAATCGATTTAAGAGTTGCTGATAGCCCCCAGCACTTTGCACAACCAACTCTGACACCCCGTTAATGGTGAGGACCAGAGGTGCTTTTGTCTCTTTCAAACGCTCCATAAAGTCACTGGTGTTGCGCTTGAAATTAGAAAGGGAATTGATGTCACGGCTAACATCCAGCATAGGATTGCTCGCACTAAATTTAATGCTTATATGATGCTTGACTTTCCAGGATTCTTCAAGGGAGTAGTCAACCATGTGAAGATCACTTTCTTTTTTGAGGTCGATCTGCTGCTTGATAGTCTGCCTGACCATAGACACCAAGCTAGACTGGACTCATGTCAGTGATTATTGCTGAAGACTTAACCAAGGTTTATCCTGTGGCCGTGAAGGAGCCGGGGTTTAAGGGCACCCTCCGGCACTTCTTTAAACGCACCTATCGGCAAGTGAATGCGGTCCAAAAGATTTCTTTCCAGATTGAACCGGGAGAGGTAGTTGGATTTTTGGGGCCTAATGGTGCGGGGAAGACTACGACCTTAAAGATGCTGACCGGACTGATTTATCCGTCATCGGGCAAAGTCGAGGTGGTTGGACACAATCCTTTCAAGCGGGAGCCAGCATTCCTCAAAAAAATCACGTTGCTGATGGGGCAGAAGCAGCAGCTAATTTGGGACCTCCCGGCCTTGGATTCTTTGAAAATCAATGCTGAAGTCTATGGAATTTCCGATGCCGATTTTCAGCGTCGGGTTGGTGAACTGACAGAAATGCTTTCCTTAGAAGAAAAGCTGACTCAGCCAGTACGGAAGCTCTCTCTTGGGGAGCGAATGAAAGCAGAAATGTTAGCAGCTTTGCTGCATCAGCCTAAAGTCCTCTTTCTCGATGAGCCAACCCTGGGCCTTGATGTGAATGCTCAAGTGAAAGTCCGCGAATTTCTGCGTACCTACAATGCCCACTATGGCGCGACGGTGCTGCTAACCAGTCACTATATGGCAGATATCACCGCCTTATGCCCACGCGTTATTCTAATTTATGCCGGAGCGCTGATCTACGATGGCAGCCTGGAAGGACTCTTAGACCGCTTTGCCCCCTATCGAGAAGTGAAAATCGAACTGGCCCAACCCTGTGTTCAAGAAAAACTAGCGGCCTATGGAGAAATAGAAGCAGTAGAAGGTTGTATGGTGCGCTTACTGGTGCAGCGTGAGCATCTTACTCGGACGGTCGCTCAAATTTTGGCAGAGCTTGAAGTTACCGATTTAACGATTACGGCTCCCCCGATTGAAGAAGTGATTGGTCGCGTGTTTCGGACAGGTACGGTCACATGAATCAGGTCTTTAGAACAGCTAAGGCTCTGGTCACGGTCTACTACGCCTATATGGTGGAGTACCGTGCAGAACTTTTCCTCTGGGCTTTGTCTGGTTCCTTACCCTTTATTTTGATGGGGGTTTGGATGGAGGCGGCCCAGGGGAGACAATTTGGATTAGGGCCTTTAGATTTTGCCCGCTATTTTCTGGCTGCTTTCATTACCCGTCAGTTCACCATCGTCTGGGTGATTTGGGATTTTGAAAAAGAAGTTTTAAGCGGTCAGCTTTCTAATCGTTTGCTGCAACCGATAGACCCAGTATGGAGACACCTTGCTGGTCACTTTGCAGAACGATTTGCCCGACTTCCCTTTGCGGCCGCACTGGTAGGCTTCTTCTTTATCCTCTATCCTCAATCTTTCTGGATACCGAATCTACCCACGGCTATCCTCTTTCTCTTCGTAGTCGCTCTTGCCTTTATCTTGCGTTTTCTAATCCAATACACTTTAGCAATGCTTGCTTTTTGGACAGAACGAGCCAGTGCCCTGGAAGAATTCTGGTTTTTGTTCTATCTATTTCTTTCTGGTTTGATTGCACCTTTAGAAGTTTTTCCCCCAGAAGTGCGAACGTTTGCTCTTTGGACGCCCTTTCCCTATTTAGTTCATTTTCCCGCCAGCTTATTGTCAGGATTACCCGTCAATGTGGGACAGGGAATTCTTGTCATGCTCGGTTGGTGCTTGCTCTTCTTTGGTCTCAATCGTTGGCTATGGCGCAAGGGACTCAAAGAATACTCAGGCATGGGTGCTTGATCCCCCAGTTTCATAACGATCGGGACTTTGAGTCGTTCATAACGCACCTCGGTTTGCGTTCGATCTTCTAGGACACATAACGTTCATTTTCAGCAGATGCAGATAACTTCCTGGACTCAAATTGGGCCACACCCCACTTGCTAAGCGTGAACGCCAGAATCTCCCGATAGTCTCGCGCTGCTTGCTGAGAGAGTCGGTAGCCTGTCATGGTCTATGACGGATTGGGCTAACCCGCCGCAGAGTATCTCTGATTCTCAGAAATAGCTTTTATACGGTCGGGTTGAGAGATTTGTTATGCGGCTGCCTAGGTGACTTTAGTGGGACTGAAATAATTCGTCTGCCACTAGCAGCTTGTTTTGTCCGAAGGTCATCGCAAATTGCTCGTAAATCATATTTAAAAGACTTAGCATGCTCTTCCCTAATTCTGTAAAGTTCTTCGAGTATTTCATCTTTCCACATGCTTATTCTCCCATTAGCTCATAGGGGGTACAGATCGTCGGTAGTTCATATCCTTCTTCAACACTGATTTGTGAAAGTTTCTTTTGAATCTGAGCATTGGCGATGTGCTTGCAGTTCCACGTTAGTAGATATTCTAAACCATAAACCGTGGCTGCTGCGATATGAAGCGCATCATCGGCAGCTTTAGAAGGAAGGTACTTTGTGTGAGAAAATGAGCCGCCAAATTTTGAACAGGTTCATTGACTTCTAGTAATGGCAAGTCACGCAGGATATCAAGTCTTCTAGTTGCTACCTCCGCATCTCCCGTGCAACCTCATCTAAAACCACCTGAGAAATATACAGAGTAAAGCGATCTCGGCGAGTATCCCACCATTCCCGTGTGATCTCCAAGTTCGCCATAAGAATCAAGTTATTGCTAGGTCTAGCAGTCAAATAGCTAACCATACTGGTTTCGATGTAGACAGCTTCACTCATGCGGGACGATTATCGATCATCCCAAGTTTAACCTATTGAAAGGACTTAGAGCTTGGAACTCAACATCTGAAGAGGTTTACCGTTTTTATCTTTAGGCAAACCTCCAGTCTTTGGCCAAGCCTACACGATCCTCAATAATTCCATATGCTATCTAAGATGTCTCACCACTATTGATTACTTCCTCAAGTCTATTTAGGAGCTCCACTTTTAAATCCTGTGTGGAATATCCAATTTTTACGTGCCGCATAACGTTCGAGCTAAGCGGGCCCAGCCGTTGGTGCTCCGCTTGAGCGAGGGGTTAGGCCTCACTGGCGCCTACTTCCCGTCAACTGCCTGGCGAAGCGCTCCAGTCCAGCGATGATTGTGGATTAGCCTAGCTTCGTGCAGAGCGCCATCAAGAATTTCCTTCTTCGATAGGGCTGATACGTCTGCCCAGTTGTTCTTGAAGACGTATGTAGCGTTTCCCAGCGTTGGACTCTCGAGAACATAGATATTCTTCGACTGGAAGCCAAAAACCACATACTCGCGGAACCCACCCACACCTACTGCTACGAAGTCGGGTCGGTATTGGGTTACTGACCTGATTCGAGACTCAACTACAGGCCGGACCTTCTCATCGACTTGGCTCAGGAACTGGTTGAGTTCCTTCTTGGCCCGCTCAAACGGGTACTCGCCGGGAGGCAGAACGCGCCAGTTCAGACGCTTTACCACCAGCGCGCGTGCGGACTTCAGCTCTACTGAGGTGAACTCCAATTGCCCAAACAGTTCAAGGAAAAGATTGATGACGTGGATGATCTTCGCATCCTCGTCGTGCGCTCTATCCATTGACCTTGAGGCGAGGACAAGACCGCCTTCCGCCCGCATGACAGTTAAGTATTCTTCGGGCGGTTGAACTAGTTCCTTTTGATAGACCTGTTGGGACCGAATCTGCATTCCGGAGTGCGAGTTACCGTGCCAATCGTTCCATGTTGACCAGACCATGCGTGACTGCGAAGTCTTCGGCAAGTCTTTTTGCACTATCTCTCGACCGTTAGCGTTAAACGTTGAGACCGGGCCGTTTGGTGATGGAATGATCGACTCTCCCTCTATGGGTATGGGGAAGGCGTCCATGCCGAGGGCTCGGAGCGCATCAGCATCGCTCGGCAGGGGATGAACTATGCGGAACGATCCAAGACGTTGAATCGTCGCCTCGTACAGAGACAGCGAACGGACAGACTTCGGCGGCTTCGGCATGTGACTCCCTGTGGGTGGCTGTTGTGAGGCCTAACGATTCGCTTCAGTCGCTGCGCTCCTTGTGCGCAACTGAAGCGTCAACTGAAAGCGATTGTTAGGAGTGTTCTTCATGCTTAGCTTGCCCTTTTGCCTTTAGTTCTTCCTCTTCTCGATCTTCTTTCTCTAAGAGGCGAACCTTGTTCATTGTCGATCGGTAAAGCAGCCAAGCAAAGAACAAGGATACAAGGGACGTCGGCACAAGCGTCGCAGCGATGAGCCAAGGCCAGGTCACGAGCAACATCGGAAGACAAGCAGTGCTAGTTGGTGAGGCTAACGCCGCGACAACCTGAAGGAGAAACGCCACCACGAGCAGCAAGGCACCAATCACGTACTGGGCTCGCTGGGCGGCCAATGAGCGAGCCACTGGTTCACTGAAATCCCAGTAAGGAACCGACTGGCGCATGATGCTCTTCGACGTATTCAGTGCGTTGCCAATACAGAAAAAAACGGCCGCAACGAAACCCACTGTCGCCGCTATTAGGGTAATCGCGAGTTGCTCGGACATAGAAAACCCCTAACGACTCTATTGAGCGGCTTGAAGCTATGTTCTGCTATCATACGATGAATCTCGAAAGCCCGTTCCAATAGAATTGTTAGACATTGTCGCTGTTATACCCAAACACCTTTCTCTACTTTCCGAAAATGGCATTAGCATAAGCAGCGTTAAGAGAGTTTGACCAATCTATCGGCATTAACTCAATCCAGTTTAATGCTTGCATCAGGGAAACCAAACCAATGCCGAATGCATTTCCGCACACTGAATCAACTCTAAGACTAGCCCAATAACAATCGTCATAGAAAAGTGCACCCTTTATTCCGTCACAATCCAGGAGCACTGATTGGGTCGCTACATAGTCTTCACTAAGTATCAACAGATCAGGCGTATATGCATCTCTAGTTACGGATTCTGGTACTTTGCCATTGGATTTTCTAGCAACAATGACACAGAAGGGTTGATTTTTCAGCCTTGGAAGCTGACGCGGCCAATCTTTAACCTTGCCGTTATAACGCGGACCATCTACCTCATACACTTCATTTATCCAAGGTCTTCGTTTGAGTAACAACTTCTTTACTTCTCGAACCTGATTCATTGCCTTATTGAACACTTTTTCATCTTCGATTGAGTGCTTACATTCAATATATGCGTATACAGCGTCGATAGGTATTTGCTCCTTCACTGCATACTGAAGACCAGATGATGCTCGTAAAGTCGGGCATGACATTTTGTCATATATGATTATGTCGTCACCCGCCAGTTCTCCACTCTCTGACACAACAAATCCTCGACATATGCCGAATTTGCTTGGTAGGACATCTTCAAGGAGATGGCACATTGCGACTTCATATTCGCCCCCAAGATCAAAATTAAAAACTGCTTCTATATCCAATAATCTAGCACCAACTTTCCTAGATAGCCGCTCAATATACCCGCCGTATGTACTCATGCCGTATGTACTCATATTGAACCAACTATTCGATGCTCTTAAAATGTCAAATGTCTAACGGCTAGCGTCACCGGCTGCAAATAGCCTCAAACGGAGCCAAAGAATCATTGGTCAGCCCGGTGGACGCAGTTGTTAGACTGCTCAAAGCAAGGATTGCTCTTTGAAAACTAAAAGTGCTGGTACTAGCTATGTGCATCTTCTGATACTGGATAATTCTCTACTATTGATAAAGTTCTTCTTGGAGAGGTTTTCCTCATTTTTTTGCAATCTTCAAGAGGTATTTCTCTCTCTCCTGCTTCACTTGCAGCTTTTTGTAGGAACTTCTTATCTACTTCGTTTGATAGCCACTTTGCCCCTCCTATACCTACAAGAATTGCGCCAGCAATCGCTCCAATAGTCAAACTAACTTCTGCTCTTGGATTGTCTGCGACCTTTCGTGCTAACTCTACTCCACTACCAGAACCATAGAGTCCCCAGGACACAATAGCTGCCATTGAACCAATAAAGGTGTTTCCTAAAAAACCCGGACACAAGATTTCCTTGTGCCTTTTGGGCAAAATGAACCCCTCTTCACTCATAAAGGCATTAGCTAATCCACCAAAACCGCCAGCAAAAAAAATTATGATTATGCACTGCCAAGGGGTCATTGTTTATTTCTCCACCAGTACCTTTACTGCCAAATGCTTATTGAAGCAATCACTTCGCCACCTAGTATTTACGGAAAAGCTTAACTAATCTTGCAATCTCATCAGAAATTGCTTGATCTTCAAGTTCTGGTACAGTGATTTGTTAGATCGCTTTACTAAAATATAACGGTTGAAGATATACTGTCATTGAAAAATATTTCGGTTCAATAGGCTATTTTTTTGGTTTTAACATTTATTTACTAAAAAAGTTCTGATAACTTTAGTCAGTCTAACGTTTGACATGAGCGGCCTTTGGCCCGTCCGCTCGATGGAAGGGTTAGCCCCCAGTAGGCGGATCGGTGTCCATGGACTGAGGAAGAGTAATTGGCACTTCGAACTTGATGTGACTGACGACAGTGTCCTTGGCCGCACCACCTCCGCCAGCATCAAAGCCAACACCTGCGACCTTGATCGAAACGCCACCTTTTGCCTCTGTAGTCGAGTCGGTGGTAACCGCAACGTCGAACAAGACGAAGTGGACCAAGTTTCTGCCTTGTGTGGCGAAATGCTTTCCTTTCGGAGCCGAGTCAGCACCGTAGATGACTGACGGATTGATGAGATCTGCGTCGGATGGATGTTTGCCGGGAAGCCGCGTTGCGATCTGAGCCTTCCGAACGCCATTGATGACTTGGGTAAGCGACGCTTCTACGAACTCTTCGAGATTCATCGGTCTGTCTCCAAATGGGGGCTAACCAGTGATTAGACAGTTTCTGGATATCTCCACGGGGAAAATATCACTCAATTTGTAAGGATAGACAGCACAGGCAGGCATAAGTAGGTTTCCGTCGATTGGTTGGGCTAGGAGACTGGTAGTTAAGATTGAACTACTTCCTCCTTCGTCGATCATTGTTGGAATCCCCCCTCGACTTTTACTGAAGTTGGCGTAGCGATTATACTCGTAGCCATCACAAGACAGAAAAGAGTAAGTCTATCTTTCCGAAACGTAACAAAGACCCCCCTTAAGGAGTTAAGTTGCTACATGCCAGAATGGTAAGAATCATCAGATATCTGGCTCAATGCGCAGGTATCTGAGGGTTAGTATACTGAATATACATAGAAAGTCAATTGAAGGATCTTTCGGTAAGCTTGTTAGCTTTTTATTGATTTTTGGCCTTATCAAAATCTTATTTATCTTGCTCGACAATCAGGGTAGACGGGAAGGCTCCATCAGCCGTGGGGATAAGAGGCTCGCTGGAGAGGCTGAGCATAAGATTCTTTCCCGTTTCGTGAACTGACCCAGAATGCTCCAGCTGAATTTTGACAAGACTTCCCCAGGCACCCAGCACTTTAACAAAGTAGAGTTGATATCGAAAAATCCTAAGAGTGGCTTGTGAAGCAGCCTATAGGGCTTTCATAGGTGATGTTTGACTCAACAGTAGCTGAAAGAGACTGGTGGAGCAAGTATTTTTCAGAAGAGCTTGAAATTTCTAGGTGACTGCGGATAACATACGTTTTGTAAGGATAGACAGCAGTTATGAGCGGGTTCCCAGCAATTATGTGCGCACCACGATGATTTACACCCACACGATTAAGTCCGACCTCAAGCCGTTAAGAAGTCCACTAGATATGTGACTTGTTAACCATTAAGCGTAACGCTTGAGCTGGCCCGCAGCTTTGGAAGAATTTTGGTTTTTATTCTATCTATTTCTTTCTGGTTTGATAGCCCCTTTAGAAGTTTTTCCTCCAGAAGTTCGAGCGTTTGCGCTTTGGACACCCTTCCCATATTTAGTTAATTTTCCTGCCAGTCTATTGTCAGGATTACCAGTCAATGTCGGACAGGGGATTCTTGTGATGCTGGGTTGGTGCTTGCTCTTCTTTGGTCTCAATCGCTGGCTATGGCGCAAGGGCCTCAAAGAATATTCAGGCATGGGTGCTTGATCCCTCAGTGTTTTGTGGAACAGGCTTTGGCAAGCTAGAATGTGTATGAATATTAGAAAAAGTACACACCGTGCGAACGAATATTGTAATTGACGACAAGCTGATGAAAGACACGCTACGGGCTACTGGCTTGAAGACCAAGCGCGAGGCAGTGGAGTTGGGCCTTCGGACATTACTGCGGCTCAAGCAGCAGGAAGAGATTCGGCACTTCCGAGGCAAACTGAACTGGCAAGGTGACTTAGAGGCGATGAGGACCGACGAGTGATTCTTGTCGATTCAAGCGTGTGGATAGACTACTTTCGAGGGAACGAGACGCCTCAGACCGATCATCTTGACTCCTTGCTCGGTAGTGAGCCCGTTGCGATTGGTGACTTGATCCTGACCGAAGTTTTGCAGGGCTTCGCAAGTGACAAGGAGTTCAACCAAGCGAAAAAGCTTTTGACCTTGTTGATTGTTGTCGATCTTGGTGGGCAAGGTATTGCGATTCAGGCTGCTAAGAATTTCCGGGCGCTACGAGCGCTGGGTGTGACCGTTCGAAAGACGATAGACACGGTGATCGCCACGCGATGCATTGAGGATAGTTTCACGCTTCTTCATAGCGATCGGGACTTTGAGCCGTTCATAACGCACCTCGGTTTGCGTTCGATCTTTTAGGACACATAACGTTCATGTTCAGCAGATGCAGATATAAGAGAAGCGTCGGCTCTAAAACATCAAATCGTTGAGCAGAGTAGTTGTTACCTTGCGCTTGATGTGCAAAATTCGAGCGATCTCTAGGCTCTCATTTCCCACTCGGTAGAACACATAATGCTGACCTACCCGGTAACGGTAGAAATTGGGGCGGATATCGTCCCGCCGAATGCCGAGCAGAGGCAGTCTCACCAACCGCTCAAAGGTCTCGTCCAGCAGAGACGCATATGCCTCAAATTGAGTCACACCCCACTTGCTAAGCGTGAATGCCAGAATCTCCCGATAGTCTCGTGCTGCTTGCTGAGAGAGTCGGTAGCCTGTCATGGTCTATGCTTGAGGGTGCTGCTGATGCGCCGCGAGCACCTCAGCCTTGATTTCGTTCAGGCTAAGCGTCGAGAATTCCCCCTGCTCTAGCTGGTCTGCCCCAATCGCAACTTCTTGGCGCATCCACTCTGCGACTGCCGATGACTCTGCTTCAGATTCCGCTAAGGCAACCTGTGCCATCCGTTCTAGAGCAACTTCAACGACGGAGGCTGGATCTGGGTAACCCAGTGCCATCATCTGCTCAATCAATTTATCGGCGTTTTGGGTTAGGGAGATTTGCATGGCGGTGTTGATCGAACTGCTTGTTATTACCGTTGTACCTCAAAACGCCTTCAATACTTGACAAGTTCCCAATTTGACGATTATTTCGGCCAATTTCGGAATGTCGCCTACAAATTGTTTGCAATCTCAGGATGCTAGCGTGTGCAGAATTTCTGGACAGATGTTCGAAAAGACTAGCGGAAAACCAGTTTATAGCCCCAATGCTGAAAGGCTTGGATGATCTTTGGGTTTTGCTCCCAATGACCAAAAGTATTTTCTTTCATTCTCGGCAATTGGTAAGTCATTGATACTAGCAATCCGTCTAGACATGAAACCATTTTGGTCAAATTCCCAGTTTTCGTTGCCATAAGCACAATACCAATGTCCACTATCATCATGCCACTCATAGGCAAAACGGACAGCAATGCGCTCACCAGTAAATGCCCATAACTCTTTGATCAAACGATAATCAAGCTCCTTTGCCCACTTGCGTTGCAAAAAGTCTTTAATGGCTTCTCTACCGCTTAAAAATTCTGCCCGGTTGCGCCATTGTGAATCTTCAGAATACGCCAAAACCACACGATCGGGATCACGGCTATTCCAGGCATCCTCTGCCATTTGTACTTTGATTTTGGCAGTTTCTAGAGTAAACGGTGGAAGTGGTGGTTTAGTTTCCATAATTTTTAATATGAGTGAATAAGTATAGGTTTTAAGTATGATTTTGACGCGCAGCACAAGAACAATAGATACTTATAGCCAAAGGATGCCGAAATCCACCGTTGCAAGTTCATTTTGCCTTTAAGTAATGCCGAGCCATGATTGACTGCAAACATTACCGTACCGATGAAAAAGATAAATCTAGATGCCTTTGGAGAGAGATTCAAATTTAACATAATTACCTCGATTAAATGCCGTGAAGTTTCTTACTTCCTGCTACTAAGCGGAATGAAATCAACATCGGCTGGCCCTTCTCCAAGCGGTTCTTCATGAGTCCTAAGGCTGAATGATTTCAGGTCATGTTCATCATCAGCTATCCAATCTGCAAATACAGGAGCCTCTGTTTGAAGAATGTGGTACATATCATCGAAATCTCTTATCGGTAACGTAACAACAACTGAACCATCAGAAGGAGATTGAATGCCCAACTTTGAGAGATTTTCTTCAAAAAAAACGAGCAGGATAGTCTTATAGAGGTCTTCTACAGGGTCTAATTCAAGCCTTAAAGCACGGACATAACCTCCCCCACCCATCGTCCGACGTGATTCAATTTTGTAGTTTGCAATCAATGCATATCTAGACATAGAAGCTCCCCTAAATCACATAGTCTTATAACTCCAGCAATTGGCTATACTCGCAGTCAGAGTAGTAATACATACAACTAGAGCAAGGCCGATGGAACGATATCTGCGAGTCCTGAGCATATTCTGGCGAACGACCTTTGCCGCAGAAATGGAATATCGGCTGAACTTTGTTGTCTCAACCCTCAGTAGTCTGGGGCAATTGGTCGGCAGTTTATTTGGGCTTTTCTTGTTTTATCGTACTGGTTATTCCTTTGCTGGATGGGACTGGGAACAAGCGCTTATCGTCTTGGGTATTTTCACCCTGTTTCAAGGATTTTCAAGCACTTTCCTTAGCCCCAATCTTAGCCAGATTGTAAAACATATCCAGCAAGGCACCTTGGACTTTGTGCTCCTCAAGCCAATTAGCTCGCAGTTCTGGCTTTCGACCTATACGCTTTCTCCCTGGGGTATGCCCAATTTACTTTTTGGAGTTATTTTGATGGGCTATGCCGCAGGGAAGCTCGGTCTAGGAATCTCCAATTATGCGCTCAGCTTGCTTCCCTTGCTCTTTGGGTTTGTGATTCTATATAGCCTCTGGTTCATGCTCGGTGCAATGAGCATCTGGTTTGTCAAAATCTATAACGTTACAGAAGTGCTTAGGGGTCTTTTGGAAGCAGGGCGTTTCCCGATGGCGGCCTACCCTGTGGCCTATCGTTTCTTCTTCACCTTTGTGATTCCTGTTGCTTTCTTAACGACGGTACCGGCAGAGGCTCTATTGGGACGCGCTGAATTTATCTGGACTTTAGGTGCAGGTGTTCTTGCCCTTATTCTTTTTCTCGCTTCACGAGCATTTTGGCAATTTGCGCTTCGTTTTTATACCAGTGCATCTAGTTAGCATCCCTCAGTTCCTGCAGGGCAGAGGGGTGCGCTTACCAATTGGCTTTCAATAATCCATTAACTGTGTGATCAATATAGTGGTCATACAACCATTCCGCCTGTCGAATAATGCCCTCTTTTTTAAATCCTAAACGATTACAAACTGCCTGACTAGAAGAATTCCTAGTAGCTACCCGAATATCAACTCGGTTCATATTCAGCTCTGAAAATGCGTGCTCAATAAGGGCGCGCAGAGCAATCGTCATAAAGCCTTTGCCTGTATGAGAATAGGAAAGCCAGTAGCCAGGATAAGAAATTCGATTTATAGGGTCTATTGAGTTATGGCCCAAGACTCCGATGATATTGCCATTGAAAATGATGGCACAGACAAAACCATAAGCTTCCGTGTGCTGAGTAAGGCATCTTTGGATAAAGACATGGGTGTCTTTGGCCGAGGTTGTCGAGTCTAACCACGGCAACCACTGACGCAGGAATAATCGGTTGCGGTCCGTTAGAGCAAAGAGTTCTTCAGCATCCGTTTCCTGCAGAAGCCTCAAGAACAAGGAATTGTTGCTCGTAGGAATGATCATTAGGAAATTTCTGAATGGGTTATGAAGCCAGTTCCGGTTTAGTTAGTTGAGCTAGCTTAAATCAGACATAGACTTAATTCAAAAGGAATCCAGAAGCTTTTGCATTTTTTACACTCAGTCTCGCCAAAATATCATCCCCACCATCTTTAAAGGCTATTTTCCATAAATAGACTTGATTATCTGCTTTCTTTAAATTGCCAAGATAGATGGAATCGTATCCTTTTTTCATACGAGCAGATAACTGAGCACTAGCACTTGCCAGCATAGGCTTGCTCAAAGCAGACCTCATTCCTGTATCGCTCTCAGCCATGAATGCCTCGTAGTTATTCGACTCAGTGGCAGACATCAAGTTTTTGTAAATAGTCTGTGCTGCTTTGTCTGGCTCCCCCTGCGATTGAGGCTGAGGCTGAGCCTGGAGGGAGGTTCCTGGCAACAAGACACTAGTGCAGAGCAATGCCAGCAGAATCATCTGTTTTTTCATGGCGTGGTCTCTCTCATAATCATGATTTTGTCTTTTGTCTAAATACCAAGACAAAACTTACCGGAGAAGGTTTCCAAGGAACGCTACAAAAAGTAAATATTTAACTCTGGGCAAGAGCCTCTAATTTCTCTTTTTGGTCTGCGGCAATACAGGCTTGAATCACGGGTTCAATCATTCCTTCTACGATGCTGCTCAGGGCAAAGTTTTCTCCTAAGCGGTGCTCGGTCAGGCGATTGTCCTTATAGTTGTAGGTGCGAATTTTTTCTGAACGGTCTCCAGAACCTACCTGCATTTTGCGGCGAGAGGAAACTTCATCCTGTTGCGCTCTAAGCTGCATATCGTAGAGTTTGGCTCGCAAAATTTGCATAGCGCGCTCTTTGTTTTGCAACTGGGAACGTTCTTCCGTGCAGTGGATATGCAAGCCAGAAGGTTTATGGACCAAGTGGACAGCTGTTTCTACTTTGTTTACGTTCTGACCACCCGCTCCGCCAGAACGAGCGGTGGTAATTTCGATATCTTCTGGTCTAATGACGACGGCGACGGCTTCCACTTCGGGCATAATTGCGACTGTTGCCGTGGAAGTGTGAACCCGTCCCTGCGATTCTGTTAGCGGAACCCGCTGAACACGATGGACACCCGCTTCAAACTTCAATTTGGAATAGACGTTATCGCCTTGGATTTCTAGAATCGCCTCTCTAAATCCACCCATATCAGCTGTCGTTTCACTCAGTAGACGCACTTTCCATCTTTGAGTATCGGCATAGCGTGAATACATGCGCACTAAGTCTCCGGCAAAAATAGCGGCTTCATCGCCACCCGTTCCCGCCCGAATCTCCAACATGATGTTTTTGTCGTCGTTGGGGTCGCGGGGCAATAGAAGAAGAGTAAGCTTCTTTTCTTGTTCGTCAATTTGCTCTTCCAACATTTGAACTTCTAGTTCGGCCAATTCCCGGATCTCCGGGTCATCCTCTCGCAGGAGGGTACGGGCCGTTTTCAGTTCTGCTTGCAGTTCTTGCCAACGATGATAAACTTCCACCGTCACTTCTAAATCGGCACGAGCCTTCGCGATACGCTGAACTTCGCCCGAGTTGGTGACAATATCGGGGTCCGCTAGTTTCTGGGTCAAATCTTTGTAGGTCCGCTCAATCGTATTGAGCTTTTCAACCATCATGGGGGCGGGCATAGACGTAATTTCCTGTGTAGATATTGCTTCTGGGGTTTGGCAGCCCAAAGAGGCCACCACGGTTGAGCCGGGATAGAAGAAGCAACGCTAGTGGAAAGGCTTACAGTACATGGGTTACGTTTTCAGATATATTTCCAGTTTATCCTATTGACAGCTTAAGCAAGCGTTATAAGCTTGACTAGGCGAAGCCCGCAGGACTTCTTCTAAGTTTTTGCACTGAAACGTTCTAGGAAATTTATTCACGCCAGAGGGGCAAGTTTTTTTGGCGCGCAAATAATAAGATGGATAGGCTTTCCAGTGTTAGTGCAACTTACTGTTCCTTTGCTACTCAAATGCCTCAACGCTCGAAAATTTTCCGTTGTACAACTAAGCCGTGTTGAGGAGTCGGGGGCAACAGCAACTCAAGGTCGTCTACTGCCCTCAGCGCCAGTTCTCTGTCTTGACAGTCTCCTGATCGGTGCAATCAAATACACTTTTAAACTAGCGATTGCCAGTGAGCCTGATATCCGCCCCAAGAGTGAGATTTGTTTAAGTAAATATCATGCGAGACCTTGATATGGCTGCATTATGGAGTTATGACTAGTTCCTCATTCTCATCATCCCTCCAGCTTGCACAGTGGATGCTCGCGGTATTCCACACCGAAGTACATGTATTCAAACGGGTACCGCTACCACAGCAAAGAGGTTGCCTCTTAGTTATTGCCAACCATCGCAGCTTTTTAGATGGACCTCTGGTGTTTTTGGGGTCAGATAACCCTGTGCGACTTGTCAGTCACGCTTATTTAGCTCACGTTCCTGTAGTCAATCAGGTTATTCAGCAACTTGGGGGGTTTCATCCAGGAGGCGGGGGACGAGGCTGGTCACAGCTATTTCGCCAAGCTGCCCAGTATTTGATACGGGGTGAACATGTAGCGATTTTTCCTGAGGGGGCAACGTTAATTGCTCAATCCAGTACTCCTGTTCAGGGCGCGCCGTTTCAACGGGGGTTCGCCCATTTGGCCCTCCGTTCCGCCTTGGTAGATTTGCCCATTGTGCCTATTTCCATTATTTCTCGTAAGGAAATCAGTACCCCGCTACTCCCTTTGCCTTTACTACGCTTAATTGACCCCCGTGAGCCGATGTTTCAACGTGTTGGCTGGCATCCTCTAGTGATTTATCAGCAGGTTGAAGTCCATGTGGGCGCGCCGCGTCATATCCGCCTTGAAGAAATCCAGGGCTATCGCAAGGGTCAAGCCTTGGCTCTGACCACAGCCTTGGCACTAGAAATGGAACAGGCAACTCAGCAACTCACCCGTACCGGAATGCAACAATCATGGTGAGCTCGCGTCCCACACTCATTTACCTCCCTGGCTTAGACGGCAGTGGTAAATTATTTCACCACCAAGAACCAAGACTTGCGCCCTACTGCACGACACGTGCGCTTTCGCTACCGACCCATCGCAAAGAAGATTGGCAGAGCCTTGCCGAACAAGTCTACACCCTGGTTCCTAAGCATCGGCCTGCTCTATTGTGTGGAGAATCCTTTGGGGGCTGTCTTGCTCTTTGGTGTGCTCTCAAGCGCCCGGAGCTTTTTAGTCATCTGATCTTGGTCAATCCTGCGAGTTCTTGGCGAAGACAGAAGTGGCTTGTCCAAGGGGCGCACAGCTTAGAAGTAGTTCCAGAGGAAATACTCAAGGCAACCAGTATTCTTTTTTTGCCCTTCCTCTGTTCAATACCCCGCATTACAGCGCAGGATTGGTCTATGCTGCAAAACGTAGTCAGTCACGTTCCTAAAAAAACTATTCTTCAACGGTTACGTTTGCTAGAGCAATTTAACCTGGATGGCCAACTTGAACAGATTAAATTACCGACTCTGCTTTTAGGTAGTCAAGCTGACCGCTTACTGCCTTCATACCGTGAAATAAACTATTTAGCACAACGGCTGCCGAATACCTATCTCGAAGCATTACCGGAGAGTGGTCACGCTGCACTCATAGAATCTGGCGTAGACCTTGCAAGCCACCTATTAAAGTGTAGTTTTTTAGATAAGGATCTTGCCCACAAATAAAACTGAAGTGGGCTTCAGGTAGATTTCAATGCCGTTCGTGTTTTCTTTGCTTCTGCTAAAAGTACAGAAGCAAAATCAACCGCTTCCTTGGCGGAACGGCCACTGGCTAACTGGGCCAGTTCTTCAATCCGCTCTTTAGACGAATCTAAAGAAGATACATTGACCGAAGTCCGTTCCTGCTCGTTGATTGACTGGACTTGTTTAGAGACTCGGAAATGTTGGTCGGCCATAGCCGCGACGAGAGGCTGATGGGTGACGCAGAGGACTTGGTGGGAATGTCCCAACTGGCATAACTTTTCGGCTACAGCTTGAGCCACTTTACCAGATACGCCAATATCAATTTCATCAAAGACAAGCGTCCCAGTTTGGTCTGCATTGCCGAGACATGCTTTGAGAGCCAGGAGGAAACGAGCCATCTCCCCACCAGAGGCTATGTCGGTCAGCGGCTGTAGGGGTTCACCGGGATTGGGACTAAAGAGGAAGGTGATTCTATCGGAGCCTGTCGCTGTTAGTTTATGGGGTTCCAACTTAATCTGGAAGCGTACTTTAGCCATGCCCAAAGGGGCTAGTTCTTGAATCAGATTAGACTCTAAGTTTTGAATTGTATCTTGTCTTAACTGAGTAAGCTTTTTAGCTTCTTCCAGACAGGTTTTATGGAGAACATTCGCTTTCTCTTCTAAGGCTTCAAGCGAGACATCATCAGATTCCAGCGTCTCTAAAGATTTTTGAACCTGTTGATAGTAGTCGTGAACGTCAGTGAAGTTGGGTCCATACTTGCGGGCCAACTTCTTAAATAGTTGGAGGCGTTCTTCTATCTGTTCTAAGCGATCAGGGTCCGCTTCTAAGGCTGAATTGTAGCGAGAGAGTTGATGGACACATTCTTCTAACTGCGTATTAGCATTCTCAATCAATTCATGTAACGGCTGGACAGTTTCATCAAACGCAACCATTTTCTTGATGAGTTCTTGGGCTTTTACCAACTGGTCGATGAGCGCTGGGGTTCGTTGTGTACCTTTGTATAGCAGTTGCGATAAGTCTTGACCCATAGTTTGCAATTCCACGGAATGACTCAGGATATTGCCTTCACTTAAGAGTTCTTCTTCCTCTTCTCGAACCGTAAGTTGCGCTTCGTCTAATTCTTGTTTCTGGAAGCGATAAAGATCTAGTTTTTGCAGTTGCTCTTGATAGTTCTTGCGGTGGTATTCCAGGTCTAAGCGAGCTTTTTGCCAAGCAGTGAAGGGTTCAGCGACTTTAAGTTTCTGTTGGGTGAGCACCGCACCGCCATAGCTGTCGAGCAGCTCCTGCTGAACCTCTGGCTTTTCTAAGTCCAATGACTGCCCTTGGGCCGTAATTTCTACCAGGCGATTACGTAGCCGCTGAATCGTCTGCTGATTTACGAGAACGCCATTAATCCGAGAGCGGCTTGTTTTTTTGGTACTCAATTCGCGGCTGAGAATGACATGCTCTTCCAGCAGTTCTATTTCTTCTTGGCGCAGCCAGGACTGTAAGGCTTCCGGGACGGCAAAGGTCGCTTCAATCAAAGCTCGGTCTGCGCCCGTACGCACCATCGTGTGACCTACTTTGCCACCGAGAACGGCATCTAGGGCATCCAAAATAATCGATTTGCCTGCGCCTGTTTCTCCCGTAAAAACATTCAGCCCTGGGCCAAATTCCAGGTCTAACTGTTCAATCAAGGCGAAGTTGGTAATCGATAGATGGGTAAGCATAGGCCTGCTGATAAGTAGTCCTGAGCTTCAGCTTAGACTAATTGCTCTGGTTTGAGAGAGCGTCCCATCAAAGCTTGAAGAGCGTCAGCGGGCCGCGTACTTTCTTGGGCCAGGGCAGTAACTTGGTCTGTGATCGGCGTTGTCAAGCCCAGACGAGCACTGTACTGAGAGAGAACCTGAGCAGCATTAAGCCCCTCTGCCGTGCCTTTGAGCTGATGAAGGATCTCAGATAAAGACTTTCCTTGGCCTAGAGAAAAACCTACCTGATAATTTCGAGAGAGGGATGAATTACAGGTAGCTAACAAGTCTCCCAATCCTGAGAGGCCATAGAATGTTTCTGCCTGTCCGTCCAGATAAACGCCCACACGGACGATTTCTGCCAAGCCACGGGTGACTAAAGCCGCCTTCGCATTGGCACCTAAACCAAGGCCATCACTTACGCCCGCAGCAATCGCCATTACATTCTTCAAAGCTCCCCCCAACTCGACCCCAATCCGGTCGGGGCTGGTGTAGACCCGGAAATGCTCCTGAGCTAGGACCTGTTGCACTCGCACACTAATCGCTGGGTTTGCATGGGCTACCACCGTAGCGCAGGGTAGACCGTTGGCTATCTCTGCCGCTAAATTAGGGCCAGATAAAGCAGCGACTGTCAGGCGTGGACAGCAGAATTCCCAAACTTGACTGGCCGTTTTTAAAGGAGCAGTGCTGACGGCGGCGTCTGTTTCTTCGGACTCAAGTTCCAAGCCTTTAGTCGCGCTAATGAGCACGGTCCCTGGTTTATACAAGTTGTCCTCTTGCACCCTATGGGCGACTTCTCGCACGGCCTTCATCGGTAGGGCAGCAAAAATATAGTCTGCATCGGTCAAGGCATCTGCTAAGGATTCAGAGCGTGACCAGAGATGAGCAGTGTGGCCTGCCTGTTGTGCAAGCTGAGCCAAGGTTGTTCCCCAAGCTCCACCGCCAAGGATGGTAACCTTCACGGGGTGGTTGACCCTTCCTTGCTAACGGCTTTGGACGAGTCTTGAGACGGAGGCATTACTTCTTTGGTTTCGGGAGAGGCCGTTTGTGTTTTGCCTCCAAGTCCTTTTATCTCGAGGGGTTGGCGGTTACGAAACTTTTCTACCTGATCCGATATATTCTCGTCCTGGGCTTTGCGGAACTGTCCCATCGACCGTCCGTTTGTTAAGTTGGCATTATGAATAATGCTGGTCAGGTCTAGGCCACCTCCCCCCGAACCAGGCACATAGTTATCGCTGGTATCGGTGACTACCCGACCGTCAAAAGTATTTTTGGTATCTTGGGCTGATACCGATGAAAGCCCGCTGGTCAAAACAGTCACACCCAGCGTGGCCAGGATAGTGGAAAATATCAGAGTCTTCATAAGGCAAGTTTGATTGAAGAGATAGCTCTTCCTTAGTGTAGCGTTAGGGGCCATGGGTGTATGCTTCCAATAACACAAAATCACTAGGCCCATACCAAGTTGTTCTTTCTCACAGATTTAAGAGGATAATCTCTCCACATGGGTACCCGAATCGTATGGAAACAGATCTTAAATCCTTAGCGCGGAACGTGGCTCAAGGTGCACAAAAGCTCGCGCAGGTGAAGACAGCGGCGAAAGATGCAGCCCTGAGAGCTATGGCAAAAGCGCTGAGAGAAGAGCAGGATGCAATTCTTCTAGCCAATACCAAAGATTTAGAAGCAGGCAAAGCCAATGGTATGGCTAATAGTCTCTTGGACCGATTGAAGCTCAACCCGCAGCGTATCGAAGATATGGCCCAAGGGTTAGAACAGGTAGCAAACCTCAAAGACCCTCTAGGTGAGATTGACCGGGGATGGCGTCATCCGAATGGTATGGAAATCAAGCGGGTGCGTGTTCCTTTGGGTGTAATCGGCATGATTTATGAAGCCCGTCCCAATGTGACCTGTGATGCTATTGGTCTCTGTCTGAAGTCAGGGAACGGCGTTTTGCTCAAAGGCGGAAAGGAAGCCGACTATTCCAACCAAGCGATTGCTCAACTGCTCAGTACTACCGCCTATGAGAATGGCATTCCAACGGGCGTTATTCAGCAACTTCCCGGAGACCGGGCGATCGTAGACCCCCTGATTCATCTGAATAACTATGTAGACCTGATTATTCCCAGAGGGGGAGCAGGTCTGATTAACTATGTTTTAGCCAATTCCACCGTGCCTGTCCTACAGACGGGCGTGGGCAATTGTCATGTCTACATAGAGCGCACTGCCGAGGTGGATATGGCCCGTCGGATTGTGCTGAATGGCAAAGTGCAAAGGCCTTCCGTCTGCAATTCCCTAGAAAAAATTCTGATTCACCGAGAATGCTTGCCTTCGCATATGGGCCCGTTGGTCAGTGAATTATCGGCAGCGGGTGTGGAAGTGAGAGGATGTCCTCGTGCTGTCGCTTTTTCGCCACAGATTACACCAGCTACAGAAAGTGATTGGGGGACAGAGTATTCGGACCTGATTATAGCGATTAAGGTAGTAGATTCTACGGATGAAGCGATTGATTGGATCAATCACTATGGCACCCGTCACTCAGAAGCAATTGTGACCAATTCTTACCTGGATTCCCAAAAATTTACGCAGAGGGTAGATGCTGCTGCCGTCTATGTGAATGCTTCTACTCGTTTTACCGATGGGTTTGAATTTGGTTTTGGAGCAGAAATTGGCATCTCTACCCAGAAGCTTCACGCCCGTGGCCCGGTAGGCTTACCAGAACTCACTTCTGTTAAGTATGTAGTTACAGGTTCTGGCCAAATTAGAGATTGACATTCCCCACTAATTAGACGGGTGGAGTCTTGCGCAAAGAGCCGATAATGAGGGTATGAAACAGCACACTGTTCGCATTCAGCATCAAGGAAATGATTATGCTTTCCAGGTGCCAGAGGACCAATATATTCTCCAAACAGGAGAACGACAGGGGGTTACCCTACCTTTTTCCTGTCGCAATGGGGCCTGTACCGAGTGTGCGGTGAAAGTTCTCTCAGGCCAACTCCAGCAGCCTGAAGCCATGGGACTTTCCCAAGACTTGCAGCAGGAGGGATATGCCTTGCTTTGTGTCAGTTATGCCCGTTCTGATTTAGTAGTCGAAACTCAAGGTGAAGATGAGGTCTATGAGCTTCAATTTGGACGATATTTTCCCAGGGAGAAACCTTCTTTCTTTGGGCGCGTGCAGTCTGGTCTGCCTTTAGATGAAGATTAAGCGCACAGTGATCCGCCCCAACTCCTCCGGCGTATCAAGACAGAAGTGCGTTGAAGGCCTATCCCCAAAAATAGCAGATGTTAACAGGAACAAATATTCTTACGCCCCAATCTCCAGAGATCTGATCACCTTCTATGCTCTTCCTCTACCCTTACTTAAGATTGATGACACAACCCATGAAAAAACTGATTTCTGTTCTTGGTTCATTGGCCCTTTCTAGCTCGTTGGTTCTAAATAGTGCTTCCGCTCAAAAGCTTTTTGATGGTCCTGTAGACCGACTACCCGTGGAAGAACGCGTTGCTTTGCGTAAAGGAAACGTGTCCATCGATGGAAATGAAGATCCGCAAGGGGTGGTCAAGTATACTGCTCGGATCTTGGTCAATGCCTCCCAAAAACAAGCTTGGGAAGTACTCACAGACTATGGCAATCTCAAAAAATTTACGCCCAATCTTGTGGATAGTACCCTCCTGGCTCCCGATGCTCAAGGTCATAAGCGACTGCGCCAGACCTTCCAACGACAAGTTCTTTTCTTTCCAGTACGTTCTTCTGTCACCGTAGCCGTCACAGAACAACCGGAAGAGAAGCTCCAGTTTGACCGTACGGAAGGCTTCTTTGAGCAATTTACGGGTGGATGGACGATTCAGCCTGTAGATGAGATCCCCCGTGGCAGTGGGCCTAAGACCTTGCTCACCTATCAGGTTGCCGCCAAAGCCGATAGTAGTGTTCCAAAAGGGGTTCTGCGCGATGCCTTTAAGGAAGATATTCCTAAAACGATGGAATCTATCCGTCAAGAAATCGCTCGTCGTCAGTCTTAGATCTCCTAGCCCCCCTGCCCCCCAACTTTGGGGGGTTCTGAACTCAAAGTCCCCCTGGGGGATCATTTCTGCTGAGGCTCTAGCACCCAGCGGGTGTAGACATCCCGGATCGTCGAACGGACCACGCGAGGCAAACCAAAATCGATGGGCACTAGGCTGTCAGGTAGTTTCCAGTCAGAGCAGTGAGCTTCTTCCAGGGAGAGTCCCCGAATTTCGATCTCGGACAAGGATTGAGGACCAATATTCAGGAGTCGGGCCGCTTCCATCGTGGGCATGGTTGCTGGGTCGATGTTGAGTACAGCGCACAGCACATGATCCAGGGCAAATACGTTATTGGAAGCGCACAGCAAACCTAGTTCCTTGGGCTCCCCATTGCTGGGACCATTGCCTTCATGACCAATGATGCCGTCAACGATGGTGAGTTGGGGATTGATGGTCGCCGCCGTTTCCACCAGCATTTTGCCAAATTTGATCCGGTCTTTGCCTGAATCCAGATGCCACCAAGCCTTGAGCTTTCCTGGGACACAGCCAAATAAATTTTTGACGGCTAAGGTGGCTGTTAGTTGCATATGAGATTTAATCTTGGGCAGATTAAGAACTACATCCGCTTCCATCGCTTCTTTAGAGAGTCGCAAGTGGTCAAAAGTTTCCCCGGCAGAGTTGAAGCGTGCGCCACGAAATTCAACAATCGGTAGCTCTAGTTCTTGGGCAATTTCTAAAAGACCGTTGGCTTTGGCGACGCCACGGGCAGAACCAAAAGCAGGGCTGTCTCCTAAGAAAGGTTTTCCACCCGCCTCTTTCACAAGCAGTGCCACTTCCCGGACTATCGCTGGATTAGTGGTACAGGCTTTTGTGGGTCGTGCACCTGTGAGTAGATTTGGTTTGAGCAGTACCCGGTCCTGCGATTTGATAAAAGCTTCGAGCCCGCCCAAAGGAGCTAGGGCTTCCAAAATGGAGGTACGCAGTGCGCGAGACTCGTAGGAACGAGCGCGGATAAGGCTGACGGTGCTCACAGGAATTCTCTTGGGGGCTTTTCCTATGATATGGGGGGAATGGGGAATGGCCAACCAACCGTGCCGATGTTTTATGGGTATGACGCGATTTCATGACATGCAAAAGGGCGCACAGTGTGCGCCCCTAAGGAATTTCGACTAACGTCAATCTCTAGGGACGATTACCCCAAAACCACCATGGTTCCGTTCATACACGACATTAATTTGATTCGTATCTTTATTGCGAAACACGAAGAAATCATGTCCTACCAGTCCTAAACGTTCTGATGCTTCCTCGATAGACAAGGGAGCCATTGCGAAGTACTTCATGCGGACAACTTCTTTAGGCAGTTGAGCTGTTTTATTATTTTCTAAGTGGCCGCTATTCTCTGAGGTGTCACTAACTGCAGCAGCAGTCTTTTCTCTGGCCTTTGCTTTCACCCGCTCTTTGTACTTGCGCAGTTGTCGCTGTAGCTTATCTGCTACTACATCCAGGCTTGCATACAGACTTTCAGAAGCCTCCTCTGAACGGACTACCGTGCCATTAGCGTAAACGGTGACTTCAGCGATGTGCCCACCACTAATGCGTGGATTCTTGGCTACCGAAAGATGAACATCGACTTCAGTAATTAATTGATTGAAAGGGTCTACCGCCTTATGGATTTTAGTGTTTACATAGTCTCGAATTGCGTCGGTGATCTCGATGTTTTTTCCTTGGATCACTAAGTTCATAGGCACCATCCTTTTATTGGGCAATAAGAGAGCTGGAATTGCTTATACCCTAGCATTCAGGACTTCAGGGCGTAGTTTTGCTTACCATCTCTTTACGTTCCGTTAATGTTTCTTGAAATAGCTTCTGGCGCTACTCCCGTGGTCTACAATAACCAGTACCTATGAGTTTTTCTATTATTACTATAAGAAAATGAATAGTTAAGCAGACAGAAACGTTAATGTTTTAGGAAAGAGAAGTAACTTGCTTCTTTTTCCAACCGTCATGGGCTTTCATTTCTAAGGGTGCCGTGAACCAAGTGCGTAATTGTGCTGCTTGAGCTTGGTCCAAATCTTCTAAAGGTAAAGCTACAGGATATAGCCCTGAAGTTTGCTCAGCCCACTGAATTTCACTTTTGAAAAGTTTATAACCAAAGGGTCTAAGATCTTCTCTTAAGTTATTGAGCCAAGGCAGAATATTTTTTTGATTTATAAACTCACTGCGAATGCTATCTAAATAGTTGATTCTTTTAGCTCTTTGAGCTTTATAGTCGATCATGCGTTCAGGATAATCTTTTGGTCTAAATAAACTAGTTTCCCAGGGAGAACCCAGATATTCATTGGGGACATCTTTTAATTCAGGTATCCATCTGCGAATAAAGGCTGAATCAGGATCGCAGCGGTCCACTCCTCTTTGCTCAGGGTTATAAATACGAGTCCAGCGCTTATCTAGACAGTGAGTAATCCCTGCTTGCATTTGATGTTGATAGTGGTCAATACAGGTTTCGCCATCGATCAGATGACGCATATAGTGCAGAGCTCCAAACCGCCAGTCGATGTTCAATAAATTAGTCAAAAAACTGGTGTATAAAGCCCTTGCCCTAAAGTTAAGAAAACCCGTGGCCACCAGACAGCGAGCGCTAGCATCGATCAAGGGAAATCCGGTTAAACCATCACACCACGCTTGGTAAGACTCTGGAAAAACTTCCGGCTCTTGCTCTGTCTGCTCAAATCCTTTATATAAAGACTGCAATTCGAGCTGAGGTAAATAGACGTATCTTTGGTCAAAGCCATCACGCCACCGCAGGCGGGCAATAAATTGGTCTACGCTACGCTGCACCCGATAGTCTTTAGAAGGCAATATCCGCTCAGCCGCTTGAATCGCCTCTCGGATACTGAGTACGCCGAATTTCAGATAGGGACTGAGACGACTAGTGATATCGGCAGCAGGATAGGAAAGCTGCCAGTGATAGCGGGTCAAGCTGTTATTTAAAAACTGCTTCAAGAGCGCATGAGCAGCTTGAGCACCTCCTTCTGGAATTGGTTTGCCGTCTGGAATCAGTCCTAGGGTTTCAAGGTTTGGAATCGGTTCTGTCTGGATTCCTGGTGGGATGATAATCTCTTTTGGGATAGGGAGTATCGCTTCCTGCATTTCCTGAAACCACCCTTCCCGATAGGTGGCATAGTCCATCAGTTCATGGACCAAACCGGCACAGGCGAACCAACGGATGCGTAGTCCGTCGCGCTCAAAAATCTGATTGATGCGCTCGTCGCGGACCCGACCATACAAACGCTCTGCGTCTTCGAGAGCATAGACTCCGTCCGCCTCGGTCTGGCGGACAAGCTCTGGCAAAATTTGCTCTGGTTGACCATAGCGCAGGATAAGATAACCACCGCGCTGTCGTAATTCTTTGTCTAAGGAACGCAAACAGTCCAATAAAAAGGCAACTCGGGCACTTCCTGTCTCTGGATGATGCAGTAGGCTCGGGTCCAGGATGAAAACGGGAATTACAGCTCCCCGTTGTGCTGCGCGCACTAGAGCTGGATGATCCCGCAAGCGTAAATCCCGGCGAAACCAGAGTAAGGTACAAGCCATAGGGCACCCAATTTAGAGGCAAAAATTATAGAAAATGCTGTAACATTCCGTTACTTCAATAATTTTAACTTATTGAAGTTAGAAGCTATATGTATATTGTTAGACAGACAAGAATAACTTTTTAAAATCATGGCTTCGCTTGTGGATAGGAAAAGTAACAATGCCAAGAATGAAGACTTTGAGTGGGACAACCGCAAGTATGAGTCTGTTGTCGGGGACAATAACGGTACTCCCGTAAGCTGGATGGACAAAGCTATTGGGATGGGCCTGATGCTTTTTGGAACTTCCAGCTTGGTCCTTGCCGTCAGCTTTATGGCTTGGAAGATGTTTTTTGGCTGAGTACCCTAGTCTCGTTCTCTGTTGTAATTAAAGGGGTCAACCAGCGCACCAACAATTTTAGAAAGCCAGGGTCGTCATTGGGGCAAGGTAGCTGGGTACAGGGGATCCGTCTTTTTCTGAGGCGGCGCACGGTGCGCCCCAGGTCTAATAGCGTTTCATGATTATCAGTGGCAGAACCGATGGGGCAAAACACAAGAGTTTTGGCTCCCAGATGCAGCAGATTTTCTGCGGCCTGATTGACGTCTGGGCGGGTCCAGCCGACGGGGATATTGTGATTTAGCCAACCAATGGAAATCAAGGGAAATTGATGTACCAGTCTTTGGCGTACGCTCTCATAGAGATTTTGATTTTCTCGGATGCCCGTGTCGTATCCTCTGGTTTCTAAAGGAGAGCCATAGGTCATGAGCACTAAACCTACCTGAGAAGGGTTATAGATGCCATTGGTCTGAATGATTTGATGAGTGAGGAAGGTGCCAATCCAGTCGTGATAATCGGTACGCTCGGTGAAAGAAGGAAGACAGCGGAAGTCTCGGATATTCAAAACTTGGTTAACTTGTTGAACGGTGATACCCGTTGTAAACGCTGAATCGATTACCAGCAGAGGAAAAAGAACCAGCCGCTCAAATCCCTGGGCTTGAATCTGAGTCAAAACCTGTTCCGGCAAAAAGCCATCGCAGAAATTAAAAGCCTTGAATACCTGGATATCCTTTCCATACTCTGCTTGTAGATAGCGCTCTACTCCGATACGCTGTTTTTCAAAAATCCAGTTGTAGGGGGATTGGAACCGATGTTCTTGCTCCCATTCTCGATGGTCCCACCAAGAGAGCAGCCGCGTCAGAATCGCATCACTCCAGGGCGTATTGGGCAAAAATTTTCCCGCCAAGAGCTTCAAGGCCTTGTGATTGTAGTCGTAGAAGTCACGAGGACTTCTGTGGGCAGGGACTTCACCATACCCCACAAGCAAAACGGCGGTTTTTTTCAAGACCGAGAGAGGAAATAGATGATTGCACCCATTCTAACGAGGTTAACTGGGTATCGGTTCTTTCACCCACAGAAGTCTTAAGCCTTTAACCGTCTTTTTCAAGAATATTCCTGTAAAAATCCCCCTCGCCAGCAGCAAGAGGGATTTTGAAGCTTTAACTCAGCTATTACGCCTTGGCTAAGTTTTCCGCCGCAAAGTCCCAGTTAGCCAAGCTATTCAAGAAAGTCTCGACATACTTGGGACGAAGATTCTTGTACGTGGGGTAATAGGCGTGCTCCCATACATCACAAGTAATCAATGCCTTTTGGCCATACTTCAAGGGAAGGTCAGCGTTGCCGGTCTTCGTGACCTTTAGCTGGCCATCCTCTACCACTAGCCAAGCCCAGCCAGAGCCAAACTGACTGACTGCAGCATTGGTAAACTCTTCTTTGAACTTAGCGAAGGAGCCAAAGTCACGGTTGATAGCTTCGGCAAGCGCACCCGTAGGTTCACCGCCACCCTGTGGCTTTAGGCTGCTCCAGTAGAAAGTATGGTTCCAGATTTGAGCTGCGTTATTGAATACAGGACCGTCGGAGGACAGAATGACTTCTTCAAGCGTCTTGCTGCCATCAACCTTACCATCCTCAATAAATTTGTTGAGGTTCACTACGTAAGAATTGTGGTGCTTGCTGTAGTGGAGGTCGATATTCTCTTCTGTGAGATGGGGGGCAAGCGCTGCTTTGTCGTAAGGCAAAGTAGGTAGGACGAAGGACATAGTAGACTCCATGCTTTTACCCATTCTATTTTCTAAAGCCGATTCTGTTTTCAAAATCTTAAGGCCCTCACCCCCGAAGCGGGACTAACTCACCGCTCTTCCTCGCCAGGTAACTTGTTTGAGCTGGCGAATCCGCCAAGAATTTACAGCGATCACAAAAGTTGCCAGGATGCTGACTGGATGGGCGATTAAGAGCCACCAAGGTTCTTTCCACTGGTCTAGAAGCACCCAACGGGCGAGCAGCAGCAAACCTAACTCCACAGCAACGGGCAGTAAAGAACCTTTTCCAAAAAGCCATAAGCCCAAGAAGACCACGGGTCCGAACATCCCAGCAAGTAATAAATAGAGAAATCCCAAGAGGATCAAGGGGGAACCAAAACCGTCGTAGTAACTGCGGGAAAAACCTTGCCAAAGCTCTTGGAGACTGCGATACATCCGGCAAGAAACAGCACGAGAACCTTCAAACCAAATGATTTTTAAGCCTTCCTTTTTATAGACCCGTGAGAGCGGAACATCTTCGGTGACCGTATCTTTAACACGTTCGTGCCCGCCAATTTTGTGATAACTTTCAGCCTTCACTGCTAAATATTGGCCACAGGCTAGAGCCAGCGGTTTTTTTACGTCACAAACAAATGAAAAGGGCAGGAAAAAATATCCTAGGCGGAGCATGAAAGAAACCAGCAGCTTCTCACTCCAGGTCTTGACGATTTGATAGGGGAAGGTGGTGACGAGATCTGCATCATGCTTAAGGAACGTCGTTAGCAGATAGCGAACACTCTGGGGTGTATGGACCGTGTCTGCATCGGTAAATAAAAAATAGGTCCCTTGAGCCACCTGAGCGAGCTGATGACAGGCATAGGGCTTACCCCGCCAGCCTGAAGGCAGCTCACTGCCCCGGAGAATTCTCAAGCGTGCATCTTGAGCGGCTAACTCCTGAAGAATAGCCGCTGTGTTGTCTGTCGATTCGTCATCGAGCACGATCACTTCATAGTGAGGATAGTCTTGAGTTAGAAGAGAAGTAATACAGGTGCGAATATTATTCTCTTCATTTCGAGCAGGAACTAAAACCGAAACAAAATTATCAGAATCAAGCGCCGCACATTCTTGGGTACTAGGGGTGACCTTGTGGAAAAACCAGCGATTATAGGTGACCATCCCCAGAAAAAAGACATTCAAAACGAAAACGGTGGGATGCCAACCGTTTGGAATATCTAGCGGATTGAAACTTAAATCCACAGAGCACTGGAAATAGGAACCTCATGATTGTAGCGAGGTTCGATAACCATGGAGAACTGCGGGTTCAGGCTCTACGCCAGAAGGACAGAAGTGTAGGAAGAAGCGCTTATCTACTGTTGCGTGTAGAAGAGGAGCGTCTTTCTTCGCCTACAAGTTTCACTAAGGTGCGCGGAGACAATATTTCTAGATGGGGCAGGAAGAGTTGCACTCTTCCATCGGACTCCTGCTCACCGATCGTTCCTTTTCTTCCGTCTGCTAATTGGACCTGAATTCCTTTTGAGACTTCATTAATTTGCTTAATCATGTAACTATCATAATTCCAGATGGGGCTTTTTTGTTGCTATGTCCCTTTCCCCAGACGCTATTCCTAGTATTCCCCAGCGGGCTCTAAAATTTCGGGTCAGTCATCGGATTGAGGCTGTTTTGCGTTCAGGACACCCCTGGCTCTTCGACCAATCGATTCAAGAACAGCAGGGAGAAGGACCTCCGGGCAGCCTGGGCGTGATCTTTGACCATCGCAATAAATTTTTGGCCGTAGGGCTCTATGACCCAACTTCGGTGATTCGCCTGCGCATTTTGCAGGCCAGAAAACCTGCCACTATCAACCAAGTTTGGTTCCAGGAGCGATTACAGCTCGCCTTCAGCCTGCGGGAGACGCTGCTAAATACGGACACAACGGGCTATCGACTGGTCTATGGCGAGAATGATGGCCTACCCGGACTCGTCCTCGACCGCTACGCCAATACGCTTGTGCTGAAGCTTTATAGCTGCTGCTGGATTCCTCATCTCAGCAACGTTTTACAGGCTATCCAAGAACTACTTCCCCTGCCCCACTTAGTTTTGCGGTTGAGCAGAGGGATGCAGCAACATCCGCAGTATCTCTATGGTCTGAGCGACGGTCAGATACTCTATGGAGAACCGATCCAAGGCCCTATAATTTTTCTAGAGAATGGCCTGAGCTTTGAGGCCGAGGTCTTAAAAGGTCAAAAGACAGGATTTTTCTTGGACCAGAGAGATAATCGTGCCAGAGTTCAAGCCTTAGCCAAAGACAAGCGAGTCCTCAATGTCTTCAGTTTCTCTGGCGGGTTTTCTGTCTATGCTGCTCGTGGTGGGGCCAAAAGTGTAGTCAGCTTAGACCTCAGTGCTCACGCTTTGGAAAGTGCGGTCCGCAACTTTTTGCTCAATCCTTCTTTGGCGGACATCCCTCATCAATGCTTGCAGGGAGATGCTTTTGAACAGTTATCAAACTTGAGACAGCAAGGCCAGAAATTCGATCTAGTGATTTTAGACCCTCCTTCTTTTGCCCAGCGAGCTTCGGACCGTTTACAGGCCCTCAATGCCTATGCAACGCTCACAGCCCTTGGTGCTAGTGTCGTTAACCCGCGAGGAATCTTAGTCAGTTGTTCCTGCTCGGCCCATGTATCGCCAGAGGAATTTGAGACCGCTATCGAAAGTGGCCTTGAAAAACGCTCTTTTTCGATCTTAGAACGCACCGGACATGCCTTAGACCATCCTGTTCGTTTTAAAGAGGGCAATTATTTAAAGGCTCTCTTTATTCAACTAGATCTATAGATCTCCTACATGAATCCCGGACGCTCCCTAAATCACCCACAGCGTCAGCTTCTCGGAGAGTATTCTGGGGGACTTTAAGTGCAGAACCCCCCAAAGTTGGGGGGTTGATTCATTCTCCTGAGTCTTGAACCCCTCAGGCCCTACGGGCCAGCTCCCCTTAAGGGGAGCCTCCTCTGGGGGCAGAAAGATAGTTTGGATTTGGGTGCAAACACTACCTAAGCGATAGTCCACGCTATCTACTGCTTGGATGCCTAAGCTTTCTAGAATCAATGTGCGGTGCATGTCATAAGCTTGAGCCTCTTTGCAGCAAAGGCTCCCCTCCCTAGGCGAAGCCTTCCCGCAGGGTGGGGAGCTGGCCCGCAAGGGCCT
>JBBRSB010000037.1:0-43061 GCA_038245785.1 Gloeobacterales cyanobacterium | reverse complement strand
TTGCTCATACGGGGTTATGGCCCCAAGCGACTGTAAGGGTTTCAGAGGGAGTAAGCGGCAACCTAGGCTCAGTCACGATATTTAGTATTTAGCATCAAGGGGTTATCGGTTTACCGCTCACTCTCAACATACAAGGGGTTGAGCACTTTGGGAGACTTTATAGGCGGTAGGCCGTTCGAAGAATTGGTCCTAAATTGCACGGAATTTGTACTGATAAAGGCTTAAGCCAAGCACCGCTAAAACGGCAAAAAAGCTACCTGCGATGAAGGTTGCACTGGGCGCGACAGATTCCCAGAGATAACCAGCCAACAGGCTGGCAGGTAAAAGGGCGATGCCAACCACTAGATTTAGAAAGCCAAAGGCTGTGCCGCGTAGTTCAAGGGGGACGGTATCGGCTATCAGTGCTAGCAAAATTCCTTGGCTCAGACCTAAATGTAAACCGTACAGTGCAAATAATCCCCAGACTTGCCAGGGTTGCTGGACAAAGGCAAAACCCAAATAGGCCAAGGCGTAGATCAAGAATCCACTGACTAGTAATTCCAGTCGGCCTATACGGTCAGAAAGCACCCCTGCGGGATAGGCACTTAAAGAATAAAAGACGTTCATCACGACCAGGGTCAAGGGCACAAAGGCTGCCCCAATCCCGCTCTGCTGTGCCCGTAGCAGCAAAAAAGCATCGCTGGAATTGCCCAGATTAAACAGTAGCGCAATGGCCAAGAGAAACCAGTATTTCGAGCCTAGGGTTCCTAAGGCTTCCCAGCGCAGCGGATTGGTCTTCGGCTGAGCGGTTTTCCCTTCTGGTTCTTGGATGCCCGCAACTAAGAGACTAACGGCTAAAAATCCAGGAATTAAGGCCAACGCAAAAATTAGCCGAAAGTTTTGAGGAGCAATAGCCAGTAGACCAAAGGCGGTTAGCGGTCCCAGAAAAGCGCCTACGGTGTCTAGAGATTGTCGTAAACCATAGGCAGCACCCCGCATCGAGACTGGAGTCGTATCGGCTACTAAGGCATCCCTGGGCGCTACGCGAATCCCTTTACCTACTCGGTCCGCAAAACGAGCGACCAAGACCCAGGCAGGAGAAGTCGCAAAGAAAAACAGCGGTTTGACAAAGGTAGATAGCCCATAGCCCAGAACAGCCAGCGCTTTTCGCTTACCGAGATAGTCACTCAACGCTCCCGAAAAGACTTTGACTACTGAGGCGGTCGCTTCAGCAATCCCTTCAATCAGGCCAACGGTTAAAACGGCTGCTCCTAGCTGCGAAACAAGAAATAAGGGTAAGACCGAGTGAATCATCTCGGAGCTAATGTCGGTGAGCAAACTCACCATTCCTAAAACCCAGACGGTTTGGGGAAGCTGTTGCAAAGTCCGCATGAGCGTATCCTGGCTTGCTCCGCTACTCTATCTTGAAGGAAGTTATTCAAGGTCGATTCACTATTATGAATTCCCTCATTTCTGCGGATTGGTTGAGCCAACATTTAGACGACCCCAACCTACGGATTCTAGATATCCGTGGCTATGTGAAAAGCGAAAACCTCGGAGAGGGGCGTCAGAAAGGAATCTATTCATCAGCCGAAGATGAGTACCAGATTTCCCATATTCCTGGGGCGTTATTCATCGATTGGACGAAGGACATCACCGACCCTGATGATCCCGTATCTTCCCAAGTCGCTCTACCAGAAGCTTTTGCAGAACTAGGCAGTCGTTTGGGAATTGGTCCCGATACGCATGTAATCACCTACGATCATGGGCCTTCTCAGAATGCCACCCGTCTTTGGTGGGTCTTCCGCTATTACGGCCACACCAACGTTTCGGTCTTAGATGGAGGCTGGAAGCAATGGACGCAGAAAGGTTATCCAACTATGGCTGAGGTCATTAAACCAACGCCTAAAGTTTTCACTCCAGTGGTCCAAGATGCCTGGCGCGTGGAGACTGACGCATTGCTCACCCGTCAAGACATTACGCTGATTGATGCGCGTCCGGCCAAGCAGTATCAGGGAGAAATTACCCGTGCTGCCCGTAAAGGTCACATTCCAGGAGCAGTCAATATTCCCCAAGGGAATCTATTCGATGCTGAAACAGGTCAGCTCAAATCTCCTGAAGCCCTAAAAGAAATGTTTGCGACTCTGAATCCGAATGAGCCTACGATTGCTTACTGTAATGGTGGGGTAGCAGCGACAGCAGTGCTCTTCGCTTTGCATACCTTGGGCTATGAAAAGCTAAGTAACTATGACGGCTCTTGGAATGAATGGGGAAATCGTACCGATTTGCCTATTGAGACGCCTTAGCTCTACTTGGTAATGAATCTTTCAGTTTTAGGAAAGGGCGTTCAATCAAATAGCAAGAGGCTACTCCTGCAGCAATCGCAAAAATTAAATCCATCGGAAAAGCTCGTACCCAACCCCAATCTGGGTCCTTAGTATAGATAAAGATCTGCTGCCACAAATAAATGGAGTAGGAAAGTTTGCCGATGAATACAAGCCAAGGATGGGATAGCCAAGTAATAAAAACACTTTTTCCCATAACTATTAAGTTGAGGATTAAAGCAGCGACTAGAAACATTTGGATCGTTATATAGAGAAGTCCAGCATGAGGAATTTTATCTCCTAGCTGCGTCCAAAGGATTAAGGACGGGGCTATCCAGAGAGGATGGGAAAAGCGCGAAATCTTTTCTTGGAGAAAAGTAGTTAAGGGATATTGACTTAAGAATAAAGCGATACAGCAACCAATGAGCATGGAATCAAAACGCATATCAGGTCTTGCAACAAAGGTAGGTTCGTATTCTTTGTGGATAAGAAGAACTATGGTTCGCCAACTTGTTATAAAAGCTATAGAAACAATAGCAAACTGAAGAGCTTTTTGTTGACCTAACCATTTCATGGTTGGAGGCCAAAATAAATAGAACTGCTCCTCCAGTGACAGAGACCAAGTATGACCCAGAGTATCTCCACTGCCCACAATATTTCGAATATAGAGACAGCAAGCTATCACACTAAGCCATGAGACATCTGTCACCAATCTCACCGAAATTAGTAAAGAAGTCACAGCAATCATCACAAAAAAAGCAGGAAAAATTCTGAGTGCTCTGCGGATGTAAAATGCTTTTAGATCAATAGTTCCTGTCTTAATGTCTTCTTTGTCTAGAAGACCTGTAATTAGAAAACCACTAAGCACAAAGAAGAGCATAACGCCAAGGCTGCCAAAATTATTCCATCCTGAAATATTAAGTGTTTGACTTAACTCATGCTCTATCAATACACAGGTGATAGCAACAGCTCGAAGTCCATCCAATTGGGGATAATATCGAAAGGAGTAAGTTGTGCTGGCAGCCTTCTCTTGTACGACTGTAGCATTAACCATCTGAGTCTCCTCACTATAAGATCTAGCGTGAAGTAGTCAACTTGAGCATTGTAAAAGAATGAGGATACAAGCCTTTCTAATAAAGAATCTATAGTGTGAAAGGCAAACAATTATGTATTTAGATTAAGATGAGGTAATAGCACTTTACTAACTCTTTTTCTTGGCAATAATCATATCACTTGAATTTTACCTGCCGTGTGTTTAGATATACCAGAAACCTATTTTAAAAGTTCTTTTTTATACAATTTAGGAATTTAAGCAAATAAATTAACTGTTGCTTACAGCCTGAGAAGTCGAATACTTTTAATTGCTGCGAGATAATCTTTCTTGCTCTGGGTCTCCTAAGCCTCGATAATAAGCCTTTGGATTTTTGAGGGGACCCCTTGACTCAGACCTATTCCATTGCAGTCATTCCCGGTGATGGCATCGGCCCTGAAATTGTTTCGGTGGCTCTGGATGTTTTAAAAGAAGTAGCTCGGAAGTTTGATTTTGAATGGGCGTTTACTGAGGCTCCTGTGGGCGGGGCGGCCTATGATCTGACAGGAAACCCTCTCCCTCCAGAAACCTTAGCCCTTTGCCAGAAGAGTGACAGTGTTTTCCTGGGCGCAGTGGGTGGTCTCCAGTACGATATGCTTCCCAATGACAAACGCCCCGAACGGGCTCTACTAGGACTGCGGTCTGGTCTAGGACTATTTGCCAATCTGCGTCCTGCCAAGATTTTGCCCCAGCTGATTGAAAGTTCCTCTCTAAAGCGAGAGGTGGTGGAAGGTGTAGACCTGATGGTGGTGAGGGAATTGACCGGAGGTATTTATTTCGGTGAGCCTAAGGGTATCTTTACCGAACCGAATGGAGAGCGCAAAGGCGTCAATACCATGGTCTACCGAGAGTCTGAAATTGAGCGGATTGCTAAGGTAGGGTTTGAAGCGGCGATGAAGCGGGGTAAGCGTTTACTCTCTGTGGATAAAGCCAATGTTCTAGAAGTTTCTCAACTGTGGCGGGAAGTAGTCACTCGCGTGGGTAAGGACTATGCCCAGGTAGAGCTGAGCCACATGTATGTAGATAACTGTGCGATGCAACTGGTGCGCTGGCCAAAACAGTTTGATGTGATAGTGACGGGCAATCTCTTCGGAGATATTCTTTCAGACCAGGCCTCCATGCTCACAGGCTCGATTGGGATGCTTCCCTCTGCTTCTCTAGGCACGGGCAGTTTAGGGATGTATGAACCCGTGCACGGTTCCGCCCCCGATATTGCCGGACAGGATAAGGCGAATCCTCTGGCTCAGATTCTCTCTGGAGCCATGATGCTGCAGTATTCCTTAAATCAACCAGAAGCTGCCCAGGCTATCGAAAATGCTGTGCTGAGCGTACTGGATCAGGGATACCGTACGGGTGACATTATGAGTCCTGGGATGAAACCCGTAGGCTGTAAAGAGATGGGCGCTTTAGTGGCTGAGGCTGTGGCGAAGAGTTGATTCTTGGATAGAAAAAGTCCCCAACTACAGAGAATCCAGTTCAGCAGAAGATGCTCTAATTGCTGAACACTTTTATGCCATGTGGCGGGATAATGATGTTCCTATTGAATCGGTTCGACCCGATTGGCAGGAGCTGACGATAGCGTTCTTGAATCATGCTCGTTGCGAATTGGCCTACAAAGCTTTTGTTGTAGAAGTCGATGGCATAGTTGTGGGCTCGGCAGGATGTCAGCTCTTTGCTGGTCTCTATCCTCAGATCATCGAAGATTCCTCTCGAAAATATGGCTATGTCTGGGGGGTCTATGTGGAGCCAGACTTGCGGAGTCAAGGTTTTGCCAAAAGGCTCACTTCTCTAGCCGTTGACTATTTGAAATCCCTTGGTTGTACGCGGGTTATTTTGCACGCTTCGCTTTCAGGAAAGCCTGTCTATACTGGTCTCGGTTTTTCTGAATTAAACGAGATGCGTTTGGACTTATAGGGTTTTAGGTAAGTTCAAGCATTCAAGACTGAATTACAGCCTTCTAGCGGTTGTAGATCAGCGCATACCCAACAAACTACGAGGTGATAGAAACATTCAGCTGACGTCTATCACCTCGCTGTTGCTTACTGATTATCAGATTTAGGTGCTGTACCTCCTAGAGAAGATTCGATGGATTGAGCTAATTTCAGGTGTTCCTGCAGGGTCGGCAGTGTTTTAGCCGCCCAGGCTTTTAGGTTCTGATCTCTTCCCTTTTTTGCCTCTTGTTCAAATAAGGACACATCTTTCATATGATCCTCAACCATATGCTTCATGTACGCACGATCAAATTCAGCACCAGATAGCTTTGATAACCGTTGCATCACCATCTGATTTTCCTCTCCAACATTCTTAGCTATCGTGATCTTTTTAGAAGTTGCCAACTGCTTGAGTTCATCATTTGCTTTGGTATGATCTTGAACCATCCGTTCTCCGAATTGTTTTACTTGGTCATCTGATCCGCGCTGGGAGGCCATTCGGCCAAGCTCCACCTCTGCCATACCTCCTTGGGAAGATTTCATCACAAACTGTCGTCGTGAAATGCTTGCCGTGGGCTGAGCGGATTGAGTCGTGGGTTGTTTTGCCAGTGTTGTGCTGCTTTGGTCGGGCTGCATTCTCGTTTGATTCAATGTAGTTTTAGCCGTGACGCCAGTGGCGGTAGTGATCGCAGTCGCCACCAGGATAGTTGTCACTAAGTTGAGTTTGAACATAGCTGATTTTCCTCATTTGTAAAACAGTCTGTGAATTCCGAATCATCTTCCGATGATCCTCGGGTTGCCAGTCTTCAGGTGTTACAACATAGCCGTGCAGCAAGAATAATCACCATAAGGAGAACGACCGCTAGAGTCGTCTCCCATCAATCTTGCCTAGCTCACGTTGTAGATTGTGCTACTGAACTCTTTTATGCTGCGCAAGATGCGATTTTATCTCGACTGTCTTAAGGAGGAGCTTTGGAATCGATACCCTTAAAACTAGACTTTACTGTCTACACTGGTCTTGGTTTTCTGAATCGAACGAGATGCGTTTGGACTTATAACGTTTGTGTAGAGTTTCCACAGGACAGCACCCAAGACCGAATCAAAGCATTTACCTGCTCTGGCACTTCATCATGAGGGCAATGTCCTGCTTGCAGATAGTGTTCGGTGATTTGCGCATAATGCTGGTGAAACTTAGCTGCTCGGCTTTTTGTATTCATCCAAGGGTCGCCTTCGCCCCATAATAGCAAGAGTGGACAGGTCATTTGCTTCAGCAAAATATCTACTTTTTCCCCTTGGGGCGTTTTGAAAAATGAGGCAAAGACCTTGGCGGCATTTGGATCACAAGATGGTTGATAAATCTCTTCTACAAGTTGGTCTGTGACGGTGCTTTGGTCTAGATATACGCGCTCCAACGTCTTGCGAATAACGGAGCGCTGACGCATGTATTGAAACAAGAGCAAACCAGCCCAAGGCTGACCCATGAGCGATTTTGAGACGTTTCCAATAACTTGTTGCACAGGATTTACAGGCTGCGGATTGGCTTCTGTGAATGGACCGACACTATTGAGGAGCACTAAACCTGCGGCTGAGGATGGATGTTGCGCAGCCACCGATAGGGTTGTATAGCCACCGATAGAATTACCGACCAAAACAGCGGGTTGACCGATCACTTCTGCAATAAAGTCGCGCAACTGATCACTCCAGAGTTCACTGCTGTATTGCCATAAAGGTTTTTCAGAACGTCCAAAGCCCAAAAGATCGATGGCCCATACTTCAAAATCTTCTTTGAGTTCGGCAATGTTCTTACGCCAGTGGTCTGTAGAAGCCCCAAAGCCATGAACTAAGAGAATCGGGGGTCGCTGAGGATGCCGTTCACCTGCCCGTACATAGTAGATAGACTGTCCTCGCCACTGCCAATAGGTACCAGGAATCGGGGCAGTAATCGGAGCTACTTGCATAACCACCAACAATGTTACGGGATATTAACTATTCTAACTGTTCTTGCGAAACCGAAAAATCCTTCAATAGAAACGAAAGATTGTCAATTGCCACTCCGCTAAGGGATCTCTAGAATATTGCTCACGCAGATTGCAAGTGTGCATTCGTGAGGAGAAAGTGATGGAGCAGGAGCAGAAGGTCCAAAATTGGTGGAGTACGCTGCCAGGAATACTTACAGGCACTGGCGCTGTGATCACTGCTATTGGTGGCCTAATTTTGGCACTCAATCAATCAGGTTTTCTGGCAGGTAAAGGATCAACTCCATTACCACAGAGTGATCCAGCCAAGAAGGAGATTTCTAATGCCCCTATTACTTCCGCTCTGGAAGCTCCTAAAGTAGATCCAATTATCACGACTCCAATATTGAATCTCCGAAAAATAATTTCAAAATCGATCAATCTTCTCACCGCTGAGAATGGTGGCCATTTAGCAGTTGCATCCAGTGATGATTGGTCTGCAACTATAGATGGAAAAGAGGATTGGCAGCAGATTTCTTCCGGCATTGGACAAGAAGCTGTTTATGCTTTTGAAGGTGAACAGCCAGCCACTTTTGATAAGTTCACTATGCTTATTTCAGAAACCGCTGATTCCAATATCGAAGAGTTTGAGTTACTAGAGTCTAATGATTCTCCCACAGGGAAGTTTAATTCTATAGGAAAATTTCAGACCAAAAATCTGAAAACATTTAAGACACCTTATCAAGAATTTACGTTTTCGCCTGTGACTGCGAAATATCTAAAGTTTAAACTCATCTCCTCGTATGGTTTTCTCCACCCACAGGCTTATGAATTTCAACTATTTGGCAGTCAAAATTAAGTTGTGAATGTTATTGGACTTTTGCCCTCTCCCCCAGCCCCTCTCCCGATTTCGGGAGAGGGGAGCATAAATTAAAACAGAGATTTTTCGGCTCAGTTCCCCTTCTCCCAACTTTGGGAGAAGGGGTTAGGGGATGAGGGCTTATGCCTATGCATCCGATGGCTTAGATTCTATATTCACTTTTTCGCCAATACGAGGCTCCGTCCCCTTCAAGAGACGCTGCATATTTGTTTTGTGGCGGATGATTACATATAGACCACCGACGGTTCCGAAGAGTATGTAGCTAACAGGATTGCCGAAAAAATACATTAGCGGGGCAATGGCAATTGCTGTTAGAACGGAGCCCAGGGAAACCCAGCGCGTTAAGCCTACAACTGTGCCCCATAAAGCAAGCGCACAGAGTCCTACCCGCCAATCCATCGCTAAGAGTAGCCCAACACTAACCGCAACCGATTTTCCACCAGAGAAATTCAAAAAGATAGATTTACTATGGCCCAAAATTGCGGCTAATCCTGCTGCAATCACCCAAAGGTCCGAGCCCTGTCCCAAGGACCAAGCTGCTAATACAGCAAGGACGCCTTTGAAGACATCAGCGGCAAAAACGGCAGCGGCGGGTCCTTTTCCTAAAACTCTGAGAACATTGGTTGCGCCCGTTGATTTGGAGCCGTACTCACGAATATCAATACCTTTAACCCACTTTCCCGCCCAATAGCCGCTAGAAATAGAGCCTAGTAGATAGCCTACAGGAATCCCCAAAGCCCCCGTCCAAGCGTTCACTTAGCTCCTGCCTGAGGAACAAAGCGTTCCAAATTCTGGCGCAATTCTTTGGGGGAAAAAAGCATAGGGATGAAATGGATACTCTTCACTTCCTTAAAATAAAGAAGAATTGGCACGGTTGGCCAAAGAATTTTCCAGGTGAACCAATCGACGTAGGGAAAGTCAACCAGGGTTTTACCGGAGCGCTGAACGGCAAAGGTCTTTTCTAAAAAGACAATGCGGAGGGTCACGGTTTGGTAGATCAGAAATAGGCCAAAGAGAACCAGAAGAATCGCGGGTACCAGCGGCAAGATAAATAGGCTAAGTAGTCCCAAAGTAAGAACGACTAAGGGAAGTGTGAAATTGGGGGTCAGAGTTGTGGGTACAGCCATATTGTCATTCAGAGTTTTTTCACCCTAGCACGATCAGTTTTACTGTTTTAGAGGAAGGAATGTAGTCTTATTTTAAGATAGTTAAAAAAGGACACATTGTTCTAGCCAGTACGACTTGAATCCCTTGCCCAGAGAGGCTTTCAAAACGATATCCTTGACAAACATTTTGGTTTTTCACTTTAGGACAAGGTTCTTGCCCACTTATAGGAAAAACTCCTCCTCCATCATGAACTTATGGCAACGATCTTACGCACTTGGGCTTTTCGCCATCTCTATTTTTATGACTTGGTTTCAAAAAGCACGAGCCTTACACCTATTCCATTCCCTCGATCGGCGCAAATCCCTGCCGCTGAATATTCTCCGTAACCGTGCGTGGATCGAGGAATTGCAGCAAATAATCAGGCCCCCCAGCCTTGGAGCCAACGCCCGATAGTTTATAGCCACCAAAGGGTTGCCTTGCCACGACCGCTCCCGTAATGGTGCGATTGATATAAAGATTGCCTACCTCAAATTCTGCTTTCGCCTGCTGAATGTGTGACGGCGTGCGGGAATAGAGTCCTCCCGTGAGGGCGTAGTGGGTACCGTTCGCAATCGCCAAGGCCTGATCAAAATTCTGGGCTTTCATCACCGACAACACCGGACCAAAGATTTCCTCCTGAGCAATCGTGGCCTGCGGATCAACATCTATAAAGATAGCTGGACCAACAAAATAACCCGGTTCTTGGGAAGGAAGCTCTAGGGCAAGCGTGGCTTCCGTTTTTCCTTTGGCAATGTAATCGCGAATCCGCTGCTGAGCAGCTGCATCAATCACGGGCCCGACCTTGGTGCCTGGATCGGCAGCATTCCCAATATTCAACGATTTCGTCGCTTCCACCAGCCGAGTCACGAACGCATCATAAATCGGTGCCAGCACCACCACACGGGAGCAGGCGGAACACTTTTGGCCGCTATAGCCGAAGGCAGAATAGACGATCCCCTGCACTGCTTGATCCAAATCAGCACTTTCATCGACAAGAATTGCGTTTTTGCCTCCCATCTCGGCAACTACTCGTTTCAAGTGCTTTTGACCCGGTTGCAGGATAGCTGCATTAGCGTAGATTTGACAACCTACTTCCTGCGACCCGGTGAACACAATCATTTGTACATCCGGGTGTTTGACTAGATGGGTACCCACGCTGGAGCCGCTGCAGGGAACGTACTGGAAAACCCCTTTAGGAATGCCTGCCTCCACCAAGATGTCGCTCAGCTTTGCCGCTATCACGGACGTAACGGCCGCTGGTTTCAGCAGCGCACAGTTGCCGGTTACCAAGGCAGCAACGGTCATCCCTGTCGGAATGGCCAGGGGGAAGTTCCAGGGGGAAATCACCAACACAATTCCCTTGGGCCGATAGCCGTAGCGATTGCTCTCCCCGGCCACGTCATAGACTACTTCTGGATCTAAGCGCTCCATTTCCGCTGCGTAGTACCGACAGAAATCTGCTGCTTCCGACACTTCTACATCTGCTTGTTTGAGCGGTTTGCCTGCCTCAAAAACCATCCAGGCATTGAGTTCATGACGACGTGCTTCCAGTAAATCTGCCGCTCGTCGAAGGATGGCAGCACGTTCCCACGCTGGCGTCCGTTGCCAGGAGTGAAAGGCTTTTTTTGCCACGGCTATGGCCTGATCTGCTTGTTCGATATTAATTTGGCCGACCGTGCCCACAATCTCTGCCGGATTTGACGGATTGACAGATTGAATCGTCGTCGCTGTCTGTACTCGCTCTCCATTAATGAGCGGCCAATAGGTTTGCCCCAACTGTTGTTTCACAGACTCCATGGCAGTGAGCACATCCGCTCGGGATTGAGCAATCGCATAGTCCGTATCCGCTGAGGGATTAATTTGAGTGACGGTCGCAGTCGATAAGCTAAGGGGCGTAGGTTTGACTTCGCTGCCGTCCTCGTCGCCTTCTCCCCAAACAGGAACTGCCAACAAATCTTCTATCGGATGCTCTGTCAGGCTTTGACGTAAGAAAGAGCTATTAGCCGTATTTTCTAACAAGCGTCGAATCAGGTAGGCCATGCCTGGAATTAGGTCACCGTAAGGACAATAGACCCGAACGCGATGGCCCCGTTTGGCGAGGGCTGTGGCAAGATTATCGGCCATGCCATAGAGGACTTGAAATTCAAGGTGCCGTTTGGGAATATTTAGGGTTTGGGCGATCGCAATCGCGTAGGCTTGAGAACGAACGTTATGGCTACCAATTGCAGCGTAAAGATGCTCATGATTTTCCAGGAGCAGTCGCGTCATGCGCTCAAAATTAGCGTCCGTCGAAGATTTTTGGTTGTAGACGGGAGTCGGCCAATAATTTTGGCGGGCAATGATCGTTTCTTGATCCCAATAAGCCCCTTTGACCAAACGCACCGTGATCGGATTGCTTCGCTGTTTGACCCAATGGATTAAATCCTGCAAATCCTGATAGCTATCCCGTAGATAGGCTTGCAGGGTTATGCCAAGGTCGGTGCGGTCACGAAACTCTTCCTCCATCAGCAGCTGCTTAAGCGCCTCCAGCGTTGCACCTTTATAGCGATACTGCTCCATGTCAAAGTGAACTTCCGCTCCCACTTCCTTCGCCCGACGCAGGAGGATACGGATACGGTCACTCACCTTCGCTTGAGAACCCTTTACGTCTAGGGGATCAAATTGGGAATAAAAGGCTGTGAGTTTTACCGAAACCTGCACCTTGGATAAATCTAGCCCATCGGCAGTATTCATCTGGGGTGCCGGAGCCCATCGCTGGGAAGCTTCTGTAAGTTGTCCCATTAACTCCAAATACTGATCCAGGTAGGATTGGGCTTCCGTTTCCGTCACCACGGCCTCTCCCAGTACATCGATCGTGAAGGTCATGGACTGTTTACGAAGTTGTTCAATACTCTTGAGCGCCTGCTTCAGGTTTTCGCCTGCAATATATTTTCTAGCCAGGGTTTCTACGGCCGTGGCCAGCGTGGTGGCAGCGACTTGCCCTGGCATTGAGTCTGGGCTCGTAAAATTGAGCAGGTTCTTGAGCGCCTGGGGCAATTCCACGGAAGCATCGCTCAAATATTCCTGAAGGTGACGGGCAATTTCCGCCTTCGTTGTCAGAGATGGCAAACAGTCGATCAGACGGAACAGCTGCACCCGCAGACTAGGGTTGTCCATCGTCCAACTGAGTAGTTTGTCATCCCAGCGGAGTTGGTCCCGCACTTTAGCAAAGAGTGAGCGCTTTTCTGTGGTCTCCGCTAGCAGCTGGCGAGCAAGGGCTTGGGTCTTTTCCTCGTACGCTGGCTGAATAGAGGGTTCAGAACTAGAAAGAGATGAATTGAGAATCATCAAACAGCCTCCTGAGAAATGAGTATTAATCTTCACCTCTCAACGTCAGGGCATAGCAGTACTATCACCCCTCAAACCTATCATTTATCAGATCAACCCAATCTATATCCCTAAGCGTTCTAAATCGTTCAGGATTTGGAGTGTACAGCTATTTCGGCATTAACTTCCACGCCATTAGATGCTGGGTCTGCTATTATTCTCCGCGATAGTGTATCTAGCATTGATAAAGTGTCTTGCTTCGATTCTGATGAAAATGCCGCTTCTATGACATCGGGAATTGGACTTCGGGACATAATGAGTGCGATTGCCCGACTGACACTTTCAGGGAAGATAACTACCAAGGCATTTTCTGGGGCATGGTCTAACGCCCATTCGATTGCCTCCGTCTCATCCAGCCGGATCTCGTGCGGGACTGGAGAATCAGCATCCAACGCAACTTGATGGATACCCTGGACGATCAACTCTGCCGCATTACCTCGAGGACGACCTCGGTTATCGTCGTCTTCTTTGACAATAATCTGATCAAAAAATGTCGCCGAAAGGGAACCCAATTCAATCAAATCTTGATCACGACGATCTCCCGGTCCCCCGACTACACCAAGGGTAGGGCCAGACCAGGTTTTCACAAAGCTGCCTACCGCTTCGTACCCAGCTGGATTGTGGGCGTAGTCTACCAGCGCATGATAGTGGCCGAAGTTGAATAAATTCATCCGTCCTGGTGTCTGCTGAGCCGATGCTCGGAAGCTGCGCAGCGCCGACCGAATATGCTCGACTTTTACACCCTGAACAAAAGCAGCCAAACTGGCTGCCAGGGCATTGGCTATCATGAACGGTGCCCGTCCGCCCAACGTAAGAGGGACGCGCTCCACTTTCTCGATCCGGTGAACCCAATCCTTCTGCAAAATCGAAATATAGCCCTCTTCATAAACCGCAGCCATTCTCCCCCGCTGAACATGGGAGCGCACCAACGGGTTATCTGGGTCCATCGAGAAATAGGCAACTTTCCCCACAACCTGCTCCGCCATGGCTGAGACCCGCTCATCATCAGCATTGAGTATCGCATAGCCATCAACGTGGACAGCCTCTGCCACCACCGCTTTCAGCCTGGCCATTTGGTCGATAGTATCGATGTCCCCCAGACCCAAATGATCCGCCGCCACATTCAAGACGACCCCCACGTCACAGTGTGAGAAGGCAAGACCCGATCGAAGAATACCGCCTCGTGCTGTCTCCAAGACCGCAATGTCCACCGTCGGATCTTGCAGAATGATCTGGGCGCTTTGCGGACCCGTGGTATCTCCCTTCTCCACCAAGTGATCGCCAATATAAATGCCATCCGTAGTCGTAAAACCTACAGCGTCATAAATCTGGCTGAAGATATGAGCAATAAGACGAGTGGTGGTGGTTTTGCCGTTAGTTCCTGTAACCGCCACAATCGGAATCCGAGTCGGCGTTCCTGGTGGAAACAACATATGAAGGATGGGAGCAGCAACATTGCGGGCAACTCCTTGGCTCGGAGCCGTATGCATCCGCAACCCAGGGGCAGCATTGACCTCCACAATCACGCCATCCGCCTCGCTCAGCGGCTTAGTAATATCCGTCGTGATCACATCAATACCAGCCACATCTAGGTCAATGATGCGAGAGACCCGTTCTGCCAGCCAAACGGTTTCCGGGTGGATATCGTCGGTACGGTCAATAGCAGTCCCTCCCGTGCTCAGATTAGCGGTTGCCCGAAGGTAACAGATCTCGCCTGGTTGCAGAATAGTATCGAGGGTAAAACCCTTACGGCTAAGCATTTCATCGGTGGCGTCGTCCAGTTGAATCTGAGTCAGGATATTGTCGTGGCCCTCGCCTCGACGGCAATCTTGGTTTTCCTGCCCAACCAGCTCCGCGATGGTCCCTACGCCGTTACCGACCACGTGGGCAGGCACCCGTTCTGCCACCGCTACCACTTTATGATTAACCACTAAAATGCGGTGATCTCTTCCCTGATAATAGTGTTCGACAATCACGCCCTTGGAAACATCCCGCGCACGGTCGTAGGCCACTTCCGCCTGCTCCCAGGACTGAATATCTATAGTAATCCCCCGACCATGGTTGCCGTTTAAGGGCTTAATCACAATCGGATAGCCCCCCAAGCGACTAATAGATCCTTCTAACTCGCTGAAGGAGTAGATAACAACGCCCAACGGGACGGGAACCCCTAGATTAGCCAAGATCTTTTTGGTTCTTTCCTTATCGCAGGCAAGCTCAACCCCCAAAATATTACTGTGAGAAGTCAGAGCAGCCTGAACCCGTTTTTGATATTTGCCGTAGCCAAACTGTAATAGGTCACACGTCTCTAACTGAATCCAGGAAATACCAAGAGTTTCTGCCTCTCGCATCAGTGCCTCTGTGCTTGCTCCCAAAGCCGCTTCAGCCCTCAGCTTCATCAAGCCATCTAAATCTTTTTCAAGTTCAGCTTTGGGATAGGTGCCCGTATTCACAATGCTCTGACATAGACGGAGAGCAGCTCTTACTGCATAGCGCCCTGCCTGCTCATTTTGATACTCAACTACAATTTGGTAGATGCCTGGCGTTGCCGTCTCGCGGGTGCTGCCATACCCCACTTCCATGTCGGCTAGGTTTTGGAGCTCCAGAGCCACATGCTCCAGGATATGCCCCATCATGGTGCCTTCCAGCACACGGCTCAGAAATCCACCCCGACACCCTGGTGAACAATAATGCTCCTCAAGGCTTGGCAAAATCTCTATGAGGCCGTCATAAAATCCGGAAATGGTTTCAGAAGGCCTATCGGCTAGCTCTTCCAAATCCAGTCGGACAAGAATGAGCTTTGAGCGGCGAATGCTCCAGTAGTTTGGTCCCCGGAGCGTTTGGGTTTGGAGTATTTTCATAATCTTAGGCAGAACATCGGCTGATCTCGCATGTAGTAAATGTAATCTTGAGTTTTGAGAGTTTTGAAATAAGGCCCCGGAAGGGCTGAGTTTGCGAACCCACTGCTTATCCATTGAATATAGGAGATGGATAGATATATGGGTCTTAATCTCAGGTTAAGTTTCTAATTCTGTATCAATTACTACCGACCAGCGTAAGTTGCTGTCGAGTCAGTAAATATACTAATCGGCAGCAATTAATGTAGCCTAATTTTCAGGCGTCGCCAAAGGTGGCAAGACAGAGCGATGTTGATAATGGTAACGATCCCCTTGACTCAACACGTGAACGATGAGTTTATGAAGGCTGAGCGGAGATGTTTCACCCGCTTCAAGATAGTTCGTATGAGTCAACTCTCCCGGATCAATTACGGTGATAGTTCCTTTACCAAGTACTTCAAACGTTCCATCATCCTCAAAAGCGGCACAGGTGTCCTCATCAATGCCAATCCCTAACTTCTCAGGATAGGCGGCGATCGCACTGAGCAATCGAGCCATGCGATTGCGGTTATGAAAATGTTGATCCACAAGCAGCTCAGGAATAATGCCTAAGCCATCTGCCAAATCGACTAAAGCTCTGTTTGGAGATTCACCGCTGCTCCCCCCTGCAATCATCTTTTCACCCATCATCGCAGCGCCAGCACTTGTTCCTGCTAAGACGAGTTTGCGCAGATGAACTCTCTCTTTTATGGATTCGATAAACTTGCTATTGCCAATCAGATCACACAGGCGCTGCTGATCTCCTCCGGTGACAAAAATACCTGTACAGCTGTCTAAAACGTTCAACCAACTCTCGTTATCACACTCTTTGGGAAGACGAATATCAAGTATCTGTACTTGAGCGCCCATTCCTTGAAAGATCTGGTAGTAGCGATCACCAAGGACACTTTGCTCCTGTGAAGCGCAGGGAATGATGCCGATGGTAGCCAGCTTTCCACCAGCACTTTCAAAGAAAGCGGTCAAGATGCCGCGCTCGTTGACCTTGTCTTCTGCTCCACCAATAATCATTACTGGGTACTGAGTAGAAATTGCCATAGAAAGAGATTCTATCTCAAGCATAGAACGACCCCAAGAGCTGCATCATATCACTGTGGTGAAACAAAACCAAAGCTTGATTGAGTCTAGGTTAATACATCTTTTGCACATGAACAAATACATAGGTCTGAACAGCTTGACCTGACTGCCTCTATTGCAAAAACTATATCATTTTGGTTTGAAATTCCAGCTTTCCCTGAAGTCTTGCCAACGTCCCCTAGACCTGAGCATATTCTCCCGTCAGTTTATTGAGTTGTTGCACCAAAAGGCTGAGGAACAGCCCCACATCGGTCACAACTCCAATTGACTCGATTGAGCCGCGATCGCTCAGCTTCGTCACCACAGCCGGATTAATATCAACACATACCATCTTCACACCAGCGGGTGTCATGTTCCCCACGCCAATGGAATGGAGCATGCTCGATAGCATCAAAATCAGGTCAGCACCTTCAATTAAGCGAGCATACTCCGTCTGCGCTTCCAGCAGATCCATCTTAGTCTCTGGCAGTGGCCCGTCATCCCGAATTGATCCCGCTAGGCAAAAAGGAATGTTGTGTTTGACGCATTCGTACATCACACCGCTACGCAGTACACCCTGCTCCACCGCATTGGCAATGCTGCCGCAGCGGCGAATGGTATTGATTGCTTTGAGGTGATGGCGGTGACCCCCCTGAACGGATATGCCCCTTTTCATATCTACACCCAAAGAGGTTCCCATCAGCGACTGTTCGATGTCGTGGACCGCGATCGCGTTTCCCCCCAACAGCGCGTGGACATAACCCTCGCGAATCAGTTTGTTCAAGTGTTCGCTGCCACCTGTATGGATCACAACTGGACCTGCCGTGACCACAACTTTGCCACCCTGGTCTCGAATCCGGCGTAAATCCCAGGCGATTTGTTCTACGACCAGTTCCACCCGTCGCTCACTGGAAACCCCAGCCCCCATGAAGCTGAATTCTTCCGTCGTGCTCTGTTTCAGGTTCTTGGCGTTGCGTTTGGTGCGAATTCCCTCGCTGCCAACGACTACGGCTTCGCCTACCTCTAGATCCCGCAGGAGCTTACAACGGGCAACTACTCCCTCAGTGGATTGTATTAGAGCAATCGCTCCGTCCATCCTTTGTCCCTGGACTTTGAGCCACTGACCCTCAATCAAGACTTCCGTGGGATAAATAGTGGTCACATAGAAATCGTCAGGAGCTACTCCCGGCAGGGTGACCACTTCTAGATTCGCTTCGGCGGCTTCCTCGGTCACACTCATCGCTCCAAGGTCGATGAGTTGCCCCATGATGTCAGCCATCACTGCCGCATCAGGAGCTGAGACTTTGACCTCCGCCGCCGAGGCATCTTGGCGCTGCTCGCCGAGATTAAAGTTCAAGACTTGAAAACTACCTCCCCCAGTCACGATCGTATCTAAGACCCGATTCACGAGCCCTGTATCCAACAAATGGCCTTCAAGATGAATGACGCGGCTTTGGATCGTGGACGCTTGTGGAGACTCTTGGCGTGGTTCCGTCATCCGCAGGGTCAAACACTTCGCAGCCCCACCTGCTTTCAGGAATTCCGTCAGCGGCGTTTCGACAACGGTAAAGCCGCGATCGCCCAAGATTTGCTTCAAGCTATCACTGGCTTTGTTCATTACCACAACGTGACCAATATTCACCGTGTTACAGGAGAAATTAACCGCATCCACTTCATCAATGGGAATGCGTTTCTTAGCAGGAACGCGCAACTCAATCAGTCGATTGGAATAGGTATCAAAAGCCGGAGGGTAGTACAGCAGATATCCATCCGTGAGCGGACAAAAGCAGGTATCCAGGTGATAAAATCGCTGATCTACCAGTCTCAGGGACAGCACCTCCACATCCAACCACTTGGCTAAGTAGGGATGGGAATCGAGTTCCGATCGAAATCCATAACCAGCCCATAACCAGCGGCCGGCTCGATCAAGCAGTGCATCGCCTGCGCCTTCAAACGGCAAACTTTTGGGCAATGTATGAACCGTGTAGCCCTGGTCTTCAAACCACTGTTGAAAATAAGGTTCTTCACCCTGTCTTTCAGGATGGAAAAAGCGACTGAGAACAACCGTATCACCCAACACCAACCCGGCATTCGCCGTAAAAACCATATCTGGCCATCCCGGCTGAGGTTCAACCAGGTCAATCGTGGCGTAGGTTTTCAGCACTTGGTACAACTTATTCCACTGGGCCTGGGCATCCTCACGGGATGAGCGATGAATATTTCCTTCCATCCACGGATTGATGACGTAATCGACATCATAATGATGCGGGGCACACATCAAGATTTGCACTGAATCAGTCATGGTTAACTCAACCTTAAACAGGATTGCTTTCGTAGTGGGCGATTGATGGATTTACAGCATTTGGTCTTGCCCATCATAGCTGTTCACGATGTAGCTACTTTCAAAAATTTCTAGCCATGAAGCACTGACAAATTAATATCAATTTTTCCAGAGTAGGTTCCTTAGAATTATGTGTGTTCTGGGCCACCCCATGGCCAAGCCACTCATCCAAAACTTAAGATTCACAGACGCCACAGATTCTATATTAAATTTGGATTTTAGACTAATTTCATAGATAGTGTTTTCGTGAAAATTTAAGCCTTGCAAACCACTACATTTAGCGCAGTTTTTAATTTAGCCTAAACTCCAGTTAAATCCGTAACGTAAAATACAATGTAAGATGCCATTATGTGAGTAGCAACACTGATTTGCTTCAAGATCAGCCTATGTCAGTAAGTTGTTCTAATTTCATTTGCGGGGACACGGTTATGCTTACCGTTCATCAATATTCCATCACTGACTTTCAGGATGAGGTTCGTGCTTTAGTCACACGAGGCCTAGTAGGTCGGCAGCAGCGTATTTTTGAACTGAGGAGACATTTTGGAGATCGCCAATGGCAGGACATTGAGCGGCTATTAGAAGCGAACGACTACTTGCTGAGGGGCCACATTATTGATTTGGTCGGGAAAGAGTCCTGGATAAACGATTGAGACATTGCAATGGGGATAGCGTGCCTATTCTGTAGTTTTAGGCTGAGGCTTATCAACATTGGCGTCGCCAACGAGGTAGGAAATGGCGTAGGGACTATCCATCCTTGTTGATGCTTTTATGAGTTCCAATCCAATGACATTTCCATCTTCGTCATAATCAAACACCAATCCTGGTGCGATCTGAGCTGTTTCCTCAATGGTCGTTTCGATAAAGGCAATTTGTAAAATATCTTTGTCCGGGTCATAAACAACTTTCATTAAACGCTGTATCCTTCGCTTCGATGAGGTGCTGCTCACCAGGTTATACCTGCTGAAGCTAAGGCTTCAAGGCTCCCGATTGACTCATCATATACCACTTATATTGACAAATTCTTGGCTCTATAAGCATAGGTCAGGATGGTTTTGCTGCATCCTTAGAATAACAAAACAATATGCTGATGAAGCGGGCTTATTCCCGCTAGGTATTGTCCATAGCAGAATTGGTTTTCCTTCTGAACTAGGTTTGTGCTAGTGTCCTCTGGCCAGAGCACTAAGGCAACCGGCGTTTAACCTGAGGGCTATATTGTTTGATAAACATGCTGAGCCGTTGATCTATGCTGAAGCCTGAAAGCGCGTTCCCTGATGCTTCATTGCAACATTCTATGATTCGCCCTATCGGTGTTTATTCCCTGTCAGGACTTACGTCTGATGGAGACCGTTTACTCACGGTTGATACGATTCGGGGATACCTGATCTGTATTAATCCACACACCAACGACACGATCATTTTGAACCCTTACTGTGTTTCAGACTGGATTGGTGTGACAGGGTTGACCCTTTCGCACGATAGATTCTGGTTTGCGAAGGGGCAGGAGGTGCTTTGGTGCCATCGCCAAGACCTAGTGCCGACGATCTTTACTCGACTTCCCCATCCGGTTGATGGGGTCACAGTCTGGGACTCAACTGTGTACGTGAGCAGTCAGAAGTCCGGCTATATCCATGTTTTTGAGCGTGATACGGGCAAGCTGGTTAGGCGCTTGCCCCAGCCCGGTGTCGGTTCTAAAACAATGACAGTGTTTAACGAGGCGCTGTGGGTATGCGATCGCACGGAGCAAACTGTCTATTGCCTTGATTGCGCCACGGGAGCGATTCAATCCAGCGCGCTCACGCCCTTTACCTCTCCTACGGGCATTGACTTTTATGCTCCTGTGGATGGGCAGGAACCAATTTGCTATATTGCCTATGCCCATGAAGAACCCTACATTCGGGATGATCCCAACGCAGAATTTCCCTATCAGCTGACGTTCCGCGATCGCACCTTCATTCATCCTTTGTACCTTCACCACAACCCAGCAGCGCACTACACGCTCTCCAACGGTTATTTGGTGGAGCTATCCTACGTGGAAGAACTGCTACCCCTCGAAGCGGTGACCCTCAACCATGTTGAATGGCGGATTGCCTTGCCGTCCGATACACTGCGTCAGCGTGTCCGCCACATTGAACCGATCGGTCATCCGTTTACGATTGAAGAAGAGGAGGGGCAGAAGGTTGCGGTCTTCCAGTTTGATCAGGTTCAGCCGCATCAAGGCGGCCTACTGGGATGGAAAGCCACTATCGAAATGTACAGCCTCAAGTATTATCTATCTCCCGCTGATGTTGATGACAGCCTGCCACTCCCACCCGAGTTCCAGCAACGCTACTTGGTAGATGATGATGACCTGGCGATGGATACGACCACTATTCGTAAGGCCGCAAAGGAGGCGATCGGCACAGAAACAAATGTGCTGCGGAAGATGCTCAAAATTCGCAATTACGTCTACGATCGCCTTTCCTATGGTATTCAGCCCACTATTGATACCCCCGATATTGCTCTGGAGCGTGGGGTTGGCTCCTGCGGTGAATACGTTGGGGTCTTGCTCGCCTTAGCGCGCCTCAACGGTATTGCCTGTCGCACTATTGGGCGCTACAAGTGTCCCCCGCATCCTGACCGCCGCCATCTGCCCCTAGAGCCAGATTTCAACCATGTTTGGTTGGAGTTTTATGTGCCTGGCCTTGGCTGGCTGCCGATGGAATCCAATATGGATGATACCGTTGAGCGGGGACCCTACCCTGAGCGTTTCTTCATGGGTTTAGCCTGGTACCACACCGAAATTGGTAAAGGGATCAAGTTTGCAAAAATGACAGCGGATGACTTGCCGGAGCACATCTCGCTAGGAGATCTAGCCATTAACCATATTCGTTTTAAGATACTGGAGGAGCTTATTCCTGGGTGCGACCTCCCTCAACTAGTTACCCAAAAGGTGCGTCAGCGCAGGAAGGCAAAAGAAAAATAAGCAGGACTTTTCATACGGTTTCTAAGCGTTGAACGCAGCCGTGTAAGAGCATTCTTTAAGTATCACTTTGTGACTGGTAAAACAACGATGTCCAAGTCCTATTCCCTGATGATTCATGGTGGTGCTGGTGCCCTTGACGATCTGAAATATGAGGCCAGCGAAGCAGAATTTAAGCAGAGCATTACTGCGATCTTGGAACAGGGTCGTCAACGTTTGGAAAAAGGGGCTCGTGCGCTGGATGTGGTGGAGTATTGTGTGACCCTCCTCGAAGACGATGCCCTGTACAACGCCGGTCGAGGGTCGGTGCTCAATGCTGAAGCAAAAGTAGAAATGGATGCGGCGCTGATGGATGGGAGCAATCTGAGAGCTGGGGCTGTGGCCTGTGTCAAGCAGATCAAAAATCCGATTGCCTTAGCTCGCCATGTCCTAGAGCAGGGTGACCATGTGATGCTGGTGGGCGATGGGGCGCTCGAGTTTGCGAAGTATTGCCAGGTAGAGCTCTTCCCGGACGATTACTTCGTTACCGAGGTGCGGCTCAAGCAATTGAAAGAAGCTCAGGCCGCTGGTCGCATAACCTTAGATCATGAACGGATCAAGCCCTCCCAGAAGCTGGGTACTGTCGGAGCTGTTGCCCTTGACCTTCGAGGCAATCTAGCGGCAGCGACATCAACAGGGGGGTTGGTGAATAAGCGCTGGGGCCGGGTGGGCGATACGCCTGTGATTGGGGCAGGCGTATTTGCGGACAGTGAAACCTGTGCGGTATCGGCGACGGGTTATGGAGAACAATTTTTGCGTACGGTGTTGGCAAAAACAATTTCTGATTTTGTGCAGTTTCAGGGAATGGATGCAGAAGCTGCGGCGAAGGCAGGGATTCAGTATTTGGTTGCAAAGGTTAATGGAGAGGGCGGGGTGATTGTGATCGATAGTGCGGGTCGCTGCGCTGCGGCTCAGTCAACCTCTGGACTGATTCGGGGCTGGATTGAGGCGGGAGGAGAAGCGCACTGTAAACTGGGGTGAGCAAGTCTTATGGCAACTATCTTACGCACTTGGGCCTTTCGTCATCTCTGGTTCTATAACTTGGTTTCCAAAAGTACAAGCCTCTTGGTCGGCGGTGAACAACGATTTAGAAAACTAGCCTTGCAAGATCTTGTTGCAAACCCAGAGAAAAAAGCTTTAGACCTTTGCTGTGGCAGTGGTCTAGCTGCTCAAGTTTTGGCGGAAGAAGGCTATGACCTAACGGGATTGGACTGTTCGCCTGTAGCGATTGAAACAGCGCAAGCTAGTGTTCCCAGAGGGAAATTCATTTTGGGACGCGCGGAGAAACTGCCCTCGAAGCCGATCAATTTGATTTGGTGCACACCAGCATGGCCTTGCATGAAATGACGCCTGCTCAAATCCAGAAAATTTTTAGTGAAGTCTATCGAGTCCTGAAACCTGGCGGCACATTCGCTTTCATTGATTTTCATCAGCCAGATATTCCGCTGATCTGGCCTGGTTTGGCCCTCTTCCTGTGGCTTTTTGAGACAGAAACGTCTTGGCAGTGGATAGCACAAAAACCGGAAGCGCTTTTGCAAAAGCAAGGATTTACCGTTCGTAAAAAGCAACTCCATGCCGGAGGAAGCCTACAGGTAATCCAGGCCCAGAAACTTTAGAATGTCAGTATGCCTTAGATGAAATTGGTTCTCTCGTGACTCTGCCAAAAATAGCAATTACCATCGGTGACCCCGCCGGTATTGGCCCAGAAGTGGTGCTCAAAGCCTTAGCCCAAAAGGATTGGTCATCCCAGTGCCAGATAACTCTTGTTGGCACTGCCAGCATATTGCATCGTTGCTATCAAGCCCTAGGACATCTAGGAAATGTGGCGGACCCAAACCAATGGGACCTCTTGGAATTACCCTGCGACTCCTTTACGCCAGGTGCAGCCCAAGCCAGCAGCGGTGCGGCCAGCTTTAGTTATCTCAAAACGGCAATTCTAGAAACGATAGCTGGCCAATTTGATGGGATTGTCACGGCCCCTATTTCTAAAGCCGCCTGGTATCAAGCTGGACATTTCTATCCAGGGCAAACAGAATTGTTGGCTCAACTAAGCGTTTCAGAGCGTTATGGCATGATGTTCCATGCTCGCTCTCCCTATACCAACTGGGCTTTTCGGATACTTTTAGCCACTACCCATATTCCTCTGCGCCAAGTGCCCGATGTGCTAAATAGCCAGCTCGTTCGTCAAAAACTAGATTTATTTCTGGAAGCCCTGAAACAAGATTTTAAAGAACCTGATGCCCAGATTGCCGTAGCAGGGCTGAATCCCCATGCAGGAGAAGCCGGAGCCCTCGGTACCGAAGAAGTAGACTGGTTGGCCCCGCTCCTGGCTCAATACCCGCAAGTGCAGGGTCCGATTCCTCCCGATACGCTCTGGGTACAGCCCGGTCAGCGCTGGTATGATCCGAACACAAAGGCCAAGAGCTACACAGGATATCTGGCCCTTTATCATGACCAGGGCTTAATTCCCCTCAAGCTCTTGGCCTTTGACCAAGCGGTTAATGTCACGATTGGATTGCCCTTAGTCCGAACCTCTCCAGACCACGGCACGGCTTTCGATATTGTCGGGCAGGGTGTAGCAGACTGTAAGAGTATGATGCATGCAATGGAACTGGCGATAGAACTGATTGTTAACCGTTCTCAACGCGAATCTCCTGTCTTAGCCTTAGAGAATTAGCCGTGTATACCTACGCTTTTGCAATCCCTACAGAATTTGACAGACCAGAAGGGATGATAGAACAGGTAAAAATTATTGGCAACGAGCGGCTGATGGCGATCGTAGAACCGGGCGTATCTTTTGAAACCTTAGAAACTAATGACCAATTGCTGATCCGCGCTGCCCTCACCCATGACCGCGTAATCTGTGATCTCTTTCGGCAAATAACCGTCCTGCCGCTACGGTTTGGAACCCGTTTCATTTCAGAAGAAGGATTACTCGCCCACTTAGAACAAAATGCCGATCGGTATTTAGCCAAATTAGAAAAACTCAACGGCAAAGCAGAGTACACCCTGAAATTTATTCCGCATCCCCTCAGCGCCATGCCAGAAACAGAGGGAACAGAAGAAACTAACCAGAAAGGAAAACAGTACTTCCTCGCAAAAAAACAGCAGCATCAGGCACGGGCAGAACAGCAAGCGGCCCAACAGGCACAGTGGCAAACGGTCATCGAAAAAGCCCATAGCCTCTATCCTGTGATCCCAGGCCAGGCCCAAGAGGGCTTCGAAAGAATCCATCTTCTGGCCGAGCGAGCAGGAGAAGTCTCTCTTCTGCCCCAGGTTCAGCGATGGCAAGAACAGTGTACCCAAGGAACCCTAAAACTGGATGGAGCGCTTCCCCCCTATCACTTCGCTTGAGGCTTCAATCAAAAAGTAACGGGGAAGAAATTTTCGGTTTCGAAGACAGAACCTGAACGGTCAGGAATATCTGTCTTTTTAATCAACCCGGTTAAGACACTCCCTGGTCCAATCTCGACCGTTCGTTCTACGGAAAGGGCCGCCAGTTGAATAACCGTTTCTCGCCAGCGCACAGGACCATCGATCTGTAGCGCTAGCCGTTCTTTCAGTACCGTGGGATCAGTAGTGGCGATCGGTTCTGTATTGGAAAGGACAGGAACCTGTGCCGTTTGGAAAGGAGTAGCCTCCAGAATTTCCCGAAAAGCCTGGGCGGCAGGTGTCATCAGCGGTGAATGAAAAGCGCCACTAACCGCTAGCGGGATAAACCGTTTCGCTTTCAGTTGACTCTGCACCTGGGCAACCGCCTCCTTCGTCCCTGAAATGACGACCTGACCCGAACTATTGTCATTGGCTACGACGACACCATCAATCTCTTGCACTAGTTTATAGAGCGCTTCCCGGTCAAAACCAAGGATAGCCGCCATACTGCCAGGCGCTTTTTGGGTCTGGTCTTCCATGAGGTAAGACCGTTTCTGGACCAAGAGCAACCCTGTTCCAAAATCAAAAACTCCGGCGCACCAGAGGGCCGTTAGCTCTCCAAGCGAATGACCACAGACTGCGTCGGGAGCATGTCCTAAGGCGCGATAGTGAAGAGCTGCCGCTGCGGAAACGACATAGAGGCAAGGTTGGGTATTGCGTGTTTTATCCAATTCTTCCTGAGGTCCAGCACACCGCTCTGCCACCGACCAGCCCAACATCGCATCGGCTTCTTCGAAGAGGGATTTGGTCAGAGGATGGTTGGCCATATCCCCAGCCATTCCTTGTTTTTGAGAACCCTGTCCGGGAAATACCCAGGCGGTTTTGCTCATTATTAATTCCCGTGGTTTTCGAATTTTATTGTCGCACTCCTTTGAATCCAAAACTCAAAATGGACCGACACAGCCTAGTGTTCGTTGCCTGCGTTCGCTCTTATCAGAAATAGATGCATCCCTGAGTTTGCAATCAAAGCATTGGCATTTCTTCTTGATTTGGGCATTTTATTTTCAGAATAAACAAATTACCCTGTATCTTTGGTTATGTGGAAAAGCAGAGCTATTTCTCACTTAGAACCGCACCCTTAACTTCAGCATCAGTATTCATTAACAACCCTAGAGAAACTTACGTATGAGTTCACTTAGAATCTCTCTACTATTTATAACTGGAACCTTAGTCTTATCCATGAGTACTTCGGTGTCGGCGGCAGTTCCGCCAACAGCTACAACCAAAATTGAAGGCCCAGGCATTACAGGCGAGGCCAAGTTCTCTGAGGGGAAAAACAGGTTAGTACATGTAGAGATAGACGTTAAGGGAGACCCCAAAGTGCTGACGCCTGGCTTGCATGCCGTTCATTTACATTCCACAGGTTCCTGTGGATCAGAGGACAAGCCTTTTAGTGAATCAGGCGTGCATATTGGTCCTGCCCGCTCCGACTCCTCTATTCCTGTCGAGACAAAGCAGGCCTATCACCTAGGAGACCTAGCCAATCTCGTCGTAGATCAAGCGGGTAGAGGCAAGCTCAAGGTCATGCTGAGCCGAGTTACGCTGAGTGAGGGTCCTAGAAGTATTTTCGATGAAGATGGGACTGCCCTTATCATTCATAGGCTGTCAGATCAGGGAGCAACACAGGAAAAGACCGAAGGGACGAATAGTGAAATGGGAGGGGGACGTCTAGCCTGCGGCGTTATCCGAAAAGAGGGGATGGCCGTTCTTCCACTTTTGCCTATAGCTAAAACCAAAATTGAAGGCCCGGAAATCACGGGAGAGGCCACGTTTACGGAAGAAAAAAATGGAGCAGTACGGGTAGAAGTAGCCGTGCAAGGAAATCCCAAGGTGCTGACGCCTGGCTTGCATGGTATTCACTTACATGCCGTTGGTTCCTGCGCATCTGGGGCCAAGCCCTTTAGTGGAGCAGGCGGCCATTTTGATCCTGGCCCCATGGGTTCCTCCACGCCTGTCGAAGCAAATCATCCTTATCATCTGGGAGACCTCCCGAATCTCGTCGTAGACCAAGAAGGCAGAGGCAAGCTGAGAACTATTACGAATCGAATTAGCCTGAAGGATAGTCCCACTGGCCTATTCGATACAGATGGCACTGCCCTTATTATTCATAAGCTGCAAGACCAAATTAAAGCGGGAGGAACGGCTGATGAAGCGGGCGGGGGACGTCTAGCCTGCGGAACTATCGAAAAAAGTGAAGCTGCCCTGAAAGCAGGACGCAAATAGAAAGCTCTGCATGCAGCAATATATTTCATCCCCTAGGTTAAGTGGGATTTCAGACTTTAGGGAGAAGGTCATTGTTACTATAAAAAAGTCAAACCGAAATTGATTAAAAGGAACAAAATAGCCGCTCCTTTAAGATCAAACAAAGCTGATATATCAAGTCAAGATTGTTTAATTCTTCAAAGATTAAAGATTCAGTATCTCTTTGCGCTCTAACATCACTTTTCGAACTTGATATTCGTAAGAATACTGATATTTTTTTGAGATAAAGCTGAATAAGATGGTGCTCGAGCGATAAGAACAGTATAAAACACTGTTTATCTTCAGTATATTCCTCATTGATATGCCGTTTATTAGCAGGTGGATCAATTTAAAACCGCTATTTTAGACCCAATTATTAGGAGGATTAGTACAAAATTCTATTAATAGAAATGGACTAAGTCTGCATCAATACATCAATTACTAGCGAGGAATAAATCTAATGAAGCACTCTATCGGATATCTACTTTCTCTTGCGGGCACGCTGGTTTTGTGCGCGAACACCGTTGTTCTAGCAGAGGATAATCTCGTTGCTAAAGTCAAAATTGAAGGTCCGGGGATCTTAGGACAGGCAACTCTTGTAGAATTTGCACCGGGCTTTGTCCGTGTTTACGTAGATGTCAATGGAGATCCCAAAATACTGACCCCAGGCGCCCATGGGATTCATTTCCATAGTGTAGGTTCCTGTGCATCAGGAGCAATGCCCTTCAGTGTGGCAGGTGGGCACTTTGACCCTGGTCCATTTGGTTCGTCTTTACCCGTTGAACTGAATCATCCTTATCATCTGGGAGACCTGCCCAATCTAGTCGTAGATGAACAGGGTAGAGGGAGGCTACAGACCGTTACTAGTCGCGTTTCTCTAGGAGATAGTCCTACCACGGTATTCGATGCTGACGGAACGGCGGTCATCATTCATACGCTCCAGGACCAAATTAAAGTGGGAGGAACGGCGGCTGACGCTGGAGATGGACGTCTAGCCTGCGGGATTGTACAGAAAGCGGAGGCAGAGAAAGTGGGAGGAAAGGAGAAAAAAGGAAAGGGAGACGCTGATTAGCTAGATTTCAAGATTAAGAGCTCTTGCATGAATCCTGGAAGCCCTCAGTCCCTGCAGGGCAGCTCCCTGTAAGCGAAGCTCACGTGCAGAGTCGTGTCTGGCACAAGGTACCTGCTGCCGTAGGCAGATTGGGGACCCTTTAGGGCAACAGGTAGGCGAAGCCGAGAAGGGAGCCTGTTCTAGGAGGAGAAGGTCGCTCGGATTTGGGTATAGATGCTAGCAAAACGGTAGCTCACCTGCTCATCAGAGACACGTACTACGCGCAGGCCTAAACTTTCTAAAATCGCTGTGCAGTAAGCCTATTGATGCTTCCAGACCAGCCAGGATTGCTCCCTGCAAAACAACCCCTGTTCTCTTCAAGAGAACAGGGGTTGTTTTGCCATTACATCTAGCAGTATGGGCTAGTGCACATGAGTATGCCCGTCTCCATGACTATGAGCCTGTTTTTGGGGAGGATGAGGATGAGCATGGCCGTTATGAGCATGTCCATTGTGACTATGACCATGACTATGCTCAGCGTGACTGTGTCCGTTATGTACGGGACTCTGTTCAGCCAGTTCCGATACGTTCAATAGCTCACCCACCAGTGGCTCGATCCATTGAGCCGCCATCTCACAAAATTTTTCATCTTCATTTACGCAAGGCAGATGCTGACAGGGCACGCCCTCTTTATCAAACTTTTCAAGGATATGCGCCACATCGAGAATCGTCTCGTGGTTCTCTGTGCAAAAACCAATCGGCGCGAAAACTAGCTTTTTAGCCCCGAGATGCAGGAGATTCTTGGCCGCCTGGGTCACATCGGGGGTGGTCCACTTACCAGGGGTATCGTGGTTTAACCAACCAATGGAAATCAAAGGATAGCGGGTGATCATCTCCGCACGTACCGACTCATAGAGGGCCACACTCTCATCGACACCAGTGGTGAATCCACGAGCATCCATAGGGCAACCATGATTCATCAAAATCACACCTACCTGAGACGAAGGATAGGGGCCTTGCGCCTGTTGAATGCTCTCATGGAAAGATTCTGCCAGCAGTTTGTGGTAGTCCTTTGCGTCGAAGAATGAAGGCCAATAGCGCATTGCCTTGATCCAACGGTCTTGATGGCTCAGGGCCTCATTGAACTGCTGGAGCGCCAAACCACTGGTAAACACAGAGTCCACGACCAAGAGCGGATAGAGAATCACCCGTTCATAGCCTTCTGAGCGAATTTGCTGGAGAACCTGCTCGGGCAAATGGGGCTTGCAAAAGTTGAAGGATTTGAAGACTTTAACCTGTTCGCCAAAGCGGCGTTGGAGGGAAGCTTCAATCCCTACGCGCTGGCCTTCAAAAATACGATTGTGGGGAGAGACGAAATCCCCGTGGCTATGCCATTCCCGCTTGTCTAGAAAACTCAAAACCTTTGCTACCCAGAAGAAGAGGGAGTCAGGAATGGTCACGAACTTAGCGGTCAAGAGGCGCAAAGCACTTTCGTTATAGTCGGCAAAGTGAGCATAATCTTCCACTTCGCCATAGCCAACGAGCAAAATAGCAACTTTCTGCTTCCCGTCTGTATGAAAAGTTTTTTCTTCAATTTCTACATGATTCACAAAGGACCCCGCCTGTACCTACGTCCAGGTTAGAGTACCTATTCTGAGAGGCTTGAATAAGTGCATAAATCCTTCAGCTTTCGGGAATTTACGCGTCCCGAAGTGATTTCAGCCATAAACGCATACTAATTTGCCTAAAATTCAAACTTATTTTGATTTTATAGAAGGCAAGCTATTCCTAGAGATGCTGGCTTTGGCCATGCTAGTCTATGTTCTGGGACTCTCTGGATGCTTATTTCCAATGCTGAATTCAGACAAAGTGCAGTCAAGGTCAACCAGAAAATCAAAATCGAGTACACAACCTTTTTTACATTCTTTAATGGCAATTGCCCTTCCCCTTGGGGTTGCCCTATGGTCATCTGCCGTCCCTCTAAGCCAGCCAGCATTGGCCGCAAGCTGTAGCGAAAGGCCAGGCGATGCAGACCTCTACAATTCCAATCTAGTGCCGTCGCTCTTCAAAAAAGACCACCCTGCTTTACCTTTTTATCGAGGCAGTGCTCCGACTCAGGCCGGGCTTGAACGTTTAAAGCAGTTGGGCGTGACTACCATTGTCGACTTGCGCAAAGGGGAAGCGGAAGGGACACGGGTCAAGAGCAGAGTCGTCAAAAACTGCAACCTCAGCGATCCACATCTACCGATGTCACCCACACAAGAAGCCACTGTTGTCCGTAAGCTGGGTCTGAAGTATGTGCGTCTACCAATGTACAACGCACCCAACCAAGAACAAGCCTCTACTTTTCTAGCTATGACGAGCGACCCGAAAGCGGCGAAGTCTATCTATGTCCATTGTCAGCACGGTCGGGACCGCACCGGAGGCATGGTCGCGCTCTATCGTCTCCAGCACGACCGTTGGGATTTCCAAAAGGCTTTAGCGGAGATGCGCGGTTACGGATTTGATCCCAGCACACAGCCTGAGATTACGAACTTATTGAAAGCTCAAACGAAGTTGTGAAAAGACCAACCGCAGCTTGCTGCGGGGCATGTACAGTTGCTTTCATATCCAACATGGGGCGGACGATGGGACTTGAACCCACGAATGGAGGTACCACAAACCTCTGCCTTAACCCCTTGGCTACGCCCGCCATGAGCCAGTAATCATAGTACTACCTGAAAATTCCCTTTGCCAACTTTTATTTTGAACCAGGCGTTTCAGGGTGAGTCATTGTGAGTAGAGAGGTCTTTGAGCCTCGCTTGCTACATCGGTTCATCTAAGGCTCATCCTTCTCCATTGATAAGGTCTATTCCGCTAACACTAGTTTCTTCTGCTTTCAGTCGATTTGGACCAATAAGGATCTATGAATCAGAGAAGGACCTTTTCGGAACTGCATTATCTAAGGAGATGAAAAAAGTCTCCGTATTCTACTAGAAGAATAGGAGACTTATCATATCTCGACAAACAGCTAAGTTTTTCTGGCCTACTTAATAAGCAGATGGACTCTTTTTCTTTATCCTTGCTTTCAGAAGACTTTCCTGAACACTGTTGCGAACAGCCAACTCGATCTCAGGGCGCTGCCCATGCAGCTGCAGGCCTAGCTCATCCAGAGCTTTAGCGACCATAGCTTTGACATTAGGAATCCGGCCTGTCTTCTGATATGACTCCTCACATTCCAAATAGATTTCATCAATAAGACGGCTGATTAGTTTGTCCACAATTTATACTCTACTTTTACTGTTTGTATAAACTCAAAGTACCTTTCTAAACGAAGGTATTTATAAAGTGCAGTAAAGGTATCGATGAAGTCATTATGAAGTACGGAGAAGCCCTCTATCAGTAGTTCTAAGTAATTTCATCAACACATTAAACTTGACATCAGCTTGATAGAATCCACACAAAAGTAGCGATCGACAGTAACTATTTGCTCCAATCAGTCATACAGGGCGGTATCATGCTCTCGTTTCCCTACACAGGCGATCGGTCATGACCATGGACCCCAAAGATCTTGCAAAAAAACGTACCGGTGAAGCCGCTGCCCAGCTCGTAGAAGACGGCATGATGGTCGGTTTGGGCACAGGGTCCACCGCAGCATTCATGATTGCAGCCTTGGGACAGCGGGTTAGAGAAGAAGGATTGAAGATCATCGGCGTACCGACTTCTTTTCAGTCAGTGCTTCTTGCTCGGAAAGAAGGGATTCCCACTATCCCCATTGATGACGCTACACATTTGGATATCGCCATTGATGGAGCCGATGAGGTGGACCCCCAGAAGAATCTGATCAAGGGAGGAGGAGCTGCCCATACCCGCGAGAAAATCGTTGCGGCGATGGCAGACTATTTTGTAGTGATTGTGGACGATTCCAAACTCGTCGAGAAATTGAATACAACCTTTGCTCTGCCCGTAGAGGTTTTGCCCCTTGCCTCTGCCTCCGTGACAAAACGATTAGAATCTATGGGCGCAAAAGTGGACCTGCGCATGGCTATCCGTAAAGGCGGACCTGTGATCACCGATCAAGGAAATTTTGTTCTAGATATTACGTTCCCCGGCGGTATTGATGATCCCGAAGTTCTGGAATATCAAATCAACAATATTCCAGGCGTTTTAGAAAATGGGCTCTTTGTAGGTATGACCGATTTAGTTCTAGTCGCGAGAGCAGGACAAGATGAGGTGCAACGTATCGAGTAGTGGCTAATCGTATTTCTTTTTTGTCTTATTTCAGTAACAAGTCGTGAGTTTGGATTTCTCTAGATAGAAGCCTGACCATACATCGCTTGTTGTACTCTTCCATTTCCATCCTGCTGACTAAGCCATACCCACATTTGATCGCCGTAGCAAAAGTGCCACCATTCATTCAGATGCTGTTTGAATCCGGCATCGTTCATCACGTGCTTGAGGACTTGGCGATGGTGATGAACCTTTGGGTCTATAGAGGCGAAATGATCTGGGTAAGAACGTTCTGAGATTTCATCGATCGGAGAACCCATATCGATTTCCTGACCTGATTCATCTACCAAAGTTAAGTCCACGGCCCCTCCTGTACTATGCGGTGGGGGCGTGGCATGGTCTGGACTAGGTGCTGCCCAAAATTGGTAGACTCTAGCCATCAAAGCTTCACGTTCTGCCTCAGACAAAGCCTTTGGATCTAAACCTTGAACTTTAGCCTCTTGCTCGAAGCTGTACTGGACCATAAATTGCTGCACAGGAATAGGACGATAAGCATCAAAAATTTTCAAGCGCCAGCCTATGTGCAGCTGTTCTAGTTTATTTTGAGCTTGCTCCAAGCGTTCAATCACCCCTTGTCGCAGATAAAAGGGAGAGCGTTCTCCGTAGGGAGCACCTAAAGCAACGTACGGATGAGGACACTCACGGGGGAAAATAGGGGAGACCTCCACCAGAGGTTCACCACATTCGAGAATCAGAATCTTTTGATAAGGTTTCATTGTCATGCCAGAACTTGTTATCGCATACCTGGGGCCTAAAGGAACCTACACCGAATGGGCGACCCTTTGCTATCTAGACCATCATCTCAAGCATGGGGGCACGATTGTACTAGACCCTCATCGCAGTATCCAAGGAGCCTTCCAAGCCTTGAGTCGAGGCGATGCGGCCTGGGCGGTAGTGCCAGTAGAAAATTCTGTTGAAGGAAGCGTCGGCACCACGTTGGATTGCCTGTGGTCTACGCCTGAGGTCCAGATTCAGCAAGCCTTGGTGTTGCCGATTCATCACAACTTGATTTCTAAGGCAGCAACACTACAGGAAATAACCGAAGTCTACACCCATCCCCAATCTCTTGCCCAGTGCCAACTTTGGCTGGAGAAAAATCTGCCGCAGGCCCAACTAATACCCACTAGTTCCAATACCGAGGCCCTGGAATCGATTAGCCAGGAAGCAAGCGTGCGCTATGCAGCGATCGCTTCAGCACGAGCAGCCCAACTCTTCGATCTTCCGATTCTGGCCTCTTCTATTCATGATTATCCCGACAATCAAACCCGTTTCTTGGTCATCGGTCTCGCCGCAGAAGAACAACCGAACACAACTAATACCTCTTTAGCTTTTTCCCTCTATGCCAATCGGCCCGGAGTTCTCAATCAGGTCTTAGACAGTTTTGCCCGACGCAAAATTAACCTTGCTAAGATTGAATCTCGTCCCACGAAGACATCTTTAGGCGCTTATTTATTCTTTCTAGAACTAGAATCCAGTCAATCCGAACCCCACGTACAAGAAGCATTAGAAGAAATTCAAGAGTTGACAGAACGCCTCAAAGTTTTTGGGTCCTATAGGATTCTGTCTTTGGGATAGTTAAATGGGTCGTAACTACGATTCTCCAAAGATAGCCCTTAATCCTTCCCGATAGGTCGGGTATTTCAGAACGACTCCCAGCTCAGTCTTTATTTTTTGATTGCTCACCCTACGGCATTCGCTCCAAAAAGTGGTGGCCATTGGGCTTAGTGCCGCTTGTTCAAAGGGGATAGCGGGGGGAGGGGCGATGCCAAGAAACTTTGACGCTTCTATCAATAGCTGGCTCGGCTCCGTAGGTTCATCATCCGCCACATTGTAGATAGAAGGGGGATTCGGTCGATTCATCGAAGCCCATAGAGTGCCAACGATATCTTCCACGTGAATACGAGAAAATACATGGCCTGGTCGATCAATCTGCTGAGCTTTACCAGATTTGAGCCGCTCAAAAACACTCCGACCTGGGCCATAAATACCGGGTAACCGAAAAATATGCGTCGGGAGGGCCGATGCTAAAAAAGTGCGTTCAGCAACCACTCGATGTCGTGAGCGGATTTGCTGTGGGTTTACAGGGGTGCGCTCATCGACCCAAGCCCCCTGCACATCTCCATAGACTCCCGTAGTAGACAGATAGCCAAACCACGTTAGAGCAGCTTTTTCCAGGACAGGGAGCAGATAGGCTGCCACAGGATCTAGCCCTTGCTCATCGGGAGGAATACTGTTCAGAACATGGGTGACACCGGACAAAGCTTGGTCAGGAAGTACAGGAAAATCATCGGAGAACCTGAAGCAAGGGGCATCCATGGCAGCTGGACGCTCTCCGCTACGGGTTGTGAGACAAACAGAAATTTTTTGGTCCAAGAGTAAGAGGGCCAGACGGCTACCGGTATACCCGGATCCCAGAATCAGTACTTTCATTCGATGGAAGGCTTGTAGTTTTTTGATCAGAACATATTAAGGTTCACTGTGCACCTTAAATAGATAGAGCTTATAACCAGCTCCGGGTAAGACGCATCTTGATATGTATCATAGGATACGTTCCCCAGTAACCTCTCACGCAGGCGTACTGAAACAGCAATCATCAAAATATGAAACCTTCAACAGATATGGGACAGCGCCCGCAGCCTAGGGAAAACTGAACTTATCCGTACTAATACGGTATTTCCTCATCACTTGATCTTTTCTAACCCGTGGATCAGCCGTGAATCCAGGAAATGTCCATCTCCGTGACAGGCTCCGATGAAGCACCTTGCGCTGTTGACTGACTTTTGTACGCATATAGCCCAGGCGGTCTCTCTAGAGCAAGTACTCGACGATGTCGTTAGCGTGATTGGGGAAGGTTTACAGGTAAGCCGCTGTATTTTGCTCTCCGTAGACTCAGGTAGCTTGGTCTTAGAACCCTTCCATGAGTATCTTCAGCCAAACTGTATTTCAGCCCGTCAACTTTTTAAGGCGGATGAACCTCTCGCGCGTTTAATTTTAGAAGGACATTCAACACAAATTATTCCTGATATCCGCTATGACAAGCGCATTCCAGCTGAGGCTAAACAAGAGTATGTAGCAAGTCAGACTGCCGCAGCCGTGGGAGTACCTGTCATGCTAGGGAGCACGTTAGTTGCGGTGCTCTATATTCATCAATGTGATCGTCCTCGCGTATGGTCCACCCAGGAAATTCAGCTCCTCGAGTCTATGATGACGCCGATGGCAGCCGCTATTCAGAGAATTCGCCATCAAGACCTCTATGACCGCGCTCTTGACATTTACCTATCCGTTACCCCCGATGGGTTGATCAAGTCGATCACTCAATCAGGAGCGCATTATTTGGGGTATGGCAAAGAAGAACTATTGGGAAAATCAATCTGGAACTTTATCCATGAGCAGGACCGTTACCAAGTCCAAGAACAAATGGCTAAAACCCTACATAGAGGAGCTGATCAGAAAGAACTAGAATTTCGTCGTGTTTGCAAAGACGGAACTGAACTTTGGGTGCGTGAAAAAACTCAGTTAGTTTTTGGCGTCAGTGACAAGACGGCGGAGCTACGCATTACAGCCCAGGACATCACCCTATCCAAACGTCTTGAAGAAGAAAATAAGCAAGCAGAAGAAGCACGGAAAAGTAGTGAAGCGATTTTGCAAACTATCTTCGACAACATCTCAGACGGAATTTTTATTGTGGATGTGGACCCTCCGACCTCAACCCAGGAATCGAGTCTACGCTTTGTAACGGTAAACGCTTCCTTTGCTCGGATGTTTTGTCTCCTATCCACCGTTGTCGAAAAGTTTAGCCCCTATGAGTGTCTCCCGGAAGATGCAGCAGATAAGCTGTGGGCCTACTGTGTCTACTGCTTAGAAGAAAAGTCTTCCTACAGCTATGAAGAACAGATGGGAGACTGTACCTATTTGATCACGCTATCCCCTGTCTTAGAAATCAACAAAAAGATCTCGCGTATCATCGGCTCTTGCCTGGATATTTCTCAGCGCAAAGAAGCAGAAAGTACCCTAGCAGCAGCCAGAGACCAAGCGATAGAAGCCTCTCGGCTCAAATCAGAATTTTTGGCCACCATGAGCCATGAAATACGGACCCCCATGCACGGCATTCTCGGGATGACCGAACTTCTGTTCGACACTCCCTTGGACGCTGAGCAGCATGAGTACGTCGATATTGTGCGGATGTCTGGATCTAACCTCATGTACATCATTAATGACATTCTCGATTTTTCGAAGATTGAAGCGGGTCAATTGGTCTTAGAGTGCTATGACTTCAAACCGGAAGATACAGTCTTCCAGGCAATGCGCTTGGTAGAACCCGTGGCGCGCAGCAAAAAACTCACCTTAGAAATAGACATAGAACATAACGTCCCTGAATTTATTCAAGGAGACCCTGGTCGCGTACGCCAGGTCCTCTTGAACTTTTTAGGAAATGCCGTCAAGTTCACCGAGCAAGGAGGGATCGAGGTGCGGGTCAGTGTTGACGAACAGAAGAGCGCAGTGCGGTTCGAAGTTGTAGACACGGGCATTGGTTTAGCTCTCCATGAACAAGAGCGAATCTTCCAACCCTTCACGCAAGTGGACGGTTCCGTCACCCGTAAGTACGGAGGAACGGGGTTAGGGCTAGCCATCTGCAAACGCCTCGTGGATATGATCGGAGGCCAGATCGGGGTAGAAAGTAAAGAGGCTCGGGGGTCTACGTTTTGGTTTACTGTACCGCTGAAAAACAACGGCATATTTTAAGAGGAAGCACGCCACAGAGCGTTCCTGTGCCCCTAGAATAAGTGGGATTGCCTTGTGTGCCCTGATGCCCAAAAGAACTGACCTAAAGAAAATCCTGATTATCGGAGCTGGACCGATTGTCATTGGCCAAGCCTGTGAATTTGACTACTCGGGAACCCAAGCCTGCAAAGCTTTGAGAGAAGAGGGATACACCGTCGTTTTGGTGAATTCCAATCCCGCTACGATCATGACAGACCCCCTTTTTGCCGACCGTACCTATATTGAGCCGGTCACGCCAGAGATTGTGGCTAAAATCATCGAGCGGGAGCGACCGGATGCGCTCTTGCCCACCATGGGCGGTCAAACAGCCCTGAATGTGGCCGTCGCCCTGGCCGAGTCTGGCGTTTTAGAAAAGTATGGCGTAGAGCTGATTGGAGCCAAACTAGAAGCGATTCAAAAGGCAGAGGACCGCGAGAAATTCAAGGCGGCCATGGAAAAGATTGGCTTGTCTGTGCCGAAGTCAGGGTTTGGGCACACCCTCGAAGAATGCCGCCACATTGGTCAAAACATTATTGGCTCTTTCCCCTTAATTATTCGCCCTAGTTTCACCTTAGGCGGTTCTGGAGGCGGTATTGCCTACAACCAAGAAGAATTCGAAGCAGTCTGTCGAACGGGAATGGAAGCATCTCCCACCAGTCAGGTCCTGATTGAAGAGTCCGCCCTGGGCTGGAAAGAATACGAACTGGAAGTGATGCGGGACCTGGCCGATAACGTAGTGATTATCTGCTCGATTGAAAACATTGATCCGATGGGCATTCATACGGGCGATTCGGTAACCGTAGCGCCTGCTCAAACTCTGACCGATAAGGAATATCAACGGCTGCGGGATGCCTCTATCGCCGTCATTCGGGAAATTGGGGTGGAAACAGGTGGATCTAATATTCAGTTTGCTATCCAGCCAGAAACGGGCAAAGTAATTGTCATTGAAATGAATCCTCGGGTTTCTCGCAGCTCGGCTTTGGCCTCTAAAGCCACCGGATTTCCGATTGCCAAGATTGCGGCCAAGCTAGCGGTGGGATACACCTTGGACGAGATTCCCAACGATATTACTCGGGAAACCCCAGCCAGCTTTGAACCAACGATTGACTATGTCGTTACGAAAATACCCCGCTTTGCCTTTGAGAAATTCCCTGGTTCTGAACCTGTGCTCACCACTCAAATGAAGTCAGTGGGTGAGGCGATGAGTATAGGCCGCACCTTCAATGAGTCCTTGCAAAAAGCGCTGCGCTCCATGGAATTGGGCCGTTTTGGCTTCGGGGCAGACCGGCCTGAAGCCAGCACAGACCTCGCAGCCCTGCTGCGAAACATCCGCACGCCTAATCCTGAGCGCCTGTTCCAGATTCATGATGCTTTAAGGGCAGGGGCCACCGTCGAGGAAATCCACGAGATTACCAAAGTAGATCCCTGGTTCTTGGACAAATTTGCAGAACTAGTCGCCTTAGAAAACCAAGCTTTAGCTCTCAGGGAGAAGGGCGGTCTCGATACGCTTTCTGCGCAAGAACAGAAAGACTGGCTTTTGGAATACAAGCAAAATGGCTACTCCGACCCACAGCTAGGCTATCTCTTGGGCAGTAACGAACAGGCGATTCGTAGTTTGCGAAATACCCTCGGTATCAGTCCAGTCTATAAAACAGTAGACACCTGTGCTGCCGAATTTGAAGCCTTTACCCCCTATCACTACTCCACCTACGAGTCAGAAACGGAACTGCGGATCAGCCCGAAACGCAAGGTGATGATCCTCGGGGGTGGTCCTAACCGCATCGGTCAGGGCATTGAGTTTGACTATTGTTGCTGCCATGCCTGTTTTGCGCTTTCAGAAGATGGGTTTGAAACAATCATGGTCAACTCCAACCCTGAGACTGTTTCTACAGACTATGACACTTCGGATGTTCTCTTTTTTGAGCCCCTCACACGGGAAGATGTGCTCAATATTGTGGAGGCAGAGAAACCAGAAGGAGTGATCGTTCAATTTGGCGGTCAGACGCCTTTAAAATTAGCCGTTCCTCTAGAAAAAGCAGGGGTTCCGATTTGGGGAACTAGTCCTGATGCCATTGATCGGGCAGAAGACCGGGAGCGCTTTGAACAAGTGTTACGGGCCTTAGATATTCGTCAGCCAAACAATGGAATTGCTCGTTCCCATGCCGAAGCTTTGGTTGCTGCCCAGCGGGTAGGCTACCCCGTGGTCGTTCGTCCTAGCTATGTGCTCGGCGGACGGGCGATGGAAATTGTCTATTCTGACCGAGATTTAGAACGCTACATGACTACGGCTCTGCCTTTAGATCTAGACATTACCGAACATCCGATTCTGATTGACCAATTCCTCGAAGGAGCGGTAGAAGTCGATGTTGATGCTGTCTGTGACCGCACAGGCCGAGTGGTAATCGGTGGCATCATGGAACACATTGAAGAAGCGGGTATTCACTCAGGCGATTCAGCTTGTGTATTGCCTGCCCGCTCTCTGTCAGAAACTGTTTTGCAAACGATTCGTGATTGGACGGTTAAGCTTGCTCAGAGTTTGAATGTGGTCGGTTTGATGAACGTGCAATATGCCGTTCAAGAGGAACAAGTGTATGTCTTAGAAGTGAATCCTCGTGCTTCTCGCACCGTTCCTTTTGTTTCTAAGGCTATTGGTGTGCCGCTGGCGATGATTGCCGCCCGCTTAATGTCAGGTAAGACGCTAGAAGAATTAAACTTTACGGAAGAAGTGATTCCCAAACATGTCGCCGTTAAAGAAGCCGTTCTTCCTTTTGAGAAGTTCCCTGGGACAGACTTAATTCTCGGTCCAGAAATGCGTTCCACCGGGGAAGTGATGGGCATTGATGTGGACTTTGGCGCTGCTTTTGCCAAAGCCCAAATCGCTGCAGGACAACGCATTCCGATTGCTGGAAAAGTATTTATTTCTGTCAGCGACCGGGATAAAGAGGCGGTCATTCCCGTGGTCAGAAACCTGTTAGATCTCAACTTCTCTGTAGTCTGTACCCGAGGCACCCAGAAATTTTTAGCAGAGCAGGGACTTATCACCGAAGAAGTTCTGAAAATTCACGAAGGTCGTCCCCATATCGAAGACCTCTTGAAAAATGGTCAGATCCAGCTCGTTATCAATACACCGACCGGTAGCGAAGCCCAATCGGATGGGCGCAGAATTCGCCGCACCGCCCTTGCTCAAAGAGTGCCTGTGATTACAACGATTGCAGGGGCAATTGCTACGGCCCAAGCCATTCGCGCTTTGCAAGAAGGTCCTTTACAGGTGAAAACGATTCAGGAGTATCATGGGCTAGCCTAACCGCTTAGTAAAACTTTGGAGACCATCTATGCTCGTTGTAACCACATCAACTGTAGAAGGCAAAAATATTCAGTATTTGGGATTGGTCAGTGGGGAAGCTATCCTGGGGGCCAATATTTTCAAGGACTTCTTTGCAGGCATCAGAGATGTTGTCGGTGGACGCTCTGGAGCCTATGAAAAAGAATTGCGCAAAGCCAAAAATATCGCTTTAGAAGAGATGCAGGATGAGGCAAAAAAGATAGGTGCCAATGCTGTGATTGCAGTGGATTTAGATTATGAAACCATTAGCATAAGTGGTGGTGGGGACATGCTGATGGTTGCGGCAACGGGTACGGCTGTGATTTTAGAGTGACATCCCTCATTCTTAAGGTTACCGTGTACATAACAAGCCGAAACCAACTCAAATTTTGATCCGAACCGCTCCCTAAATCCCCCAACTTTGGGGGACTTTGAGTCAGAACCCCCCAAAGTTGGGGGGCAGGGGGGCGGTTCCAAGATCTGTATACACCTTAGCCTTCTTAAGGGGGGCAAAGCCCTCAAAGGATAGAGGTTCTCTTTTGCCTGGGGGGATCTCTTTATCAGCAGAAGTAGAAGCAATTCGCATTAATTAGTCGTCCCTGAAAAAATATCCAGATATAACCAGGAGAGGGGTTTCAGGATAAAAAAGCTGATATAGAATTGCCAGAAATATCGCCTTCAAGGGCCAAAGCTGGTGAAATGAGTGCGCCCCCACCCCCCAAGCAGCCTGAGACTTCTAGAAAGGATGTGCTGTTGTTAGTTCATCAACTGAATCTACAACATCCTTTGGTCAAGCTCTCTGAGTCCATTGACTGGAGCTACTTTGAGCACCAATTCGGCCCTGTGACCAGCGGGGAAGCTGGGCGACCAAGTTTGCCTGCTCGCTTGCTGGTCGGTCTGCATTACTTGAAAGCGCTCTACGACGAGAGTGATGAAACCGTGGTCAGTAAATGGGTAGAAAATCCCTACTGGCAATACTTTTGTGGAGAAGAACGTTTTCAACACGAGTTGCCCTGTCATCCGACCAGCTTGGTCAAATGGCGACAGCGCGTCGGCCCTGAGGGTGTAGAAAAACTGCTCAAGCAAGTATTGCGCGCAGCCACTCAACAGCAAGCGCTAAAAGCCAAGGAGATTAAAGCCGTGAACGTGGATACAACGGTGCAGGAGAAGGCCATCGCTTTTCCCACAGATGCGCGATTGTATGACAAAGCCAGACGAGCGCTGGTCCGCTTAGCGCGCGAGCATCAAGTCAAACTGCGTCAAAGCTACGTGCGTTTGGGTAAACGAGCGCTCTTTCAGCAAAGTCGCTATGCTGCAGCCCGCCAAGGCCAGCGAGCCCAAAAACAGACACGCAAACTGAAGACCTACTTGGGGCGGGTCATTCGCGACCTTGAACGGAAGCTGGCGCAGGTGCCCGCCCGAGAAGCTTTTCAAGAGCTCCTGGAGCGTGCCAAGCGGATTCATCATCAGCAACGCCATCATTCGGGAAAACTCTACAGTGTGCATGCTCCAGAAGTAGAGTGCATTGCCAAAGGCAAAGTCCACAAGCCCTATGAATTCGGCTGCAAGGCCGTTGTGGTCACCACTAATCAAAGCAACTGGATAGTGGGCATTGATGCCAAGCATGGCAATCCCTACGATGGCACAACGCTCAGCCCAGCGCTCAGCCAAGTGGAGTACCTCACCGCTGTTAGACCAGCTCAGGCCTTTGTGGACAAAGGATTTCGCGGAACCGCGCATCATCCCCCGGATGTCGAGGTTTTCACGACAGGCAGACGCAACCTGGACAGCAAACTCAAACGCTTACTCAGAAGGCGTAGTGCCATTGAGCCGGTCATTGGCCATAGCAAGCAGGACCATCGGATGCAGCGCAATTTTCTGTGCGGTCCTTTGGGCGACCGAATAAATGCTTTGCTATCGGGTTGCGGATTCAATCTGCGGAAACTCTACCGCTTTTTCTATTCCGCTCCGCTGCTCAAGCTACAACCTCAGGCGTGAGCCCAATATCCGATTTTTCAGGGACGACTA
>JBBRSB010000036.1:0-45728 GCA_038245785.1 Gloeobacterales cyanobacterium | reverse complement strand
TAGCTTCACGATAACGGGTGTAGAGTTGCTCAAGGCTCAAGTGGGGTTGGATAGTGATGCGTTTGGCCATAGCTCACTTACCTCTAGCTGTTCTTATCCCTCTATTCTAAGTTATGGTTATATAACCGGATTCGATATAAGAATTGAATATTTGATATTCCGATCGAGTTTATCGCGCTCAAAGTAGGTTCGCATATGCGGAATAAACTGGCTCAGATGTTGACTTCTGTCACGGTAGGGAACAAAGATAGCAAGTCTTTTCTGATAACGCACATCCAATGTCTTTGAGTTCTGAAACATCGATATGCTACTCCAGAGAATCTCCTTTGGGCACCTTGATTGCTTGAGAAGTCAACAGTACGGGGCCACTTGCGGTTTTAACTCAAGGTCGGTAGCCGATGCTGAAGTATAAGCCGTTGTCCTGCAGGTTGTTCCCTCGATCCGGCAGAGAAACGAAGGGGATACCGTAGTCCACACGTATATTCCAACCAGGTACGGGTTCCCAGAGCACACCCAACCCAGCAGAAGCTAAGAAACGATTGTCCTGCGGCTGATTGAGATGATTGTCCACATTCCAGACACCCCCTCCTTCGATGAAAGGAGCTAGCTGGAGCACGGGTAGACCTGAATCATTTTTAACTACGGGAAAGCGGCCTTCAACGGATAATCGATAACCGTTGTCCCCTAGACGAATGTTCTGTCTGTAGCCACGCACGGACTGTACGCCCCCAAGAATGTACTGCTGCGCTGGTAACAGGGGATTTGCCGATAGTTGGAGATCTCCCTGAAGTAGCAGAGAGTTGCCTGAGCCCAATAGTTGCAAGCGACTGAACTGGCCGAACCAACTGAAAAAACGGCTATCCGGAATGGGCGCGGCGTTTACCGTTGCTCCAAAAAGCCCTGTGCCCAGACTGAACTGCGAACGCAGCAGCCATGCCCCCAACTCGTCGCGTTTGAGGTAATCCTGTCCAAACTTGAATACGCTCAAACTACTCACGCCGTTAGCATCGGCCCCATTAACGAACGCAAGGGGTTGGTTGTTATTGAAGAACGTCTGGCCACTCTGGTAGGCAAACCCGAACGAGAGGGCAAATTCTTCGGAGAAGGTGCGATAGAGGGGCTGTCGGTAGCTAATTTCATAGAGATCAGAGGTACCACGAATGCCAAAAGTGTCGAACGGTGCCTCGGTCACTCGGTTGTTGTTCGGTGCCACTCTAAAGGAGAGGGTTCCATCCATTGGGTTGAGTGGTATTTGATAGTTGAAGTCGTAGATGTTGGAGGCACCCGTGGAAACGGAGTAGGAAAGCGAGGCTTGATCGCCGACACCCGTGGGGTTGCGGTAGAGGAGCGCTGCGGTCCCCCGCTCCGAACCAACAGCGGGTGGCGAATAGTTATCGATACTGAAGCTCGTTGCCAGGGGCGGTGCTTCGGTCACCCGCACGATTAGGACGCTTTCTGAAGTGGCCTCGCCCCGACGCAGCGTTGCTTCCAAGTTTGTAAACAATGGATTGTTGCGTAGCAGGCGCAGTTGGTCTTCTAGTTTGGCGGCGTTCAGAGGCGTCCCAATACCCAATTTGACGCGGTCTCGCACATAGTTTGGGTTCAGCCGCTGAAGACCCTCTACATCAACCCGCGCTATGGAGCCTTCAATGATGCGAATCTTCACAACGCCATCTTCAATGGCTGCCAGTTCCGCCCTAGAGGTGAGGTAGCCCTGGTCAAGGTAGAGCTTGGTTAAGGGGATGATTATTGTGTTGAAAAGCTCTGCCCGCGTCAGGGTGCGCCCTTCTCGCCTGCGGCTGCCAGACACGACGGGTCGGGTGACAGCAGCAATCTGCTCAGGAGTGAGGATCGTACTTCCGGTTACCTCTACTCGACGGACCGTGATCAGCTCAGCATTCTCTCCTGGCTGCGGTTCCGGGGTCGGGCTTACGACGGGAGGCTGCGGTTCCTGAGGAAGAGGCTTTAGGGGCGGTGGCGACGGCGTGAGCAAACGGTCCTGGTTTGGATTTTCCTGCCGGGGTGAGCTGGGAACAATAATTTGTGGCGGCGGGGTGGTCGTCTGGGCTTTTACTGCAGGGGGCAGGACTAGTAGGACTAGCCCTGGGAAACAGCTCATTAGAGAGAAGACACGGGCTAGATATATAGGTGCAGTCATTTATTTTCCTATGGAAATACAGGAGTCACCAAGGGCTGCCAATCATCGTGAAGCCCGACCAATAGTAAGGGTGGGTTAACCGGACCTCCCCAAGCGCTTTCAGATCTTCCGGTAGGGGAAATGTAGCCTTTTTGAAGCGCAATTGTCCATTTTCGACTCGTACCTCTCCACGCAGCAGCGCTACCTGAGCAGCACGTAAGGCATCGGCTTTGATCGGGGCCGTCTTCAGCTCGTCATAGAAATCGGACATCAGGCCGAAGGTTCCTAGGTCGGAGGAGCGCCACAGCGTTGCTACCGCTGTTTTCACTCCGGCTCCTACTGCTAGACCAGCAAAACCTAGCTCGGTGTTGGAGTCACCAAAAGCGGTTCGGCAAGCGCTAAGCACCAGCAACTCTATTTTCTGCTGGCTCCAGCCGAGGTCGCGTATCTGGTTGAGGCCGAGGCGGGTATCACTCAACTTGATGTAGGAGCCCTGAACGGGGCCTTTGTTAAAGTCGGCGTGGGTGGCGAGGTGGATCAGGCCATAGCTCGCGGTTTGTGCCTTCAAGTTGCCCAGGGTAAAGTTTTCGTTTAGGAAAACGCTTCCTCCAGCCTCTTGGGTTACGTTCCGAAGTTCAGCGGGGACTGCTGGTAGAGGTACATCATCTTTAAAGGCGGAGGCACCCATAGCCAAAACTTTTGATGCGCGCACTCGTTCAGGGTCGTAACTAGTGTCGAGGAGATTGATGCTGGGAATCAAACTGATGGCGTACTTTTCGACCAGAAACTGCTTACCGTCATTGAGTGCGGCTAGAGGTGTCAAACGTAGGCCAGAGTCGAGCTGGAAGATAAGGGTGTCAACTTTTTTGGCCTGCAAATACGGTTCCAGAGGAGCAATGAGCCAACTGTATAACTGGCGGGAGGTAGTCAAGTAGCGGCTAGAGGTGACATTACTAGGATCAGCAATTTCGCGCCGTAAGAGGTTGGCTTTTTCCCGCAGAGCCTCACTGGTCACCGTCAGAGGGATGGCAACGACAGTGTTATCTTTCGGGGTGATCAGGGTGAGAATTTTAGATTCTGTATCGACGTTGATGATGGCAAGCTTCTTCCCTGTAGCCTTTTCCAGCCGTTCTAAATTGTCTTGGAGTTCCGGGAGAGAAAACTGCTTCTGGGTGAATTTTTCCCCAAAGTATTTCTCAAAGATCTTCACCACCTCGCCGGACTGTGGTTGATAAGGCAGAATCGGCGTTGAAGGACCAGATAGTGGAAGTTGCGGTCTGCTCTTGATCGTTTGAGGGTCAATTGCCGTTCCACCTAGGCCTATGGAGGTGCCCGTGGTTGGGGGGGTGTTAACTGTGGGTGGTTCTTCTGGCAGAATAACAGGTACATCAGGTCCAATGATGGTGATGTTGCCCTGTTTAGAAGTCCCAGTGAAAGTGCCACTGGCGATGATGTTATTGAAGCGGCTAGTAATGGTACCAGAGGAACTGGAAGCGTTGCTCGGTGTACGGTTGACAATGAATGATGTGCCCTTATGGCTAAGGGTGATTGCTCCCCCACCAGGTGCAGCAGGTGTACTTGAGTCGATAGTTCCTGCTCTAATGAGACCTCCACTGGTCAGGGCAATCGCGTTGCCGTTTGTGGCGAGATTACCCGTGTTGATGTTGCCCATCGCTTCGAAATTGATAGCCCCCCCATTGCCTCCAATAAAAGAGAAGGTGACTTGATCAGTGGTGATGTTGCCGTTAGCCGCGAGACTAATATTCCCCCCAGTGTCGAATGTACTAGAGGAGTCGAAGGATCCAGTGCTGATATTCCCGTTAGCCGCGAGACTGATATTCCCCCCAGTGCCTTCAGAACCAGAGGAGTCGAAGGATCCAGTGCTGATATTCCCGTTAGTAGCCACGAGACTGATATTCCCCCCATTACCTGCGTAAGAGGAGTCGACGAATTTAGTGCTGATATTCCCGTTAGAAGTGTTGAGACTGATAGCTCCTCCATTTGAAGTGAGGGAGAAATTGGTGGTGATATCACCAGAGGCTGCCAGGATGATTGGGCCGAAAACGGTTGTGACGCTACCTACAGTGATATTCCCTGGTGAAGTGGTGGTATTTCCTGGGTTGAAAGTTGTAGTTATATTGCCAGGGGGGGTAAGAGGGGTTGAGATTGGTACATTCGTATTACCTAACTGAGTTCCCGCTCGCAGGATCAATGCCGAATTCCCAATAAGAATGTCGGTATCATTACCCGGTGGCAAGTTGCCCGACAACTCAGGTCCGGTGATCGTGATATTCCCGCCTGTGATGCTGCCGAGCGACTCCACTTTCAGCGAAACTCCTTCATAGTCACCGAAGATCACATCATTACCCGAACTTATAATCGGGTCGTACAAACTAACAAAATTGCCGGGTTTGCCCGCCAGGGTTTCAATCGAGAACTTTCCGCCGCTGCCGAAGTGGGCGTCACCCGAAACATTTCCATCGCTGATAAGACGCAGATTCCCCCCGCTCTGGAATGCTTGACCTGGATGGTCAAGAGCCAGGATGTCAATGCTCTTGTCACCCTGAATCGTCAGGTTGCCTCCAGCTTTTACCAGAACTGGATTTTCCTTGCTGTCGCGAACAGTGACCGTATCCTTCGCTTGGACAAGCAAATCCTTGGTCGTTCCCAACTGGCTTTCGGGCAAAGTTACATTCCGGCTAGCGGAAAGCGTTGCTGTCTCCGCATCGATTTTTTTCGCTACCACATCACCCTGCTCGACTGTTAGCTGAGAGTTGGTCAGCTGAACGGTGCCGTCATTGGCCACGGTCAAACCAGCGTTGGTTCCAGTGAGCAATTCTGGCAGGGAGTAGATCGGTAAATTCCAATTGGTGGGTAGCTCTGCCCCACTGATTGGGACCTCGATACTCAGAGGGCTACCAGGTTGGCCGAGGCGCACGTAATGCTCACCCGGCACAGCAGCGACCGTCACTTGACCACCAGAAAGCTGTCCTGTGCTGGCAACGGTTCCGCCAATGAGGGAAAGAGCCTGACCAGGCCCAACGCTCAGATTTCCGGCATTAATGATCGCTCCCGGCTTAGACATCGTAAAACCTAGAGCACCAGGCGAGCCATTGAGGGCCGCATAGTTGTTTGGGCCGAAGGCATTGAACCACTGGGAGCCGAAAGCGATGCCATTGGCCGTTGTTGCCGTGAAAGCCGCAGGTACATTTAGACTGGCATTGGGGCCGAAGAGGATGCCCGAAGGGTTGAGCAAGTAGAGATTGGCATTGCTGCCTGAGACTTTTAGCAAACCATCAATAAAAGAGGAACTGCCGCCCGTGACTCGGCTGAGGATATTCTGCGTATTGGGGGCCGACAGGAAGTTTGCGACCTGACCGTTGTTCAAGCCAAACGTAGTAAAGGAGTGGAAAAGATTGGTACCGCTACCAGAAGTAGTTCCGCCCGTGATGTTGAACGTGTTGTCTGTGGGGTTGACAATAGTGCCCGTTCCGTCGGGGGCCGCTTGGATCGGAAGCTGTTGGGCGTAGAGTGCGGACTGAACGGTGAGCGTAGCCGCTAGCGCCAAAGAGATAACTAGGGGAGAAATTGCTTTCACTTCGCTGAGAATTCCTACTGAGGTTTTTGAGGGACGGTAGTACAGTCGGTGCTTGACTGATTCTGTTGACAGTTGATCGGTTTTTTGGCAAGGTCGCCCAGGTTCACCTGGTTGAGAAGAGCGGCCCAATCGTCATCAATAGACTGGTCTCCAACTTTTCGACGAATCGCGGAAAGGTAGCGAAGGGCATCGAACCATAGCCCTGCCTTGGCGTAAATCGCTGGATAATCTACGAGATTGGCTTTCTCTAGTTCGGCAGATAGCTCTTGAGAAGGTTCGACCCGGCGGATCCAGCCTTTGACATACTCATTGCCGTCTGGGTCGTCTGGGTCACAGACAATAATCAAGGTCCAGCGCAAATTTTGTCCGACGGGGATGGGTTCGGGAACGGTAAGGCTGTTGATACCCATTGGCCCGCTGTCGAACTCAGTTTCATATAGAGGCGGGTCAATATCTATGTCTTGGGCATCTACCTTCGTCAGGCGGAAACGGCTGTGCAGCTTGCGATTTTGCCACTCTGGTTTCAATTCGGGCATCGACCAGAAAAAGGTCGGCTGGTCAGCCACCGTTTGGCCAAGGTTCGTATCGGGCAGTAGGGCGACAAGTTTCTGACCGGGAGCGGCACAAGAACCACGCTTGGCTGCGCCCAGGCGGTTACCTGAGAGTTTTACGGTGGGAAGGTTGGCGAGGCGAGAAGGCTGTCGGTTAGACAGGGCCGTTTTTGAGAGGTCGCTTTGAGCGGAAGTGGGGGGCACCGTCCCTTTTGGCGTTTGGGCTGCAGCATCGCTTGGGCTACTGGACTCTGGCTCGGTGGGCAGTTTTCTAGCAGTCGATTGCATCTGGGTGCGCCGCTGTTTAGGGACAGGGTTGATAGCAGGTTCCGGGCTTTGTCTTTGGGTTTCCTCTGGCCTGCTGAGCAATCTTCTTGCGGTCTGTTTTGTGCGGGCGCGGCGGTGCCGTTTGGGGGCAGGTTTGATTTCAGGTTCCGAACGTTGTGCCTCCGGTATAGAAGTTTCGGAAGCACTCAGCTTCAGAATCTGTCCGACACGGATCAGGTCAGGGTCTGGTACGGTATCGCGATTGAGGGTAATGAGGTCAGAGAGTGATAGACCAAACTTCCTAGAGATCCCCGAGAGTGTATTACCTAGGACAACGGTGTAGGTGCTAGCGGAGTTGTTCAATGTCCTTGATGGGGTGGGCAAGGCCGCTACCAAAGGTGCAGTAGGGGAGCGTAGTGAGAAGATTTGTGCGCTCACGGGACTGCTAAGTATGGCCAACATCGAAAGGTAGCCGAGTGTCAGTCCCACGGTTGTTGGTAGATACCATCGTTTTTTCATCATCCGAACTCCATCGCTACTAAAGGTTTGGAAAGGAATTTTTTAAGGCTTGCTGAAGTTGATTGGCGGTCGTGAAACGTTCTGCTGGCTGTTTAGCCAAGCAGCTCATCAGGATCTGGTCGAGGGATTCAGGAATGTGTTGGCAATCTGGCCGGGTGCGTAGGGGGTTGGGTGGAGTGTTCACATGTCCCTCATACCAAAGCATCGGGCGCGTCATGGTCTCTTCGATGGAAAGACCAAAGGGTTGGCTGCCGCTCAGCATCTCGTAGCAGATCATTCCTAGACTGTAGATATCCGAACGCTGGTCGAGATCATAGGCACCACTCCACTGCTCAGGGGAAGCGTAGCGGGATGTACCGAGGAAACCTCCCCTCGTGAGGTCTGTTCGCTCGTAACCATCGGTACTCAGGACCTTAGCGATGCCAAAGTCAAGCAGCTTGACCAGTTCGCCCGTTCCCGTCTCCACTAGGAAAATATTTTCGGGTTTGAGGTCGCGGTGTACAACCCGTACCAATTCGCGGGTGTCATTTTCCGTGAGATAGACGCCCTCATGAGCCAGTTTCAAGCCTTCGCATATCTGAATGGCGATGCGGACAGTACGCTCGACAGAAAGCCGCGTTTCAGCCCTAAGTAGCTGCCGCAGACTCTGGCCGTGAAGCAGCTCCATTACATAGTAAGGAGCACCCTCCTCAGTGATGCCATAGTCGCTGACCTGGACAATGTGAAGGCTGGATAGGGCAGCAGAAACCCGTACCTCACGCAGGAAGCGCAACTTTAGGTCAGGCATGTCTGCGGAGAGGCGGGTCTTCAAAACCTTTAAGGCAACCTCTCGATTGATGCGGGTGTCGTTGGCGATGTACACATCACCCATGCCGCCACTGTCAAGCGGTTGGAGGATCTTGTAGCGTCCAACCTCAACCGTGTCGGGTTTTGCCACAAACGTTTTGGATCTGACAAATCCAGTTCCGAGCACGGTCTCTGCTCGCTTGTCTTCTGTCCCCGTTCCTGGTGGTAGTGGCAAAGGTGCAGACGGGAGTTTTGCCAAACTGCCAATCTGCCGCTTGGCTGCAGCGGCGTTTGGCCAGACCCAGACCAGACCAGCACAGCCGAGAATGGCTAAAACAGCGGGTACTAGCGGTACCCAAACCCCCTGAACAAAAACCCCAAAGGCAGTCCCGACCAAGGTGCTCACCAAGACCAAAAGAGACAGGCTGAGCAGTAACCGTGAGCGCAGTCCCCAGACCACTACACCTGCCACCAATCCAAAGGCAACAATCCACAGGCCAGCCAGCGGTTCGCTCCAGGCCCAGATCTGCGTGCGCTTATCGAGCGCAGCACTGAGCATCTGGCTGACTATTTGGGCATGAATATGGAATCCGGGTACACGCTCATCGGTGTAGGGAACTCGGAAAAGATCTGCAAAACTCTCTCCCTGGTAGCCGATCAGAACGATTTTGTCCCGGATCCACGCTGGGTCTACCTTCCCAGATAAAATCCCTGCCCTTGTGACTTCGTGCGCTACCTTTGGGGCTCGGTAGTTGATGAGCATCTCGTAGTCTTTGCTGAATTCATTGTGATTCTGATAACCGCCAAAATTGGGGGTGAGCCGCTGTAGGGTAACGAGTGGTTCTTGCTTCTTGCCCATCAGCTTCACCAGCGAGACTTCGTTCCCCTGCGCCTCGCCCAGAGAGATGTTCTGCTCTTCGAGATAGCTGAGGGAGAGGGCCGTAGGAAAAGAAAGAACATTACGGGTGCTGAGTGTCGTATACAGATAGCTGCGGCGAACCATCTTGCTGCTGTCGTCAATGGGAACGTCTGCAAAACCGTAGCGACTGTCGCGCAGCATGTTGGGGGGCGCAGGAATCTCGAAGTCGCTGCTCTGTTCGTTGATCTTCGCGACCCCGATCAAGCGTGGGTTGCTTTCGAGAAAGGCTGCCAGCTTTCCGGAGGGTTTGTTGCGGTATATATCGAAACCGATTACACGTGGCCCATAGGAATCGATTTTCTGAAGCAGCTGATAGAGAGCGTCATCAGGGATTGACTGACCGAATTCGTTGCGGTCGCTTTCAGTAATATTTACCAACAAGATCCGCGAATCCGTCGTTTCCGGCGGACGCTTCTGCATTAAAGCATCATAGGCAGCAAGTTCCAGGGGCTCGAACAGGCCCACTAGACGCAAGCCAACAATCAGGGTCACAAAAAGCAAGCATCCCAGTAAGGCAACTAGATGACTATTTCCAGGTTGTTTTGTGGGCGACCTCTTGGTGAAGGCAACAATACCCTCTTCAAGACCGCTCTCTGTTAGTGGCAACCGTCCGCCTCTCATCTCCTCTTCCTACTTCGGTACTAACCGATATTCCAGAGATCGGCCCCAAAAGCTCACCTGCAGACGCCTGCAGCGAGACCGAAAACACAAGTTTCCCAAAATGCAGAATAAGCTTTCCCTAACTAAGGTGCTTCTGGCACCCCGTGCAGGGAGGGATGTAAATTTAAATATTCCAATTTAAATAGTAGCTGATGATACAAGAAAGTCAATTGAAAGATATTTCGTAAAAATCAGTCAATATTTTGATTAAAATAACTAGCCCACTGTTTGGAGTTATAGACTCCATTAGCAAAGAAAAAACACTGGGTGGTTTTATTAGTTGGAGTAAAATATAGTCTACGCCAAAAGAACATAGCGTGTGCATCGGATTGAATACGAGCTTCTTATCTCAAAAACAGTTTGTAGGCAGGATTTTGGCTTTCGTCCCAGTATCTATCGCCCATGGTTTCTAGAAATGCCTGCCACTCTGCCATTTCAAGGGGAGGAACTTGTATCCCCATGACAATCCGTCCATAATCGGCGCCATTGTTACGATAATGAAACAAGCTAATGTTCCAGTTAGGGCTCATGCCCTTGAGCAATTTCATCAAAGCTCCTGGACGTTCCAGAAACTCGAAGCGATACAGCAATTCATTTTCAGCCAAAGCGGAGCGTCCCCCGACCATATGACGTAAATGCAATTTAGTCAGTTCATCGTCCGTTAAATCGATAGCGTGGAACCCATTACTATCAAAGGCCGCTGCCATCTGCGCTGCATCTTCCCGGTCCCGAATTTGCAAACCAACAAAGATATGGGCTTCTTTGTTGTCAGAAATTCGGTAGCTAAATTCTGTGAGGTTGCGTCGCCCCAAACATTCACAAAACTTGCGTAAGCTACCTCTTGCTTCCGGGATGTTAACGGCAAAAATTGCTTCTCTTCGCTCTCCAAATTCTGACCGCTCAGCTACAAAGCGCAGCCGCTCAAAGTTCATGTTGGCCCCGCAGGCAATGGCAATCAAAGTTTGGCCTTCAAGCTGTTCTCTTTCGACGTAGGCCTTAGCTCCTGCAATCGCTAGTGCTCCGGCGGGTTCTAGAATCGAGCGCGTGTCTTCAAATACATCTTTGATCGCGGCACACGTGTCATCGGTGTCGACCAGAATGATGTCATCCACGTACTGCTGACAGAGGCGGAAGGTTTCTTCCCCCACTTCCCGCACGGCGACGCCATCGGCAAATAGACCGACTTGGGACAAGCGGACCCGCTTTCCAGCTTTGAGTGATTGCGACATGGCATCGGAATCTGTGGGTTCAACGCCGATGATCTTGATGTTTGGGCGTAGCTGTTTGATATAGGCTGCAATGCCTGAGATTAAACCACCACCGCCAATCGCCACAAAAACGGCATGGATTGGTTTTTGATGCTGGCGCAAAATTTCCATCCCAATCGTTCCCTGTCCAGCAATCACATCAGGATCGTCAAAGGGATGAATGAAGGTCAATGCTTTTTCTGCTTCTAGTTGACGAGCGTAGACATAGGCATCGTCATAGGTATCCCCATGCAAGACAACTATGCCCCCCCTCGCTCGGACTGCATCGACTTTGACCTGAGGAGTGGTCTCAGGCATGACAATAATCGCTTTAGTTCCCAGATGGCGAGCACTGAGGGCTACTCCCTGCGCATGGTTTCCGGCAGAGGCAGCAATCACGCCCTGAGCCAAAACCTCTGGGGACAGTTGTGCCATCTTGTTGTAGGCACCCCGCAGCTTGAAGGAAAAGACCGACTGCATGTCTTCTCGCTTGAGCAAAAGTTTATTGTTCAGCCGTGCAGAGAGGTTTGGTGCAACCTCCAGCGGCGTTTCCTGAGCGACATCATAGACGCGAGCAGTCAGGATGCGTTTGAGGTAGTCAGCGTGCAAGGGGTAACTCAATTCATAAATGCTGGGTGGACTGATCTTACCTCTAAATCGAAAACAACTTAAATAGAGATAGCTACAGTAACTCAGCGATTTGTAGTCAAAAGCTTAGATGGACTGTGGTCATCAAGCTCCACCTGAAACTTCTCATAAAGATTTTTTGGTCGATAGTTAAGCTTAGGATCCTTCCAGCGTAGCTTTACACTTTCATGCAGATTAGAAAAATCACCTTTGATGGTCCGCCTAATTTCTCCCCCCAGATAGTCCAATCGAGGTTTGGTATCGAAAAGAGTGTCATATTTAGGATCGATTCCATCTTCAACACAATTTTTGTCTAGAGATAGTCCTACTGCTTCAACTTGTTCCATCATCCAAAGCAGCGCTGTGTCGGATAAGCCTTGTGCCGCTTTAGTTCCCCCGCCAACGCAACCATGGTTACCAGGAAACCACCTGGACGTTACTTGCTCTTGACTACGGCTTTCATGGTGATCCATTGCGGTCACATTGAATACCTTGCGGCCCTCATCAATAGCGATGGCATGAAATGCTTTCTGAATTTTGGGGTTAATCGTAGTATTGAAAAACTCATATTGCTTATTTAATAAGTTGTCTAGAGGAAAATAGGGTAGAAGATCTGGAATCCCAAGTGCACCAACGGTATCCCAACATCCTAATACTTCGATCTCTACATTTTCTCCATGATCGTTACGAAAACGAGTGGAGTCTAAACCGTTTGGTTTCGTTTTCGGATCCCTGTTTCGGTACAGTCGATAGGCTTCAGGAACTTTGCGGATGAATTGTCTTTGCAACAGTCCCGAACAATAAATCAAACCTGCTAGACACCTAATAGTATATGCACCACGGCTGAACCCAAACAGATAGATTTTATCTCCATCCTCATAGTTTAGACACAAGAAACGATAGGCATCTTGAATTTTACTATCAATGCCCCAGCCGAAAGCGCCACCACCGACTCTGATAAAGAAATCACCAGCATCATCAGTGCCGATTCCTTCGCCGTAATATACGATTTGGTGGATGCCTTTCTGGTCCCTGGACTGGATAGATTGAGCTAGCTTTACGACATTGGTCGGATACGGATTTGCTAACTTTTGCCAGGTTCCGTCGCAGCATACAATGAGACGTTTCATTAGCTTTAAGTCCTTGTCTCTTTAACTATCTAGATAGGCTAAGGAGTAAATCATGGGCTAATGGCAAGGAGAAGTCAATTGAAAGATATTTCGCTTGAATTGAATAATTTTTAGGTAGTCCTCTAAGCGATAGCTGATCTATGTTTTCAAGATTGCTATTACTCACTACCAGCACTCAATTCTTGGCTGAAGGAGGAGAAGATTGAGGGATAAAGGCGAAACGTGTCAGCACCCCATTGACGAAGGTAAAACGTGTTGAGGCATTGGTCTTGAGAGAGGAATAAACCCAGTCTGTCACTTGCTGTTCATCAAGCTGTGAGGGCTGCATTTGGTCTGGTTTACCAAAGATAGAGACTACTTGGTCTGGATTCATCCCAATGCGAATGCGCTCTGTGGGGGATGCACTTTGAGGTATAGAAGGCTCTTTAGGCAAAACTACCGACAAAATTTGAGGACTGTATTCAAATTTTTTATTCACCATTTCTACATGGTCATCTCGCAGAATGATCGTTGCCTGCTGCTTGTTATCCTTTGTGCGGAAGGTGAGCCGTTCAAACTTAGTGCCTGAAATTTGGTTGGGTTCACTGCGAAAGGGCGTACCTAGGCGTTTTAGTAATTCTTTGCGACTCATCCCCACTTCAATAGCTCTAGCGAAGGGAGGAATGTTACTTTTATCCGTTATGGTCTTTGCTTGTGTTGTTAGTCCTGTCAAGTGCCCATCGATCAGAGAGATTTTGGTAATAATCGGTTCGCGAAAATAGCTCAAAATGCTCAGTTGGAAGTCAGCATTGGGAAATGTCTTGATATCAGTGGGTTTACCCATCACCTTTTCGACTTCAGCCCGTGTCATCCCTTGATACAGTTGGCTGGCTTTGATCTCTATGCGCTCAATGGGAATCTCTTTGCTGACTGACTGATTAGCCTCCTGGCTAGTCTTTGGGTCACTAACTGGAAGGTTTTGGGCGAATAAAGGAGTAGCGCTGAGTGTCAGCAGGGCAACAAGACCTAAGACAAAATATGGCTTCATCAGTACCGATCTGTATTAGATAAGTCAGTCCATTACTGTAAATCCAGTTATAGTATATGTCGAGATCTGGGTAAACATACAGGGCTAGACACCGCGACCTGCTTGGGATATAGAAGGTGTGCGCAAGATTGAGATATTCCAAACGCTGGAGAGTATACTTGCTCCTAAAGCTGGATTAGCCCCTTGAAAAGGATTTGCGAACATGTTTGGAGCGAGGACGCATTGGATACGCTCTCTGAAAATCAAGAAAAGCGTGTTCTGGAGGTTCTATCCTCACTGAGTTACCGAACAGGTGAACTCAGTCGATACCTTCAGGAAATTGCTCAAGGCGTTAGTGAACTGATCCATATAGATTGGTCTACGGTCACCCTTTGCCGGGATGGGCAAGAACGGGTCCTTGCCAGCACGCTGGATCTGGGTGAAACCGGAAATCAAGTTCATACCCTGCATGGAACCTTGACAGGCACGGTCGTTGCTACGGGCACTTCCCTCGTGGTCGAAGATGCCACAATCTCTACAGAGTATGGCAACGCTCCAGAAGGATACCGTTCCTACTTGGGAGTTCCCTTGCGTATGCCCACGGGAGAAGTGATGGGGACGATTTGTTCCTTTCACCAACAGCCACGCCACTTCACCAAAGAAGAAGTTAGACTGGCTGAAATTTTTGCGGAACGGGCTGCTACTGCCATTGATAACTATCAGATGTATCAACGCCAGCAGCAGATTAATGAGCAGCTAGAAGCCGAGATTAGAGAGCGCAAAGAGTCTGAGCAAGCGCTTCAGGCGAGCGAAGAACGGCTGCGTCAGCTAGCGGAGAATATGCATCAGGTCTTCTGGATGTACAGCCAGGAGGGCAAGCCTATCTATATCAGTCCAGCCTTCGAAGAAATTTGGCAGCGGTCTTGTGAAGACTGGTATGAAAATCCGTCTATCTGGCGGGATGCCGTTCATCCAGAGGACCAAAGCCGTGTATGTGCAGTGCTTGAGCAATCGGTGGACTTCAAGGAAGAATATCGTATCGTTCGCCCCGATGGTTCGGTCCGGATTATCTACGACCAAGCCTTTCCGATTCGAGACCAAGCGGGGCAGGTCTACCGGATTGCAGGCATTGCAGAAGATATTACAGAACGCAAACAAGCACAACAGGAGATGCTAAAAGCGTTTGCATCGCTGGCCGAAGTGGGTGAAGTGGCTGCCATGATTGTGCATGAGCTACGCAATCCTCTGACCACGGTGCTGATGGGGCTGAATGCTTTTAAGCGCATAGATTTGCCAGAGGCTTCTAGGGAACACCTTGCCCTTTCTCTGGACGAAGCAGAGCGGCTACGAAACCTATTGAGTGAAATCTTGCTTTATGCCAAGCCACAGGCACTGCGGACTGTAGATTTGGAGCTGAATAAATTTATTACGGGCCTCCTCGGTTTGATTCGCACTATGCCTTCTGCGATGAGGCGGCAGATAAAATTTGTGCCAGCTCCTATTCCCGTTTACATTACCGGGGATAAAGATAAGCTCAAACAAGTATTTACCAACCTTGTGGACAATGCCTGTGAAGCGGTAATGGAGGGAGCGGTGATCACCTGGAGCGTGCATCCAGAACTTGAAGCTGGCTATGTAGATATCCAATTTCACAATGGCGGCGAACCGATTCCACCAGAGATCTTACCGAAACTGATCAAACCGTTTTATACAACGAAGGCTTCTGGTACAGGATTAGGACTGGCCATTGTTAAACGGATTGTAGATGCCCACGGAGGAGAGCTTTCTATCCAATCGTCAGCGGCTGAAGGAACTATCGTGCAGATGCGCTTGCCGCTTAGTCAGCATTAGGGAGGCAATATAGACTTGAATACCTGACTGAAACCAAGTTCAACGCATACGGCTTTCTCGATTTCTTCCAATAGGTATTTTAGCCGTCGCCCACCGTAATATCCCAAACCGAAATCTCTTTCTGAAACTCTGGATCATGGTGGTGTACCTATTGGTCTGTGGATCGTACCAAATTTCATGGGAGCCAGCTGCCTGTCGGCAGGGTGCAGCTAACCGTTGCCAAGTTTGAAAGCCTCTTCAGTCCTAGAGAAATATTCATTGGTTTTGAGCCTTTACTGATCATCTATTTTCTCAGCGGGCTATCAGAATATTCCTATTCAGTTCTCAGCTTTCCATCATTCCTCACCCAGGCAGAGCTTCTAAATTATCAGTACAACTTACTGGCCATCCTGAATTGGATGGAGCAAGCCTATGTCTAGCAACCATTACGACCTGATCATCATCGGTACCGGGGCAGGCGGTGGTACCTTAGCTTATCGATTAGCCCAGAGCGGCAAGAAGATTTTGCTCCTGGAACGCGGTCCCTTTCTACCTAGAGAGAAAGATAACTGGAATACTAAAGTCGTCTTCAACAGCGACCGCTATCACAACCCAGAAGTTTGGTACGACAAAGACGGCAAGGAACTGCATCCTGGGATGAGCTACTTCGTCGGCGGTAATACCAAAGTCTACGGGGCTGCTCTCTTTCGTCTACGGGAAAGAGACTTCGAGGCATACCAGCATAAAGATGGCCTCTCCCCAGAATGGCCGCTCAAGTATCGGGACTTCGAGCCCTACTATGTGCAAGCAGAAAAGCTCTATCAGGTTCATGGCAAAAGCGGGGAAGACCCAACAGAACCCTTCCGCAGTCAGGATTTTGCCTATCCGGCCGTGAGCCATGAACCTCGGATTCAGGAAGTTTCCGATACCCTGAGAACTAAAGGTTTGCGCCCTTACCACACGCCTGTCGGAATTCGGCTCAATCAAGCGCAGATGTATTTGAGTCAATGTATTCGCTGCAGTACTTGCGATGGCTTTCCCTGTTTGGTCCATGCTAAATCCGATGCCGAGGTTAGCACTGTTCGTCCGGTAATGGGCCAGGACAATGTCACTCTGTTAACAGAAGCAAAGGTTCTGAAACTGCACACCAGCGATTCTGGGCGGAAAATTTCCAGCGTCGAGGTTGAGATCCGTCATCCAGAATCTGGAGAAACGCAGGTGCAGCAATTTTCTGGGGATATCGTAGCACTCGCTTGTGGAGCGGTAAACTCATCGGTTCTACTCCTGAAATCTGCCAATCAGAAACATCCCCAAGGGTTAGCCAATAGCTCAGATCTGGTTGGGCGTAACTTCATGAAGCATGTACTGGGTTCAATCATTGGGGTCAGCAAAAAGCCCAATCCGACGATTTTTCAGAAAACCCTGTCCATTAACGATTTCTATTGGGGGGAGGAAGGCTATGACTACCCAATGGGACAGATTCAAACCCTGGGTAAAGTTAGTAAGGAAGCGTTGGAAGGTAATCCTGAAGCCTATGCCCCGCTGACCCCAGCGGAAGTAGCCAGTAATTCGATTGACTGGTGGCTAACGACGGAGGACTTACCCGACCCCAACAATCGGGTCCGTGTGGATGGGGACAAAATCATCCTTGACTATGCTGAGAACAACAACGAACCCTACGAGCGCCTGGAAACACGCTGGATTGAAATTCTTAAGTCCATTGAATGCGGTCAGGCGATCATGCCCAACTGCTCCTATTTTGCCGGAGCAGGCAAAACCTTCACGGGCAAATTACCCCTGGATGGGGTAGGACATCAGGTGGGAACCTGCCGCTTTGGAGAAGATCCTGACACCTCCGTTTTGGATCTGAATTGTCGTACGCATGACATCGATAATCTTTACGTGGTCGATGGCAGCTTCTTCTGTTCAAGTGGAGCAGTAAACCCAACCCTGACCATCATTGCCAATGCTCTGCGGGTAGGGGAGCACTTGCTGGAGCGGATGAAATAGGACTATAAGCCCAGCATGCCAATCTCTTACCCCTGAACTGCCATGACGAAGACATTCACACAAAAAACAACCAGCGTTCTCCTATCAGTGAGTGCCTTAGTCGCCCTGATTGCAAGTAGTAATCCCGCATACGCGCAGAATGTCCAGCAACCCAGCCGTAGACCATCCTCAACCATTCTCGCTCAGCAAACCTCGACTGCCGTTACCGCAGTCGAATCGACGGGAATGACGGTCTCTGATATGGACCGCGCCGTTGAATTCTACGGGCAGGTCCTGTCTTTCAAAAAAGTTTCAGATGTTGAAGTTTTAGGAACTGAATACGAACAACTGCAAGGACTGTTTGGGGTGCGGATGCGTGTGGTGCAGATGCAGCTAGGCAGTGAGTTTATTGAATTAACGGAGTATCTAACGCCAAAGGGGAAACCCTTCCCAATTGATTCGCGCAGTAATGACCGCTGGTTTCAGCATATTGCCATCGTAACCAGTGATATGGACAAAGCCTACCAGCATTTACGGCAATTCAAGATTCAACATGCTTCTACTGCACCTCAAACGCTCCCCGCTTGGAATAAAGCTGCCGCAGGTATTCGCGCCTTCTATTTCCGTGATCCCGACGGACACTATCTAGAAACGATCTACTTTCCTCCAGGTAAAGGTGATCCGAAGTGGCAAAAGCCAACGAATCAATTATTTCTGGGAATTGATCATACGGCGATTGTCGTTGCCAACACTGAAACCAGTCTGAAGTTCTACCGCGATCTTCTGGGTTTGAAGGTGGCAGGAGAAAGTATGAACTACGGCACGGAGCAAGAGCACCTCAACAATGTGCAAGGGGCAAGGTTGCATATTAGTGGATTGAAATCGCCTGCTGGCCCAGGCATTGAGTTTTTGGAATATTTACAACCGAAAGATGGACGGCCTTTACCGATGGATGCCAAGCCTAATGATCTGCTGCACTGGCAAACCACACTGGTAGTAAAAGATGCGGAGGCAATGGCTAAACGTTTGCGCCTCAATCAGACAACATTTGTTTCTCCGAGCGTTATTGTAGTTCCTGGACAAACATTAGGATTCCAAAAAGGTTTTTTGGTGAGAGATTCGGATGGTCATACGATGCAGCTCGTGGAGAAGTAAGTTTCTAGATCCCCTTAAATCCGATCCGAGTCTCTACAATTTGTTCCATCGCAGTAGAGCTGGTATCACTCATTAAATTTCTGGCAAAACCCCTACGCTGAATGCCAATTTGACTGATCAAAATACTGAGCAAAATTATGCTGCCGCCGATGTATTGAGCCTGGGTTGGGGCTTCATCCAGGATGAAATAGGCTGCCAGAATCCCTGCGATCGGCGTAAAGGAAGCCACTAGAGAAGCCATAGAGACGGTAGACGCTCGTAGACCCATAATCCAAAATGACTGACCCAGCACTACAATCACAGCCCCGTATAGCAGCATCCACTGCCACAGAAATGGTGAAAGTGCGTTCATGAAGTGATCGTGACCATAGAGGAGCAGCCCTGAAAAGAAGAAAATGACCGTCCCCAAGGCGGTACGAAAAATACTGTAAAGCCCTAGAGGAACGCGGGAGAGTCTTTTTTTGACGATGATGGTAGAGATAGCTAAAGCCACGGCTCCCAGGGAGGCCAGCAGTTCGCCAATCCCGAGACCAAAGCTTCCAACATTCATCATGCTTGCGGCGGGAGGCTGGAGGATAATGGTCAGGGTCACGCCTATAAAAGCTGCAAGCGCCCCTATGAGCTCCCAAATATTCACCCGTTCCCGCAGAATCCAAATAGATAAGACAAGCGTAAGCGGCGGTTCTAACCGTCCAACCAGAACAACATTGTTTACCGCCGTTTGCGAGAGTGCTTGAAAAATCAATCCAGGGGTGAGGGCACCCGATAGCAGCGCAACCAGAACTAAGCCAAACCACTCTTTCCCCGATAGTCTTCCTATCGTTATCCGATTCAACTGTCGCCAGTGGATCATCACCAGAAGCAGCAAGGCACAAAGATTTCCGACAAACAAAACATTGCACAGCGAAATTGGATTGCGCCCATCCATAAGGTTCTGAGCACCAATTTCCGTGAGCTTCCGGGTCACAGCACTGGACGCACCAAAGATTGCAATGGCAAGCCAGAGAAAAGTTTGTGAGGGAATTTTGCGGAGGAAAGGATTGGTTTGAGCCATAGTAATAAAGGCGCTAAGAACACTAAAAGTCAGAATAAATTTAACTCTATTACACTTTTCTGAGAAATAGATGAGTCGTGACTGAGTGTTCTAATGCCATAAATTAAGATAACTTCTCGTTTAGCTTCAGATGCATTTCAGCATCTCATGGGATTCTTTGTAAAGTCGCTTCATTTGGAGATCCAAAATGAAATTCACTTCTTTACTTACCAGTTGTGCTTTGCTTGGTTTAGTAACACTTTGGGATGCACCGCTCAAGGCCATTAACCCTTATCTTGTGCAGGCATCTGCTCAAGAAATGAAGATGACAGATAGTGAAACTAGTCAACAAAAAATCGATCAACTCACTGCAGTAAAAGGTAAGCCCGGTAGTGCTGAGTTGATGCGCAAGTTATATGTCAAAAATAAAGACCTGACACCGATTGGTATTCAGCCTGGTGGTGCAGGGATGGTGGTTAACCTATATAGCAAAGCTGACGACACCACCATATCGCTCTGTACAACGTACGACGTTATTGTTGCCGTGAAAAAAGGCAAGGTTACAAAGTTTGCTCCTGCTGAAGTCAAGTAATCACAACTTGCTCATGATATCTCACTCAATCCCCCTGAAAATGTGGGATGCCCGTTAGGGTAGGGGGGCGTAGACTTTCGTGAGTTCCAGAGAGGTTTTGTATGGAATTTCGAGACCTGATTTTGTTACTGCATCCAGTAGCGGCAGTGATTGTTGTCTTCCCCTTATTAGGGATAGTTATCAATCGAGCGCTACAAGTACGCCAACGTCGCCTTGAAGACAGTAAGAGCAAGATTCCAGCGGTCGTAGGGCAAGAACATGTCCAGCTTGGCCGCTGGCTAACGGGAAGTGTAGTCGGCCTTGTTTTACTAGCCTTGGCGAATGATGTGCTCGGCAATATTGTTCAGAGTGGCGTTTGGGGCAAGGAGCCGTTTAAGGTCGTTCTAATCGGGCTGATGTTTGTGGCGACGATTGCATCTCTGGCCCTGCTCTATCAGGCCAAGTCGAGGGTGTGGCGGGGGGCGTTCGCAACGTTAAGCAGTATGGGTTTAATTGCATTGGGCGCTCAAGATGGAGTCTACCGTAAAACCGAACAGTGGTATATCTCGCACTATTACTACGGGCTCACTGCTGCGGTGTTGATGATTGTTTCACTCGCCATTCTCCAAGAGATTTATCAAGATAAAACCCATCGTTGGCGCACGGTTCATATTGTGCTTAATAGTTTTGCTTTTTTGCTTTTTATCGGTCAAGGAATTACTGGAACGCAGGCATTGTTAGAGGTTCCTCTCGGTTGGCAGGAACCCTATGTGCAGAAACTCTATGAACTCCAGTGCGATAAGAAGCCCTGTACTGTTCAGAATCCTTCTGTTCCGGCGAAGCCTCAATAGATGCCCCCGTTCGGCTGACGCTCAGGGAAGCCTAAATCCCCCAATACTGGGGGACTTTGAGTCAGAACCCCCGAGTATACCCTACGGGGAGCTGCGCTATGGGGGGCAGGGGGGCGCAAAGCATTCATAGGAGAAATCCATGTTCGAAAGCTTAGGAAGAATTCAAAACCCTATAGTCAGGAGCTTGACTGCTGCTGCAACGGCCCTCTCCGCTATCACTTTGGTGAGCGCTGTAGCGATCATTGCAATAAACCCCAAGGACCAATCTGCCTATCAATGGGGAGTCTATATCTCACTGTTGGGAACAGGATGTGGGGCGTTGCTGGGGTTAGTCTATGCAGGGAAAGCGCAGGAGTCCTCCAGCTTAGTTGCTCCATCTACTGCTGATGGTCAGACCTGGAAAGATTGGCGCAATTTTATGGTCATTCGCAAGGTAAGAGAGAGTGAAGAAATTACTTCGTTCTACCTGAAGCCTGAAGACGGCGGCGAAATTCCAAACTTTCAGCCAGGGCAATATTTAACGATCAAGCTGGATATTCCTGGACAGGTAAAGTCTATTATTCGCACCTACTCGCTATCCGACTATCCTGAACCCTGCGACTACTATCGGCTATCGATTAAGCGTGAACCTGCCCCCAGGGGCCAGGATGTACCGCCAGGACTCTCCTCAAACTTCATGTACGATTTCGTCCACGAAGGCTCGGTGATTCCAGCCAAACCGCCCAGCGGCAAATTTGTGCTTGATATCCGCAAATCGATACCCGCCGTATTGGTCAGCAATGGCGTTGGAATTACACCGATGATCAGCATGGCGAAAGCCTGCAGCCGTCTCAACCCTGATCGGCCCCTCTATTTTTTGCATGGAGCCCGAGAGGGTCGATATCATGCCTTCCGGGACGAGGTATTGGCACTTGCCGAGCAGAACCCTAACCTGCGAATTCATTTTGCCTATAGTCGCCCCCAGCCTGAGGATGAAGGCCATTTCCAAAGTACTGGGTACATCGATACAGCCTTGATCCAAACGTTGGTCACGCAGGAGGCGGAGTTCTTCCTATGCGGTTCGCCTCCTTTTTTACAATCGCTTAGGGAAGGACTTAGGGCCTGGGGCGTTCCTGACGATCGCGTGTTTTTTGAGTTATTCATGAAAGTGCGGACTATGACGTTTGAAAGTATCCCTCTGGCTTCGGAAGTGTCTGAGGGGACTGAGATCGTCTTTGCGAAGTCTGCTAAAACGCTGACCTGGCAATCGGGTTATGACAGCATTTTGGAGTTTGCCGAAGCTAACGATCTGAACCCTGCCTACAGTTGTCGCCAGGGCATTTGCGGCACCTGTATGTGCAAAATCCTGGAGGGGGAGGTGGAGTATCAGGAAGAACCTACTGCTGCGATCGCCGATGGTTCAGTGCTGATCTGCATTTCTAAGCCTAAAACCTCCAGTGTGGTTCTTGAGCTTTAATCCGTTCAGATGACGTTCGAGGAACTAAAACAATGCTTCTAAATCACGATATCCACTGACCACACGGGCAATATCGATTCCATTCTCTCTAGGAGAGTAACCTTGCAAACACTATCTCGCCGTCGGTGACCTTTCCGTTGGCAATCTGTTCAGTCCCAATAGCAATTTGCTGACGGAGTTCTTTTAGATGATGTTCTCGTTCTGCTAGCACCTTGAACGCTTCGTTAATTACTTCATCTGGGCTTGTATATTTTCCTGTCTCAATTTGCGATTGAATAAAGCGCTCATGCTCAGGCTTTAGAGAGATATTCAAGGGTTTTAAACCTCTACCGTTCGATTTCTATTTTCTCAACAAACGATCAAATTTGTCCCTCAATCCGTTGGAGAAACAATATGGCTACTGATCATTATGACCTCATTATCATCGGCACAGGTGCTGGAGGCGGAACTTTGGCTTATAAATTGGCCCCCAGCGGCAAAAAAATCCTGATCCTTAAGCTAAATCTGAAACAGTGTGTTGCTCTTACCAAAAACTAATAGAGACCGCCATCAATTTTTGATTCTCATCTTTCTTTCAGGAAAGCCTTATTTAGCCCAACTTTCGCTATCAGGTCAGTCTAAGGTCGCTGGTTTTTAATCATAGTTAAGTTCAGCACACCTTCGGGAAAAGTAAATTCCCATAAAAAAGGCTGATAGCTAATTACTCAAAATGTTTAAGGAGATTGATTATGCAGTTCCGTAAATCGGCTATGGGTGCAGCTTTAGTGATCGCAGTGGTGATCGGCACACAAACTGCCGGATTCTCCAAAGGAGGCCCTCTGCTTCCCAAAACAACTGAATCACAAACAGCACAATCACAGGTTACCCAATTCAAAATTCGGATCGAGAACATCTCCACGAAAGATGGATTTACAGCCTCCAATGGAACGAAATGGACACTGGACTTTTCACCGGGCGTTTGGTTAATCCACACCCAAAACGCTCCTCTGTTTAGCGTTGAGCAGAAAGATCGAAACCTAGGGGTAGAGGCGATCGCCGAAGACGGTGACCCAACCCCGTTGGCGAAATCACTCCAGAACCAGCAGGAGGTTCGCTCTAGCGCAGTGTTTAATACGGCAGTGGGAGCGGCAAAAGTAGGCGGAATCCGCCCTGGTCAAATCTTCGAGTTTACGGTCAGCGCCACTCCAGGACAACGGTTTTCCTTGGACACCATGTTTGGACAATCCAACGACTGGTTCTATGCCCCCGATGAAGCAGGCATTGCCTTATTTGATGCGGAGGGCAAACCAATCAGCGGTGATGTTACCTCTCAAATTCTGCTTTGGAATGCCGGTACAGAAGTTGATGAAGAACCTGGGATTGGACCGAACCAGGGACCGCGTCAGAAAGCTCCCAATACAGGCCCCGTCGAGAATGGCGTAGTGCAAGTGGTCAAAGATCAGCCTAATTTTGACACGAGCAAAGTGATGCGGGTCACGATTTATCCAGAGAAATAACCGATGAAAAAATTAATTCGCGCTACTGTACTACTGGCTATGGTCTTTTCAACCATCGCTGCTACGGTTCAGGCTCAGGTCGTCAACAAGAAAGCACTCACCCTGGAAGGCGCAAAGCAGGTAATTACTGCCGCAGAAGCGGCGGCTAAGAGTAAAAACGCACCAGGAGGTGCCATCGCCGTTGTCGATGATGGCGGCAACCTGATGCTGATGGAGCGCCTGGATAACACGTTTGCTGCTGGTGCCAATGTCTCTATCGGCAAAGCCCGCACTGCAGCCATCTTCAAACACCCCACCAGTTTCTTTGAAAATTCCATTAATAAAGGTCGGACGGCCCTGGTGACTATGCCAGACTTTACCCCGCTCCAGGGAGGAGTGCTGATTGAAGTGGATGGGCAAATTGTCGGGGCCGTCGGGGTGAGCGGCACGGCGAGCGCTCAACAGGATGAGGACATTGCCCTTGCTGGAGCCAATGCGCTCAAGCAGCCTTAAAGGGAGAATCGTTATGAAACATCAAATTGAAGCTCTATTGCTTTCAACCCTCCTTACGCTGACGGTTCCAGGATTGAAAGCGAATGCTCAAATCACCCAGGATGCACCAGCGGTCAATCCGACGGCGGTTGTCAATCTCGTAACCCCTGAAGGAACTACCTCAGTCAAAGGGCAATGGCGCTATAGCGATGCCAAAATCGTCGAAGTCGATTTCCGCAATCCCGGAGCAGACCGCAAAGCATCTGGTTCCCCCAATAAAACCTACGATGTAACACCCCAAGCTGGAGTAGCGAACTTTGATGACTCGCAATGGGAAACGATTGCGCCTGACACCCTGGATCAACGCCGTTGCACGGGCAAACTCTGCTTCAACTGGTATCGGCTCAACGTCACTATTCCCCAAAAACTAGGCAACTTTGACCCTACGGGATCTGATGTTGTCTTTGAAATTGTTGTAGACGACTATGCCGAAGTCTGGGTGAATGGGCAGCTTCCCTTGGTTTTAGGACAAACGGGAGGCAATTTAATCAAAGGCTATAACGCACCCAATCGAGTGATAGTAGGGCGCAATGTTAAACCGGGACAAAAGTTTCAGCTCGCCGTCTTTGGTGCAAATGGCCCCCTCTCTAGCCCACCTAGTAACTTCATCTGGATTCGCTCGGCTACGTTGGATTTTTACAAACCAGGGGCTGTTGGCAAAATCCAGCCGGATGCCGGGGGCAAAATTATTCGTCTAGATCCAGCGTTGGATGCGATCGTGCCCCCCAATGCCAGAATCGAAAAGCTTGCCAGTGGCTTCCAGTTTACAGAGGGGCCAGTCTGGGTGCGGGATGGCGGTTATCTGCTGTTCAGTGACCCTAACGCTAACACCATTTATCGCTGGTCTCCCGAAGGGCAAGTCTCGGTGTTTCGCACCAAAAGCGGCTATGCGGGCCTAGACATTGGTGCCTATAAACAGCCCGGATCAAATGGCCTCACCTTGGACAAAGAGGGTCGGCTGACGATCAACGAGCATGGCAATCGGCGTATTACCCGTCTGGAAAAGAATGGTGTTTTGACGGTGCTGGCTAACCGCTACGAGGGTAAGCGCCTTAACAGCCCCAATGATCTAGTCTACAAATCAGACGGTGCCCTCTACTTCACCGATCCGCCCTTTGGATTGCCCCAGTCCGACAAAGATCCACGAAAGGAACTACCCTACAGTGGTGTATTTCGTCTGTTCAAGGACAAGTTGCAATTGCTCACCAAAGAGCTAAGCGGTCCTAATGGCCTCGCGTTTTCTCCGGATGAAAAGTACCTATATGTGGGGGATTGGGATGAGTACTATAAAGTAGTGATGCGCTATGAGGTTAATGCCGATGGCACGTTGTCCAAGGGCAAAGTGTTCTACGACATGACGAAGGCACCGGGCGAGGATGCAATCGATGGGATCAAGGTCGATCAGAAAGGCAATGTGTATGTTTCGGGGCCAGGTGGTTTGTGGATTTTATCCCCGGAAGGCAAGCATCTGGGGACAATCGTCGGTTCTGAACATCCCCACAATCTGGCCTGGGGTGATGCAGATGGTAAAACACTCTACCTAGCCGCCCAAACGGGAATCTATCGAATTCGGCTCAATATTCCTGGCATTTATCCGTGAGCAGGTAAGACCTTCATTGTTTTTGAACATTGCGGGCTGTTAAACCCGCTTTGCTTTCAACAATCTCAAAGTTTACGGATGTACCTGCTTGCAGTGTGCGGTAACCTTCACCGGGAATGGCAGTGAAATTGAAAAATATCTGATCCTTCGTTCCATCTCTGAGAATCATTCCGTTACCGGACTGGAGATCGAACCAGCCTACAATGCCCTGACCGACGGGTAAGCCACTGGCACCCAATGGTGAAGAACCATCTGCCCACTCTTGTTGGGGAATCCGGATTTGCTTCACGGCCGGGGTATTGTACGCCTCATAGCGATAATTAGACTGGGTTTCCATAATGGCCCGCAGATCCAGCCTTAGTTCTTCAATGGTCGGTCGTCCGACAAAGAACCAACCGTTGTAGATTTTGTAGATGGTCAGATCCGGTTGCAATACGAAGGTGTAGGGTTGAGCACGATAAGCGTACTCGCCTTCGGTTTCATCCAGGATGTTGATCTGTTTAATGATCGCTCGCTGTTCATCGGACAAAAATTGCCACTGTGCCCCTAGACCCGCTCGAAAAGCCGCTTGCACAATCGGTGGATCTGCACTAACCACGGCGAGCTTGCCATAGTTGACCGCTAGCTCATCTTGAAATTGCACAAGCTGACGAAATTGTTGGCGATCACGAGGACAGAAGAAACCACGATAGAAGACGAGGATCAGGGGATAACCATCCAAAAACCCCAACTTTTGGTCCATAAGGCTGGGCTGAGAGAGATGGGAGAGCTGTATCGTTTCGTTCTGGTGATTGGGTAATTCAAAATCAGGAAAGCAATCACCGACCAGGAGTTTGGTAGTCATGAAAACTACTCCCGCAAAGCATAGCCGACACCACGCACCGTATGAATCAAGCGCTTTTCATTCTGTTCTTCCATCTTGAGACGTAGATAGCGGATATAGACCTCGATAATATTGGAATCACCCATAAAGTCGTATCCCCAGACCTTTTCTAAAATTTGCTCCCGCGTAATTACTTGTCGAGGATGGCTGAGTAGATATTCCAAAAGGTCAAATTCTTTAGCCGTTAAATCAATTCCTCGCTTCTCTCGAAATACCTCGCGGGTGCGGCGATGGAGACTTAAATCTTCAAACTGCAGCAAATCCGCATCAGGTTCATGGTTTCGCCGCAGATGAGCACGGATTCTGGCGAGCAGCTCCTCAATACTGAACGGTTTGACCACATAGTCGTCTGCTCCAGCATCCAAACCTGCTACTCGGTCGCCTACTTCATCTTTGGCCGTTAGCAAAATAATCGGTATCTTACTTCCGGTTGCTCGTAGCCGACGACAGACTTCTACTCCGGTCAACCTTGGCAGCATCCAATCTAGAACCGCTAAATCAGGAGATGACTCGCGAGCGAGTGTTAGCCCCTCGATACCATCATGAGCGACACTGATCCGATAGCCTTCGCTACTCAGTTCCAGCTCCAGAAAGCGAGCCAGTTTGACTTCATCTTCAACCAGGAGGATATGGGCTGTCATGATGCATCTCCTAGAGCAGGCAAGGTCAGCGTAAAGGTACTGCCTTGATCAGGCTTTGACTGGACTGTAACCGATCCACCCATGTTTTCCACCAGAGCCCTAACAATAGATAGTCCCAAACCAACGCCTCCCGTTGAGCGAGTTCGGGAAGGATCAACCCGATAAAAGGGTTCAAAAATTCGTGCTTGTTGCGCACCTGGAATTCCCTGTCCCCCAACGGATAAGTCAGCGCCTCCGCTATCGCAAACCTGAATAATGGCCTTATCATCCGTGCATTTGAGTCTCAGCGTAATAGGTTTATCAGCAGGTGAATATCTGACTGCATTATCAAGCAGTCTGTTCAAGACCTGCACTAAGTGTCTACGGTCAGCCTTAACCGTAATCAGCGTTGCGTCTGCTTCTATCCGGATAGTGCGCTGTTCAAACTTTTCAGCCATGCTCGCTATTTCTAGCAACAGATCATTGAGTTTCAGAGATTCTGGATGGAGGGGCATGTTTCCTCGGTCAGCCCGTGCAAGAATCAGTAATTCTTGCAGAACTTGTGTCATGCGTTTAGCTTCAGCAGCAGCCATTTCTAGCGCTTCTTGCTGATCATCAGTCAAGTTCTGATTTCGTCGACTAGCTCGCTGCAAGTAACCATAAACCAGGCTCATAGGAGTGCGCAACTCATGGGCTGCACCACCGATAAACTGTTTCTGCTGCTCTTTGATTTCAGAGACGTATACCAACTGATGGTTCCACCGCTCGATTAGTTGTCTAACCTCACAAGGAGCACGATTGATTGGGTTCGCACTCAAAGCATGGATAGGGTTCTGCATTTGTTGAATCACCTGGTACAGGGGAAACAGTACATATTGGATAAATAGGATACTGATAAGTGTTACCGTCGTTAGCGACAAGAGGCTCACCAGCTTCAAACTTTGCAGAATAGCCAACAACTTAGCGGAATCAAGAACAATTTCCTGTTGCTGTGTAGCCATGAATAACGGTCTTGTTTCCCAGTCCAGCCATAGAACAAGACTCCCTAGCCCAAGAATAAAAATAGTGGTGTTTCCAAAGATGAGCCGAGATTGAAGAGAAGAAAGACTAATTCTTTCTGGCATCATCTTGACTGCAGCTTTTAGTCGATTCACCACAGAATTCACTGAACACCTCAACAACCTACAACCGTAGATGGTTGTAGCCTCTCTTCCAAGTTGATTAAATACTCTCTCGTTTACTCTAGTAGGAGTACTTGTGAGAAAAATGAGTTTTTGCTGAGTAGATGTATAGCTCCTGATTAAAAATTGGGAGCACAAAAGTATGAGTGTGTTCTCAATTTCTCAATAACTGCACAAACTAGGCGTGACCGGCCCCTTTAATAAGGTCCAATAGATGCGCGAATTTTGGAGAAGAACTTAACTAACCCAGACGACGATGGACGAATGCCTCTGAAGGATGCTCTAGAAGTGGTGTCTGAGACGACACCCGAACAATGGAAACAGTGAAAAGTCAATTTCGAGGTGTGGTAAAGTACTTCCAATTGGCACGATCGGATCCGGATCGCCAGTCCTCGATCTTCTTTAAATCTCAGGATGAATAAAGGAGTAAAACCTTGCATTGGAGAGATTACCAAATGTTTTGGAGAAATTGCTTGGGTTTACGAACCTATAAAGGTTGGTATGTGCTTTTAAGTGGGGAGCAGAACATCAAGAAAAGCGAGTTTGACCCTTACTTGCAAAATTTGCTCTTGTGGCTACGAGAATACAAATCCTTAGACACTGTCACCCTTCTGTTGCCTGCTGAGAATCGACAAAATTTAGCAGTATACGCCACCATCGGTCTAGAGGAGGAGATTGTACAACAGATTCGTATTCCCATTGGGCAGGGTATAGCTGGTAGTATTGCCGCAAGTAGGAAGCCGATGATAGTCAACGATCTCTCAGGAGCGGAGGTCTTTAGCCCAGTTTTGCGCCAGAAAGGTCTGCGATCACTCGTCGGCATCCCATTGCTCGTCAATCAAGACATAATCGGGGTTCTGCACTTCGGCACGTTCCAATCCCACCAGTTCACTGAACGCGATATGGAAGAGTTGGAAAACTTTGCCCATCACCTTGGGTCAATCATGGCTGATACAGAGCTCTTCAATTTTGAGCGGGGTTGCCACAACCAAGAATTTTGCTTGGAGAACAAAGGTATGAGGAAAAGCACATCCGGCGTCAATACCCTGTTCCGTAGTTTCATGCTGAATTTATCTGCTCTTGGATTGCGAATTTTCAGAGGTGCGCTTTCTCCCTTCTATTTCCCCCTACAGCCACTTGTAATTATCGCCAGCGCATTTTAGCTAATCAACGGACTTTACAGTTGTCTCTTCAACCATTGGCTCACTCACAGACTTACTGCGAAGCATCAGACTCAACAGCAGCGGACCCAAGAAGGTGGTAAGTATGACCATGATTACCACAGCGCTGTGGTTAATCCCGGTAAGGACTCCTGTAGACAGCCCGACACTGGCAAAAACCAGACCAACCTCCCCACGTGGGATCATTCCTGCTCCAATCACCCATTTATTGACTGGAGTTCTAAAAGCAGCCCAACCACAGACTAGTTTTCCCAGCACGGCTGTTGCACTAAGGGCAAGTGCTAAGAACAGAGCCTGCTGGTTAGCCAGGAGCGCTAAATTGACGCCAGCGCCAACGGTAATGAAGAAGACTGGCAGGAAGAAATCAGTGACGGGACGCAGCTGGTGCTCCAAGTCATGACGTTTATCTGTCTCAGCTAGAACCAGTCCGGCAGCAAAAGCACCAATAATTGCGGCAGAGCCTACCTGTTCTGCTATCCAAGCAAGGGCAAAGGCAAAGATTAGCGAGGCCGTGAGTAAGTCACCACGGGTGCGTAGCCATTCTACAACCTTCAAAAAGTAGGGCATAAACCAGTTGCCAACTACGATAGCACCAACTAAAAACCCAAGTGAGGAAAAGACAATCCGTGCTACTTCGCCCCACTCCAGACTGCCGCCCTTGGCAATACCGGCCACCACCGAAAGGATAACTACCCCCAGGATGTCATCGATTACCGCTGCTCCTAAGATGATCTGGCCTTCAGGTCGTTGGAGGTATCCCAGCTCTGAAAGGACCTTCGCACTGATGCCGATGCTCGTGGCTGTCGCGGTGGCCCCGACGAAGACGGCCAAAAGCTCTGAGGCTCCTGTAAATTTCATGACACCGTAGCCCAGGGCGAAGGGCAAAGCCATTCCCACCAAGGCAACTGCTAGTGCCTGCGGACCAAGTTTGAGCAAGGAACGGAGGTCCGACTCCAAGCCAATTTCAAAGAGCAACAGGGTAACCCCGACCTGGGCCAACAGGAGGAGCACGGGCTGCGTTGGGTCAATGAGATGCAAGCCAGAGACGCCGACGGCTACCCCCGCCAGCAGTTCGCCCAGAACGGCAGGTTGTTTGAGGCGCAGGGCGAGTTCCCCACCCATTTTGCTGGCCACATAGATGATAAGAAGACTGGACAAAAGCTGCCCAAGGGTGAGAAGGCCAGGGGGAAGTTCGCCCACTGAACCTGCAGCGATAAGCGGAAAAAACATAGTTCACTCCCGTTAAGTGGCCCCGGTAGGCTGGGCGATTTTAGTGATCCGCCAGCCTGACAGACTCCACCACACCGGGAATTTCTTTAATACTAGGATAGCCCAATCTATTTACTGGAGGATTTACTTGCCAGCTTATGCAGTTTAGAGCTTTCTCTTGGCAGCTTTGTCGATTTCCAGTTGCAAGAAGAAATTTAGGGCGGTCCGCAAGACAACAATCGCCGCCAACTGTCCAATCTCATTCCAGGTGGGTGAGATGGCTGTGCGTAAAATATCTGCACCCAATTCAAATTCGAGTCCTAGCGACAGCCAGCGGCCAAATTGCAATCGAATATCTTCCTTCACGTTCTCTGGCAAATCTTCAGGAGCACCTCGCCGTGAAAAAAACAGCAACAAGGCCTTATACGTTGCTTCAATAGCTGCCAGCCCAATAATTATCCCAGCACTAGCTTCTACGCCCAAGGCCAAATAAGCTGTCCATAGTTTAAACAGATCTTCCATTTACGGGCTTCTCGTTCGAGAAAAATCATCAATATTCGCGGGGTCACGGTAACCGCAACGAGTGTGATGGCAGGGAATATCGGAGGTATGGTAGAGCTTGCAGCAGTATGACTTGCCCGTACCGATAATTCCCTGGCGATAGAGAAGTACCGCCAGAGCCGCCCCCAAGGGGGGAGCAATCCAATAAATCCACTGGTTTTGCCAGAACATAGCGAGGACTGCAGGGGCCAAGGACCGCGCCGGATTCAAACTAGCTCCTGTAAACCTAGCAGCATTAGCGTATAGCAAAGCAAAGACCGTTGAAGCAATCACGCCTGTCCAGCGCATCCAGGCCGAATTAACTGTAACCAGAATAATAAACATCAACAGAAAGGTCATGCTCAACTCTAGTCCAAAGCCGAGTGCTGGACTGATGCCCTGATCCAAGGCCGTGGCACCCCCACGAATACTGTGCGCTAAGACAGGAAAACTTAGCCACACCAGCTGCGAGCCCACAAATGCACCTAAAAACTGCATCAGGATATAAATAAAGGCATCTCGGATTGAGATTTTATTCAAGAGCCAAAAGCCCAATGTCACGGCTGGATTGAGATGTCCGCCAGCTCGTTTACCGAAGGGTGAGTAGACAACGATCGCAGATCCCGTTGCAATACAAATAGCTTGCAAGACCAATCGCACACTGCGGTCAGGAACTGACTGAACAACCGGAGAGCCAGCTCCGAAATTCCAACAGGCCCAAGCGAGCGCATTGAAGATAATCAAGGCCATGCCTAACAGTTCACAGCCATAGGCCAGAATTCTTTGGGTGCTGATAGGATGTCGCTCTGGGACACTCGCTTGGTTCATGGGCACTCACAATGCTATACGTTCGATAAAGTCAAAGTTATTCAGTCCTCAAGCAAATTGTAAAATTCATTTAGTAGACCTCCTGCATGAATCAATGTTTGCCCACATATGTGTGAATCGCAAAGATGGTTATCAAAATATTATCTATATGATTATTTAGGTGAATGGATAATCATGCCGAACCCGGCGCACAGGATTGTGGCATCAAACCACCAACGTCGTAGAGGCGATTTGCAAATCGCCCCTACGAACGCCGAAAATGCCACTATACCATCGGCAAAAACGTTCCAATGGTTTGTGTTTTGACATGCAAAACCGTTTTTTTCAAAATGGATAAATATCATCTGGTATTATCTTGCAAGATTCACGCAGGAGCTCTAGTGGCCGAAAAATCTACCAACTTGGGGGCCTTATGTTGGGGTTCATACTCACCAAATTGCTGAATCAGTTTGGCCACTAAACCTGTCCATCCCGTTTGATGACTGGCCCCAATGCCCGCGCCATTGTCCCCGTGGAAATATTCATAGAAGAGAACTAAATCTCGCCAGTAAGGATCGGTTTGGAACTTTTCGCTGCTGCCATAAACGGGACGTTGACCCGCTGGATTTTGTAAGAAAATTCGGATGAGCCGTTGAGACAGTTCAGCAGCAACTTCCCATAGATTCATCATTTGACCGGAACCTGTAGGACATTCCACTTTGAAATCATCGCCGAGATAATAGTAAAACTTTTGCAGAGATTCAATGAGCAGGAAATTGACCGGAAACCAGACAGGACCACGCCAATTAGAGTTGCCTCCAAACAAACCACTGCTGGATTCAGACGGTTCATAGTCCACCCGGAATTGAGCGCCATCGACGTTAAAAATATAGGGATGTTCGGCATGGAATCTAGATATAGCCCGGATACCATAGGGTCCAAAAAATTCAGTTTCATCTAGCATTTTTTGTAGAATGCGCCGCAGCTTGTCTCGATAAACAATAGCCAGTAATCTTCGCTCACCCACCCCCTCTGTTTTCATACAGGCAATATTCTGGGTCAGGTCAGGACGATTCTGAATAAACCATTCTGTCCGTTTTTTAAAGGCTGGCAGTTGACGTAAGGTTTCTGGTTCAATCGTTTCAACGGCAAATAAGGGAATCAGCCCGACCATGGAGCGCACTTTCAGTTCAATCTGTCGCTCTGGCAGATGCAGAACGTCATAGTAGAAGCCATCTTCGTCGTTCCACAAATTGGCTTCGCCTTCACCAATGTGGTTCATCGCATCGGCGATATAGAGGAAATGCTCGAAGAATTTGGTGGCAATGTCTTCATAAACAGGGTTCGTTTTGGCAAGTTCCAGAGCAATTGCCAGCATATTTAGGCAATACATCCCCATCCAACTGGTGCCATCGGACTGGTCAATATGGCCCCCCGTGGGCAGAGCCGCACTCCGGTCGAAGACGCCGATGTTATCTAACCCTAAAAACCCGCCCTGAAAGACGTTATTCCCTTCTACATCTTTACGGTTTACCCACCAGGTGAAGTTGAGCATCAACTTCTGAAATACCCGCTCCAAGAACTGACGGTCTCCCTGGCCGTGCATCTTTTGCTCAATCTTATAAACACGCCAGGTGGCCCAGGCATGAACCGGAGGATTTACATCCCCAAAGGCCCACTCATAGGCGGGAATCTGACCATTGGGATGCATGTACCATTCCCGCGTCAGCACATCCAATTGATACTTGGCAAAGTCCGGATCAATCATCGCTAAGGTGATCGTGTGGAAAGCTAGATCCCAGGCCGCAAACCAGGGATATTCCCACTTGTCGGGCATCGAGAGAATATCCTCGTTATAGAGATGGACCCACTCCCGATTCCGGCCCCGTTTTCTTTCTGGTGGCGGAGTTGGGGCAGCCGGATCGCCCTTCAGCCAATCTTCTACAACGTAGTGATAGAACTGCTTGCTCCAAAGCATGCCAGCGAATGCCTGCCGCTGTACATTGCGCATATCTTCGCTGAGGGGGAAAGGCGTAATCCGTTGATAAAACTCATCGGCTTCCTGTTGGCGGAGGTTAAAAACAGCATCAAATTCGTTGCCAAATGGTTCTTCTAGCGCAGGAGTATCACTCAGTCGCAGCCGAATTATTTTAGTTTCACCGACACCGACCGTTAGCGTGCAATCAGCTGCCGCTTTAGTACCCGTCCTGCCCGGATTAACAGCCTCTTTTCGACCCTGAACGATGTAATCATTAATTCCATCTTTGACGTAGGTTGAAGCATTAGGATAGCCAAATACTCTTGCGCTATTGGTTTCATTCTCGGTGAATAGATATTCCGCTTCACCCTGACAATATAACCACCTTATTCCCAAGGTTGGATGAGCTGCTTCGATGATGTTTGAGCCATTGCTTGACTGGATAGTACGAAGTGATGGTTTGTTTGTATCTCCGTTCCAAGACCACGTATTGCGAAACCAGAGCGTAGGTAGAACGTGCAAAGTCTTTGCTTCTGGTCCTCGGTTAATGACTTTTATTTGAATCAGAATATCTTCAGCAGAATGCTTGGCATATTCAACAAACACATCAAAGTAGCGGTTTTCTTCAAATACACCTGTGTCTAAGAGTTCAAATTCTGGCGCTTGGCGGTCTCTATGGTTACTCTCTTCAACTAATTGGGAATAAGGAAATGCTTTATACGGATATTTATAGAGCACTTTCATATAGGAATGGGTCGGCGTATTGTCCAGGTAAAAGTAATATTCTTTGACATCTTCTCCGTGATTCCCTTCACTGCCCGTTAGCCCAAAGAGTCGCTCTTTCAAAATCGGGTCTTCCCCATTCCAGAGAACGAGGGCAAAACAGAGATGTTGATGGTTATCAGAAATGCCAGCGATTCCATCTTCACCCCAACGATAAGCACGAGAACGGGCTTGGTCATGGCTGAAATAATCCCAGGCGCTTCCATAGGGGCTATAGTCTTCGCGCACTGTTCCCCATTGCCGTTCACTCAAGTAGGGTCCCCACCTGCGCCAGTGCGCTTTGTGGGTGAGGGCTTCTTCTAACCTTTGTTCTTCCGCTGTTGTGGTTGCCATAATGCATCTCCCTCTTGGCTAAAAAGCATCCTAGCTGGTTGGCATGGTGGACTATTTGGAGTATGAATCTTCACACTGAAGTGGCCCTTAGGCCATGATTAGAAAGAGATAAGTATCTGTACATATGAAATTTTAGGAGTCCTCCGTTGCGAACCAGGCCCGGAGCACCTCTGCTACCGTCCAGGCTTGGGCAATACAGCCCCGTGGCATCATCGGGGCATCCCCGTCAAAGATTTCGCTGAGATTGCCTAGGCCGTGGGCATAGAGATGGTTGGCCATAGGCTCTAAAAACTGACGGGCTTGAGCCGGATTGCCATAAACCTGCAGGTGGGCCAGCGCAAAAGGTCCCAGCAACCAGCCCCAGACGGTTCCCTGGTGATAGGCCCCATCTCGCTGAAGTTGGTTACCGCCATAGTGCCCTTGGTATTGAGGATGATCCGGCGAGAGCGAACGCAACCCATGAGAAGTCAGCAGTATCCGTCCACAGACATCCACCACCCCCCGTTGTTGTTGGGGATGTAGGGGCACGGCTTGACGTGCCCCCGCCCCAAACAACGACACCGCAAAAATTTGATTGGGCCGCAACGAAGCATCATCCCCATCAGGACCATCGAGCACGTCATAGCAATATCCGGTCTGTTCATTCCAAAAACGGCTAAAACCAGCTAAAGCCCGTTCAGCAAGTTCTTCATAGACTAAATAGGGCTTGCCAAGCTGGCGGGCAAACGTTTCCATGATGCATAAAGCTTTATACCAAAGCGCATTCACCTCAATCGGTTTACCGATACGCGGGGTAACGACCCAATCGCCTACTTTCGCGTCCATCCAGGTCAGCTGAACGCCTGCTTCTCCGGCATAGAGCAAACCATCGCTGGCATCGAGGCGGATCTTGTAGCGGGTGCCACGAACATGCCAATCGATGATCTCCGCCAGGACTGGGAAGAGTTCGCTTAGTAGCTCTGCATCTTTTGTTGCCGTGTAGTAAGCACGAATGGCTTCAAAGTACCAAAGGGTGGCATCCACCGTGTTATATTCTGGGACCTCTCCTGCATCGGGGAAGCGATTCGGCAACATGCCCTGGTCTACATACTGCGCGAAGGTCTTAAGCACAGAGCGAGCAACTTCTGGACGTCCTGTGGCAATCGTCAAACCAGGTAGGCTAATCATCGTGTCACGGCCCCAGTCGCCAAACCAAGGATAACCAGCAATGATCGTTTTACCACTAGGCTCACCCGGCAAAGGGCGGTCCACAATGAATTGGTCCGCAGCCAGCAATAAGTGATTGATCCAGGTCGGGGTATTTTTATGGTTGTCTGGTCGATTCGCTTTCCCGACATTGATTAACTTTTGCTCTTGCGTGTGACGAACTTTGAGTGCTTCCTCACCATTCAATTTGGGTTGCGATTCCGTACTGGCAACCAAAGTGAGCGATTCTCCCGGATTGAGCGTGGTTTCAAAAGTGGCGATGTGCAGATGGTCTTCCCGGTCGCTCAGGCCACGGAAATGCTCTTCGGCCAAGTCAAAACCTTTATACCAGTCGTGAACAGGACTAGCCTGATCGCGGTCACTGAGTAGATAGAAGGGCAAGGCTCCAGGATAGGCCGTTACCTGAATTCCTTGTTTAACAGGCTCAGCAGTCATTTGCCAGCCATCACCCTGGGTACTGCCGTGGTAATCGCGATAGTTAACCAGTGCTTTGAGCGTCAGTTTCAGTGGTAGGGTGGCCCGGCTCAGGGTGTATTGAACATAGGTCGTATTGGCTCCCTGTTGCATCCAGACTCGTTTTTCCAAGAGGGCATCGGCACAGGCAAAACGCCAAACGGGGATAGTTCCTTCCAAGGAGAAATGTTCCAGGTGCTGATAGCCATGGGGACTGACGGTGCCATCGGCCCAGCGGTTACATGACAGAGCGTAAGTCTGTTCTCCATAGAAGACCGTTTCATCCAACTTAGTCAGCAACAAAGTGCGTCCCAGGGGTGGATTTAAGGCTGCGATTAGTAAGCCGTGATAGCGACGAGTCAGCAGCCCAGCGACGGTTCCAGAGGCGTAACCGCCGATGCCATTGGTGACCAACCACTCACGGGACTCAGCGATGCTGAGGTCGCCACTAATCTCCCGCCCAAATTGGATGCACATCGGTCATACCTTCTTGGGGAATATTCTCTGGAGTATCGTTGATCAATCCCAAAATGGGCTTAGTGTGACATGAAAACTTGATGAGGAGTATGTTCTCGTCAGCTCAAACCTTTATTTAGAGGAAAGGGCAGCCGAAGTAGCGATTGCTCCCCGAAACTAATCTAGTTCCACTGGTTCCTCGAAAATTTCCGAGATAGAAAAGGGACAGGTTGGGGGAAGTCTCTTCATCTCTATCGGGGTTTCCCGTTCAACCAAGGCCAACCCATATTTGTAAGCTTTACTGATGGCCTCGGGGAGATAGGATTTCAGGCTGGGGTTTTCTTCGAGATGGTCTTGAATCTTCTGACGCTGTTCCCGAATGGTTGCGGTCCAACTTCTTGATCGGGCTTCGGGTTGATAGCGCCACTTGAGGAGATGCCCCAGGAGTACTCCGAGACGATTGCGTAACTCTTGGCGTTGTTGCTTACCTAAGGACTCAATCTCCTCAATCAAGTTCTCAATATCGACTTGCTCCCACTGTCCCGCTTTCAGTAGCTCTACCTGGCGCTGAGTCCAGGCGTAGAAGTCTTGGTCATAGAGGGTTGTGGTCTGCATGTGCGGCTCCAGTTGAGGAGGTGATAAGGAGGATGGCTCTAGCAACATTGTATTGTGCCTAAATTGAAGAAAGAACGGTCAGCTTTGCTCGCCAATCTTCGTCGTAGCGGAAGACTAAGACGTGGTATCCGGCTGAGTATTTCAGATTTTCTCTTTCAATTCGGTCCTTTTCTTTTTTCTCAGGATGGTCGTGGACTGAACCATCACAGAAGATGGCAATCTTCTCTGTTTTATAGACAAAATCAGGCTTTAAACTAACCTCTGTGATTAGCTCTTGGGTTGAATCTGGGAGTTTTATACCTTGCTTGTATAGTTCATCTAAAAATTCTCTCTCGAAGGTCGAGTTGGGGTCTGTTTGTGCTCTTAAACGGTGATATTGCTCCTCACGGGATATGCCTTGGCTATGACGTTTAAGAGTGCTGGTTGTGAGTTGCATAAGGTAGGGGCGGACGACATTCCGGTCTAACAGAGGATGGTCGAACTGATTCCGGTAGGAGAGCAGGCACTCGTAGCACGCTTTGGCACAGCTCTCTTTGCCATGGGGGAAGTGGCAAATATCCATGGCCTCTTCTGCTAAGCGCTGAAAGGACTGGGGATTTTCCAAAATTTGCGAGAGGACTCCAGCACCTCCTTCAGCCGCTTCCCAAAATAGAAGGTGCTTACCTTCCCCCAGCCGTTCTGAAGCCAGTTCGGACTCTTCTAATTTATAAGCCGCTTGAATAGAGCGCTCCAAGACATATTGGAAGCTCGCTAAGAAAGCTTCTGTACCTTGTTGTGGGATGTCCAGAGGCTCGATGAGCAGGACGTTGCTGGTGTCACTCACCATTAGATGCACTTCATTCTGTACGGTTGATGAGGACTGGGACAGGTCTTGCGCTTGGCGAGGCTCTCCCCAAACTCCTGTTGCGGTGTCTAGCTTGAAGCCACGCTCTTCACTATTGCGGGGTCCACGATTAATCCGCCAGATGTTGGCGGTATCCCCATAGGTCAGCTTGAGCAGGGGGGTGCCGTCCTCAGCCACAACCGTTGCTATCTCCTGCTTTTGCTTATCAAAACGGAAGTGGGTTGTAACGTTGTAGCCGTACTTCAGTCGTTCTTCTTCGTCACAGGTAATCCTCTCCCGACGACGAGTTAACAGCGTATCCATGGATAAAACCCGACTGAGCTTAGCAGGTGTACCATCTTTCCCTGCTCCCAGTTGAGACCCGCAATTTTCACATATTTCCCGTTGCCAGTCATCGCCTGTATGAAAATAGCCACAGGTATGACAGACTGCAACCCTTTGGTAGTTTTCATCAATGCCTCGAACCGGAATTCGGGTTTTACTAATTTGGAACTTATTGCCCTCGAAGTAAACGATATTGCCAGGGGCAAACTCGCGAATGGCTACTGCACGCGGACGGGTAATAAATTCGCTTTGCTCCCCTGCGGAAATATAAGCCCGTACAGGCAAACGAGGGAAATTGTATCCGGGCAGGAAGCCTTCAGCCGCGAAATAGCGATAGGGATAGAACTCAAGCTGAGATTGATTCTGCCCTTTACTCTGGCCTACCAGTAAATCGATTTGTCGGCGAGACTCCCGTTCCAGATTCTCAGCCTGGTTGCGCTCTTCCTGAGAAACCATTCCTTTTGCAGAACGGTCAATGGCCTGACGCGCTTTCTCAAGCTGGATACTTGCGTCCTGGTAAAGTTCTCGCCAACGACCACAGGCTTTATCAAAGCTGTTTAGCGCATTTTCTAAAGCATCTTTGAGCCAATGGGGCGTGTACCAACTTGTGTGGTTTAGGTCTGTCTGGCAGAAGGAATCGGCAAGAATTTGCTGGGCAGCCTGAAAGCATTTTTGCAGCGTGACCGGAGATAGTTGGAGGGCATCTCGGACGCTTGTTTTCAGTGGGTATCCTTCAGTGTCCAGATCCAAAATCTGGTTCATGGAGTGGTCTAGATAGACCCCCGTGTGCGCTAACCATAGGGAATGAACATGGGCTTTAACTAAATCCTGGTTGCCTAGCTCTAGCTTGGGAGGAACAACAACCCCAGCTACCATCTGGTCTTGTCGCTTAAAGAAATACTGGTCATGGCCACTGCCGACAGCGGCGTAGGTCAGCACCAAGGCTGCTTGACCGCTGCGTCCAGCCCGACCGCTACGCTGGGCATAGTTTGCCGGGTTAGGCGGTGCGTTTCGCATATGGACAACGTTGAGGTCTGAGATGTCAATGCCCAACTCCATTGTCGGAGAGCAGAATAGAGTCGCTAATCGGCCTTCGCGAAACTGAGTTTCTCTCTCTTTGCGTCGGTCATTGCTCACTTGTCCTGTGTGCTCTCGACCTTCCATGTTCTGGATACGGTCGCATCCCTGACTATAGAAATCTTGAAAGAAGCGATTCACTTCAAGTTTTGCATCTTCGCTACCCTGTAGGCGGCGAGAGGTCATCGGGTCGGGCGTAATGTGGTTTGCTTTCGCAGCGTGCCAAATCATGGCATCTATCCGTAGTTTGACCTGATTCTTTTGTTGAATCAAAAATCCGGCATCGGCTAAAGCAAGGACCAAGGCTCGGATCAGGGCATCGTAGTCTGTTTCAGCGATAGGCTGAGTGAGCCAGGGCCAAGCCCGCTCAGAGCGCAAAAATCGACCAATCTTACTGCGAGACGTGAGTTTGACCGTATCTTTGCTGTCGCCATCCAAAGCGGCCCATCGCGCTTGGTGCGGTAGCTCATAGGGATCGAAAGCCCAAGGATCTTTAATCGCCTGGCTTACTTCCCTTTTCAATTGTTCTATCTGATCCGGCTGTATTAAGTCGGCATCGATCACGAGGTCTTTTCTAAGCTGATCTAGAAATGCTCTAACGACTGTTAATCGCTCTAGGTGCGTAGCTCTCAACAGGAGCCCGTGAGGATGAGCTTGCCAAAGTCGCTCGTCCTGGCAAACATTCTCTAAGCCGTCATAGTCAATCTTTAGCAACCCGCACTGTTCCAAGTTCGGTTGTACCAATCGCCAGCCCTTACGCAGGTCTTCGTAGAGGCGATATTCAATTAACTGCTGAAAGACCTTTTCGTTGCGACGTTTGCCGGGACCGTCATAGGCTGAAAGCTGTTTGGCATAGCTCTCTTGGCTGACTCCCATCTGCTCAACCACCCGTTTAGCCAACTGGGTATGGGTAAGCTGTCCATGGATCTGAAGGGCTCCATTTAAGGCCAGACGCAATAGACTCGTTTGCACAAAGTCATTGAAGTGACCTGCTTGCAGGGAGGCATCCTGGCGGTTATCGGTAAAGCTAAGAATCTTCTGGGCTTGGGGTAGGACTGCCCCGCTGGTCTTCAGGCGATTGACGGTGGATAGACAAAGGAGTGTCGTGGCGGTGCTCCGTCCTTCACTGCTGAGGCGGGATAATTTGGTGAACTCCTTCTTGCGCTTATCGTGAACAACACCACAATTCAGACAGGTGAGAAACGGCTTTTTGATAAACCAGCAGGTTTTGCCCTTCAGGATGGAGGACGTAACTTGTCCATCGGGCAAAATCTGAAGCCGCTGGGGGATGAATTCCACATATTCTTTTTTGGGTACACGCCCTAGCTTCTTGAGTTCTTTGAACCAGTTATCAGGAAGACGGTCTTCTTCGTTCTCACTCCATAAATCGGGTTCATCCAGCGTCAGGTAACCTTCATGGATATCAGTACCATCCTCATTCGCGTCAAGGGCTGTGGGGATGAGCGGATTGACTACTTGCTGCTCGCTGTTATAGCTCACCGCGTAGTAGTCCTGACCACATTCTCGACAGAACACCAGAGGATAGAGCAGGCGGTCATCTGTTGTGGTGTACTGGCCTTCTAAAGTCAGGAAACGATTCTCTTGCGCTTCGATGGTGGCATAGACACTTCCGCCTTGAGAAACAAACTGGTGCAACCGGAAGGCTAATCCCTTGGTGCGGCTTCCCCAGAGGAACATCTGTTTGAGCTTCTCCAAGCAGGACTCTTCTTCTCCTCCTGTAATTAGCGCTAACTGAACGGCACCCTCTTTGAGAGAAATAGGCACGCGCCGGACCAAGAAACCCTCTTCATCCTTAAGGCCAAAAGCCTGTTCCATCCAGGCTGCCAAAGGATGCTTCAAAAAAGCTGCCTTAGTTTGTTCATCTACTGGAGGAAAAGGGGTGACTATAACTGCCATTAACTCTTCAACGGTGGGATCTGGACGCTGAATGGAGCGTTTCAACGTTTCATCGATAACGTTGTTTGGTTCTACTTCAACCCCAAAGAGCTTGCTGGCCACTCCAGCGACGGTTTGCCGCCGATTCTCTCGGCTTCCTTCGGTGGACATAGTAGCGCTTGTGCCAATACAGAGAAAGTCTTGACCACAGCGCTGACGCAGTTTGCGAACCAGAAGGGCGACATCGGCTCCCTGACGACCTCGATAGGTATGGAGTTCATCCAGGATGAGAAAGTTTAGATTGGGGGACTCTACCAGCTTGTTTTCGTGGGTGCGGCTGAGCATCAGCTCCAGCATCACGTAATTGGTGAGCAAAATCTGGGGCGGATTCTCCTGGATTGCACTTTTCTTAGCGAGGCTCTCTTGTCCGGTGTACTGTTCAACGCGAATGGGGGAGCCTGGAACAGTCTTGAGAAATTTGTCGAATTCTTCTTTTTGGGAGTTGATGAGCGCATTCATCGGATAGACCAGAATCGCTCGGACCCCCTGGATTTGAGGATTTCGCAGGATATCGTCGATAATTGGCACCACATAGGTCATGCTCTTGCCTGAACCTGTGCCCGTAGTCAGGACATAGGATTCACGACGCTGGGCGGCTAAAAAGGCTTGAACTTGGTGATAACGAAAGGTGTAAGGGACTCCATCCTTGGCAAAGTAGTTTGTGCACGCTGGATGCAACACCCCTTGCTGTACTAATGCTGCGACATTCTCACCCTCTTTGTAGGAGGGATTCATTTGAATCAGGGGAGCAGGCCACAGCTCCCCGCGCTCAAGTTCTTCCTGGACAAAGGAATCAACCCGCTCATCCCGAATTTTGAGGAAGCTCTTGATGTAGTTCCGATAGTCTCCAATCACTTCGTCCCGGAGGTTGAAGATGTCCAGACCGGAATCGAGTGGCTGCGGTTGCATGATTACCTGTTCACTAGGAGATATCTGCTCTGATATAAGGCAGTATTCCCACTTTGAGCCTCTTAACTGTCATCCACTGTCACATAGCAACTTATCGGTGCTAGCTACATCTGTTTTTAGGCGTGGGGCTCATGACAGCCCAATCTATCGGATACGCTAATTATGTGAACATAGAATCACGATAATGTCTGTCCCTAACGCCAACAATGCCGCGTTTGAAAAGCTCGCCCTTAGTAAGCTACATGAGCGTGCTCGCTTGAACGCGATGCCTGCAGAAGTTGCTCAGAAGAGAGTCGAGGCTATTTTGCACCTTAAGTCTTGGAGCCTTCAGCTATCTGCTTCTTGGGGAAGTCGCTACACTCAGCGAGTAGAAGCAATGTAATTTTGAAGCGCCGATTCGTTTGGTGGTGTGGTCTGTCCAAAATGCAAGACAGGTAACCTCATTCTGAAAAAGGGCAAGAACAGTAGCACCTTTGTTGGGTGCAATAGCTTTCCCTCCTGTCGTTATACAGAGCAATCTTGTCAACTCCAGAGATTTTTGGGGATGCCGCAATTATCGTGGTGATTCAGGTTTTACCTGTAAATACACAGAGAACCAAATAATCTTTCCAATAAGGTCAACGAAGCAATAAGGATCACGCCGAGGAACTGAGATGAAACTATAGAACTTCATCAAATTTAGCCGCCCAACCTTCGCCAGATTCGAGATTGGCGAAGTATTGCGATGGTCATTACCAACCTGCTTCTCGCAAGGTTTTAAGGTCCTGTTGGAATTCAGCTACATCGTAGTGAACACAAATTCCTCGATCGTCAAGCAGTTTTTGAAATTCCATCCGGTGCATCCCCATCAACTCACTAGCTTTCCCCAAACTAATTTTGTCTTGTTGGAAAAGCATAAGCACAATTTCCAGCAATAATTCGCATTCTGATAAGCCACTTGCTTTTATGAGGTCATCTGAAACTACCAAACTCATAATGGCGCGGCCCAATATAGGTTAAGACGGGACTAGGGAAGAGGAGTACTATAAACCCTACGCTAGGCAAGATTGAGGGTCATTCGTATCGTGATTTTTTAGATTTAATAACCTGAATTACATCATCGTGTCTTTGCCCCTCAATAATGTCCTTGAGGTGAATTTGCCCATTGATGTATTGGACGTGGATTCGCCAACCTGAGACTTTATTAATATCAGCACGATAAATTGCCTGCTTCACCCCGCTTATCCTATACAGTCTCGTTTTTGGAAATTTTCTTGTTCTGTGACACTCTTTGTCTTCAAGCTCTGCCAAGGCTTCAAGAAAATCAATCTTGAGCTCGTTGTCTGGCAAAGTTTTCATGGCTTCGTAAATAATGCCATATTCATCGCAGAGAGTAAGGGTTTGTGCCATAAACAAGCTTACGAGATCTGGGCAGTTTCTCGATTGTGGTGAAGTAGCCCTTGATATAAGGACTCTGCCACACTCTTGTACGCTTCATCGAGGTTATCGTGTTTGACTGCTCGAAAAAGAGTAAAGACAACTTGTCCAAAAATAGGATCTTCGTCAACGGCCAAAACTACTTCTAAATTTTGAGCAACTCGTAGGTTATAGAGCGAAGATTCGTAATCGTTAATAAGAGATAAAGGCTGGGATGGAGAAAGCAGCTTAAGATACACATCGGCTTTATGGGTTGGGAAGAGGCTAGCGCAATGGTTGATTGCTTCAATAGCTTCTGCTCTCTCGGTTTCGTTCAGCTCCTTAAGATCTCTCTCAAAATCTTTCGTTGACTTAATTAAAATATCCACGGGACGGACCACCCATTTGACTTTAACTACTTGCCCTCAAGCCCTAGCATAACAACAAAACCTTATTCTCTAGATAACCTCGTAGGAATTTAACACAGGACACGGACAGATAGCCCTAGAGAATCCTCCTCCTTAGCCAGTCGATATCAGGCGCTCCCCACGAACAAACCATGCCATCGAGGGAAGATTTAGTCACCCAAGTGTAAAGTGGATTGCCTAGGTTTCGTCACCTATTCGTCACCTAATAGAGGCTGAAGATGTCTAGGCTAGAATTCGGTCGCTTAGATAATACGGCTCAAACTATCGGGTACCCTGATGATGTGAGCACAAAGTCACGATAATGTCTGTCCCCAACGCCAACGATGCCGCTTTTGAAGAGCTTTCCCTGAATAGTTAATCCAGCTGAAATAAGGGCGTGAAGCAATGGTTGAGAATTGGGCGGGATGAAATACCTCACTATCCAAGAGACAGATGGCACTCTTACAGCGCTACTTGATGAGGTGACTGCTACGCAAGCTGAAATTGTCATTACTCGGAATGGCATTCCAGTTGCTCGGATTGTTCCTTGTGAGACAGAGCAGAAGACTTCCCAGCACTACCCACTGCGAGGAATGCCCATTACCATCTCAG
>JBBRSB010000035.1:0-49797 GCA_038245785.1 Gloeobacterales cyanobacterium | reverse complement strand
TTAGGCATCCAAGCAGTAGATAGCGTGGACTATCGCTTGGGTAGTGTTTGCACCCAAATCCAAACTATCTTTCTGCCCCCAGAGGAGGCTCCCCTTAAGGGGAGCTGGCCCGTAGGGCCTGAGGGGTTCAAGACTCAGGAGTATGAATCAGCCCTGCCCTTGAGAGGGACTAGACTATGGAGCGATATGCTTTCTCTTGCCTAGGGTTTGCATGGCAAGGATAAGATTGGAAACTTTAGTGTAAGGGGGAAAGGTGCTATTGTGCGTGTCGATCTTCGGCAAATTCTTCCACTATTTTGCGATTGAAGGCGGGAATATCGCTTGGTTTACGGCTAGTAACTAAACCCATATCTACCACTACTTCACGGTCGACCCAGTTGGCTCCCGCATTTTTCAAGTCGGTTTTCAGTGAAGGCCAAGACGTAATAGTGCGTCCTTTAACAACATCCGCTTCAGCTAAAATCCACAACGCATGGCAGATAGCAGCAACAGGTTTACCTGCTTCGAAAAAAGATTTAACGAACTGTACGGCTTTAGGATTGATGCGCAATTGGTCAGGATTGGCTACTCCGCCTGGAAGCAGAAGTGCATCGTAGTCATTGGGGTTGGCATTCTCTAGCTGCAGGTCAACAGAGAATTCATCGCCTTTGTCAAAATGATTCCAACCCTGTACTTTGTCTTTTTGCGGTGAAATTAGATGGGTCTGAGCGCCAGCCTGTTCTAGTGCCTGTCTAGGCTGAGTCATCTCTACTTGCTCAAAAGCATTTTCTACTAAAATGGCAACTTTTTTGCCGCTTAATTCCTGTGCCATAGTATTGTTCTCACGCTATTCTGCGTTTGGATTGACTACAAGCAGCTTAGCTATTCCAAGTGCGCTATCTCTCTGTCGCAAGATAGAAATCGAAAACTAGATGATTTTCAGAATAATAGACCGTATTCGCTGCAAGATCCCCCACGCTTCCCCTGCCGATACAGACCCCCCCTCGCTTCCCCCCTTGTAGGCGGAGCCTTCCCGGAGGGTGGGGGGACTAGACTATGGAGCGATATGCTTTCTCTTGCGCGGGGGTTAATCAAGTCCCTGGGCAAAAACCTTATTAATCGCCTGACGCGTATTGGTGCGGAATTCGGCGACATTGACTTGGCGCAGGATAAAGATGGCGAGAATGAGTCCCACGGCTTCCAGAGTAAAGACTAGACCATAGGCGAGAACAGGCTCGGTAAACAGTTTGCGGCCTAGATCCAGCAGAGCGCCTCCAGCAATAGTCGCTAGAGCCTGAGCCATAGCCTGGGCCAATCCCCAAGCTCCAATGAAGGTCCCTGCTGTTTCTGGAGCGGTGAGGTCTAGCATTAAGCTCACCGCAGCGTTAGTCGTTACGCCAAAACCAAGTCCTAGGAGGACCATGGCCGTCTGAAGTAGCGCTGGGGCTTTGCTAAATCCTGCCAACAGCACCAAACCAAAGCAAAAAGCGACCAAAAGACAGCCGAGGGCAGCGGTTTTTTGTTTACCTAAGCGAGGCACAATCAAAAATCCAGTGGCCGCCATGCCAATCAGCGTCCCCGTTCCCCAAAAGGCATTTAGCTGCGTGCTCTGAGAAACGGTCATTCCAAAAACTTCTCCGGCATAGGGTTCCAGAATCGGTTGCTGCATGAATAGGCTCAGGGTCATCAACATCAAAAAGCTGAAAAAGATGCCTGTTTGGCGGCTAGCGGTCAGCACGCTTAGAGCCGTGCCGAGGGTGATTTTGTCTTCTCGGTCTACCAGAACAGAGCGCGTCGTATAGCGTGAATACTTTTTCTCCACCCCAAAAGTAGCAATTATCCCCAGCAAAAAGACTGTCCCTGGAACGATGATAAAGAGGCGATTAATAGAAGCTTGAAGGGTCTCTAAGGTGACCCCATTCAAGAGACGGCCACTGACTACAGCTCCCAATACAATGCCGACCATCAGCATCGACCAGACGATCCCGACCAATTTCGGGCGGTCATCTTCATCGGAAATGTCGACGAGAAGTGCTGCAAAGGGGGTGGAGCTGCAGCTGATACCAAGGCCATAGAGGGCGAACATAAGCGCCATTAGTCCCACCCAACCGATAGATTCTGTAGTCCAAACCCAGGCTCCACGAGAGGGTTCCATCAAGCCCAAATGATTGGCTAGCTGCCAGATTACCTGCACGGCTGAAAATGAGCAGACAGCAAAGAAGGCTGAGCCAATCCAGACATAGCCTGTGCGGTGATAGCCAAAGATCGTCTTGGAATCAGACATTTGGCCAAACCAAACTCGGACAGGGGCAATCAGTTGGTACATGGCCAGAGCGCCCCCAGCAATGGTGGCGGGAATAGCCAAGAGATTCTGGTCAATCAAGATCCGGTTCAGTACGCCCAACGTCAAGATGGACATCGTTCCCAAGCCCATCTGAAATAGGCCCAAACGGAACATTGTCAGCAGCGTAATGCGAGGGAGCGCCGCTGGCCTGCTTGGAGTCTCGAATCCTTCTACGTTGGTTGAACTTGACATGGAGCGCCAGTGTAACGGTTAGGATCCCTTTCTACCCGATTTCCTGTAGATGTTCATACTAAAGTTCTGCAGCTCCGCTCTAAGAAAATACGCTTGCTAGGATGAAGACCATGATAAAAGGCGAGTAGAAGTTATGGAGCCAGCGTTGGAACTGATTTCTCTTTGCAAACGCTATGGCGACCATATAGCGGTAAACCATCTGAGTTTGCAGATTGAGCAAGGTGAGTTCTATGCTCTGCTCGGTCCCAATGGGGCAGGCAAAACGACCACGCTACGGATAGTCGCTGGGCTAGCACAAGCTGATGGTGGAGATGCTTTGGTCTTTGGGCACAGTGTTACCAAAACGCCACAGCTCGCTAAACAGTCTTTGGCCTACTTGCCGGATGAACCGATGCTCTACAGCAAACTGCGCCCTTTGGAATATTTAGAATTTGTCGCTGGTCTATGGAGTACTCCTGCCGCTCAGGCCGAACGCTATGCCCAAGACCTCCTCAAAAAGCTGGACCTCTGGCAGGTGCGCGGGGATTTCATCGAGACTTATTCTAGGGGCATGAAACAAAAACTGGCGCTGGCCGGGGCTTTTATTCATCAACCGAAAATGATTATCTTGGACGAGCCCCTGACGGGACTGGATGCCTCCGCCGCAAGACTGGTCAAAGATATGCTGTCAGACTATACCCGGCAAGGCAACACGATTATTCTGACCACCCACATCATGGAAATTGCCGAACGCATGGCCCAGCGCATTGGCATTATCAATCATGGTCAACTGGTTGCAGAGGGAACGCTGGACCAGCTCAGGGCAAGGAGTGGAGAAACGGGCGGTACGCTCGAAACTGTTTTTCTGGAATTGACCGAGAAGCAGGACCTGGGGGCGCAAGAGGTCGAGCAGCAAGTATGAAGGTTGGCACATTCCCCTGGCTGATTCAACATGAGCTACGGCTATGGTGGCGTGACCTCAGCCAGAGCTGGAGATCTAGTCAGCCCCTGTGGATTTTTTTAGGAGTGGCAAGTCTTGCCCTCGGGGGCCTTGCCGTACTAAGTGTGCTTTGGGATGCTTTGAGTGAGGTGCGCGAAGTCTTCCTGAACACGACCCCGCCCGTGGGCGTACTCTGGATTGCGGTTATTGCCTGGATCGGCAGCTTTCTCTATGCCTTCTATATCGCTATGGAGCGCAGCCTCGTAGCCCTGTTTGACCGAGGCGACCTGGATTTATTGGTATCCTCTCCTGTTTCCAGCAAAGTGATCTTTGCCAGTCGCTGGCTAAGTGTGGTGATTGAGGTTTTCCTTGGATTTAGCCTGCTGGTGGTTCCTTTCAGCCTGCTGGTGGTGCTTGTGGGAATCCCCAAGCTTTTAGGAATCTATCCGGCGTTGATCGGTTTATCCCTGACGGCCACGAGTCTTGCCATGCTGCTGGTGCTCTGGCTTGTCCGTTTTCTGGGGGCTAGGCGGGCACGTACTTTTGCGCAGGTCCTCACCGCTGTCTTGTCCACGCTGCTGTTTGTCGCCGTTCAGCTAACCAATCTGTCCCAAACGAGCAGCCAAAATATAGGAACGTGGACTGCACCGCTGCGTCCCCTGTTCGTCGAAGGAGGCCCACTCGGCCCAGACAGTCTAGTTTGGTTCCCCGCTCGGACTATCTTCTTAGACCCTCTTTCTGTCCTCTTGACCATCCTCTTTAGCAGCGCTTTGGCCTGGTTAACGATTGAGATCCTGCATCGAAGCTTTGTGCAGGGTACGCAGCAGTCGGTCACGGCTAAACGGGCGCCAGCATACTCCACGCAGGCAGTTCACTTTAGGCAAGGTTTCACCCGCATCCTGCTCTTCAAAGAATGGCGCATCATTGGCCGCAATCCCTACCTCCTCTCGCAAACCTTTTTACAACTCCTGTTTTTCATACCGCTCTTGTTCGTCGTCGCAAGAGATAGTGGAGGGAGTGGAATTGCTGGCCTCACCACCGTTTTGCCGTTGGTCTCGGTGTTGGTGGGAAGTCAGTTGACGATGACGCTTACAGGGATTTGTGCTGCTGGAGAAGAAGCCTCTGACCTGCTGAAGTCCTCTCCGGTGCCGGGCAAAAATATCCGTCGCCTCAAGTTGCTGGCCGCCTTAATTCCTCCGTGGGTCCTGCTCTCTCCGCTCTTCCTGGTCCTGATCGTTCAAGGAGCACCTTGGCTGATTCCGCTCGTTATCTTCTTAAGTGCCACCACCTGTTCTGCGATGCTGCGCCTCTGGAATGCGCGTCCGATTCCGATGGCAGACCTGTTTGGGAGACAAAGAAAAACCAGTCAGTCGGCGGATGTATTCCTGAGCGTGCTTGAAGCTATCTCTGTCTTTGCCTGGGCTGCTTTAGCCTTTAGTCTTGGGAGCAACCATGGCTGGCTGACAGGAATTTCCCTAGTCGTTGTGGTGCCAACGTTTGCTTTAGGGTACGCCCGTAGTCGAGCCTTGGGTACTTCTTTAGGTTTTTAGGCCGCATCTTCATCGGCAACGTCAAAGACACGACGGAAGACCCGTTCGACTTTGTAGCCAGTGTCAATCGTTTCCAAGGGGTCTTTACGCAAACGGTGACGCAAACAAAGGACAATCACGCGCCCAATATCGTTCACGGTGACTTCTTTGCGGCCTTCTAAACTGGCTAAAGCTTTGGCAGCCCGATTGGTGACGATATCGCCTCTCAGACCATCAACATCTAGCTCAGAACAGACTTGAGAAATCTTCACTTCCAACTCTGGAGCGATATAGACCAGATTCAAATTCTTCTGGGCTTCTACCAAACGCTTCTGCAGTTCTTTTTGTTCTTTGGTATGCGCTTTCATAAATTGAGCAGGGTCTTGGTCAAACTCTGTGCGCTGACGAACAATCTGGACCCGCATTTTTGGGTCTTTCACTGTCCGGATTTCAGCGTGCATCCCAAAACGGTCGAGCAGTTGGGGACGGAGTTCGCCTTCTTCTGGGTTGCCGGAACCGACTAAGACAAAACGGGCGGGATGGCGGATGGAGATGCCTTCCCGTTCTACGGTATTCCAGCCAGAAGCGGCGGAGTCTAAAAGGACATCCACCAAGTGGTCATCGAGCAGGTTGACCTCATCCACGTAGAGGATGCCTCGGTTGGCCTTGGCAAGAAGTCCTGGTTCAAAAGCTTTTACCCCTTCAGAGAGGGCTTTTTCAATATCAATCGTGCCGCATACCCGGTCTTCTGTCGCGCCTAGAGGGAGGTCTACCATCAGTACTTGACGACGGCCTATGGGCAGTGTTTCACCTTTCTCTTTACGTTCCCGCACCCCATCACTCATCAGGTCTCTATCCGTGGGATGAGAGCTAAAAGGACAATCGGTGACTATTTCGATTTCAGGGAGGAGGTCGGTCAAAGCCCGGATCGTAGTCGTTTTACCCGTTCCCCGGTCTCCCATAATCATCACCCCACCAATTTTGGGGTCAATGACATTGAGCATAAGGGAAAGTTTCATTTCATCCTGCCCGACAATGGCCGTGAAGGGGAAGACATAACGTTTGGTAGAAGTACTGCGAGCCACAAAGATTCCAAGATGCTGCTTTTAGATCTTACCGTTAGCTTTGTACCCTAGACTGGTCGCCTAACTTCTATGTCCTGCCGGAAAGGTCTAGATAGTTTAAATACTCAGGCTGACCATGACCAAAAAATTGGAGCGCCGCCCGATCCAAGGCCACCAGGTTGGAGCCGGAGAAAACCTTGCCCAGATAGCCTGAAGTTCCTTTGGTGGGGCTATTGCCCGTACTGCTAAATCCCTGTTCTGCATCCACAATGCCGTAGTGAAAATAGCTGCCAAGGGCTGCGTAGACATCGATGATCGATTGCTGCAAGCCCCGTTTATGCAGTTGTCCTCTGGATTTGGGATTGCCGGAGGTATAGCGGTCGCGAGGTAAAAGCCCAAAAAAGTTTTTTACGGTCAGGCTTGCATTCCACAGCCCAGCACCGGAATTGTTGGGAAAAAGCTTGTAGGCACTGATGCTGACGGCAAAATCCACTTCTTTGAGCAGCTTAGGGGCCCAAATCTCTGAGAAATTGGGGGTTCGTCCAAAAGACTGGACCGGATAGGCGTGAAGCTCTTGTAGTTCAGCATCTAAGAGCTTCACACCCAAAGCCTCATAGCCTAAAGCCTGGAAATTGCTGGCTTGCTCACCCTGACTGGTAGAACCTTCGAGCACGAGAATTTCTGCGGCGGGATTTACAGACCGCAAAGATTCAATCACCTGTGCGAGCAAGGTCACCCGAGTCGTCACAGGATGTCCTAGTGGATAGCCTGCATTGGGCTTCAGCAGAATACGTCGAGCCTGTGAAACGGCCTCAGGCCAATGGAATTGGGGATGAGCACTTTCATCGGTATACATCAGGTTGTCAAGAGAAACGGTCATTGGAGTAGAGCTTTAGAACCAGAACTGAGTCTAGTATCAATGCGGACACTCCAACCCCTCAGTCCCTACGGGACAGCTCCCCTTGAGGGGAGCCTTTTCTGGGCAGAGAAAGCTGTGGATGTAGGGTTAGAACTGTGGGGAGGCGAGAACACTATACGAACAAGCTTATTGCTCCCTGTAAGCGAAGCTCACGTGCGGAGTCGAAGGGAGTTGTCCCGCAGGGACTGAGGAGTTGGGCAGGAGGCGAAAGTCAATTTACGCAACGAACTTCTGCCCTGCTTAGCCTTTGGGTAAAAAGGAAAACAGGACAGTACAAACCTTGAGTAACCTTTCAATGATTTATGCCATTGCCATCGCCATTTGGCGGCAAGACTCAGCACAGCGACGGCACGCTTGAGCGCAGCGTTTGCAGTGTTCATGGTCGTGCTTTTCGCACTCAGTGGCACAGCGTTCGCAAGCCTCTGCACAGAGCTCACACATCCGCCCATGCAGGTCGGAATTCCGTGCCATGAAACGAACGCATAAATCGCACGTATCGGCACAATCGCGGCATAGCTTGATGCATTGCGTCATCATCTCTACCATTTCGCCGCTTAGACAGGCCGTGGTACAGTTTTCACATTCGCGAAGGCAATCCATACAGTTTTGGATGCAGATTTCCAATAAAGATTCATGGGATTGAGTCATGGTCATTGTTTCATAGCTCCTACGTAGTGACTTAATAAGGCGCTCTAAATTTGCCCCTCTGGGTTTACCTTAAAGAGCTTTCTAAAGAGTCACCTCTATCCAGAGAAATAAGGAAGTAGCTATAAAAGTCACAGAGGAGCTAACTTCCCCTCAATTTATCCAGCACCGAACGGTCTTCCAACGTAGACATATCGCCAGCAATTTCTTCTCCCGAAGCAATCGAGCGCAGCAGTCGACGCATGATTTTGCCAGAACGGGTTTTTGGTAGCTGTTCTGTAAAGCGAATTTCATCAGGGCGAGCAATCGCTCCAATTTGAGCGGCTACATGCTTCTTGAGTATCTGTATCAGTGCCTCTTTAGGTTGATTTTGATCCGCCTCATTTAGGGTGACGTAGGCACAAATGGACTCTCCTTTGATTTCATCCGGTTTACCGACGACTGCCGCTTCCGCCACCATCGGATGAGAGACCAGTGCCGATTCGATTTCCATCGTGCCTAAGCGGTGGCCGGAGACATTGAGCACATCATCGACCCGGCCCAACACTTTGAAATATCCGTTTTCGCCTTTTACGGCTCCATCGCCGCTGAAGAATACACCAGGGATTTGCCCCCAATAGTTCTGACGATAGCGCTCTGGATCACCATAGACCGTACGGATCATTGAAGGCCAGGGACGTTTAATCACCAAATAGCCCCCTTCTCCCACGGGCACTGAATTGCCTTCTCGGTCCATTACATCCGCTTCCACACCAGGGAAGGGTAAACCGGCATAGCCTGGACGCATCGTATGCGCACCAGGGAACGTGGCTAGCATATGGCCACCCGTTTCCGTCATCCACCACGTATCGACAATCGGCGCAGGCGTTGGTCCCCGGCCGCCGCCAATTACCTCGGAGTACCACATCCAGGCTTCCGGGTTAATCGGTTCGCCCACGGTGCCCAAAAGTCTGAGAGAAGAAAGGTCATAGCGGTCAGGCCACTCCTCTCCCCATTTCATAAAGGCCCGAATTGCTGTCGGTGCCGTATAGAGGATATTGATGCCGTATTTTTCAATTAGCTGCCAAAAGCGACCATTATCAGGCGAATTGGGCGCTCCCTCATACATAAACGTAGTTGCTCCATTGGACAGCGGCCCGTACACAGTATAGCTATGGCCTGTAATCCAGCCCACATCCGCCGTACACCAGTAGAGGTCGGTATCCTTGAGGTCAAAAAGCCACTGGCTCGTTAGATGGGTATAGAGGTTATACCCCCCTGTGCTGTGCACAACCCCTTTCGGCTTCCCGGTCGTCCCTGAGGTGTAGAGGATAAAAAGCATATCCTCGCTGTCCATCGGTTCAGCGGGGCAGACAGCAGAAACCGTTTTTTGCAGTTCATGCCACCAATAATCTCTATCTTCCTGCCAGTCAATTTTTTGGGCGGTACGGCGAACCACCAGAACCGATTCCACCGCCGTACCCTGGATCGCTTGGTCTACATTGGCCTTGAGCGGAACGATATTGCCCTTACGCCATCCTCCATCAGCAGTAATTACCACCTTGACTCCAGCATCAAGGAGCCTGCCCTTGAGCGATTCGGCGCTAAAGCCCCCAAATACGACCGAATGCACTGCCCCAATGCGGGCGCAGGCCAACATCGCCACCGCTGCTTCTGGAATCAGGGGCAGGTAAATGGCGACGCGGTCCCCTTTCTCTACCCCTAGTTTTTTCAAGGTGTTGGCAAAGAGGCACACCTGATGATGCAGTTGGGCATAGGTGAGGGTCACCGAATCCCCAGGCTCTCCTTCCCAAATCAAGGCCGCTTTATGGCGACGAGGTCCTGTCAAATGTCGGTCTAGACAGTTGTAGGAAATATTGAGTTGACCTCCGACAAACCACTGGGCGGTAGGCTCTTCCCACTGCAAGACCTTGTCCCAGGGCTTAAACCAATGAAGTTCTTGGGCGGCGAGTTCTCCCCAAAATCCTTCGGGATCATCCATGGAGCGCTTATAAAGGGCGTTATATTCTTCTTGGGAGCTAATACGGGCCTTTTGAACAAATGCAGCATGGGGCTCAAAAGTACGTCCTTCGTCTGCAACAGATTCAATAACCATAGGATGCCGAAGTTAGATGCAGGCCCATAATAGTACGCCTCATTTCGTCTCAGGTATTTCGTTCAGATATGTTTAGGGAGAAATCTAAAACTAATCATGAAAAATAAACACGTATTGCTGACCGGAGGAGCCGGAGGATTAGGTCTAGGCGTCACTCCCACCGTTTTAGCCCAAGAGGGAGTGCAGGTCACAATTCCCTATACCCATGCCAAAGGAGTAGACCGCCTCAAAAGTATCCTTCAGCCTAGCGATCTCAGCCGGATACAGTTTGTAGAGGCTGACCTTAGTGATGAACAAAGCGTCCAAAGTCTGGTGAATTCCATGGAACGAGTGGATATTCTCATTCATCTGGTCGGTGGTTTTACGATGGGCAAAACCCACGAATATCCTCTAGAGCAATGGAAAAAAGACCTAGACCTGAACCTGAACACCACGTTCCTGGCCTGTAAACATAGTCTTGGCCGGATGCTAGCGCAAGGCTATGGCCGCATTGTCACCATCGGCTCTAGAGGGGCAGTAGAGCCTGGTGCACAACTAGCTGCCTACTCCGCTTCCAAAGCAGGCGTAGTTGCCCTCACCAGGGCGATTGCCGATGAAACCAAAGGAACCAATATCACCGCTAACGTCGTTCTCCCCAGCGTCATCGATACCCCCAGCAATCGAGCAGCGATGGGAGCCGAAAATGCAGCCAAATGGGTAAAGCCAGAATCCCTAGCCCAAGTGATCTGTTTTTTGGCATCAGAAGCAGCCCAAGATATCCGAGGGGCCGTGATTCCTGTGTATGGCAGCGTCTGACGATATTTGGAATCTGGAGAATTTGAATCGTCCAACCCATTGATTTTTCGGTACAACCACCATTCCCGTAGGGGCGCAATGCATTGCGCCCCTACGAAACCAATAAATAAATGCAACGATGGGACCGAGCAATTCAAAATGGATATCAGGTCGTCAGCGGCAAGGTCACCGTAAAAATCGTCTGTCCCTCTTCGCTTTGAACCCGGATTTTGCCACCCATTTGTTCTACCAATCTTTGGACCAGAGAAAGTCCTAGACCGGTGCCGACCTGCCCGGAGGATTCGCTATTGGCTCCTCGGTAAAACCGCTCAAAGATACGTTCTAAGTCCTCAGGGGCGATTCCGGGACCAGAGTTTTGCACACTTATCTCTACTACAGGCCAGGGAGCATCACCATGCTCAACCGCCTTGGCCGAGACCATAATCAAGCCATCGGCAGGCGTATATTTGCAGGCATTATTGACCAGCTCTACGATGATCCGCTCTAAACCACTCCGGTCGGCCATCAGCGGCTGTTTCGTTTGAATATCCAAGGCCAACTGCTGTTGTTCTTGCTGTACCCGACCATAAAAAGGCTCTATGGTACAAGGCAACCAATCATGAAGAGGAATCAACTCTGGCACCAGCCTCTTTGCTCCTGCTTCCAACCGCTGAAGATCTAAGAGGTCATTGATCAAAGTAGTCTCGTGCGCGCATTCTTCCTGCAAAATGCGCATGTAGCGTTCGCGACTCTTCTCAGACGTAGCCGTTTTCAGCATCGTAATCGCTAAATTTATGTTGTTTAGAGGAGTCCGCAATTCATGGGCCACCGTGCTCAAAAAGTCATCTTTAACCTGATGGAGCTTACGCAATTCCTCCATTTGGGTTTCTAATTGCTTCGCCCGCTCTAGCGCAGGATGCTGTTCTTCTGGCTGAGAAATCTTTTCTCCGGTGGTCATTTCCTGAACAACGACCAAACTGGCAGGTTTCCCTTCAAAGAGAAATGCCATGGACGTAGTCCTCACATAGAGTAAGGTTCCGTCTTTTTTGCAATGCTGATACTGCTCTGTATTTTGTGGATTTTCTTGAAGCAAACTGGGAAAACTTTCCAAGGGACGAATATCCCGTAGGGTCATATTGAAAAATTCTTCTTCGGTATGGCCATAGTGGGTGACCATACTTTCATTGACAGCCAAGAACTTTAGGGTTGTAATATCGTGGACCCAAGCAGGAGAAGGACATTTAGCAAATAAGAACTGGCCTCGCTCCTCCGCATATTGCAGCGGCCCTGTTTCTTTCCGGTCTGGTTGTCTGAAGCTCACTCGGGCATGGGCAATTAACAAATCATCCATATCTAGAAGGCGCGTTCCTTGGTCCGTATGTAAAACAATCGGTTCATAGGCTTCCCGGTCTGGGCGTTGGAGCGCATAGACTAGACCGTCTCCGATACACGCATGACCTTCAAGCTGCAAAAAGTGCTGGCAGGCTTCCCAAAAATCTGGAACCTCGGTGAGCATCTTGAAGAGCGGAACGGGGTGCCGTTCGCAATAGGAGAGCCACTCTAGAAAACGACGGCGGGAAACTAGCGCGATTGGAGCTGCGTTCGCGACCAGAGCTTCATCAGCACTGTTTTTTTCAAAAACTAAAATTCCAGGAGTCCTCGGACATTTCCGAAAATAGGCAGCTATATCTTCAAAGGATGGCTTACCTGTAAAACTGAAGTTGTACAGGGGGAGAGCTTCCAAGAAAGACCCCAGGGAAAGGGTGTCAAAGGAACTGTAAGGCATACTCCTACTAGGACTCAATTTTCAGCCTACAGTGCCCCAGAAGGACGAATTCATAGGTCACCAATCTCTGAATACACATAAGCTATAGTGCACAGCTTGTATATATTGATAACACTGTTCGTCCATTTTAAAGCTTGCGCCTGCAGGGATTCGAACCCCGGACCTACTGATCCGTAGTCAGTCGCTCTAATCCACTGAGCTACAGGCGCTTGAAGCTTAACGATTATGACAAAGTTTTTGGCCCTGGTCAAACAAATCGAAAAACAAATTTCACTTGGTTAGCTAAACCCCTACTTTCTTGCCCTGCTTATTGAGCACCTGTAGCACACGCTCTGCAATCCCGGCTCCTGTGAGCCCTAATTCTTTGAGGAGTTCACTGCGGGTAGCATGGGTGACAAAGGCATCCGGGATGCCGATGCGCGTTACGGGGACCAGCACTTCCTCGGCTGCTAGTGCTTCGAGGACAGCAGAACCAAAGCCACCGTTAATCGTCCCTTCTTCCAGGGTCACGACCCGACCCGTTTGCTTGGCAAGGTGAACAATCTCTGGGTCTAGCGGTTTGACGAAGCGAGCATTGAATACCGTGCAATCGACCCCATGTTCGCTGAGCAACTGGGCTGCCTGCATAGCGGGGTAGACCATCGCTCCCACGGCGACGAGGAGGAGGTCATCCCCCGTGCGTAAAATTTCTCCTTTACCAATCGGCAAAGGCTCAAATCCTCCCTCTAGCAGCGGCACCCCGTGACCAGCACCCCGAGGATAGCGCACGGCAATCGGACCATCCGTGTAGTCGATACCCGTGGCAATCATCCGCTGGAGTTCAGCTTCATCTTTAGGAGCCATGACCACCATTTCAGGGATCGCTCTCAGGTAGGCCATATCCAAGACCCCATGATGGGTCGGCCCGTCTTCGCCGACAACGCCAGCCCGGTCTATGCAGAAGAATACAGGCAGGTGTTGAATCGCCACATCGTGGACAATTTGGTCAAAGGCCCGCTGGAGGAAAGTGCTGTAAATAGCGGCTACGGGACGCATTCCTTCTGCCGCCAGACCAGCAGCCATCGTCACGGCATGCTGCTCGGCAATACCCACATCCAGGCAACGCTTGGGAAAACGGGCTTGGAACTTATTGAGCCCTGTACCCGTAAGCATGGCGGCTGTAATCGCCACCACATCTGCTCTTTCTTCGGCAATCGCAATCAAAGTGTCTGCAAAAACTTTGTCATAGGAAGGCGGCGTAGGCTTGCCTGCAGGGTAGACCTTGCCGGTGCTCAGATCAAATGGGGTCTTGGCATGATAGCCAATTTGGTCTTTCTCCGCACTGTCGTAGCCTTTGCCTTTGATCGTATTCACATGCACGAATACAGGACCCGGTAGGGTATGGGCTAGGGTGAAGGTATCAATCAATTCCTGGAGGTTGTGACCATCAATAGGCCCCAGGTAGGTGAAGCCCAGCTCTTCAAAGACCACTCCAGCCTTGGAGCGGGCGACGGTGTAGTACTTGAGCAAATCTTTGACCCGTTCCAGTTCCGGTCCCATCGTCGGGCCAACCAGGGGCAAATGTTTGAGTTGGGTTTCAAAGTTTTCACTCAGGAAGCGGATCGGTTCCGATAAGCGCATCCGGTTTAGGTAGCTGGCCAGTGCTCCCACGTTTTCAGAGATAGACATCTCGTTGTCATTGAGAACGACTAAGAGATTGGTTCTCTGCAAATGTCCGGCATGGTTCAGCGCCTCTAGGGCCATTCCCCCTGTCAGGGCCCCATCGCCAATGATGGCGGCAACTTTGTAATTTTTGCCTTGGAAATCTCGTGCCAGGGCCATCCCTAGGCCTGCAGAAATCGAAGTGGAAGCATGGCCTGCCCCCCAACAGTCAAAGCGGCTCTCCGCGCGCTTCAGATAGCCTGCGATGCCATCTTTTTGGCGGAGGGTATGAAACTTGTCGTAGCGTCCGGTGAGCATCTTGTGCGCATAGGCTTGGTGCCCGACATCCCATAGGACTTTGTCTTGGTCGAGGTCTAGGGTGTAATACAGGCCCAGGGTCAGTTCTACAACGCCTAAGCCCGGCCCTAGGTGCCCTCCGCTGGTCGCTACCGTGTGTAAATGCTTTTGTCTAATCTGCTGCGCTAATTCTTTGAGTTGGGCTATGGAAAGCTTCTTCAGTTGATTTGGATGCTTAATATCGCTCAGATTCATGATGACAGCAAAAACAATCTAGCTACCAATATAACGAGCTAAGGTCCCAATCTAACTAAAACTAAAGCTCTGATGTGATTTTGAATACATCCTGGCGGTTTACCGCGCAGTCTAGCTATCCTAGAAGAAGGTATCGGGATACGGTCTATGTTTTGGTTTCTACTTATTGCTATTTACGGTGCTGGCTTCTGGTACGTCAAGCAGAAAGCAGGACGTAGTTTTGAGCAAAGTAAAGTTCTATCAATGGCTGCCCTCTGGCCGTTCTTGATCTTCACGCCCCGGTTTCGCCAAAACTTGCTGCGATAATTTGCCCCCACCAGGACTTGAACCTGGGCACAGAGTTTAGGAAACTCCTGCTCTATCCCCTGAGCTATGAGGGCATAGCTTCATAATAATGCCCTCCCGGCTCTATACGATTGGGCATCAAGCGGCTTGGCCCGCACCCGCAAGTCTTCTCAAAGCCTAGTCTGTTCTATGGAAGCACGAGGATTGAAACTGCGATAAGTTCGCAACTTCTCATAGCACTCCCGCTCATCAGGACTGAGATCCTTGGGCGTGACTAGTAGTAACCGGACTATCTGGTCGCCTCGCTCGCCACCAGGTCGCGGCCAGCCCTTACCCTGTAGCCGCAAAGATTGTCCAGAGCGCACTCCGGCAGGAATTTTCAGGTTGACGGTGCCATCGGGGGTAGGCACTTTGATCTCTGTTCCCAACACCGCTTCATCCGGTGCAATCGGGACTTCGCAAACCAGGTTATTACCTTCAAACCTGAAGAAAGGATGGGGCATTAACTCAATGGTGAGGTAGAGGTCTCCTCGTTGCGGACCGAACGGACTAGGCTGACCTTTGCCTTTGACGCGGACCCGACTTCCGGCTTTAGCGCCTGCAGGGATGCGAACATCGATCCTTTCATCGTTTAATTTCAGCCGCTTCTGAACCCCATGAAAGGCTTCTGAGAAGGTCAACGTAATCGTTGCTTCTGTGTCAGCAGCAGGTGCCTGGCCGCGAAGACCACTCAAGAGATCTTCGAATCCTCCGGCTCCACGGGGTGCGCCTCCCCGTCCTGGCTGGTAAGCGCCTCCTCGTCCTACCCCTCCGAAACGGCCTAAAAGATCATTGATGAAATCGTCAAAATTTCCATACTGTCCAAAATCGGCCCCACCCATTCCTGCTCCAGCTGGGCCTCGACCTTCATGCATCTGCTGCCAGTACTGGCCGTACTGGTCATATTTTTTCCGCTTCTCCGGATCTCCAAGGACTTCATTGGCCTCGTTAATCTCTTTAAAACGGGTTTCTGCTTGCTTACTTCCAGGATTGAGGTCTGGGTGATACTTGCGAGCCAGTTTTCGGTAAGCCTTTTTGATTTCCTCAAAACTGGCTGTTTTGTTGACCCCAAGGGTTGCATAGTAATCTTTGAAATCTGTTGCAGGCACTAGCTCATCTCTGCGGTGTAATTTGACTCTACCCCTCTCCTGCTTGTTAGGGGAGAGGGGGTAGGGGGTGGACTTAGTTCACTGTAACCTTCACTACTTTATGCTTCTCTTCTTCAGCCTTAGGCAAAGTGAGTATTAGGATGCCATTCTTGTACTCGGCCTTTGCCGCATCGCTCCTAACTCGGGCTGTCAAAGGAATTAAACGCTCGAATCTACCATAGCGGAATTCTGAGCGTCCCATCCCTTTCTCTTTCGTCTTGACTTCAGACTTACGCTCGCCCCTCACCGCGACAGATTCTTCTGTCACCTCAATATCTAGATCCTTAGCTTCAAGCCCAGGAATTTCTAGTTTGAGATGGATTGCATCCGCAGTGTCTTCAATTTCTACTGAGGGCATAAAGCGAAGCGTTTCACCATTGCCACTGGATCCACTGGGCATGAGCTGGTCAAATAGACGATCCATGTCCCGTCGTAGGCTTTCCATCTCCCGGAAAGGTTCCCAACGAACGATTGCCATAGTCGCTGCCTCCGTATTTTAAGGTTTAAGTTTGGTAAATTGGAGGGCCTTTCTAACTCCTCACTGTCTCCGTGTAGACCATTTCTCCAGAGCACAGTAGGTAGAAGCCCCTAATGTCATACTAGTTCGCCCGCATGGAAGTGTGCCAGAGGAATTATTAATTTCTTAAGCATGGATTCAGCCCTATCCTGAACGGCCACAAAATTTAGCGGTTGTCCAAGCTCCGAAACTACGAAATTAAAAGTTTAGGCTAGTATAAAAATACTAGAGCAAGTTTCAGTTTAATTAAGTTCTTCTCCAGCGACTTCTTCAGCAATTCATCACAGCCGAATAATCAATAGCCTCCACTGACTCTGTCTAGACAGTGGTTAACTTTAAAATCCCTTTAGGAAGCCGATATGAACATATACCCTATAGGCCCAGATGCACAGGCGAAATATTACTCAAGAGCTTGGACTTTTTATCGCCATGCTCTTACTATTTTGCAGAAACAGCAAGTACCGTTTCTGGTCGGAGGCACCTATGCCCTTGAGTGCTACACAGGGATCAGACGCAATGTAAAAGATTTAGATATTTTTGTGCTTCCCCAAGACTGTAATCGAGTTTTAGAAGAACTTACGCTAGCAGGTTACCAAACTGAGCTGGTCGACCCAAAATGGTTGGGCAGAGTTATCTGCGGCGATGATGTTATCGATGTCATTTTCGGGCCAGGCAATGATCTCACGCCTGTCGATGATATGTGGTTTGAGCACGGGGTAGAGCAGAACGTTTTAGATATACCCGTCAAGCTCTGTGCTCCGGAAGAGATCCTCTGGCCAAAAGCTTTCATCATGGAGCGAAATCACTACGAAGGGGCCGATATCGCCCATTTACTAAGGGCTTGCAGTGAGCAGATTAACTGGCCCCGTTTGCTTCATCGTTTTGGTCCGCACTGGCGGGTACTACTTAGCCATCTCGTTCTTTTTGGATTCATCTATCCTGCAGAACAAGCTCGAATTTCAGGTTGGATTATGCAAGAGCTTCTCCAACGCCTACAAAATGAACTAAGCGGTCCTATTCCTGCAGACCAGATGTGTCAGGGTACGCTCCTATCTAGAACTCAATATCTTCCTGATATTGAACTCTGGGGCTATCAGGATGCACGGCTTGTGGAACAGGAAATATGGAATCAAGCGAAGAGCTGTGATTTGAGACCCCTCATGCCGAACCATAATCCATGGATTGAGCCTGCTGTGGTGGAAAAGCAGTCTGCCTTGAACTAGTTCAGGAAGGTTAATAGTGCCCTTTTTTGTCTCTTTAAAAATTGAGATAAATAGGCAAACTTAGTCAATTTTACGGGTAGTCTTTCCTGGGAACTATAGAGCTTCTTCAGGCTGTATTAGGACTCCTGGCAACGATTAGCTCAGCCATCCACAAAACTCGTAAGCTATAGTTAGTATAGTAGTGAGGCTGCAGAGGTCACAACCATAGACCAAGTGGCAAAGACCCTTCGTAAGGGCAACACCAAACCAGACTCTGTTGAAGAGGTAACTATGCGAGACTATGGAGGAGCCTGCAAGCCCAGTCCAAGATAGTCACGGAGGGTAGTTTGAAAAATCTAAATCTCCAATACTGAAGGACCTAGTTGAGTTAGTTAGCTAGGCCCTTCAGATTTTTATTAGCTACATCTAACGTATAATTTTCCTGAAATCTTGCAGAGGTTCTTGTTGGTTGGAGGCTGAGTGAAATCGAATGAACTGAGCATGTTTGGAGCATTTTTATCTCGCTCTCCCAGGGGTTGCAAGTCGTAGCGATTTTCGATCAGTTTCAGAATAGAAGTGCTCTCCATAAAGGTGTGGTCGACAAAACCCTTCTTCGCATAGGGGGAGATAACTAGGGTTGCAACCCGTGAACCCGGACCCCATCGGTCTACGACTGGGGGGGCTACATGGTCCCACATGCCTCCATTTTCATCATAGGTAACGATGATGGCCGTGTCTTTCCAGGCCAGGCTATGCTGGATTTTGTCAATTAGCTTAGCTGCCCAAGCATCTCCCTGCGTGATATTGGCATAGCCTGGATGTTGATTATCTTCGCCAATTGGTTTAACAAAAGCTACGGATGGAAGCGTATTATTTTCAATCGCCGCTATGAAATCTTTTTCATCTTTGAGATGCTCAGCTCTTCCCGGAGTATTATCTCCATACTGCTTGAAATAAGCAAAGGGTTGGTGATGGTACTGGAACAGAGGGTCGGGCTTCCCGGCTAAGGCGTCATTCCAGCCCCCTGCATACCAGGCCCAAGCAAGGCCGCGCTCACTGAGGCGCTCACCAATTGTGGGCATCGTTTGTGGTGGGAGACGCTTCTCCGTAGGGGTTCCTGCCCTAAAAGGGCTGTAGGTCGGCTGCATCGTATTTACCGCATAGCCATCGGGCGTCAATTGACCATCTTTTTCTAAACTTCCATCTGTCTTTAATTGAGCAACTAGATCTTGAGGGGCATTGGCCCAAACAGGAGCCGTGCCTGTAATCAGCTCAATATGATTGAGGAATGAACCACCAAAAGCACCATGAAAGAAATTGTCTGCTAAGGTGAACTGCTTGGCGAGCTGATAGAGCTTGAGCTTTGAGGTGTCGTAATAGCCCATGACCAAACCACCAGCGTCGGTGTAGGCCACAAATTTATCCATCTTGCCGCCATCAATCTGGCTTTGTTCTTGATAGAACTTGTGCACCATATCCCCTGTCTTCATCTCGGCAGAGGCATATTGATCGATATTGAAGGGACTATTGGGCAAGTTAGGAGTAAATCGAGAATCAATGGCTGGAGGTTTTTGGTTGGTGTCTAGAACGGGAGGTAAGGTTTCGTAAGGCTCTCCATTTTTGTCACGTTGCTTTGCTGTTAGGCCCGCATTGGCTAGGCCATTGGCTCCAGGGAAATTACCGTACAGGCCATCGAAGGAACGATTCTCCATATACAAAATCACAAAGTGATTAATCGGCATCTTCGCTGGATTGAGGTCTTCCGCTCTCATCGGATGAGCCGTTAGCAAGATAGAAGCCAGTGAACCCAGCAAAAGCGACATCTTCCGATTCATAGTCCTCCTATTTGGCAACGTTCTATCCAAGGAGCGCGCGCTATGAGAAATATAGTTCCTTGTTATACGTCTTAAGACAAGCCCGCCAGTTCATTAGCAATCATTTCGGCTTGTTTTAACACCGTTTCTGTGGCCAGTAACTGCATGTCGGGTGGGTAGCCATATTGGCGCAGGGTGCGCTTCACAATCACTTTCAGCTTGGCTTTCACGCTTTCCTTGATCGTCCAATCGATAGATGCATTCTCGCGTACCCGCTGCGTCAGGACCACCGCCAGTGCTCGTAACTGGTCTTGCTGCATGAGCTCACGCGCACTGTTGTTGTTGGCAACCGCCGTATAAAACGCGTATTCAAAATCACTTAAGCCCATCTGCTTGGCTTCGTCATCCGAGGCGACAATCTCCTTACTGATTTTGATCAGCTCATCCATCACCTCGGCGGCGGTGAGGATCTTGTTCTGGTATCTCTTGATGGCGTTTTCCAGCATTTCCATCAAGGTTTTGCTCTGAACCAGATTCTTTTTGGCGCGGGCTTTCAGCTCGTCGTTGAGCAGTTTTTTTAGCACTTCTAGGGCAATGTTCTTATGTTTATATCCTTTCAGCTCGGCCAAAAACTCATCGGACAGGATAGAAATATCCGGTTTCTTGATACCTGCCGCGTCAAAGACATCAATCACCTGTTCTGAGACCAATGCCTGATCGATCACCTGGCGGATGGTGGTTTCAAGATCTTCGTTGCTGCTGCCTTCGCCCGTGCTGTCAAACTTGGTCAAGCGAGCTTTCACCGCTTGGAAAAAGCCCACTTCGTCTTTAGCATCTAGGGCCTGCTCATGGGGAATGGCGATCGCAAATGCCTGACTGAGTGCCATCACTTCGTTGATATAGCGCTTTTGTCCGTCCTCTAATCCCAGAATGTGCTCTTCTGCTGCCAGGATCAGAGAGAGCTTTTGGGCTGTGTCGGCGGCAAAATATTCTTCATAGGCAAAGCCGTGATAGAGGGCGGAAACCACCTCGATCTTTTCTAGCATCAAGGCCACGGCCTGTTCCTGCGCTAGGGTTGGATCGCCCTTGCCGCCTGCATCGGAATAGAAGGACAGCGCCTCCTTTAAGTCAGAGGCAATTCCTAGATAATCCACCACGAGTCCGCCGGGTTTGTCTTTATAAACTCGGTTTACCCGTGCGATTGCCTGCATCAGGTTGTGGCCTTTCATCGGCTTATCGATATAGAGGGTGTGCATACTGGGCGCATCAAACCCCGTCAGCCACATATCGCGCACGATCACCAGCTTGAGCGGATCGTCATCGTTTTTCATCCGATCGGCAAGCAGCTTCCGTTGCTCTTTGGTGGTATGGTGCTTGGCTAGCAGCGGTCCATCGCTGGAGGCGGCAGTCATCACGACCTTGATGGCACCTTTTGTTAAATCGTTGTCGTGCCATTCGGGTCTGAGTTTGATGATTTCTTCGTACAGTTCAGCAGCAATACGCCGCGACAGGCTCACGACCATGCCCTTGCCTGCAAAGACCGCCTGCCGCGCCTCAAAATGGCTGATGATATCCTGTGCAATCTTCTGAATGCGATGCGCACTGCCAATCAGCGCCTCCATCTTGGTCCACTTGGCTTTGGCTTGCTGGGTGGCGGTGAGTTCGTCTTGTTCTAGCTCTGCGTCCAGTTCGGCGACCAGCTTTTTACCTTCATCGCTTAAGCTCACCTTAGCAAGGCGACTTTCGTAGAAAATCCGCACCGTCGCGCCATCTTCCACCGCCTGAGCAATGTCGTAGATATCCACATAGTTACCGAACACTGCCGGAGTGTTGACATCGGTTTTTTCGATCGGTGTGCCTGTGAAGCCCAGATAGGTGGCATGGGGCAGGGCATCGCGCAGGTATTTGGCAAAGCCGTAGACGACTTTTTTGCCGATCATCTCACCGCTGGCAGTTTTCTCATCCACGGTTTTGGCGGCAAAGCCGTATTGGGTGCGGTGGGCTTCGTCAGCAATCACTACAATATTGCGGCGATCGGACAATTGCTCATAGACGTTGCCTTCATCGGGCTGAAATTTCTGGATAGTGGAGAAGACGACTCCGCCAGAGGCTACTTTGAGCAAATCCTTTAACTGTTCGCGGTCTTCTGCCTGCACTGGTTCCTGACGCAAAAGCTGCTTGGCGGCGGCGAAGGTGTCGAATAACTGGGCATCCAAGTCGTTGCGATCGGTAATCACGAGTACGGTCGGGTTATCGAGCGCCAGTACGATTTTTCCGGTGTAAAACACCATGGAAAGGGATTTTCCTGACCCTTGGGTGTGCCAGACGACGCCAGCTTTTTTGTCGCCTCTGGGCTGCTGGGCTACATCGGGCAGGTTATAGTTGCCTGGGCTTTCGACTACACTGCGGCCTGTGCTCATGTCTACTGCGCGCAGAGTGGAGGCGATAGCGGCATTGACGGCGTAATACTGGTGATAAGCAGCCAGCTTTTTCACAGTGCTGATGCTGATGATGCCCGTTTTGGGGTCTTCCTTTTTACTCTTTTCAAAGACGATGAAATGGCGCACCAAATCCAGCAGAGTGGCCTTGTTCAACATTCCCTGAATCAGAGTTTCCAATTGGCTGGCCAGAGGCGAGGCTTGGGTTTTGCCGTCGGCGGTTTTCCAGGCCATAAAGCGCGATAATCCCGCTGAGAGGGAACCAGCTTTGGCTTCCAGCCCATCAGAGATTACGAGAAAAGCGTTAGGGGTAAACAGGCTTGGAATGGTCTGTTTGTAGGTTTCGAACTGCTGATAGGCCGCCTTGAGGGTCGCGTTTTCATCAGTAGCGTTTTTGAGTTCGATGACTACGAGCGGGATACCGTTGACAAAGAGTACAAGATCGGGCCGCTTGTTTTGATGGTTTTCGATGACGGTGAACTGATTGGCGACGACAAATTCGTTGTTGTCTGGGTTGGCAAAGTCAATTAGCTACACTAGGCTACCGCGCTCGTTTCCGTCTTTCTGATAGCTGACTTTTACACCTTCGGTGAGCAGACGATGGAAGGCTTCGTTATTGGCGAGCAACTCAGGAGACTGGATGCGCTGCACTTCTTTGAGGGCGGTTTGCAAGACACCGGGAGCGATACCGGGATTGATACGACGTAAGGACAGTTCTAATCGTGCAGTGAGTAATACTTCGTCGTAGCGGCTGCGTTCTGGGGTTTCGCTATCGGGGGCAATGTCTGGAGCATAGAGGTGAGTATAGCCCTGGCGCTCAAATAGTTTGATGGCAAAGTCTTCGATCGCGGATTCGGTGAGTTTGCCAGACATATCAACGCGCCTCCATGTGGGCTAAGTTCTCATAAGCTTTTTTAAAGTGTGCCCCTTTATAAGAGCGGAAACCCTTACCATACAAGGAAGCTTCTTTTAAAAATGACAGATTGCTCTTTTAAATTTTTCATCTATGCAATTTTACAAGAACCCACTGTTGAACGTCTGAACCGTGATTAGCTATCTAGCCATTCTGCCGATATTCTGTAATCAAGTTAGTCACTAGAGCTCCTGCATGAATTCTGAAAGCCCCCTAAATCCCCCAATAATGGGGGACTTTGAGGTCAGCACCCCCCAGTATTGGGGGGCAGGGGGGCGCAAAAGTCGATTCACGCAGGAAGTCTACTTTGTTTTTCGCTGTTTGTCGTCTATCCAGTCTGGCAGCTTGTTCCAGAGCAGTTCGATACAGACATTGGGTACCGTTAGTCTTAAGATTCATCCTTGGGTGGTGTTTCGTTGAGTGAAAGCTGAACCAATGCGATCTCTTTTTCCAGTTCTTCTTTCAGCTCTTCTTCGCTGGGCAGGTAAAGTTTGTATTTGGCGGCAAATAGGGTTTGGTTATTGATGCTGGAATATTTGACGACGGCTTCATTTTTGTCGCTGCATAGGATGATGCCGACGGTGGGGGAGTCGTCAGTACCTTTTTGGGTTTCGTCATAGAGGCGGACGTACATGTCCATCTGTCCGACGTCTTGATGGCTGAGTTTGCCCGTTTTAAGGTCGATCAGGACAAAGCATTTGAGTAGGTAGTTGTAAAAGACCAGGTCGATATAGAAGTGATCGTCTTCGACCGTAATCCGTTTTTGTCTTTCTACAAAGGCAAACCCTCGGCCCAGTTCTAGGAGGAACTTTTGGATCTCTTCGATCAGGGCTTGTTCTAGGTCGCTTTCGTAGAGCCGATCGTTTTGCTTGAGGTTGAGAAATTCCAGAATGTAAGGGTCTTTGACAAAGTCTTTGGAGGTGTATTTGAGTGCTTTGGTTTTTTCGTCGGCTTCTTCTGCGACAGCTTTTTTGTCTCTTGAAAGCAGGAGACGCTCGAAGTAATGAGTATTGATTTGCCTTTCTAGGGCGCGCACGCTCCAGTTTGAGGCGACACATTCTTCTATATACCAGCGTCTGGCGTCTTCATCTTCAACTTTGAGGATTTGTAGATAATGGCTCCAGCTCAATTTGGCAGACACTGTTTGCCAAATTGGAAATGTGAGATAGAACCCTCTCATACTGCGCAGGTTTCGCTCACTGAAGCCCTTGCCAAATTCGGCTGTGAGTTTTTCGCTGAGGGATTGAATCAGGGCTTGCCCGTAGGTGGCGCGATCGGCTCCCTGTTGCTGTTCTTCGACGATCGACTGTCCAATTTGCCAGTAGGCTTCGATCATGATGAAGTTGACGCTCTGCTGGGCACGGGCACGGGCAGTGGCGATCGTACTTCTGATGGATTTTAGGAGGGTGGGAGATAGCGGTGTATTCATAGTTCTACCCTCACTTCACCACTCATGAGTTTGGGCAATAGGGTGTCGCGGAGTTTTTCGAGTGTGCGGATTTGAAGGATATTATGTCTTTTCCTATCAAATATTGGCTCAATCATTTCTTTAAATTCATGCAACACACTAGAAAGTGGCAATTTCAATGTGGTGTTACCAATTTCACCAAGGCTTAGATTTGGCTGAACAGCATGAACAATCTTTCCATCCATAATTTCTTGAAAGATTTCTGACTTCAGAAACAAGTATATAAATGCAGAAAAGCATTTTTCATAATTCACTCGTATGATTGCTATTGCTTGATTTGTGTTTGCGGGAAGAATAGAATTATCAGCAATAGCAACGCGCCCTATGGTTCCAGCAATACTGCACAAAACATCACCAGATTGAATAATAGACCGTCTTAATATTTGGTGAGTTTCTTCAGAAATTTTTGCAAATTTATCAGTAATAAAATTACCTTCATCAGTGATAGATTCTGCTTTGATGAAATTAATGCCAGATTCAGTAAATTGATATCCTAGGCTGGTAGGCGTTGTTCCTTTTGTAATAATCGAGCAAATGTCAGATAGTCTGACTTCCTCCCAATCCTCCTGTGCTTCTTCGACAAACCACTGACGGAACAGGGTTTCGGCCATCGCTTCGAGGGTTTGGTTCTGGCGGTGCAGTAGGTCGATTTTGTCGTCGAGGCTGCTGAGTAGGTTGGCGATCGCCTTTTGTTCGGAAAGGGGTGGGAGAGAAGCAGGCAAGAGATGAACATGGTTTCTGTTTAAAGTTGGATTAGAAGAGCCAACGTCATATAGTCCCAAGTCAAACTCTTTTAGAAAATAGGAAATAAATAGAGGGCTATTGCCATGAAAGTCTTTTATCCAAAGCGTTGTATCGTGCGGCCAAAAATCTCTGTCTAAATAGAATACTGTACCCAACGTCCCCTTCCGCCCAATTACTACACCAGGACCTTTAACTTTCCACTCGTTGTGATAGCTCTTGATTCCTGATGATGAAACAACTGGATAATCACCAGGTTCTTGATGCTTCTGAGTAATGTCAAACCCCCTCTGAAGTGTAATTATTTCCCCCAACATGCATTCACTCCACCCATGCACACCTTCACCCTCGCCAAGTTCGCCGCGATCGCCCGCGTTCTCCAAAATCTCACCCATCGTATCCTCCCAACTCCGCCTCAATCTCCTCAATACTCGGCAAAGACGACTTCAACTCATCGGGCAAATTTTGAGTAATCATATACTCACTCACCCCGATCGGCTTATGAATATCCCGCAGCGTATACTCCACCACCACATCATTCTTAGACTTACAAATCAAAAGACCGATCGTCGGATTATCCCGCTCCGTCTTCAGAATCCCATCCACCGCTGAAATATAAAACCCCAGCTTCCCCGCAAACTCAGGCTTAAACTTCACTGCTTTCAACTCAATCACAAAATAACAATGAAGTTGGACATGATAAAACAGCAAATCAATGAAAAACTCATCTCCACCGACTTCTAACTTATACTGCCGCCCCAAGTACGAAAACCCCGCCCCCAACTCCAACAAAAACCGCGTAACATTCTCAATCAGTGCACTCTCTAACTCCTGCTCATCATGCTTCTCTCGCAACATCAAAAAGTCAAAATTGTAGGGATCCTTAAGCATTTCTCGTGCCAAATCAGATTGCGGTTCCGGCAACCTCGTCTCAAAATTTGTAATTGCCTTCCCTTCCCGCTGATAAAGCCCACCCTCAATATGATGGGTTAAGACCGAGCGTGACCAGTTATTTTGAATTGTTTTCTGGACATAAAATACAGCTTCCTCAATATTTTTGATCTTGCCGATAATTACTAGATTGTGTCCCCAGGGAATTTGCGAAACAACTTGTTTCGCAATTACAGACTCAGCCGCCCAAAACCGATACCACTGACGCATGAATTCTAGGTTTCGCCTAGAAAAACCCTTCATCTCCGGGAATTCTATCTTCAAATCTTGACTCATCTGTCCCAAGAATCGATCGCCCCAAGCTGTCTCTTGCTGCTTTGCAACTATCCGTTCTGCCAAATCCCAATACAAATGCAACAGCTCTTGGTTCACTGACACTGCTGCTTTGATTTGAGCCGACTGAATACGCTGCTTAATTTCCCGAATAAACGACCGATACTCACTCGTTTTGACTAGCGGTTCACCGATCGCTTCGCTGACAACTACCTCCTTAGACGTTACAGCCTGCGATTGTTCACGACTTATCTTTATATTTTCTGCCCTCACATAATAAGCAGTACTTCCTCTCCCCCGTTTCTCAATCAATCCCTTATCAGTCATCTCTTTTAAGAGCTTCTTAGCCTGAGATTCCTTGAATCCAAGCAAACGCTCCACGGCCAGTGCAGTAATCGCCTGCTGAGGCGTGGGTAAACATTCTAAAACGCGCTGCTCTTGATCCGAGGCTTTCTCAATGTTCATAGCTTCATCCTCGCCAAATTCTCGACGATCGCTCAATACAAAATCTCCCATCGCTCAAAACTTTGTGCAATGGAATCATTAACCCGTAGTGACATCAGAAAAATATTCGCGATTGAACAGAGGCAGATTTTTAGTGCATGGCAAACTCTTGGTGCGTAGCGATCGCCCTTGAGCATCATTGCTGAAACCAATTCTCTAGATCCGTCAGATTCGTAAAATCAAGTAAAGCTTTACCCAGTGATTGAAGACGAGCAAAATCTAACAGCTCGACCCTCTCTTGATTCTGAGCCGACAACTCACCAAATTTATGGTTTAGAAGCATGAGTATTAGGTTCCGTTGCCCTTCTTCACATCCTTCTTCTCGGGCTTCCTGATATACCCTAGTCTGCTTTAGCTCTTGCAACTCAATTCCTAACATTACATCTACCTCATCGCGGCTGAGTGTCTTGAACTTGTACACCATAATGGTCGAAACCATATCTATTATCGCATTCTCCTCCTCCGACCTCCTAGATCGGGCAATCATCCCTCTCGCTTGGGCGATCGCCTCATCCCCCTCCAGAGTCGTCAATACCATCAGCCCAAGACCTGGCGGTAGTTGGGCGATCTCCCCAAGCTCATCCAAATACACACGGCCAATTCTGCCGCTGGCAAATAACTCTGGCGGCACCAGCGTGCGGGACTGCTCAATACTGCGGCGAGGATAAATGACAACCGCTTGCCAGTCCGCGAAAAGTTCACGGTGACGGTACGTATAGATACCAATCTCACAAAACATCCGCTCGTAAAGACTTTTATCCTCCTGCATCTGTATTTCCACAAAAAACACGGTTCCGCTGGGGTCAGGGGGAATTAATACGCCATCGATCCGAAAAGACGTTTCTTTGACTTCTACAGAATTGAACGTATAGCCACTGGGATTGAGTGGCGGCGCTGGCAACAGATCAAAGAGCAGCGCAGGAGATTGCTGGAAAATCTGGTAAAAGATGGTATCGCGTTTCATCAATTTGATTTATATCGATTTTCGTTAGAGTCCGTTATACCCTGTAGGGGCGCACCTTACTCGCTCATGGCAACTTCACCCTCGCCAAATTCTCGACGATCGCCTTATTCAACGCCGTCTCTTCTTCCAACTGCGCTTCAAACTCCGCCTTCAAAACTGCAAACCGCTCTGCAAAATTAAAATCATCCTCCTCATCCGGTAGTCCCACATAACGCCCTGGTGTCAACACATAATCCAGTTCCGCTACACGCTCCAACGACACCGACGCACAAAACCCCTTCATGTCCTCATAGCCCGCTTCACCCGTACGCCAAGCGTGGTAGGTCTTAGCAATGTTCTGAATGTCCTCTGGGGAAAGCTCACGGGTGCGACGATTAATCAAATGCCCAAGATTACGCGCATCGATAAACAGAATTTCATTCTTGCGCGGGTGTCCATTATTTCGGGCACGATTCATAAACCACAACGCCGCCGGAATCTGCGTATTCAAAAACAGCTTGGCGGGCAAATTCACAATGCAATCCATCAAATTGCCATCTGCAATCAGCGTCCTGCGAATATCGCCCTCGCCACTGGTCTTACTCGTCAGCGCCCCCTTTGCTAAAACTACTCCTGCCCTGCCGTTGGGGGCCAGATGATAGACAAAATGCTGCAACCAAGCAAAATTCGCATTACCTCCCGGCGGCACTCCATACTGCCAACGCCCATCGCCCCGCAGCAGTTCGCCGCTCCAGTCGCTGTCATTAAACGGCGGATTGGCAATCACAAAATCGGCCTTCAGGTCTTTATGAGCGTCGTTGAGAAAGGAGCCTTCGTTGTTCCATTTCAACTGCGAGCTGTCGATGCCGCGAATCGCCAGATTCATCTTTGCCAGCCGCCAGGTAGTCTGATTGCTCTCCTGCCCATAGATAGAGATATCGTTGACGCGGCCCTGATGCTCCCCAACAAACTTTTCCGACTGCACAAACATGCCCCCAGAGCCGCAGCAAGGGTCAAATACCCGCCCTTTATAAGGTTCCAGCATCACCACCAGCAGTTCCACAATGCTGCGCGGCGTATAGAACTGCCCACCCTGCTTCCCCTCAGCCAGCGCGAATTCCCCGAGGAAATACTCGAACACATGGCCCAGCACATCGGCACTGCGGGATTTAGCATCACCCAGCGCGACATTGCCCACCAGATCGATCAGACTGCCCAGGCTGGTAGGATCGAGGTTCTGCCGCGCAAATGCCTTAGGCAATACGCCCTTGAGCAAGGGGTTTTCCTTCTCGATCGCATCCATCGCCCCATCGACAAAAGTACCAATGTCGGGCTGTTTGGCCTTAGCCAGCAAGAAAGACTAGCGCGCTTCCGGTGGCACAAAGAAAACGTTCTCTGCCTTGTATTCGTCCTTGTCCTCCGGGTCGGCCCCAGCATACTCGCCTTCACCTGCCTGCAACTTATTGAACATTTCCTCGAAGGAGTCGGAGATGTATTTGAGGAAGATCAAACCCAATACCACATGCTTATATTCAGCCGCATCAATGTTCTTGCGCAGCTTGTCAGCGGCTTTCCAGAGTTGTTTTTCTAGCGGTTCTTCTTTGATTTCTTTGGTAACTTTAGCTTTGGCCATAGCCATTTCAGATTCCTTTGTCTAACCATGAGATGTGAGTGGGGGTGCTAGGGTCTAACTGAAAAATAAGCGTTGTAACTGACACCTACGCTGACTTACTTCTTCAAAAATTGAATCGTTCCAGGAATATCGAGTAGATAGGAACTAATCATTTCCTGGGAATACTCCTCTGGCAGTGCTCGTTGGAATTTGCTGAGTCGGTAGTCTGGGAGCTGCTCCAAAATCCAGTTTTGCGTGGTTGTACTATTCCAAAAAGTGGCCTTACCCATTTTGGCTATGGCGGCACTGAGGGTGGTTGCACTAACGCTATCCCCTTCAATCTTCAAGCGAAAATTGTCCGCAGTTACCTTCCAATCGTGGAGACACTGGAGACCGTATTTGAGCGTGTAGTTAATCTGTCCTCCGGCAAAAGTCCACCAAAGCGGTTTTTCAGCCTCCAGGTTCATCCCTTTACGTCCAGGGCTAAGTAGAGGTCCAATATCTTCGCGGTAGGCATCCACAGAAGTATGGGCCACTGCATCGAGATAAGGAATCGCACCTTTGCCCTTTAAGATTTCGGCGATTTGCTGACAGATTTCAAACCCCAATAGCTGCGGGACAAAGCCACTCCAACTCGGTTTCATTCCCTTGGGCGCGGGTGCAACGCGGACGGTTCGGTCTTCGTGATTGAGATGAATAACGGTCCAGGCCCGACCTCCAAGCAAGAAGGAACTCGTTTCGGCAGCCAGCTTATCGACAAAGGCTTGCTCCAGAGAACCAATCGTATAGCCCGCTTCCGTCTGCACTTTATAAAGCAGGGGGCTGCTGAAGACGGCGTAGAGTTCCATGAAATTCTTGCGGCCAAAGACCTGTTCAGCCTTCTGGCCCATAGACAGAGAGCCTCCTGTGTAAAACAGAAAGTCCTCTTTAATCATGTGTTTGACCAATCCGACAAACTCATCCTGGAAGATGCCTGAGAAGTCGGGGATTGCAGACAGTTGCTCCCAGCAACGCTCTGGGCTAATGCCCCCAAACTGCAGGGTAAGGGCCAAAAGTTGATGAACCAGCACGGGCCAGGCTCGTGTTTGTTTAGGGATAGACTCTACCCAGCCTTTTTTTGCCAGTTCAATCAGGGCAATGGCCTGTAGAACGACCTCGGTGTCTTCACAGAAGAAGGTGGTGTTGGCTTGCTGACCTGCGCGTCGTCCCGTCCGTCCTAAGCGCTGAAGGAAAGAGGAGACGGTAGAGGGCGCGTTGGCCTGGAGCACAAGATCTAGATCACCAATATCGATTCCCAATTCCAATGTGGAAGTGCAGACGATACTGGTATTGCTTCCCTTCTGGAAGCGCTCTTCTGCCTGCGCCCGTTCTTCGAGGGATACCGAACTGTGGTGGACAAATACATCGGTTCCACGTGCCCTCATCCGTTCGGCGATGCTTTCGGCCAGAGAACGACTCTGACAAAAGAACAGACTTTTTTGGCCTGCGGCTTTCTTGCTCGCCTCCCCAGCCATTGCTCCCACTGAGTCTTCCAGATAAATCCGCAGGTCTTTCTTAGAGGGTACTTTTGGCGGATCTACTACACAGCTTTCCCGTTGCGAAGATCCTTGGATCCACTGCTGCAGATCGGTGGGATTTCCGACCGTGGCGCTCAGACCAATACGCTGAACATCATTCTTCGTATAGCGAATCAGCCGTTCAAAGACTGATATCAGGTGTGCCCCTCGGTCTGTCCCCGCCAAGGCATGGATCTCGTCGATGACCAAGGCCCTGAGGTCCCCAAAAATTTGGGCGTGGGAAACCTTGGAAGAGAGGAGCATCACTTCTAAAGATTCAGGCGTGGTCATCAAAATAGTGGTGGGCTCTTTTAGAAAAGAACGCTTTTGAGAATCCTTGATATCGCCATGCCAGAGGAAACGACTGAGCCCGACCATGGAGGTATAGGTGGCAAAGCGCTCAGCCTGGTTATTCAAAAGTGCTTTAATCGGGGCGATATAAATCAGGCCAACGCCTTGAGGTTCCCGTTCCATCAAAGTGGCGAGCAGGGGAAACATAGAAGCTTCAGTTTTACCTCCTGCCGTTGGTGCCAGAATAATCGCATTCTTGCCATCCAAGAGTGCATGGCTGGCTAGTTCTTGGACGGGGCGTAGGGATGACCAGCCCAAGCGGGAGACAATTGATTCTTGTAAGCGGAGCGGGAAGCGTTTAAAAGCAGAAGGCATGCTTAGAACTCTACTACAGCGCTTTTCAGATGCATATAGCCACGGATTGGGTAAAGGGGCATCCCTGTTTTTGCGTTTCACGGCATTATGGTGATTATTGATGGTCCGGAAATGAATGGCAATGTCCACAACGATGTAAACGGCGTAGGGGCAAATCGCGATTTGCCCCTACGGGATCGTGATGGCCATTTTGACGCATTTAAATCCGCCGTCCGTAAACGGGTTAACGCAAACCATTATTCATGCGTGGGCCGGGGGCTTAAAACTCCACCATGGCATATCCTTTTTTGTCCTCTGGCTCTTGCTCATAGCTTGGTTTTCCTTGCTGGAGACGGAGTTCTTCTTCGTTCAAATCTTTAAGTTCCAGGCCCTTTACCGTCATTGGATCATAGTCTTCGTATTCGCTGGCAAGATCCAGAACATTCACAAACTGGCGGAGGAATTGGCGAGGAACTACGCCCACATCTCCCTTGAAGCCGGAGGTGACATTGTTGACCAGGCGTTCAATGAAGTCAGCCGTGATCTTCTTACCCAATCGTGACTTTTTGTCTGTGGGATAAATATCTCGGAGCTTAAGCGCTACTTCTTTCAAGCGCTTGCCATCGAAGGGTTTGAGTTCTAATTGCGGCTGGCGGGGACTGACAAACCCCCCTTGGTTATCAAACTTGATCCGGTCATGGAGCGGCTGTAACCCTGATACGCCACGGTTGGTATCGAAAAATTCTGGCGTTCCGGTAAAGACCCAGAGCAATCCACGGAACCGATCCGCCGCATCGCAGATCTGACGAATGCCATTCAAGGATTTCCCGCGCATATCGTGCCGCATCCGCAGAATCGTCTCTGCCTCATCAATGATGATGACCAAGCCTTTGTAGCCTGCAGCCTTCACGATTTCGAGAATGCCCTGCAAATAGTCCAATGCTTCACGACTGCCAATATCTCCTTTGATGCCCGCAATTTTCTTGGCGTTTGCAGCCACATTCTCACTGCCCGATAGCCAGGAAAGCAGCGCACTCGCTTCCGGCATTTCTCCTTTCTGCTTGAGGGCAAAAATGGCCCTTAAGACGCGCGCCATATCCTCTGGTGCTTTTCCACCCGTTAAAGAGGCTAGTTCTGCCTCCATCCGCTCTTGCACTTTCAGATCAAAATCTTCGTTTGCCTCATCGGCCCCTCCCGCAATCAAGGCATCTTCCACCTTGGCAATCCAGCGGTCGAGAATATCGCTTAAGGCTCCACGAGGACAGGAATTCGTACCCAATTCTTGAACCACTTTCCGATAGACATCATCGAACTTGTAGAAATGCAGGTCATTGTCAGAAACTACGACAAAACTGGTGGCAAATCCTTGGGCTTGGGCATCGAGTACAGCAAGACGGGACATGAAGGTTTTTCCACAGCCATAGCCGCCTCTAAGAAACTTGAATACGCCTTCCCCATCGGCTGCCAAGTTCAACTGGCGATGGACCTCAGTCCGTTGACGGTCAATCCCGACGGCAAAGGTTTCTAATCCTCTTTCCGGGACGACTCCTGAACGCAGTCGCTCAAAAACATGTTCAATGTCGCGTGCACTAATAGTCATAGTTCTCTTTTATTTAAGTTTCTTTGACGTAGCGCTTTCCACTGGCTGTAGTTTCAATCCTGACAGAGAAAGGGACTTTCTTCAGATATTCCTCAAAAGCTAAAGAGAAGCTCCGAGCTTTGCGGGCACCGCCAAGAAATTGAGTCAATTCATGTTCAGTAACAGAACCATGCCGCTGTAAATGGATAAAGACCGTCCGTATATTCTCATCCTCAAAGCTATCTTGCCAGGTACTGTTCTGGGGAATTGGGACTGGGGAGGAAGTGCTTGCTGTTAGGGGCTCGGCTTCCTGGAGCGCGTCGGGCAAAGCTCCCACTGCTCTAAAATGCGCTTCCGGGATGGCAGATTTTGTTTCTGCTTCGGCTTCTGGGAAATAGATCTCTACTAGAACCCGTTCATCTTCTGGACCAAGCAGGTCAAACAAAACTTCTGTCCAATCTTGGCTCAGCGCTATGGCCAGTTGGTGCTTGTTCAGATTATTCATCACGGCACCGGGCGCGTCTTTGATCGTGACTTGAATATCAGGGCGTTCTGGTACCCGCAGGGCAACATGAATCATCTGTAGTGCAGGATTAGGAGGCCCTTCAAAATCAGTTCTGACTCTGATTTGCAGGCGGCTATAGCCCAACATCTCCGGTTTCGCTTCTGCTTCAATTTGATAGCGATCATGGTTGGATCGCTCTTGGGGCGTAGTTAGTCCGGGAGACGTTTGCGTTACAGGTTGAGGTCCAGAAGATTCCTGAACCGTTTCTTTGGATTCTTCATCTGCGACAGATTGCCCAGCATTGCCCGTGATAAAGACAAATTCTTGGACTCCTAAGGTGTGCAGACGGTCCCAGGCAGTCTGAATTTGTTTGATCCAACGCCCAAAGGCAATGAGGCTAACCTTAGTTTCTCCTACCGTTTTAACTTGTTCTGCCTCGTTTAGTTCCTTCGCCTCTACCACAATCAGGTCTGCATCGACACAACGCTGCTCCAGGCTGTCCAATGTTTGCTCACATATCTCTTTTAAGTTTAAAATTTCCACCCGATGGTGTGGGTAAGGAGCGCTATCGCCACGGATTGCTTGTATGGAGCTGCGCCCCATAGATTCGCACGTTGTCATGGTTTTCAGTTCTTTCTGTAAGCGCTGAAACTCCTTCTCTGGAGGAAATAATGGCCAACTAGGGGTAGAGGGCTCTTTATGGCTTTTTATAGGTTTGAAATTTGGTAGCTCAGCAAAACGGGCTTTCGGTGCAGTGGATAAACTGACGGTGGGCTTTTGCAGATTTGCCCCTGCCTTCTGCAGATCGGAGAAGAATTCTTTAGCCATCTCATGACAAAGGGGGTCGATCGAGAAATAGGCTACTTTGCTTCGCCCTTTTAGAAGGGCTTCTTTCCGTTTATGCAGGGGAAAAGCATCTTGAGGCAATTCACTAGACAAACTTGGGTCTGACTGTTTTAGCTGCTTCGTGAGCTTTGGGAGTTCGGCAAAGTCGGACAAGGTCGGCTCCAAAAAAACAGGGGGGCTTGGTCTACTTTATCGCTCCCTTGGGGGATACGGGTTCAATCCGTTGACCAAAGTAAAGTCTTTCTCCCAATAGCGTCCGAGTCCGTTTTAACAGCGAGGCTATGGGACCTTGGAGCAGGGTTAATTCACCATTGACCCGTACTGCACTCAGACGGGCAGAGGGAAAAGCGTCCAGGAAAGGTGCCCGGACCAAGGCAGGTCTTCCACGAACTAAGACGAGTCGAATATCTTGTGGGCTACAGGTGAGGAGGGCTTCTGCTGCACTGCTGGCCTCCGGTCGCTGGATCAAGATCAGATCCGCAGGGCTTCCCACTTTGAGTTGTCCCCGTTCTGGAACCCCTAGCAAACGAGCGGCATTCGTTGTAACCATGGTCATCAATGCTTGGTCAGGCAGGAGTCCTCGCGCTGCCTGGAGTTCTGCAAGCAAGGTGTCGGGACCACTGGCAGTTGAATCCGTTCCCAGGGCAAGCGTAACGCCCGCTTCTCGTAGGGCATAGATCGGAGCGGTCTGCTTGTAGAGGAACTGATTACTAGAGGGACACCAGACAAGGCCCGTGCCTGTGGTTGCCAGCCGTTCAATGTCTTTGGGCTTGAGGGCAATGCCATGAATCAAAACGGTCTTCGGACCTAGTTTTCCCTGCTGCTGTAACTGAGTGACCTCGGCATAACTAGCTTCATCGGTTCCTTCGGCTGCATGGATGAAAAAGGGCGCATCCTGAGCCCAACCGTACCAACCTTTGAGCTGACTACCAGGGCGATGGCACCAACGATAGGCAGGCACTTGCACAGGCAAGGAGCCTAGCTGCCAATGCGCCCGGTCATGGTGCTGTACGGTCGTCACCCCACCCAGCAAATTGCGATAAGCTCCCCAAAGCAGCCGTTCGCGCTCACTGAGTTGCCAGACTTCCCGGATAGGAGAACGTTCTGGCTGGTAAACCTCTTTTCCCCAATCTTCACTGTTGGCATAGGGAGGATTTCCTAAGTTTGGCAAGAGGTCAAGAGCAAGGTGGTCATGGGCATTAATCAGACCTGGCAACAGCCAGCAGCCTTCCCCATCCAGTTGTTTCTCTGAAGAGGCAGCAAGCTTGCCTAAATCAGTAATTCTCCCTTGATCTAAGCGGAGGTTTCCCCGCGCTCCATCCAGCAGAATATTGGTGATCCATAGGGCCATAGCCCGCCTAGCAGAAACGGTACATACAGGGATCAATGCACACGCGCGCTCACCCCATAGCAATCATAGAAGAAATGATGAGTAGCCACTTAGTTGCTAGCTACAAGCAACTTAGCCTGCTCTTGACTAAATAATTTTTGCACCTCTTGAATAGAAGAGAAATTATTCTCACAGTGGTCTATCTTAAAAGGCCAACGTGCACCAAAAAGATAGATAAATTCTGCCGCTAATCTTTCACTTTCCTTTTCAGGATTCAACTCAACAATAAGATGAGTTTGTGGTTGGCTTCTAATCCCCTTTTTAGGCTGCTCTGCTAGACTGGACAGGCCTTCCAGGTCATATAGATATAGCCAGACGCAGCTTTCTCCTCTTTGCAAACTCCCAAACTCAATCCCCTCAGATTTCACATCTATGCTAACAGAGGGCACTATAATATTAATCTTACGGAGGAGGTTGATTAGCTCTTCTCGCTCAATTTTTGTATCTGAAATGATAGAAACGCTTTTAGCCATCATAGAACTCCTGCAGCGTACTTTTGATTAGTTCACGGACTAAGAAAATTTTTCCCGGATGTACATCAAGAGCATATTTTCCAATAGGTATACTGGTCTAGAGAAAAACATCGCAGCCTGAGACGGAAACTTCTCCAATGGGAAAGCCTTCAAGGGCACCCATCTGGTTTATTCGCTTATTGACTGTCCTATTACGTAATGTCGACAAACTGTCCTAAAAGTTCCCGCCCGCTCCCCTGGTACCCCTGCCCTGCATAGCGTTCGCGCAGCTTTTGAAGTAAATGTTGCTCAAACAATTATCCTGAGCTGCTTTTGATTGCTTTGATTGCGCGGATCGGGAGTACACAGTTAAAAATTTGCGAACAGCCATCCTGGAATTAACTGGAATTAATATGTTGCAAAAAACTGCTGTGCGTCAAGGCAAGAAATATTCACTGAGGATTGTTTTCTGGTTGGTAGCTATACTGCTAGGCGCTCTTCAAGCTTGGTCTTATCGTTATTATCAAGATGCAGATGATATCGTTTCTTACTTAGATATTGGAGATGCTTATTTACGGGGCGAATGGAATGTAGCTGTCAACGCTTATTGGAGTCCTCTCTATTCCTGGCTGTTAGGTTTGACTTTAGCTGTTTTAAAGCCTTCAAGCTATTGGGAGTTTCCCATAGTTAAACTTACCAATTTCCTCATTTATCTATTCACTTTAGTTGCCTTCGATTTCTTTTTCCGTGAACTAATCTACTACTACAACAAAAAAATAGCCTCAGTTTCTCCAAACAGATCTTTTAAAATATCCAACTGGGTATGGGTAACATCAGGTTATACACTGTTTCTTGTGTCTTCTCTGCAATGGATAGGTGTTGCTAGTGATAGCCCAGATATGTTGGTTGCAGCATTTGTATACTTTGCTGCTGGACTAGTGCTGCTTATACACACACGCTCAGAAAGTTGGTTTAACTTCATTCTCCTGGGAGTAGTTCTTGGATTTGGTTATCTATCTAAAACAATCATGTTTCCGCTAGCCTTTGTCTTTTTAGTAACCAGCATATCGTCAGTTATTAATCTGCGAAGAGCACTATTGCGAACATTAGCTTCGCTGCTGGTTTTTACAATTATAGTAACTCCTTTTATTGCTGCAATTTCTATAGACAAAGGTCGCCTAACCTTTGGCGATGCTGGAAAGTTGAATTATGCATGGTTAGTAATCGGCGAGATTCTCCCTTATAGGGGTTGGCAAGGAAAAGAACCTGGTAGTGGGACACCCAAACATCCCCCTGCACAAATTTTTGATAATCCTAAAGCACTTGCATTCGAAACCTCTGCCGGTGCTACCTACCCTCTTTGGCATGATCCATCCTACTGGTATGAGGGACTTAAACTCAAATTCAATCTAAAGAGACAGATAAAAGTTTTAGTAGGTAACGCTACCTTTTTCTACAATCAATTTCTTGCAGGTTTAGTCTTTACTTATCTAATATTTATTTGCGTGGAAAACAGGTATTGGCTTTCAGTAAAAGATTTAAAAGAAAATTGGAGATTACTCATTCCAGCCGTAACGGGTTTAGGTATTTACCTATTAGTAATTGATTTGTCTGGAGCTTTCAAGCCAATGAGGTATATTGCTCCATTCGTTGTGCTCTTGTTTGCTGGAGTATTTTCAAGTGTGCGTCTTCCTAATTCCCAACAAACGAAAAGATTAATAGCAGGCATGACTATTGCTACCTCATTTTTAATGGGTAGTCAGTTGTTTGCTTCAGAGTGTTTAAGAAATATACAAACTTTACTTAAAGAACAGAATCAATATACTGAGTGGCAGGTGGCTAACAGTTTGCAAAGGTTAGGAGTTCAGCCTGGAGAAAAAGTTGCAATTCTTGGATACTATTTTGCTCCTTATTATCATTGGGCTAGATTAGCACGGGTCAAAATCATCGTTGAGATCTTTGATGAAAAAAGCTTTTGGGAGAAAAGTACTCTTGTTAAAGCCGAAGTTCTCAAAAGGATAGAGAAGACTGGAGCCAGGGTTATCGTACAGAAGCCTGGCTTTAAGATACCAAACTATGCTTTGGCAAAGGGTTGGCGAGAAATTGGCAATACTGGCTACTATGTATATTTCTTACAAAGGAAATACTCTAGAAGCTAAATACTGCCCGCAAACTACCAATAGTAATCGTTGGGTTGCCTGCAATATTTCCGGGTTGACTGATGATCTGAATATCAGGCGTCAAGGTCATACGGTCATTCAACTTAAAGTTGTAAAACAACTCATAATTCATTTCTGTTCCACTGGCATAATTCGTGGCTCTGGTCGGTTGACCGGCGCTGATTCCTAAGGTATTGCTGGGAGCAAATAGACCAGGGAAAGAAAACCCAAACTGCCAAGTGGTCAAGTTCGCATCTACAATGCCAGGCGTGAAAAACTTAGCGGTTCCGGCACCGTAGCGACCAAAAACACCAACATTAGGCGTAATTGCCCATTCTGCGTTTACACCAAAGGCATCCGTCTTGGTTGGTGTGTTTGCTGCGATTTGCTGCGTATAGCCAGCATACTGGAGCTTAATCTTGGAAGTCTCAGAAGGACGGAATTCTAGTTCAGCATTTCCCAGGGAATTAGAACCTGTTACGCCACCGAGTCCAAGTCCATTGGATAATCCACCCTGACCCGCGATGTAAATAGCCCGCAAGCTAAACTGTTCACCAACTTTCCAATCAAAGCCTGTGCCAGGACCTGTGAAGATAAAAGGGAAGGCAGCTCCGAGACGGTCAGCGGGAAGTGCATCAATGATCAAGGGATTATTGATTAAAAAGGTATTCGAGAAATCTACTTCTTCATTGTTCGCAAAAGAGTTCGTATCGATGATTTCAAAGTTGTCTATGCGCGGTCCCACATAAACGCGGAAGTTATCGCCAAAGAGCGTGGTTGTGTAACGGACCTTATCAAAACTAACCGTGGCATTGCCATTGGTCGCTAAATTATTCGTAGAGCCATCGAAGGAAACGCCTCCAGCACCTGCGTAGAAGAGCGTACCTGCCGCATTAGCAATTCCCGGAAACGTGGCAGAAATATCTTCGCCGGTCACTCCCCGCAAACGAATCAGCAATTCATCTTTGCCCGTGAAACTTGCCCGTAGATTAAGGGTTGTGCGACCGACAAAGGTGGTATTGGCGGCACTGCCAGGGGTTCCGGCTGCTCCTAAAAAAGGTCCACCAAAAACGCCACCAGGAGAGACATTCCCCCCCGCGCTGCCGCCCTGAACCGCCATAACCACTGAACCATCTAACTTCGTGGTTGTCGAAAATTGTTGTGCTTCTAATTCTTTAGTCTTGGCTTCTAGAGAGTCAACGCGGCCACGGAGGGTCGCCAACTCAACTTTAAATTCTTCTTGTAAGCGCTGAACAGCGGCCAAGTCATCTTTGGTCGCTTTGTCGGCTGTAGCAGCTGCAATTTGTTCACCGACTTTATCGAGACAAGCGTTCAAACCAGCGGCAAATTCATAGCGACTGAGGGGGCGATTGCCTAAGTACTTTTTGCTGGGATAGCCTTCAATACAGCCATAGCGCTCCACTAAAGATTTCAAGGCTTGAAAAGCCCAACTATTTGGATCTACGTCGCTGAGTTCAGAAACCGAAGAGACCTGAGCCACGGTAGCTGCACTGTGCTTAGAAGTGTCTTGTTGGATTGCCGATTCTTGAAGATAGCGCTCAAGAGTAGCTGAGTCGCTTTCGGCCCAAACAGTCGTTGCATATACCAAGCTCAGCGTCCCTGCCAGGAAGCCCCCAAAAACAAATTTCCACATAGCAAACATCCCTCACTTGAACATATTCCAGCCCACACCACTCAGTCTTTAGCATTCCCTAAAGCCCAAGTTCTATTGCCGCCACAAACCCCAAAGCCTGTGACCTAATATGAGCTAATAGTTGTTATTACAACTGTGTGGCCGAGTATAAATGCCTTATCATTCCTGTATCGTCATTTTGGATACATTTGCCCAATCAGTGCTTAATTCGCAGAGAAATAGCTGATCGGACAGTCTTGTATTCTCTTCAGCGCAAGCCCCCAGCCGTAGCATAGGTCAAGGGGGGCTTTACTAAATCCTGTTCTTCAAAACGAGCAAGCCGAAAGAGTTTGAGCACATCCACCTCTTCACTAGATTCCCCTAGGATAAAACGGCTCATTAGGTCACCGATTACCGGACCCAATTTATAGCCGTGACCACTGAAACCGACGGCACAGTATAAGCCAGGGACATAGCTTAAGTGGTCGAGAATCGGTTGATAGTCTGGCGTGATTCCCCACATGCCAGAGTATTGCTCGACCACGGATGCGTCTTTGAGAAAAGGAAGACGATGCCCTAGTTTTTGATAGAGTTCTGCTGCAATCCCAGAAAACATTTGTCCTTGAAAATCATCGGCATCCGCTAAGGAAAACTGTCGATGATACATCGGGTTGGAATTGCCGATCCGGGTGTAGGACTGGTCGGGATCCGAGCGGCAGTAGCAAAGATTGGCAAGGTCGGAGATGACAGGATGGGCGGGTCCAAAGTCCGGGGGACGCTCTACCACCACCACATGCTCCACTACAGGAGTGACGGGAAATGGGATGCCCAAATGTTCTGAGAACTTCCTGGCCCAAGGCCCTACACAATCAATTACCCGATGCGTAGCAATAGTCCCTTGGGGCGTGACCACCGCTTCCACCTGACCAGCCAGGCCCAATTTGATTTCGAGTACAGGCGTATGAGTGCGAATTTCTACTCCCAAGTCCTGAGCACGCTGAGCCAGGGCAACGGTTGTTTTGGGTGGGCTACCAAAACCAGAATCCGGCTCGTAGGCAGCGGCTGTAATGTCATCAATATTTAGAGGAGGAACACGGGCTTTGACTTCTTGAGGGCTGATGAGACCCACGTTAATGCCCAGCGACTGATGCATGGCGACTACGTTCTTGAGTGTCTGGGCATCCTCTGCGCCCACCAAAACATAGTAACCACAGGCGTTAAACCCACTTTCATAACCGCCAAATCGCTCTTTAAACTGATGAAAAATAGCCAGAGATTGCTTGGCAAGTGCTGCCAGAACGGGATGGGTGTAATGGGTCCGAATAATGCCAATCCCTTTTCCTGAGGCACCGTTCGCTAATTCTTTTTTCTCTAGCAGCAGGATTTTTCCCGCTTTCTGCTCAGCCAGATGTAGAGCAATGGAAGTGCCGATAACACCTCCGCCTACCACGACAATATCTGCGGTCTCCACCATAGGTTCTCACTAAGAGCTGTACGAATTGATAAGCATGCCGAACCAACTTCTCCCATAGGTACGACCGAGTGCTCAGACAAAAAGCCTTTGCTGAACATGTCATAACAGGTGCTGCCCCCGAGCGTCAAGTTCGATCTCTTCTAAAATAAGAAACGACTCCCCAGCTAAAACTGGCTAAAACCGAGTTCTTCACAAGGCATCTCTCCCCATGGCGCGAAAAGTCTCTGCTGATCTTGAAATTCCGCTGCATCTAGCGATCTCAGAGCAATTGCGTGAACAAATTTTCCTGGGAGATTACGCGCCGGGAGACCAATTGCCCAGTGAGCATCAGCTGATGGCAACTTTTCAGGTCAGCCGGATTACGGTCCGTAGAGCCATCGCCAACCTGATCAGTCAAGGGCTACTCACAAGCCATCAGGGCAAAGGTGTCTTTGTCAAACCTCAGCGAAAAGTGATCCGCTCCCTGTCCAATCCCCTGGTTTTCTTTGATGAAAATATGGCAAGTCAAGGTGTCACTTCTGGTATCCGCAGCCTTTCTTTTGAAGAGTTAGTGCCCTCTGCTGAAGTCTGTACCACTCTCGATTTATCCCTCGACACTCCCCGCATCTATTGCCAGAAAAAAATTATCCTCACAGACGATATCCCGGTCGCTGTCGATATCACCTACATCCCCTTTGAATTGGGCGCAGCCTTTGCGGACCAACTGCAATCCAGCCTGATCTATCCGACCCTGGACCAGAATGGAGTCTCGATTGAACGGGTGGAAACGATTTTGGAATGCACCCATGCCACCCATGAGATGAGCCAGTATTTGGAAACTTCCCTCGGGGCTCCCCTCTTAGTCAATCGCTATGTGGCCTACACCACGGGAGCGCGTCCTGTTATTTGTGGGGAGACCCTATCTCGTGCAGACCGACTCAGCTATTCGATTGTGCTGACCAAGTAAAGCCCCCTCAGTCCCTTCGACTCCGCACGTGAGCTTCGCTTACAGGGAGCTCACGTGCGGAGTCGAAGGGAGCATTAAAAACAGTAGCTAAAAGCACAACATTTTAAGCTCTAACTTGTTACAACAAGTGGACTATCTTCTGGATGAAAAGGCGTGTGTGGAATAGCTGGAATTATTTATCGAGGTTCGGCCAAGCAGCGATGTCTTAGCCTGGACCTGATGAAGTTGCTGCAGCCTTTAGAGAGCCGGGGGCCGGATTCCTGTGGCGTCGGCCTGTATGGAGAAAGCATGGCCTTTGACCAGCTCAAAATGATCCTACGCACGGAAGAGCAGGTTGTCTTGGAGGACCTGTGGGATTGGCTGCTTCCGTTCGCTTCCGGCTTAGAGTTTAAACCTGTTGGTCAGGACAGTCATAGCTACCGAGTCGTGCTCTGGTGGCAAGACCCTGACTACTTTGACCTCGGAGCCTTTAAGCGGGCTCTGGCTCAGAACTTTCCTCAGATTCATCTGATGAGCGTGGGCCAACAGTTGGAAATCTACAAAGAAGTGGGACCCGTCCAAGGTCTGATCCACAAATATGGCCTGGAGGAGTTTAAAGGTAGTCATGGCATCGGCCACACCCGCATGGCTACGGAATCGGTGGTCGATACCTATCATTCCCATCCGTTCACCAGCGGTTTTGACCTCTCGATTGTGCACAATGGCCAAATTTCGAACTACTATCGGCTGCGCTCTGTCCTCGAACGACGCGGGATGGTGTTTGAAACTGACAATGATTCTGAAGCGATTGCCCACTACCTGAATGACCAATTTTTACAAGAAAAATCTCTAGAAGAAGCGCTGCACAGACTGCTTAAAGATCTGGATGGGACCTATACCTTCCTGGTCGCAACCGAAGACAAAATGGCGTTGGTCCGCGACAAATTCGCAGCCAAGCCCGCGATGATTTATGAATCTCCAGAAATGGTAGCGATTGCCTCTGAATATCACTGCTTGCTCAATTTGGAAGGCTTTGATTCCACTGCCGCTATCCGAGAGCCGGACGCCGGAGAAATAAATATTTGGTCGCGCCAAGAGTTCAGCCTCAAGCGCGCACGGGAAGCGAGGAAGGTGGTGAGTAATCTATGAAAGAACCATCCGTCTCAGAGCAAACGATTGTCCATGAAGTAACCCTAGATTGCGCTCCCCTGAGTACCCGCGAGATCAACCAGCAGTTAAAGGCTTTGGCTGCCGAAGGTCTACAAACGATCAACATTCTGAATCCTGCTGGACGGCATAATTTAGCCGTCGGGGTGACAGAGCCCGTCAAGATTCAATTCCAAGGGCCTGTGGGTAGCTACTGCGGCGGTTTAGCCGAAAACGTCAACCTGGAAATCTTTGGTGCCTGTGGTTGGTCTCTCGGTGAAAACCTGATGTTGGGAGATATCTTGGTTCATGGTCATGCCTCTTCCAATGCAGGAGCTTCTGCCCACGGCGGCACGATCCGCATCCTCGGCAATGCTGGTCCCCGTGCTGGAATTTCCCTCAAAGGAGCGACTCTGCTGGTGACGGGCAACGTGGGCTACGGGGCAGCGTTCATGATGCAACAAGGCTGTCTGATTGTCTGCGGCAATGTCGGTCCGAACTTGGCCGATTCTATCTATGACGGGTCGATCTTTGTAGGCGGAGCGGTGGATTCTCTGGGGGCAGATGCTCGGTTTGAACCCCTGTCTGAAGCGGATTGGAATCTTCTCACCCGAGAGCTGGCAGCCGTCGGGCTCGTGGCCCAAGACTATGACTTTAAAAAAGTTGTCTGTGCCAAAGAGTTGTATCACTTCAAAGCAAAGGATTGGGCCAAATGGAAAGACGCGTACTAAAGACGAGCAGCACCTTTTCGCCAGAGGCCATTGATGCTATTCAAGAACGGGCCAAATTAGGACGCTACATGATCCGAGGCTATGGGGCTCTGCGCAATGTCCCCCGCTTCGATGATTTGCTCTTCCTCACCGCTTCTCTAACCCGTCTTCCCCTGGAAGGCTACCGGGAAAAGTGCACGACCAAGATCGTATTGGGTACCCGCCATGCCAAACGACCGATGGAATTGGAGATCCCGATTACGATTGCTGGCATGAGTTTTGGCGCTCTTTCTCGCAATGCCAAAGTCGGTCTCGGTAAAGCCGCCACCTTGCTGGGTACTTCTACAACTACCGGAGATGGTGGAATGCTGGCCGATGAACGAGAAGCCTCCACTAAGTTGGTCTATCAATGCCTCCCTTCCCGCTATGGTTTCAACCCACGAGATCTTAAAAAAGCAGATGCCATCGAGATTGTCATTGGTCAGGGTGCTAAGCCTGGGGGCGGTGGTTTGCTTTTGGGTCAAAAAGTGAACCAGGTTGTCGCCGGGATGCGGACCTTGCCAGAAGGGGTAGACCAGCGTTCTCCCTGTCGCCATCCCGATTGGATTGGTCCCGACGATCTGCGCATCAAAATTGAAGAATTGCGGGAGGCGACGGATTGGGAAATTCCGATCTACGTCAAGATGGGTGCTACCCGCGTCAAAGATGATGTGAAACTCGCCGTCAAGTCTGGTGCAGACGTCATTGTTCTGGATGGGATGGAAGGTGGGACAGCGGCCACCCAGAGTATTTTTCAAGAACATAGTGGCATTCCGACCCTGCCTGCTCTGGTGCAAGCGGTTGAAGCGCTTCAGGAAATCGGGGTTTATGGTCAAGTGCAACTGGTCATTTCTGGCGGAATTCGTTCTGGCCCCGATGTGGCTAAGGCCTTGGCTTTAGGGGCCGATGCAGTCAGTATTGGTACAGCCAGCCTGATTGCCATGGGATGCAACAAACCTATCTACCTTGAGGATTACCAAAAACTGGGGACGGAGCCTCATCATTGCCACCACTGCCATACAGGCCTGTGTCCGGTGGGCATTGCAACACAGGACGAAGCCCTGATGGAACGTTTACCCATTGAGCAGGCAACGATTCATGTGGCGAACTATCTGCAGGCGCTGGTGATGGAAGTGCAAAGTTTAGCACGGGCCTGTGGCAAGTCAGATGTGCATAACCTGGAACGGGAAGACCTGGTGGCCTTGACCCTAGAGGCTTCTGCTATGGCAAAGCTGCCTTTGGCGGGCACGGATTTTATAATGGGGCGCTAAGCTGCCGGAGCCAATAGTTGGCGGACGAACAGATAGACGAGTGAGTAGAGCACTGCGCCGATAGTCAGCCCTACACTCAAGGCAATGATTTTGGTCTCAATCGGAAGGTTCCTATCCTTAAGCGTGAAGAGGAGGCCAACAGGCGGCAATACGATCAACAGGGCCACGTTTAACAGAAGATTGTTCATTCTTAAACACTAACTGCTTCAAGAAGTAATGTGTGGAATTGTCTCAATTTGTAACTATTCTAAGATGGGTTTGCCAAGACAAATTCCTACAAACGTGGACAGATCCCACCTCGATCTCACCTTTCATAAGGGGAGCCTTTGCTGCAAAGAGGCTCAAGCTTATGACATGCACCGCACATTGATTCTAGAAAGCTTAGGCATCCAAGCAGTAGATAGCGTGGACTATCGCTTGGGTAGTGTTTGCACCCAAATCCAAACTATCTTTCTGCCCCCAGAGGAGGCTCCCCTCCCTAGGCGAAGCCTTCCCGCAGGGTGGGGAGCTAGCCCGTAGGGCCTGAGGGGTTCAAGACTCAGGAGTATAAATTAGCCCTTAGGCTCTAGTCATAGTAAAGCTATCCTGAAGCCGCTTTTTGACCATCTGAAACTCTTTACCCATTTCAACCAGCTGCTCTTCGCTCATGTGCTCACGCAGTTTCGCAAACAGGTCGCGCTCTTCATGATCCACATGTTTGAGAATTCCTGCTTTGAGAGTCTGGATTTTTTCCTTGAACTGAGGGGTTGCAGTATTAGTCTGTCTAAGATCTTTGAGTAGAGACTTAGCCTCATCCTGCTCGTGGTATGCCTCTTCAGTTGATTGCATACTGTCATCGTATTTGAGCAGCATCGGGTACCAGGTTTGTTCCTCTGCCTCGGCGTGGATACTCAAGTCACGGTAAAGCTGATTAAAGAATTCCTGAAGCTTTTGTGGATCATCGGTGTTTTCAATCTCTTTAAACAGTTCCTTGACCTTCGAGTGATCCATGTGAACGATATCTGTCACTTTCTGGTCAAGGTTGGTCTCATTTTGCCCGGTTAAACTGCTAACAGCGCCTGTCGCAGCAGCTAACGTGTCCTGAATCCCTGCCCAGATCCCAGACTTTGGATCTTCACCCGTTAATTCGCGAGTGCTGATAGTCTCTAGGACACCTTGAAGCAGCTCTTGATGACCTCGGTTTTCAAAGTTGACACTATGGAGCGGTGAGATCGCTTTCTCAATATCGCTGCCAACTACTTGGGAAGCCTTGTGTACTTCAATTCCAAACATCGCCAGTCTGTGCTTCAGCAGTTCATGCTGGCTTACTTTTTCATAGAACGATATATCATGACTTTGCATTAGTTTAGTGGAACTGGTAACCAGATCTTGAACCGTCTGCTTCGGCTCAGCGCTATGGCCATACTGAACAATTACATTGTCTATAATTGTCTGATTTTTGCGATCGGCATTGAGCATGTCTGTTAACTGCTCTCGAATTTTTTTGTCTTCACAAGCGGCTATAAGACCTTGCTCGTTGTTTGCTACCAAATTTTGTAATGCTTTCATATCTGCGAGCTTGACCGCGATTGCCTGGCGTTTTTCATCAGTGATCGTTACGACCATGAGTATCAACCTTCCTTATTACATGTGGGAGTGATACTTCTAACCTAGTTAGATTGCCAGCAAAGCCCCTCTTCCTTAGGGCGGATTTTTGAGGTGTTCCCTGCTTCTACGGGGGCCATGTGAACCGAAAGGTTGTGCCACGACCTACTTCCGACTCAAGCGAAATGGTTCCGCCTTGAAGTTCAATCAGTTTCTTTACAATCGCTAAGCCAATGCCCGTGCTGTCGTTGTTACTGATGTTGGTGAGGGTTCTAAAAATTTCAAAAACTCTTTGGTGATACTCTGGGGCGATTCCAGGCCCATCGTCCACCACGTCAAATCGATAGACTTCCCCCTCAAGGGTTGCGGCAATTTCCACTCGTCCATCTTCACGGGTATGGTGTTTGATGGCATTATTAATCAAGTTGGTGAAGACTTGCTCCAACGCCGTGCGCCTAGTAACCAACTCTGGCATATTCGGTGCGATTTGAATTGTAAAAGTTGGCGGTATCTCTAATCCACTAACTACTTCGTTCAGTAGATCTGTAACACAAACATTCGTTGTACTGTCTTCTACTCTTCCTATTCGAGCGTATTGCAATAAGTCGTTAAGTAGTGCTTCCATATGCTGGACTCGCGATCTTAGCAATTTAAATTGCTGTTGAGCGTCTGGAGTGAGTACAGCTTCTAAATCCTCCGAGAGCCAAGTTGCTAAGTTCTTGATGGCCCGTAACGGTGCCCGCAGGTCGTGAGAGGCAATGGAAACGAACAAGTCAAGATCTCGGTTACGCTGTTCCAGAAGCGTAGTGGTTTTAGCTAACTCTTGAATCAACCGTTCTTGCCCCTGGGTTTGTTTGCGTAAATCTCGTTCCGCTTGTGCTCGCTGTTCCAATTCCTGATTCAGTCGCTGCAAAAGTTCTGCCTGCTGAATAGCAATTGCCAGTTGAACCGAGAGCTGATCTAAAAATAAAACGGAGCCATCTACCCATTGACGTGTGTTCTGACATTGGTGCGCAATGAGTAGTCCCCATAGTCTGGGCAACTCGTCAGCATTATCGGGTGTCAGTAAGATAGGAACTACGATGGCAGCCCGCACTTGAAAGTCCTCTAATAAGCTGATGTAGCATTCCGACAGCCCTGCCTGGTAAATATCGTCAATAACTTTTTGACAACCCTGCCGATATAGTCGTCCTTCAGTCTCCTGAAAGCAGGTATCAATAACTTGTACGCCTAGGGAGCGCTTCCAAGGGAGGTCGACCGCTTCCGCTACAACGTTTCCTGCCCAGTTCTTTTCAAATTGATAGACTACCACCCGATCGCAATTCAAGAACTGTTTGACTTCCTGAACGGCGGTATCCAGTACCTCTACAATGTTGAGCGACCGCCGAATGCGTAAGGCTACTTCGGACAGCACCTGCTGCCACTGCTGTTGTATCTTCAGCGATTGCTTTAGTTGGACTTGCTCTAAAATACGCTGTACGGTCAACTGAAAATTGCGCTTAGTAAGTTTACGTTTGATCAAATAATCTTGCACCCCTTTTTTCATTAAGGTGACTGCAACTTCTTCATTTCCCTGACCTGTTAAGGCTAAAATTGCTGGCAAAGCTCTACCTTTGGCGTTCTCTTGAAGCGCATCGATAAACTGGATTCCATTTAAATCGGGCATTAGGAAATCTAGTATTATTAAATCCGGCCATTGTGTTTCGCAAAACTGAAGCCCCTCTGCGGCGTAATAAGCTGCATGAATGTCATAGGAGTCTGTTTGGTCGCGCAGAAAACGTCGATAGGTTTCTTGATCTTCTGGAGAATCATCAAGAGCTAAAATTGTGAATTGCTTCTTTAGCAACATAATAAATACCGAGTGGATTATTAATTTATAGGGAGCTACCCTCAAGATCGAGGAGGGTGCAGGCTTCCATGAAGAACTAGATATGGTTTAGCAAGATCGCGCTAAGTATTTATACTTAGAATAATATATCATAGTGACACATTTGCATAAAGCCTAAAACCTAAGGCAGGGTGACGGTATTAAGCCAATATTGGATGAGGACTTGCATAGACTCTTTGAATCGGTGCACATCCATTGCTTTCAATAAATAACTATTGGCTCCTAAGCGATAACATTCATTAATATCCTTGTCAAAGGTGGATGTAGTCAAGACGATGACGGGAATGTATTGAAGACGAGAGTCCTCTTTAATAATCTGGAGGACATGTCGACCATCGATTCCGGGAAGGTTTAAATCTAGCAAGATGAAAGAGGGGACTTTGGCCGGATAGGCCTGCTTGGCTAGGATGCACTGCTCTAGATACTCAAGAGCTTTCTTACCCGTTTCGCAGCGATGTAGTTGAGTTTTAACGGGAGACTGTCGAAAAAAGCGACGCAGCGCCTCATAATCTTCGTCACTATCCTCAATGACCAGCACAAGCGGCATCGATGATTGCTTTGGAACATTAGAGCTCTTGCACGAATAGAATAGGCCGAGTCCATAGGGTAGGTTAGGGATGGTAGACGGATAGACCTATGACCTACGACCGTATCAAAGACCTTAAACCCAGTGAGTTCAAGCGTTTGACCGGGGTCCGCCCCGAAACC
>JBBRSB010000034.1:0-52757 GCA_038245785.1 Gloeobacterales cyanobacterium | reverse complement strand
GCATAGTGTTGACCTTTGGCGTGAAGGAGCGGAGGTTTTATCCTACTCAAGTTTCCCCATTGTTACAACCGACGCCCCAAGTCTATTCCCCGCAGCACTTCTACGCCCTTTTGCGTAATGGATAGCCTCTAAGGGGAGCCTGGGCCTTTTGAGGGGAGAAAGGTGAAGGATAAAACTGAGGAGATGCGACACTACCCGAACAAACTCATTTCTAGAAACCGCAAAAGGCAGTGAGCTATCTCTTTCGCAGCGTCTGTACCCAAATCCAAGCCATCCCTCTCTTTCCAGAAAAGGCTCCCTTCGACTTCGCTCAGGGAGCTCCCTGAGCGAAGTCGAAGGGAGCTGTCCCGTAGGGACTGAGGGGTTGCTCTAGTGCAAAAAGGCAATCATTCAAAACCACTCGTGTAATCACCACAGGTTTTAGAAGCTTCTGGCTTGAAGAAGTGTCCTGCGAAACAGAAATTTTCTATGCCCTTTGCTTCTTTAGAAATAATCTCCGTCTCTTGAGTCAATTGGGTTCTACCGACATCGGAAACACCCAATTTCTCTAAATCTTCAATCAGTTCTGGATCAAAATTAGGAACTATTTTTTTGGCTAGAGTTCCTGATATGGGACAAAATTTTGGATTAGAAAAACCAAGCGTGTATTCAAAACATAACTTGTTACGGGTGCCAATTTGCTGGATAGCGGCGAAAGAATGAGCAATCTTCTTTGCTTTTTCAGCAGGAACGGCCTGGTCCTCTAGAGAAGATTGAATTTCTTTGACCTCTGCAGAAGGTTGTGGGGCCAAAGAACATCCTCCCAGAACACAAACGGAGAGGAGCGCTCCAGAAGAAAAAACACGGGTCAGCACAGAACTATTTAGCAGACCGTTCCCTTAGGTAGAGACTCTTTAGGGGGAATCAGATACAAACGTAGAATGTTGAAGGCATTGGAAAGGTAGAGCGGTAACTTAGTAAGTAGATTTTGCTTATGCTCTAACTTTTTGTTATTTTCTACGCAGGCGTCTAGGAGTTGAACAAATTGAGGATGTTCTACATCTAGCAGGATTGGGAAAATCTTAGCCGCATCCCGATTGGTCTTTTCAATAACGCTCAGATCATAGTCTTTAGCGTCGAGACCTAGCATTTTATAAAAGTCACTGCGTTTCTGATCGTTGAGATACATTGTCACGAAAACAGAAAGCAAGAAAAAGCGGATCCATAGGCGATTGACAGTTCCGGTCAGCCAACGAGACTGTGAGTTGAGCACTAGGCCCATGAAATCTCCATGGCGGCTCTCGTCCTGGCACCAGTTCTCAAAATAATTGAACAGCGGATGAATGCAGTATTTAGGATCACTCTGCAATTGGCGAAAAATCAGAATATAGCGCCAGTAGCCAATCTTTTCTGATAAGTAGGTAGCGTAAAAGATGAATTTCGGCTTGAAGAATGTATATTTTTTCTCTTTTGTCAAAAAAGACAAATCTAGAGAGATTCCAGAATCAGCCATTGCTTTGTTGAGAAAACCTGCATGACGGGCTTCATCCCGACTCATCAGCCGAAAACATTCAGCGAGCAGAGGATTTTTCTCGCGAATGCGACGAGCGACCTCTTTATAGAGAAGAAATCCGGAAAATTCTGCGGTGCAAGAGCGCTCTAGAAATTCCAGGAAGAGTGCCCTCTCTTCGCCGCTAATACGCTCAAAGCTATTTTCAAACTGGCTATCGCGCACAAAGTGGTTGCGGTTATAGTCTGCAATGAATTCTTGCAGAATGGCCTTAAACTCTGGTTCCTGCTCGTTAATGTCGAGCGTTTCCATCTCTTGAAAATCAGTGGTATAAAATCTCGGGGTTAGAAGAGTTTCTTTGACATCCCTTTTCATCCCAGAACGGACTTCCGAAGCGGAACTTACCATCGTCTTACCTTCTTAATGTACTAAGCGTGCTTGAGCAGGCAATCTACCGCAGGGTTGATAGGCTTCTTAAGCATAAAAGCTTACCCCATAGGGCTTAGGAGCGGAGTGAAGCGAAAGATTATGTTACGAAGCTTCACGACCCAAGACCTGCCTTAGCAAGAAGTATTGTACGCACAAATTTCTATGGGCTATCTCGCTCTTCCACAAGGGCCACCCGCACTTTTTCATATTCACTGCACAAAGTAGAGAACAGTTGCTTGGCCTCAGGTATGGCTCCTGAGCGCCCTGCCACTTCTAATTGGCCACATATTGAAGAAAACGACAGGGCTCCCAAGCTAGAGCTAGCCCCCTTAAAGCTGTGGGCTAGGCGGTGGAGCTGGTCAGTATCTCCGAGGTTAATTGCTTCTTGGATAGCATCTAGCCGCTTCGGGCCATCTTCCAAGAAGGTGTCAATGATCTCAGCCAAAAAGTCAGGCTCATCATCTGCTTGCAAGTCTCTCAAGCTTGCCATGATCCGCGCGTCAAGAACCTGGGGCTCCGAAGGTTGCTGTTCATAATTTCTTGAGGAAGACATGTAGGCTAATTCCAGTCAGTGTTTAGCTTATCTGAATAGTGTACCCAAACAGGTTTTTTTGTTTCGGGGAATGGGGACTGTTTAAGAAACTCCTAAATGTCGCTCCACAAACTGGGGATTGACGGTACCATAGCCGTAAACGCAATAAATTCCCGTAACAAAACGCCATGGTCAGTACGCCTTCTAAGCAATCCAAAGCCGAAACTATCAAAGAGAAAAGTCATTATCTGAGGGGAGGCATTGTTGAGGGACTCCAGCAGGATACGCCCTCTTTCGGTACCGACGATCAGATGATCCTGAAGTTTCACGGCATCTATCAACAGGATAACCGTGATGAGCGCAAACAGCTTAAGCAGCAGGGCTTAGGGCCTCACTACTCGTTTATGGTGCGCACCAAAAATCCTGCAGGAGATTGTTCAGCGGCCCTTTACCTGGCGTTGGACAAGCTCGCGGATGAAGTGGGCGTTGGCACGATGCGTCTGACTACCCGTCAGGGCTTTCAGCTTCATGGCGTCTCCAAGTATGGTCTCCCCACCGTCATCCAGGCCGTGAAGACACACTTGGGAACAACGCTTGGCGCCTGTGGAGATATTAGTCGCAATGTGATGGGGCCAGCCGCTCCTTTTACCGATGAGCCCTACAAGTTAGCCCGAGCCTATGCTCAATCTATCAGTGACGAGCTGCTACCGAAGACGAAGGCCTACGTGGAAGTTTGGGCTACCGAGGGTGACAACGGTGAAGAAAACAGTCAAAGAGTCTATACCAGCCAAGAGCCAGAGGATGAGCCCCTCTACGGTAAGACTTATATGCCTCGGAAGTTCAAGGTAACAACCACAGTTCCTTCGGACAATTCCGTCGATATCTATACCCAGGATCTAGGGTTAGTCCTCATTTTTGATGAACAGGGCCAGCACGTGGGATTTAACCTCACCGTTGGCGGGGGCTTGGGCCGCTCTCATGGAGCCCCGGAAACATTCCCTCGCAAAGCGGACCATCTTGGCTTCTGCAAGGTGGATGAAGTGGTTGATTTTACAAGAGCCGTGGTCATGGTCCAAAGAGACTATGGAGACCGCCACAACCGCAAGCATGCGCGGATGAAGTATCTGATCAACGACCGAGGAATTGACTGGTTCCGGCAGCAAGTTGAAGAGTATGCGGGTAAAAAGCTTGGTCCTTGGCGGGAACTCCCCGCTTGGCAGTTTGAAGATTATCTGGGCTGGCATGAACAGGGAGATGGGCAGTGGTTCCTCGGAATTTCCATCGAGAACGGTCGCATCCATGACCAGGGAACCCTGAGACTAAGGACAGCCTTGAGAACACTCGTCCAGACCTATGGCTACAACCTGCGCCTGACCCCAAACCACAACATTCTTCTTTTAGACGTCAAACCAGAAGATAGGGCCGCTATTGATGCCCTCTTGTTAGACCATGGAGTGCAGCCTGTAGAAGATATTTCTCCGGCTCGGCGTTATGCCATGGCCTGTCCGGCATTGCCCACGTGCAGCCTGGCGCTGACAGAGTCTGAACGGTTCTTACCTGGCTTGATTGATTTGATGGAACAGGGGTTAGCAACGTTGGGCCTAGAGGGCGAAAAAATCGCTATCCGGATGACAGGTTGCCCTAATGGTTGCGCCCGTCCTTATATGGGAGATATCGGCTTGGTTGGTAGTGGGCTGAATGCCTATGACCTCTACCTAGCAGGTGACCTACACGGCACGAGATTAAACCAAATCTATAAAGAGCGGGTCCAAGCAGATGCCTTGCTGGATGTCCTTATGCCTATTCTGACCTACTTCAAAGAAGCCAAACAGCCTGAAGAGAGTTTTGGGGATTTCTGCAATCGCCAGGGAATGGAAGCCTTGAGAGCTCATGTTGGGCAACACTGAAGTTAAGCAGGGAAAAGAGCAAGAGACGATCTTGTTTCGGGTTTCTCCACTGATCCGCTATACGTTGTACGGATTGCTGTTTGTTTTGGTATGCCCGCTTCCCTTCTTGATGGTCCATCAGAAGAATACCGATTCATTACCAGCAGCCGTGATTGGTGTCTTGAGCGGTTTTATCGTCTTAGTTGGATTGATGAGCCAACGGGTCCAGGTCGATGGTCAAGGCGTACGGGTAGAATATGCGTCCTGGGTCCCCAACTTTTTGGTCAAAGGGTGGTCACTCGATTGGTCTGAAGTAAAGGATATTCGCAGCCGTCCCACAGGTCAGGGAGGACGCGTACATTATTTAGTCCGCCGAGATGCACAAGAGGCTTACTTATTGCCGATGCGTATTGCTGGCTTTGCTCGTTTCTTGAGGGAATTAGAAGCCTATACGGGGATCGACACCACTAGAGTCAAACCTTTAGCGCAACCCTGGATGTATCTGACCCTATTAGGCTGTGTCACCTTGATGTTCTTCATCGATGTATGGATTGTTACCGTTGCCCTAGCAGGCTAAAACTTTCTCTAAGACATGGGGATCAAATAAACAAACCGTGTTAATTTGTTAAGCAAGTTAACACTCCTCAACAATAAGTCCTAAAGTCCTATGAAAAAAGTGGAAAGTTTAGTGACAGCGGCTCAGCTAGCCCTAGCCAGAAAGCTCCAAAGAAGAGAGCAAGGTCCTTTGGAAATCATCCTCTGGCGTTTAGGATTTATTACTACAGACCAGTTAGCAGCTCTTTTCTAGCCTAGAATGCAGACTGGACGAATTATTCGTGGTCTGTATGTCCCTCCTCAATAAAACTGAAATCCAAGAAAAACTAGGAGCGTTCCCTGGTTGGATCTGCGAAAGCCAAGAATTGAAAAAGGACTTTAAGCTCAAAGATTTTGTAACGGCTTTAGCATTCGTTATTCGCGTGGGCCGTCATGCCGAAGCGTCAGGGCACCATCCAGATATTCTGATCCATAGTTATAACAAAGTAAAATTTTCGTTGTCTAGCCATGATCAGGGAGGGATCACAGAGAAAGATTTCGCTTTGGCCCAATCCATTGATCAGGAATTTCAGGCATAGCCCAGCGAGACAAAGAGCCAACCATAGAAAGCTCCTCCTAGAACCAACCAAACGGAATTAAGCTGCCAGCGCCAGTGGGCAATGCCAGACACTGCTGCAATCAGCCACGTCGGCCAATCAGGCAGGCTAGAAGGCAGAAGTTTTACCACCACTACGCTCAACAGGGCCACCGCACAGAGATTGACCGCATCTAGAAAGGCCGAGGTCCATGCAGCACTGCGCAAGCGGGGGATCAGCGGATTGAGCAGCGCTACGAAAAAAAAGGAAGGTAGAAAAATTCCTATGGTTGAAACTAAAGCTCCTGGGAAGCCCGCAATTAAGTAACCGACGAACGTAGCGGTAGAAAGAACTGGCCCTGGAGTGAATTGCCCCACGGCAACGGCGTCTAATAATTGCTGTCTCGTCAACCAGCCATAATCGCTGACCAAACTAGTATCTAAAAAAGCAACCAACACATAACCGCTGCCAAAGAGGACCGACCCTGTCTTGAGGAAAAACCAGCCGAGCTTGGCTAGGGAGACTGTCGTAGGTAAAGTGCTAGTGGCATGGGCAGCCCCCATCGGAAGCAGCGCTATCAAAGCAAAGATTTCCAATCTCTTCGGTCTCTTTAAGGCGGCTGGCTGCCAGAGCCAGAGGGTTCCGACCGCACTGCCCAAGAGCAGGACCAAGACCTCATTCATGCCGAAAAGGAGCGCTGAAATAACACCCAATCCCAGGACACCCAGTTTCCAACTTTTGAGGGCTGTCTTTCCCAGTTTCCAGACGGCAAACAGAATGACAATAAGAATGGCAGGCTTTATTCCATAGAGAAAAGAAGCCAGCACTGGTACTGTTTGAAGCTCTTGATAAACCCAGGCAAACCCCAAAGTAATTAGAAAAGCAGGAAGAATGAAACAAAAACCTGCCAAAGTCAGTCCTGGAAGTCCAGCCCTCGTATATCCAACGTGGAGGGCCATTTCTGTGGAATTTGGTCCTGGAATTAAGTTCGTAGCTCCTAGGAGGTCTAGAAAATACTCCCGACTCATCCAAGCTCGGCGCTTCACCACTTCGTCTTCCAACATGGCGATGTGGACCGCTGGACCGCCAAAACTGGTGCAGCCTAGTCTTAAAAATAGTAGAGCTAGCTCCCAAAGGCGTTGAGGCAGAGAGGGGTCTGTCATTGGAGTCATATCCTAATTAGACACAACAAAAACTGTCCTAGACCTTCTCCCCATCCCCTCAGGTCTGGCATACAAATAGAGAATCTTGCTTACGGACACTTTATGTTGACCAACGATCCATTTTTTCTAGAAAATTCACAAGAGCATGCCTGTCTCTTACTTCATGGCTTAGGGGGAGGAGTCTATGAATTGGAATTGTTGGGCAAGTATTTATTTTGGCAGGGATTAACGGTCCAAGCAATTAATTATCCGGGGCATGACCGCCCTACCTCAAAGATGCCTGCTTCTACTTGGGATCAGTGGTACGAGCATATTTTAAAAAGCTATCAAAAACTAGTTCAAAGATATGCATCTGTTTCAGTTGTTGGTTTTTCCACAGGATGTCCTTTGGCATTGTACTTGGCGAGTGCCTATGATATCCAAAGGCTGGTTCTACTCAGTCCATTCATTTCAATCAAGCATGAATGGTACCATCTGCTTTCTCCCGAGGCCTATCTATTTTCTATCGGTCAACTCATTGATGACGTCCCTCGTCTAAGATTACCGATTCGGGACAAAACAATGAGAGTAGAAGCGGAACAAGCGAAGTATCTTGGCAGTTTTAACCTAGCTTCTACCCGTAGTGCCCTGAGATTGATTGATCATGTAAAGCCAAAACTGTCAGAAATTAAAGTTCCTACCCTTATTATTCAACCCTCTCGAGATACGGTGGTAGACCCTGGGGGAGCAGAGTTCATCTATGACACTTTAGGCTCTTCTATTAAGAAACTTTATTGGTTACAAGAGTCAGACCATATAAGCCCTTTGGATATAGAACGGGACAAAGTATTCACCCAAGTTGATGCGTTTTTACAGGCCAAAGCATGAAAATCATAAGCTGTTCTGCGTAGGAGCTGTTGGTAAGCCTAGTATGCCAGGGGCAAACATAGCGATTATATTCATCACGAGTAAAGCGGCACCGACAAATAAGAGAAAATACTGCATCAGGGATAAAGACCAGGTATCGCCGAGCTTCACCATGACGGGTTTAACGGCTACGGCTTTTTTGTACTTCTGATTGCGCACCCAAAATACAGTAACGCCTGCTCCCAGGACTAAAGCCGCAGCGCCCATGCCCCAGGCTTTGTCCAGAGGATAATGAACCCCCATCAATATCGTATGGGCCATAGCCAGGATTAAAGCAGGGATGACCAACTGATGCAGCCATCTCCAAAATTTTCCGAGTCGCTTGATCGCCGTGTTCGTGCTGGTTAGAACTAGAGGAACAAGTAATAAGAGTGAAGCCACTCCCATCCATAAAGCATATTGATTGCGGGGGGAAAGAAATTCAAAAGCCCACCAGTTCCCCCCCAGCGTATGCTGAAAGGCTCCAAGACTATGGGCACAGGCAAAGCCAAACACAATCAGTCCTAGCCAACGACGATCTTCAACTAAACCAGGGAGCCTGCGGCGCAAAGGGCCAGCCAAGAGTACTAAAAATAGACCCAGCAGAGCTATGTGACCTTGATATTCCAAAAGAGTCTGCTGCCATAGATGATCCCCTGGACTACTGAAGGCAAAGAAATTCAACACAAGCCAGGCCCCTCCTCCCACCATGGAGAGAACAGGCCAAACAATCGCACTGAATTTCATAGGACGTAAAGCAGCAGGAATAGGAAAATCCAGACTACATCGACAAAGTGCCAGTAGAGGCTGGTTGCTTCGATGCCAAAGTGGCTTTGTGCCGTGTAGTGCTTAGGCTTCATCGAACGGAATATGACCGTTGCCATCAGCAGCAGCCCAACGAATACGTGGAGACCATGGAACCCAGTCAGCACATAGAAAGTGGACCCAAAGATGCCACTTTTCAGGCCAAAGGATAGATGGGCATATTCCCAAATCTGACCGCCTAAGAAGGTTGCCCCCATCAGCAGGGTTATCAGAAAGCTCTGACGTACACCCTTGAGATTGTTCTTCTTAATCGCGTCAGACGCCTGATGAATCACCAAACTACTGGTAATTAGGATTACCGTGTTGATAGCAGGAATCAGTTTTTCTAACTCTGGAGTTCCAACAGGTGGCCAAACAAGAGCTACACTTCGATAGGTGAGCAAGGCAGAGAACAAGCCCAGAAAGAGCATGGTCTCTGAAATCAAGAAGATGGTAAACCCGAAAAGTCGCATGTCTCCATGTTCATGCTCTTCATGATGTTGAAGAGCTTTGGACTCGGCTGTGGCTCCCATACCTACACTGGCGGCAGCGGCGGAAGAAGTAGGCGATGAAGCCGTAGGTTCATTGGGTGAAGTTTGTTGCATGGCAATCATTCCCTGCGCTAGTGTTTTCCGACTGTGCCGCCGCTCAGGGCAGCCTTTTTGACTTCCTCAAGAGTACTGCCGTACCAGTAGGGAGGAGCATAGACTTCTGGTAACTTATCAAAGTTCTCCACGGGGGGTGGAGAGCTTGTAGTCCATTCTAGAGTCAGAGCATTCCAAGGATTCGGCCCGGCTTCTTTGCCTCTCGACCAGCTCCAGACGGCATTGACAATGAAGGGCAGCGTAGAAATTCCTAAAAGGAATCCACCCATACTGACAATCACATTGAGCTGTGCAAACTGTGGATCGTAATCTGCTACGCGACGAGGCATTCCCTGCAAGCCCAAAGTATGCATCGGCAGAAAACAGAGGTTGAATCCAACGAAGGTGAGGAAAAAGTGTATCTTGCCCCAAAACTCATTTAGTAAACGTCCAGTCATTTTGGGGAACCAGCAATAGAACCCCGCGTAGATAGCAAAGACGCTGCCACCGAATAGGACATAGTGCAGGTGGGCTACTACAAAGTAGGTGTTGTGGACGTGGATATCAACGGGAACCGAAGCCAGAATAATTCCACTCAGTCCGCCAATCACGAAGAGAGATACAAACCCTAGGGCAAAGAGCATGGCCGAAGTAAAGCGGATCTTGCCACCCCAGAGGGTTGCAACCCAGCTAAATACCTTAACTCCAGTCGGCACCGCAATCACCATGGAGGTGATCATAAAGAACATCCGCATCCACTCTGGAGTTCCAGAAGTAAACATATGGTGGGCCCAGACAATAAAGCCCAAAACGGAGATGCTCATACTGGAGATGGCGATTGCCTTGTATCCGAAGATTGGTTTACGAGCGAAGATCGGCAGGATCTCCGAAATAAGCCCCATGGCGGGCAAGACCATGATGTAAACCGCAGGGTGAGAGTAAAACCAGAACATATGCTGGTAAACAATTGGGTTGCCACCCCCTGTGGGGTTAAAGAATGAAGTGCCCACCAGAAGATCAAACCCCAAGAGAATAACCGCTCCTGTTAATACAGGGGTGCCTAAAAGGGTAATACCCGAAGTAACCAAAACACTCCATACAAAGAGAGGCATCCGGAAAAGATCCATTCCCTTGGTGCGCATTTTCAAGATGGTGGTTGCAAAGTTAAGTGCCGCCATGATCGAAGAGGTTCCCAGGATGGTGACGCTACTAATCCAGATGGCCTCCCCAAGTTTGGGGTCTTGAATGCTGAGCGGTGGGTAAGAAGTCCAGCCTGCACCGGCTGCTCCCCAGAAGAAACTGCTCATCAGCAAGATGCCTCCAGGCGGGATCAGCCAGAAGCTCAAGGCATTCAGCCTAGGGAAGGCCATATCCCTTGCCCCGATCATCAGCGGCACTAGATAGTTACCAAAACCGAATAGCGCTGGGATAATCCACAAAAAGATCATGATCGTCGCGTGGATCGTAAACAGACTGTTGTATACGGCTGGGTCTACAAAATCGGAAGCAGGCGTCAGCAGTTCAGCCCGAATCAGCATGGCTAAGAAGCCACCAATCATGTAGAAGCCGAAAGTCGTTACTAAATATTGAATGCCGATGACCTTGTGGTCTGTACTGAAACTAAAGTAGGTCCGCCACCCAGTGGGTGGCTCCATCTCTGGAAATCTTTGTAAAGCATCTACCATTTTTACTTCCTTATGGGTCAAAGCCCTCGAGGCTATTTGACGTTCTCTTTGAGCCAGGCTTGATAGGCTTTAGGCTCTTGCACGACGGCTAGACTGCGCATTACCCCGTGATAGGGACCACATAATTGGGTGCAATTGATGGTGTATTCTCCAGCCCGCACAGGCGTAAATCGCACCTCTGTAGTCTGCCCAGGAATTACATCCTGCTTGAGGCGAAACTCTGGCACCCAAAAGCCATGAATCACATCCATAGACTGCATGCGAAGGACAACTTCCTTACCAATAGGGACATGCAGTTCACCCACTTCCTCTTTGGCCCCTGGATACGTGTATGACCAGCCATATTGCTGGGCTTTCACTTTAACCACTAAAGGAGTGCCTATAGGTTTTGACCCAGGAACCGCTAGAGCCACCGCCGCTTCCTTTTCTATATAGTTTTGGTTGTTGTGGTGAATCGAAGGGTCGCTACCTGCAATTCGCTGACTTACGTTAAAGCTGTAAATAGATAGCCACAGCACTAAAACAGTCGGGATGGCTGTCCAGAGAATCTCAAGACCAGGGTCGCCATGCAAAGGTAAGCCATCCCCGTCATCTCCTTCTCTATGGCGGAAGCGGATCATCGAGTAGATCAACATACCCTGCACGCCCAGAAAAATGACCGTCGCCACCACCATCATTGAATTAAATAGGGTGTCAATAAGCCCAGCTTCGACACTGGCTTCCTTTGGCATCAAACCGTTATTGAATCCATACCAGAAGCTGGCCAAAAGGATAATTACCCCTCCCAAAACAAAGCCGCTTTTATTAAGAAGTGTGTTGCTGACTCTCACGTTTTACCGAGGCTCCCAAATGCAATTATTTAAAATATTTGCCTATCAAGCCAACATAATCTGAACTAGGGGGCAGGATAGGCATGCTTAGCCTTTTTTTCAGATTTGCGTGATCCCGCTTTACAAGCTCAATTGACAGGGATCCCACTAGTGGCGATCTATGCAGAATTCAGCAGTCCCATTTTGCATTTCTTCAGGCTATTTCTTACCCCAAGAAGCTAGGCAGGTAACCAAATCAAACAAAAGTTAAATCAATAGATTGCTTTACAAATCACGACATAAGTTTACATTTCGCTTGTTTTCGGAAGAAAACATAAAACTTTGTTCCTACAGGTTAACAACCTATTTAGACTTGGAACATTAATACATAACGATTTACGGCGATTCCTTATGCCTGTGGCCCAATTTAAATCCACCCCTCACACTGCATAACACAGGGTTTACACATGAATTTCTCTCGGGTTCCTCTTCAATGGCAGTCAGCAGCGAAGTTTTCTCCCGTTAACGCAGTCCGTATTTTGCTCTACGCCTTGGTGCCTTCGGTAATCTTGCTGATGGGCCTCGGCGGTATGACCCGTGTGATGAACGCGGGACTATCTTGTCCTGATTGGCCTCTATGCTTCGGCACACTCTTTCCAGAGATGAATCTCCAAGTGTTTTTGGAGTGGTTTCACCGAGTGATCGCCACTACGATTGGAGTAGTGACCCTATTCTTATTTGGATTCTCATGGTGGACTAGAGAACAGCTCCCTAAAGGAGTACTCTTCTGGACAAGCTTGGCTTTGGGGACCGTCCTCTTTCAGGGCGTCTTGGGAGGACTGACGGTTACCCAATCGCTACGGTTTGACATTGTGACGGCTCATCTAGGCACGGCCACCCTCTTTCTGTTGATTCTGGTCGGTTTAGCTGCTTCCCTTACTCCTTTTCAGGCTACAGGTAACAAGGGACCCTTGCTGGGGCTATCTATCGTTGCCGCTTTATGCAGCTATATGCAGGTGATTCTGGGTGGTTTGGTCGCTTCCCAGTGGGCTTTACAGAGTTGTATGGGCGATGGCATCCTCTGCCACATCATGAACAATCATCTTTTCGGCGTAGTCCCTACCACTTTGACGGTTCTTCTCCTTGGGCTTACAGCTTGGCGGATGAAGACCTACCCTCTTCAAATTCGTCGTTTAAGTTTTTTTGCGGTTGGACTATTGGTCCTCCAGATAATTTGGGGAGTGACAGCTTTTAAAGTACAGCTCACCGCTCCGCTTATTACCGTGGCTCACCTGATCACCGGGGTCACCTTGGTCGCGACCTTAGTCGCTTTAGTTGTGTTCACATGGCGTGAACGCCATGCTTTATCCGCTTAACATCGAATGCTTTTAAGAAGGAATTCCCCTGTGAATAAGTTATCTAGCCTATCTCCAAGCACTGAAGTTCCTCAGTCGCAGGTCATATCGGCTCCCTCAGGAATGGGGGCAACCATAGCAGACTACGTTCAGTTGACCAAGCCCCGGATTATCACCCTTTTGCTGATTACTACAGCCGGAGCGATGTGGATTGCTGGTAAAGGGCTCGTGCCCTGGCATCAATTATTGCTGACGCTGCTCGGAGGCACTTTGGCATCTGCTTCAGCCAATACCTTCAACTGTGTTATCGACCGAGATATCGATTACATCATGGAGCGTACCCGCAGCCGTCCTTTGCCTTCTGGTCGGATTAAGCCCTACCAAGCCCTGATTTTTGGAAGCATCCTCGGAGTCCTTTCCTTTGCTCTACTAGCTGTATTTATTAACCAGCTCAGTGCTTGGTTGGCGCTCTCGGGAATCTTGTCCTATGTCTTCATCTACACCCTTGGCCTCAAGCGTACGACCCCGCAAAACATAGTGATCGGAGGAGCCGCTGGGGCGATTCCCCCGCTCGTAGGTTGGGCTGCTGTCACAGGAGATTTAAGTCCTTCTGCCTGGGTGCTGTTCGGAATTATTTTTCTCTGGACCCCTCCCCACTTCTGGGCCTTGGCCCTCATGCTTCGGGATGACTACCGCAAAGCAGGCGTGCCGATGCTGCCTGTGGTAAGAGGCACACAAGAAACGGTCAAGCAGATTTTGCTCTATACCTGGCTGATGGTACCAGTAACCCTGATGCTCTACCCTTTAGGGACGATGGGGGTGTTCTACGCCATTTCAGCAAGCATTCTCGGAGTCCTCTTTATTGCTCATTCCTGGAGACTCTTGAGCTTCCCTGATGATAAGCAAGAGGCACGCGTTGTCTTTAAGTTCTCGATTCTCTACTTAATGTTGCTTTTTGCTGCTATGGCTGTAGATTCCGTCATTCGCCTATTCTTATGAACACTCTTGTCAAACCAGGTAGTCGGGTTAGCCTGAAAGAAATTAATCCCGACGAGCACGATAGCTACAGTAAAGATGACCCGAAAGTAATGTCTAAGCTTCAAGAAGACTTGGATAGCATGTACGTACTTCAGGAACGCCTTTACGCTGAAAGCCAACAAGCGCTACTTATTGTCCTCCAGGGAATGGATACGGGAGGCAAAGACGGAACGATCAAACATGTCATGGGAGGGCTTAACCCGCAGGGGTGTAATGTAGTCAGTTTTAAATCTCCAACTCCCGAAGAATTAGCCCATGACTTCCTCTGGCGAATTCATCAACATGTCCCGGCGAAAGGTCACATTACTGTCTTCAATCGCTCTCATTATGAAGATGTACTTATTACACGGGTCCACCAATTAGTGCCGGAGAAAATATCCAAGTATCGCTATAGCCAAATCAATGAATTTGAAGAACTGCTGGTTGAAAGCGGTACGCGCATCCTGAAATTCTTTTTGTACATTTCTAAAGATGAACAAAAGCGAAGACTCCAGGAACGGATAGACAAACCCGAGAAGCACTGGAAGCTAGCCCCTAGTGACTTTGCAGAACGTCAGCTATGGGATAATTATATAGAAGCGTATGAAGCGATGCTATCTGAATGCAGCACGAAAATAGCACCTTGGCATATTATCCCGGCCAACCACAAATGGTATCGCAATCTGCTCGTTGCCGATGTGGTTGAGAAAACTTTACAAGATATGAATCCTCAATGGCCAAAGCCAACTATTGATGTAGCAAAGTTCCATGAAGAGTTAAACCAATAGAGCTGAAGTCTTCTAGAACTTTTATGCTAAGACTCAGATGTTGGAAAAGCATCTTCTTTGAGAAAATAATCTAGTCCCATAGACTCTAGTTGGGATTCTGACATGGTGGAGTCTTCGGCTTGACGGCGTTGGACTTCCAACTCTCTTTTCAGCTTTTTAATTTCATCGACTTGTTGCATATACTGACTTTTCCATAACCAGTCGAGATAGAGCATGCCAAGCAACAAACTAACAATAAATCCAAAAACGGCGTAGCTCCCTATCCAAATAGAGGTTCTTGGAAAACTCATGAAGCCATTCAGAATCACAAAAAATAGTGCCAGGACTGAGAAGGTGGTGCTGGAAAGAAGAAGTGGGCGGATGAATAAGTTCTTCGGCAAAGATTTAGGCATAGGCTCTGGGTTGTTTGTTTACGTTATGCGAAAAAGGAAGATTTAGGTCAAAACATTTCTTTTCTATGCAAGTAATTCATGGCCCAAGGGAACTCTATAGGTGTAAGTACATTACCGCCAATACCGCTGTATGGGAAGGGTTATATCCCTGTGCACTGCACCCCGTTCTCTCCATTCTCTATTCAAGCCAAAAATCCATGGTGGTATCAAGGACTGTCTATTCTTCTATGGTTAGCTTGTACGCAACCCGCTTGGTCTAGTCGCTTATCGGCTCCCTCCTACACTGTTCATGACCGTTCCTGTAGACCGCCTGAGGCAGCAATAGCCTGTTTTGAAAATCGAGCACCGTCCACTGCCCTTGATCTCTATTTCCAAGAGAGACTCCATCCTAAACGTTCTCGCAAACAGGTCCGTCCATCATCTAGCCCGGAAACGATGGGCACAATGACCCTAGGCTCTGTTTCTCTCACCAAAGCTTTTGATGCTACTCTGCATAACTGGTTTCCCCCTTTAACTTTTGCTCTCGTCCTAGTCGTTGGGGCTAGTTGTTCCCTTCAGCAAAAGTCTTCCCGAATCCGTAGGCGACAGCCTGCTCAGAGCGCTCAAATTCCTTTTCCCATGGAAGATTTAAGCCGCAGACCCATCTATACCGCTGTAGAAGTCCACTGGAATAACCAACTATACAGAGGCAGCGCTACTGAAATAGGGACCCAGAGTATCCGCGTAGAAATGAATGAAAGGATTCAAGGAATCAAGCGTTTGATGCCTGTGGGTCTACTATTCAAGCAAGAAAATGCAATACCTTCCCAGCGTCTCTTAGCTCAAATAATCTCTATCGTCTCTGAGGGAAACCATCATTCTGTACTTGAATTAAGATTTCCTGATCGCTGGCAGCAGCGACAAAACCGCAAAGTTCAATATTTACTGAACGTTCTTCACTAGTTTGTCTCAGCTTGACTCTCTAGGAGGGCATCCAACTGGTCCAAACTCACCAAAGCCATAGCCCAAGCAATCATAGGTAGCTGATGTTCTGCATGATTCCGAATAGCTACAGCCCTGATCATTTCATACTCTTGTGGGGTAAGAATATTTTTAAGGGAGTAAGATACGACTTTTTTAGCTCTTTTCATAGACTTAATTCCTAAATAGGGACAAGCACGTTAGTGCGCTCCACCTCCACCAGCAATCGTCACTTTCTTCAAAAAGAAGATGGCGACACCACTCAAAAGCAAACCCATCCCGATGAAATAGAAGCAATCATTAAAAGCCATGACATAGGCTTCTCGACGGACCAGATTCCCAATCGTCGCAATAGCTTGGTCATGAGCTGTATAGGCATTGATGCCTCTATTCATGAAAGCTTGAGTCATCTGCTCAATGCGTTCTTGAGTTTGGGGGCTATAAAGAGAGACACTTTCACCCAGTCGATTAGAATGGAACTGTTCTCGCTGGGTAAGCAGCGTAGAGAGACAGGCAATACCTAGCGACCCTCCCAAATTACGGGTCATGTTAAATAGGCCAGAGGCGGAACCACTGTCTTTACTCCCCATCGCGATCTCCGAAGTCGCTATCGAAGATAGAGGCGTAATAATTAAGGGTTGGCCTAAAGCCCGAACGATTTGAGACCACTGCAATTGGTCAGCGCCCGTCAAATTGGTCATGCCTGCATTCATGAAACAACTAAGGGCAAACAAAGAGACGCCTATGCCAACCAGTACCCGGATATCGAAGCGCTTGGTCAGCCAGGGCAAAAAAGGAATGATAAATAGCTGAGGAATACCAGCCCACATGATTACCTGACCAATTTGCATCGAGTTGTATCCTTGGACTTGGGCAAGGTACAGCGGCAAGATATAGACCGAACCATAGAGACCAAGGCCCAGCGCCAGATTGACAATACTACCCAGTCCAAAATTCCTCATGCCTATAAGACGCAAATTGATAAAGGGCTCTTTGCGGGTAAATTCAATCCAGAAAAACAGGGTCAAGAAAACAACGGCCACTACCGCCAAACGCACAATGAGCTCCGAACCAAACCAGTCCTTGCGACTACCCTCTTCCAACACGATTTGCAGGGAGCCAAGCCCAAGAATCATGGACAAAATACCCCACCAATCGCCCTTCTTGAGTAAGCCCAAGTTTAGAGGCTCTTGCTCCATCGTGAACCAGACCGAAGCCAGTAATAGTGCTCCAGGAACTACATTTAGATAAAAGATATATTCCCAGCCATAGGTTTCAGTAAGCCACCCACCCAGCGTTGGTCCAATGGTAGGAGCGAAGGTCGCAGTCAAACCAAAGAGGGCCAATCCGACAGCACGCTTAGTCGCAGGGAGCGTCGTCAGCATGATCGTGAAGGCCATCGGAATCAAGACGCCACCGCTGAAGCCTTGCAGTGCCCGAAACGCAATCATCGAATTTAGATCCCAGGCATTGGCACAGCAAATAGAGAAGAAAACGAAGAGCGCAGCATTGACAAGAAGATAGAGCCGCTTGGAAAAAACTATTGCTAGCCAGCCAGTTAAAGGAATGACGACGATTTCAGCCACCAGGTAGGCCGTTGAGATCCAAGAGCCTTCTTCTAAAGTGGCACTTAAGGACCCCTGGATATCTTTCAAGGATGAATTGGTGATTTGAATATCCAGAATAGCCATGAAGGCCCCAAGCAAAACGCCTGCTACGGAGATCCAAGTCTTCAGCGGTACATAGTCAACGGGCAGTTTAGAAACTGGGTTCGGGGCTAGAACGCTACTTCCACTCATCCAGACCTCCTATTTGACCGCGACGCTGACGACCGCTGACATGCCAGGGGTAAGCAAAGATTCATAGCCTTTAGTACTCTGTGGCTCTAGCACAACCTTCACTGGAATCCGCTGCACAATCTTAGTGAAATTTCCCGTAGCATTATCGGGAGGAAGTAGGGAGAATTGAGCGCCTGAAGCAGGAGCAAGACTGTCTACCCTGCCCTTAAATACATGACTTGGCAGCGCATCTAGTTTGACCTCGGTTTCCTGGCCTGGGCGCATCCGCTCCAGCTGGGTTTCCTTAAAGTTAGCCACCACCCAAACTTGATTTTCGACAATGGCCAAGAGGGGTTGCCCCGGCTGGACCCGCTGGCCCACCTCTACAGATTTACGACCGATCCGCCCACTGCTGGGAGCCGTGATCTTGGTATAAGAAAGTTGGAGTTGGGCATTTCTCAGGGCAACTCTTGCCTGATCCACAGCAGCTCGGGCTGCCGCATACTCATTCTGGCGGACATTGGTTTGCAGAGCAGTCGCTCCAGCATCTTCTAGGGTTCCTTGGGATTGGGCTAGCGCTGCTTGGGCTGTTGCAACCTTGTCCTGTGCTTGAGCGAGTCTTGATCCTGCTTGAATGACTCCCAATTGGGCGGCATCTTGACCAGAGCGGGCTACATCGTAGGCCGCCTTGGCACTATCTAACTGTTGACGGGCAATCGCTCCATCTTGGACCAGAGCTCGGTAGCGGTTGTAATCCAGTTCAGCCTTTTTAAAATTGGCTTTGGCTTGAGCCAGCTGGGCTCGTGCCACGGGAATTCCTGTACGCGCTTCTAATACTGCGGCTTGGGCTGAGGAAATAGAGGCCGTTGCTCCAGCCACACCACCTTTTGCCTGGAGCGCTTGCGCCCCTGCTCGTCCCTTTGCGAGGGCAATATTGGATAAAGCCGTATTCGCTTGCCGTTGAGCAACTTCTAAAGCCGACTGTGCCGATTGAAGCTTTATTTGCTCGTCTTTATTGTCCAATTTGACCAACGGAGCGCCCGTTTTCACGATCTGATTGTCCTGGACTAAAACGGATTGAACGGTTCCATTGATACGGGCACTGAGAGGAAGAACATGGCCAATGAGCGTCGCATTGTCTGTATCTTCATGAGTCGTACTGTACTGCCACCAGTGGTAGCCCGCAATGCTAGCCGCCACGACACCGACGCCCAGAGCAGCAAAAAACAGAGGCTTACGGATCGACGAACGCTGAGCTTTAGGAGGTGCGGTCTCAGGCAAGTCAACTTCTCTAGGCCGAGTCACTACAAAAGGTGCTGGCTTTGCTTCAGTTCTCTCTGACTTTTCTGTTCTGGCTGGCTTCAGGCTTGTTGAAGCTCCTGATCCTCTTGTAGAGACTTCTGTAGATTCTTCACCGCCTAAAGAGCTTTCTGTTTCAGTCAATGTATTAGCGCCATCAGTACGTTCCATCAAAAGTACTCCGTGAGTTTGCGAGAAAGAACAGGATAGAAATTGTTAGGGCTCTTTTATTTCGTACACGTAGTATATGAGCAAAATATATAGGCGTTCAAAGGGACTGTCAACTGTCTTAGGTAATGTTGGCAATAATCTGGTCTAGCGTCCGAGAAAAATGTTGTCGGTCCGCTTCGGGAATCTCACCCCAAGATTGTTCAATAAGGTCTCTAGCAATGGCGGGAAGCACTTCTTTGAGGCGATTACCCTCTTCAGTAAGCCAAATACGCCAAATCCTGCGGTCTTGTGTGTCCCGCTCTCGGCGAATCAGGTTCCGCTCTTCCATACGGTCTAGAACGCCTGTGAGCGTGCCTCCCACCTGCTGGAGTTTGCCACAAATAGTAGAAGTAGGCAGACCATCTTCTGCCCAAAGGCAACACAAGACAACCCAATGAAACGGGGTGAGCCCAAAAGGTTCCAATTTTTCTTGAAATCGGCGAGAGGCCAGCTGCGCCAGAAATTTTATCCGATAGCCCAAAGCATAAGGGGCTAAGACATCATGCCACTGTTCTAGAAATTCTTGTTTAGAAGTTGGGGCCGCTGATTTCATAAATGTATTAAATAGTTAGCGTGCGTAGTATCAGAACCAAGTTAATAGTAGCATTGCTCGTAGCCAAATACACTATGTCAATTTAGGCAGCAGTAGTCATGGTGGGCAGGGTATTAAAGGGCTGCACTAACGTTCCTTCCTCATTTTTACGCATACGCTCAAAAATCTTGCCAAAATCAGCCAATATCTGTTGTAGCATCCGCTGACGAAACTCTTCCACTAACTGAGTATCGCCCAAGCGTTGGAGCGTCTCATTTAAATAACGAACATGGCGAATTTCATCTTGCAAAATAGACTGGACCCCCGCCCGTGTAGCTGTAAGCTCCTGGGGTAGAGAACGGATCAGCACTTTGAACAAACGCACTCCTCCTTCCTCGGCCAAAAGAATGCCTGCTAGCAGACGAGGAAGAGGAATTTCCGCCAAGCTTTCCGCCTGATGAAAATGGATAGTCGAACCTTCTCCCACCGCTTCTAAAACTTTTTGAGCATAGGTGCCTTCTCGATCGATGCGATAGCCTTCGTGCTCCACCGCCCGCGCAAAGATCCGAGCATGACGAGCTTCATCTTGGATATGTCGTTCCAGTAGCGGATAGAGCCAGTCAGGAATTTCTTGCTGTTTCACTTCTAGAATCTGGGCTAAGGTTTCACCCCCTCGTTCTTCCTGAAGAGAGAGTGCAGCCAGTAGATTGGGCCTACGGGCAGGGTCAGCAGAACGTTTCCCATAGACATAACCGATTAGACCTGCGGTGAGAAGTCGTTGAATCATGGCAATAAATACCTAAACTGTTCACAGCCTAGCCAAGACTTCCTGCTCATGAAGTCACCATCGCAACTTTTTAAGATTCGCAGCCCCTAAAATGTACGACATACCGCACGTCTCTCTCTTTGCTTCCGCTTTTCAGTAAAACGTTCCGCTTTATCCCGCTCCGCTCCCTATTGACTGCACTCGTGCTCATATCGGGTTGGGGGGCCTATCTCTGGCTAGCGAAGCAACGCCTGGAACAGGGAATTCCTTGGGAAGATAGCTACCATCACTGGCTGATCAGCGCCCGCTGGTGGGAAACGGGGCAGTACGTAGACCCCTTGACCCATAATCTCAGGAGTTGGCTGCCGCTCTACCACCTTTTTAGTGCAGCAATTTTGGGTTTGACCGGCATCTATAACCTTCAGGCCCTAGAGATTTTTTCTATCCTCTTAACAGGATGCATAGGACTTATTCTCTGGCGCCAAGGGGGAGTGGTCCCAGCCCTTCTCTGGTGGCTCAATCCAATTACGTTACTAACAGGCAGTTTGCCCGTAACAGAACCCTTAGCCGTTTTTTATCAAACGTTGGGCATCGCGCTACACCGCAAACCAAAACTGGCAGCCTTAGCCTTATCGCTAGCCCTCCTCAGTGACCGGGGAACTTGGCCGATTGTGGTGCTCTACGGTGTCTACAGAGCAATCCAAAAAAAGCGAGCCTATATCTTCCCACTCGTAGTACTCGTCATCCTCTGGCTCTGGCAGCAAAACGTCGGTTCACTAGACCAAACGCATCAATGGGCTGCTATCGACCAAGCAGGTCAAGGGGATTTTAACCAAAGGATCAAAGAGCTTTGGTACTACACCTGGAAACCCCTGTCCATTCCTTTAATCTTCGCTAGCTTTGGTTTATTGTTAGCCACTATCCAGAAGAGATTGAGCGTGACAGGAAGTTACTTTCTGCTGAGCCTAAGCTACTTCGGGCTGATTCTTTGGCTGGTCGGAACAGGACGTCTTACGGGAAGCTCTCGCTATTACCTCAACCTTTTACCCCTCCTATTAATGACGGGTAGCGCTGGCAGCTCTTCCCTATCCTTACGCTTTAGAGATTTATTATGGGGCCTGACCATCCCTTTGCTCTGGGGGTGGAATCAAAGCTATCTTTCTCTGCTGCCGAAGTGGGTTGTACTCAATCAGCCCTCCATTTTAGCTGGTGTATGGCTGTCCCAACATGCTTCACAGGCAAAAGGTACCGACCTGATTACCGATTCTCCGCTGGTGAGCTACTACAGCCATTGGCCCCCAAGCCATATCTTCGGGGGCAACCAGGACCTGACTCAAAATACAGCCTGGGTAGTAATTGTAGGAGATCAGCGATATCAAGCGGTCTACCCTCTACTGCGAAGACTGCCAGAACTATCGAGTCAAGGATGGCAACAAGTATATGTTGCTAAACATTGGACCTTAGATTATGGAGCTAAACCCGCCCGTATTCTTTATCGAAAAGTCCTACCGCAGCCTTCCAAGGCTGAACGATATAACCCAGGATCTATTGTGGTTAGCCAACGGAAACTAAGAAACGGATATAAATCTATAGGGTTCATTGGTTAGAACTGCCAATAGACAGTGAAATACAAACGAGGCTATACTCTCTTTGAAACCAAAAATCCAGTCATCTCTTTAAGAGATGTAACTAGTTTCCGGGAAGTTTTTCACATCTCTTAAAGTTTTGAACTTAAGATTTTTCACATGCTCAAATACTTTTTGTGCTAAGGGGATCATTACGGGGCAAGACTTAGACCATTTAGTTCCACTTTCATAAAATTTTACATGCCGAGATTCCATAGGTGTTCCTAAATAAAAAAAGCAGTTTAAGATACACATAGGCAACAATTTTAATCCGCTCTTAACAAAGTTCTTTTGCTCCTAGCTTGAACAGACATTTAAATCCTTCTATCTTTGCTCAGGAGAAACGTGTGAAAACTCTGATCCCCATTCGTCCAGCCTCAGCAAGTGCACGTTCTACCGCTGAAGAAGAATATATTCATCATCTGCTTAATGTCCAAGATGAATCTCCTCGGCTTTATGAACACCTTTGTTGGTATATCCACGTTTGGGGTCCCGTTGCTGTCATGCCCCTAGTGCATTCAGCACGTTTTCAGAAAGTGCGGCGAACGGCAGCATGCGCTCTTCAAAATAGTATGTACAGCAATCAGCTAGGCAGCCAATCTTAGATTGCTCTGCAAGCTAACTCGTCTAAATTTGATGTATATCCATCTGCGCTCTAGGCATCATAAGTTGCCTGAGGCTATGCTGAAAGAAGTATAGGAGCGGATGATGGCAAGCCCCAGCAAAGACTCAAAACGTGAGCCCCAACTGCGGAAAAGAAATATTTTGCATAGCGCCCGGTTACAGATTTTGCGCTTAGTTCGCATCCAAGATGCTCCAGAAAAGATTGCCAGGGGAGTCGCCTTGGGCTGTTGGGTGACTTCCGTACCGACATTTGGTCTAGCGACCCCCGTAGCTTTGCTGCTAGCTCCCGTATTCCGTGCTAATGCGCTTGCTGCCACCCTAGGAGCCCTTTTAATTGGTATCTTGCCCGCCCCAACAGGGTTTGCCTTTCTAGGGGCCATGATTTTGGGATTGGATCCAAAAGATGTTTTGGCGGCTCTAAGCTCCTTCGAGAATCTACGAAATATGGGCCAAGATCTCATTTTGGCAATTGTTGTTTTTCCTCTATTATTCGGAGCTGTTGCTTCGGTAGGATGCTACTTCGGAATGCTATGGGCAGTGCCTCGTTTCCGCGCTAGAAGGCGCAAAACTCAAGTTAGTCTTTGAATTGCAGAACCGTGACACGTTTGACAACATGTATAAATTGTTGCGCGTCCTTTACTAATTCTTTACCTACCAAGGCTAGAGTAACGCCAGCCTGAGCCAAGAGGTTTAGTCTCTTGAGACCAGGTTTGTGTTTTATACACGTCAGCTTACGTTGAAGGGAAACGATGGCTAGGATTATCTGCCAGCAATGATTTCGCTAATATCCTAAGCAGGTTAGCTAAGTGTAAATACTGTACCCAAGTGACACAAGCAGGGGTAGGGTTGTTGCTATCGTTCTCAACTAGCAAATGCCCGTTGGGCCTATATTCCTCACGCTAAGGAGATTCATGCATGGTTTCTCGTACTGACTCCCTGCGACTACTTGAAGAGCTATACCAGGAGCGTACCCTGTGGCACTACAAGACAGGCCATGTGATTCCTTTACATAAGGATGATATCTGGATTGTCTACCGTGGCATTGTTCAAACCCAAACCATACATCCCAGTGGGGATGAGTCCATTCTGGGCTTGATCGGACCGATGATGCCGCTAGCAAAGAAATTTACGACCTTAGAGTCTTACTCAGCGATCGCTTTGACGGATGTGGATTTATTGCGCCTGAACTGGCGTGATGTTCAAGATTCACCTCGGTTAGCTATGGATATGAATCAGCTCTTAGCTAAGCGTTTACGCCAAACGGAATCTCTGCTTGCTCTCTTGGGCAAGCGACAAACAAGTGATCGCCTACTGGGCTTTTTAGCTTTTCTGGCCCGTGAATTTGGTCAAGAAACGCCCAAGGGAATATTTCTAGATGTTCGCCTGACTCACCAACAGATCGCAAACATCGTCGGTACAACTCGGGTTACGGTAACGCGCCTGCTCGGTACCTTCAAGAAAAGATCTATTTTGACGAAGGGGACTGGTCATCGTCTGTGCCTCAACCACGGGGTTTCACTATCTGATTTGGGTCTAAATCTCGTTCCTTCTGTCTAGCCTATTTCTCCATGAATGCGACTACGAACCGGGCATTCAATCAGATACTGTAGGCGAGAGAAGTGAAATTTTTGACTATCGACAGTTAATACAAATAAGAAAAGAATGCCTCTTCTACAGAGGCTTTTTAGTGCCTATCAAAAATTTATATCCCCTCCGTACAAGCACTGTTACAGATGATTTTGGGTAAGGATATCGTGATTCGAACAGACACAATACTGCCCTATGGAGTTTTATGATGGCCCTTACTAGTAGAGAATCTCTGCGCACTCTGCTAGAGGAGCTCTATCAAGAGCGCAACCTTTGGCACTACCGTGCAGGGAAAACCATTCCGCTATGTCGAGATGATGTCTGGATTATTTATCGCGGCATTGTGCAGGTACAAACGCTACATCCCAGTGGTGATGAATCGATCATCAGTCTCATTGGGCCGATGATGCCTCTGGCTCAAAAGTTTACGACCCTGGAAGCCTATGACACCTATGCTCTAACGGACGTAGATCTACTGCGTTTAACCTGGCAAGAGATCCATGCGTCTCTCCGTCTCTCGACGGAGATGAATCAACTGTTGGCTCTGCGTATACGCCAAACAGAGTCGCTCCTAGCCCTTTTGGGCAGAAGGCAGATTGGAGACCGTTTGGTGGGATTCCTCAGTTTTTTGGCCCGTGAGTTTGGCCAACAGACCCCTGAGGGGATTGCAATTGATGTTCATCTGACGCATCAGCAAATTGCTAATGTCCTCGGCGCTACCCGTGTTACCGTCACCCGATTTTTAGGAATCTTAAGACAAGGTTCTTTATTCTGGGTAGGAGAGGATCGCTGCTGGTATGTCAGCCCCAAGATTTTGGATAGTAACCTCGATCTCAGTGACTTTGACTTCTTAGAGCGCTAACGCCTTTAAAGCAGGGATATACAGTGCGATACTGAAAGCATGTTGCACCACATCCTCACGGGTAAAATTCATCGAGCAACAGTCACCGATGCGCACATAGACTATGTGGGTAGTGTCAGTATTGATACCCAGCTGCTAGAGGCGGCTGCAATAGTTCCCTATGAGCAGGTTCACATCGTTAACATAACCAATGGCCAGCGTCTGATCACCTACGCGATGACAGCGCCTAGACACTCTGGAACGGTGGCTATCAATGGGGCGGCAGCCCATCACTGTCGGCCAGGGGACCGGGTGATCATTATTGCCTATGGTCAGCTATCTTCTGAAGAGTTGAAATCCCACCGGCCCAAGGTAGTCTTAGTAGATGAGAAGAACGATATTTTGGAGGTGCGCCAGCCATCAGATATTCTCGATTTCCTCGAGCCAGATTTTGAACTTGATCGTCAAAAGGATGGTCTACCCATTCCACACAGCTGATATGGGATGAACTCTTTCCACAGCACAGATCTATAGCCCATACGTTTGTTATTTTCTGTTACATGCCTCCCAAACCAACAGATACAGCCCAGTCTGAGGGTATAAGCCCTATCGACTCCAGTTTCATTAAGAATCTGAGGTTTCCGTCATGGGCAAGTTTGCTTTTAAAAATAGCCGGCATTGCTGCACTACTGTTCATCCTGATCAATGTCATTTTCTCTATCTGGGTCAATCCCAACGCCTATAAAGAGACGTTCCGCCAAGCATTATCCCAGGCTACGCAGCGGGATGTAGAGATTGGAGACCTCAAATTAAAAACCTGGGGTTCAGCAGCGCTCACGGCTAACAAGCTGGTCTTGGTCAGGCAGTCTCTCTACGGCAAACGGGAATTGGTAGATTTGGCAGCTCGGGACGCAGAAGCAGAGGTTGACTTTTTCTCTTTGCTCTTTGGGCGGTTGGTGATTAAACGCTTCGTTCTAGACCAAGTCGTGATCAACGCCCAACGCGACGCAGAGGGAAACTGGAGTTTCACAGACCTTTTGGACAAGCCTATTGAGACCCCGCAGGTCGCCTTAGACTTAGAGCGCACGGGCCTGGCCCTGCACCATGCAGAGATCAATGTCATCGACCAAGGAATAAGTCCAGCCAAAGTATTCCGCATGACCAATATGGACGTTGACCTGGCAGCCTTAGCAGGAGAGAAATTACCGATTAGCCTGCAAGGAAATCTAACGGAAGACCGTAAAACTGCTTTCATCACCATGGAAGGTTCTGTCACGCCTCCTAAAGCCGCAACCGGAAGCTTCGACGGCTGGGGGGGAGATCTACAGGTCAAAGTGCAGGAACTGCAGCCTCAGCTCTTTCAAGCCTATCTGCAGCCCCTTGAGAGTTTGAGAGGACTATATGGCAAGGTCAAGGCTGATTTTCAGGTCAAAGGCACTGTTGGGCAGGATTATCAAGTACAAGGAAAATCCACGGTTGAGAATATGGATTGGTACTGGCCCCAGACTTTTGGTTCCTTGCCCTGGTCCAGCAAGAATCTAACCACCGATTTCAAGGTGGGAGTCACGCCTAAGGCCATCAGGCTCGATACCATTAACTTGGAAGCCGATGGGGCCCGCGTAGAGATGTATGGCTCCGTTACTACTCCGGATAAAAGTGCCGTTCCTCCAGGGACTACGGGCGTATTAGACCTCAAATTAAAAACCCGTGACTTAGATCCTTTTCTTGCTCGCCAAAATATGCCCGCTGGGTTGTTCGGCAAAAATCTTTATTCTTGGCTATATCAAAGTAGCGGTCAGGGAACCTTGGCAGCTGATATGCAGTTCAAAGGCTATCTTGCTGCCGGAAAGGGCAAGTCAGATAGTCCATACACACCTACCTCCACCACAGGACGTATCGATCTTCGCGGTTTGGATTACAAAGGTCCGGGCTTCGCTCGTCCTATAGAAAAGATAGAAGGCCCTTTGGTGTTTAAACAGGAAGGGGGTATTCAATCCGAGGGAGTAAGAATGCAGGTGGGAAACTCAGAGGTTCTGATTGCGGGGGCTACTGGACCGCAATTGGCTCTGACGGTGAAGGCTCCAGAGCTTGACCTGGATGCAGGCCGTAGCCTCCTGCGTGACAAGCGCCTAGGCGCCCTAGCCCTTCCTCTAACCCTGAGCAAGGCCACCGGCAAAGGCAATGTAGACCTGAAGATAGAAGGAACCTTGGCAAATCCTGCCTTGACCGGGCTATTAGCGGTACAGAATGTGGAAATCCAGGATTCTCGCTTGCCTAAACCCGTTAGAAATGTCACGGGCACGGTCAACTTTACACCCACTCTTACTTCATTCTCTAATGTGCAGGGACGGGTAGATGATGCCCCCTTCACCCTAGCAGGACAGTTTCGAGGGAATACTCGACTTTTAGACGTCAGGAGTGAAAATCTAGACTTGGCCTTAGGTCGGGCGCTACTTGCCTCTGATTTATTTGCACCGTTCATCCGCCAAGGTGTCAAGAATACCCTGCTGGCCCTGAGTGGGAAGGCACAGGCTGCTATTCGGATTCAGGACCAGACCCTAACCGGCCAAGTAGCCTTCAAGCCTGGAGCAAAAGCGACCCTTTCCTGGCTTGCTGCCCCTCTGAACGAACTCCAAGGAACCCTTGGACTCTCTGGGGATGGAGTACAGTTTCAAAACATCACAGGTCAAATGGTCGGAGGTAGTTTCAAATTCGATGGCCTACTCGCTTCCAGTGCCCTTTCTGGAGATCTGCAGGGACGGGCATCTTTCCCTCAAATTAAAGCGTTACTCCCACAGCGGTATCGAGAACTGCTTCAGGGAGATGGTATCGCACCTTACAGTGCTCGTATACAGCGGCGCGGTAGCCAAACCTTAGTCACTGGGTCTATGGATCTCAGTCAGGTAGGAAACTTGGGTTGGGGAAGAGCGCTTGCGCTTAATGGAACCCGCACCTTGGATGTAGACCTGACGGTAGATGGAGACCAACTAGCGGTAGAACGAGCAGACCTCTCCACTCCTGAAACCCTTGTCAGTATGACGGGTAGAATAGCTCAGGCGGGTCGTCCATCTCCTAATCTAGACTTGCGCCTAGCGACAGCCCCCTTAGACTTCGACCAGCTCTATCTCCTCATTCCTGGGGCCGTCGAGTTGAACGCGGTGGGTGGCCAAACCGCGCTCAACATCACGCTGACGGGCAATCCGAATAAGCCCAAAGTGAAAGGTGGTATCGTCTTGGCCGATATGCAAGTCAAGAGTCCATCCGGAGATCTGCCCGACTTTTCTGGCTCCCTTCCCCTCACCGCAGAAGGCGTCGATTTCAGCCCGATCGCAGCCGAAATCCAGGCGAGGGAAGACCGATCTAGAGAACGGATAGAAGCAAGACAGCGACGGGAGCAAGAGCAGGAAAGGCAACGCTTAGAAGAAGAAAGACAAAGAGCTTTAGAGAATCAGACTCCCTTGGAGCCAATTATCCCAGGACTGCCTTCCAATCCAGCTCCGCCTCCAACACCATCAACTCCCCCTGCGACCGATGCTCCTTTGACCAATCCGTAGGCGATTAGGTATCCACTTATAGCCCCTAATCACTTGCAAGTCCTAGAACATAGCAGGATGATGGATGCAGGAACATAGTCAGCATTGGAGTAGGAAAAATGACCGCAAAGCTTGATTTTGAAGCTTTTATTTCCAAAGTTCGCCAGGTTGCCAACAAAGTGGACCCCGTCCTCGAAGTCAAACCAGCCGGGGAAGACGTTTGTTTGGTGGAATATCCCAGCCTAGGAGAGCATATCTGGGTGGAAGCAGCCTTTGAGGGAGAAAAGTTTCGGGTTTACAAGACTCATGTTCATGACCCCAAACCATCTCACCTTGAAAAACTCACTCCCGTGGGCGCAGGCTTTTTAACAGAGATTTTGCAGAATTATGTGGACAATGTGGGCCACAAATAATTAGCCTCAGCTGTCTGAAATTTCCAGCACTATTTTTCCTTTAACCCCACCACGTTCTAAGTGTTGATGGGCTTTGGCTACTTGATTGAGCGGCAATACTGAGTCAATCACAGGATGCAGTTGTTCTTGCTCAATCAAGTTGCGTAGCGCTTCCATTTTGTAGCTCGCTCTCTCCAGAAATAGGAAATAGAGCGTTAGATTTTTGATATACGCCCCATTCAGGTCTCCCGTGGTATCCACAATGCTTATCAGGCGTCCGTATGGCCGAGTAATCTCTATACTCCTCGCTAAAGTATCACCACCCACCGTGTCGTAGACAATATCTACCCCCTGGTCTTCTGTTGCAAGCAAAACAGCTTTCACAAAGTCCTCGGCTCGGTAATCAATGACGACATCCGCCCCCAAAGACTTGACCAGCGCAATATTTTTCTTACTACAAGTCGCTAGAACCCTCGCTCCTGCTGCCTTAGCAATTTGGACCGCTAGAGAACCAACGCCCCCAGCTGCGGCATGGATCAAGATAGTCTCCCCTGGCTGTGTTTTTGCCAAACGGACCACTCCATCCCACGCTGTACAACCAGCTAAGGGGATACTCGCGGCTTCCGTAAAGCTGAGGTTCCGAGGCTTGGGCGCAACGATGGATTCATCCACGACATGATATTCGGCATAGCTTCCCTCTCCGCCAAAAATGATGGGCGTGTAGAAAACCTCATCTCCCATTTTGAAATTCTTGACCCCTAGCCCAACCTCTTCGACCACGCCAGCCACGTCATAGCCAATGACGGCAGGAGGTTCTACTCCAGCCCATGCTCCGTTACGCCGGATTTTGTAGTCTACAGGGTTGACGGAGGTGGCATGTACACGGACAAGTATCTCGTTAGCCTGTGGCTCTGGCTTTGGAATATAACGTTCTTCAAAGACATCCGGACCACCGAAACCAGTAATAATCATTGCTTGCATAACAACATCCCATAGTTAGGCCAATATAACCTTTGGGTCGTAATCTCCTCGGGCTATCCAGCACAATTTAACGCCGAAACAGCCCTGCTATCAGGCTGAATTGAAGGTGTTCGGCACACTCATAATAATTCCACAAGGGGTCCATCAGAGAGACCGCTACTCACAACTTATTATTTTTTATAGGAGTACTCAGACATGAAGCGTCGCTCAAATAGGATGTGAAAAATATGGGCAAAATATAAGCTTGCTAATGGAACCACCGTAAATAAAATTATCCCTTTTATGGCCAGGGATATAGCAAGGTTGTTAACCACTAATTGGCATAACGCTAAGACCAGAGAGTGAACCAAATAAAGGCTGTAGGAGAAGATTCCAAGGGTTAACATAGCCTTAGATTCTAGCAAATTTATAATCAGGGGACGCGGAATATCGTTATCTTCAGTTAAAGCGTTTGTACAGAAAATGATTAAACAGATAGAACTTAATCCCATCAATGCATCCTTGACAACAGTGGCATCTTGATTAACGACGGATGCAGCTAAGAACCCGAGGAAGAAGAGAATACTTAGCTTGCTCCACGGGACATTTTTCCGCCACTGAGCTAAAGATAGATCCTTAGAAAATCCAATAATGGCTCCAAACATTCCAAGGCCGAAAAGAGTTATCAAAATAGAGAAAGGAACAAGATCATGGAGGATCAAGGAGAGTCCAGCAGCCGTAGTCAGCATAGGGGTCACGCCAAACCGACGCCAAACAGGGAGCAAAAAGGTTGGAAATAGAAAATAAATCTGCCACTCTAGGGCCACACTCCACATCGGAGGGTCAATTTTGAACATCCAGTCGGTGTGTAGATTATGCACTAAAAAAATATGAGAAAGCAAAACCCCAGGCGTGAAAGAGGGCTGTCCATCAGTCCATTGCCACCCGGTTGTAGGCATCAGCGTTGTGGGTATAGCAGCTGTCAGCATTAGGGACAGGACAAGGGCTGCATAATAGGGTGGAAGAATTCGCTGTGCGCGACGCTTAAGGTAACCCCAAAATCCTCCCCGCAACTTTTTGTCTGAAGATCTGATTATGGGCAACATCAAGCAGTAGCCCGAAAGCACGATGAATACGGCAACAGCCGCACGTCCCTCTGAAAATAGCTTTAGGCCGCTCTCTATCCAGAGAGGAATCGCCCCTGATTCCCCTAACAATTCCTTGTAGTCTTGATAGACATGAAAAAATACTACATATAGAGCAGCAAGCCCACGAATCCCATGTAAATAGTTGAGACGGACTTTTGAGTCTGGTGAAACTGTAGTCTTTGGTAAAGGTGAAAAAAGAATATTTTGCATCACAATGATTAAATTATGCAGGATAGAGCCTATTGAGCAGAAGAATGAATCAACAAGAATGTAGGGCTATATTTGCTATCGCCGCCCTTTCTACTATTTTCTTAGTACACTAACAGCTCATAAATATTCACACAGTCACAAATGTCACATTTTAATTTCATATGTGATTTTCTGGATTGCCACAGATGTCTGGGAGCTTCTCTGAGGAAGGAGTCTAGCTCACCAATCTCATATCTTGCAAATTATTTTTTATTCTTTCTCAATTTCTAATCTTGAGGCTTTTCAATACGTATCTGAGCATTTATCCACGGGAAACTATCATTTCTCATGGATGTCTCAGGTAAAGCAGCAATTACTCTAAGGTACAACCAAATTGACTGTTTAATACCAGTATTGAAATACTCTTTTGTATTCATCTAGGCAGATTGGGTTTTCTGGTTGGAAAGAGAAATAGGCTGGCTCAAGGTCTAGCGCCTGCCTCTACCTGCTGCTCAAGCACGAAAAGTTCCGTCTCCATCGGTGGATGTTCTTCAGCCCAGCGGATTGCTTCTTCCAGCTTGGTGCTTTCTTGCTCGGTGTGTAGCCAAAGTTCATTGTCTGGAATAATCTGAGCAGTCTTCACGTTCCAAACGCCTTCTTCAATCTGCTCAATGATGACGGTGCGTCCGGCATACTTCTTGCCGAGTGAAATCTGTCCACTGGCTCCCACCGTTTTTACAACAACAGCCATACAACCTCCTTACGTGCTGCATTCTGGCACAATGGCATGAATTCAAGATTGAGCCAATCTGGTCCGCAAGCTTCCTACCTTTAGTAACGGTATCAGAACCAGTTAGACAACTATATAAATCTTATTTTGATCCGAAGAAGCCTATTGCCTTCTCACCAATCTTTCCAAGAAGTTCTTTGTTCTTAGCCAACAAGGGAAGGAAGATAAGTAAAGTAGCTATAACTGTATCTATTTTATTTGTAGTTTCCGTAGCTATTGAAAATCCTGGCACTATTGGAAGTATTTGCCTTACTAGTAGCATCCAAAGTGGATAAAGTAATGCAACAAGAAAAGGAATAGACTCGTTTAATATAGATTTTCCTAATGCTATATCTTTTGTCTCTGATTGTTCTATTTCTCCAACATGTCCAGATATAGAATATCTAAAATTCTTAATCATTCGAACTTTGAAATCTTCATATGTGCTAGCTCTAGGTTCACGAAGCCAAGGTTCATAATTACAGAGGGCAGAACCTATTCCTTTAAAGGGTTTATTGCTGTTGAAAGAACCTTTGGATGAATATTGCAAATCTGTCGCTAAGCCTTTAAGCTTAATCCAAATTTGTTCTCTAAAGTCTTGAAGTCCCCATTGATGAGATTTATTTTCAAGTTCATGAAGAACTTCTAATAGCCCGTGAACTAGAATAGATTCTGGATATCCCCTTCTCTGCTGAGCAAAAATGATAGAAGATAATGGAATCACATATAAAAGCAAGGGAGAAATCATTGTTGAAAGAGACCAGCCTAAAGCTATAACACCTTTCAGAAGAATTAAAGAGGAGGAATTGTTTGTATAATTCTCAAAAATTAATCCAAATGTTATTAAACATATAGTAGAAGTACTAATAAAAGGTAATAATATAGCTTTTGCTATTTTTTTATACTTGCTTTTCCCCCATAAAAATGGAAAAGGGTCGATTTTTACTGAAATGATATAAGAAAGAAAAATAACTGCGATTAAATAAACTAAATTTATTCCTATAGATTCTAATATTGGATACCTGTGTTCCTTATTTGATAAAGAAAGAAAAAGAGTGATTGAAACAGGCAATAGGAAACTTAAAATGTATAGAACTTTATCTCCATATTCTAAAAATATAGCCTTGGATAAATCCACTTTGACAAGTCGATTTTCCTTGCATTCGAATATGTCTAAGTACGATGATTTGAAGTCAGAATCAATAGATTTTAGGCTCTTAAAGATTTCTACTCGTTCTTCTTTAAGCTCTCTCAATTTTTCATCTTTATATTTTCTAAATTTATTGACTCCCAACCAGTCTGAAAATTTTATACTTTGTTTTTCAATACGTTCGTTTTTTTGCTCCTTGGAAAGGGTGATATCTGTCTCTTCTTTACCGACGTATCTATACTCACCTGTAGATTCAGTCATACGAATTTGCCTCTCGCTTGGAAGAACACTCACTCTTTAGCGGGTATAACCTACTGGCCTAGAGATTCTTGGTCAACTGTAGTAGACAAGTTGCTCTCAGCCAGCGCTGATACTGGGTTACAGCAAATTCACAACACTAAAGCTTGTGCATGTAGGTCACAGAACCTCTATGATCAATAAGCCCATTATTTAAATCCCTGTGTCTAAACCAACTATTGCTGTAACTCATTTGGGTTGTGAGAAAAATCGGGTAGATACCGAACATATGCTGGGGCTTTTAGCCCAGGCGGGTTATGGCGTCGATAGTGACGAAGAAAAAGCCGACTATGTCTTGGTCAACACCTGTAGTTTTATCGAAGATGCCCGCAAAGAATCGGTGCGCACCTTAGTCAGTCTGGCCGAACAGGGTAAAAGAATTATTATTTCTGGCTGTCTGGCCCAGCATTTTCAGGGAGAACTTTTGGCAGAAATACCGGAAGCTGTAGCGCTCATAGGCACCGGAGATTACCAAAATATTGTCAATGTGATTGAACGGGTGGAACAGGGGGAACGGGTGACTGCCGTTTCTGCAATCCCCACCTTTATTGCCGATGAGCAGCTACCCCGCTATCGGACGACGACTGAATCGGTAGCCTATCTACGGGTAGCAGAAGGTTGTGATTACCGCTGTGCCTTTTGCATCATTCCCCACCTCAGAGGAGACCAACGTTCTCGCTCCATCGAATCGATTGTGACAGAAGCCCATCAGTTAGCCCGTGAAGGGGTGAAAGAGATTTTGCTGATTTCGCAAATCACCACGAACTATGGCCGAGATATCTACGGTGAGCCCAAGTTAGCCGAACTGATTCGCAAGCTTTCTGAAGTGCCGGTACCCTGGATTCGCCTTTTGTACCTCTATCCCACGGGTATCACAGCAGAGGTGGTCCAAGCCCTGAAAGAAAGCCCGAATGTCATCCCTTACCTGGATATGCCCCTCCAGCATTCCGACCCGGATGTACTCAAATCGATGAATCGCCCCTGGCAAGCAGAGGTCAATGACCGCGTTATGGATACCCTGCGCGAGAATTTGCCGGGAGCAACTTTCCGCACCACGTTTATTGTTGGTTTTCCTGGGGAAACCGATGAACAGTTCCAGCATCTAGTCCACTTTATCAAGCGTCACCAGTTTGATCATGTGGGCGTCTTCACCTATTCCCAGGAAGAGGGAACTCCCGCTGGAAGTTTACCCAATCAAATCCCTGAAAAAATTAAACAGCAACGTCGCAAAGCCTTGATGATTGCTCAACAGCCGATTTCCCTTCGTCGCAATCAGGATTTAATTGGTCAAACCTTACCCGTTTTGATTGAGCAAGAAAATCCAGAAACGGGAGAATATCTTGGTCGGGCTGCGCGCTTTGCACCCGATGTAGATGGTCAAGTCTATGTCAAAGGTAGCAGCATCGCCCTTGGCAATATCGTGCCCGTAGAGATTACCGATGCAGACACCTATGATCTTTGGGGGAAGTTAGTGTAAATTTTACAGGTGCTGCGCATCTGGGTAAATGAGTCAAAATATTACCAGGGAAAGCAGACACAAGAAGAATTGCCTATGATTGCCAATCCAAGTTCTAGATACATCGTTTCAGAAGACTATCTAAAGGAAGAAGAGGATAGTCCTGTCAAGCATGAGTACAGGCAAGGGCAAATTTATGCCATGGCAGGAGCCAGTAATAACCATGTCCTTATTACCGTAAACCTCGCGACCATGCTTAGAAATCATGTGCGGGGAAGTGGCTGTCGCGTTTACACCTCAGACACTAAGGCTCATATTGAGTCGATTAATGCCTATTACTATCCTGATGTGATGGTTAGCTGTGACCAGAGAGATAGATCATTCGATAACTTCCTTCGTTATCCCTGTTTGATTGTGGAGGTGCTATCTACTACAACAGAAGCTTTTGATAGAGGAGATAAATTCACTGATTACCGATGTTTAGAGTCACTTCAAGAATATGTACTTATCAGTCAAACCCGGATGAATGCAGAGTGTTTCCGGCGCAATGCCGAAGGACAATGGGTGCTTTATCCCTATGGAGCAGCAGACAGACTTCATCTGACGAGCCTAAGCTTTCATTGCGCAGTTACAGAAGTATATGAAGATGTAGATTTATCCTCTGTTGCTCAGCCCTGATTCCCTCAGACAGATTAATTTGGACTAGGAAATATGAGTATTTGGTATGTTTACATGGTCCAATGTTCAGACCATACATTGTATACAGGAATTGCTAAAGATCTGGAAAAGAGAATGATTGAACATAACACGAATGACCGATTAGGGGCTCGATACACCAAATCGAGAAGACCTGTGCAGTTGGTCTATACAGAAGAAGCTGCTAATAGATCTGAAGCGACAAAAAGAGAATTGGAGATTAAGCGACTTACCAAAATACAGAAAGAGCTTCTCATATAAAGAACAGATAACCACTTAATCATAAACAATAGCTTTAGTTAGTTTTTCTCCATAACAGAATCCTTTTTCGAGATTAACCAATTACGGACTTCTTCAGTATAATTTTGCCAGTTTGGAGATAGTGAAGCTAGATCTGTAATAGTTTTAAGCCCTGCTGATCTCTCAAAATCCATTCTAGTGATTAGATCATTAATATATTTATGTGATCCATCAGCCACAGTAATATCTTTTGCAGCTCTAATAACCTCATTATGCTCTTCATTAGACTGCTCAGGTAGTTCTTTAATTAACTTATGCAGAAACAGTTCTGGCCTTAAATCATCAGGTAAGAGCTGAGAAATATATTTTATTGCTTTTTTTCTCATAGCATCAACTGAGACTGAAGTTCCTGTTAGAACTCTTTCAATTTGCCCGTTTTTCTTTTCGGGTGTTTCATACACATCACCATCCAAGATAAAGAGCATATTATCTATATTTGGGTCTTTGTTTAGGAGTAGCCCTGATAATACAGTGAAACAGTTTCCTGCTGCGCCATACTCTTTAATCGACACATACTTAGATAATCCTAATTCCCCACTAACTTTTTTAACAACTGCTTTGGCTAGATCATCTTCCACAAAGATTTCTAATGGCCTATCTTGCTTACCAGTTAATCTGTACATTGCGTCTGGCCTGGTCTCATTAAAACAAAGTGTTCTATCATTAGCTTGATATATATGTCTTATGTTGATTTTAGCTTCAAATTTAATTATTGATTGAGCATGTGTAGTAAATATTATTTGTAAGCTTTTGCTTTCTGCCCTATCTATCAATATATTTATCAGCTTATCTAATGCATCTTCATGCAACAACAAATCTATTTCATCAATTAGTATTAGTGAATATTTTGGAGCTTTGAATACTTCTTTTAACATGAAGAATAACCTCTGTTCACCAGCTCCCATACTTAATGCAGAATAGCTCTGCCCTTTATATTCAACTCCTATATATTCTTTACTACTAAAGCTATGAATATTATAGGTAGTATAATCTCTACTCGTTATCTGACTTGCATACTTCTTGACATCGAGTGAAAGTTCATCAGAGAGAGGCTGAGTTGTATATTCTATTAAGCTCTTCTTGCTTTCATCTTCAATTTTAGGAACACATGTTTTAATACCAATAAAAGATACATATCTTTCTGGGCGTCTTTTATATATTGGTTTCCACCTATTACCCAGCTTGTCATATACAGTCATATTACTATGTTGTTTTTGACCTGTTCTATAGCTATGGGTTAGTGTGAGTTCACTTCCCTTCCAAAGAGAGTGAGTCGTTGGCAAGAAAAAATAACTAAATTTATAGTTTATGCTTTCTTTCTCATCAATTGGTTGATAACAGCAAGCTAGTGCATGAATAATTGTAGATTTTCCACAACCATTAGTTCCCAAAATGTCTGTTAAATTATTACCAGAAAAATCTATATCAAACTCTCTTAGATTCTTTATAGATTTAAAATTTAGCTTGATAATTTGCTGTTGAGAAGGTTGAGTGGTATTCATGAGCCTGAGAAGAGTTCTTGAAGTTATATTGAAGAGTGACCCAAAAGTTTTGCGATAGTAAATCTCTCTTTCTATTATTTCTCAAAGAATAGACTTAGATTCACTAACTGAATCAGATTATGAAACTTTTGACAAGAGTCCAAAAGAAGGTAATGTTTCACGTGACTGTCACTAGATTTTATTATTCCTCATTTGCTTCATAAGCGATCGGGGGTCTCATAAAATATATACATAGTTCTTTAATGTGAAAAGACCTCGGTAAGTATTCTTTAGTTTGCCTGCGAGGAGCCATCCTGAAATGCATCGCTTTCTAACTTGCTTTTCAACGCAACGACCTTCTAGCCAAACTGCTAATCCAATCCACCAGAAAGGTCAGAATAATTAAACAGCTAAGGGTTGCTACAATCCCCTGCGTATCGAAACTGCTCAGTTGCTCCGTTAGGAGATGACCTAGCCCTCCTGCTCCGACTAGACCAACTACTACGGTCTCGCGGATACAGACTTCCCAGCGGTAGAGGATATAGGCCAGAGAGCGGGGCATGGTCAAAGGCAATACGCCATAAAGAAAGACAAGGGAGCCAGGCGCACCTTGTGCTTTCAATGCTGCCAAAGGCCGCTCATCTAGATTTTCTACACCCTCCGCCATCAATCGGCCCAGGATGCCCAGATTGTGCAAACCCAACGCCAGGGCACCGGGCAAAACACCAGGAAAGATTACAAACAGAAAGAGTAAAGCCCAAATCGGTGGCGGAATCGCCCGAAAGATGAGCAAGATAGCCCGTGTAAAAAGAAAACTGGCCCAGCCCCAGCTATTACTGCGGAAATCCCGTGTACCAGGATTAAGCAGTCCACCAGGAAGGAAAAAGTTATAGGCTCCAGGGAATGAGAGTAACAGGCCTCCGATTCCGGCCAAGGTCATCGCCAGAATAGAAATGGAAAGCGTCTCTACAGAAAGCGTCAGAAGCTGCTGGAGCTGAGAACTATCCACATGTGGAGAAAAAGCTCCTTTCGCCAAAGCTCCAAAAAATTCTCCGGTGCGCGGGGACCAAAGTTTCGTGAAATCAGGGCTGACATACCAAAAGCACAGCGGAACAGACAAAAGAACCAACAAGCCAATCCAGTTCACCAACGAATCTTGTTTATAGACGGGCTGTGCGCCTTGCTTCTTTTGATTCAAATCCAACCGACTGGCACACCCCAGGCGACGACGCAGGAGGGCACTACTCAAGTCCACAAGGCCATTAAACAGAAACAGAGCCAGGAAAAAAGTCCAGAGTTGCTGGTAACGCAGAGACTGGAGACTCAATAAAATCTGATAACCCAAGCCCCCAGCCCCAATAATGCCCAAGACCGCCGCTGAACGAATAGAGCATTCAAAGCGATAGAAAACATAGGACAGTAAATTCAAAAATGCCTGAGGTAAGAGGCTATAGGTAAAAGCAGTGAGCGGCTTCACTCCACTGTTAACCAACGCGTTCAAGGATTGACGTGGAGTTTCATCAAGAATTTCCGAAAAGACTTTAGCCGTGACCGCTCCAAAGGGAATAGCAATCGCCAAAATCGCCGTCAGGGCATCCAATCCCCAAATATTGACGAAAAAGAGCCCCCAAACCATTTCATGAATCGCCCGTGGCCCAGCCAGAATCGCCCGTGCGCCTAACCGTATAGCCTGTTGCTTCTGCTGTCGGGGGAAAACCGTGTACCACCATACTTCAGAAGCCAAAAGGCCGCCTACCATCCCCAACAGAACGCTCAAGAAGGTGCCACAAACGGCATAGGCCAAAGTCGTCAGCGTCGATTGGAACGTTAGCTGGAGCATCTCAGGGCTGAGGTCCGGTTGCACACTGGCACTTAGAAAACGCCAGAAGAGCGGCCAGCCCCCAGGATTAAAAATATCTTGCCCAAAAATACCTGCCTGATAGAACGAAAGCGCGAGCGCACCGAGGAAGATAAATCCCCAAAGCACGCGGGAATTGAAAAGAGTAGGACGCGATAGGAGCTGAACCGTCACTTAATTTACTGAGCTGACCTTAAGAAGAATAGAGCTAAATGGAGAGCCTGGAGATGTCACAATTCAATTAGCGCTTAATCCGACTCCATGGCTGAAACCATCACCCTTCAAATTCCAGAGCCGCTCTATCAAAGGCTCGTTGATACTGCTCGTGCTACCAACCGGCCTTTAGAAGACGTGACGCTTCATGCGCTGAAAGTAGGAAGTCCCCCTGACTGGACGAACGTCCCTGATGAATTTCAGGTGGCTCTTGCAGCCCTTGACAGATTAGAAGACGAAGCTTTGTGGAAAATCGCTCGGAGTCACAAATCTGCTACTGAGATGGAACGTTATAGCCTCCTACTCGATCGAAATCAGGAAGGAATGTTAACCAACGCGGAAAGAGCCGAAATGACAGCACTGCGAGCCGAGAGCGATCGCTTCATGTTGCTTAAAGCTCACGCTGCGGCCTTACTGCATTGGCGCGGCTATCAGATTCCACGCTTGTAACCGTCGTGTCTACGTATGTTTCCGAGAGTCTAAAATCTCAACTTGATGCGGTGGATGCTCGTCGCTGCGCTTACTGTCTTACGAGTGAAGTCAATAGCGGTATTCCGATGACGTACGACCACATCCTACCTCGGTCAAAAGGTGGTGCAACAACATTCGAGAATCTTTGTCTTGCTTGCCCTACGTGTAATGAGTTCAAATCTGACAATACAAAAGCCGAAGATCCTCTGACATGCGAGCGTATTTCACTCTTCAATCCGCGTACTCAAATCTGGACTGAACACTTCACCTGAAGTCTAGATGGCACAAGAGCAGAAGGTTTAACGGCTGTGGGTCGGGCAACGATCGTTACCCTACGCATGAATAATCCTGTCATCGTAGCTGCTCGCTGGCGTTGGGCCATAAGTGGCTGGCATCCCCCAACTTAACGTCCAAGCTTATACAGGTCTTCAATCATCTCCGCTGAAACTTGGTTAGCTGGACTATCAAACAAGATGCGTCCCTGTCTAAGACCTATAACCCTTTGATAGTGGCTATGAGCAAATTCAACGGCATGAAGGCTGCTCACCAGCGTTTTGGCTGTTTTTTGACTGAGATCGTGCAACAAATCCATAATTTCTCGACTACGCTCAGGGTCCAAACTGGCAATCGGTTCATCCGCCAGAATCGCCAGCGGATCTTGCACTAAAACCCGTGCCAGAGCAACCCGTTGCTGTTGTCCACCAGAAAGCTCATCGTTACGGGCATAGAGTTTTTCCTCCATCCCCACCTGTGCTAGCGCTGCCCTTGCCGTTTCCACTTCCAGGGGCCAAACCAAAGAGGTCAAAGCTTTGAAAAAAGACCAGCGGCCCAAATGCCCAGCATTAACGTTGTGAATAACGCGCAGACTATCGACGAGCTGAAACTGCTGATAAATCGTGCCAATTTTTTGTTGGGTCCGACGTAAAGCATCAGTACGGAGATGACTAAGGTTCTGGCCCAAGACCCAAACTTCCCCTTGACTCGGCAAAAGCGTGCCATTGCACAGGCGAATCAAGGTGCTTTTCCCCGCACCACTCGGCCCAATCAGTGCCACCTGCTCTCCAGGATAAATCTGTAGATTAATATCGCTCAAAGCCACAGAGCCCCCAAATTGATGGGTGACCTGCTTCAGCTCAAAAATAGGCGCTCCTAGACTCATTACTTAATCTTGCCAATCTCCCTACCGACTTGCTCAATCTGAGCATAGTTAGCATTTTGGGTGGGGATGAACTTCGTGGCACCAAATAGGTCCAAAATTTCTTTGTGCTGAGGAACTTTAGGGTCTAGTTTCAATAACGCTGACTGTACCTCTGGGATGAATTTGGCACCGTAACGGGTTTTCACGCTCGGATTTACTACCCAGTGATAATCATAAAACGGAGGGCTGCGAAAAATAGCTTGCACTTTGCTGAGGTCCACTTCTTTAGACTTGAGGCGGCTGAGCCAAACTTGTTCATTCAAGACCCCTGATTCATAGGTTCCAGCCGTGACCAGTTGAAGGGTGGCATCATGAGAACTAGAAAAACCCGCCTTACCCTTAAAGTCTTCCAGGCTTACACCTGCCTGCTTCAAAAAATACTGAGGCATCAAACGCCCAGAGGTGGAAGATTCACTGCCAAAGGTAAAAGTATGGCCCTTCAGAAGCGCTAATTCTTTCATCTCTTTGATCGGAGTAATGCCACTATTTTTGTTGGCAATAAAAACACTATGGAACTGTGCATCAATATTCCGCTGGGCAATCGCTTGCGCTCCCGGTACTTGTAGACGAGCCTGAACGCCCGTAAGTCCTCCAAACCAGACCATATCCAAGTCGCCTACTCGGAACGCCGTTACTGCTGCGGTGTAGTCCGTCACAGGCTTAAAAACTACAGGTACGCCCAGTTCTGCCTTGAGATAATCAGCCAGCTTGCTATAGAGCCGCTGCAATTTCTCCGGATCTTGGTCGGGAATTGCGCCTATGGTAAACGGTTTATCATTCCCAGGGGCCGCGTAGGAGGGTAATGCACCGATTAGAGGTAACAATGCCAGCAATATCAAAACAGAACTTCTTTTCATAATAGATAGGCAACTTTTTCGCGAAAACGGCTAGCGCTAAAACTTTATCTGCGCCAGCCAAGAAGTATACAGGCAACAGCTACGGCTCTCGTACTTATCAGTAGTGAATGTTGTCTTGGTAATGGATGCCCGTAACCAGGGAAGAATGATTACAGCGACTGCACATTTCTTCCAGCACTATGAAGCGTTCTACCTGGCTGCGTTTAGTAGCTTTGAGCCTACTATCCGTCTCCTTTGCCCTGCCCAGCTATGCCCAGTTTATAAAAGTCAGCGTTTCTGGCGCGGTAAACAAACCAGGGAAGTACACCTTACCCGCGAACTCTCGGACTATCGATGCCATTCAAGCCGCTGGAGGCACTCGTTCTGACGCACAAACCGCAGGCTTAGACCTTGTAGCGCCCCTAAAAGGGGATGGCTATCTCACCGTACCTTCTAGAAAAGAGGCCCCTTCCCAGGCTTCTCGTGCCGTCCAATCTTCCACGGCCGCAGCCCTGAACAAAGCTGTAGATCTCAATCAAGCAACGGCCGAAGAACTCACCAAGTTGCCTAAAATTGGACCTTCTACTGCAGAAAAGATTGTCCAGGACCGCCAGGCCAATGGTCTTTACAAGTCACTAGCCGACTTAGACCGCGTCAGCGGAATTGGTCGTGGCACCTTAGTCAAACTTTCTGGCATAGTCACCATCAACGGCCAAACAGCTATTTATGAAGGCAAATCGAGTGATACTCAAAAAAATACGGCGCACCTAAGTATCAACCAAGCTACCTACGATGAGCTGGAAGCAATACGGGGCGTTTCTCCCAAGCTAGCGGGTCAGATCCTCCAACTCCGGTTGGACCATAGCGGTCGATTGACGCGCTTAGAAGACCTGAAGGAAATCCCTGGCGTTACCGATGCCAAACTCAAATCGCTGGCCCGTGATTTAAAAGTGGACTAACCCCATCATGGGCTCCCTCTGGCAGACTACGGTTTCTCCACGCTGGATTTTTTGGTTGGCCGTAGGAGCCGTACTCTTGGGCTTGGGGACTTTGCCCCTGCCTTTTGGCTGGATTTGGGTGCTGTTCGTCGGTCTGTTGGGTTCGGTACTGGCCGACCGCTATCCCTTACTTCCAGAAAAGCAATTTTGGATAGGAGCCATCCTGCTTAGTCTTCTGGCCCAGGGCTATGGTGCATTAAGAATGCCTACCGTAGGCTCTCAAGACCTCTCTCGATATAGCAATTTGGGCATCGTCACCCTTGAAGGAAAAGTAGAACGGGCCAGCCAGCGCTCAGGGCTCACGGTTTCTGTTTCTCAACTTAGTCAACCGCTTGCGCGTCCGGTTACAGGAACTGTCCAAGCTAACGTCCAGGGATTTTTGCCCGATTTGTCTCCTGGAGACTTAGTGCAGTTGAAAGGCAAACTCCAGACTGTCCCTGAGGGTAGAACAGACTATTCGGCGTACCTGAGACGACAGGGTATTTTTTCCACACTCCGCATAGAACACGGCGGACTGAAGGTCCTAAATCATGCAGGAACAGGTATGGGAACCTGGATAAAACCTCTGCGAGAGAAGATAGTAGCAATCCACCGGGAAGCGCTGGGTCCTGTGCGAGGACCCTTGCTCAGTGCTTTGGTTTTGGGAGATGAAGCCGCTGAACCCTTACCTTCTGTCAAAGAACGCTACATCCGCGTCGGCCTAGCGCATCTACTAGCCGCTTCTGGTGCTCAGGTCAGCCTGATTCTCCTCAACGTACTTCTGCTTCTCAGAAATCAAAAACCGACCGTGCAATTTTGGGTCACGGGTCTTGTGCTGTTTGGCTATCTACTGCTGACGGGGGGAAGTCCTTCAGTGCTAAGGGCAGGAATCATGGGTTTCTTTGCCCTACTGGGCCTGGTGTCTGCCACTAAGATTGATCCCCTTCTATCCCTGGCAACAGCGGCCCTTCTGCTCTTAGCCTGGGACCCTCTGTTAATAAGTGACTTAGGCTTTGCCTTTAGTTTCCTGGCAACGCTTGGGTTACTGGTCACAGTCCCCAAGGTAACAACCTGGTTGGATTTTTTACCTCCTGTAATCGGCATGAACCTTGCTGTCGCCGTGAGTGCTTATATATGGACCCTTCCTCTGCAACTTGCTAGTTTTGGTTCCCTCAGTCCCTATGCGTTACTGGCTAATCTGCTGAGTGTACCCTTCGTCGAATTGCTTACGATTGGAGGATTTTGCTCTAGCGTAATAGGACTAATTTTTCCCTTACTTGCAACCTGGATGGACTGGATTTTAGGGTGGGGACTGAGCCTCTTGGATGCCTTGGTCCAATTCCTTGCCCAAGCGCCGGGAGCCACGATCAATGTCGGGACCCTCGCCACCGGACAGATGGTGCTGCTTTATGGCCTCTTAGCTTTGGTTCATCTCCCCTTATCTACGCGCGCGCTTCCCCGCTGGGTAAGCATTGCCGCTGTCGGTTTCATCTTGTTTATCCCGATGCTGCGTCCTGTTCCAGACCAGCTCGTACTCTTCCAAGGCACCCAAGCAGGGATTGTTCGAATAGCCGGTCAAACGTGGGTGGTAGATCCAGGGACCCCACAAACCGTAGAACGATATCTGCTGCCCTACTTCCAACGCCAAGGCATTAATCATCTCCAAGGCGTCCTTGTTCTAGATAACCAGACAGAACAAGTCAGTGGTCTGCCCACGCTGCTAAGCCAACTGGGAACGGACCAAGTAATTGATTTAGGTCCTCAAGAAGTGAGTGCCGATTATTCTGCTGTTTTGGTTTACCTTCTCAATCGAGGGATTGCCTACCGGAAATTAGAACAGTCCTTGGCACTAGCGGAAGGTTTGTTTCTTTCCCAACCCACGCCAGGATTGATTACTTGGAGCCGTTCCTCCTCTCCTAACTCCTCAGATACATCTGTTTTATGGGCCTTGGGTAATAAGTTAACCTTCTCACAGCGCGAAACCTATAGCCTGCTGGCTTTTACCCATCCAGATTTAAACCCGGAGACCTTGGAACAACTGGCCCAAAACAGACAACCCTTTTACTGGACAGCAGTAGAAGGAGACCGCAGCTTTCCTCTCCACTCTTCTCTTTCCCACGAACAGCAAAAGCTCCTGACGATTGCAAAATAGCTACAATTTAAGCGAGAGCCTAGAACATTTTTGGTTGCTTAGAATTCCAAAGCATTACCGAGAGTTTCTTGTGAAATCGCACGATGGGAGTGTTCCCTGTGGAAAAAGCACAAAATCCTAAAAATCTGTTTGGGAAGATTCGCAGCCTCTTCTCTTCAGAAGAACAGAGTGCCGTCCGTCCTCTTGTGCAAAGCACTGTGCTTTCGTCATCCAGACCGCTCATCCGTCAAACGGAGCGTGAATTCTGGAAGCCGACGATTACAGGCAACCTCTGGCCTAATTTGCAGGAGTTAGTCATCTACTGTAACGTGCTCCGTTCTGAAAGTCGTGCGTACAAAACCCAACAGATGATTCAGAAGGCTGGAGGAAACGCAGAAGTCTTGCGTCTTGTAGGCTGGGAGTTAGACCAACCCCATGTCACCATTGAGGTCACGGCCACCAACACCGGAAGCTGGACCTGTCAGCAGCGTGAAGCGGCAGGAAAAAGAGAGCCTTATGGGTACATTGTCATGTCTTCTATTTTTGGCATCGGTTTGATTAACTCTTTGACTATTCCCTATGGACAGCTTAGGAATCGTTCCCTCTGCTTCCAGCTGGATGACCAATCTCAGTGGACCCGCGTGGTCAACTGATTTCTGTAAAAGGATAGGGCATACTTGGGCAGGTAGTTAGCTAATCTATGGCAAGATCTACCGCAGTCCCCTACAGCTAAGTCAATTTCATGGATCGACCTCAGGCACAGGAACGCCTTCAAACCCTTCGCCAACTCCTTGCTGAATGGGGGTATGCCTACTATGTACTGGATGACCCAAAAGTTTCTGATGCAGTCTATGACCAGCATTATCAAGAACTGAAAGCGCTAGAAGCACAGTTTCCTGATTTAATAACGCCTGATTCTCCAACCCAGCGGGTAGGCGACCGTCCCCTAGAACGGTTGCCCTCGGTCACGCATCGAGTTCCGCTTTATTCTTTGGAAAATGCCTTTAGCTATGAAGATCTAAAAACATGGGAAGAGCGACTGATTAAACTAGCGGGGCGTGACTTGGAGTTCGTCTGTGAACTAAAAATTGATGGCTCTGCCAATGCCCTTAGTTATCGAGACGGGCTCTTTGTCCAAGGAGCGACACGGGGAGACGGGATCCAAGGGGAAGAAATCACCCAGAATTTGCGCACGATCCATGCCATTCCCCTCAAGCTCCAGGGACCCAGCATTCCTCCTGAATTGGAAGTCCGGGGAGAAGTATTTTTGCCCAGAGAAGAGTTTGCCCGGATCAACCAGGAACGCTTAGAGAGGGGTGAAAAACTCTTTGCCAACCCACGTAATGCCTGTGCTGGGACACTCCGGCAGTTGGATTCACGGGTAGTTGCTGTCCGTAGACTGGGCTTCTTCGCCTACACTGCTCACTTCTCCAAAGCGACTACTCAGTGGGAAGTCCTTCAGCAATTGAAAGCCTTTGGATTTGGGGTTAATCCCAACAGCAAGCTGTGTAAGGGTCTGGAAGAAGTGCATGCCTTTTGTGAATATTGGGAAGAAGCCCGTCATCAGTTGCCCTATGAAACCGATGGCGTAGTAATCAAAATCAATGAGCTAAGCACTCAACAAGAACTCGGATTTACTAGCAAGTTCCCTCGTTGGGCGATTGCCTTCAAGTACCCTCCTGAAGAAGCAGCCACTTTAGTGCGCTCGATTGAGATTCAGGTGGGTCGGACGGGAGCGTTAACGCCTGTTGCTGAACTCCAACCCGTCCTCATCTCCGGGAGTACGGTCAGTCGTGCCACCCTGCATAATCAGGACCGGATCCAGGAATTAGACGTACGAGCCGGAGATACGGTAATTGTCCGCAAAGCAGGGGAAATTATCCCAGAAATTTTGCGGGTGATTCCAGAACTACGTCCTGAAGGCACCGTCGTCTACGAATTTCCTCACCTATGCCCAGAATGCCAAACGCCTGTAGTGCGCACTCCAGGAGAAGCAGTTACTCGCTGTCCCAATCCTCAGTGCCCTGCGACCATCCGAGGCCGACTGATTCACTGGTGTAGTGCACTGGATATCGAAGGAATGGGCGATAAACTGATTGCCCAATTGGTTTCTATCCAGGCTGTACAGTCTGTAGCCGATATCTATAGCCTCACTGCACAGCAGCTCCAGCAATTAGAACGCATGGGCGAAAAATCTGCTGTTAAAATCATCGAACAAATTCAACGTTCTCTCGAACAACCATGGAGCCGTATTTTATACGGTTTGGGAATTCGTCATATTGGCTCCAGTGTCTCAGCAGAATTAGCAAGAGCCTTTCCCAGTGCAGAGCATCTGTCTCAAGCGACCTCAGAAGCAATCAACAATCTGTATGGCTTTGGAGAGGAAACAGCCCAAGCTGTCGTTGATTGGTTCCAAGCTCCAGAGAACCAAGCGTTGCTGGAACGTCTGCGCAGCTATGGATTTTCTTTGGCCAATCAAGACAACCAACAGCCGACAAGTAACGTGTTAGTAGGAAAAACTTTTGTGATTACAGGGACCCTACCCAGCCTTTCGAGAGAGGAATGCACCGCGTTAATCGAATCCCACGGCGGAAAGGTAACCAGTTCTGTAAGTAGCCGCACTAGCTATCTGGTTGCAGGAGAAAAAGCAGGTTCTAAACTGACTAAAGCAGAACAATTGGGGGTGACGGTCTTGACGGAAGATCAACTTCATACACTGCTCACAGTTCCCTCATAAATGATGTGCATAGGCAGGGAATACTCGAAGTAGAAACAGGCTGAAACGAGACTCCCGTGCCCACTTTCCGTATTAATGTTGATAGTTCCGTTCCGCCTTCTGCTCAACTATACGAACAGGTGAGTTTTGCTATCGCTTCACGACAGCTCCCTCCAGGTTCGAAGTTGCCAAGCGTGCGACAATTGGCGATGCAAACGAATCTGCATCGGAACACGATCAGTAAAGTTTATACCCATTTAGAAAAGTCAGGACTTGTAGAAGCTCGAGCCGGTTCAGGGGTCTATGTGCTGAATCCAGAAACCCTCAGTCTATCTATGCATTCCACCATAAAGCAGCTCATACAGGGCAGTATCGATGCTGTTTTGGCCCAAGGCTATTCCCTAGAACAGGTCACAGCCATGTTTATACGGGAACTAGAACTACGCAGCCATCACGGAGCACAGCTTATTGCAACTTCTCCAGACAAAGGAATCCTCAGGGTCGTGGCCCACGAACTACAAAAAGCCTTAGATATCCCTGTCTTGGGTTTGCCTATAGATGAACTGTCCCATTATTTGAAGCATAACCCTGCAGCCACCGTGGTCACAGACCGCTACTGTATGCCTCAAGTCAAAGAAGCCCTAGAGGGAATGGAAATCCCTGTTCTTCCAATTGATATCAATACCTACACCGAAGAAATTACCTTAGTAGAACAGCTGCGTTCTGGAAGCTGTTTAGGCATTATTTGCCTCAGCCGTAGCATACTCTATGGTGCCAATATCCTCACTCAAAGTATGCGCGGAGAAGAATTACTGATTCTCATAGCCCATCCAGAGGACGAACAAGAAATAAACGCTATCTTGCAGTCTGCAGACTTAGTAATTCTGGATGAAGGAAGTTTTGGAATTTTAGAACAGCGCATCAGAAAAGCCAGAATTTCTCGTGTTCGTCCTCTAGGCGTCCATGTGGCAGACAATCATACGACGATAGAATCCATCGCAGCCCTCAAAAAGGCGCTAGGTAAAGCTTAAGAGTATCTCTCTAAGAACTCTTTGCTCCACTGAAAGGTTTTTTTGTCTTGTTAATCTCTGATACTTTGTCCTCCACTGCTTTTTTATGCCCTACGTATAGTTCATCAAGTATGATCTCCAAAATGTCATATGCATCCAGCAAATCATCTCTTGATAGCTCTCCGTGACTACCTTCATTACCAATCCACTTTATTGCAAGCATATGCTCTCCAACGCGGTTTTCAACGCGTTCGCGTTCTGCATCGCTTGAATTTCTAGATTTATATATTTTTATTCGATTATCTAAACTAATAAAGTCCTGTTGATTCTTTTTTGAAAAACGCTCAATGCCACTATCGGTTAAAAGATTTTCGATACTTTTGCGGATGTGGTTGGCTGAAGCTGCTGGACTGCAAAAGAATAACTGAAAGGATAGCTTTATCTCTTTAGCTACCGATTCCGGGCACGTAGAAGGAATTGGAAAAATGTCCAAGGATGGGTGAAAATACTTTGGAGTTAGCCTAACATCACCCATTCTAAGATCATTGCGATACTTGCCTTCAAACAAACCAAAGTTATCATATGTTATAAAAACTTCGAGATGGCCACAAGACGAAAAGCTTTCGTTACATCGAGTATTGTCGCATTCAAATATAGTTGAATAAGAATATTTATGATAATCTATATCATCCTTTGAATTTGCATTTCTTGAGCATAAAAGCTCTTTTTCCTTGAAACTGTCTTCGACGAGCCTGAGATGTCCTGCGTGACACTCGGGGCAGAGCCAATGAGGGAGCTCTTCTTTTTCAAAAGGTGGTTTCCACAGGGAACGAACTATCGGCACGAGACACCTCAGAATAATGTATCTAATTTACCTTGAGTAATAGTTAGTATCGATTGATTCTTGCGAGGTAAGGATGTTTCTCCCCCCAAAGTTGGGGGGCCGGGGGGGCCTATTCAATAGCAAATTTAACCGTTACAACTGCTGTAATATCTTTTTCTAAAGAAGACGTATCGTAAATCCCTGAGTCACTAACTTCTGTGGAGTAACGGGGTGTAATTTGGAAAATGCCGGTGTCTGCACTGCGCACGACACCGATGCGATTACCCGTACTTTTTGCAATTATTTCGGCCCGTGCTTTCGCATCTTTAGTTGCTTCTGCGAGCATTTCAATGCGCAACTTACTGAGCTGGGTATAGAGGTACTCTGGAGGCGCTAACTCAACAGGAATACCTTCATTAATGAGTTCATTAGCTTGGCGCGAAAGCGTAGTAATCCGGTCAACTTCATTGGATTTAAGCTGCAGACTCTCTCTCAGCTGATAGGCCAAGGTCTTACCTGTCTCTTGACCATTAGGATAGCGCTCCAGAATGGAAGAGGTAACGATAGGAGTTAACATGATCTCCGTATTCGGTAGACGCTGTGCCTCTAAATAACGCTTTACCTTCTCCGCATAGCCCTTCAATTCCTGATAAGCCGCTTTCCGCGTAGGCTGCTGACTGGATACGCTGACCTGCCATGTCACATAGTCAGACCGAATCGGTCTTTTAGCAGAGCCCTTGACAGTGAGGACATCATTCTGGCGAACATCTCGAATGGCTCCAGCAGCGAGGAAGGCTGCAATCACAAGAGCAAAAGATAGGGCAAGCAATCCCCAAAAAAGCTGGGGAAAGCGATCAGACGGAGGCACTTCTTGCACAACTCACCCACAAAAGAAGATCTATGGTCTAGTCTTCCCATCCTAAGGGTTTTGAGTTGCACTTGCTGCTTCGGATTGCCGACAGTCAACGGTTCCATTCGTTGTCTTCCCATTCATACGCTTGCTTGCCATAAACAGAGGCTCACCGAATGTCACACTCCAGCGTGCGAGTTCGGACAACGGTGCTTCGAGTGTCTTGCCATAATCAGTAATGCGGTACTCCACACGCGGCGGCACCTCAGGATACACGGTGCGTGTTAACAACCCAAGTGACTCAAACTGGCGTAGATGTTTGGTTAGTTCCTTTTGCGTTATCTTTCCAATCGATCGCTGCAGTTCACCAAAGCGTATCGGCGCATCAAAGATAATCAGTCGATACAAGATCGGGAAAGCCCACTTGCCTGCAAGAGTACCGAGGAGCTGAACCATCGGACAGTTAGGCCCATCGGAGGTGGTCATTGCTCCAATAACGGGGTCGCATGGGGGATCAGCGCCAGGGAGATCGACGTTTGCATTCATAAGTTTCTATCTGGAGCCATAGTATCCAATTGGTACCTACTATACAACAGAAACTAATGCAAATACGATGGATTTACCTGGATTCATTTTCAAAGGACACTTTTAAATGACACGACTCAAAGGAAAACGCACCCTGATCACCGGCGGCACCACGGGCATCGGATTGGAGACCGCAAAGCGATTTTTGCAAGAAGGCGCACGCGTCGCAGTCACTGGTCAAAACCCAAAGACCCTTGAGGCAGCAAAAGAGGAACTGCCAGGCGGTGTCATCATTGCCAGTGATGCCGGAAAGGTCGCTGACCAGAAGCTCTTAGCCGATCGACTCAAGACAGAATTCGGTCAACTGGACGCCGTATTTGTCAACGCTGGTATCTCCATTTTCCAACCTGTGGAAGCATGGGATGAAGCAAGTTTCGATAAACAGATGGCCATCAACCTAAAAGGGCCGTATTTCCTGATGCAAGCACTCGCACCGATTTTAGCTAACCCAGCATCTATTGTTTTCAACACCTCGAACAGCGCCCATATGGGTATGCCGATGTCATCAGTGTACGGCGCATCAAAGGCAGCGCTACTCTCTCTGGCACGCACGCTCTCTGGCGAATGGGTAGAGCGCGGTGTACGCATCAATGCAGTCAGTCCTGGCCCAATTTCAACACCGATTTTCGGCAAACTCGGCATGCCAGCGGCCACGGTGGCTCAGATGGCTGAAGGCATCCAGAAGCAAGTTCCTCTAGGAAGATTTGGCAAACCAATTGAAATAGCCGATGCTATAGTATTTCTTGCCTCTGATGAATCAGCCTTCATGCTCGGTAGCGAAATCATTATTGATGGTGGAATGAGCACACTCTAGCAACGCACTGGCCCTAAGATTGCCTAAAGCAAAAAGCCCCGCTCAATGCGGGGCTTTTTAAAATATTTTCCCTGGCATCTGGCTATCCTCCCAGGGGGCTACCCCCCAAGTACTTTCGCTGCTACTGCGTTTAACGTCCGAGTTCGGGATGGATCGGCGTGGTTCCACAGCGCATAAACACCAGGAAAACTTGTTAGACTTTCCGTTGGGAAGAGAATCCCAACAGAACCCTGAAGGCTGCATAGTGAATGAATGTTTTTGTCAGGTGACGATGGACAAGCCATCGACCTATTAGTACGCCTCGGCTGCATGCATTACTGCACTTCCACCTAGCGCCTATCAAACGGGTAGTCTTCCCGTGGTCTCAATGGAGCACTCATCTTAAGGTGGGCTTCCCACTTAGATGCTTTCAGCGGTTATCCACTCCGTACATGGCTACCCTGCGTTTACCGTTGGCACGATAACAGGTACACCAGAGGTACGTCCCTCCCGGTCCTCTCGTACTAAGGAGAGATCCTTTCAATGCTCCTACGCCTACACCGGATATGGACCGAACTGTCTCACGACGTTCTGAACCCAGCTCACGTGCCGCTTTAATGGGCGAACAGCCCAACCCTTGGGACGTACTACCGCCCCAGGTTGCGACGAGCCGACATCGAGGTGCCAAACCTCCCCGTCGATGTGAACTCTTGGGGGAGATCAGCCTGTTATCCCTAGAGTAACTTTTATCCGTT
>JBBRSB010000033.1:0-55803 GCA_038245785.1 Gloeobacterales cyanobacterium | reverse complement strand
TACAGAGCGAATGAAGCCACGGACGGTAGTTTTGCCATCCCGCAGTTGGGATTCTGCAAAGATAGGACGCTCACTTTCCATCACATGAGTGCCACCAAAGATCTGGCGATAGATGACATTCAGAGCCGATTGCAGTTCACTGTCGGAGAAGGGAGCGCGTAGAACGATTTTGGGAACTTCCAGCGCAGCGGTAGCCCGAATCCGGTCTTGACCATTGGTGACTGTATGACTATAGGCAGAAGGTTGAGGAGTTGCTGACCAGGAAGGCTGTGTCGGTTGATAGGCGGTTGGGGCCTGATAAGCCGAGGGAGTAACTAGAGGAGCCGATTTTTGCCGAGCGGAACGGGCTAGGTCATCGGTTAAACGAGCGACCTGACCATTGCGTCGACGGTCTGTATCACTACCTGCATAGCCGTCATAGAGCTGTCTCATCCGGTTGAAACCAGCGTTGCTCTGACCCGTTTGATATTCAAAGCCCCGATAGTAGGGAACCGTGTCTTCGCCAAAGGTGGTCAGGTACTCATCACTATCGAGGTAGGAATCCACCTCTGCGTCATAGCCCTTGGAGTTATACAGGGCCACATGATGAGAGATTTCTTGCTGGTCATAGGGGGCACGACCGAGCAAAAGTTTGTAATTCAGTTCGATAAAGCGGTTTTGAGAAGCTTTGTAGAAGAAGCGGGTCTTGTAGGCTTCTGTCTTGACCACAGAGCGAATGAAGCCACGGACAGTCAGTTCACCATTGCGTAGTTGAGATTCCGCAAAGATAGGGCGCTCACTCTCCATTACATGGGTACCACCGAAGATCTGGCGGTAGATGACATTCAGGGCCGATTGCAGCTCACTTTCGGAGAAGGGAGCGCGTAGAACAATTTTTGGAACTTCTAGTGCAGCGGTAGCCCGAATTCGGTCTTGACCGTGAGTAACCGTATGAGCATAGACAGAATACTTCCCATAGGTCGGAGTTAGCCAAGCAGACTGTACATCCAACTGCCAGCGATCTGCCTCAGTCTTAGGAGCTGGCGCTTGTTTAACGGGCAGGGACAAGCTTTCCGTTAGACGGGCAACCTGTCCTATCTGCGCCCGGTCCGTATCGCTGGTGGCATAGCCATTGTAAAGATCGAGTAAGCGCTTGAAGGCGGGTGCACTCTGACCGACTTGATACTTGAAGCCACGGAAGTAGGGAACAGTATCTTCGCCAAAGTTTTCCAGATATTCCTCACTATCCAAGTAAGAATCCATCTCTGCTTCATAGCCCTGGCTTTCATACAGGTCTAGGTGGCTAGAAATTTCACTTTGGTCATAGGGAGCGCGACCGAGCAAAAGCTTATGGCTTAGTTCAATCGCCCGATTTTGAGAAGCTTTGTAAAAGAAACGGGTCTTATAAACTTCACTCTTAACCAAATTGCGAACAAACCCACGAACGGTCAGTTCGCCATTGCGCAGTTGCGATTCAGCAATAATCGGCCGCTCACTTTCCATTACATAGGTATTGCCAAAGATTTGCTTATAAATGGCATAGAGCGCGCCCTGCACTTCAGATTCCGAGAAAGGAGCCCGCAGAACCACGCGCGGAGTGCCTAAAGCACCCACTGCTCGAATGCGTTCCTGTCCGTAGGTGTCTGTTTGACCATAGAAAGAAGGACGGTTGTAATTGCGTAGGAGGTACTCTGCCCGATTTCCCACAAATTCTTCCGCCATATCCATGAAGGGAAGATTCTTCTTAGGCTTAGTCGTCAGCGCACGAGCCATGGAGACATAGGACTCCAATCCAGGCACCATAGGGGTGGCAGTTGGAGCCGTTGCTTCATAAGCAGGTGGAGCGGTAGCATCCAGTTTGCTCACAGCAAAGCGGCTCTTGGCTAGATCTCTAGCCATATCGAGAAATTGTTGGTCTACGGACATAGCGGCTCCTTTTGGGAACATGGAAAAACCGTTCGGACAGAGGCTTGAGGGCGTAAAGGTACGTCCCTAGCGGTAGCTATATCAGAGTGGACATGACAGCCAACACCCCTTCTAAGGCATCAGGGTCTTTGTCCGGGCTGAGGTCTACCATTTGTTTCAGGGCATGGACTTTTAAATTTGTAGTCAGATCAGCCTTGGCAATGGCTTCTGCGGCGGGAAAATAAGCAATTTCAGCTAAATCGAAGGCAGCCGCTCTCCGGATATGGACATCGGGACTCTTAAGACGGTCGATTAAAAATTGACCATGCTGATGCTCACCCGTTAGTAGATAGAGCGTACGTGCCGCTGCACAACGAATCCGTTCTGAGGGATGGTCTAAATACGTACGAATCGTAGCTTCTATCTTTGCTAAGAGGAGCGCGTCTTCCGTTTTACGGGATAGCTTACCCAGCGCTTCAATGAGCACTTCGTAAGGCTGTTTCTCTTCTTCTGACTTCAATAAATTCAGAAGAGGCGAGACAGCGCGCAGGTCGCCCAACTCACCTAAAGCCCATGTCACAGCATCCCGCACATAAATATCAGAACAATCCAAAGCTGCCAGGAGGGAAGGAACAGCCCGGAGATCACCAATACGGCCTAAAGCTTCAGCAGCCTTACGCCGGAGGGGATAGCCACCGAACTCTGTGCGATCCTGGTCGTCTTGTAAAGCCCAGATCAAAACGTCTATGGATTCTGGTGATTGAAGATGCCCCAAATACCACGCTGCATAGTAGCGGGCACTGCTATCGCCTGATTTAACCGCTTCAATGGCATCTGCTAGCGAAAGTCCCACGCCTTGGAGATTAATAGCCATTACCGTCTCCTGTGTTGTAGCTCTAATAACTGCATTGAAGGGCGCATTTGCGCCCTCTATCGATAGGCTATTAGGCGACTACAGAGGTGACACTCACTACTTTGGCACCACTCTTCGTGATGCGTGACATTTCACTAGTAAGACGATCATAAGGAATGGTGAGGGTATAGTTACTGCGGCGAATCGGAGCAGTGGAACCTGGACGCCGCGCCGTAGAAACGGTTACTTTATAAACCCGACTACCACTCGCGCTAATCGCTTCATCGCTGGTGCTTTGACCGTACATAAATCAAACCTCCTAATTGGGGACGTGTGCCCTGTACTCATCATTAATATCTGACGGGAAAACGCAACTACGCGTCTTAATTGCTCAATATAGTAAAGGCGGCTGGATTTTACTCAGCCGCCTCCGCTTAGGAGGGATGCCCGTTGAGACATCCCTAAGACCGGACTCAACTCTAGGTCGGGCTGCGACCAGAGGAGCGGCTATGCTTCTTCAATAACCTTCAATCAGCTAAGTGCGTTGATGGCATGGTCGAAGTATTGGTTAGCTTCGGTCTTGGCTTGACCATTCAGCATCCGGCCAGCTTCACCCTTCATGTAGTTAAGGGCTTCGATGTACCAGCTGGGAGAAAGGTTGAATGCACGGTTAACTTCGCGCAAACCAGCAATGACGTAATCATCAAGAGGACCGGTTCCGCTAGCTACCAAGCAGTAGGTAACGAAGCGTAGGTAGTAGCCGATGTCACGAGCACACTTGGCTTGGTTGCTGTCGCCGTAACCCATTTCACCGGGCTGGGTGAGGTAGGGATACTTTCTATAAACAGCTTGTACAGCACCACGGACCAGGGTTTCCTGGTTTTTGGTCAAAGCACGAGCGGCTTCCAAAGCAGGAATAGCACGCTGGAAACGACCGAAAGCTGCTTGTAGCTCAGTGCTGTTCAGGAAACGGCCTTGGCTATCTGCAGTAGAGATAACTTCAGTGATTACAGTTCTGGACATAATGTCAAAATCTCCAAACTTTTTGTTTGCTTAGGCGATGGCAGAGGCAGCCTTGTCAAAGTAGGTAGCGGCTTCAGAATAAAGACCAGCACAATCACCTTTGGTGACATTGCTAGAATCTTTCAGATAGTTCATAGCTGAATCTTTCATCAAAGAAACAGCACGAGCTACAGACTGGGTGGGGGTGCCCAAAGCGTTGTAGGTCTCACGAAGACCATTCAAGCAACGGTCATCCAAAACAGCAGGGTCGCCAGCAAGCATGGCATAGCTGACGTAGCGCAGGATGATTTCCATATCGCGCAAGCAAGCAGCCATACGGCGGTTGGGGTAAGCATTTCCACCGGGCTGAATCAAAGCAGGCTGCTCAGCAAAAAGTTTATGAGCGGCATCACTAATGATGGCAGCAGCGTTGTTGGTTAGAGCAGCAACAGCGTCCAAGCGCTTGTTCCCATCACTAGCAAAGCCTGCAAGCCGATCAATATCGGACTCAAGAAGGAAAGAGCCCTTGAGGTCAGCTTGGGCAATTGCTCTTGTGAATACATCGTTCATTCGACGGTTCTCCTAAGAGTAAAAAGGTCTCAAATACAACCAACAGACTTGGGCTCCACAGAGAGGTCTGAGAATAATGCGTTCACAGCCAACCCGGAAGTTACGATACCCTGCGCCCGTCAGCCAAAGCTAAAGAATCTCAGCAAGTTAAAAGACATTTGTTAAGTTGCTGTACTCTTTTAGCTCCACAGGTAAATTGATACACCGAAGTCCCCAGACATGAACGTGAAGAATTATGAAAAAAAGTATCTGGAGTCCCATGCCAGCAGGGATTCAGCCCTCTTTTCTATTGTTGCTTTATGTAAACAGATGCCAAGTACTCGGACAGAAGAAACATGAAACAGTACTAGTTCGTTTGGCCTGCCACCATGACAGTCATGGTGACACAAAATATCCGAGTATTTATACTTAGCTTTCGTTGGTTTTTAGAAGCTTAAACTTTCTTAAGCTTTCTTTTTTAGCCATTGGAAATTTCTGAAGAAAAGTCGGTCCACTTACTAAATTCAAACGGACCTGAATAGGAACCCCACACCTGACGGTCGCTTTCGGGATCAAATCCTCGGTCATGGCTAAGAAAAGTTTTTTCCCGGATTTCGACTTCGGTGACCAAATAGGTCATTTGCTCTTTACGAAATACTTTACAAGCTCTACCTGGTTCTATAGTGCCCTTGAATACCGTATCGTCCTCAGGCCGGACGATGATGCTACAGCCCTCTAGTTTCTCTAAGTCCTGAAGCGTTATTTCTTTTAGCCGCTCTGGCTGACGAGCTGCTCCCCAAAAACGCTCCCCATCCTTCAGGTTGTAGTTTTCGATATGAATAGCCTCCCCTTGCGGCACCAAATGAATGACTCTTACGCGATAGGGGCTATCCATATATACGTCATAGGCCTGCTCAACGTAGAACCCGATGCCCTGCAGCAGCTCATAGGGTAGAGGACGGTGGCACACCCGGATTTGAGAAAAAAAGGCAGGGTCCCGGAAAGCCTGCTCTCGATTACTAAAATCTCCCGCCATCCAGCGGGCCAGAGTGATCAAGGATTTTGAGGATGTCATGACATGCATACAGAAAATATGACAAGGATCTTACTCTGGACACTACCCGTTCTAGAGGCGAAGAGAAACATAGGAGTATCGCGAGATTTAGGGAGTAAGCTCTCTGTTAACAGATTCGAATCCACTTATGTCAGATCCTCAAACTATCAGTGCCGCAGTTGCCAGACTCTACGATACCTACCCATTCCCAGCGGAAACCTTATTAAGTGAACCGCCTCCAGGCTATAACTGGCGCTGGAACTGGTCAGCAGCCTACAACTTTTGCACTGGACAAAAACCATCCGTGCACCATCCCCGCATCCTAGACGCAGGCTGTGGTACGGGGGTTGGAACAGAATACTTGCTCCATCTAAATCCTACTGCAGCGCTAGTTGGCATTGATTTGAGTGCCGGGGCCTTAGCTGTGGCACAAGAGCGTTGCCAAAAAAGTGGCGTTGTTGCCGACTCGCGAACAGGAGCGGCACGGGCGGAGTTTCATCACCTCAGTCTCTTTGATGCGGAGCAGCTAGAGGGCGAATTTAATCTGATTAACTGTGTGGGGGTACTGCACCACACGCCTGACCCGATTCGCGGCATCCAAGCACTGGCGAAAAAGCTTGCTCCCGGCGGTTTGATCCATATTTTCGTGTACGGTGAGCTGGGGCGATGGGAGATTCAGTTGATGCAAGAGGCCATTGCCTTACTTCAAGGAGAGAAACGAGGAGATTACACAGACGGCATCGGCATTGGGCGACAACTTTTTGCAGCGCTACCAGAAGATAATCGCCTCCGTCAACGAGAACAAGAGCGCTGGTCCTGGGAAAATCAGCGCGATGAATACTTCGCTGATATGTATGTCCACCCTCACGAGATTGATTACAACATCCGTACCGTTTTTGAGTTAATTGATGCATCGGATTTAGAGTTTATCGGCTTCTCTAATCCTCGGGCTTGGGACCTAGCCCGCTTAAAGCAATTAATCGGAACAGATCCCGCCTTAATGGAACGGGCAGAACATTTGAGTGAACGCGAACGCTATCGGCTGATTGAACTTTTAGATCCGCAAATGATTTCACACTACGAGTTCTTTTTGGGGTGCAGTCCTTTACCCAAGCCGGACTGGTCGTCAGATACAGCCCTCTTGTCTGCCATTCCTGAACTTAGTCCCTGTATGGATGGATGGAAAGACAGCCCTAATTTTTTCAATTACGAGTATGAGATCGTCAGTCTAAATGAGTCAGAGTGGCGGTTCTTACTCGCCTGTGCAGAGCAAGAGACCCCACAAAAAACGGTCGGCGAAATTCTGCAAGCAGTGGATGCGAATTTAGAGGGAGTACGATCGCTCCAAAAGCAGCAAATTATCTTCTTAACGCCCTCTAGCTAAGTTATCATCTTTCAGGGCCTTTTTGAGAGGTTCTAAGGCTTTATAGCCCCTTCTTTTGGTACCGTATCCTCATTCAATCTGGGTTCGATAGTCTAAGGCTCTAGGGGCGCGCTCTCAGCTCTCTGAAACTCATAGATATTTTGATCCTTAAGGTATTATGGCTAAACATACAAAATGATAGAAAGCTTAGGTTCTTTTATGCCCATAAGCGCAATGGAATTTTTTCAACTCAGTGCAGGAAAGTGGCTTTCACAGCGCGTCACGCATCATCTTGCCTTTAGGCAGGTAGAAACGGGAGAGTCCGAGATTCAGGTAGAAACCTTAGCGTCAGGACATGCCAAGGTGGTTGAACTCTGCGAGCTCCATAAAGTAGACCCTAAGCTTGCTTCTGGTGGAGCCATAGTGGCCTGGCAGGCCACTATGGCTTGGGACAACGAGGATGCAAATCACAAAGGCTCCACAGTAATGGTGATTGTGCCAGATGTGGATAATCCGAGGCAAGGCCAGCTGCTCCGCGAAAAAGGCTATGCCGAAATTGTCCCAGTGGCAGGGCGTTATGTCCTGGATGAGGAGGATGCCATGATTCTGATCACGGAATATGAAACGATGAGTTCTACAGAGCGTTTCTGGTTTCCCAGTCCAGATCTACGCATGCGTTCCAGCACTGTAAAACGCTTTGGTGGATTTAGCACGGCTTCCCTATGTACGGAAGTCCGTTCGGGATTAGAACAGAGAGATCAAGCTGAAGAGGCTCAAGTTTCTAGTGGAGACCGTTCTCAGTCCATTTTAGGTTGGTGACTTTAGTCTTAAAGGCCTGCCGACTAAAGTAGTAATGTGGGCTCACTTTTTCTTTAGATACCCTCGTGTCACGGAAAGTTCTAAGTGCGTTAGCTAACCCCTTGGGCTGTTAAGCTCTATAGGGTAATGATCCCCGTATTCCGTGAACTTTTTTAGCCGCTTTTCTAGTTTAGTCCTCTGTGTATCTTTAATGGTTACGGCCTGCGCTCCAGCAGGGGAGAAGCTCCCCGTGGGCTTTCAACGCTTCAATGCTCCCGATGAGCGCTACACTCTTTTGTTTCCCAATAACTGGACGTTCCAGCCTGGACCAGAAGGAGGAGTCCTGCTGGCAGATCCGATTGATGGTAGCTATCAGGTAACGGTCTATTCAAGTGACCTCAAAGGGCGCAATGACATTAAAGATTTGGGCTCCGTTGAAAAATTTGGTCAACTTTTGGTCAAACGCTTCCAGGGACGCAAAGAGAAAACAGTGGCAGAGCTACGAAGCACCAAGGAAAGAAAGGATAAAACAGGCAAACGCTACTACACCGTTGAATTGGTGGTAGCAGCCCGCAACAATGCTCAGCACACGCTAGTCACGGCTACGGTAGACGATGGCAAGATTTACACCTTGGTTACGGGTACTGGTGATGGAACCTGGGCTAGCCGTAAAGAAAAGCTTTTCACGGTAGCAGATTCCTTTGTTTTAACTGCCATTCCCCCTAGTGCTGCAAAAGAGCCAGCACCGTCACAAAGTAAAACGCCATTGGTGCCGTGAAGATATAGCTATCCGTCCGGTCCATTACCCCCCCATGCCCAGGAATCAAGTCGCCTGAATCTTTGATACCCGCATCCCGTTTCATCAAAGATTCGGTTAGGTCTCCTAAGAGTGCCGTGACCCCAATCAAAAGACCAAAGAGGATGCCAGCTAGAGGCCACCACTGTAAGTGCAAACTGCCCAGAAATCCTACAAGCACGCTACACCCGATACCAAATGCAGCCCCTTCTACGGTCTTTTTCGGACTGATTCTTGGATAGAGACGGGTCTTGCCATACGCTTTACCGAAGAAATAAGCTCCGATATCAGCGGCCCAGATGCAGGCAAAAGTGATAAACAGAATCGCCAATCCTTGTTCCATATCCCTCAGGCGGACCCAGTAGCTGGGCAAAAAACCACCATAGAACAGGCCAAGCATAGAAGTTGCAATGTCGTTAATAGTGGCTTGCTTGGGACGGAATAATAGATAGAAAAATATTGCGGCTCCCCCAAAGCCAAAAGCTTCACCGACAGAAAGGGGAAATTGTTTTTGGATAAAAATCATCGTAATGCTGATCAGCATTGTCATTTTCATCGCTGGGGTGCTGCCCTTAGCGCGGACCATCTGGAAGTATTCCCATTGGCCCAGTAGCACCAAAAGAGCCAAGGCTGATGGAAACCACCACTCTCCTAGGTTTATGGCCACTAAAGCCAGGAAAATAAATACAACAGCGCTAAGAACGCGTACACGAAGCATTTAACTACTCTATCTGGAATGCTCCAAGAAAGCGCTGGTTAAAGCCAGACGCAACATAAAACAATGTTCAGCTTAGCTAAGAATTGGTTCGGACAATTCAGACAAATTTAAGCGGTCTAATTCTTGCCAGGTAAGGCGGAGTAAAGTCTCCAAATGGCTACGGGTAGCGCAGGATATAGCAACCTGAGGCCAGGCAGTCTGTTTGAAGAGGGCTTTAAGGGTTTCTAGTTCTTCCGGGGGGACTGCATCGATTTTATTTAACACAAGCACCTGGGGTTTTAAATTCAACCCACCTTGACCTTGGCTATATTGCGAGAGCTCTGCCTGAATGGTCTGATAGTCTTGCCAGGGAGCGGGGGCTGAGAGGTCTACCACATGGAGCAAGAGCCTAGTTCGTTCGATATGGCGCAGAAATTCATGGCCCAAGCCCACACCGCGATGGGCTCCTTCTATCAATCCAGGAATATCAGCAAAAACAACACCATCCCCTGATTCTTTACGCACTACTCCCAGGTTAGGGACCAGCGTGGTGAACGGATAATCTGCAACTTTTGGGCGGGCAGAAGAAAGTACAGAAATCAAGGTTGACTTACCAGCATTGGGGAGTCCGACGATACCCACCTCTGCTACCAACTTAAGTTCGAGGCGCAGATGACGGGCTTGTCCAGGCTTCCCTTCTGTCGCATATTCTGGAGCACGGTTCCGGTTGGAAGCATAGTGTGTGTTGCCAAAACCTCTACGTCCACCCTTCGCCACCAATACCCTTTGCCCAGGCTCGGTCAAATCCGCCAAAACTTCTCCCGTATCAGTATCATGGATCACCGTTCCACAGGGAACCTTTAGGGTTAAATCCTCCCCGCAAGCCCCCGTCATATTTTTAGAACCGCCTTTAGTCCCATCCTCAGCCCGAAAGAGATGCTTAAACTTAAAATCCAGCAAGGTCTGAAGCTGCGGGTCAACTTCCAGATAAATAGACCCCCCATCTCCGCCATCGGCACCAGCAGGCCCGCCAGCAGGCACATATTTCTCACGGCGATAGGCCACCATCCCATCTCCACCTTTACCGGCTTGAACCTGAACTTCTGATTGATCGATAAACTGCACGGAGATTCTCAAGGACTCAACTTATCTAGTCTAGTCCTGTGAAGTCCCTACTGTGGGAACCCAGCCTTTCAAACGTAAATAATGCAATAATCCAGGACAAATAAAAGAGTGTGGTCTCTTGATAAGCTTTTGAGCGACACCTCTTGCTGTGTGTCCTAATAAGTTGCAAAACTTGTAGCCTAGCTATATGGAAACTACATAACCTCTATGGCCCTCTTTGTTCAGAAATTTGGCGGTACCTCGGTTGGGACTATCGAGCGTATTCAGAAAGTAACCCAACGCATAGCCCGGTGTGTTCAGCAAGGCCATCAAGTAGTGGTCGTGGTTTCAGCAATGGGCAAGGAAACAGACCGATTGGTAGCCCTAGCCCAGGCAATTTCGAGTAATCCGAGTCAACGGGAACTAGACATGCTGCTCTCCACAGGCGAGCAGGTCAGTATTGCTCTTTTAGCCATGGCACTCCAGGAAGAAGGCACTCCAGCGGTTTCGCTGACGGGTGCTCAGGTAGGCATTGTCACCGAGAGTATTCACAATCAAGCTCGGATTCTCTCTATTCGTACCGAGCGCATCTTTAAACATCTAGAGCAGGGCCAAGTGGTCGTGGTCGCTGGGTTTCAAGGAGTAACCCAAGAAGCTGGACCAACAGGAAGTGCGTTTGGGTCAGAAGTGACCACCTTGGGGCGGGGTGGTTCTGACACCTCAGCGGTGGCTCTAGCCGCCGCTCTAAAAGCGCAATGCTGTGAAATCTATACCGATGTCCCCGGTATTTTGACAACAGACCCTCGTTTAGTTGCTTGTGCCAGCTTGCTATCGGAAGTAACCAGCGATGAAATGCTTGAACTAGCGAGCCTTGGCGCGAATGTCCTCCATCCTAGAGCCGTAGAAATTGCCCGAAACTATGGTGTACCCCTTGTGGTGCGTTCGAGCTGGAGTGATAAACCAGGTACTCAAGTTGTTTCACCCATTCTTCAGACGCCCCGCTCTCTGGAGGATATGGAAATCGCCCGTCCTGTGGATAGTGTCTTAGTAGATAGAGATCAGGGGAAAATTACGCTACTCAAAGTCCCTGACCGACCAGGAGTAGCTGCCAGCTTATTTTCAGGAATGGCGAAAGCGGGCGTGACCGTAGACTTAATTATCCAATCTGTACATCATGACCAAAGCAATGACCTAGCCTTTACCGTCAGTCGTAACGTCTTACCAGATGCTGTGGAAGCAGCCCGCCGTCTAGCTGCAGAACTAGGCTGTAACGAAGTGGCCTTTGACTCGAATATTAGTAAGGTCAGTATTACAGGCGTTGGGATGGTCGGACGTGCTGGGATTGCAGCCAAGATGTTCACCGCCCTAGCCGGAGCTGATATCAATATTCAAATGATTTCTACCTCTGAAATCAAAGTGAGCTGCGTTGTGGCAGCAGAGGATACAGACCGAGCTATCCAAGCTCTTACAGAAGTGTTTGGCGTAGAACTGTCGCCCGCTGCAGCAACTGCACCTTCCCCCCGAGAAGATCTGCTCACCGTGCGAGGAGTAGCCTTAGATACTCAGCAAGCGCGGCTGGCAGTGTTAGCGGTGCCAGACCGTCCGGGCATGGCTTCTCGAATCTTTCAACGCTTAGCCCAAGCAGGGGTGACCGTTGATATGATTATTCAGTCGCAACGGGGAACCACAACTAATGACATTGCTTTCACAGTCCCAAAGTCCTCCTTGCAGACGGCCCAATTCATTTTGCGTCAAGCAGCCGCAGACCTAAACTGTGGGGCTATCAAAGTAGCGCCCCAAATCGCGAAGGTCAGTATTGTGGGAGCTGGTATGGAATACAGTCCTGGAGTTGCAGCCAAAATGTTCACCGCCCTTGCTGAAGCAAAAATTAACATTGAGATGATTTCGACCTCAGAAATTAAGGTTTCCTGCGTAGTAGCAGAATCACAAGGGCTACTGGCACTCCAGTCTGTGCACGATTCTTTTGGCCTAACAGGAAAAATTCCAGTGCCGATCGAACAACCCTAGACCAATCACAAGTATTATCTAAGTAATTTCACATAATGCATTTGGCCCCTTTCTAGGGCAATCTGAAAGAGGGAATATATTTGACTTATATGATGAATCTGTTTTCTGGAAGTCCCGCCAAAAGATTCAGTCTATTGGTTATGGGTCAGAGGGGTGTAGGTAAAACTGTATTTCTCGCTGGTAGCTACGCTGCGCTACACTCTCTTAACCAAAAGGAACGAGGTCCACTTTGGTTCGACTGCCAGAATGACCGCTCAAAAGAGAATATCGAGAATGTTTTAAACTATGTTGCGCGCTCAGGAGAATATCCTCCCGCAACCATGAAAATTACAGATTTCGATTTTTGTCTCAAACAAAAGGGTCTACTGGGAAGCCAGACCTTGTGTCATTTTGGCTGGAAGGACATCCCTGGCGAAATTTGTACTCCTGAGAATAAATCCTTCCGGGATATTGTTTTGTCTTCCCATGGCTGCTGCATCTTTGTCGATGGCTACGCCCTCGTCAATGAAGAAAGTTACATGGAAGAACTCAGTGGACTGATTCATCAGATCCATATCATCGCTTCCTTAGCCTACCTAAATGAGCTGAAGTATGCTTTCTCCTTAGTCGTTACTAAAGCAGATTTAATCGATGTTGAAGGTAAAGAAAAGGTTGAGAAAGACTTACACCCTCTACTAGATGTCCTCCAAGCAGGCAAAGCGAATTACAAAATATTTTACTCGGCTGCTTTGATTGAGTCTGAAGTAGACACTCCTATGCTCAAAGCAGATGGAGGAGCAGCTCCCGTGCTCTGGTTAGTGAGTGAACTCATCAAAGCCTATAACTATGGATTCCGAGGTTCTATTTTAGGCTTTATCATGCGCCTACTGCAGAAAAAAGAAGTACAGCCGCCAGAACCTGAAGGAACTTTAAGCAGTGTATTTCGAAGTAAGCGCTTACCCAGATCTGCTAAAGATAACGTCAGGCTTTAGGCTATCAGGCCAAGAATGCGAGAATAGCTGCTCTCTTGGGACTAAGCAGCTATTTACTCCTAGACCTCCGAATTTTGAGTTAGGCTTGCGTAAAGCGTTTTTTCCTGGCAAGGTACTTCATTGCTAGCTTTTGGTCTCTAGAAAGCCACCAATGACTCTCACTTATAACTTTTCTGCGAAGATAGCGCAGTTTCTTAGTCTTGGAGAAACCTTTCTTTTCTACTTCGCTGTAGAATCTCCTCAGCGCAGCGACCCTATGGAATTTGGGGTCCACCTTGTAAGCAAGGTCTATATTTTCCTTAAATTCACTGGTGTTGCCTGCAATCAGAGCATTAAAAGCTTCCTGCTCACGCTTTCCTGCAAAAGCTCTAGGATCCTTAGCTGCAATAATATCTTCGACATGACCCACATGGTTTTCAAATTCTTTAAAGTTTCCGGCATCCAGAGCCTCTAAAGCTTTCTCCCCATGGTGTCGTATATCCAGGGATTGGAGATTCTTAGAGTTCGATTTGGGGAACGTACGTGAAGGAGCTGCGACAGCTGTTGCAGCTGAGGAAGAATTTCCTGACGTAGAAGAGGCTGCAGTTCCGGAAGAACTTCCTACATTGGCTGTGGGGGGGAGCGAAGACACATCGGATGAACTATTAGCAACCTTAGTACCCTGAGACTGAGTAGCGGCAATACTTTCAGGTCCGACCACAGCTCCTATTTGCTGAACACCAACGGCCGCAATCAGGGAAGCTGCTGTAAGCCCAGCAATCGGTTTCCAAGGAAGTTTGTCCAAAAACGCCCATGGGCCGGTGGAGGCCGTCTGATCTGGAACTTCGTCGGAATCAAAGGCAAAGTCGTCAATATCAAATTCTTCTTCTTCGAATTCTGCTAGGTAATCTTCATCAAGCTTGTACTCCTCATCCCCGGAGACAAACATTTCTACAAGTTCACCCTTAGCAAGGTCCCTGTATGCCTGTTCACGAGTCTTGGCTGGAACAGCAACCCCTGCCCGAGCAGGCTTGTAGTCCCATAAATCCGGGGCAAATGCGGCTTCCAGAGCTTCTGGCGGAGTTTGGCGGTCAATGGCGGTAGAAGGACCTTTTCGAAGCAGCGTAAAAATATTGTCTAGCTGCTCAGGAGATAGGGGGCCTTCTAGGTAATGACCAATGAAATAGGGGACATGGCTGCGTCCCCTGTCATCGGCCCCATCGTTGTACAGCCAGCCAAACAACGTTCGGTCCGGAGCCTCTTGATAGATATAGACTGCCCGATAACCATTGTCAGGGGGATTATAAGCATCCCAGAGCTGGTGTGTCACCGTCTGCACAAAAGCCTGTCGAGCTTCCGGAGGAACTTCTGGACTAGCGATAATATTAAATCCCACATCGGGGAAACTGGTGTAAAGGAGTTGACCTAGGCGCAAAGACATAAACTTAAACTCATGCTAAAAGCAGGGAAGTTCACAGCCTCTAATGTACCACCGTGTTGGTTTTATAATAATTGGCAATTTTACCTAGGCTATCCGTGCTGTCTACGGATCATTTTCTCCGCATTTTGATTTTGAAGTTTTGGGCTGTTTATATTTCTCTTGTTCTATAGCTATTTCTAGACACGTTTCGTTCTGAAACTCTTATGCAGCTTGACTAAAGCTAAGTGATGTTCTGCCTATTCGTGCTGTCTGCTCCGATAATGTATGGAGGCCAAAAACCAACAAAATGGTAACAGCGATTACCAAAAATTCTAATAGGTTAATGCCTATAAACTTTCTCATTTTTGACATGATTGTCTATGTTGAACACTTTTGCATTCAGCCATAAGAACAAAGGGAGGAAACCTCTATCATGGATTAGAGCTCGTGATTTTCTAAACCGTCCTTTTGTATACGCACTGGACTCCACCGAATACTATGGCACTCTTCCCAAATAGTTATTTTATCGGCGGAATATTGGGGGTCTTATTCCTTTTGATCTTGAGCCCATCAGCCTGGGCACAGGGAGTAGGAGACCTGGATGGAGATGGTCAGGTCGATCCGCGAGATATAACGCTCATGGAGAGCTATTTAAGCGGTTCTGCACTTTTGAACGATGAACAGATCCCAAGAGCGGACATTAATGCAGATGGCGTGATCAATGCAAAAGACCTGCAATCGCTCAAACGCCGAGTAGAAGGACTCAAACCAGTACAAAAAGCTGAACAGAGCACTAGCCGAATAGACTTGGACTCTTCCTCCAGTGGACGCGTATTAGACCAAAAAACCGGAGAGCCCATCGCCAATGCTGAGGTGCAAATCCCAGAGGAAGGTATTACCGTGCGCACCGATAGCTATGGAAGGTTCACACTACCTCGCAAACTTCCTTCAGACCGGATCTTAACCACACGCGCCTCTGAGTACGCCCCTTTCTCTGTAACTACCCGTAAGGACCAGAAAGGCTCCTATGACCTCAGATTGGAAAAGCTCGGTCCCCGTCTTGTAGTTTTGGATGACCAACTGCATCATCTAGGTGACAATAAATTTTCTCCACAATCAGCCAATGCCGGGAGTTTCCGGTTGCGTGCTGAGGGTATAGAGCTGACTCGCAATTTTGACTTGCTGAAGATTCCCCGTGAGGGCGTGACTTTGCGCATCGGCTCTCTAACGGGGCTAGATACACGAGAGGCCATCCAAGCAGGTCAGTCCCATCTCAGCGACTCGGCCCAAGACCCCCTCAGAGTTTTTCTAAATGGTCAACCGATAAGAGACATCACCCTCAACGGGGACCGTCTCCAAATCCTTTTACCCAACGAAAAGCTCAAAATCGGCACCAATACGCTCACTCTACGAACGGGAAAAGCAACTAACTACCAGGTTGTTGAAGGCCGCGATGACACGTTTATCCCTTTGATAGGCTCTCTTTTGGGCATTAGAGTCGGGGATAACAACGTTCAGAAGGCTACAGACTACGATGATATTGAACTCGCCCATGTGACGATAGAGATTCCTGAAGACTGATTAAGCGCTTAGACGTTTAGACTAGAAAACCTGCCCATAATTCAGCAAGGAGGGCCATATCATGGCTTCGACCTACTCTTTTGATGTAGTAAGTGAATATGACCGTCAAGAACTGGTCAATGCTTTAGACCAAGCCAATCGTGAAATCAGCAGTCGCTACGACCTCAAGGACACCAAAACCGAGGTCGTCCTCGCCGAGGACGAGATTAATATCAATACCTCCAGCGAATTTGTCTTGGATGCTGTGGTAGACATCGTGCAGCAGAAGGCTCTGAAAAGAGGACTGTCGATCAAGATTTTCGATGCGCAGAAAGTGGAATCTGCCAGTGGAGGGCGGGTCCGCCAGACGATCAAATTAAAAAAAGGACTTACGCAAGAACTGGCGAAGCAAGTTAGCAAAATTGTCCGCGATACATCCAAGGCTACAGCCCAGATTCAGGGAGATGCGGTCCGGGTGGTCAGTAAAAATCGAGACGAGCTGCAAGCCGTGATTCAGACCCTAAAAGCGGAGGATTTTCCCGCAGCACTGCAATTCACCAATTATCGCTAATTTTGACGTAGAGAAAAAGTCAGTCAGTTCTCTGCCTACACTCTGAGAGGTGCAGCTAAAAACCGTTCTGTACGAACATCCTTAGTAAAGGCTAGAGAGGCCAACCCTTTGTAAGGATGTAGGACAGAACAGTAATTCGCTTATTTGAAAATAGCTACCCTAACGGTTGCGTTCAGGTCTGCTTAGTTGTGATGTAAGACACAGCATCTTTCACCGTGGTGATTTTTTCTGCATCTTCATCAGAGATTTCAATGTCGAACTCTTCTTCCAAAGCCATGACCAGTTCTACCTGGTCTAGGGAATCAGCACCCAAGTCGTCTGCGAAATTGGACTCCAAGGATACCTGCTCTTTTTCGACAGAGAGCTGTTCTGCAACTATGTTCTGGACTTTATCAAAAATGGCATCATTGCCCATGACGGCTCCCGTTTAGCTTCCGTGTAATTCTACCGGATAACCGTTCCAGCATATCCTTCAACATGTCCATGAAAGACCATCAATTCTCTGACCCCCAGGAAATTGATAGACAGAGTTCAGAATTTTGTTGTATATTTACAGACTGTTGCTGGCACGCCCTAGGGATGTCGGTCAGGTTCAGGATACTGGGTGGTCTTTACTACTTAAGTCCTCTTGTTCCTTTCAATTGACCAAAAATGATTTTCAGATAGAGCTCTAGCTTTGTCTGATGTCTGCAGTGACTATCAAGGAGAGCCCTGCATGGGACGTTCGCTGAAGAAAGGCCCTTTTGTACTGGTGAGCCTTTTGGATAAGATAGACCGCTTAAACGCTAACAACGAAAAGCGGGTGATTAAAACTTGGTCACGGGCTTCCACCATTTTGCCCCAAATGATTGGTCACACCTTTGCTGTACACAATGGCAAGCAGCATGTTCCTGTGTACGTCACAGAGCAGATGGTGGGTCATCGCCTGGGAGAATTTGCTCCTACACGCACCTTTAAAGGGCATGCGGGTAAAGATAAGAAAGGCAAGCGCTAAGCGCAAAAGGAGCTAGAGAAACGTCATGTCACAGGAAGTGAAAGCCATAGCCAAGAACATCCGCATGTCACCTTATAAGGTGCGCCGAGTGCTGGATGCCATTCGAGGCCGCTCCTATGGGGATGCATTGACCATCCTTGAGTTTTTACCCAATGCTTCTACAGAACCGATAAAAAAGGTTTTGCAATCAGCTGCTGCAAACGCAGAACACAATTTCAGCTTGGATAAACGGTCGTTGGTGATTAGCACTTGTTTCGCCGATGGCGGATCAAGCCTACGTCGCTTCCGAGCTGGGGACCGGGGAAGAGCCCGTCCGATACGCAAGCCGACCTGCCACATTACCGTCATGGTCCAGGTTCCTGAAACAGCCACTATCGAGGAGCAGTCCTAATGGGTCAGAAAGTACATCCAGTCGGGCTTCGCCTCGGCATCACCCGCACCCACAAGTCTCGTTGGTTCTCCGAGCCTAAGACCTATCCGATGCTCTTGGAAGAGGATTACAAGATCCGCACCTACATCATGAAGAACTTGGAGAGTGCTGGAATCGCGGATATTGAGATTGAGCGCAAAGCAGACCAAGTAGAAATCAGCATTCGCACGGCTCGTCCTGGAGTAGTCGTCGGTCGCGGTGGGGCTGGTATCGACAAGCTGCGCACAGAGCTGGAGCAATTTTTAGGACGTAAATCTGTCCGGATCAATGTGCAGGAAGTGGCTCGCGTAGACGCAGAGCCTGCATTGATCGGGGATTACATTGTCAGTCAGTTAGAGCGTCGGGTTGCCTTCCGCAGAGTAATGCGTCAAGCCATTCAACGAGCTCAGCGAGCTGGGGTCCAAGGTATAAAGCTGATGGTTTCAGGTCGTCTCAACGGAGCAGAAATTGCTCGTAGTGAGTGGGCCAGAGAAGGTCGGGTTCCACTGCATACGCTTAGGGCAGACGTGGATTACTGTGAGCGCCGCGCTAAAACTATCTACGGCATTATTGGCGTCAAAGTGTGGGTATTCCGTGGCGAGATTCTTCCTGGACAAGAAGAGGTCGCTGCTGTCCAAGAAGCTCGAGCACGCAAACCTCGCAAGCGTATCCAGTATGAAGAACGTACAGAAGAGACTTAGAGGAGAGCCGTGTCATGTTAATGCCTAAAAGGACGAAATTCAGAAAGCAACAGCGCGGCAGAATGACCGGTGCAGCCCAACGGGGTAACACGGTCGCCTTTGGCGAGTTCGGATTGCAAGCTAGCGAATGTTGCTGGATAACTTCACGTCAGATTGAATCTGCTCGACGGGCGATGATCCGCTACATCCGTCGCGGTGGACAAATCTTTATCCGCATCTTTCCAGATAAGCCCGTGACTCAACGAGCTGCAGAAACCCGTATGGGTTCTGGTAAAGGGGCTCCAGAGTTCTGGGTCGCGGTGGTCAAGCCGGGGCGGATGATGTTTGAGATCAAGGGCGTACCTGAAGAAACAGCCCGTGAAGCGATGCGTCTTGCCACCCATAAGCTGCCGATTAAAACTAAGTTTGTGATCCGTGAGGCGCAAGTGCCCACGGCAACAAGCAAAGTCGCGGTTGAGAGCGCACCGATAGAGGAGGAAGCCACTCATGGCCCTGACGAAGATTAGTGAATTCCGGGATTTATCCGATGCGGAACTGAGTGGCCAAATTCTGGCGGTTAAAAAAGAACTTTTTGAGCTTCGCATGCAAAAAGTTACCCGTCAGCTAGAGAAGACCCATCAGGTTAAGCATGCCAAGCATAAGCTGGCTCAATTAATGACTGTCGAGGGAGAGCGCAAGGCTAGCGCAAAGGTAAGGAACGATGGCTAGAAAAGAAAAAATTGGGGTCGTAGTCAGCGACAAAATGGATAAAACCATTGTGGTTGCTGTTGAAAACCGTGCGCCTCATCCCAAGTACCGCAAAATCGTGGTGAACACGAAGAAGTTCAAAGCCCACGATGAAGAGAACAAATGCAAGATTGGTGACCGTGTGCGCATTCTTGAGTCTCCTCCCTTAAGCCGGACCAAGCGCTGGACTGTGCTTTCTTCCTTCAATCCCCAGGGACAGGAAATCAAGCTCTATAGCGCCCCTGCTGAAGAGGTGCAGTCATGATTCAGCAACAGAGCCGTCTCAGAGTAGCCGACAACACGGGAGCCCGTGAGCTCATGTGTATCCGAGTTTTGGGAAGCACGGTTGGAGAAAAGGGCTTGACCAAAGGTGGCGGTAATAAAACCGTAGCTGGAGTTGGCGACATCATCGTAGCCGTTGTCAAAGAAGCGCAACCGAATATGCCCGTGAAAAAGTCTGAAGTGGTGCGAGCAGTGATTGTCCGAACCGTGGATACTATTCATCGCGATAACGGCAACAGCATTCGCTTTGATGAGAATGCCGCTGTGATTATCAATGCCCAGGGCAACCCTAGAGGCACCCGTGTCTTTGGTCCTGTAGCGCGTGAGCTGCGTGACCGGAGTTTCACAAAGATTGTTTCTCTTGCTCCGGAGGTGCTCTGATGGCAACTAGCAACAGCAAAGCTCACTTCAAAATGCACGTGAAAAAGGGAGACCTTGTACAGGTTATCTCTGGGAAAGATAGAGGCAAGACAGGCAAAATCCAGAAAGTTATTACTGAGACGAGCCAAGTTTTGATTGAAGGGGTGAATATTCGCACCTATCACCGCAAACCCAATGGTGAGCAAGCTGGTCAAATTGAACGGAAAGAAGCTCCAATCCATAGTTCCAAAGTGATGCTCTACTCTGAAAAACAGAAGGTGGCATCTCGGGTCGGCTATGTGATTGCAGAAAACGGAGCTAAAACCCGTGTTCTGAAGAAAACCGGGGAAAAAATTAGCTAGGTAAGGGATCGAGAGTTATGGTAACTAAAAGCGAAGAATCCTTGGAATACACGGTTCGTCTAAAGACCATCTATCGTGACACTGTTATGCCCCGCATGACAGAGAAGTTCAAGTATACGAACATCCACCAAGTCCCTAAGTTGACCAAAGTAGTGGTTAACCGAGGATTGGGAGAAGCAGCCTCCAACGCAAAGGCTTTGGATGTTTCCACCAAGGAAATTAGCATCATCACGGGTCAGCGTCCTGTGATCACACGGGCGAAGAAAGCAATCGCAGGCTTTAAGATTCGGGCGGGCGTTCCGGTCGGTCTCGTCGTCACCCTTCGGGGAGACAAAATGTATGAATTCTTGGACCGCCTACTGAATGTGGCTCTTCCTCGGATTCGGGACTTCCGAGGGGTCAATCCTAAAGCCTTTGATGGCCGTGGGAACTACACCTTGGGACTCAGAGAGCAGCTTCTCTTTCCCGAAATTCAGTACGACGAGGTGGATAAGATGCGCGGTATGGATATTTCCATCTGCACCACCGCAACGTCGGACGAAGAGGGACGTGAGCTACTTACCCTCCTTGGCATGCCTTTTAAAAAGTAATGAACTATCTAGTTAGGAACCTGAATTAATGGCAAAAAAATCCATGGTGGAACGGGAGAAAAGGCGGAAAAAGCTAGCAGAGAAGTATGCTACCCGTCGTAACCAAATCCTCGAAGAGCTGAAAAATCCCGAACTTTCGCAGGAAGACCGTTTCGCGCTGCAGGCGCAACTCCAGGAAATTCCCCGGAATGCAGCTCCCTCTCGTCAGCACAATCGCTGCTGGTTGACCGGGCGTCCTCATGGATACATCCGTGATTTCGGTTTGTCTCGTATTGCCTTTCGCGAAATGGCCCACCAGGGTCTTTTGCCAGGCGTCGTTAAGTCAAGTTGGTAGAGAGCAATTCTTATGGCTAAAACACGTACCGATAAACTCAACACCAACGTCACGGACACCGTGGCTGATATGCTTACGCGAATTCGTAACGCCAACATGGCTCACCACGAATCTGTAATCGTCCGGGCTACCAAGATTACCCGCAACATCGCTAGAGTTCTACAGGAAGAAGGCTTTATCTCCGACTTCCAAGAATTTCAGCAAGAAGGCGGCGTCAACAGCGGCCTAGAGCTAACCCTTAAATACCGGGGTCAGCTGCGCAAGCCGATTATCACGGGTTTGAAGCGGGTTTCTCGCCCTGGCCTGAGGGTATACGCCAACAGGCAAGAACTTCCTCGCGTCCTTGGTGGCGTAGGAGTTGCTATCATCTCCACCTCCTCCGGGATTATGACGGACCGAGATGCTCGGCGTCAGGGTGTTGGTGGCGAAGTCCTCTGCTACGTCTATTAAAGGAGCTAACTCCGATGTCTCGGATTGGAAAAAAACCTATACCTATTCCCCCTAAGGTAACCATCACCCTAGACGGGAATTTCGTGAAGGCGCAGGGGCCAAAAGGTTCCCTAGAGCGTGTCCTGCCTGCGAATGTGACCGTCCGTCAGGAAGGGGATACCCTGCTCGTAGAGCGGGCTAACGACAATCGTTTAGCCTTTCAGCAGCATGGGTTGTGCCGGACTTTAGTAGCCAACTTGATTCAGGGTGTGACCGAAGGTTTTACAAAACCGATGCAGATTGCTGGTGTCGGCTATCGTCTTCAATCAGAAGCAAAAAAGATAGTTGTTATTGCTGGCTATTCTCATCCTGTAGAGATTGAAATTCCTGAAGGTGTCTCCGTAGAGGTAGAGGCCAAGCCTGCTCCGATCGCAGGAACCCGCAACCAGCAAGGGTTCAACTTTGTTGTCAAAGGGATTGATAAGCAGCAGGTTGGGGACTTGGCCGCCAAGATCCGGGCTGTCCGTCCGCCTGAGCCCTACAAAGGAAAAGGCATCCGCTATACCTCTGAACGGATTCTACTCAAGGCCGGTAAGTCCGGTAAGAAATAGGAACAACTGCTATGTCAATGGATCGTAAAACTGCAACTCATCGTCGTCACACCCGTATCCGCAAGAAGCTTGCGGGTACGCCTGAGCGTCCCCGTCTATCGGTATACCGCTCTAACTTCCATATCTATGCCCAAGTCATCGATGATGTAGCTCAAAATACGCTGTGTTCTGCTTCTACGCTAGACGCTGACCTGAAAAGTTTGGATTCCAGTGCCAATGTGGAAGCGGCCAAGGCTGTTGGTAAATTGTTGGGCGAACGGGCCAAAGCCAAGGGGATAGAAACGGTAGTTTTTGACCGTGGTGGTAATCTCTATCATGGTCGGGTAGAGGCTTTAGCCGAGGGCGCACGAGAAGCCGGACTCGAGTTTTAAAGACAAGAGACTTTTAGGGAAGATAAGAGAGGAACACTATGGCAGAGCGTGGAAAGCAAGGAACTAGTTCCGCTGGTGGGCCTGATGGCCAAGGCGGCGATAAGCGTCGTCGCAAGCGGGACCGGGGTCCTGAGAACAAGACAGAAAGCGATTCTAAAGAACGCGTAGTTCAAGTCCGCCGGGTGACCAAGGTCGTCAAAGGTGGTAAAAAACTGAGCTTCCGTGCTGTCGTCGTTGTCGGCGATGAGAAAGGTAAAGTTGCTGTTGGTGTAGGCAAAGCGAGTGAGGTCATCGGGGCTGTCCGCAAGGGCGTCAGTGCTGCGCAGAAAAGTCTGGTCTCTGTACCCTTGAACAAAATTGGCTCTATTCCCCATCCTGCCAATGGAGCTGCTGGTGCAGCCAAGGTAATGATCAAGCCTGCTTCTGCGGGTTCTGGTGTAATTGCCGGTGGTGCCGTCCGTACCGTTCTAGAATTAGCCGGAGTCAAGAATATTTCTGCTAAAGCGCTTGGTTCTAAGTCTCCTTTGAACAATGCTCGGGCTACGGTAGATGCTCTAGGCAAGCTCCGTAATCTCAAAGATGTCGCCGATGAGCGCGGCGTTCCCATTAGTAAGCTCTACAGCAAGTAGGAATGAACCCCATGCGTTTAGGTAATCTACATCCTCAAGAAGGAGCGACCCACCGCCGCCGCCGCTTAGCGCGTGGCCACTCAGCGGGGCAAGGTAAAACCGCTGGCCGAGGAATGCGCGGTCAAAAGTGCCGTTCTGGTGGCGGAGTCCGTCCTGGATTTGAAGGGGGCCAAATTCCCCTTTACCGTCGACTTCCCAAGCTCAAGGGATTCACCCCTCCTGGCCAAATCACCTATACAGAAATCAATGTTGATAGCCTAAACAGTCTTGAGAAAGGAGAAGAAGTTTCTCTAGAAACCCTCCTCGCCAAAAAGATTCTCACCGATAGCTGCGGCCCACTCAAAGTTTTAGGTCGCGGTGAACTAACCGTCGCCGTGAACGTGAAAGCTGCTGGACTGACCGGTGGAGCTAAGGCTAAAATTGAAGCGGCAGGCGGTTCTTGGACCATTGAACATTAAGCTTTGCTCTCGAACTCTTGATATTTAAAAGCCCCAGTAATGGGGTTTTTTGTTGCAAAGTTTACACACCTAAACAGCCGATGAGCAGATAGGTACGTCTCTAGGTTATAACTGCTCCATGCAGCACACCGCCTACCTCGGTATCACAGGCACGGGCAAAACCCATTGCCTACGAGAACATTGGCTTGCAAGTTCAGATCCGGATTCTGTGATCGTTCTGGTGGATCATGCGCAAGAGGTAGCGCTGTGGCAAAGGTGGCATCAATCAGGTTCTCACAAAGATAGGCCGCTCCACATTGGCACCTACCGAGCCTGGATTCGTCGCTGGATCTTGGACTATTGGCCCCTTATCGAGGCCTGGCGGCAAGAACAAGGACTTCCAAGTGTAGATCAGCCAAAACTCCCGGCTGTAGATGGTGCTCAGTATTTCATAACTCAGATGCTGAACGCAAAACCTGAGCTGATCAATATAAATGACGAAAACCGCACTAATGTCGTCTTAGAACTTCTGCGTGCCAATGTGCAACTGCGGGAACAGGGACTTGCTCCTGAAGATTTAGAGCATTGGGTTCGAGACCCGCGATTGGCTTCATTCCAGTCGGTGCTTCAGCATTACCATCAGCAGAGCCTTGAGCATGGAGTCTTCGACTACGGAGAACAGCTTGCCCTGTGGCAAAAAGTCTTATTGCCTAAACTAACTGGAAAGGCTAAAGATTTTGACGTAGCTATTCCACAAAAACGCTATACGCTCTGGCTAGTAGATAATCTCCAAGAATGGTGCTCAATCGGCCATCAATTCCTTAAAGCCCTGAACCCAAAAACCCTCTATAGTGCTTTAGACCCTCAGTGTTGCTGTCGCTTTGGTCAGGGAGCAGATCCAGAAGGAGCCCGTGCCTTTATTCAAGCAGCGCCCATTATCGAACTCACTCAAGTTCATACCCCTAAACGCTGGCAAACCCTAGCCAAAAACCTGCCAGAAATTTTTCACCTCCGTCATACCGCTCCTAAAATCCCTAATTTTTCCTGTGGTCCTCAGTACTTACTCTGGAAATCTGCTGTCCAGTGGGTTATACCTCTATGGCATGGGAAGGAAACCATCGCGCTACTGGTTCCGGCCTTAGATTTTGCTACCACCAGCCATTTAGAAGAAGCTTTTGAAGAGGCCAATATTCCTCTACATTTCCTGGAGCGCACCAATCGAGTCGGAGATTTTGGGGTAGTGAGACTCTTGGGAACGCTTACGCGTCTGGTTCGCCCAGAACTCAGCAACATGCCCACTCATTTTGAAGTTACCCAACTTTTGGAATTCGGACTCAGCCTTTCCTCTGGTCAGGCAAACTTTTGGTCGCCCAAAATTCACGACCCTGTTTTGGGGCTGACCACAGAATTACTACCGGACCTACCGCTGGCTTGTCAAAGCTTGCTGGACTGGGTTAACGCTCAACGAGAAAAAGTTTTACCTCTTGCAGATTTGTGGAAAGAAGCAGAATTCTTGCTTCGTGCAGCTCCCCTCTCTGATCTAGAGCGCGGTCGGCTATCTCAAAGTGTCGCCCTCGCCCATCAGTTCCAAGAACTCTGGGAACCGAAAAATCAGAGAGAAGAGGAAGATTTTCTCATACAGCTTTTTGGAGGCAATCTCACACCTGTGCGACCAGAGCAGCAAGAGCCAACTCCCAACAAAGTTTTGGTTGGCACGCCCTATCAGTTCCTGGCCACTGGTCTAGTGAGCACACATCAAGCCTGGTTGAATGTCCTGTCAGACCAGTGGCTGGGCGTTCATAACAGTCTAAATCCATGGACGATGCAGCGTAAACAACCCTTAAATCCTGAAGAACTGGAACAACTCCAGATCCAACGGCTGACCATGCTCCTGCAAACCTGTCTACGCAGAAACCAGGGAGAACTTCAGCTATTTTCCGCCCGATTAGATGGACGAGGAGAACGGATGAGCGGTCTTATCGGCAGAACCCTTGCTGATCTCAATCGTTAGATCTATGTCAGTTCTGGAGATTTCGAAGGGTGTTCTTCAAATAAAGCCTTTGAATTTGATTCACCCGCTTTTTGCAGTTGCTTAGTGAACTGGAATGCTAAAAGTCCAAGAATACTAAAATGACATAAAAGGCCTATAAGTATAGCGTTAAAAGAAGCACTACCTACCGCAAGAAGCGGGAACATAGAAAACAACCACAAACCAGGAAATTCTTGAAACAAGAGAGACAGTAAACATACCATTAAAGTTGGAACTAGCATCATGGCACCAACTGTTCCTGTGACCCAAAGTCCACACCTATGAGCTTTAGTGAATACCATTAATTGAGTCATAGCGGAATAAATTAGGATAAGGCTCAGTGTGAAAAAGAAACCAAGAAAGCCCTGTATTCGGCTTTCTTGGTTAGGCCAAAGTGCAATCCAAGGAGAGAGCGCAATTGCAGCAATTAGTAAATTCACTCCCATTGCAACTAAAGCTGGACTTTTATCGTTCCACAACAAGTCTTGAAACAAAGAAAGAATTTGAGAATCGCTATGGGTAGAATGGTCCCGGCGATAACGAGACCAATCTAATAATGTTTGACGACGTGGTGACATGGCTAAAGTTAAACAAAGAAACCAAGCTATATGTATAACTGCAAGATTAACATGGCTACTTGTTTCCATTTCATAAGTGTTTTTGTCAAATAGATAAAAGCCTACTGTGAAAATTTCAAAAGAAGTAGTTGCCCAATAGCTTTGCTGTTTACTAAGCATCACTGAAACAGGATTCTGGAAACAGCTCATTAGTGCTTGCCAAATCCAGTAAGTGCCAATTCCCAAACTAAATATGGCAAAAGACAGGGCGATTTCAGGATTCATCCAAAAAGGAATGCCAAACCACCGTATCGATTCTTCGGAGGACCTGAAACCAAACACTGTGTACAAAAAAAGTAATAAGCTAATAGGGAGAAATAAGATACTTCCTAACCAAACTTGCAGTCCGCCAGATATACCAAAAAGGAGTGAAGCACTATAGACGAATATAATTGTGCTAGCTACAAAACATAGATGTCTAGAACATCTAAAAAACTTACCAAGCCATACAAAGCAGAAAACAGGTGTAATGGGACAAAGAGAGCTATGCCTAAATAAAGCAAAACTGGAACACCCAATAGCTTTCCTAGCAAAATGTTCTGGCTTGGCTGGGGGCTTAATCGAATAAAATTAAGTGTTCCTCGACGTTCTTCCAGAACCAGATTTATAATTAGTAAGCCAGCTCCGCCAATAATTAAAATTAGAGGAACAAGCAAACTCAATGACTGAAATACATTAGACCACCAAAGCGGCCAGTTAATATCAATTTGTCCTAATCCGTTTGATACGCATTTTGGTAAAGATACTATTCCATTATCTAAAGCCCTCACTTCCACTGTGCAATATGGGCTAGTTTTAGATTCATGGGATGGAAGCCAACTCCAAAAATTCAAAAGTAATAAACATTGGCTTGCAAGAGATACAATAACTGTTAGCACTATATTCTGAAATTTAAGACGGCCTTTAAGTTCCCGAAGTAGTTGGGGATTCCAGTTACCAAGTTGTTCAACTTTTGTGAGCAGCATAGTATTATCTATCCGTAGGGTGAGGATTTAAGAAGTTTGTTTATGGTCAAGTTTGAGAAAAATAGTTTCCAGGTCTTCTTGGGCACAGTGAAATTCTGTTAGAGGGATTCCTGCTTCGATCAAAGAGCGTAGTAAAACAGCGCTTTGTTCTGGGCTTCCTAAGAAGTAAACCCGTACTTGATTATTTCCTGGCAGTACTTCCCAGCCTTCGACTAGAGAAGAATGATTCTTTAACTCAGCTTCAAGGGCTTCCAGACTACCTAACGTAGAAAGGAGAATTTGCTGGCGGCTCAGGCGCTGATAGAGATTTTTTAGGGATGTATTCTCTACCAAAAATCCCATTTCCATAATGCCGACAGAGGTGCAAAGTTCGGCTAGATCACTCAGCACGTGAGAAGAAATCAAGATCGTCATTCCAGCTTCCTGCAAAGCCCTGATCACTTCTCGAAACTGCAGTCGCGCCAGGGGATCTAAACCAGAAACAGGCTCATCCAGGAGCAGAAGAAGAGGCTGATGAATGACTGTACGGGCCAGACTTAACCGTTGTTTCATCCCCCGCGACAGAGTAGTGATTGGGCTACTGCGCTTCTGTGTCAAACCCACCAGTTCTAGAACTTCTCGCAAACGTCTGCTGCGCAAGGGTTCCTTCAAATCATAGAGCCGTGCAAAATAGTCCAGATAATCCCAAACATTCAGGTCAAGGTAGAGCGGATAGTCATCGGGCAAATAACCCAGTTGACGCTTTATGCCTGAATTTGGCTGGTCTCGGAGGAGATGTTCGCCCTGGATAAAAATTTCACCCTTGGTCGGCTCCTCTGCTGTTGCCAACATGCGAATGAGCGTGGTTTTTCCGGCACCATTGGGACCAATCAAGCCAAAGACCTCTCCAGCCCCTATGTGCAAGTCAACATCATTGACAGCGACATGGTGGTCAAACTGCTTCGTAAGACTACGGGTATAGACCATCGGTCCTGTTCTAGTTTCTAATACCATCGAGGCCGGAAGCCATGCGTTATAGAAAGACTAACCTATAGGTTTATAGTCCAACGATGAAGATTACAACAAAATTGGATGTAATGCTGCATACATTGAGCATGAATTAGTTTAGCCAGATTAATTTGAGTTTACTCTGGAGGTCTATCTTCTGATTCTAATTGTTGACGGACTTGGACTCTTTGGTCTGGAGTCAAGACTTTGCGTACTTTGATCAAGTTACCCACTTGCATTCGAGTAAGTTGGCCTTGAAGTTGGACTAAGCGGTCTAATTCTTGTTTTATTTGAGGCTCTGGCGCATCATTATCAACCAACATGCGCAACTGCCTACGGGAAGCTTTGACATCTTGACGCAGTCTGCGCACTTGGTCCCCATCGGTCTGCCGAATTTGTCTAATCGCCTGTTTTTGCTCAGGACTTAGGTTGAGCAAACTGAAATCAATTCTTGGCTGGCTATACGCTATGCCTGAGGAGGAGAAAATCAATAGAGCACAGAGCCCTAGCAGCTTAGAGTGAAACATCATAGAGACCCGTATCAGGGTCGATTGCATAGAGGGAAGATATATCCGTTTGGTCCAGCGCTTCTGCTTCCAAAACCTCTCTTTGAGAAAGATTATAACTATTCAAACCAATACCCACTCCTATCAAAAGACTGCAGGCAATCAAAGCCACTTTCCAGTTGCCAAAGGAGAGTACATTTTTCCTCTTAGCTATTGGAACTACAGAAGATTTAGGTTCGTTCGCAATCGCTTCAAAGAGACTGCGTTCCAGCTCCATAGAAGCTGGTGGTGGAGAAGGCTGATGCTCTTTCAGGAAACTGATGAGCTTTTCGTCGCTAGGTTCATTCATTTCGTTCATAGGGATACCCCTTGGGCAGAAAACCATTCTTTCAACTTGCGTCGTCCATAGAATAAACGAGATTTTACCGTGCCCACAGGGACTTCCAAAATTTGGGCAATTTCCTCTTGGGGTTTTTCTTGGAGGTCATGGAGGATAACTACGGCTCGATGGTCAGGCGTGAGGGTTTCTAGAGCACGGCTGACCAATTCCTCACGGTCTACACCGCTCAAAATTTCTTCGTCCGGGGCGGATATCGGTAAATCTTCTACGGGAAGACTCACCACTCTATGGTTCCTGCCTCTGCGCCGATGATGGTCTTGGCAAACATTATAGGCAATCCGAAAAAGCCAGGTAGAAAATTTCGCATCCCCCCGAAATTTTGAGAGATTGCGATGGACTTTCAGGAAAACATCCTGCGTCAGATCATCTAAAACCTGAAGGTCCGTAGTCAGCTGGTACACTAGTTTCCGCACAGGCCCCACATGTCGGCGATAGAGCAGCCGAAATGCCTCCTGGTTCCCAGAAAGCGTTCGTTGGACCAAGATGCTGTCTTCTTCGCTCAAAGCTACCGTAATCATGAAGGTACAGAGGTCACTACTAGCTTAAGACGCGGGCGGGTGGCCACAGGTTCAAGAGATAATAAAGTTTGGATCAAAAAGGTGGATTTAATGGGGAAGCCGAAGAAAGCGACCAAGGATGCAGTGTCTGTGAAGACGATGAAGTATGGCGAAAGGGCCATTGAAGAAGGAGAACTATTTACTTTCCCCAACCCCCGTCCAGGCAGACACTACTCTATCCAGATTACGCTGCCAGAGTTTACCTGTACCTGCCCTTTCTCCGGCTATCCTGATTTCGCCACAATTTACCTCACCTATGTGCCAGACCAAAAAGTGGTGGAATTGAAAGCGATCAAACTCTACATCAATCGCTATCGAGACCAATCAATCTCTCACGAAGAAGGAATCAATAAAATCCTGGATGATTTTGTCGCCGCTGTAGACCCTCTAGAAGTGCATATCAAAGGCGACTACAATCCACGGGGCAATGTCCATACCGTAGTCGAAGTTCAGCATAAAAAAGCAACAGCGGTGGGCTAAGTTTTGCCTTTTGCCTGGTTGATGTTCTTACTTTTTTTCCCTGCCAGCCTCGGCTTACTGGCCCAGGTATTTGGAGCAAATGAGCTATCTCATCAATTAATAGCGCTGGCCCTACTGCTCCTCTGCATCGACCAAGCTCGGATGGCTGTAGTCGATTTAGAACAAGTCGAACAGGTTAAACAACGAGTCCAAGATCCTTTTTTAGACAACTTCCACCGTGTGACCGTCAGTACGATTGTTTTGGAACTTCTAGGCTTCTACGGTTCTTATATTTGGCTAGGTTGGGGTGCAATTTTAGTTTTATTGAGTCAAGTCTGGTTTAACGTCTTGGCAGGAGTCCAACTCCAGCTAACAGAAGAAAATCCTATCCAAACTTGGGGTATTTCTGAACGACGCATTGTCCTGATAGCTGATGGCGTGGGAATCATCTTAGTGGGTCTATGGATTGCACAGATTGCCCCCTTCTGGATGGGTTCAGGACTGTTGGCAATGGTAGTAATTTATGGATGGGTAAAATATAGTTCAACTCTTTTCGTTTAGCTGAAAACTTTCTGAACTTTAAGCTATCTTGATGGGACGAAGATAGGAGCCAGCAATGCCAATTACAGGAAGCTGCCACTGTGGTAAGACCGCGTTTGAAGTCTCTGGGGAGATTCCGCCCACGTTGACGCGCTGCACCTGTTCCTTCTGCTCAAAGCGCGGACACCTTTATGCGTATTATGAACCGACTCAGTTCCGGCTCACGACGCCTGAAACCGACCTCGCGACCTATCGCTGGAACACAAAGCTGGTCGCCCATCATTTCTGTTCTGAATGTGGCTGTGGCACATTTAGCGACAGTCCGGACTTCAAGCCAGATGGAAGTTGGGACGGAGAGACGCGACGCATCGGCGTAAATGCAAGGTTGTTCAACGACTTTGATGCCGCTGAAGCACCCGTTACTGTCATCGACGGCAAGAACCTCTGGTAGCACTTCATGCTTGTAAGCTGTTAGAGACAGCGCAGAATTCGGCACAAGTTTACGCTAAAAAATTACTAAGCGCCACAAAGTCTTCTACACTCAATTCTTCTGCCCGCACACTTTCAGAAATTACATGTTTTTCTGTGAACTCAAGCCATTGTTCAGGAGTGACTAAACTCTTCAAACAGTTGCGCAGCATCTTTCGGCGCGTTGCAAAAGAGGCGTTAACCAGAGTTTTTAAGAACTTCGGATCTTGGGCCACTTGGGGGAAGGAACGGGGTACTAGATGGATAACGACAGAGTCTACTTTTGGCTTAGGTTTAAAACAGCGAGCGGGGACGGAGCAGACCACAGAAACATCTGCTAGATACTGAACTTTAACGCTAAAAGCACCATAGGTTTTACTGCCGGGGGGAGCAGCTAAGCGTTCCCCGACTTCTTTCTGCACCAGTAAGATAATTTGTTTGAACTGCTGAGTTGGTTGGTCAATCGGACCTAGGAGTTTTTCCAGAATTGGGCCTGTAATGTAATAGGGAATATTCGCTACTACGACTTCAGGCGACACGGGTAATTGAGTCAAATCCGTGGTCAGGATATCTCCTTGCAAAACGAGTAAGCGCTCGGCTTCCTCTTCTTTAAAGCGTTCCTGGAGTCCTCCTAAGAGGCGATGGTCAATTTCGACTGCAAGCACTTGTTTGGCTTGAGCCAGCAATAATTCCGTGAGATTTCCCGTTCCTGGACCAATCTCTAAAACCGTCTCATCGCCTCGAAGATGGGCCGCCGCCACAATGGCATGGAGCGAAGGGGGATGGGCAAGCCAGTGCTGACCATATTGCTTCAGGGCTTTGGGATTCCCCATGGGCCGCCTTAAGATAGAGGGTATGAACCGTGTTTTTTTCAGTTTGGGAGCCTTATTTGCGCTGTTGGCCGTCGCAGCCGGGGCTTTTGGGGCTCATTTGCTTAGAAACCAGCTAGATGTCCAGTCCCTTGAGATTTTTCAGACAGCGGCTCGCTACCAGATGTACCATGCTCTAGCACTCCTTGTCTTGGGCTGGATGGCGATGACGAGCAAAAATCCGCTGCTCACTTGGGCAGGCTGGTGCTTTACGGCTGGAATTCTTATTTTTTCCGGTAGCCTTTATGGGCTGAGCTTGAGTGGGATTAAGATTCTCGGTGCCGTTGCCCCTGTGGGTGGCCTCAGCTTGATGGCGGGTTGGGGAATTTTGCTTGCCTACGGTCTATTTCAAAAAGCGTAATTGGGTATCTTAAGAGAACGAGTCACTTCTTGAATATTTGCTTATGAGTAAAGCCTTTGGATGTCCACAATGTAAGCGTCCTGTAGCCAATCGCAACCGTGCTGAATGTCTCTATTGCGGTGCCGCCTTGCCCGCCCAAGTCTTATTTACAGCAGAAGAACGAGCACAACGCGAACAGCGCCTTGAGCGAGAACGGGCTCAAAGCTCTGCCTTTGAGCAAGAATTAAGCCAGCTAAAAGAGAGTCTCAAAAGCAAAAAATCCTGGTACCAATTTTGGAAGAAAGAAGAAAGCTAAAACCGAGATCTAATGGCTGAACCTCTCCAAACGCCCGCAACACAAACAGATGAATTCTGGATGAGCCAAGCCCTGGAATTGGCTAAAGAAGGCTGGGGACGTACTTCGCCAAATCCAATGGTCGGAGCTGTAGTCGTTAAAGATGGGATGCTCGTGGGCCAAGGCTATCATCCGCAAGCGGGAGAACCTCATGCGGAAGTTTTTGCTCTTCGAGAAGCAGGGAAGAAAGCTGAGGGTGCGACCCTATACGTCACCTTAGAACCCTGCAATCATCATGGCCGGACGCCTCCCTGCACCGAAGCGATTCTCCAAGCAGGCATTGTCCGTGTAGTTGGGGGGATGACGGACCCTAACCCCAGAGTCCAAGGCACAGGCTATGAACGTCTGCGCCAGGCAGGACTGGAAGTAACTATGGGCATTTTGGAAGAAGCCTGCGCAGAACTGAATGAAGGATTTAGCCATTGGGTGCGTACGGGCAGACCGTTTGGGATTTTGAAATATGCCATGACCCTGGATGGCAAAATCGCCCTTGCTTCCGGACATAGTTTTTGGGTGACCGGGGAAGAAAGTCGGACTGAAGTCCATCGGCTCCGCGCTGGCTACGATGCGATAATCGTCGGGGGACAGACCGTTCGCCAAGATAATCCACAGCTGACCTGTCGTCTCTATCCAGGTCGTAATCCCCTGAGGGTCGTGCTTTCTCAACGCTTGAATTTGCCCTTGGAGGCCCAAATTTGGAACCAGGAAGAAGCCTCAACGCTCATATTTACGGGCACAGAACATTCCTCTGAAAAAGCTACCGCTCTAGAAGCCATAGGCGTTGAAGTAATTATCCAAGATCCAATCAGCCCTACAACTGTTATGGAAGCGTTAGGCCAGCGAGGTTTGTGCTCTGCGCTTTGGGAATGTGGAGGAACCCTAGCGGCTGAAGCGATTCGCGAAGGACAAATCCAAAAAGTCCTCGCCTTCATCGCCCCTAAAATTGCTGGGGGTATCGGTTCGCTTGGTCCCGTCGGAGAATTGAGCTTTCAGCAAATGACCGAAGCCTTGGTCCTGAACCGTGTTCGTATGCAAACTTTTGGGTCAGACTTTCTGATAGAAGGCTATCTAAGCCCTCCCTAGTCCGCATGAAAAGCAGACATACAGGGCACAATAAACCCATGGCTCTTACAAATCCCGTTGAAATTATCCCAAACCCGAAGTCAGCCAAAGCGAATGCAGGGTTGGCTCCTTTGGTACTCACCTTGGTTGAACTGATTCGTCAGCTCATGGAAGCCCAAGTGATTCGTCGCATGGAAGAAGGGGCACTGGGCGATGATGACCTAGACCGGGCGGCGGAAAGTCTCCGCAAATTAGAAGAGCAAGTGGTTCAGCTCTGCGACATCTTTGAACTTGACCCAGCAGACCTCAATGTTGAATTGGGTGAAGTGGGAACGCTGCTCCCAAAAGCTGGAGGCTACTACCCAGGCCAGAAATCCAGCAACCCTTCCATTCTGGAGCTGCTAGACCGTCTCCTGAATGTTGGAGTAGTCCTGGAAGGCGAAGTGGATTTAGGATTAGCTCAGCTAGATTTGATTCATGCCAAATTGCAACTGGTGCTTACGTCTAAACCTTTGAAATCATTAAGACCATAATCTGAATAGCTTTGCTTCAAATAGAAACTGACCGTCTTCTTTTATGCCCTTTCCAGACCGAAGCCCTAACAGCAGTTTATGCGCTCTAGACTAATCCTGAAGTGCGCCGATATTACCGAGATAGTATGGTTATTTCTCACGGATTATCTGATCAAGCCTCTTTCTATCCATTGATTCTTCTCTAGCAAGCTCCACTTCATGAAAGTGTTCTGAAGCCCAATCGCATAGAGTTTTTAGAGGAGTTACTAGCGTCCTACCCAGAGGAGTCAAAGAATACTCAACCATAGGTGGCACAACTGGATAAACCTTGCGTTGAATCAGGCCACTATTTTCCAGGCTACGCAGGGTTTGAGTCAACATCTTCTGAGACACTCCGCCAATCTCTCGGTGTAGCTCGCTGTATCGTTTTGTGTCCCTCGACAGTCCCAGAATAATTAACGCCGTCCACTTATCTGCAATCAGGTCAAGAACCTGGTGGATGCTGTTGTCAAACATTTTGGCAAGTTAGATATTTTAGTGAATAACGCGGGCGTGCTTGAGGCGTTTGGCCCTATCGGCGAGATTGACGAGGAGCAGTTCGAGCATCAGCTCAGTGTGAATATTCGCTCTGTCTTTACTACAACGCAAGCAGCCGTGAAGTATTTGCAGACGGGGGCACGTATTATCAACATCAGCAGCTGCCTTGGACAACGTGCTACTTTTCCTGGGATGAGCGGCTATAACATGACGAAATTTGGCGTCGCAGGTCTAACGCGCTCGTGGGCGCATGATCTGGCGCTGAAAAATATCACTGTGAATGCGGTGCTTCCTGGCCCTATTGCCACCGATATGATGAGTTCGGGTGCCGATCAGTTGCCGCCGATGAAGCGTGCCGGTACTCCGGAAGAAGTAGCAAATGTGATCGCGTTTCTTGCCAGTAACGAAGCCAGCTATGTCACCGGCGCTACCGTGGCAGTAGACGGGGGGCTGAATGCTTAGGAGCTGTGACGTCTGCTTGCTGCTAGTACGCGCAAAGCAGTAGCCTAGACTCAGTCTGCTCTTGACCTCACAAAACCATGTCTGCCTCTTCTAAAATCGACCAAAAACTAGCCCACATCACCACTTTTGGCTGCCAAATGAACAAGGCAGACTCTGAACGGATGGCCGGGTCTCTAGAAAAGATGGGCTACGGCTGGACCGATGACCCGGAACAGGCGAATTTGATTATTTACAATACCTGTTCTATCCGCGATGGGGCCGAGCATAAGGTTTATTCCCACTTGGGCAGACAGGCAAAACGCAAGCACAAAGATCCGACGCTGACGCTGGTTCTTGCCGGATGTGTGGCCCAACAGGAGGGCGAATCGCTGATGCGAAGAATTCCTGAACTGGACTTAGTCATGGGGCCTCAATATGCCAATCGCCTGGAAGAACTTCTAGAACGGGTAGCGGATGGAGAGCAGGTAGTTGCAACCGAACAGATTGAAATTCCAGAGGATATCACCAAGCCCCGCAGAGATAGTGACATTTCGGCATGGGTGAATATTATCTATGGCTGCAATGAGCGCTGTACCTATTGCATCGTGCCCTATACCCGTGGCGTAGAGCAGTCTCGCAAACCGGAAGCGATTCTCCAAGAGATTCAAGAGCTCGGTCAACAAGGATATTTAGAAATCACCCTCTTAGGACAAAATATTGATGCCTACGGACGGGATATTGACACCAACCTGTCTCAATTGCTGCGCTTGATTCATGATGTACCAGGTATCCAACGCATCCGTTTTGCAACCAGTCATCCTCGCTTCTTCACCGAAGAGTTGATTCAAACCTGCGCGGAGTTGCCCAAAGTTTGTGAGCACTTTCATATCCCCTTCCAGTCTGGCGACAATCAGATTCTCTCACGCATGGCCCGTGGCTACAGCCATCAGCGCTATCGGGAGATGATTGAGAAAATCCGCCAGTATGTGCCCGATGCCTCGATCACCGCTGACGCCATTGTTGGCTTCCCAGGCGAAACGGAAGAGCAGTTCCAGAGCACCCTGCAACTCATGGAAGACCTCACCTTTGACTTAGTGAATACGGCAGCCTATTCTCCCCGTCCAGGCACTCCTGCCGCTATTTGGGAAGGCCAGCTGGATGAAGATACAAAATCAGACCGTCTCCAGCGGATCAATCGTGTTGTGACCGATAGTGCGCTCAAGGCTAGCCAGCGCTATCTAGGTCGCACGGAAGAAATCCTGGTAGAGGCGGGGAATCCCAAAAATCCAGAGCAGGTGGTAGGGCGCACTCGGACGAACCGTCTTGTCTTCACCAATGGCGATATCGCTCTTCTGCGAGGGAAGCTGATTCCCGTATTGATCGCAGAGGCTCGGGCCTTTAGCCTTACGGGACAGTCCGTGTAAGGCCGTCCAGCGACGTCGTACGTTCTTGTTGCAAAGATTACTTAAGGCTCATCATTCCTTTAACTTCTCTAGGGGCATTCTCCGTATTCTATAAGAGTAGCCCTTAAGTAATTCCACTAATCACATGAACATCACGCTTAACATTCTCTGGTTGCTCCCCGTTATGTCTCTTTGCACCTCTCTAGGTGTATTCGTTAGTGCAGCAATGTTCGCTAGCAAAAGAGGCGAAGTGGATGCTTAAACTCAGGCATTAATTGTTTTTAGTCCGAAAAAAAATCCTAAAGAATTTTAACTGCTTAAGTTTGCGACACTGAGATTGCTGTATGGCATTCAGGCAGACAAACAGCATCCCAATAGGATGATCGACGCCAAAAGTGCGCAGGTGAGGACGATTATTCGAGCTTTGTTGCATAATCTGTTCCATGCTTAATACCAAAAAACCTCAAAAACTGCTTGGTGGCTCGTTTTGGAAAGAAAAATTTACTAGGCGATCCCCCCAGCGAAAGAGAACGTTAAGCTGTAAATGGCATTGCCCCCCCTTAATAAGGGGGGAGCGGGGGGATCTCTGAATACAATAAGGGGATGGATAGCACAACCTTAAAGCGAGAAGCGACTACGCTCATCGACTCCACCACCGAAGTTTTAGAAGAATATCTAACCCTTCACAACCGTCTTTTTTCCTGGAAGAATCTTCTGGGTTGGAACAAATTTGAAGATTTAAAAGTGGCTATTCCCCAAGTGCAGAAAAAATTGGCGGATATAGACCAACAGGCTAAGGACTATCTGGAGCAGGCTAAGTCTCTAGAGGCAGAGCTAGCTGACAAGCTCCAGCTGGTTGAGTTCTACACATTGATGACTAACTATCTTGATTCTTTAAAAATGGCCGCCCAAATTATGGGGCGGCTGCTGGTCCAAATCGAGGCCAAATCTAAAAAGGTGGGCGAATTCAAGCAATCCACCTATGAAACAGAAATGATGATGTACAAGCAAAAAGTGGATAAATATCAGCTATACGGCATGGAACTGAATGCTTTGATTAATAAGCTGAAAGCTTAAGCTATTCAGTCGCTCCAGCCTTTTTCAACACTATTATCGTGTCTTTGAAGCCAAATTGTTGGGCTTTTTTTACGCTGGTCATCCCAAATTTGTCTTTGGCATTCACGTTTGCTCCTTTGGTAAGAAGAACCTGGGCCGCTTCTGTCCGATTTTGTTCCACTGCATACATCAGGGCCGTCCTGCCATTTTCATCTTTGGCATCCACCTCAGCCCCCTGTTCGATTAAGCCATTCATTGCGGTGACACTGCCCTGAGCAGCATTTGCCATCAGAGGGGTCACTCCTTTTATACGTAGATCCGTGGCACAACTTGCTAATAACAGCAGTACTAACCCCAGCTCTATCTTTAGACCTATTTTTGAAGACAACATGCTCTCCTATCCTGGTAATGATGAAGTCTTTCTTGCAGCGTACTGTCAAACTCCCCGATCTCAATCCACAAGTCTGGCTGCTGGCTGTTGGGAGGCTATTGTCCCAGATTGGCACAGGGTTTACGCTATTTTATGCCCCGCTTTTTTTTGTCAATGAGGTTGGCCTGTCTGCAACTCTAGTGGGGATTGGTTTAGGCAGTTCTTCTATCTCTGGTGTGGTTGGTCGCTTTGTCGGTGGTTCTTTGGCGGATCGATGGGGACGCAAAAGGACTTTGATTCTTTCTGCTTTGATTGCTGCTCTTGGTTCCCTTGCCCTTGCTTTTGCCCATGATTTTCCCTATTTTGTGGCCGCTAATCTGATTGCTGGTTTGGGAGTTGGCCTCTACTGGCCTGCGGCAGAAGCCGCTGTAGTAGACCTGAGCCTTCCGGAGCAGCGTAATGAAGCCTTTGCGGTAACAAGGCTGGCAGACAGTCTCGGTCTGGGGCTTGGAGTAGTTATCGGAGGTTTCTTAATCGAAACTACGAAGTCCTATCCCTTGTTATTCATTCTCGATGCTGTATCTTTTGTGATCTTTGCAGCCATTGTTTATGCAACTTTTCAAGAGAGTCAAGAGCGGCAAAAAAGTACCGCGCGTGAGGCCAGTGATTCCACTCAAACCAGTGTGCTAGGGGGCTGGAGCCTTGCGTTCACAGACCAGAGGCTTTTGGTCTACATCTTAGTCAATATTCTATTCACCACCTATCTGGCCCAAATCAATAGCACGTTGCCTTTGTATTTCAAAAACTTCGCGGGCAGTACAGGCTTCTCTACGGCTACGATTAGCGCGTTATTGACCTGGCATCTGGTCTTAGCAGTCCTCTGTCAATTGCCCGTCGCGCGTTTTCTAAACAAATGGACGCGGACTCAAGCGCTGACCTTATCCGTGCTGACTTTTGGCATCGGTTTTCTGTTTATTGGAGCGGCAGGCGTTAGTACAAAGGGCAATCTGGCTTTGGCGATTGTCGGTTTAGGTGTGCTTTCGGTCGCTTTGGTCAGCTATACGCCTGCAGCTTCTGCGCTTGTTGCGGACCTGGCACCCCCTTCTTTGCGCGGGGTCTATCTTTCGATTAATTCTCAGTGTTGGGCGATTGGTTACTTATTAGGTCCTTTGCTAGGTGGGCTTGCGCTGGATCAACCGCGGCCTGTAGCAGACCTCTTTTGGCTGATGATGGCTATCAGCGTGGGCCTTGCTGTGGTGATTCTGCAATATCTAGGCCGTCTCCTATCCGCTCCTGACTTAAAATGAGGAACTCCTAACTTTCCCCCCTCCATGCCTACGCTTTCTCTTGAACTACCGACGACCCGCTACGATATCGTGATCGAATCAGGGGCGCTGGCAACGCTGGGAGCACGGATGCTGGAACTCAAGCTGGGTCGTAAGGTCCTCATGGTCAGCAATCCTCAGATCTTCAAGCACTACGGCGAGACTGTTCTTACCTCGCTAAGAAATGCGAGCTTTGAAGCAGAGTCGCTTCTCTTACCCGGTGGCGAACGCTATAAAAATCTGGCCCATGTTCAAAAAGTCTTTGACCGAGCCTACGAATTGGGCCTAGAACGTTCCTCTACGCTCGTGGCTTTAGGTGGAGGGGTAGTAGGAGATTTAACAGGCTATGCCGCAGCCAGCTGGCTCAGAGGCATCAACTTTGTCCAGGTCCCGACTACTTTGCTGGCGATGGTAGATGCTTCTGTCGGTGGAAAAACAGGCGTCAATCATCCTCAAGGGAAAAACCTGATTGGGGCTTTCTATCAGCCACGTTTAGTGCTCATGGACCCTCAGACGTTAGAAACGCTCCCTACCCGCGAGTTCCGAGCTGCTTTGTCGGAAGTGATTAAGTATGGTGTGATCTGGGACCGAGCGCTTCTAGACGTATTGGAATCTCAGCCCAGACTAGACCAGTACAGCGGGATTACGCCTGAGTTCCTAACTACAATTTTGGAACGTTCCTGTCAGGCCAAGGCAGAAGTCGTCCAGAGCGATGAACGAGAGCAGGGGCTACGAGCCATTTTGAACTATGGACACACCGTGGGCCATGCCTTAGAAAGCTTGACTCAATACAAAACCTATCGTCATGGAGAAGGCGTTGCTTTGGGAATGGTTGCCGCTGGGCGGATTTCGGTGGCGCTGGGCTTATGGGATCAGGAAAGCTGTACGCGCCAAGAGCAGCTCCTGAAGAAAGCTAAGTTGCCTACGACGTTGCCTCACACATTAGATATAGAACGTTGCATCGCGCTTACGAAGGGAGATAAGAAGGTGCTAGATGGCCGTGTTCGGTTTATCTTGCCCTTGAGCATAGAGAGTAGTGATAGTCCCAAAGGCCCTCATCTGACTAAAATTACAGACCAAGTTTCTGTGGACTTGCTCAAAGAAGTTCTTAAAGGAATGCAGACGGCATCAAGCTAATATTGCCAGTATGCTTATTTCAGATATAGTTCCAAGGAATCTAATTTTGCCGCAAAAAGTGATGAACTTAATCCGAACTCACGTTTGTATATTGAACCTATGGTAGACCGTAACTCACGGCTAAATCTTATTCCCAGATGGAGCTTAGATCAAGAATAAGTTCAGGGAGAACTGTTTCACCTGATAAAGAAGGCGGGGACTGGAGTGTCTCTACATCTCGATCTGCACGATAAATCTCGACTTGGCAATCTTTACGGTTGAGCAACCATCCGAGCTTTGCGCCATTGGCTATGTATTCTTGCATTTTTGCCTGAACCACTTTAAGGGTGTCGCTAGGTGACATGAGCTCAATCACAAAATCGGGGCAGATCGGCGGAAATTTTTCTTTTTGCTCTGGGGTTAATGCATCCCATCGATTTTGTTGAATCCATGAGACATCTGGGGAGCGATCTGCGCCGTTGGGAAGTTTGAAACAGGTTGAGGAATCGAAGACCTGCCCTAATTGCATTTGTCGGTTCCAGATACCTATGTCAATAATTAGATTGGAATTATGACGGCCTGTTTCTCCTCCTGTAGGGGGCATTATGATCAATTCTCCACGAGCAGTGCGTTCAAATTTGAGGTCCGGATTGTTGCGGCAGAGTTGGTAGAACTGATCGTCCGTGAGGTCAATGGCAGAGTCTAGATTGAGGGTGTAGGTGTTCATAAGCTGTTGAGTTCCAATCGTCATTTCACCTTGACCAACAAAATTGGACAGAGTACAAGGGCTTATTATCATCCTACCCTCTTCTACACTGGCTCATCAGAACGCTCTCATCGCTTTTGTAAACTAAGCCAGGAGGAGTGCATTTGCCTTACCCTAGAACTATGCGTCAACTGCTCTATCTTGAGATTCCCTATCCCACGGACCAGGTTCTTGCTTGGCTGCAATCCTGGCGATGGAAAGGCTCAGAGCATACCCTAACGCCTGATGGCCTGAAGTTCTCCGTCGGAGCCTCTGAGTTTTCTGTCTTTTGCTGGAATGTGCAGCGCACCACTTATCTCAAATTATTTCAGTGGCGTGGGGAGTCGTTTACCCAGGAGAAAGAGCTGATTCAAAGCTTAACTACCCAGATTCGTGCTGCTTTCCCCAGACTGTATCCAAGCCTGCCCGAAATAGATCCCCAAGCAAATATCTTTGAGGCTCTCGCACCGCACTATCCGCTGACCGCCAAATTTTTCCAGTGCATCCCGAAGGGTGAGGAAGCGCTGAAGAAGTGCTATTGGTGGGAAAAAACCTGGCGAGAAAATATCAAGCAGCCCGGAACAGTCAAAGCAAAACAGGTGCTCTTCCGAGAAAAACCAGCGGGAATCTCGGCTCTTGAATTTGACTTGGTTTATAGTGGTGCTGCTTTAGGGGTTATCCATGCGGCGATGATGGCTCGCTTGGGTTGGAAGGTCGCCGTGATGGAACGGGGGCCCTTTGGGGGGATGAATCGGGAGTGGAATATCTCTCGGGCTGAACTGCAATCTTTTGTGGAAGTGGGCTTACTGACCGCGCAGGAAGTGGAAAGCCTGATCTTCAAGGAGTATCGAGATGGCTTTAACAAGTTTCACGATGGCAATGTTCCTAAGCGAGCCGTAGCCGCTGTTTTGTCCACCCCTACGGTCTTAAACGTAGCCTTGGATGCAGAGCGTTTGCTCCGTCTTTGTGGGGAGAAGCTCCGAGCGGCAGGCGGTGTGATTGTCGATAATACGGAGTTTCAGAAGGTCTCGGTCTGGGATGAAGGGGTCTGTGTAACCGGACGCAATCGTGAGACAAATGAAAGTGTCCAGCTTACGGGCCGTGTATTGATTGATGCGATGGGTTCTGCATCATTAGTTGCCCAACAGCTCAATGATGGACGAGCGTTTAACTCTGTTTGTCCAACGGTGGGTGCCGTCGTCGAAGATGGCTTTGAAGATGGGGTTTGGGATTATAACTTAGGCGATGTCCTCTATTCCCATGGCGATATTTCGCGGGGTAGACAACTGATTTGGGAATTATTTCCTGGTAAAGATAAAGAGCTGACGTTCTATCTCTTTCACTATCACGAAGTCCATCCCCGAAATCCTGGTTCTCTTTTAGAACTCTATGAAGATTTCTTCGCGATTTTGCCAGAATATAAGCGCTGTGATCTAGAAAAGTTGAAGTGGAAGAAGGCAACTTTTGGTTATATCCCTGCCTACTTCAGTGTAGGCGAAAAGTCCAGAAAAGCAGCCTATGATAGAGTCTTGGCAATTGGAGATGCCGCTTCTTTGCAGTCTCCGCTGGTCTTTACAGGCTTTGGCTCTCTAGTTAGGAACCTGCCTCGGCTTTCTAGCTTACTGGATGAAGCGCTGCAGTTCAATTTAGTAACGGGCGATGACCTCGATCGAATCCGGGCCTATCAAAGCAATATCACCGTCACATGGTTGTTCTCGAAAGGGATGATGGTGCCTACGGGCGAAGAACTTCCTCCTGAACGAATTAATGCCATTCTCAATACCTTCTTCGGCATCATGGCGGAAGAAGACCCAAAGGTCGTGGATGACTTTATCAAGGACCGGGCTGGATGGTTAGCCTTTAATCGGATGGCTGTCCGAGCAGCCTTTAAAAATCCGATGCTCTTAGTTTGGATTTGGCAACTGACTGGGTTTAGTTACTTTTTGCGTTGGTTTCCCAGCTATCTGGAGTTTACGGCCCATAGCTTTTTGGGTTGGACGATGGGTGGTTGGTTCCCGTCGCTCCTCTGGAGTCTAGAGCCAACTATTAAGAGCTTTTCTCCTCGCCTCTGGCATCGCCTTTTGGCCTGGGCTTATAGGCTCAATTACTCAGTGGGTAAGCCTCCATCCGTGAGGACACGGAAGGTTTATGAAGAAGCCGTGAAAATTTCGTAAAGTTCAATACTTAGATCATCTTTTTGGGTAATTTAAGTGCAAATACCCATAGTTTTCTCTTTTCAACTTTGGAAAAGAGTCAGCTCTTTGTGTGAATACTGTGTAGATTTCTATGCTCTTTGTGTCTGGTTTGTGGAGAATCTTCGCTGTGTTTGACAAACAAGTTTTACTGGAATTCGGTTCTTTTTACACGCAAAGCTCATCTCACTCACTGAGTTGTCAGGATAGATTGAACAAGAGCATACACAAAAGTTTATGTGGTTCTATTTCTTAGCTGATTGTCTGGCAGCAAGAAACTACATTTGAGATTGAGGTTTGTTATGAGGGTAGGAAAGGTGCAGATACATAATAAGAAAAAAAGAGGACAAAGAGGATTTTCACTGATTACGGTGATTAGTATCTCTGTTGTTATGCTTCTAATGGCTACTACCCTATTTCTAAAAGTCGGAGCGCAACGTGCAAATAATGTTGCTCAAAGGGGCGCAACAGATAGTTTCTATGCAGCAGATGCAGGTATCAACGCTTTGGCTGGGAGACTGAGTGTATCCAGTTTTGGTACTGCAACTATCCCCTCTACCTCTCTACCCTTCGTTACTACGAGTAATCTCAATCTATCCCAAGCAGATGTCACCACAGCAGTCTTGAATGGCACGATTAGTCTTGGTACTACGTATCAAGGCGCAACGCCCCAAGATGATGGAGATGGCCTGGGCTCTCTAGTCTACAGTTTTCGGGCTGTCAGCTGCCAAGCGGGTACTTCCAATGCTCCCAACGCACCTTGCCCAGTGGATGAAAGCAGTGTGGTTACTGCCTTCAATGCGGCAACTCCTCTTCCCAGTAATCTTGCTCGTGTCGATGTAATGTCTCTAGGCTTCCGGGGCCGTAGCGTTGCTTCCAACATTGCTGTCTCTATTTTTCCGAATCCAACGAGTTTCTTCGCTATCAATAAATATGTAGGTTTTGGAGACAGCGGCATAACGGTGGGAAATGGAGATACGTACAGCGCTATGCCTTTTTGTAATGCCGATGCTCTCGGTGTAGTTTCCTGTCAACAGGTGACGTACATAACAGCGGTACTGCGCAATAAATTAACAGGTCTAATTACGTATGTAACTGACCCCACGACTTCTCTGAATCTTTGCGCCATCCCTACGGCCACCAGCTGTAACGAGAAAGTGACAGGGATTTATAAGAATGGCACAGGTGCTTTTTTTGCAACGGCATCGAACAGCACAATTCCGACGGGAGCAACGCCATGGTCACCCGTCTTGGTAGATTCAAGCAACCATGTAGTGATGGACGCTTATGGGAATCCACAGCCTCAAAGGCTACCGAGCAGTACGCTTGGGACGCTAAGTTCCTATGCGCCATCTTTACCAGATGGTGCAGTGATTAACAATAGCGGTACCTTCACCGTTGATTCCACCTACAGTTATTTGCCTCAGGGAACAGAGGGTAACCTAGGTTCTAATGGCAGCGGAGGGGGAACCGCGATTTCCACATCTAGCGGTTCAAATATCAACGGCGCTCTTGCAGCGGCCTGTGGCACAAGCTGCATTAGTGTCGGTGGCACGACTACTGGCGGAACCCAAACCATTCCTCACCTGGACCTGCCACCCGCTCCGTCAGCCCCGACTTATAGCACAAGCGCGTGCAGCAATAATAGCCCCACTAGTTCTTGTATGCTCTCTGTAACAGGGACGGGTTCTAATAGTACTCAAACAGTCACCTGTACTGATGTAGACATCCCCGTGACTGACTGCAAGAAGAACGATGTTGGCACAAGTATAACTATTACAGTAACAACGCAGGCAATCATCCCTCAGCCTATCTCTGGCTCTACTGCAACAGGTGCAGATAAATATCCTGTCATTGACTTGGTTGGCAGTAATGGTTCTGGGGGAGTTTCGCTCTCGGGACAGAAAAACCTGACCCTTTACCCAGGACGCTACATCGTCAGTGACTTGGACATCTCAGGCAACTCGACGCTGAAAGTGGTCCAAACCAACGGTGACCCCGTGGTTCTCTACGTGATCAATAGCACCAATGTGGGCCAGGTAGAAACCCTCAGTATTTCTGGGAACGGGATTGCCAACACTAGTACTGCGGCTGGCCTGCAAATCTACTCCAATACCAATGATGAAATCAAACTCAATGGTAACGGTGCACTCAGGGCCGCCATCTACGCTCCAAATTCTTCGCTCACCCTCAACGGTGGTGGCAATAGCGGGGAGCTGGTTGGCACCTACATTGGCAAAACTATCAACTTCAACGGCAATAACTCCCGCATGGTCTATGACGAATCTCTGGCGAGAGAAGGTTTTCCCATCGTCACTAGTGGCAACGTTATCATGCGCAACTGGAGACGGCTATGAAACTTCAACGTAATAGCCAAGGGCTGACCCTGATTGAGGCATTGGTTAGCGTCGTGATTGCTGGAATTAGCCTTACCGCGTTGGTTATCCCCATGACCTCGGCTACGCTACTCCAGAGCCAGGAGAAAACGCTAAATGAAGCGAGTAACCTGGCCCGTCTAGAGATGGAAAGCATCCGCAGCCAATGGTCTACAGCTGATGGCTACTACGCTGACTCAACGGTTACCAACAACAATGGCACGGCGGTAAGGGTAAATGTGGAGCCGACTGCTTGGCCGAATACGTCCAATACGGTGACGATAACCATGCTTGGTTCAGCAGGTACAACGCTGGGAGAACTAACACAGAATGTAGTATCTATTACCCCGACAGTAATCACCTCAACGGTTACCACAACCTGTATTACAGCCAATAACTGTGCGGCATCAAACCTAACGGGTTTTACCAATCGTCAGGGGGTTAACTTTCCGATCCCTAAGGCCACATCCGGTCTTTCAAGAGATTACATGGGACAGATTATAGTTGGCGCTACTCCTGGGGTGACAGGCGATAAAGCTCGCCGGGTGGCTGTTCGGATCTTCGCAGCGAATAACAACGCGGGTGCCCTAACCATTGCCAGTACTTCTGCAGCACGAACCAAGTCACTCATGAGCAGTAATGGTAGTACTGCTGCGAGCAATGTGAACTCAGGAGCATTGGCGATTCTCGTGACGGACATTGCAGGACCTCCTCAATCATGAGAAATCATCGCGGCTATCGCGGATTCACTGTTATTGAATTACTCGTCACCATAAGCATGATTGGACTGTTCGCCAGCCTGGCCTTACCCAGTTTTGCTGGTCTCTATGGCAGGCAACAGCTTAATCAGGCCGCTTCTCAAATTGAAAATGCAGTGCTTCGAGGGAGGACGCTTGCCCTAGCCAAAAATCAGGCAATGACGCTCAACATCACCATCCCTACGGCAGGACAATCCACAACCTATCAAATTGTCACGGCTGCTAATGCCATTCTATCCAGTGACACCTTGCCTAGCCAGGTTGCGGTCAGTACTTCAAATGGGGCAGGTAGCACTCTGACTAGTATCCAATTCAATGCCCGTGGAGTAATCACAACTCCTGCTATCACGGCGACTGCAATTCCCATGGTAACCCTCACCCAGAATTCAAATACCCGACAGGTTCGGCTGCTGTCTGTTTTAGGAAAGGTGAAGGTGGTAACCCCATGATGAATATGATCCATAAGCGCAACAGGCGTGGATTTACCCTGGTTGAACTTCTGGTTTCTGCCAGCATCAGCGTGATCATCGGTGCAGCGATGTCTTTTGCTATCAGTAAAGTGGGTGGTCAAGCCTCCGGAGGAAGCCAAGCGACGGCACTATCCCAGGAATTAAAACCAAGCCTAGACTTTATCAGCGATGAAGTCCAACAAGCTTCTCGCCTCTATGGTCTTGGCGATTTTACGAGCGCTACCCTGTCAGGAGCTACAGGCGTACAACCTGTCATTGGCTTCTATGCACCTGATGTTAGTACGGCTACAACGGATGATTATAAATTCATGCTGTTCTATCTTGCGGATAGACCGGATTCAATAAATTACAATGGCCCAAAAGTACTCTCTTACTATCAAGATTCTACAAATACTACCATCACTGCTGCTAATCTCCCTACTCAAGCAGTTCCTACCGCAATTAATGTTTCTACAGGAAGAGTTTTGGCAGATAACTTAGTTGCTCAAACTACAACTAATTGTTTAACTAGTCAAAATACAACTAACTGCATCAATACCTCTGTCGTCGATACAACCAAAAAAACAGGGATTGTTTATTTGAAAGGCACTACTACCAATATGGCAGGACAGCAATCACTTAAAACAGCTGATCAATCTCTTGTTGTCCAAACTCGCATTACTGCTCGTAACTAGGAAGACCGATGCGCTCTATTTCTCTAGCTCTTAGCCTACTACTCTTGTGTGGAACGGTCGCTCAGGCTGAACAACTGGTCGATGTGTCCGGTGCTGTTCGTTTCCCCGGACCTTATCTGGTAAACGACAAAGCTACATCTCGCGATGCTATTCGAGCGGCGGGAGGGCTTCGACTCACCCCAGAGGGGAAGCCAGCCGCAGACCTTAAAACCCTCAAACTCGATCAACCTCTGGTGCGCACAGGTTCCAAAATCCGTGTGGCGGTTCCTTTCTTGAGCACTGCTGTTCCAACCCCCGAGAAAAAATCTGTAGCTGCAGTGAGTACTGTGGCTCAACCTACCGTGACTAGCGCCCCAACTCCCGCCAAAGCTCCGGTTGCTGCTCCAGCTGCGAAAGAAGAAGATGTCGAGACGAAAGTCCGCAATGCTATCGAACAGGTGCGTCAAGGAACAGACCCCAAGCAGAAGGCCGAACAGCTAGCCACTCAGATCAAACCAGAAGAGCGCACTCGCGCATGGCCCCTACTGCAGCAAGCCGGTAACGACAGTGAAGTACCCGTTCGCATGTTAGCGGTTGCCTATGTAGCCCAAACCCGTGACCAACAAGGCGTCAGTTTACTGATTAAAGGTCTTAAAGACAGCGACTCAGGACTGCGTGAGCTTGCGGGTGCAACCCTCCCGGACATGGTTGTTAAGAACAAATAGCGCACCCCACCCTAGCCCTCCCCTTCGTAAGGGGAGGGAACCGGATCTCCATTTCTCCTTGCTTCCTACAGGGGCTTGCCTGTCTCTTCTCTGCAGAGGATAAGATGGCAAGGTTCAAGACAGGCCTATGATGCTTGGTAAATACTTTTATCCGTTGACCGTTCGGTTCTGGGTGAAACAGGCTGGGCTTCTGATCCTATTCCTATGGGCTCTGACGACCGCTGCTTTTGCCAAAGACCCAATCACCATAAAGGTTTTGATACCTGCTTTTGATACGAAAGAGTGGGCCATTCTCGCCAGGCAATTCACGGCTAAAAACCCTGACCTCCGTCTTGAACCTGTCGAAGGGCCAACGGCGACGAACCTTGTGGAAGATCTGTATACTTCTTCCTTCTTACTCGGCGATTCACCCTATGACCTGGTGTTCATGGATATTGTCTGGGTGCCTAAATTTGCAGCCGCTGGTTGGTTGATGGACCTTTCTGAAAAGCTGCCTCCTCAGGAACAGAAAGCTTTCTTGTCGGGAGATATAGAGGGTGGGAAGTACAAAGGAAAACTCTATCGGGTGCCTTTCCGCTCGGATGCAGGATTACTTTACTACCGAACGGACCTTTTGAAAGAAGCGGGTCTCAAGCCTCCTGAAACTTTCACGGAGATGGTCCAAATTTCGCAGACGCTGCAAAAGCAAGGCAAAGCGAAGTGGGGTTATCTTTGGCAAGGCAAGCAATATGAAGGCTTAGCAGCCATGTTCACGGAAATCTTAGAAGGCTATGGTGGTTTGTGGATTAACCCGAAAACCAATCAAGTAGGACTGGATCGCCCCGAAGCGATTGAAGCAGTGACGTTCTTGCAGAGCACAATCAAGCAAGGCATCTCGCCGCCAGGGGTAACTACCTATCAAGAGGATGAAAGTCGTCGCTTGTTCCAAAGTGGTGGAGCGGTATTCCTTCGAAATTGGCCCTATGTCTGGGCTGAAGCCAGTAAACCTGACGTTCCAGTGCGCGGAAAAATTGGTTTGATACCGATGGTTCATGCTGTAGGGCAGCGAAGTGGAGCCTGTCAGGGAGGCTTAGGGATAGGAATAGCAGCTACCACGCGCCATCCTGAAGAAGCATGGCGGGCAGTTCAATTTATAACCAGCGTTGAATCCCAGCGTCAATATGTCTTAGATACGGGCGTACCTCCCAGTCGTCGTGCCCTTTTTACCGACCCGCAGCTTGTCAAAAAGTATCCCCATTTTCCCTCGCTTGTTCCTGTGATGGACCGAGCCGTATTGCGTCCTCCCATTCCCCAGTACGCCCAAGCTTCCGATATTCTGCAGCGTTACTTAAGTGCTGCGCTGACCAATCAAATGAGTCCGAAAGCAGCGATGGAACAGGCCGCCCGCGAAACCCGCAGTCTTTTGGGCACTAAATCGGACTGACCCTAAACCAAAAGTTGCCCTGCGGAGGTCCGCTCGATAGAAGGGTTCGGCTTGAATAAATTGTTATGCGGCACCTGCCCCTCAGTTGCGATGTCAAAGTGCAGAACATCCTCGCGAGTACCCAGTTTGGTGTACAGCGCTATGGCTGGATCATCACCAAGATCGGCCTGCACGAAGATCACATAGGCGCCGCGCAAAGACGCAATTCTCTTGAGCTCCATGATCAGAACAGTGGCAATACCCTCTCTCCTATGCGCATCAGCCACTGCCAGGTCGTAAATGTAAATCTCACTTCGTTCCTGCTCGAACTTAGGTAGTACATAGGCCGCGATTCCTCCAACAACTTCGTCGCCTTTTAAGGCAGCGAGCGCGATGAAAGTATCGCTCCCAAGAAGGCGCTCCAGATAGGCCGTGCTGGGCTGGGAGCCACTGTAGGTTTGCACCTCCTGAATGGCCTCGCCGAACATGGTCAATACAGCTCTCATCAATGCAGCATCATCGAGGCCAAGAACACGAATGGAGAATGGGATAAGAGACATGCAGGAACTCCCAGAATATTGCGTGAGATTGATGAGAAATTTATAATCGCAGGTGCAGTTTTTGAATTTAGGCCTACGTGCTGCGGAAGAAATCAAAGTGCTCTATGGCCTCCAAAATTCCTAGGGCGTAAGCTTGCTTCGCGTAGTAGATGCGATCGGTATCCATCAGATGCGACAGTTCCTCGTTGTGGCGGTTGGCCACTACCACTGCCAAGGTATTTCCCCGCATCATATCCTCATCGGCACCAGAGCCACCCGCTACTAGGGTCTGCTCCAGGGGGATACCCCACCGATCTGCAACGTAGCGCAAAGCCTGACCCTTGGATGCACGGATGGGGAGAATGTCGAGATACTGGCCGAAGGAGAGGATTACATTAACGGCTAAGTCTTCCTGATAAAGCAAGCTATTAATCTCCTCTACCGTAGGCGCAACGTCGGAATGGTAGAAATAGCTGATTTTGAATCGACTCTGTCGTTCCTTCGGCTGCAATTCGAGACCAGATATACCTGACAGCACTCGCCGTACTTCTTTAGGAGTCCAACGACGATCGATGTGCTGCGACCACCAGCTATCTTCGGTGAGATCTGGGTTGTAGTAGATAGCGGTGCCGCCACTGGTGATAAGTACGTCGGGTTCGGGGATGCGGTGCTTGCGCAGGGCTTCAAGGGTGGTATCTAATCGCCGACCCGTTGCAATCCCAAAGGTGGTAGATCTGCGATTTTTGCGAAGTACCTCAATGAAACGTGGCAGATCGGAGAGATTGCCCAAGAGGTTCTGATCCAGATCGGTGAAGATGGCTCGGTCGTGGTAGAGCATGGGGCGGCGGGTTAGTGGCGTACGGTCCACCACCTCAGTCTTATCAACCAACGGGCGAATAGTCCTTAGATAGCGCGTGGCATGAGCTTCCCAGGAATAGTGTTTGCGCACACCGCGTAGGCCGTTGTCTACCAGGTGTTGTCGCTCTTCGGAGTTTTCCAACAGGGTCAGCAGTGCTGTGGCAATGGTATCGCTGTCGAGGGGGTTAATGAGGATACCGTTGTCGCAATTACGGGTGATGTCACGGGGGCCACCGTCTTCCGTCGCCACGATGGGCAGACCACTGGCGGCAGCCTCGATCAGGGTTAGTCCGAAGGGTTCGGTCAGAGCCGGGTTGACGAATATGCCTCCGGATAGGGCTGCGATACGGTAGATATAGGGCACTTCGTCGGCTTTGTGGTGTTTGGGATAAGCCACGCGACCGTAAAGATCGTAGCGATCGATATCCAGGAGCAGATTCTTAAGTACTTCCTGCGCCCCCTCATTCATCTCGCTGATCTCGCCTCGGTTGCCAGCGATAACCAGTAGATTGGCCAGTTCCTGCAACTGGGCCGAACCACCATAGGCATCTATCAGAGCACCAATATTTTTACGGGTGTCGGGACGGGATAAAGCAAGGATAAGAGGCTTATCCGGCTCACGCAGAAAGCGACAGATTTCCTTACCGATCGGGGTCTGCCACTCATTGCCTTTGGGCGGATAAAACAACTCAAGATCCGTGCCCGGAGGAATGACACGCATGCGATCGGGGTAGTAGCAGTCATAAAATTCGTACTGTTCCTCAATCTCCTGGCGGGTGCTAGTAATTACTCGATCTGCACTGGTCAGAATCATTTCCTCTGCTTCAATGCGGCGCAGCATGTTATAGCGGCGATCGATTTCGTCTGAGGATAGGCCATTGGCCAACAGGCGGCGACGTTTGACTCTACCTAAAGAATGACCAGTATGCACTAGGGGAACTTCAAGGAAATGGGCCAGACGGCTGCCCACATAGCCCGCATCTGCATAGTGGCTGTGGATAATGTCAGGCACGCGATCGGCATTACGGATGAACGCCAGCATGTTATCAACAAAACTGTCCAAGTGATCCCACAGGGCTTCCTTGGGGATATAGTCCTCTGGGGCTCCGGCGACAATGCGAACAATACGTGCCCCATTTCCTAGATCTTCAAGTTCCTCACTGTAATCTGCATCTACTTCGGGGGCAGCCACCAGACGGGTAAACAGATCCACTGCCGCTATATCGGGCAGTAGGGATAAAGTGCGAGCAAGTTCCACGACATACTTGGTCTGGCCGCCCGTGTCAGCATCGCGTCCCAGTTCCAAATCCCGACCACGGATCAAGCCATGCACGCTTATCAGAGCGATGTATAGACCTTCTGTACTCTGACTCGACATACTTTTCACTATACCTTTCACTTTTGGCAAAGCTTAGCGCAAGTGAAGTGCTGCTTTAACCAATCAAATGAGTCCAAAAGCAGCGATGGAACAGGCCGCGCGTCAAATCCGCAGTTTCTTAGGCAAAAATTGGGATGACACTAAACCAAAAGTTGCTCCGCCGTTACGCTACGGTTAGCCATAGTTTTCTGAAGTAATCCGTGAAAGCGTATTTATTAGTTAATTTGGAGTGCCGCCCTTATGAGCAGAAGGCTCTGGATAATTCGATGTTTTTGAACACAGATGGGAAAAGATCACTCAAACGGTTCGGCAACTTGGGCGACAAGTTTTCATCAAAAAGCAAGTTCATGCAGATAATGGAGCGATCATTAACCGCCGCTCACGATCGGCAGCATAGGCAATGCAGGCTTTTAAATCTTCTCGCGTCAGATCGGGAAAATCGTCGAGAATTTCTGCTTTATTCATCTCGGAAGCCAGGTAGTCGAGCACTTCATAAACCGTAATTCTTAAACCACGTACGCAAGGCTTCCCACCGCGTTTATTGTGTTCAATTGTAATGAAGTTTCGGTAGTCCATAGTTAAAATTATCACCATTAGACTTGTCGTGCAATAAGCTTAAAACCCTTAAGATCCTCTCGTGGAAAGCTCTTTCAGGGCTTCAAGTCAAACATTTTACAATGCATTATATGTAAAGGTTTCGGCAATGAGATTGGTGAATCGAGCGCGGGGCTTGCCCGGTGTGTCGCAGAGGTTCCACTTGGGTTCGACTTGCCAATCCGCCCAAAAGCTAAACTGGCTCAGAGGCTCATCATGGAAGCTGATTGCTCTGGCACGATGATGATGGCTTGTTCGAGTTTTCAAAGGCGATCTTGCCAATAGCTTGGATCTCGACGACAACTCATGATCGCCGCAATCACAATTCTATCTGGATAGACTCGATATAAGATGGCATAGGAAAATTTGAGGGTCAAATATCGACGGATCTGGCCTTCAACAATCGGCCAGCGCTCTGGTGCCCCAATAATGCGAAATATGGCGTTTTCTATGGTGTTAATAAAATCTTGTTGTCTGTCTTGCTGGGCAAAAAATTGCACAGCTTCCGCATATTCTTGCAGGGCTGCTGGATGGAATTCATATCTCATTTTTCTAGGAGTTGCCGGACTTGTGCCAAGGCAATATCTCCCGGAATGGTTTGGACTGCGCCGCTATCAATTTCGGCAATGCGTTCTTGAGCTTTCTGTATTCCCTCCCTCAAAATATCTTGATCAATTTGTTCTGTCATACTTTCCATAATTTTGTCTATGAGGATAGCCTTGGCTGCATCGGGTAGTGCAGTTGCTTCTGAAATGAGTTGCTCTAGGGTTAGCATTGGATCGTTTGGCTCCAAAGAACTAGTATGACTCTAGCATTCCACACTTAATTTTTCCTTTCAGCCGCCAACTTTCAGGCGCTCGGTGCCTTGCGTAGTCATTTTGGTGTAGAGCTCGAAGAGTTTTTCGAGGTGTTTTCCCTGCGGGAACGCGCTGCGAACGGTGTCATTTTTGCAGTGGCGACCGATGTAGATGCGTTCCAGCACTTCGTCGTTGCGCTAACCAGACATCACCACGTTTAAGCTGGCCAGTCATCGCTGATCTTCCTGAACCAGCATCGCTACATAATCGCTCATTCCTACTTCAGCAAGAGCAAGGTCTTCCTCTGCAAACTCAGTTAACAGAAGAGCCAACTGAGCAAGATCAAGAACAGCACGATGGCGTTTATTCCGAAATTTTAGGAAGGTAATAAAATCAGCAACTTGCTGAAGTTGCTCTTTGGTGAGTTGCTCAAGGTCCTGTTTGAGATCTTCACTATTGATTGGCATAAAATGATGAGATAGGAGGATCTTAAGTGTTCTGCTCATTATAAACAATCCTCCTTTAGGCTCTCCTTTTTCCCTCACTTTCTTATCAAACATAGCTACATCGATTTCACACGACCTTAAATTTGACCAAGCAGGTAAGCTTTCATCTGTGCTTCCTTCAACCCACCAGAGCATAACGTTTGACTAAGCAGCGTGCCGAAGGCACGTCCGCTGAAGGAAGGGTTAGGCCGCTGTTCCACTGCTACAGCCGACCAATCATCTCTTGAACAACGTCGGTCTCGCGTTGACCATCAACAAAGCTCCAGCGCGCCAGGATGGTCCAGAGAAAGCCGCCAACGTGCTTCACTTGATCGTAAGGGTCGGCGCCCGAATGGTTGAGCCTATATACGTTTTCATTCAAGGTTTTGAAGAAACGATGGACGGATGGATCTTGAATAGGGACGTTGTTCAGTACATAAGCAACTTCATCAGACAGCATTTGAAGCGCAAGAGATAGTTCTCTCATCCGATCCTCGCTTCCCTGCATGCCGTTCAAGGCGGCATACCAGTGGCGCTTCTCATCTTCGTCGAAGAATTCCTTGAATCTTAGATGGTCGTCTGCAAGCTCTTTGGGAAGTCTCGAATCGTGTGTGCCGATCGATGCCCACAACATGCTTTGGACAACTTCCTCTTTGAAGTCTTGGTAGCGGTAGCTCAGGTTCTCGCGAAGGAGAGTTCGTCTGGCCCTTTCTGGTAGGTACACGACAAGCAACCAGAAAAAAACGGTGACCAAGTAGCCAACTGACAGATTAAATACGATTGTGTTGGTCCATCCAAGCGCTACGAGAGGCTTTTCAATCAGTGTGCCCTTGAGCGCCGAAATGACCGGTTCTCCACTGGCTGAAAACATGCCGAACGCTGCGACTAAGGCCAGTGCGGCAAGGGTGTTATTGATATAGCGGTTCTCAAGCTAGTAAGGTATAACTAAAACATTAAACACCTGTATATTTTCGGTAGCAGAAATGAAATCATACTCTCTGGACTTACGCCAAAAAATCGTTGATGCCTATGCTGGGGGAGATACTTCTCAGCG
>JBBRSB010000032.1:0-61041 GCA_038245785.1 Gloeobacterales cyanobacterium | reverse complement strand
CCGATCGTCACTAAACTCAATCAAAAAAACATCAGCAGCCAGTTCATCAACAACAGTCCCAACCTGACCGCGAGGTAGTCCATGCTCAGGCAAATCCTCAGCTAAAGCCACAACATCTAACAGGTTAATTGTACTGTTCATAGTAATTCCTCCCTTTAGAGGACATAGCAACTCGTCAGCCTGGGAAAATCCTCGCCCTTGCGAACAATCCAACCGCTCCGAACTATCGCCCATCCAACAGGTCTACTTATTGGGAAGTCTAGCACGTACAATTGCCCGTACTCGATTTCCTCAGTTAGGACAGCATCATAGCTTTTAGCCGCGCTTAGCAAAGCATCTCGGAGAAATTCAGCATCCTCAACCGTCAGCCCAAGAGCCGATACAAACACACGAGCCTTATGTTGACCTCGCCTATGAGTCACATTCAAACAGTAACCTTGGACTTTTGCTATATCCACAAAGGCGCGACCGGCATTTGGTAACTTTATCCCATTCCCTGACCAGAGGCTTGCCAAAAGGTTCTAGAAACTCTGTCATTGTCATACATTGCTTTGCAAACTGGTCATGCGGTGTGCATATCATTTCATTCCTGCTCCCCAGTGATTTTATCCGGTGTAGATCTAGCGCAGTGTCTTCTCCTTGGTTGTTGGGCTAGTGCATGACTTCTTTGAAGAGCTCTATAGCTAAGTCCCCTTCGACCAGACCACCATCTACAAACCTTTGAGCCGCCTCTAAGCAATACTTCATCAGTCCGGCTTGCTGCTCTACCTGCGCTGCCAGCTCCTTCTTTTCCTGTTCCGTCCAGGGCCTCCAGGTCTCCTGCGGCCCCTGTTGCCCTGAAGGGTCCCCGCGCAGCGTCTTGCCCGCTCTGCCGTGTCCTGCATAAGGTACCTGCTGCCGTAGGCAGATTGAACAGGTAGGCGCAGCCGACACGGCATCTCAAGAGATGGGTCTGGAAGCTATTATTTCCCCGCTCTTGGTCTTTAACATCGCTCTTCCATCGGTCTTTCTGGCCCAGACAGCATCATGCTCTCGCTACCTTCACTATCGCAACCGTGACCATGCTCCCTAATCGCATCTAAATCTGTAGTGCCCCTGCTCCTCCTTAGTAGCCCCCTTAGGAGATTTCTAGTTTAATCGCGTCTATCATGTTTTATTCTGTTATTGTTGGTAAATATGCAAAACACTCTTAAGTGTTTAACTTCGAATCAAATATCTAACTTTTAAAGGTCTGAAAGTATATGTCCAAAAATAATTGGAAACAAATTTCAATAAAGTTCAGTATTTTAAAAAAGATTGTAAAAAAGTATCATCAGCTAAGTTCTTTCTTAACTCCAGATGAACGTGAGCTATTGGAGCCTTTATGCGAAGTATTTGAAAGGCCTGTAGCACGCGGCGAACTTCCTCATGATGATGCGGTTTATAACTATCTGGAATTTCTAGAACTAGTAGGATTTGTTACGTTATCGCGTGTAGAGTCTAACCTGATAATCCGTTACAATGAGGATAGTTTTCACGCGATCAAAAAGAACGCAGGGGTGTATTACGCGATTAATACTCTCAACCTTGCTGACACTAACGTTTTCTATGCCAAGGCTCTGCGGCCCTGACACGAGGCGCAGACTTGCAAGTTATGCAACCAATGGTGATAATTCCTTATGCCTAAGCGCGCGATTCCAAATATGTACGCTACTGAGACCCAAAGCAAACCCACTCTCGGCGTTGACGACCAGTGTCGGATGAATGAAAAAGCCTAGGTTGTGGTTTATTTGCTCTCAGGGCTTTCTACTTTTATCCCAAAATATCGGGCAGCTTCGGCTTACTGGATACGTGGCCCGCATAATGCTGAAACATCGTCTTTACCCGATGTCCAGTCATTTGGGCTACTTGTAATGGAGACATTCCGCTATCTAGGGCGTGGCTCACAAGAGAATGTCGCGTAATGTAGGGCTTTCTATACGGTATGCCTAATCGTTCTAGGATTGGTTTCCATGCCCTACTTCGGAAATTATTGTCATCAATAGCTCCGCCATGCTTAGAAGGGAATACTAAATCTTCCGGGCACAGATTCAGCGACTTTTTCTTTGATTGCAGATGCTCTTGTAGCCTATCGGGGAGTGTGATCGTGCGTGCCTTATTGGTCTTAGTTGCTTTGCGTTCACCACGGCTCAGCGATTCTCCTATCCAGACGGTACTGCAGTCCTCAGATAAATGCTTCCATTTCAATCCAATGACTTCTCCCGTTCGGGCTCCGGTCGCAAATAGAAAAATCACATAATCAGATAGATAGGCATACGTAGTGTCTGTTTTGAAAGCCTCTATAATCCGCTGGATCTCCTCAATGGTGAAAGGTCTTGCCGTTTGCTGAGGGGCTATTTTCATAATCTTGTGGAAGTCTGCCCAAGGATTAATTTGCGTCAATTTCTGTGCAATACCCCATTCCCAGCAAGAAGAAAGTATGGCTATCCGCTCTCTGAGGACCCGATCATTTTTGTAGTAGGTGGCTAGCCACAGAGCAAATTTACGGACCTCTTCTATATCCACCGATGAGACTGGTGCTCCCTGGAAGTATTCGTTTAGATGACTTTCCAATCCCCGATAGTTGGCAACTGTTCTTGGATGTAAGTCTTTGGTTTTTTCTGCAGAAAAGCGACGCCACAAAAATATTACTGAGGATTGAGCCATGCTCTGAGGAGAAGCAGGCTTGTAGCTCTTTAAGGTCTTGTCAAAATGTCCAGCGGCAATGTCTAGCTCAATCTGTGAGGCCTTTCGTTGTGCTACGGTCCTATTGACTCTGGTATCTGGTAGTCCTAAGTAGAGGGCGTAGCGCTTACCCTGATGCCTCCATCTAAGAAGCAGGCAATTTCTGAATTCACTGAGGGATACCGCTCCCTTCGCAGTCTTCTTGCCTGTCATCCTTCTACCCAATTTCTACCCAAACTGTGAGAAACGGTAGCATTTTGAGAGAGTTTGTGAGCCTTAGTAAGTACTTTTGTTCATATGCCTGTGCGGACAGCATATACAACAAAACCCTCTGCTGGAGAGGGTTTTTAAATGGTGGGCGATGACGGACTCGAACCGCCGACATCCTCGGTGTAAACGAGGCGCTCTACCAACTGAGCTAATCGCCCGCATAAAATTTCAACGGTTTATAGGATATCACAAGCGCGCGTAGTGACTTTGGTCTTATCTAATCTATACCCAAAAAGCTCCCAGGATTTACAGCAACGCCTTTTCAGAAGACAATGAGAAGCCCGGGGGGAGTTAGCTCAGATGGTAGAGCGCTGCAATCGCACTGCAGAGGTCAGGGATTCGAATTCCCTACTCTCCACCACTTTTCAGTTCTGGCTATGTCCGGCAAAGCTCACATCTGCAGATCGTAAGCGCTCCATGAATGCATACGTCACTGCTACGATATTTTTATGAAAACCATTGACCTCTCTAAATTTCAGGAGCCCCTCAAGATTGGCCCGTTTAGTGTGCACAGCCGGGTTTTTCAATCTCCCTTAGCTGGAGTGACGGATCAGGTATTCCGTCATCTGGTGCGGAGACAGGCGAAAGATTCGATGGTCTATACCGAGATGGTCAGTGCCACAGGGCTGCACTATGCCCGTGAGCTACCCAAAATTATGGAAGTAGGCACAGGAGAGCATCCGATCGGCATTCAGCTTTTTGACTGTAGACCAAACTTTCTGGCGGAAGCCGCAAAAATGGCGGAACAGGAAGGTGCAGACATCATCGATATCAATATGGGTTGTCCGGTAAATAAGATCACCAAAAACGGGGGTGGGTCTTCGCTTTTACGAGAACCGGAAGTGGCTGAAGCTGCTGTGAGGGCCGTTGTCGAAGCAGTTAATCTGCCTGTCACGGTCAAAACCCGTTTGGGCTGGAGTGACCAGGAAATCACCGTGGTCGATTTTGCCCGTCGATTAGAAGCGGCAGGAGCTTCTCTATTGACTATTCATGGACGAACCCGCGCCCAACAATTCACAGGAGCCGCCCGCTGGGAATGGGTCCGTCAGGTTAAAGAAGCAGTTACGATTCCAGTTATTGTCAACGGCGACATTATGGATGTGGACTCGGCGATCAAAGCCTTGGCTATCTCCGGTGCCGATGGTGTGATGTGTGCCCGTGGCACGATGGGCGACCCTGGACTCGTCGGTCGGGTGGACCATTATCTAAGAACAGGGGAACGGCTAGCGGACCCTGTCCCTATGCATCAAATCCAGACTGCCCGTGAACATTTGCAAATGCTCTGGGAATATAAAGGAGCACGGGGCATCCAACAGGCCCGTAAACATCTCACTTGGTATGTCAAAGGGATTCCAGGAGCTTCTCAACTAAGGGCAGAACTTGCACGGGTAGAATCCGTGGCGCAGGGAGAAGAACTGCTGGATAGAGCCCTAGAAGCGATGATGAAATGGGAGCAACGGGCTCCTATTTTACGCTGAATCTATCAAGGACTCCTGCACAGGCTATCATCGTAGTTAGTTACAAACCGAACCATGCTGATCCGCCCCGTACAACTGCGTGACCTAGACAGCTTAGAGAATGTCGAACCAGAGGATACTCAGTGGGTCCGAAAGGTTCGAGAAGTACGCAGCTGGTTTGGACTGATCAAGTTTTTAAATCTGGTTCCCAATCGGTTCCAGCATCTTTTCGACGTTCATGTAGCCCAAATTGACGGTCATGTCGTGGGTTTAGTTCAGGTATCGCCCACCAATGAAATTCAAAGTACCTGGCGGATAGACCAATTCACCCTGAGTGACCCCTTGCAGAGTCAAGGCTTAGGCACCTTACTTTTGGCCTACATTTTTGAGTACTACCGTAGCGCTAAGACGTGGATTGTAGAAGCAGATATCCATAACAAGGAGCAGATTGCTATTTATCGACAAAATGGCTTTCAGTCGATGGCCGAAATTACGTACTGGCGTCTGCCAATGGCAGTGCTGGAAAATCTTGCCAGAGTGGAAGTTCAAGCTTTAAATCTACGACCAGTCAGCAACGCAGATGCAGCCCTTTTATGCCAGCTCGACTGCGCTACGATGCCTTCTATGCTGCGTCAGGTGTACGACCGACACCCAGAAGATTTCCGTAGACCATTGCCTGACCGCATTATTTTGGGCATTAGCCAGAGCCTCCACCAAGAAGAGCGGGTCTTTGAGTATGTTTATGAACCTCAACGCAGAGCAGCGATTGGGGCCTTTGACCTCAAGATTTCCAAACAGGGGTTGGAGCCCCATCGCCTCAACCTATGGGTCCATCCAGCTTATACCTGGCTATACCGAGACCTGTTGATTCATATCAGCAAGATCCTCTCCCACTATCCTCCTCAGTCTCTAGAACTATCTGCGGGGGACTATCAAGCAGAGCGCCAGAATCTCTTGAAGTCTCTTGAAGCTGAAATCACGGATACTAATCTGCTGATGTCTCGTTCGGTTTGGCATAAGGTGCGAGAATTCCGCAATCCCCTGGAGAGTCTATCGCTGGACATGCTGCCTACTTGGCGACCTTTGACGAAGCCTCTGATGCCAGAGCCTGTGCGCGACGAGTTCAAGAAAGATTCTTCTGAAACTTGATTCGCCTGACGTTCGAGCTTAGAACCTAACCCGTGAACAGCGCTTCCACGGAGTGGAATAGCTCCTGATGCATCAATGCTCTGGAGTTGTAAAAATTTTTTGTGAGGTCTTGAACCTGTTTAGTGAGTAAATCTGCGGAGATGGGAATCTTTAAAGAGTACACATCCCGCATTCTGTCGTCATGGCGATGGAAAGAAACACCAAAGGCTCTTTCCAAAAGTGGCGGTTCAGAGGCTGTGGGCTTGCGTGAACTTATCTAAACGGTGAGGCTCTTGCTCCATGAATGCTCAGTTTGAACAGGCTACCCAGGCTTACAGAGAAGGACGCTACGAAGATGCCTTACAAATTCTTTCTCAGCTATCCTACGAGAATCCTAAAAATGCTCAACTTCGCGTTTGGATGGGAGCGACCTACCGAGAAGTAGGACTCATAGAAGAAGCCAGACTTGAGTTTCAAGAAGCCCTCAAACTGACGGATGACCCCAAAACTATTCATATGGCCCGTACGTCGCTAGAAAAACTAGCAGCCAGCACACTCTCAGCCCCGACGGTCAAAGATAAAGAACAAAACGTTGCAGCTCCACAGAAGGTGGAGAAAGTGGGACCGGAGAAAGGAATAAAAGAAATAGACAAGGTGGAACTAGAGAAGGATCTAGGCAAAGTTCCTCAATTCCAACCGATGGAAGTGGCTCAGAGCGCCCGTGGGGAAGCCAATCAGAAGAGTTTACCCTTTTTATCCGAGCCTAATCTTTCTTCCAACCCAGCTCAATCGATTCAACCTGCTCAGCCTGTCACATCCGCGCAACCAGAAATCCCCCAGAGCGACGAGCGAATTGAAAGAAGCTCCTATGCTCAACCGATCATTCAGGAAGTGGCAGTCCCTCCACAGTCTGTCCCCAAGACTAAAGAGAACAGTAAAGCCCAATCTAAGCCTCTACTGCTGCCCCGCCTGTGGTGGAGAAACCTTAAACTTCAGAACAAACTCTTTGGCCTATTGGTAGTCGCCGCCGCTGTACCGGTTATTGCCGTGACCCAAGGGCTAGTCACGATTTCTGAAAATCGTTCCCTAGAGAATTTGAAGGAATCTCTTAAAGAAAAAGGGACGCTCTTCGCAGAGGAGTATGTCCTCTGGACTGTTGAAGAGAGCAAGACAGAGGCCGGGAGCATTGCCCAGGCCGTGCAAAATGCTGGCGTTGATTTGAGTAATCCGGCGGAAACAGCCACTCGGAGACCGTATTTAGAAAGTCTCCTTCCCCTCAAAAATGATGTGGACCCAGAACAGCTCAAGAGCTTCAAGATTATTACGGACGCCCAAGGCAAGACTATTGCTCAAAATGTCCAGATCTTCGCAGAAGATTTCTCTAAATATCCTGTGCTCGCTGCGAAGAACCAACCTGCCAAATTTCGCCGCCTTCAGCTGGCAGCAGGCCTCTCTTTGGGGGACATTCCGATCGTAAAAGATGCCCTGGGAACAGGACGCTCTTTATCAGGGATGGAAATCCTTAAAGGTTCTTATCTACAGCGCCTGGGGTTGGCAGAACAGACCGCTATTGGCATTCGCAAGCAGCCCATTCAGGGATTAGCAGAACCTAAACAGCCTTCTCCAGAAGGAACCTATGACGTAGATGGGGGCAAAGCGGGCCTCGTTAGCATGGCCGTCTATCCGATCAAGGTCAAAGGAAAATTGGTAGGAACAGCTATTGTCGGTTCGGTGCTGAATCGCAACTACGGGTTGGTCGATAAATTTACCCAAAAGTATTCCAAAGTAAAAGTGGCCACTGTTTTTGCCCAAGATTGGCGGGTGACAACCAACGTTCCCTACACCAATCCTGAAACCAAAGAAGTCGATGGAACACGTGCTATTGGAACGCGGGCGTCCCGAGAAGTCGCAGATAAAGTCCTGAACCAAGGGCAAGAATTTGTCGGTCGCGCCAATATTGTCGGGGTGGACTATCTGACTGCCTATGTGCCTTTGTATGACCATCAGAAAGTATTGAATCCCCAAGCCAAGTCCGTAGGCATTGCCTTCGTCGGTCAACCACTTTCTGAAGTAAGTGCGTCTCTGAAAGAGCAACAATTCCTCGGCTATGGCATTGGTGGAGCTGTGCTTTTGCTAGTCAGTCTGCTGGCGATTCCCTTTGCTCGCTCCATCTACAGACCGATTCGTCAGCTAACCGAGGTGGCCCAAGCCATAGCGGACGGTCAACTTTCAGCACGGTATGGAGATACAGGTCGACAAGACGAGTTTGGCATTCTCGGTCGAGAATTCAACGACATGGCGACCAGTCTTCAACAGGACATTCAAGAGTTAGGAAAGCTTTCCCTCGTAGCGAGTAAGACCAGTAACGCGGTCATTATTACCACTAAGGAAGGGAACATTGAATGGGCCAATGAAGGCTTTACCCGCATCACAGGCTACACCATAGAAGAAGTCCTTGGTAAAAAGCCAGGGTCCTTCCTCCAAGGCCCAGACACTGACCCCGCTGCCGTTCAGAGCATCCGCGAGAAACTGCTTGCCAAACAGCCGTTTACCTCAGAAATTCTGAACTACTCCAAAGAAGGTCAGCCTTACTGGCTTTTCCTGAACATCACGCCTTCTCTGGATCAAAACGGTAATGTCACTCAGTTCATTGCTATTGAAAGCGATATAACCGAGCGCAAGGAAGCAGAGGAAGCCCAGAGAAAAGCGAAGGAACTGCTCCAACAACAGGTAAGCAACTTGCTTATTGATGTCGAAGGCGCGGCCCAGGGAGACCTCACCGTTCGCGCTAACGTCACCGAAGGAGAGATGGGTACGGTTGCTGACTTCTTTAACGTCATTATTGAAAGCTTACGGGGCATCGTTACCCAGGTTAAGAGCACAACCACAGACTTCAGCACGTCTCTGGGTAAGGATGAAGGGTCTCTGCGTCAATTAGCCGAAGACTCCCAAAAGCAGGCTGAAGAAATCACGCGGACGCTCGATTCCGTGCAGAAGATGGCTCTATCGATTCAGGAAGTCGCCAGTAGCGCTCGCCAAGCGGCCCAGGTAGCCCGCATCGCTTCGGTCAGAGCAGAAGTAGGAGAAGAAGCCATGGGCCGAACGGTACAGGGGATTCTTAACCTGCGGGAGACTATTGGAGACACCGCTAAGAAAGTCGAACGGTTAGGGGAATCCTCGCAGCAGATTTCTAAGGTGGCAACTCTGATCAACAAGATTGCTATCCAGACTAATCTGCTCGCTATTAACGCTGGGGTTGAAGCCGCCCGTGCTGGAGAAGAAGGACAGGGATTTGCAGTAGTTGCGAAAGAAGTCGGGGCCTTGGCCGCTCGGTCAGCTTCGGCAACCAAAGAAATTGAAAGGATTATTGAAAGCATTCGATTAGAAATTAGCGAAGTAATCGAATCAATGGAACTAAGTAGTACGCAAGCTGCTGAAGGTACGCTACTGGTTGAAGAATCGAAGAAGAGTCTAGGAGAAATTCTAGAAGTTTCTCGACAAATTGATGAATTGTCTCAGGTGATTTCTTTAGCAACCGTATCTCAGGCAGAAACCTCTCAATCGGTAAACACGCTTATGCAAGACATTGCCCAGGTTTCAAACCGTACTTCCGATGCTTCTCGTCAGGTTTCCAGTTCTCTACAACAAACGGTACAGGCTGCTCAACAGCTCCAAGAATCTGTAGGGGCTTTCAAAGTCGAGGCAGGAAAATAATTGGAGATCCCCCCGCTCTCCCCTTTGTAAGATTCCCGCACATACAGCTCTTGGAATCGCCCCCCTGCCCCCAACTTTGGGCTTCGACGTGAGCTCAGCCGAACGTGGGTTCTGACCTCAAAGTCCCCCAAAGTTGGGGGATTTAGGGGGCGAGAGGAGCGGGAGGATCAAGCTTTAAATTCCATTCTCATCACCAGCTTTAGTGGTAAGGAAAACCACGGAATGGGGAACACTAATTAGTAATCCGTAGACTAGATAGCACCTATTTTTGTTCAGCAAACACTCCTACCTAGTCCAGTCTTGATGAATTTATCCAACGGTGAGGCTCTCGCTCCATGAATGCTCAATTTGAACAGGCTATCCAGACATATCAAGAAGGCCGCTATGAAGAAGCGGTGCAGCAGTTCTCACAGCTCGCAGTGGAGCACGCCAAGGATGCTCAACTGCGTGTATGGCTGGGAGCGGCCTGTCGAGAAGCTGGCCTGGTGGAAGAAGCCAAACTTCACTTTCAAGAAACGCTCCGCCTGACCGATGACCCCACGATTACCAACAGGGCTCGGACCTCTCTCGCGAAAATGGCAGACAGTCCTAGTCCTGCTGTCAGGCTCGCACACCAGAGCCAAAACGGAGCCAGCAGCTACCAAAAAAATATTCAAAATATGCCTGAACCAGAACTCCCTGAGCCTGTGAAGAACGCCACCAAGAATGTGCCAGAATTCACCCCTGTTTCCACAGTCATGGAATCTGCACCCTTCAAAGTGATTCCCACTCCTCAGAAATCCAACAAGTTACGGGGCCTCAGTCTTAAAACCAAGGCTACGCTTCTCGCCCTCACGATTGGGGTACTGCCTGTCGCCATCATTGGAACAACCGCTTATTACGTTGCCAACCAAGCTGTTACCCAAGAAATTACCCAAACGAAAGAAGGTACTGCTGAGGAGCTCGCCGACAAAACCAACCGCTTCATCTTTGAGCGTTATGGCGATATTCAAGTACTCGCGAATATGCCCATTCTTAGAAACCCTAAAGTGCAGGCGGTGACGACTCTTCAAGAAAGAGAATCCGTATTAACTAGGGCTAAAAACATCTATGGCGTGTACGACAGCATTGCGGTCTTTGATCTCAATGGAAATGTGTTAGTCCAATCCAAAGGCAAAACGTTAGACAACCACTTCAACCGAAGCTATTTCCAGGAAGTCCTCAAAACCAAGAAACCCTTCATAAGTGAGCCAGAAAAATCAAAGACTACAGGCAAAATAGTTATCCACTTTGCAGCCCCGATTACTGATTCCGTATCAGGCCAAATGGTTGGCATCATCCGCTCCCGGATGCCGCTTGAGAAGTTGAACGAAGTAGTCAAAGACTATGGAATAGACGGGGACGAATATCTGCTCAGTGCCCCTTCTGGAAAAATCTTTTTGGATTCCAAGGGAGGGAGCCTTGAACAAACTATTCAAGCGGCCATTCCCAGCATAACTACCTTAGTGGAAGCAAAGACCTCGGACACCTTAGTTGCTTCAGCACAAGGTAACCGCGCAGAACAATTGATCGCCTATGCCCCTGTTGAAAAACTAGGGAGCATGCCTGAACTGAAGTGGGATGCAGTACTTACTACAGATACCAACATCGCCTTTGCTCCCCAGAAGCAGTTGCTCTTAGTTCTGGCCGCAGGGACGGGGATCGCAGCCGTTCTTGTAGGTTTACTGGCTACTATCCTCGCGGACCGAGCCACCCGTCCTGTAGTAGACGCTGCATCCGCTGTAGCAAAAATCGGTGAAGGCAACCTTGAAACCCGTCTTGCGGTAAAAGGAGACGATGAACTGGCCCTGCTTGGCTCGAACATCAACCTGATGGCGGTCCAGCTCCAGGATCTGCAAAAGCAACAGGAAACCAACCTAAGCGAGATCGAGGCCAGTGCAGAAGCCCGTCGTCTAGACGCAGAAGCACAGAGAGCGGCTAAGGAACTCCTCCAGACCCAGCTGATTGAACTGCTGATGGAAGTAGAAGGAGCCTCTCGTGGAGACCTTACCGTCCGCGCCAACGTGAACGCGGGAGAAATGGGTACGGTTGCTGACTTCTTTAACGCCATTATCGAAAGCTTGCGCGGAATTGTTACCCAGGTAAAAGCTGCCGCTGGAGAACTGAACGTTTCCTTGGGCCAAAACGAAGGGTCCCTCCGTCAATTGGCTGAAGACTCCTTAAACCAGTTCGATGAAATTACCCGCACCCTTGATTCGGTCCAAAACATGACCGTGTCTATCCAGGAAGTCGCCGGTAGCGCTTCCCAAGCAGCACAAGTCGCCCGTACAGCATCGGCTACGGCGGAAGCAGGGGGAGTAGCCATGGACCGCACGGTACAAGGGATTCTTAACCTGCGAGAAACGATTGGCGATACCGCTAAGAAAGTTAAGCGTCTGGGTGAATCTTCCCAGAAGATTTCCAAGGCCGTATCCCTCATCAACCAGATTGCAGAACAGACCAACCTCCTCTCGATCAACGCCAGTATTGAGGCCGCCCGTGCTGGAGAAGAAGGTCGAGGATTTGCGGTAGTTGCAGAAGAAGTTGGCGCTCTAGCGGCACAGTCGGCTGCGGCAACCAAAGAAATTGAACAGATCGTTGAAAGTATCCAGAGGGAAACCAGCGAAGTTGTACGAGCGATGGAAGTAGGTACCACTCAGGTCGTTGAGGGCAGCCAACTGGTGGAAGAGGCGAAGAAAAACCTGACCCAAATTCTGGAAGTATCCCGCCAAATTGACCAATTAGCCCAGATGATTTCCACTGCCACGGTCTCTCAGGCAGAGACCTCCCAGTCGGTAAACGCCCTGATGCAGAACATTGCCCAGACTTCCAACCGGACTTCTGATGCCTCTCGCCAAGTTTCTGGATCCTTGCAGCAGACGGTGCAAGTAGCTCAGCAGCTGCAAGAGTCCGTAGGTGCCTTCAAAATCAACCCTGAGAGTTAACGATGGATAAGGAGTTAGAAGTTCGCCTCCAGTTTCTGGAGGAAGCTCAAGAATATCTAGATACCCTCGAAGCGGTGGTCTTGGGCCTCTCTGCTACAGGAGTGGACCCACAGAAAATCGATGGTGCGCTGAGAGCAGCGCACTCGATCAAAGGTGGGGCTGCCTTGATGCAGTTTCACCTGTTGAGCCACACTTCTCACCGCCTAGAAGACGCATTCAAAATTTTGAAAGCACGCCGTCCAGAAGTGACCGAAGAACTAGAGAATTTGTTGTTAAGCGCACTCGACTCCCTTCGTCAGATCATTGAACTGAGTCAGCGAGGCCAAGACCCTGATGAAGATCAGATGGCCCAACCAGCCTCCCCGATATTGGACCAGCTCCAAGATATTCTCGGAGAGTTGCAGCCGGAAGATGAGACTACCCTGGCCTCTCAAGAAAGTGGGCACGACCTTGTAAAATTATTTTTCGAATCAGAAGTAGAACAGAGTCTACTGCGGTTAGAAGCAGTCTTAGCTAAACCCGATCAACCTTGCTTAGAATCAGAGCTCACCGTCCTGGCACAGGAGCTTGGTGGGCTTGGGGACATGCTGCAATTAAGCAAGTTCAGCAGTCTTTGCCTATCCATTGCTCAATGCGTAGAAACTTATCCCAGACAGATTCCACAGATTGCGACCCTGGCTTTAGAAACATGGCGTCAAGCTCAAGCCTTAGTCCTTATCGGTCAGCCCGATTTGATGTCCTTTGAGCTGGATTATCATCCCTCTGTCTCAGCGGCAGCAGAGACTGCTGCATCTATACAAGAAGTAGACATTCCAGCCTCCCAACAGTCCGAGTTAGAACTTTTGCTGGCAGGCTTTGAGTTCGATCCGATAGAGTCGCTTTTCTCAGCACCAGAGGCCCAGAAAGAAGCACAACCTGAGCTAGCGCTGGAGAATTGGCCTGAGCTGGAATCCCTACTCTCAGAATTGAAAGCCGAAGGAGTCACCCCAGGCGAAGTCTTAGAAGAAGTCAAAAAAGTAGAGCCTCAGACAATCCAGCTAGAAGCAAACACGGAACTAGAAGCTCTACTGATGGGATTAGATTTAGACCTTTTCCAGACAATAGAGGCAGCACCTCCCGTTCAGCCTCTGGCCGAAGCGATGCCAGAAGATGAGTGGGCTGACTTAGACTCTCTATTTGCAGCATTAGAAGCAGCGCCCCTGAAAGAAGCTCCTTCGGTAGTGCAGAAACCAGCAGAGATAGCAGAGACAGCGCCCACGCTCGCGGCTCCTGAGTTTAGCCTGAGCGACGTCGAAGGGCTTATCGAACTTTTTGAGCTTACTGAGCCTGTTGAACCAGCTGAATTGCTGCCAATACTAGAAATAGAAACCATCCCTGCACCCGCAGTACAGGCTGAGATTGATGCTCAGACAATGGGCACGAACTCCATTGCCGCCCCGCAAGAACTGGATTTAGCAAGCCTTTTCGATCCTATAGTCGAACCGCTCGTACTTGCGGAAGAACAGGCACCCATACCTCTAGCTATCCCTGAGACGACTGAGTTCATCTCTGAATTCTCTAAAGAGACGGGCCTGGACATGCTCGCGGCCATCTTTGATATAGGCGTAGAAGCCGCTCCATCAGAGCCTATTGCCCTCGCAGAAGAAGAAACCCTTTTAGAAATAGAACCCCACTTCCTAGAAGTCTTTAACCTTGAGGTTGCCGCACCCGCAGTCCTCCCTGAGGTATTAGAGGTCAGTGCAGATCTTGCTATCGCAGCAGAACCTGAAGTCGTTCAGGATCTCGTCGCTGAAAAAGCTCTTGAGGCTGAGCAGGCTACACTGCTCCCCGAAATAACCGCAGCTATCCCAGAGACCCACGCACTCGATATCGCCGTGGAGCACACAAGCTTAGAAGAGATTGTGGCTGCACCGACTGTAGCACCAGCGCAAACAGGATTAGACGACGAACCGCTTCAATGGGCTGAAATAGCAGCCTTCATGACAGGTTCTGTGATCGCAGGCACGGTGCCTGAATTAGTCCAGCCTCTCGTTGAAGTTGAAGCGGCTGCACCGTTAGAATTACAGCAGGTTGAGCGCGATCCAGTAGAGCAAGAATTACCGGAAGAAATAGTTGCTGAGACGATTCTTGTACCAGAGCAGCAAGAAGTCTTCGGAATAGAAGAAGCACCCGTTATTAAACTTGCGGAAGTTTCTGAAATTAGCCTAGAGCCTCAAGCCCTTGATATCGCAGCAGAGCACGAAATCGTTGAAGAACAAGTTCCTGAGCCGATTTTACTATTCCTCCCTGAAGTCACGGAAACCAACTTAGAATCTTATGCGCTTGATCTTCCAGTCGAGCCTGACATTGTTGAAAACCTATTTGCTGAGACAATTCTTGATGCTGGACAACCAGCAGAAGAGGAATCTAACCAGTGGTTTGAGATAGCAGCTTTCATCAAGGTCTCTCAACCCGAATTGCCCCAGTCACTCACAGCAGAAACAAGCGTAATTGCTGAGGAAGAAATCTTCGAGCTTGAAGTAGAACAGCCCGCTCTACTTCCTCTCCCTGAGACCTCTGAAATCAGCCTGGAATCCGATCAAGAGTACGAGAATCTAGAAGCTGTCACAGATGAGGAATTTGTCACAGAGATCGTGCTGGAGTCAGAGCAAGCCCCGCAAGAAGAGTCTGTTCCTTGGTCTGAAATAGCAGCTTTCGTTGCTGGCTCCGCCGTCGCTGGCACCCTCCTGCCTGAGGCAGCAGAGGAACCCTTCGCTGAAGTGCTCCTAGAAACATTCCAAGAGATGCAGTCCGTTCAAGACGAGACTCCAACTCCAAAAGATGAAGTCGCCACTCCTAATCCGGGCGTTCTAGAAAAATCAATCTTGCCCAAGAGACTTGAGAATGCTTCCAGCAGCTCTTCCGAAGGCAATACCGTTCGTATTCCGGCCAAACGTCTAGACCAACTTGATGACCTCTGCGGAGACCTGACCATTGAACGCAACGGTTTAGCCCTATACCTGGGACGCTTACACAACTTGGTAACAGGCTTAAACAGCCGCATCCGGAACTTAGAACAATTCAATCTCCGCCTGCGCTCAGCCTATGACCAGAAAGCCAACCAAGCGAACAGCAACATCTTTGAGCCCCAAGCCGCGACCACGGAAGAGAACTTTGACGTTTTGGAGATGGACCGATACAGCGAACTGCATCTGGTTTGGCAGGAAGTGATGGAAAGTATCGTTCAGATTCAAGAGGTCACCAGTGACATCGATCTGACTGTTCGTAACGCAGACGATACAGCCGCCGATCTAAACCGTACCGCCAAGCAGTTACAAAGCAACGTTATGTACTCGCGGATGCGCCCGCTATCGGATGTAGTAGGACGCTTCCCACGGGCTATTCGGGATTTAGCACAGCAATTCGGGAAGCCTACCGCCCTCAAGATTCAGGGAGGCTCCACCCTGATCGACCGGACCGTACTCGGGATTCTGGGCGACCCCTTGATGCACCTGTTGCGTAATGCTTTTGACCACGGACTCGAAGATCCAGATACCCGTATCGCAAGGGGCAAGCCAGCTCAAGGAACGATTGAGATTCAAGCCTACTATCGAGGGAACGAAACGATCATCACCGTCAGTGATGACGGCGGTGGAATCAGCTTAGAAAAGATCCGAGCCAAAGCTCAACGGATGGGATTCGACCAGGATAAAATCGCGCAAGCTGGCCCACAAGACCTGCTAGACCTGATCTTTGAGCCTGGATTTAGTACTGCAGAGAAAGTAACAGAGCTCTCCGGTCGGGGCGTTGGGATGGATGTAGTCCGCACTAATCTCCAGCAAGTTCGCGGAAAAATCACCGTCAACACCGAGCCAGGCGTCGGCACCACTTTTACGCTCAGCGTGCCTGTTACCTTATCCGTTGGCCGGGTACTCCTCGTCGAAAGTCAGAATGTAATGCTGGCCTTCCCGGTAGACGCCATCGAGCAAATGGCACTGCTTGAGGAAGATGATGACAACAGCTCAGATATCTTCCAGTGGGAAAACTATGCTGTACCGAAACTTTCTCTCAAAAAGTGGTTAAACTTCCACTGCCCGACCAGAAAGATAGAAACAGACGACATGCCCACCATGGTCAACCCGACCATGCTGATTTTGAGCCAGGGCAACAACTTGGTCGGGGTTCCGATAGAACGGTGTTGGGGAGAACGAGAAGTAGCGATCCGTCAAGCAGAAGGCCCGATGGCGATGCCTCCTGGCTTTAGTGGCTGCACTATCTTAGGAACAGGTCAGGTCGTTCCTTTAGTCAGCATCCCAGGATTATTTACCTGGATTGCAAACCAAGAGCAAGCACCCAAGACAGAAGTTCAATCGGTAGTAAGCCAGCCCCAGAGCGAACGGGAAACGATTCTAGTTGTCGACGATTCGATCAACGTTCGACGCTTCCTGGCACTAACCTTAGAGAAAGCAGGTTATCGCGTAGCCCAAGCCAAGGATGGCCAAGATGCCATCGAACAATTGACCAGTGGCCTCGTGGTCGATGCGGTGATATGCGACATCGAAATGCCTCGTCTGGATGGTTTCGGCTTTTTGGCTCAGGTTAAGGCCAATCCGTCGCTCAAGAGCTTGCCTATCACCATGCTGACCTCAAGAAGTGGCGACAAGCACCGTCAGCTAGCCCTACGGCTAGGGGCCTCGGAGTATTTCTCTAAACCATTCAAAGAGCAAGAACTTCTACAAGCCCTAAAACAGCTCATTCAGTCCACCCAACTTACCCCCACCTCATAGGAGCAACTTCTTTATGGCTCTTATTTCTAGCTTTACTGCTCGCCGACTGGCGGATCGTAAACCTCCTGCAACCAGACAGATGATTACTTTCAAGGCAGGTCCAGAATGGCTTGCCATCTCCACAGAGATTGCACAAAAAGTAGTCCCGATCCAGACTATTTATAAAGACCAGGAAAGTCTGTATCTACCAACCACCTATGAGAATAAAGAGGTTTATCTTTTAGACCTAACAACCTATTTGACGGGAGAGAAGAAGCAACAAGAACTCGATACGAAGAAAGGATATCTTATCCTTCTTGAAACTCCTCAAAAAACATTAACGGCCATACTTATCTCAGCAGCGCCTGTATTGCGCCGCATCTCTGAGGTTGCATTTGTACCGATAGCTTTGATTCATTCTATTCCAATAAATATGGAAACTATCAGTCGGTTTACTATTCAAGTAGAAGATGAGCCTCTTATCTTTTTATTAGACTACAACTATCTTATTCAAATAGCAATCCAGTAATACACACTTGCAACTTCTAGGCACAGTGACTCCGATGGAAACCAACAAGACCAACACTTCTATTTATAACCAATCATCGGAAAGCAAACCGATGGTTTTGTTAAGCGACCTCTGTACTCAGCAAGCTAGTGGACAATTGGTAGTAACACATAATTCTGTAGCCTGGTTTATTGATTTAGAGCTCGGTAAAATTAACTATATTACCAACAGTATCGAACCATTAGATAGATTATATGGTTACTTGTGGCGCAAAGGAATTTCCTTAGCTGAGGACATTCGCACACAGCTCGATCATAAAAAATCTCAGTCGATAAAGCCTATAGACAGTGAACTACTCCTCTGGTTGGTACGCCAAAAAAAGATAACCTTCATTCAGTTGACAGAAATCATGGAGGAAATCACTAGAGAAGTTTTTGAATCTTTATCCTGGTTAGAACAGGCACAATGTGAATTCAGCCCTCCCTCTGAAAGAACATTGAACATTTGCAAATTCGACTTATCTACATTGATTGAATACGCCAAAGAAAGACTAGATGGTTGGCAAAATTTAGGTCTTGTACTCTGGTCTCCTTACCAGCGTCTTTACTTTTTTAATCAAGGGAAGCATCAACAAGAGCAATTACCAGAACTGCCTGAAAAGTTTCGAGCACTGCTGAAAGGGCATAGCTTACGACGGCTATCCGCTATCATCAATCGAGATGAACTGGATTTAGCTCGGAGTCTAATTCCCTATATCCGAGGACAAGTTATCCATCTCGGAGAACCCCAGGCTCCATTTAATCTACTACCCAGGCTTCCAATTTTATCAAAAGCCGAATCCGTTACTGAGCTGATACCAGAGACGACTTATACCATTGCTTGTATCGACGACAGCCCAACAATTACCAATGAAATTAGTCGCTGTCTTGGAGACCCGAAGTATAGCGTTACTGCTATCAATGATCCGGTAAAAGCCTTGATGCAAATCACACGCATCAAACCAGATCTGATTCTACTCGATGTAGGAATGCCCATGATCGACGGCTATGAGCTATGCCGTTTGCTCCGCAAGAATCCCTTGTTTAAAAAAACACCGATTGTAATGGTGACAGGCAATACAGGATTCTTTGACCGTGCTAGAGCTACTTTAGTAGGCTCATCAGACTACCTGACTAAACCATTTACAAAAGAAGGTCTACTGAAGACAGTTAATCGCCACTTAGAGTTGTGATAGCCCCATCTATTTATGGGCATAGTAGATCTGAGCACCGTGTGCAGAAAATTGATTATTTAGGAGTCCACTCCATGAGCACTATTTTAGTCGTTGACGATACCCTCTCCGAGCTGGAATTGATCAGTCATTACCTACGCGAAAATGGCTATTCAGTAATCAATGCAACAGATGCAAAAGACGCACTCAACAAAGCAATTGAGCAAAAGCCAGACGCGATTGTAACAGATGTGGTTATGCCTGGCATGAGTGGCTTCGAATTATGCCGTAGTCTCAAGGGAAATCCTGCGACCCAGAAGCTTCCGATTGTGGTCTGCTCTTCCAAAAATCAAGAAATTGACCGTCTTTGGGGCATGAAGCAAGGAGCCGATGTCTACGTGACCAAACCCTTTACCCAAGAACAATTGGTGCGGGCTGTCAAATCGGTGGTGGGCTAAGGTTATGCAGACCGCAACTTCTGCTAAATCTGTAGGCGAGGCCTATCTTGAGTTCCAGTTAGGAACAAACACCGCTGTTGCTCTTTCGATGGCCTATGCCCAGGAAGTGCTTACCGTGAGGTCTCAACAAGTGACCCCTATGCCCCTGATGCCTGCTTGCATCCTCGGTCTGATCAATCGACGCAGCCGAGTATCTTGGGTGGTGGACTTGTCCATGATGTTAGGATTTAGCCCGATCGATACCAATGCCCAGCAATACACCATCCTTCAGATCCAGGCAGAGGGAGTTCCTTTAAGTTTGGCTGTGCAGCAAGTGCGCGGGGTGATCCGTTTAGCCAATGAGCGCATCCAGTCTCCGTTGGGAGAGGAAGCACCTACTTCAGAACTGGCCCCATATCTAAAAGGCTATTTGCCTCATTTAGAGGGAGTCCTCACCGTTTTAGATGCAGAAGCGCTTGTACGCTCTCCCTTGTGGACAGCTTAAGATTCGTGCGGGACCAAAACACCCTGCAGGGTTTGATTCAGGGTAGCCAGTTCATCCCGATGAGCCTCCACTTTTAGCTTGGTCTTGCCCTGCTCATCAGCCACAATTTTGAAGCGCACGGTTTCTGTCTTTCTTGCTTTTTTCCAATAGAAAAATCCGGCCACTGGACAGAACAAGGGCAAGATCAGCCACAAAATATAGACTTGCGGAAAAAATACGCCGAACACAAGTCCCAAACAAACTAAACCGAGAAAAGCAGCAAAGGAAAGGAATACGGCCAAAAACTTACTGGGCTGCATCACCCCTTGATAAACCTGAACCTCTCCGTCTTCTTCTGTCAGGGTATAGGTCCGTTTTTCCAGGTACTCTTTAACTTTTTCCGTTAGGGCATCAGCCGCCAAGGCAGAAGTATATTCTTCTCGTTCCGTCCGGTCTTTGACCGAAGCACGAATAAAGAAAAACAGCCCCACCATAATCAGCAGGGTAATGAGCAGGGAAGAGTAAAGGGATAGGTTCTCCATCTCTTCTAGTATGGTCTGAAAAGGGTGCCCTAGGGCTAATTCATTCCCTAAGTCAATATCCCCACGTTGAGAGAATCAAAAGATGTGGGTTTCAACATTTTGCATGAAGGTTTGTGATTGGGTCCCATTCTGCGTATCCCAAAACATTTCCCCGTACGGTAGAGACGCGATATTTCGCGTCTCTACCGTACGCAAACAGGGGATGATGGTCATTGGGTGGCATGGTGTGCGCCATTCTGGAAACGTAAAATTGCCTGGATATCGTAGTGAAAATAGTACCCTTAGAAATCGACCTGTCTGATCCTGAGCATCCTTGGCTAACATTTGCTGGTAAGTATAAAGATGATCCCCAGTTCGATGAAATGCTGGCCTTCATAGAAGCCAATCGCTGCGAACTTGATGCAGAAATGGAAATTGCTCCTCGTGACCTCAACCTCTAAATAAAAATCGGATATTTACATCAGTTGCAGAAACTATTAAGAAGCAGGCGAGGCTCTGGGACAGGTAAGCACTACTTGCCATAATGGCGTTATGCCAGGGGATTGACAGCGTTATACTGAACCTCTGGTTATCCTCTACCTCTATGACGTTCCCGTGGAAGCTGATTTTTCTAAGGTTTACATCTACGACACTACCCTCCGGGATGGCACGCAGGGCATAGGCATAAGCCTGTCTGTGGAAGATAAGATTCGTATTGCCCATAAATTAGACCAGTTGGGCGTGCCCTTCATTGAAGGTGGATGGCCTGGAGCCAATCCTAAGGATGTTCAGTTTTTCCTGGAAATCAAAGAGCGGCCGCTAAAGACCGCACAGGTCGTTGCCTTTTGTTCTACACGCAGACCTGGAATTCAGGCTCAAGATGACCCGATGCTGCGGACGATTTTAGCCGCTGGCACCCAGTGGGTGACTCTATTTGGCAAGTCCTGGGACCTTCATGTAACGGAGGGACTGGGTACTACCTTAGAAGAAAATCTAGCGATGATTGGCGACACCATCACTTTTCTAAAAAGCCAGGGTCGTCGGGTGATTTACGATGCCGAACACTGGTTCGATGGATTCTTACACAACCGCGCCTACGCTCTAGCTACGCTCAAACAGGCAAGGGACGCTGGCGCAGAATGGCTTGTCCTCTGTGATACCAATGGCGGGATGTTGCCTCATCAAGTCCAGGAAATCGTCCAGCAGGTAGTCCAAGAATTAGGCCAAGAAACAGGCTTAGGAATTCACACCCACAACGACTCAGAGACCGCTGTTGCCAACGCCTTAGTAGCGATCCAAGCCGGAGCGAGAATGGTCCACGGGACGATGAATGGCTATGGTGAGCGCTGTGGGAATGCCAATCTCTGCTCCGTCATCCCAAATCTGCAGCTGAAACTAGGCTATTCCTGTCTACCGGAAGGTAAACTGGCCCATCTCACTGAGACCTCACTCTTTATCAGCGAAACGGTGAATGTTATCCCCCAAGAACAAGCTCCCTTCGTCGGAGCGGCGGCGTTTGCCCATAAAGGAGGCATCCATGTCAGTGCCGTTCAAAAAAATCCGCTGACCTATGAACACATTGAGCCCAAGTCTGTAGGCAACCGCAGACGGATTCTGGTTTCCGAGCAAGCAGGTGGCAGCAATATCCTGGCAAAGGCCGCAGAATTTGGCCTTACGCTCAAAAAAACGGACCCAAGAGTTAAGGCCATTCTGTACAAGCTTAAAGAACTAGAGCATGCAGGCTATCAGTTTGAAGGAGCGGATGCCAGTTTTGAACTCCTAGTACGAGAACATTTGGATTATCGGGAGCCCTTCTTCACCCTGGAAGGATTCCACGCCTCTAGTCAGACCTTCCCCGATGGATCAGTCCGAGCTGAAGCAACGGTAAAAGTGCGCGTAGACGGAGTGCTGCAACATACCGCTGCCGAGGGCAATGGTCCCGTTTCTGCCCTGGATGAAGCCCTGCGTAAAGCCTTAGTCCAGTTTTTTCCCCAGATAGGCCAGTTCCAACTTACAGACTACAAAGTACGCATTCTTGATGGTGGTGCAGGAACCGAAGCCAAGACCAGAGTTTTGGTGGAATCTAGCAACGGCCAAGAACGCTGGACGACCGTAGGCGTCTCCACCAACATTATTGAAGCCTCGTATATAGCCGTAGTTGAAGGTTTAGAATACGGTCTATTACTCAGTAAAAAAGTCTCTCCACAAAAAGTTGGAGTAATTGGCAGTTAAGAGACCACTGGATTATCTACAACGTCGTCTGCTGACGCGAGACTCACCAAAACTTTGTCTACGCGATTGCCATCCATATCCATGACTTCGAAGCAAAAACCTTGCCAGTGGACATTTTCGGCAACCACGGGAATATGCCCCAGCTGAGCCATGATGAATCCGCCAAGCGTGCGATAGTTTGCTCTCTGGAAACGGGGTAGCGGCTCAATCCGATGCTCCAATTCATCCAAACTCATCGAGCCATCTACCAACCAAGAGCCATCCTCTCGCTGCATGATTTGACTATCAGCCTGTGTATCATCAGTGGGCATTTCTCCTACCAGAGCCTCCAGCATATCGTTGAGAGTCACCAGCCCTTGGATACTGCCAAACTCATCGACGACCAGCGCTAAATCCATCCCCAAGGCTCTGAATTTTTCCAATACCTGCCGTGCGGGGGCTGTCTCAGGAACGAATAGTGGTTTGCGCACACAGACTTCCGGATTCAAGGTTTCACCTCGAAGCAGTTGAGCCAGTAAATCTTTGACCTGAACAATACCTAAAACCTTATCAATTTCTCCCCGACATACAGGCAAGCGTGAGTAGTGACTATTGGCAAATTCTTGCCGAAGCGACTCTTCGGGAGCATCCAAATCGATCCAGAGAATATCCGGGCGCGGAGTCATCAACGAACTCACCTGCCGGTCACCAAAGCGGAATACCCGTTCCAGCAGGTCCTGCTCCGTCTCTTCAATCGTGCCGTCCTGTGTGCCTTGATCGATGAGTAGGCGGATTTCTTTTTCGGTAACGGCCGGTTCATCGGTAGGCTTTACCCCAATCACGTTCAGTCCATATTCCGTTGCTACGCTCAAAAAGTGGACTAGGGGCGAAGCAGCACGGGCAAGGGCCGCCATAGACGGAGCTAAAGTCGAGGCAATACGCTCTGGATCGCTCAAGGCCAAGCGTTTGGGAATCAACTCACCAAAAATCAGCGAGAGAAAAGTAATCGCTCCAACGACCAGTCCAAAGCTCAAAGTTCCACTGTACGGAATGAGGAGAGGCACTTGATTAAGAGCCGCAGACAGCTTTTCTGAAAGGGTTGCACCCCCATAAGCCCCAGCAATAATCCCAATCAGGGTAATGCCAACCTGCACCGTTGAGAAGAATCGATTTGGGGAGTCAGCCAGCTCGATAGCCGCCTTAGCGCCTTTGTTTCCTTCTTCTGCCATTTGCTGTAGACGGGTCTTGCGTGCTGAGACCACGGCCATCTCAGACATCGAAAATATCCCATTGGCAGCGACCAACAACAGCACAATGAATATTTCAAAGAGGACAACAGACATGAGTCAAACGCACTAACTATAGAGGTAAGCAATCTTAAAAGTGCTTTGCCTGGCACTCAGACTTTTCTCACTATAGTTGCTGTCCAGAAAGAGAGTGTTAGTCCACCGTGCACTCTCACCCCTTAGAGAGTCCTCAAAGGCTCAGTTTTTGCAAGCCCGCCTGGAGATATTGAAGTAGCCCCTCTTTGGTCGCCAGATATTCAATGTCTACTTCTCGAGCGGCTGCCGCTTCGACCAAGCCAGACCAGTCTTGCTCCTCAGCAGCATTGCTGCCAAGCGATACTAAGGCCAGGAGTTCATTGCGCTCAGGCTGAGACAGTTCCATAACCTTCCGGTCCAGAGGATTAGCGCTCTGTAAGTGTCTTGCCACTCTTTCCACCAGAGGAACACCCATCGCTTCATCCTGTGCGTCTTTCTTATTTTCAGCTTCCACCAAGTCAATAATTTCGAGGACGGTCTCTTTGGTCAGTGAATTCATGGGGATACATTCGCTAAGTTTCTACATCATGGTAGATGGTCAAGAGCCCTTCTTGATGAGCACACGTCCTTCTTCTGAGTGGCCAATAATCCTCTACTTTTCTTGCCCATTCTGCAATTTTGGTAGGGCATAATCACAGCTGAACAGGGTACCTGCGATTACACACAGGGGAACAGTCAGCAAGTTTAAAAATGGGACACTGACCAGTCCCAAACAGACCAAACTAAAACTGGCACTAGCGGGGAAAGTGCGCACCAAGAGACTAAGTTTAGTCCGAAAACCTAGACGACGACGCTCAAGAGGAGGATCGAGAAAGTCCAGACTAACGAGAATAGCTCCAAGCGCAATCGCTCCCGCACTGGCGATCAGGGTCCCTACCGGAGGAAAAAAGTTTAGGACCAGCAGAGGCAAGCCAAGGACAGCCGCTAAAGCTAATTTTTTAACCTGAAAAGAGAACGCACGGCCTATATCTTCAACAATGCGACCCAGACTCATCTGGCCTGTGGGAAGCTGACCAATTCTCAACTTCTCAATCGTTTCAGACAGTTGACCATACCAGGGAGCACCGAGAACAGTCCCAAATTGCACTAGTAGAAAGCCTGTCGCCACAAAAAGAGTAACGGCCAGCACCAGTTGTAGAAAGTTATCGAGCCAAGCAGCCCAACTCGGCAAACTAGAGTCCAACTGAGCAATCCACTGCCATCCGGGCAAAAGCACGCTTGCATACAGCGCAGCCGCCAGCAGCAAATTCACAGCAATCGGGATGATGATGCCCACCAGTAGTTGGGGGGATTGGCAAATCAGGGCAAGAGCCTTTAGGGGATAAAGAGCACCCGAGAAAAAATGGACCGGGACCGCGACAACTCGCTGCATGGGTTTTGGGCTTAGTTTTTCAGGCATAGGTCCTCCTGCTTCATACAGACAAAGCAGCCGATGCTCTGATTTTAGTCAACAGGACCGTACGTCTCTCTACGCTAAGAAGCAAGATGTTCATGCTTGCGCAGAGGAACATCTTCTAGAACGAACGGGGAAGAATTTTAGTTACTGAATAGTAATTTTTCCTCGCATTCCTGCTGCTTTGTGGGGCGTGCAGTAGAAGTCATATTCTCCTTTAGGCGCACCGACAAAAGAGACGGCAACTGTATCTCCTGGCTTGCTAACAAGTTTCTTCTGGGAAAGTTTGGTGATTAAAGCGGCATCATCACCAGGAACTTTTTCAAAGATAACGTTGTGAGGACCAGCCTTGTTCATTTTGAACGTTACAGTCTCCCCGGATTTAATAGTCAAGGTGTTAGGAACGTAGACCAACTGCCCTGTATTGGAGCCCATAAGGATTTCTTTTCCGCCTGTTGCTGGGGCTGCTGCAGGTTTTTCTGCACTGGGGGTTTCGGTGGCAGCAGGTTTTTCAGCCGTCGACGCTGAAGGGGCTGGAGTCTGCCCACCGCAAGCTATTAAGCTGACAGCAAGCAAGCCAAGGCCCATTAAAGTTCCTGCTTTTCTGTACATTCTGTCCATATATCGGAATATCCTTGCATTTATGCATTTCTATTATGATGACGTCCTACAGCAAGTGTTCCTGTTATGCGAAAAATAATGGATGACTGGTATTCCCTAGTACTTCTGAACCCGCTCCGTTATAAAGTTTAAAGACTGATTAAATCTATAGTCCGCGTCTGGCACATCCTTCATGAAGAAAACCTTTGTCCTCGATACCAACGTACTCCTGCACGACCCCTCTTCCATGCTGCGCTTCCAGGACAATGACGTGGTCTTGCCCATTACCGTCATTGAGGAGCTGGACCGATTTAAGAAGCAGCCGGAGATGACGGGATTGAATGCTCGTCAGGTATCGCGAACCCTAGATGAAATGAGGGCAAAAGGACATCTGATCGACGGCATTCCGATCAATGGGGGCGGTGGCCATTTGCGGGTGGCCCTTTGTTCTAAGCAGACGTTGGATGAACTGCCTCCGGAATTGGAGGGGCATAAAGCCGATAACGCTATTCTGGCCGTAGCCCTAGAACTTAGGAACCAATGTCAATGTCCGGTGGTGGTGGTCAGCAAGGACATCAACATGCGCATCAAAGCGGACGCCCTGGGGCTTGCTGCTGAAGATTACAAGACCGATAAGATCGATGTTCAAGAACTCTACACGGGTATCGCCGAAGTGATGGTGAGCACGGAGGAGATCAATCAGCTATTCAAACAGGGTTCGGTTACTTTGGATGGATACTTCTATGCCAACCAAGCCCTCACACTCGTGGACATGAACAATCCTACCCATACGGCGTTGGCCATGGTGGAGGGAGTCAATGGCAAAATTGTCCCCCTTGGGAAATTGCCTCCCGCTGGAGTCTCCCGCATCCATGGCCGCAACCGCGAACAGAACTTCGCGCTTAATCTGTTGTTGCGCGATTCCATTCCTTTGGTGACCTTGGTCGGTAAGGCGGGCACAGGCAAAACCCTCTTAGCAATTGCTGCTGGCTTACAAAAGGTAGAGGACCATTTATATACCCGACTCCTAATATCCCGGCCTGTAATTCCGATGGGGAAAGACATCGGCTATCTGCCCGGAGACATAAACGAAAAGCTCACCCCCTGGATGCAGCCCCTCTACGACAACTTCGATCTAATTTTCGGCAACCAAGACCCTTCGAATAAACCGAAGCATTGGCGCAGAGGCTATGAGGAACTTTTAGAGCTAGGCGTTTTACAGATTGAGCCGCTTACCTATATTCGTGGACGGACGATTCCCAAGCAGTTTTTGATTGTAGATGAGGCCCAAAATCTCACGCCCCACGAAGTAAAGACGATTCTCACCCGTGCGGGAGAAGGGACCAAGATAGTACTTACAGGAGACTTGGACCAGATTGACAATCCCTACGTGGATGCGGCCAGCAACGGTCTTACCTATGTGGTGGAAAAGTTCAAAGATGAACCTTTAGCAGGACACATTACGCTGCTTAAGGGTGAGCGTTCTGTTCTAGCGGAACGGGCTGCGAATCTTCTGTAGTCTAGATAAGAGCTTCCGTCGATCTACCAAAGATCGCTTACCGTTCAGTTGCACTACATTGAATATAGAACGGACGTGTTCTAATACTTGCCTAACACACGGCTGTTTGGTAACCCGTCCCATGATTTTGCTGTCATGGGCACACATAATTGTTGGAAAAGATATGAATTTTCAAAGAATGCTGAAGGGCAGGCGACTACAGCTAGCAGGAGCAATCGTGCCGCTCTTGCTGCTCTTGGGTCTGCCGCAATCCTCAGCTTTTGCCCAACCTGTGCAGGCAGTAATAGGGTCCTTAAACAACTACCCTTCTAATACGCTCGTAAACGCAGTTCCAGGATTACTCGGGCAGAGGGTAACTGCCGTCCCAGGACTGGTAAATGTTCCTTTGGGTAACATTTTCAATAGCAATGTAACCACCATTGGCAGCTTTCCTGGACTCAGCAATATTCCGTTGAGTGCCATTCCTGGTTTTGACTTAGGAAGACTGTCCAATACAATTCCGGGAATAGATATGAGTAGGCTAGGAGGAAGTGGTCTCGGCAATCAAGCACTCTCGGGTCTAACCCTTCAGAGGGCTATAGACTTAGGGATTTTACCTCGCTCTGTTCTGGATACTCCGCTCAATGGCATTCCTGGGCTAGGCAATGTCACCTTGGGCCAAGTACCTGGAATTTCAAATATGTCCCTAGGAAATATTCCAGGACTAGGACAGACATCTCTTGGAAGTTTGGGCATACCGGGTTTACCAGGGGTTCAGGTTCCGTCAACCGCTCAGTCAGTTCCAGCTCCCGCAACGACAGCGACAAATAGCTGTGTGGGGAAAGCTTCTCGGAGTTGGTGTAGGTAGGCCCCCCGGCCCCCCAACTTTGGGGGGAGAAACATCCTTTTCAGATGCTGCATGACAATTTATAGCTAGACTATCTAGATAGATAGGTTTTCGTAGCAATGAACTGGCAACTAGCAGAAGCTAAAAATAAATTCAGTGATCTGATTGATCGTGCCCTGACCGAAGGGCCACAAAAAATTACGCGCCGGGGAATAGAAACGGCAGTGGTTCTTTCTGCAGAGGAATATCGGCGATTAACCGGAGGGAGGCCAAGTTTCAAAGAATACTTGATGCAGGGTCCATCTTTTGAGGGTCTTGACCTTGAGAGAGACCAAAGTGAGGGGCGAGCGGTCGAGCTATGAGACTGCTGCTCGATACCTGTGTGCTGGCTGAGTTACGCAAACCCAATCGCGCAGAATCGGTAGTTAGAGTCATCTCTGCGCTACCAGACGAGTCCTTATACGTAAGTGTGTTGACCCTGGGCGAGATTGTCAAAGGTATTGCGCTTTTGGATGAGAGCAAAAAGAAAAGAGATTTAACGGCTTGGCTCCTGGGATTGGAAACACAGTTTGCGGAACGGATTCTAGGGGTAGATGCAGAAACAGCCGAAATTTGGGGAAAGAGCACTGCGGCAGCTTCCCGTATCGGTATTGTCATCCCTGCTGTAGATAGACTGATTGCGGCAACTGCGATGCGACATGGTTTGACCGTTGCTACCCGCAATTTCCGACACTTTCAAGACTTTGGAGTAAAGGTAATCAACCCCTGGGAACCTAATGCGTGAACCCTTGTAAACTCACCTATGTCCGTTTTCCATCTCTCTGGAGAGGGACTCTGCTGTTGTGGGCTGCCACATAGTTATTACTTATATATCTTCTGATCCATCACTCAAATAAGTCTGTCTTCTTGATAGGAGCGCAGATAAGATAAACCTCAGCTCTCCCTGTACTAAAGAGTCCTTAAGGCGTTCTTCAGCCCTTCTTTTAAGTCGTTGTTCACCGCCATAATTTTCTAATGATGATCCTTTTCCAAAATGAACAAATGCTCCCTTATTAGAAGAAATCCCTCGTGGCGCAATGGCCATTATGTACTTATCAAATTTCTCATCAGAATCTATAAGTGTATCTATTGATCGAATAAGTACATCAGGATTTAAGAGCGTCAATACCAGGAAGATCTCTCTACTTTCCGCCAAGTTCAATATTTCTGCACTTTGAATAATGGATTTAAGAGTTTCTAACCAAGTTACTTTCAACTGATCGATTTGTGAGCTATCTGTCAAAATTTGTTCTTCAGAAGTCCTTTCCCTCTTACACAAGTCATAGACTAAGGAGGTTGACAGAGTAAGTGCTTTTGGATTTTCAAAAAGATTCTGGAGAATTGAAAGACGCTGCGGTTCGTCTTCTTTTTTCAATAATTCTATTATTAAATATTTTGCGGAATCGGTTACAGTAATTCCAAAAATACCCATGCTATCCTTAGGCTGACGAATAGAATCATTAGGAGAGTCTAGTACTTTCCCAACTTGAGCAATTAAGCTTTCAAGATTATCGACCCTAGTCCTATCGGCTGCTATACGCAGTTGATGAATGAAACGAGGAAACAGATTTTTCTCAAGAATATTTTCAAGGAGCTCCGATCTATGACTATTTGAAGATAAGAATTCAATAGCATCAGTATAAGATACTTCCTGAGAAGGTAGTCCACCAGACAAGGCTATTTTGAGACGGTCTGGCAAACGGATTAGACCTTGAGTTGCAGCATAACCATGATGAAAAGACCCAGCATTATCTAACTGAGGAAAGAGTTCTTGGAGTAGTTTCTGGACTGCATCCTGATAATGCACAGGAGCTTCTGCTAGAGCTTTACCTCTTTCTGTTTCATTTTGGCTAATAATTGCCTTCGGATCATTAAGTGCAAATTGACGATGTATATCGACCCCTATATATGCTTCTGTTTTTTTACAAAGATGCTGATATACCTTGTTAGCTTTTAACGCAATAGCCTGTAAAGCAAGAAGATCAGCTCGGTTCACGTTGCCTCGACATCCAGGCTCAACAAAACGAACTCTATTGAAGAGGCGTTTGATATCTCGTGGTGTTTCGAGAATTTCTCTGAGGCCACGATACCAAAGTTTATTAAGCCTCTCTGCCATATTAGGAAAGACATTCTCTTCTCTTGGGAGTGCATCATATTCTTGCTCGAACAAAGCCTCAAGATCATCTCCCGATATGACAGGAAGACTCAATTTCATTTGAACAATTTTGTCAAGATAAAGTCCAGGCTCCTCAATTTGTGCAGACTTTAAGGATGCTTCAACATACGAAGGATCGTAACAAAGAATATAGACGACACATGGAAAGTCAGCGACTGCTTTTACTAGGCGCACAATCTCAAAAACTTCTTTCGGAGGTAAGCGATCAATATCATCAACAATAATGACAATTTGTTGATCAAGATCACGTAGAGCTTCTACAACTTCATCACGACGTTTCTCAATATCCAATTTTTTAAGATCTGCAATTTTTTCTGTTGACTTACCAACAGCCTCAAAAACACCCTTAATTAGAGTTGCCCATGGCTCAGTGCCAGGAACAAACTTAAGCACTGAAAACATTTCGGAATAAGTTAACAATGCTTTTGCAGCTTTTTTCCCATCCTCAACATGATCAGGGAGTTCAATCGAGGCCGCCAACTGCACAAGTAAATTTTGAACCAGTGTTTCTGCACTACCCATCATCCAGGGATTAAATTTACAGACAATTGGCTGATTCTTTACTTCTTTCTCTTTAAATCGCTTTTGAATCAGATTCAGGACTGAAGTTTTTCCATGCCCCCAAGGTGCTTCTAAGGAGAGGACAAAACCAGAATCCTTTGGCAGCGTCAGCATGACATCAGCGATGTACTCAGCAAAGACAGTTCGATTGAGCTTGTCAGGCGATTCATCAGTGCCGAGAATGGCTCCATCCGTATGAAATTCTGACATTTTTTAGAGTGGTTAGAGAAATTCTTCCATAGCCAATCGTATCAGTAAAAATACTGGAAATTTAGACCTCAAGAGCTTATGAGGGCTTACACAAAGCTTCCTAACTCCTCCACAGTTTGCCTCTCTAAGAGTACTTTGGGGACTTTGTAGGCCGTAGGCCGTTCGAAGAATTGGTATGCAATGTTTAAAAAGGATGTTTCTCCCCCCAGCATTGGGGGGCCGGGGGTCTAATCCTTCGGTGCTCCAGTCTTTTCACCCTTTTTCTTGTCATCTTCTAAGCGACCGGGGAGGGGAATTGGTCCTTTGGGAAGGATGCGGTCATAGGAGATGATTTCTTGCAAGATTTTGCGGACGACTGGAGCAGCAGTGGTAGAACCAAAAGCTCCAGGGATTCCTGGTTCATCCATGACTACGAAAACCACGTAGCGGGGCTTGTCCGCAGGGAAATGGGCGATAAAACTGGTGATCTTTTTGCCTTGGATATAGCCTCTGCCATCAGGATTGACCTTTTGAGCCGTGCCTGTTTTACCAGAGATTTCATAACCAGGGATTTTGGCCGAAGTTCCGGTTCCAGATTCGACCACCTGCGTCATCATCTGACGCACAATGCGCGTAGATTCTTCCGAAAAAACTCTTTTCAGGGGAGGCAGTTCGGGATTCCAGATGACCTCGCCTTGGCTATTCGTCATTTTGGTCGCCACATGGGGTTGAACCAAATAACCACCATTGGCAAGGGCCGCATGAAAACGAACCAATTGCAGGGGCGTCATCGAGACACCTTGACCGAAGGCCGCCGTTGCGGACTCAATCGGGTAACGGACAAACTGCGCTTTACTCTTGAAAACGCCCGCCGCCTCTCCCGGCAAATCAATCCCACTCCGGCGTCCAATGCCCAAAGCTCGGAGACGGTCAAAGTAATCTCCGTGGTCCAGTTTTTGCATCAAGCGGACCATACCGATATTGCTGGAACGCTTCAAAACTTCTGTGACTGAAATAGCGCCATTGCCTCGACCATTCGCGTTGCGGATCGTTCGTCTAGAGAGGGTCAGACTGCCCCCGTCATAGACCACATCATTGGCATGGATGCGTCCACTGTCCAAACCCATGGCAATGTTCAAAGGTTTGAAGGTGGAACCTGGTTCATAGAGTTCAGTGACGGTCCAATTCTTAAATGACTGAGCATCATACTTAGCCAAGGCATTGTTATCAAACGAAGGCGAAGAAGCCAAGGCCAGGATCTCTCCGTTGCGCGGATCCAGAATGATGGCAGCCCCTCGTTTTGCCCGATATTCTTTGACTCCTTGCTCAAGGGCCAGATGAGCAGCCCGTTGCAGCCGGATATCCAAGGACAACACTACATTGCGGTCATCGGTTTGAAAATAGTCTTCGGGGGTTTGGCTGGCGAGGACTTGTCCAAAACCATTGAAGTAGAGCTTCCGTTTTTCATCATCAATACCAGCCAAAGCACGGTTATAGAACTGCTCAATACCGCTCTGGCCAACTCCGTTATAGTCAATAAAACCGACGATATTGGCCGATTCTTCCCCGGTAGGATACACGCGGCGTCTACGCATTTCTTTTTCTAAACCGGCAATCTTCAAGGCATCCACTTGTTCCATCTCTCCCTGGCCTAAATTACGGGTCAGAGAAATCGTAGATTTGGAGGTGTCTGCCAACTGGGTGGCTAGCTTGTCTTGAGAAGTCTTGAGAATCGGTGCCAGCCCTTCGGCGGCGCGTTTCACATAGTTCGGAAAAGCAGAGGCTTCTTGGTCACGGGTAGTTCTCTTTTTCTTCAAGTCCTCGCGAAACTTGATTTTAGCCTCTTTTTCGAGGAGATAAGGATGGACATAGACCGCGTAGATCGGTTCATCATTCGCAAGTGCAACCCCCTTGCGGTCTGAAAGAGATAGCCGGGGGAGATAGGACTGCACTTTTTTAGTCTGCTGCTGTAGCGCCCGTGCTTGGAGATCTGGAGCCTTGAGTACTTGCAGCTGAAAGAGGGTCCAGCTGAGGTAGCCCGTCAAAAGAAGAAACAGGAATCCGACAAAGGAATAGCGTTGTTTTGTCTGTCGAGCATGGCGTAAACGCATCTTTTCCAGACGGCTACGCTGGAATTCATTAGACTCAGTATCCCCTGCTCGATTTCTGTCCGTGCGCAACTGGGTCATTTATGTTCCTAATATCCCAGAGGAATGGTGACAGGATCCGCAGGTAAGGCACTCTCTAACCTTCCTGACAATGCAGGGGGCGTTGTAGTTTCAGGGGCGAGGAGGGGCAAGAGTACTACCCGTTCTGGACGAGCTGGTTCAAAGGGCGCAGGATGATTAGTTTCCTTCGCTAAATTTCCTTCTAATAACCCGGTGGCCGTTTGCATCTGACGCGTTTGTTGGCGGATTTGATTGAGCGCCTTATAGTCTGTTGCCCAAGAACTTTGCACTTGGACCGTTGACATGTAAACAGCCGCTAGCGTCACGAGGCTCAAGGTCAACACACCCGTTAGTGCGCGCCGAACCCGGACCAAAGCTAAGAAGAGGGGCGTTGGTTCAGCGGGAGGGGTGAGCAGCACCAGAGGCGGTGTCAGGGGTCTTGGTTCTTGATAAACCCTTGGAGGAGCGACTGTCTGGGTTTGCGGGGGAGGATCGATACGAGCAGGAGTAGGAATATCATTAGGAATGACTATGCGCGCTTGGCGACGGCGTCGGGGATCGGGTTCGGGAAGACGGACAGCATTCATTTAGAAACTCCTCACAGGGGCGACAGGGATGCGTTGGGCACAACGCAATTTGGCAGAGCGGGCACGGGGATTAGCTTTTCGTTCTTCTTCCGTAGGTACCACTGGTTTGCGGGTCAAGACTTCTAAACGAACATCGTCTCGAAACTGCTGTTTGACCCTACGGTCTTCTGAAGAGTGAAAACTGATAATGACGAGAACACCGCCTTCTTTAAGCCAATCGGGAGCCTTCTGAAGGAGCTGCTCTAAAACTTCGAACTCGCGATTCACGGCAATCCGTAGGGCTTGAAATACGCGGGTGGCCGGATGAATTTTTTGGTAGCCTCGCTGGCAACGGGCGACAAGCTCAGCCAGCTGCGTGGTCGTGGTCAGCGGGCGACGTTCGACGATCGTACGAGCAATGCGGCGAGAATTACGCTCGTCTCCATACTCATAGAAAATATTGGCTAAGGCTTCGGAAGAGTAGGTATTGACCAGGTCTGCCGCTGTCAGCTCCTGTCCTTCAGGGTCCATACGCATATCTAAGGGTGCTTCAAAGCGCCAGCTAAAGCCCCGCGCACCATTGTCTAGCTGGGGCGAACTCACTCCCAGGTCTGCCAAAATACCATCGAATTTTTGGCCCTTGGGAGCGAAATCAGCAAAATTGACCTGCTGAAATACAATGCGGTCTCCGTAGGCAGCAAGGCGCAAACGGGCTTGGGCTAAGGTTTCTCCGTCCTGGTCTAAAGCCACAACATGAGTCTCGGGGTATTGCAAAATCGCTTCGCTATGACCCCCTAAACCAACGGTGCAATCCAAATAATATTTTTCCGGCGCTGGAGCAAGGGCCGCTACGACTTCATTCAACAGTACGGATTGATGCTCCCAAGACACTTGAACAGACCCACAAAATTGCTACATCAAATTAGGCTATGAAATCCTATGGTTTCTGTCAAGTATTTATCAAAAGATCTTGTTAAATAATCGAGAAATAGAAGCTCTTTTCAAAGATAGGTTCTGATTTTAAAATCTTTTCCATCCCATCCGCTCAATTTCGGGTAGGTCTTACGGGATTTGGATTTAGAGGAATGCTACTCATTTCTGATTGCCCAAGAATCACTTTTCTAAATGACTTCAATGCTTTCATTGAAATTTATATAAGACCTGCAAGAGATGAAGCCTTGTTGAGATATTTTAAATTAAACAATTAGCGTTTAGAGATATCAAAATATTAGATCGCGGTAGAAGCTAAGATTTCTTCGCTCCATCCACTACGAGCTGCTGCGCTAAGGTCAGCGCTTCTTCAGAATTCTGGATTTCGCCTAAAGCTTGAGCTTCTTGTACCGCCTGTAGAATCTCTTTAAAGACGGGGCCAGGAGTCAGCCCTAGGCGTTCAATCAGATCCTTACCCGAAAGGAAGGGCTTCTCTGGGGGAGGGGCCCAATAGCAGGCGAGGAGGTCTTGATGAAAGAGCGTCGACTGGGTTTGCATTTCAGCGGTGACCGCTTCGCCACAGGTGGAACGACGGTCGGCTAAAGACAGAACCACCAAAGCAGGCAGTTTCTCCTGTGCATCCCGCATTAACCTATATAGGGCTCTTTCTGAAGCGCCTTGCATGACCAACTGTCCTGTGCGTAGATGCATTTCTACGAGCGCTGTCACCCAGCGGATTTCTTCGCGGGAAAATTTGAGCCTGGTCAGCATTTCCTTGGTCATCGCGGAGCCGACTTTTTCGTGCTGATAAAAACTAGGCTTTCCGGTTTCAGGGTCCAGGACATAGGTGGCTGGTTTGGCAATGTCATGGAGCAAGGCTCCGAGCTTGGTCGTAACGTAGACCGTCCTCCGGTCCGAAAGAACGTGCGCCAGACTGTCGCGCAGGTCCAGGTCATCCAAAACCTGGTCCACCTGCCGTATTACCTCAAAGGTATGCTCCAAAAGCGGCAGATGATGATGGAGGTTGGCTGGAATTTTTTCTAGTCCGTTCAGTTCTGGTAACCAAGGCTGGAGGACCCCGTCTTGATGAGCCGCTAAGAACCAATCAGTTCCCGCCGGGAGTTCTAATAGGTAAACCAGTTCATCCCTCACCCGTTCAGGCGCAGATTGCCCCAGTAGCCCGTTAGAGGCTTGGAGCAGTTCGCGGGTCCGGGATTCGATCGTAAAGTCCAGTTTTGCAGCCATGCGGTAGGCGCGCAGGAATCTCAAAGGGTCTTCGAGCAAATTTTTTGCCTGAACCATGCGCACGAGGCGCTGGTCCAAATCTCGTTTGCCGTTGAATGGATCAATCAAGACTTCTCGCTGTAGGTCATAGGCAATTGCATTACAGGTAAAATCTCGCCGCCCTAAGTCCACTTCAATCGAAGGACCTTCTTGTTCCGCAATATCCAGCGTCGTGCCGCTATCAAGTACCACCCGTGCAATCTGATGGACTTCATCTAGAACAACGAATCCCGCCCCCAAAGCGTCTGCTAACCTGCGCGCCAGAGCAATAGCTCCGGTAGGAACTACTAAATCTAAATCTTGTTTAGGACACTCTTGTTTAGTCCTTGGAGGTGCGACCAAGGCATCTCGGACAGTCCCGCCAACCAGATAGCAAGGGTCCGGCAGAAGCGATAAAGGAATACTTTTTTCAAGTAGTAGACGCATACGCATAAGCCTAACCGTTCCTTATGGTATGTTTGTCTGGGGTTAAAAATCAGTTTTCCCACAATTTAAAGACATGCAGTTATATTTCATTCCCCGAAGACAAAGTTTGTGACAGGAAGAGACAGAGCTGTGTGATGATTCTCCAGGAGTTAAGTAATGACTGAGCGTGTATATGTAGGTAATTTGTCTGAAACTACTACAGCCCAAGAAATTGAAGGGTTGTTTACTCAAGTGGGTGCGGTAGTTTCCGTCAAACTAGTCACAGACCATAAAACAGGCAAGTGCCGTGGTTTTGGTTTCGTCACCATCGAAGAAACCGAACTGGCTCAAACCATGGTCGAAAAATTCAACGGCCAAGATTTCCAAGGCAAAGCGCTTAAGGTAGAGATTGCCCAAGCCAAGGCTCCTGAAACTTCAGAATCCGTTGGACGGGTCAATCGTCCTCGGAGCAAGTCACCTGCCGGGGGTGGAGCGCGCCAGGCTCAACCACGTCGCGAATCCAGTTTTTCTACGGCCTCTGAAACTTCTAACGATTCAGGCGTTGATCCTCGTTGGGCAGCACTGTTAGCCGTCAAAGAGAAGCTAGAACTGACGAAGGTTTAGAGCCCTCACCCCCCTTCCCCCCTCTCCCAAGGGAGAGGGGGATTTTGCATAACCTTCAGTCTTGGACCCTCAGTCCCTACGGGACAGCTCCCTGTAAGCGTGTCCGGCACAAGGTACCTGCTGCCGTAGGCAGATTGAACAGGTAGGCGAAGCCGAGAAGCTCACGTGCGGAGTCGAAGGGATTTTGTTACCCCATTGTTTTCACTTTCTCGACCATCTGTGCGATCAGTTCGCTGACGGGAAGGGCACCTAGTTCTCCTTCTGCGCGGGTGCGGACACTGACTGCCTCTGAAGCTACTTCTTTGTCACCGACGACCAGCATGTAGGGGACTTTCGCTTTTTCGGCATTGCGGACTTTCTTGCTGATCCGCTCTCCGCTATCGTCTATATCTACGCGGATGTTTTGGGCGAGAAGTTGCTCTTGCAGGTCTTTGCCGTAGCTAAGATGTTCTTCCGTGACTGGGATAATCCGGGCTTGGGTTGGAGATAGCCATAGCGGAAAATCACCCGCATATTGCTCAATCAAGATTCCAATCAGGCGCTCTAGCGAACCAAAAGGAGCGCGGTGGATCATCACCGGGCGCTGGCGGCTACCGTCTTCGGCGACGTACTCTAAGCTAAAGCGTTCGGGCAATTGATAATCTACCTGCACCGTACCTAGTTGCCATTCTCGACCGAGGGCATCGCGGAAAATGAAATCTAGTTTTGGACCATAGAAAGCCGCTTCGCCTATAGCTTCGAAGTGGTTCATCCCCAGGTCTTGCACCGCTCGACGAATCGCGCCCTGGGCTTTGTCCCAGGCTTCGCTGGAGCCCATATATTTATCTGAGTCTGGGTCGCGGAAGCTCAAACGTGCACTGAAATCTTCCAGATGCAGCGCCTTGAAGACAAAGAGAATCAGGTCTACCACCTTGCGAAACTCGTCATCCAACTGACTGGGCATGACAAAGAGATGGGCATCATCCACCGTAAAGCCACGAACGCGGGTTAAGCCCCCCAGTTCTCCAGACTGCTCATAGCGATAAACCGTACCAAATTCGGCTAGTCGCATCGGAAGTTCACGATAGCTCCTGAGTTCAGACTTATAGATCTGAATGTGGTGTGGGCAGTTCATCGGCTTCAGGACAAACCCTTCCGAATCATCGTCAGGATTGGTGCCCATCAGCGGGAACATATCGTCTTTATAGAGCTGCCAGTGACCAGAAGTTTTAAACAGGTCTGTGCGAGCAAGATGGGGTGTAACCACGCCTTGATAGCCTCGCTTGACTTGCTCTTTCTTGAGGAAATCTTCTAAGGTAGAGCGTAAAACTGTACCCTTGGGCGTCCATAGCGGTAAACCAGGACCGACCAAGTCACTAAAGATAAAAAGGCCCAGTTCTTTGCCCAGCTTGCGATGGTCTCTGCGTTTGGCTTCTTCCTTGCGTCGTTGATATTCCTCCAACTGCTCAGGCGTTTCCCAGGCTGTGCCGTAAATGCGCTGGAGTTGGGCTCTTTTTTCATCTCCGCGCCAGTAGGCTCCAGCCACGGATTCTAGCTCGAAGGCTTTGGGATGAATTTGACCAGTACGCTCCAAATGAGGACCAGCACAGAGGTCCCACCATTGGTCCGCCACATGATAAATACTGATTGGATCTTGGAGCCCTTCCAAAATTTCTAACTTATAGGATTCATGCAGAGCTTCAATCCGGGCTTTGGCCTCTTCACGAGAAACTTCTTCCCGAATCAAGGGCATATCCTTATTGATGATGCGGATCATCTCTTTTTTGATCCGCTTCAAGTCCTCTGGAGTAAAGGGTTGCGCACGGTCGAAGTCGTAGTAGAAACCATTTTCAATCCACGGTCCAATCGTCACTTTCGCTTCCGGAAAAAGCGACTGCACCGCCATCGCCAAGACATGGCTGGTGGTGTGACGAATCCGAACAAGACGATCAGGATCCGCACTACGCAATAGGTCAGAGTCTACAGAAGCCATGAAAAACAAGCGATAGGGACGATTTCTATTGTATCGCTAGAGGTCCTGCGGTTTCTCTTCAGGGAGGATAGAGTCAAAATCCTGGCACTGACGCTCTAGCTCGGACCAACCCACGGGATGGGGCGTACAGACCAAGAAACTACTATTGGCGAAGTATCTGCAGCGGGAGCAATAGGAATGCGTTCCTGGGGCTTTGCGCGTCCGGGGATAGTGGGCATGAACGCTCTGTAAGCGCTGATTATGTTGCTTGAGCGCCTTTCTAATCAGCCAAAACTGAAGCGAAGCATAGAAGCAACCTAGCCCGATAAGGAGCCAGACAAAATGTTGATCCGTAAGCATCTGCGTGAGCATTTATATTAGGAGAATTCTCTCGTAAGGCCATCTTACGAAACCCCCAACAGAAGCTACCCGATTTCACCAAATTGTAATGATTCCTCACAACCGCGCTATGAAGTGCGGGGAGGAACAGGGTCATAACCACCGGGATGGAATGGATGGCAGCGGCAGATTCTAGTGAGGGCAAGCCCTGTCCCCCGCAAAGAACCATGGATTTCGATGGCTTCTAGAGCATAGTGAGAGCAACTAGGAAAAAAACGGCAATTTTGGCCCAAGAATGGAGAAATCAGCAGTTGATAGGCACGAATCAGCTTTTTTAGTACAAATTTCATGGCTCGTTACCATGTGGGGTCGGAGTAAAGTTGGACCGTAATCGACCGATTGGGCATCGAGGTTAAGCACGAACAGACAGGCCCTTGGCCTTCAATTTCCACTTCACAGGCATGGCATGAGCCCATCAAACAGCCGGTGGGAATAGTAATTCCGGCTCGGCGAGCTACTAGCAGCAAAGACTCTCCTGGCTTAGCTTCTACAATCACATCATCAGGCATGAAACGGACAGATACGCTCATTCAGGCTTGTATCCATTAGTTAATCTAGTCTAGCGATTGTCGGGTCATCATCGCCGATATAAATACGTAGATTACAGCGGCCCTGTTCTCTGGCGATAAGCCTCATAGAGCAAGAGCGCTGCCGAAATCCCTACATTGAGGGACTCCACCCCAGCGACCATCGGAATCGAGACCTGATGTTCAATATGACTCAGAAGTTCTGGGCTCAATCCTCTACCTTCATTACCCAAAACAAAAGCCACAGGACCCCGATAATCAAAATCCCAAAAGCAGCGGCCGGCCTGTCCAGTAGTGGCATAGGTGAGAATCCCCTGCTGCTGACAGAAATCTATAACGGCTAGCAGATCGGTCGCTATAGCTGGAGGACGACGGAACCATTGCCCAGCCGTAGCCCGTAGGACTTTTGGATGCGCAGGGTCTACACTATCGGCACTGAGAATGACGCTGGCGCCAGTGGCCGTGGCCGTGCGGAGCAACGTGCCCAGATTTCCTGGATCTTGGAGGGTTTCAGCAATGACGCAAAGGGTGCCCTGAGTCAGTTGGGTCTGCCAATCCAGGAGTTTTCTGAAGGCTGTAGCCACAGCCCCATCCGGCGTAACGGTCGTGCTCAAGGCTTCCATGACAGAGGGAGTCACACATTCCAGACGATGAACAAGCGCGTCCTTCAGCAGATCTCCATACCGTTCAGCCCAAGCCTCGGTATAGCAGACTGTTTCGAGCGTCCAGCCCATAGCCACCGCTTCTGTTAGAAGGTTTGTCCCTTCTAGCAGCATTAAACCCGTACGCTGGCGTTCTTTTTGCTCTTGAAGTTTGACAATTTCTTTAACGAGAGGATTCTGACGGCTGGTGAGCACGGCTTATTAGTACCTATAGGTAGGCTCACGGTCAAAGAGCCAAATGAGTAAAGCTCCGATAAGAAAGCCCCCCGCATGGGCTAAATAGGCAACCCCCCCAGACTCCATACCCGTTTGGGTACGAGGTCCCAAGCTGGCAAGACTGTAAAAAGCCTGTTGAACAAACCAGAATCCGATAAAAGCAATGGCAGGCACGCTAAAGGGAATCGGGATAAAGCCTAGGGGAAAAATGGCCCGAATCTTTGCGGAAGGGAAACGCACAATATAAGCGCCTAGCACTCCAGCAATCGCTCCACTGGCACCGAGGTTTGGAATCTGAGAAGTAGGATTACCCCAAATTTGAACTAAGGTGGCAAAAATCCCACAGGTCAAATAGAAAATCAGAAAGCCCACATGCCCTAAACGGTCCTCTACGTTGTCTCCAAAGATCCATAGAAACAACATGTTTCCTGCAAGGTGAAGAAAGCCCCCATGCAAAAACATTGCGGTGAACAGAGGGACTAAATAGGGCAACGCCTGGATTTGCCCACTAAGTAGGGCCTCTAGCGCTGGAGTAACCTTGGCGGGAATAATCGCCCACTGGTTAAAAAATTGATTCAGGTTAGGATTAACTGCTTCATAGAGAAACACCAGAATATTAGCGGCCAAGAGCAGATAAACCACAAAAGGGGTCTGCTTACTGGGGTTAAAGTCTCCGATAGGAACCATAGGAAAATAGAGAAAGAGCTATCAGCCTAGCTTAACTTGCTGATAGAGCACTGAGTGGAGAGCAGTGACTCAGAAATCCCTTGGAGCCCTCTACCTGCTGTAGCCTTGCCTAGACTGCGACTGTAAAATCACATCAAAACTAATAGCGTTTGCACATCATCAGTAGCCAGGCACGCACATTTTTAAGTATCCTGGAGCAGTGCAGGCCGGACCCACTCCTTCTATTGCAACTACTAGATGGAGAGCAATTGATTAGGCTTGTGATAATAAAAGCATCTCTTGCCAACTTTAGTCTGATATTTTTCACCTGATTGACAGTTAGAAAGTGTCCTGCTATACAAAAAATAGGTATCGGCGAAGACTAAATTCTGATTGAACTGGAACAAGTGTTCTAAACTAAAATCTGCTAATTTCATGGATGGCTGTTACTTTTCAAGTATATATGAATGTTTAACGATGGACCAGCAAAGCCGTTGAGTTTGTCACACCATGAGCCAATAAGTTGTGAAGTTAGTACATTTTTAGTAGCCCAATCCCCTTCTAGCTCAAAAATCATTCAGCAGTTAAATTTTCAGATTTGGAGCGGCACGTTTTGCTCTTATATTGTCATAATTAAGTTTCAAGAAATTAAAAGTGCGTTCTGTACTTTTGGCAAGAATTGGCAAGACAACAGTACAAAGTTACTACTAGACTAAGGTGCATTACTGTGATTATTCATTCCACAGAAAGCGAAAGCACTGGCCCAAGAGGAATCGCAGCTAATTCTAAAAAGACTCTCTAGGAAAGGATTCCTGGTCTCACTCTTTTTAGAGAGATTATAAAAGTAATACCAAAACATAGCGGAACATGCGGATAGGATGTTTGAGTACAAACTGCGACGAGTAATAGACTACATCGAAGGCCACCTAGATCAAGACTTGAGCTTAGTCAAACTGGCGGCTATTGCGCAGATGAGTCCCTACTACTTTGCCCGACTATTCAAACAGTCCATAGGCGCTCCGCCTCATCAATATTTGACCACATGCCGGATCGAGAAAGCAAAGCAGTTACTCGCCAACAAAGATCTATCTATACTAGAGATCACACAGCAAATTGGCCTTCAAAGTCAGAGCCACTTTACCAATTTATTTCGCCGTTCTGTTGGTATAACCCCTAGTGCTTATAGAGAACGTTTGTAAGCAAGAATAAGGGAGATTTAGCAAGAACTAGGAAGACGAAATATAGGATATTTCGTAATATTGTCTACTGAGATAGCAAATTCACAGAGAAAACCACAAATCTAGCCACAGGATCACTTCACCACTGAATATCGCGTTATGCATAGGGAAATTTGTAGATATCAGGTCACCAAAGCGCAATGAAACGTTCTTCTCCGTCCAGTCCGTCTTGTCCGTCTAGTGCATCTAGTTCTCGTGGCATCGGTGCTCGCATCACTCAGGTTCGTTCTCGCGTCACCCAAGGCAAGTTCGCCGATTCTCTAGGAATTCACAAAAACACTCTGATTCGGTACGAGAAGGAAGAACGCCTTCCCGATTCAGAATTACTAACCCGCATCTATGAAGTCTACGGAGTCGACCCTACTTGGCTCCTTACTGGTGAATCCAGGAGTCCAGCGGCCACAGAGCCTCCAATTTCCCTTCTAGAAGACTATGTGTCTATTCCTATCTATGGCAGCTTGAGAGACCAGAAAGAAGGAGAACTTGTTTTTATCAAGAAAAGTTGGGCGCTCCGTCAATTTCAAGCAGAGCCAGAAGACCTCCGCCTGATTGATATAGAGGGGGAAAGCATGAAACCGACTCTCTCTCCCGGTGATATGGTCATAGTCAACTGCAAGGACACTACCGTCCGCGATGGAATCTATGCATTACAAGTAGAAGATGCCCTGATTATTAAACGGTTGCAACGCTTTTCTGGAAGTTCAATTAAAGTCATTAGTGATAATCCAGCGTACGAGTCATGGACAATAAACCCGAATGAATCGACACAAAGACTAAAAATTGTTGGAAGAATAATCCGAGTTTCTCGAAGAATTTAGCATTTTTTTGCTCCTTTCTATTGCTCCTAGTTAGAACTATTCCTGTTAAAAACAATATGCATTAATAATTAGAGTATCAGTCGGTAGAGGGATGCGAGAATACTGTAGGAAAAATAGAGTAGCTGTAGTTAGAAATCATCTCTACATAGTTGAGGACACCTAAATTCTAAGACTCCATCGCTTTCATACATTCGACACAGGGCTGACACAAAGAAGAGGCCAAAATGATAAAACAAAGATCCCTAGAAAAATCTACAGCGCTTAGTCCAGCGTCAGAAAGTGACATTTTACGAGTTGTTCCTAATCTACCCACATTTTCTAGTGGGGGGGCCGGATGGAAGGGTCTTTGCGCAAGTTACTGCCACCAACCAACTCATGAAACTCCTGAGTTTTTCCTTGCAGAGCACACTATCCATCTCCACGCAGGTCACTCGAACACAGTGAAGTTATTGGCAGAAGATGGCTGTCTTCAGGATGGACTTCAACAGAGTGGTGATATAGGAATATCTCCTGCTCATCAGCCCCAAAAGATGCGTTGGCAAGGGGACGTTGAATTCATTCATCTCTACCTTGATCCTGCATTCATGCAGCAGGTTGTTTTTGAATCTACAACAGGCCAAGAAATTGAGCTGAAGCCTCAATTAGGAACCAAAGATCCCCTGATTCAAGGTCTTGGGCTATCGCTTATGTCGGAACTCAAGTCCAATAAAGAGGGAAGTCGCCTCTATGCTGAAACAGCAGGGACCCTGTTATCTGTTCACCTTCTGCGACATTACACCGTTCACAAACAGGTTATCCAAGAATATACAGGTGGTCTATCTCGATATAGATTACAGCAGGTTATAGACTACATCAATGACTATCTACACCACAACTTAAGTTTGACCGAACTGGCCTCGCTTGTTCATATCAGTCCCTATCATTTCGCACGTTTGTTTAAGCAATCTACCGGAATGCCTCCCCATCAGTATGTAACCAATTGTCGGATTGAGCGGGCAAAACAGTTATTAGCTAAGAAGGAATTGTCTATTATAGAAATCACACAACAAGTTGGATTTCAGAGTCAAAGTCACTTTACTACGCTCTTTCGCCGTTTTCTTAGAACGACACCTAGGGACTATCGGAACAGTCTCTAGAACTTGAGCAAGATTAAGGTATATTAAGCAAATTTCAGAGAGACAGCACGGGCAATCATGTATAACCTGATACTAAGAATTGAAATATCTCTACTCAGGCCAAGATAGCTAGTTCTACCAAAGGTTCACTAAGACATGATCAAAAGTTTTTCTCTGCCTACTCTGAACAAGCCTGCTGGTTTTGGTTCTCGTATTTCTCATGTGCGTTTTCCTTTTTCTCAAAAGCAATTCGCCGATGAACTTGGAATTTGTGAAAGTACTCTGGCTCAGTATGAGAGAGAGGAAAAATTACCTAACGTGGAATTTCTTTCTCGCCTTTATGAAGTGTATAACATTCATCCAAGCTGGCTCCTTACAGGGGAATAAACAAAAGTAAGCCATTCTTAATTTTCTCTTAATTCTTCTTCCCTGGGAGAACTTGAATGATAGTGACTACCTGTAAGATGCAGGTGACTTGCACTACCAAGACATCTCGGCAAAATCCTCATGAATGTATTTCTCATATCGGAGGATATGGCTGGTTGCTTACCCAAGAGCAGGCAGTACAAGCTATTTTTAATCAGCAATATGTTTTCTATCTGTGGACAGAGGACAGAGCAGTAGAAATTATCATTGCAAGCTACGGGGGAAATCCATACCTCAAGACAGTAATGGATAGAGAGCAGCCAGAGCAACTGCTGCGCCTTCCCGATTTTGATGAAAAAGGAGTACTACTTAATCAGAAGCAAAATGAGATTTTTCTGGAAAGTCTCGGAGAGGCAGAATTAAGGATCTTGGTAGGGTAGCCCAGCAGATGGATTCCCAGGAATGGCTCTGGAGCTAGAACCTGTGGAGGCTTCCGCGCTTAAACTAAGCAAGATCGAGTGCATGTTGCTTAAGTTCACTCAAAGAAGCATATTCCAACGCTAACGCATGGGTTGAGGCCAAGACGATAGGAGGAGCCACTCCAGCATCGAAGGCTTCTTTCCATCGAGAAGCACACAAGCACCAACGGTCTCCAGGCTTTAAACCGGGAAAACTAAACCGGGGAGCAGGCGTGCTCAAATCATTGCCTCTCGACTTGGTATAGGCAAGGAACTCTTCGGTGACTTGTGCACAGACCACATGCGTGCCAACATCTCCACCGCCTGTGGTGCACATTCCATCTCGATAAAATCCAGTCATGGGGGAAGTGCAGCAGAGTTCCAGCCTTCCTCCCAAGACATTACTAGCCTCTTTCATCAAATGACACTCCTCCAAAGAGACCTAATTAATCCGCAGCTTATCGACATCCGCCGTAGATGATCAATAGCAACGTTAGACGTAGAGGCAAATCGTCATCTCTCTAACGGACTTCCCTCGTTTAGATAGATCGGGTGACCGTTAGGCTGGCTTAATGCCAAGCCCACCATTATTTTTAGCTTCTTTCTTTTGTTTTTTAGACTGAGCCTTTGGCTTTTTAGCTTCTCTATTACTCTTTTGTTCTTTTGACATGACGATTTTCCACGGGATGCTCTTTTCATCTTGACGTATTTGAAGCAGTTTGCCCATATAATTCGTCGGCCTCACTCAGATTATCTACAGGTAAAAAACTTTAAAGAAAGAAGAAAGAGTCTATTTTTAAGTAGCACAAGCTCTGAAGTTGCGATAGCCTTGCAATACTGATGTTGTTGCAGTCTCCTAGCGGCAGCAAAGGCTTACACACGAGCGGATACCTTCATGATCCAATGGAGTCTTCCCAAAAAGCCCACAGCTCCCTTCTGCCCTTCAGAAATTCGGGGCACAGTTGCCGTTCCCCAAGGCAAAAGCACTTGGAGAACGCTGCTGGCCTTTTTCGGGCCAGGTTACTTAGTAGCCGTTGGCTATATGGACCCAGGAAACTGGGCCACAGACATTGCTGGGGGGTCCCAGTTCGGCTATGCCCTGCTGAGCGTGGTTTTTCTATCCAATCTGATGGCCGTGCTCCTTCAGTCTCTCTGCGTTCGGTTGGGAGTGGCCACAGGGCAAGACCTAGCCCAAGTATGCCGCAGTGCCTTTAGTCGGCCTGTGAGTCTTTTTCTTTGGGTATTGGCAGAAATTGCGATTATTGCCTGCGATTTGGCTGAACTTTTGGGGAGTGCCCTGGCCCTGAAGTTGCTTTTTAATATTCCCTTGGTTGCAGGCGTCTGCATTACAGCCCTGGATATCTTCATAGTCCTTGCACTTCAGGGAAAAGGCTTTCGCTGGCTAGAAGTATTGATATTGGGATTGGTCACTCTGATTGGTGGTTGTTTCCTAGTGGAAATTTTGTTTGCCCAGCCGGATTGGTCTGCCGTTGCGCGGGGTTACGTGCCACAGGCAGCAATTCTCCAAAATCCTGAGATGCTCTACCTTGCTGTCAGCATTTTAGGGGCGACCGTAATGCCCCATAATCTCTATCTGCATTCATCTATCGTGCAGACCCGCTCTTTCGATAATCAACGCGAGGCGTTCCGTTATGGGACCTTGGATTCAACTATTGCCTTATTTTTTGCCCTGCTGGTCAATTCAGCAATCTTAATCGTCTCTGCTGCGACGTTTCACTTTTCTGGGAACCAAGATGTCGCGGAGATTCAAGACGCCTATCGCCTTCTGACCCCTCTACTGGGAACAGGTGCCGCCAGTCTACTCTTTGCCTTTGCACTCCTGGCCGCTGGGCAAAGTTCTACTTTTACAGGCACCTTGGCCGGTCAAATTATCATGGAAGGGTTTCTGGATTTAAAGATTCCCTGCTGGCTTCGACGTTTAATTACGCGCGGGCTAGCTATTATCCCTGCTTTGGTAGGCATTATTTACTTTGGAGAAGAGAGCCTTGGCAAAATGCTCGTACTTAGCCAGGTGGTCCTCAGTCTGCAGCTTCCCTTCGCGGTATTTCCTTTGATTCTCTTCACAGGCAATCGCCAGATGATGGGTGCGTTGGTGAACCCTTCTTGGGTCAAGGGATTAGCCTGGATTGTCGGGCTGATGATTGCGGGGGTAAATATTTGGTTGCTTGGACAATTATTTTTGTGACGGCTGGGGCCGTTTTTAAATCTGTTTTTGAACATTGAATTTCTGGTAGGGGCGATTTACAAATCGCCCCTACCGAATTTAAAAATGGCTGGGTGTTATTCTGCGGGGACTGGCTGTCCCTGTGCGGCTTTGCCACGACGGCCGACCAGGGAATTGAACAGAATCTTGCCAATCGCCATAATCAGATTGCCTTCCAATTCTTTGAAAAGGTTCATATTCATATGGAATGCTTCATTCGCTTCGTCCACAATCGCTTGAGCCGTAGCCTCATCGATTGGGAGCTGATTCATCGCCTGACGGTACTCATTTTTGAAAGCCTTCTCATCAGGAATGGCGTCGAAGGCATAAAACGCTACCCCACGTCCGTCATTCAGGCCCATGGCCTTCACCGCAATATTCTTGAGGATCTGACCTCCAGAGAGGTCTCCCATATAACGGGTGTAAAAATGAGCAACCAGGAGGGTCGGATTTTCTCGCGCCAACCGCCGAATCCCATCAACATAAGCAACCGTCGCTTTTGATGGCTGAATTTCACTACGCCAGTTGGGGCCGAAATAATAGCTTAAGTCGCGCTCCAGAGAGGACTTGCGGAATAGTTGAGGATAGTAAAATTTGCCAACGATAGGGTGGTTGCGATGCTCTTCTATCGCTTCTTCCATCGCACTGTAAACAAAGTACAGGCTGGATACCAATTTCCGGTAAGAATTTTTCTCGACGGTACCTTTCAGAAAACAGGCAACAAAACCTGTGCTTTCTGCCATGGTGTGAGATTTCTTAGTGCCCTCACGGAGCATCTGTGCAAGCTGGACGCTCATGCAACCCCCTAACCTATATTTTATAACTCTTCCAATTTTCTTTAGACACGCATGATCGAAGGTACCTTAAGCTTTCTGTTTCGTAGGTTAAAAATCCTTACGCAGACCTGCAATCGTGTCCGTGTCACTGTGTCAGGGAAAGAAAATAGGCTCCAGTTAAGCCTTTGGTAAAGAGCTTAAAAAATGCCCTTTTAATCAGCTCCTACAAAAACGTCGATCTCAACGTCAACGCTGCAGCTAACCGTTCCAAATATTCTTCTAAAGAAATTTCTGTGGGATGAAACTGTTCCAAAAAAGGATTGACGTATTGAATATCAAATAGAACGAAACCCTGTTTTTTCAAGTGGTTGACCGTATGGCAGAGAACGATTTTGGAAGCATTCGTGGCTCGATGAAACATAGATTCACCAAAAAAAGCACCCCCTAAAGCTACGCCATACAGCCCACCTACCAATTCATCGCCTTGCCAAGCTTCAATACTGTGCCCAAAACCCCGTTCATACAGATCAAAATAAATCCGCTCGATATCCTTAGAAATCCAAGTCGTTTCTCGTGTAGCGCAGCCCTTAACGACCCCAGCAAAATTTTGGTCTATGGTAATCCGATAGGGATCTTTCTTAAGGGTTTCAGCAAGTCTGCGGGGCACATGAAAGCTTTCCCATTCGAAAATAGCTCTCGGGTCTGGCGCATACCAGCGAATGGCTCCTGTCTCGCTCGCCATTGGAAAAACGCCCTGAACATATCCGGAAATAAGTAACCGCCAATCGAGATCCATCTCTTCATTTTGAGGTTATTCCAACGAATTTGAGCACAAATCTTAGTTGAGTGACACCAGGAGTTGATACAGAGACTGCTAAGTTGTGAAAATAGCTAGACCGAGATGCGCTGTCTAGCATGACTCTTTTTCTCGCTTTTGCGAATGTGCTAGAAATGAACTTCCTAAGATGCGAAAATCACCGTAGCTTTTTAAATGCTCAATATTCTTGTCCAATACGTGTTTAGTCCATGAAATCTCAACTGCTGAATTGGCTACCCTCTGCTCTAGAAGCCCTTTATCAAAATCTTGATTGGATGGCTTGGAACTTGTTTTTAGCGCTGATTCCCTTAGGATTGAGTATTTGGCTATTCCGTCGAACTCGTCCGCATACCGTGCTCTGGTGGATGGGAGCCCTGATATTTCTAGCGTTCTTGCCCAATGCACCCTATGTCTTAACAGATATAATTCATCTAATTGAAGATGTGCGGCGTTACTCTTCGGTGTATCTGATTACTCTGATCGTCCTCCCTTCCTATCTGATCTTCTTTTTCATTGGCTTTGAAGCCTATGTTCTTTCTCTGATCAATCTAGGTCATTACCTAAGTAGCCAAGGATGGAAACGCTGGACGCTGGGGATAGAGTTTCTGATCCACGGCCTAAGCGCCCTTGGCATCTACCTCGGAAGATTCCAAAGATTTAATAGCTGGGATTTAGTAACGCAGCCTCATAACCTGGCGGGTGACATCCTAGATGACCTCGTCATGAAACGGCCTCTAGTAGTCATTGCCGTAACCTTTGTCGTTATTGCCAGCCTGTACTTCCCAATGAAGTGGGTAAGCCTGTCGTTCTTGCGTCAGAGACTCTACAAAACAGTCCGCCAGAACTAGTTTTTATGGCTAGCGTAATTTCTCAGCCAAGAAGGTCATCATCTCACCCCAGGCTGCGCGAGATTCTTTGTACTCTACAGAGTCTGCCCCATGGCGCTTGATTTCCCGTTCTTGATAGATCAAGAAGCCATGGCCGCTGTTGGGATAGGTTTTCAAGACCGAGGACTTGTGGAGGTTAGTAAGTTTGGTTTGGAGAATCTGCCCCTGCTCTAAAGGAACAATTTTGTCTTTATCCCCCTGCAGAATAAGGACTGGAACCCGGAGGTTAGGAAGGATGGTAAGGGCATGACGGATTCGGAAGTTTTCTGGTTTATCCTTAGGGCCTTTGCCATAGACCTGTTGCGTAAGCGCATCATCTCCTAACTGCTTGCTTTCTTTGAGATAGTCAAACCAGCTGTAGATATCGGCCACGCCATAACCAAAAACAAGGGCTTTGACTTTATCCGTCTTGGTTGCAGCCAGCAGGCTGACCAATGCACCGTGACTAGTACCGACAAAAGCAATCCGTTTAGGATCTACTCGGGGCATCGCTCTAAATAGATTCAGCGCATTCAGAACGTCGTTCACTTCACCCTGCGCTACTTCAATCGTTCCCTCAGAGCCATCCTCCCCCCGGTAGGTAGGAGCGATGACGGCATAGCCTTGCTGGGCCAATTCTTGACAGCGCGCAATGGTAGACGTGGATAATCCCTTGACCCCGTCATGGTTATAGATCACCCCAGGAAAGGGACCTTTCCCAGCGGGCCAGAAGATCTTTGCTTTGACCTTAAGACCATCACTGGCATAGGTAATATTCTGTTCTTCTTGAGCCATAGCGGGTTGAAGGAGGGGCATATTCACTGTTAACAGAGACAAGAGGAGCGAAAACTGCACAAGGGGCTTAATCAAAGCGGATACCTGATTCCTTCATTCGATTGAGTGCCTCGGTCATCCGGTCTTCATTACAAATCAGACTGACCCGCATATATCCTTCTCCACCTTCACCAAAGGCGCTCCCTGGCGTGACGACCACTCCCGTTTTTTCCAAAAGCCTGAGGGCAAAATCGGTTGAGGTTTCTCCGGCGGGTACGGGCAACCAGAGATACATCGTTGCCCGGGTGACAAAACGGTCCACAGGCCATCCGAGTTCCCCAAAGCCTTTGAGCATGAAATCTCGACGGCTGCGGTAGCGGTCCTGGACAGCTACAATCTCCGTGTCTGGCAGTTGAAGCGCCGTTTCTGCTGCTTTCTGAATAGCGGCGAACAGACCATAGTCCAGGTTAGTCTTAAGGGTGCGCAGATTTTGAATAATCTCGCGGTTACCGACGACAAAGCCGACCCGCCAGCCCGCCATACTGTAGGTCTTACTCAACGTGTGAAACTCAACGCCAATCTCCCTTGCTCCCGGAATTTGCAGCATGCTAACGGGCCTATAACCGTCAAAAGCCAATTCTGCATAACAGAGGTCATGAACTAAGAGAATGTGATGACGTAGACCAAAATCTACTACCTTCTCAAAGAACTCGCGGGGGGCCGTAGCCGCAGTCGGGTTATTCGGATAGTTGAAATAGAGAACCTTGGCCTTTTCAGCAATCTCTTCAGGAACTGCATCCAGATCAAAAAGCCAGCTATTCGCTTCTGTCATCGGCAAAGGATAAATCTCTCCTCCAGCAATCAGCGGACCCCGAAAATGAGCAGGGTAGGCTGGACTGGGCACGAGGACAACATCCCCAGGATCAATATAGGCCAAAGCCAAATGGGTTAGGCCCTCTTTAGAGCCCAATAGCGGCAAGGCCTCTTTCTCGGGGTCTAGTTCTACTTGATAGCGCCGCTGATACCATTCGGCGATAGTTTTACGGAAACTAGGCGTGCCTTCAAAAGGAGGATAACGGTGATTGGCAGGATCTTTCATCGCCTCTACCCCCGCATCGACGACGGCTTGCGGGACAGGACCATCTGGATTGCCCATCCCCAAATCAATCAGGTCAATGCCCTGCTCCCGCGCCTGCGCTTTGAGTTCATCCAAGCGGGCGAAGACGTAGGGAGGGAGCTTTTGTAGACGTTGGGCTGGGGTCAGAGATTCCATGCCAGTTAGATTTTGGGGCAAGTGCAAGGCTGATAGATTTTAACAAAGCTCGGGTTCTGGTGATAGGGAATTTCTAGATAATAGAGAAAAAAGAACTAGACTCCGGGTCTATTGACAGGGGGAATCGTGATCCCTTCTTGAATAAAAGTTTCTTGAACCCGACGCCGAAACTCTCGTGCTACTTCCCATTGCTTGCCAGGAATGGTTTTGTACAGGCTCCTAATCGTCACCGCATTTTCCGCAAAGCTCTCAACGCCTAGAACCTTTAGGTCTTCCAGGATTAGACTCTTCCAATGCTCTTCTTCCCTCATCCTCTGATTAATATTTTGCAATAGATGAGTCACCCGTTCTATATCACTACTTTGAGCTACAGGAATATCTAGAACGGCACGAGACCAGTCTTCTGTTAGGACCGTGACTATGTTGATTTGGCCATTGGGAATAATGTGGATATTGCCATCTACAGAACGCAAGATGGTAGTCCGCAGACTCATCTCTTCTACAGTTCCAGAAACGTTATTGATAGTAATCACATCACCAACATCAAATTGATTTTCAATCAAAATGAAAGATCCCGTAAGTAGATCTTTCACGAGACTTTGAGTACCTAGCGTAATAATAATACCTACGATCCCAGCACCAGCAGCCAAAGGAGCAACATCTACTTTCAAGATGCTCAATATCGAGATTAACGCCAAAACAAAAACAGTGGTTCTAGAGAGGCTTTTTAAGATGGATTCCAGGGTATCTGCTCTGTTCTTTAGACCAATATTGCTAAGGCTTATACGAAAGAAATTTGATTTTGTAGTTTCTTGGGCTCTTTGAGCTCGCTCGATGATGAAATCCTTAATTTTCCTGATACTAAAGTCGGAAAACCAGACTAAGAAAACACTAACTAATAGGATAAGAAAGAATCGCACACCGCTTTCTAGAAACTGAGCAACGGAGTCTTCTAAAATTATAGTCATCTCAAGAAATTTAAACATAAGACCAATTTTCATCTCAGTTTACAGTATGTACATAGGCTGACAGAAGAGTCTTGGCCGCTGAGCCTATTGAGCATCAGCCGAAAATCAACCAAGGAGAGCCCACCGTTGAGGCATCTTGCTACCCTATCATTTCTCTTTTTAGGGAGATAGAGAGAAAATCAGGACATCAAGTGATAATGACCCTGGAATTTGATGGAGGGGCTAAAGCTTTAATGTAGTTGCAAAACATTGCGCTTTACGGTTTATCCGCAGACCCGCCCCATATTGGTCATGAGGCTATTCTGCGCTGGTTGGCAGACCATGTGGAGCGGACCTTTGTCTGGGCAGTAGACAATCCCCTGAAGCCCAGACAGACGAGCTTAGAGCATCGAGAGGCGATGCTTCAGAGCATTTTGCCCATCTCCAATACCCTCCAGTACCGTCCTGATTTGAGCCGTCCCTACACCCTCGAATCCGTGGAACTCGTGGAGCAGGAATATCCTGGAGTCCCGCTATCGCTCGTGATTGGCTCTGACCTGCTCTCACAAGTGCATCAATGGCACCAGGCAGCGGTCCTGGCTCAGAAAGTAGAACTACTGGTTTTTCCACGGCCCCATACTCCGCTCGTACCGCCCCAAGGAGATTTTCGCTGGCTTCTAGCTTCTTGCATCCTCCCCGACGTTTCCTCTTCTCAGATTCGCCAAGAACTAAGGTTCAAAGCACTTGGGCAGGAAATCAAAGAGACAAACATTCCTGAAGCAGTCCAGGAATATATCACAGCCCATCAGCTCTATTTAGGAAGGCTTTCGGTCGCGCCGGACTGAAGCCTCTTGCGACTTCCGACGGGCCCGCCTGCGCTCACGGATAGCCCGAGAGGGCGTATAGACAGGAATAGAACCTGGGGCGGCAGAAGCATAGGCAGCATCTATTTGCCCCGTCGATTCTCTCTGTTTATTTCTAGTTCCGGTCTCTGTCTGCTGTTTTTTGAACCGCTCTGCGGCCTCTAAGATCGGAGCCGCACATACTTCTCTGGCGGCACGGACCAGTAAACCAGCAGTCAGCAGAGTTGCCACTAAACCACTGCCGCCATAGCTCACAAGGGGTAAGGGCATCCCTGTAGGAGGAATAGCTCCGATGACTACGGCAATATGGATAGCAGACTGCGTTACCATCATCAACGTCGCGCCTGCGGCCACCAAACGAACTCGTTTGGGCGCAGAGAGTTGAAGGACAAAGCGGAGACCCGACCAGAGAAACAACAAAAGGAAGCACAAAAAAGCCAGACAGCCAATCAGGCCGAATTCTTCAGCGAATACGGCAAAAATAAAGTCTGAATAGGGATAGGGTAGAAAATTTGCTTTTTGTTGAGAAAGGCCAAATCCCGTTCCCCACCAACCACCAGAACCAACGGCCAAGAGACTTTGAACCAATTGATATCCGCCCGTTTGAGCTTGGGCAAACGGGTTTGAGAAAGCCTCAACGCGACTTAGTTGGTAGGTCGTAGTGCTGATTTTATAGACCGCCAAAGCAGCTCCCGCCCCCAGCCCTGTGAGCAAAAGGCTCAAGGGCAGTCCACCGATAAAGGCCATCAGCCAGAGAACCACGGAGAGTAGAACCGCCATGCTCAAGTTGGGTTGAACTAATACAGCACCAATCAAAGCGAGTGTGATCGCCATCCAAAGGGCACGGTTAGAGAAATCCATCTTGGGCCAGCGCTCCAAGAGCATGGCCGTATGAATTACTAAGGCCGGTTTCGCAAATTCTGAAGGCTGAATCGAGATCGGTCCCAGAATCAACCAGCGAGAAGCGCCGTTTAGCTCTGCTCCAATAAAGCGAGTGGCAACCACCAGGGCTAAAACAGAGAAGAAAAACAGATTGCTCCAGCGAAACCAAAAAGATAGGGGCACTCTACAGGTAACAAAGAAAACCCCAAGACCAAGCACACCCCAAAGAAGCTGGCGAAAAACAAAATAAAGCGGACTTCCGAAATCCATCGTGCCCAAGGGAACGGAAGAAGTAAAAAGCAGGACTAAGCCGAAGGCAAGCCAGATATAGACCAAGAGAACAATGAACCTAGCTTCCCCTGCCCAAGTCTTGGCAGAGGCAACGGAAATGTTCTCCCCGTTCTTCGAAGTTTTGGTATTGGTCGTAGCTTGCACAGGCAGGAGAAAGTAGAACAACAGAGCAGGAAAACTTTTGGGCGCTGGCTAGGGCGAGAGGCACTGCCGCCGTCAAGTCTTCGCAGGATTGCACGTTAGTATATCCAATCCCATGCAAAAAATCGCTAAATAACGGGGCAGCTTCACCAAATAACACTACCCCCAGCGTTTTATCTTGAATTTTGGAAAGCCAAGCAGCGGGATCTCCCGCCTTGGATTGCCCACCAGCCAGGAGAATGGTCGGTTTCTCCATCGCCTCCAGAGCCACAAGCGCGGCATCATAGTTCGTTGCCTTGCTGTCATTGATAAACGTAACGCCTTGGACTTGAGCTACCGTCTCCAAGCGATGGGGCACTCCTGCAAAGTTCTGGATCGCCGTCCGAATAACCGTGGGATTAATCCCCATCAGATGAGCCGCCGCCACCGCCATGAGAACATTTTGCAGATTGTGCTGACCCGGTAGTTGAATTTCTGCCGTTGGTAGGATTGGCTTTCCTTGGACCTGTATCCACCGATCCCGGATTCCGACTACGGCCTCAGGGTCATTCATACTGGTCAGAAGTGCCTTGGGCCAGCGTGATTGCAGATTATGAACATAGGGATCATCGCCATTGAGCACAACCTGTTTAGCTCTATCTGAGAGCCCTTCTTTGATTTGGCTGTAGTGCTCTAGGGTCCCGTGGCGGTTTAAATGGTCCGGAGTAAACGTTGTCCAGATCGCTAAGTCCGGCTCGATCGTAGGAGCTGCTTCAATTTGGAAACTGCTGAGTTCGGCCACGATTAAGTCTGGCTGGTCTTCCCAAAAAATTTCTGTAGCTGGCTTACCAATATTGCCCACCGCTGGCGCTTGCAGTCCGGCTTCTTTGAAGATGGCTGCCAGCAAACTGGTTGTGGTGGTCTTACCATTCGTCCCCGTTACACAGACCCAAGGGCAGCGGGGCAGGATTCGCCAAGCAAATTCAACCTCTCCATAGACCTCAAGGCCTTGTGCACGGGCCTTGGTCAAACCGGGATGATCCCAAGGCACCCCTGGGCTAACCACTACAAGGTCTAAGGATTCCGTAGGACTGAACTCTTGCCCCAAGTGAACGGTTACAGAAGCGTCCAATGCTTCAACAGCAGACCGGAGGCTGGGAGAATCTTTGCCATCCCACAAACTGATTGACCATCCTTTTGCCAACAACACCTTGGCTACGGAAAACCCAGATTTTCCTAACCCCACAACCGCTGCTTTTTGCATAGCTCCAAAAAATGCTTCTCAGATAGACTAGTGCCTGTTGGTACCTTACGGAAGAGATTTGTAGTTGTGAAATTCAAGATGTTTCTATAGACGTTCCTATATGAGCCGTTTTTACCCAGACTAATTTTTTGGGTTTTAGAACCATTTTGAGCAGTGTCACGACCATGACAGGAAGCCAGTGTATGAAATAGATTCCGCCCGTCAGAGAGCGAAGTAGAGTTTTCGCCAGCGGAATTTTGTCATAGCGGATCTGGCCTAAGGTCATTCCAAGCATTGGGATCAGCAGGCCGGGGATCACCAGCGCTGTCAAACGGGGCCCATGCCCAAGAGCGATCCCCAGCAATAGATCTGGAATAGCGGCCAAGGGTAAAAGGTATTGGACGATGACGAAATAAGAGATTTGATCCCAGGTTTTAGACCAACCCATGACATTGCCCAACAGGGGACGATAGTAATCCAGATAGCGCTGGGCACCACCCTCTGCCCAACGACTCCGCTGCTTCCACAGTCCTTTCCAGGAAGTAACTCCCTCTTCATAAACTGCAGGGGTGCCAAGGAAAGCAATATCCCAACCAGCCATATGCAGTCTTAGGGTTTGGTCCAAGTCATCGGTAATTGTTTCTTCATTCCAGTTACCAATCGCTTTCAGGGATGTTCGCCGGACAATTTGACCATTGCCTCGCAGTTCAGCTGCCCCGCCCGCCGCTAAACGCGCTGCCTGAAAATAGGTATCCAGCATCATTTCCACGGCCTGTCCCTGAGTCCAAAAATTTTGAGCAGCGTTGCTGATCGCCTTGCGGACCTGAAGCGCCCCCACGTGGCGTTGCTTGAAAACAGGAACCGTTTGCCGAAGAAAGGACGGGTCTATCTGGGCATCAGCATCAAAAACAGCAATCAGTTCTCCCTGCGTCTGCGGAAGGATTTCATTCAGTGCTGCTGATTTCCCTGGCTTGCTGCCCAGTTCCCGCACATGAACGTGGAGCTGTGGATATTGCTTTTGATATTCTTGCAAAATTTCCAGCGTCCGGTCTGTACCCCGGTCATCAATCACCCAAACTTCATAACTGGGATAATCCAAAGTACAGAGGTTTTCTACCAAGCGCCCAATCACTTGCTCTTCATTTTTAGCAGGGACCAGAATAGAAACCTTGGGACACCTGTCAGACAAACTATTAGAAGAATCAAGGTTGAGTTTGGGAATGGGGCTAAAGACCAGTTTCAAAATATAGGCCAACAGGCAAAACCCTATTGCCAGCGCAATCCAAAAGCCTTGTTCTAACAGATGCAGCAGGACAATAAAGGCCATTAAGCCTACGAGTACAATCGCCATCCGCTTTTGACGAGAGCCCTGGGCTAATTGCTCAAAATCCGGAGTCTGGGGAGGAGTTTCGGAGAGAGGCGAAGGGGATACCATGCAAGTACGCTACCACGACCGCCCACAAAGACCCTAAGCAGGCATATCCTCCCAGAGCCTAGCAAGTTTCTTGCGCCACTGCTCTAGGACCAAAGCTCTCTGTTCTCCAGAAGCTTCTAAGGACCCCATCACCCCTTCTTCATAGAATCGATTGAGTGCCTGTATCGCATCATCTAAAGTTTTGTTCTGCGTCTTGAGCACTTGGACAATCTGTTCCATTCGGGTTTGAAGCAATCCTTCAAAACATAGATAGTACAACTCTTCTTTGCAATCTTTGAGCTGAACAATAGCATCGGAGAAATCTTCAGCAGTCAGCGTAGAAAAATGGTACTGAAACACGGCCCATAAAGCCTGTTCCTGCAGAGCAAATCGTACGGCTCCAGTCCAGTCAAAATTAGCTTCGAGGAGCTGAACCATCAGCGGTAAAGCATCTGCCTGAGGAGCAATAGGGAGCAAAATGCGCACCCAGTCCCGAGGCTCGTTGAGCAAGACTAAGAGTCGCGAGCCATTAGCCTCCACCTGCCATTGGTCTGATTGAACTTGTTTCACCTTACCCACTCTGGCAAGTAGTGGCATAACCTGTTCGAGCTTCATAAAACCTTAGCCTCTCAAGCCAGCACTGGCCTCTCACCCTTCTAGGTATTATGCAACTGATATTTTTGAATTTCTGAATTCTTGATAACTTTTAAAGTTTTTTATGTGTAGAAATTTAACATTCTTCAGATTCTTCTCACTTGACTAAAGATTGAACTCTTTTAATCTGTGGTTGATTAAAATCGGCCTCCACAAGACGACTAATATAGGTCATCTGAGAATATCTAGCATCCAATCCAAGAGCTTTTTGATAGGCTTTTTGAGCTTCTTTTTTTTGTCCCAAAGCATCATGGCTAATGGCGCTAGCCAGCAAGGGGTGAGGGTTTCGAGGTTCGAAACGCTGGGCTTGCTCTTGAGCAGCTACTGCTTCTTGATAACGCTCTTGACGATCTAAACTAAGCCCTAAGTTGTAGTAAGCGGTCCCATTTTTAGGATCTATGTCCAAAGCTCTACGGGTACTAGCTTCCGCTTTTTTAGGGTCTTCCAGAAAGAGATAGACTACGCCTAAAGCATTATGAGCTTCCAGATTATTCTTATCGAGTGAAACCGCATTTTCTAGGGAAGTAGCTCCAGTTTTGTGGTACCCACTACGATGCTCAGCCCAACCACGCAAGACCCAGCCAGGAGCATATTCACTTTGCAACTCTGTCGCTTTTTTTTGCGCTTTAGCGGATTGGGGCCACTGTTGCTGCTTCCCCAAGGCCACGCCCAATCCGCGCCATGCCGCCGCTAGTTGAGGATTAAGCTGTACAGCCTTTTGAAAGTTCGACACGGCTTCGGCGGGACGCTTCCTGTTTAAAGCCTGACTGCCTTGCTGAAAATACTGATTGGCGGTGGGGGGTGCCGCTAGGGTCGGCAGCGCAGACAGGCTGAAGAAGGCAATCGTTACCAACAGACGGCGCATAGCGGAAGAAGCCCTAATGGTAAATAAATCCAGAAATCACAATACTCAGCGCCCAAAGAAGCGCCATAGCGCCCAAGACAATCCCTGCATTGGGACTGCCTTTCCAGGAATAACTTTTCTCTTTCTTTTTCACCGCTTGTTTCAGAGTGAGTGCTTTCTAGCTTAGATTATTCGAGTAGCGCTTTACAAAACCACTGTGACCTCTCTCCTGATTCATAACGCCCGTATTGCTCTTCCTGACGGCACCCTTTACGAAGGAGCTGTTCGTGTCCAAGCAGGAAAAATCACTGAAATTGACCGGAAACTCAGCCATGGAGGAGAGGAACAGATCGATGCCCAGGGCCATGTCCTGCTTCCTGGAGCCATCGACCCGCAGGTTCATTTTCGAGAGCCCGGCAAAGAATACAAGGAAGATTTGGGGACCGGTTCACAAGCCTGTGCCAAGGGAGGAATAACAGCTTTCCTAGAAATGCCCAACACGGTACCGACTACGACTACCTTAGAAGCGCTGGAAGACAAACTCCACCGGGCCAGCCAAAAATCGGTAGTTCACTATGGCTTTTTTATTGGGGCCACACCCGACAATATTCCTGTTCTCCAAAAAGCGACCCGGACCTGCGGGGTCAAAATTTTTATGGGAGCGAGCACCGGAGACTTACTCGTCGATAAGTTTGAAGACCTAGACCGCATTTTCCGAGACGTGGATAAATTAATCGCCGTTCATGCTGAGGATGAAGCCCGGATTAACGCACGCAAGGCTTTGTTTGCGGGACGAGAAGAAGCTTATATCCATTCAGAACTGAGGGATAACCAATGTGCTCTGTTGGCGACCCAGCAAGCAGTTGCTCTTTCCCAGAAGTATCAACGGAGGCTGCATGTTCTTCATCTTTCGACCAAGGAAGAAGTAGACTTCCTCCGCCAGGAGAAAAAGCCCTGGATCACCTGCGAAGTGACCCCCCAGCACCTCTTTTTAGACACCAGCATCTATGAAACTCTTGGCTCTAGAGCCAAGATGAACCCCCCGATTCGCAGTTTAGAAGACCGTCTGGCGATGATGCAGGCACTAAAAGAGGGCGTGATTGACCTGATTGCCACAGACCATGCGCCCCATCTGCTTACAGAAAAGGACGTACCCTACAGCAAAGCGATGGCGGGCATGCCTGGGGTGGAAACGGCTTTGCCCTTAATGCTGACGGCGGCTCATCGAGGAGAAGTCAGTCTCCAACAGGTAGTCCATTGGATGTGTGAAGCCCCTGCCCAGGCCTACAGGATTCCAAATAAAGGCCGGATTGAAGTGGGCTGGGATGCCGATTTGGTCTTAGTAGACCTGGAAAACTTTAAACCTGTCCGACGAGAAGAACTATTGTCCCGCTGTGGCTGGAGTCCTTTTGAAGGCTGGTCCCTTACTGGCTGGCCTTTGGTCACGATAGTGGCAGGTCAGCTTGCTTGGAAAGATGGAGCGATTCAACCTGATGTGCGAGGGCAGGAGATGACTTTCGATGGTTAAGACTCCTAATTCCAAAACCCCTTGTATGTTGAGAGTGAGCGGTAAACCGATAACCCCTTGATACTGGATATCGTGGCTGAGCCTAGGTTGCCGCTTACTCGCTCTTGAACCCGAACAGTCGCTTGGGGCCATGACCCCGTATGAGCAAGGGCGGGT
>JBBRSB010000031.1:0-62035 GCA_038245785.1 Gloeobacterales cyanobacterium | reverse complement strand
TTTTTTGATAGCAACTTGATTGCTCACCTTCATGCTAACTGGCTGGCACCTGTAAAAGTACGTCGCACCCTGATCAGTGGCAGTCAGAAGATGATTGTGTATGACGACTTGGAAGTCAGTGAAAAAGTGAAAATTTATGACAAAGGGATTACGGTCAATGGGGATACCGAAAAAGTCTACGAAATGCTCATTGGGTACCGTACTGGTGACATGTGGGCACCGAAGTTGGAGATGACGGAAGCACTACGAACGGAAGGATTGCATTTCCTTCAGTGCATTGAACAGAGCGAACGTCCAGTAACAGACGGGGAAGCTGGACTGCGGGTAGTGAAAATTCTAGAAGCTGCTACAAAATCGATGAAAGAGCAGGGACGATTAGTTGAACTAGACTTCGCGGGGGTAATTGTGTGATTCCATTTGTAGACCTGAAGGCTCAATACATCAGCATTAAAGACGAAATCAACACCGCTGTTGCTGGAGTGCTAGAGAGTACCCAGTTCATCTTGGGAAATGAAGTAAAAGCCTTCGAAGAAGAGTTTGCCCATTACTGTGGCGCTGATTATGGTATTGCCGTCAATACAGGAACTAGTGCCCTCCATCTGGCACTACTGGCCAATGGGATCGGTCCTGGCGACGAAGTCATAACTGTACCATTTACGTTTGTTGCTACGGTAGCTGCGATTGGTTACACCGGAGCCACACCTGTTTTCGTAGATATTGATCCAGTCTCCTATACCCTTGATGTCACACAAATTGAAAAGGCCATCACCGAGCGGACTAAAGCTATTCTGCCTGTGCATTTATATGGTCAACCAGCAGACATGGATCCAATTTTGGAAGTTGCCCGTCGTTATGGTCTGGCCGTCATTGAGGATGCGGCCCAAGCTCATAGAGCCGAGTACAAAGGGCGTCGGGTAGGTAGTATCGGTAATTTAGGCTGTTTCAGCTTTTATCCCGGTAAGAACTTAGGAGCTTATGGGGAGGGAGGCATGGTAGTCACGAATAATCCCGAACATGCTCGTACTATCCAGATGTTTCGTGACTGGGGACAAGGGCAAAGGTACCACCATGTTCTCAAAGGTTACAACTACCGAATGGATGGTTTACAAGGAGCGATTTTGCGGGTTAAGTTGCGCCACTTGGATGCGTGGACGGATGCCCGAAGGGCCAATGCGGAAAGGTACGACGCTCTCTTGGCAAACTCTGGCGTTAAAATTCCGGCTGTCATGCCCTACAGCCATCATGTCTACCATATTTATGCTGTGCAAGTGCAGCAGCGGGATCTGTTACAGCAGAAGCTTAATGAGCAGGGCATCCAAACCGGTATCCACTATCCCATTCCAGTACATTTGCAAGCAGCCTATTCCGATTTGGGATACAAGCTAGGTGATTTTCCTCATTCTGAACAAGCCGCTGGGAGGGTACTCTCCCTACCTATGCATGCCGAACTCACCTCAGCACAGATTAATACCGTTGCTGAAAGTCTTCAGAACATTCTTCAGGGAACAGGGATTTGATCACTGACATCCGTCCTGGTTTAAACCCCCATCGCCTTGTCTCCCTGATGCGTCAGGCAATTCTGCGCTGCGATCTGCAACTTCAAAAAACGATCGTACTTACAGAAGCAGCAACGGGAGCCTATGCAGTCACCCCTGTATTGGCGGCCATGGCAGGAGCTGAAAAGGTGTTTGCGCTTACCCGGAGCAGTCCCTATGGAACGGTAGAACAGGTGAAAGAGAAGACACAGCAACTAGCAGAGATTGCAGGCGTAGGTGGACGTATCGAATTTATCACGCAGAAGTTGCCTGAGCTGGTCGCACAGGCCGACATCATTACGAATAGTGGACACGTACGGCCCATTGATTCGGAAATGATTGGGTGGATGAAGTCTACCGCTGTCATTGGACTCATGTATGAGGCCTGGGAATTCAGACCGGAAGATATAGATCTCACCGCCTGCCTTCAGAAAGGGATCAAGGTTGTAGGGGTAAATGAGCACCATCCGGCTGTAGACGTATTTTCCTTTCTGGGGATTATGGCGGTCAAGCTCCTGCTGGATTCAGGAGTAGCTGTTTACACAAGCGATATTTTGTTGTTGTGCGATAACCCGTTTCGTTCATTTATCGAACAGGGTCTAGTAAATGCTGGTGCACGGGTAGATACTGTTGAAAGTCTCGCAACAGCCCCCATCGACAAAACCTACGATGCTATTTTGGTCGCCTTGCAGCCACGACCAGAACCAGTACTGTCTGCCACAGACGCAATATCGGTGGCCAAGTATTGGCCAGGGGCACTGGTCGCCCAATACTGGGGAGACATTGAGCGGTCTGCCTTTTCAACCCAAAACATTCCTATCTGTCCAGCAGAAGAGCCGAAACCGGGGCATATGGGGATTCTGCCCTCTGCCGTAGGACCCGAACCGATTATCCGCTTGCAAACAGGTGGGCTGAAAGCTGCTGAGGTGGTCTGGCGTCAATCATCGCAGTCCAGCGATCCAGCCATGGAATTTGTGCAGTTGCTGTGAAGGGAAGTAACAAATGGCAAACGTCCTACTCATTGGTCTAGGCCCAACCACCTTAACCGCCCTGGAATCCCTACTATCTAGATGCAAGGTGCAAGGGATCGTGAGACCGATAGCCGCTGCCTCTAACGGTGATGACCCGGTTGTCAACCTGGCTCAACAAGTCGGCATCCCTATATTTCCAGACCCCTCCCAAAAAGAGATTCAATCATTAATTCTAAAGTTTCAGCCAGATTGTGTGGTCGTTTCTTCCTACAACCAAATTCTGCCCATAGAATTGCTTGAACTGTCTACCTTTATCAACGTCCATTATTCTCCCTTACCCCAGTATCGTGGTCGTGCCAATGTCAACTGGGCACTGATTAATGATGAATCGTGCACAGCGATCACAATTCATAAAATCTCACCTGATCTAGACGAGGGGAATATTTTATTTCAGCAATTAATTCCAATTGGCGGGGATGACACTGTAGCTGATCTCTATGATCGATTAAATGATATCCAGCAGCAACATTTGGGAGAGACTGTTGTCAAGGCATTAAACGGCTATGAAGGCACAGCACAAAATAGCGTTGAAGCTACTTATTGCTGCACTCGCCTTCCCGAAGATGGTGAGATCAAGTGGTCAAATTCTACCAAAAGCATAGACTGCTTTATTCGCTCATTGGTTTCTCCTTTCCCTGGTGCCTATACATACTTCCAAGGAAAAAAATTGCTGATATGGAAAGCCAGACCCGTTGACAATGCTCCTTCCTATGTGGGGCGCATCCCCGGTCGCGTCATCGGTAGATCAAGAACGGAAGGGTATGTTGATGTACTCACAGGTGATGGAGTACTAAGAATTTTTGAGATGCAATTTGAAGGAAATGAAAAGACAGCTGCAGCCAACATAGTTAAGTCTGTTAAAAGTAGTTTAGGCTTGCACATGTCAGACCTATTGAATCGTATCCAAACGCTTGAACAGGAAATTATAAGGTTAAAAGAAAATGCAAAATAGTCGAGTGCTGATTACGGGTGGGGCTGGTTTAGTTGGTTCTCATATTGCCGATTTGCTCGTCAAGGAGGGAGTTTCCGAAATTATCGTCCTCGATAACTTCACGCGGGGACGGATGGCGAACCTGGCTGCGGCACAAGAGCAAGGGCACCTGGTTATTGTTGAGGGTGACATTCGGGATCAAAAACTGCTCACTGATGTTATGCAAGGGGTAGACATTGTCTTTCATCAAGCAGCAATCCGCATTACCCAATGTGCCGAAGAACCGCGTCTGGCGTTAGAAGTTCTGGCAGATGGTACCTTCAATGTCTTAGAAGCAGCAGTGAATGCCAAAGTAAGAAAGGTGGTAGCGGCCTCGTCAGCCTCGATTTATGGCATGGCTGAAGAATTCCCCACCACAGAGTCCCACCATCCCTACAGCAACCGCACGATTTACGGTGCAGCAAAGGTCTTTAATGAAGGGCTATTGCGTAGCTTCCACGAAATGTATGGGTTGGACTACGTAGCCCTACGCTACTTCAATGTTTATGGTCCGCGCATGGATATTTACGGAGTTTACACCGAGGTCTTAATTCGCTGGATGGATCGCATCGTTGCGGGTCAGCCACCCCTCATCTTTGGAGACGGCAAACAGACCATGGACTTTGTCTATATAGAAGACATTGCTAGAGCCAACATTTTGGCGGCCAAAGCAAAGGTGACAGATGAGGTATTCAACGTGGCTAGCGGCGTGGAAACGAGCCTAAACGATTTGGCTTACAGTTTGGCCAAGGTCATGGGATCTGACCTGACACCAGAATATGGTCCAGAGCGCAAAGCCAATCCTGTGCAGCGTCGCCTGGCAGATATTGTTAAAGCGAAAAAATTATTGGGCTTTGAAGCCGAAGTATCTCTGGAAGATGGATTAAGTCGGTTGGTGAATTGGTGGCGTGAGCAACAGCTAACAAAGGAAACCAGCAATGTCTGAGAAGATGCAAAATATTCCCATTGCCAAACCCTGGCTAGGGGAAGCAGAAGCTGAGGCAGCGAAGCGCCCGATCATGGCGGGCTGGGTTACCCAGGGACCGGAAGTGGCTGCCTTTGAGCAAGAGTTTGCGGCCTATGTGGGGGCAACCCATGCCTGTGCAGTCTCCAACTGTACGACGGCTCTGCACCTAGCGCTCCTCGCTGTCGGTGTGCATCCAGGGGACGAGGTGATAACCGTCAGCCATTCTTACATTGCTACAGCTAACAGCATCCGCTATTGTGACGCAACGCCCGTATTTGTTGATATTGAACCCCAGACGTTTAACATCAACCCGGTCTTAATCGAAGATGCAGTCAGCGATCGTACGCGCGCCATTCTTGTGGTTCACCAGATGGGAATGCCGTGCGATCTCAAAGCGCTTTTGGACATTGCCCACCACTACGAATTGCCCGTGATTGAAGATGCAGCCTGTGCCATCGGCAGTGAAATTCTTCGGGATGGGCAGTGGGAAAAAATCGGCAAACCCCATGGGGATATTGCCTGCTTTTCTTTTCACCCCCGCAAGGTGATTACCACAGGTGACGGTGGCATGCTTACCACCAACAACCCTGAGTGGGACAAGCAGTTTCGCCTTTGGCGGCAGCACGGGATGAGCGTGGCCGATACCGTGCGGCACGGGGCTAAACAAGTCATTTTCGAGTCTTACCCGATGTTGGGCTACAACTATCGCATGACGGACATCCAGGCAGCCGTTGGACGCGAACAGCTCAAGCGCTTACCAAAAATTATCGAACGTCGCCGTTACCTGGCAGAGCGTTATCGGGAAATGCTGGCAGAGGTGCCGGGATTGAAATTACCCACCGAGCCAGCTTGGGCACGAAGTAACTGGCAGAGCTACTGTGTCCGTTTGCCAGAGCATTGTGAGCAGCAGCAAGTGATGCAAACCATGCTGGATGCAGGGATTTCTACCAGACGCGGAATTATGTGCACGCACCGCGAACCCGCTTATCAAGTTGAAGCTTGGTCCTGTGGAATGGATCGAGAAACCTGCGTCTGCGAAGTAGGAATGTGTGCTCGCCTCTCCGAGAGTGAGCAAGCCCAAGATCATGCCATTTTGTTGCCTCTATTCCATCAGATGACCGAGACAGAACAGGATCATGCAATAGAGGTTTTGAAGACAGTTTGTTAGCAAGACTATGTAGAAGTTAGTAAAGGAGTTGTATGGAAAAAATAGATAAGGAGACATTAGATAACGATACACTTAGCCTCTGGCGAGAAGAAGGTAGCCTTCTTATCCAGCAAAACTTTGAGGAATTTCGTAGTCTGGTTGCACAGGCAAAAAAATTTATGGAGCGCAGTCAGTATGATGCTGCGGCAATGTATGCAGAAATAGCAGCCATTTATGCAGTCGGTAAACATTGTGGTCTTTTTGTGAGTCCAGAGCTAGAGTCTATTCTCTCTAAGATCGGACAGAAGGCTATCCCAATCAGCTTGAGTTCTGCTCAAAGCCCCCCTTTGCATAAGACACCAAAGCATGTCTTGCATGTTGCCACCTCGGTCATGAGTATAGGTGGTCATTCCAGAATGATTTGGCGCTGGATTCAGCAGGATACCGAGCGCTCCCACTCTCTCGTGCTAACGCGGCAGGATGCGGCTGAGATCCCCCACCTGTTGAGAGAGGCTGTGAACGATAGTCACGGCAAGATATACGTCCTAAATGAAAAGATTGGAGATTTTGAGCTTATTGCTCAGGCAAAACGCCTACGAGAAATTGCGGCGGCGGCAGATCTGGTTATTTTGCATATATATAACTTTGATGTTGTTCCCTTAATTGCTTTTGCAAATAAGGAGCAATCTCCAACTATCCTCTTTCTAGACCATGCCGATCATATGTTTTGGTTGGGTGCTGGCATCAGTGATATCGCAATTAGTCTCCGTAAATCTGGTCTGCATCTAGCTCAAGAACGCAGAGGAATTTCTCCAAATCGGAGTGTACTACTTCCTATTATTATAGTTCCTCCGCAAAGAGTACTTTCTCGAACAGAAGCCAAACGGAAGATTGGGATTCCTAAAAACAGCGTTTTACTGCTCTCAATTGCTAGAGCCGTTAAATATAATACGATCGACGGAATAAGCTTTGCGGATGCACACGTCCCATTGCTAGAACGATATGAAAGTGCTTTTCTCGTTGTCGTTGGTGCAGGTTACAGAGTGGATTGGTCTGCTGCTATTGAGCGAACTCAGGGGAGAATTATCGTATACCCAGAGCGGGATGACACCGCCATATTTCACCAAGCAGCTGATATCTATGTCGATTCATTTCCTTTTATCTCGACTACATCCCTGTTAGAAGCAGGAAGTTATGGTGTTCCTTTGGTGAGTCGCTTCCTCTATTCTGATGCATCTGCCGTGCTTGGTGCTGATATGCCTGGTCTAAATGGTAATTTGATTCGCACACGAGATCTTGAAGAGTATAGAAAAACATTGTCACACCTAATTGAAGATGAGGAATATCGGCTATCTTTGGGCGAAGCAACACGTAAAAAAATTGTTGAGACCCACACAGAAAGTTACTGGCAGAAGTCTCTAGAAGAAGTCTATGCTCATGCTTCTACTGAGCCCAGAGAAATCGTAAGGACTGCTCCCATGGATCAGATGTTTATAGGTGAGCCAGATGTCTTCATACAGCGTATTCATAGTTGGATAGACAACTGGGTTGACTGGGCCATTCAAGCGCGTCTACCAATGCTCCCCATTACTCATCGTTTACGGCTCTGGTGGGGACAGGTCAAAAAACATGGCGTCGGTCCAAGGGGGGGACGTTTCAGCCTTTTACTACCCTATTGGTTATACTGGCGCTTAAAGGAAGGGAAAAGTAAGCAAAGCAGATATCAGACATCGAAAAATCGGGTTGTATAGTTGTACGTCGGTACAATAACCTAATTTAGAGGTTGATAGCTAGGTTCTATCCCGATAGGGCGTTTAGATTTCTTAAGGAATTTAGTCCTGAACTCGTTGTTATTTCTGGGGATGGTAACTCCAATAGTCCTTCCTATATGGAATCATGTATTACTAGAGACATAACGTTTGTTGTCATGAGTTAGGAAGTGTCAGAAAGATTCTGGCCAAGTGACAAGCCAGCTCAAATAGAATAGCTCTAAGCTGAAGCAGAGTGTCGTGCAACAATTTTATTATTTTCCTTATTTTTCAGAGATTAGATATGGCCTCAGAAAGATTTAGCTTTGTCTCTATAATCACTTCAAATAACTTTTTAGAAGGTGTGTTAGTCCTACATCATTCGTTGAAAAAAACAAATTCTAAACATCCTTTTCTACTTCTAATAACGCCCAATATATCAGATGAAGTCCTAAAAGTTCTATCTAAGCACGGAATTCAATATACTACAATCCAAAATATCGAGAACCCAACTCAAATTGATGAGAAGCATCGTTGGTTCCCTACCTATGCAAAATTAAATATTTTTGGCTTGACACAGTTTGACAAGCTGGTATATGTAGACGCTGATATGGTGATTGTTCGAAATATAGATGAGTTATTTGAAAGACCACATATGTCTGCTGTGAATAACCGAGTAATACTACCAGAAAGAGACAGATACAATTCATTAAATTCTGGACTATTGATTGTCGAACCATCGTTGGAATTATTTCAGGACATGCTCTCCCAAGTCGGCACGATCGAAAAAACCCAAACTGGAGGCGATCAAGATTTTCTGCAAGCTTATTATCCTAATTGGCCTAATCAAAAAAATCTTCATTTAGATCATGGATATAATATGTTTTATTATGAGTTGGATAGTTATAGTCAATTATTTGGTTATTCTTTTAATTCCGATCGATATGTCCTTAGAGTTATTCATTATGCTGGTGACAAGAAGCCATGGCATATGTATAAAGAAAGGTATGGAGTAAAGCTATTGGTAAAAAGTCTTCTCAGAAAGTTAACACCCATTAAAATATCTCACGAACTTCAGGATCAATCAGTTAAGCTATGGTTCAGGTATTACAGAAACTTAATGAAACTGTAATTTAATTTATGTTGCTTTGCGGTTTTCATTAATTGAAAAATTAACTTGATTGATGCTTTTTCCGGGTTTGTAAAGTAGTTTGTGTCAAGGGGGAAATGGCTACACGGGAAACCCCATTCAAACTCAATGGCAAACCGATTTAATGCACTCTTCCAATCTCGAATCGGCATCCCTTCGCCATAGCTCAGGGGCCGAGTCCATTTCTTAGAAATATTTTGGATTGCTAAATTAATGACTTTCATGGCAGATTCATCTGTCGGAAAAGAACGATGATTCCGTAAAATCTTGCGCAGGGTCATGTTCTCGGCTCCGCCTGCCGGACACATTGATTCAATGGCATTGGTAGTATAAATTGCCTTGGTCATTAGTGCGTGTTCTGCCTGCCCATCTGTGGCAGCGCCGTACACCAATTTCAGGTCAGCAGCGACGGCTTTGCGGTCTTTGTAAGAAACATAGCTGAGGGAATTACGCACCAGATGAACTATACAAAGCTGTATTTGCGTCTGGAGGTAGACTGTTTCAATCGCTTCAGGAAAGCCCGTGAGCCCATCGACACAGGCAATGAAGATGTCCTTAACACCGCGATTTTGCAACTCTGTTAGCACCGACAACCAAAACTTGGACGATTCGTTCTGCGTTATCCACAGCCCCAATAGCTCCTTCTCTCCCGCTAGATTCACGCCTAAGGCCAGGTGAATTGCTTTGTTGATGACACGGCCCTCTTAGCGCACTTTCACCACCAGGGTATCGAGAAAGACCATCGGATAAACCGCATCGAGCCCCCGATTCTGCCAGAGTTTGCGCTCCGTCTCTACCGCTTCGGTCACGTTGGAAATGAGGGTGTGGGACACTTCCACCCCGTACAAATCGTGCAACTCGCTTGGATATCTCGGGTCGTCATGCCACGGGCGTAGAGCGACACAGTCTCGTCATCAAAGCCGGTAAAGCGGGTCTGGCCCTTCTGGATAATTATTGGTTCAAACTCGCCGTGGCGGTCGCGCGGCACGGCAATCGCAGCTTCCCCAAACTCGCCTTTAATGGTCTTCTTGCTGTGTCCATTGCGGCGATTATTGGAACTAGCGGGCTCTGGCTCTGCACGCTCTTGCTCCAGATGAGTGTCCAGTTCAGCCGTTAAGCAGCGCTCGACTAAGGCTTTGGTCAACTGCTTAAAGATTCCACCCTCACCCATCAAGTCTTCGGGTGGCTCCTGAGCCGTGTCGAAGGGTTACGATAGTCTTTGAGCAATTCATCAATGAGTTCCGGTCGAAAGGTCATGGTCTGTACCTCGGTGAGTTAGTTCATTAGCTCTCAAGCTCTGACCTTTAGCACAAACTAATTTACATGCCCTTTTTCCTTCTGTTAAATAAATATGATTTCTAATCTGCCTTTAGTGAGTGTTTTAATTACCAATTACAACTACGGTCAATATTTGAGGGAGGCAATAGATAGCGCCCTCAATCAGACTTATTCCAATATAGAGGTAATTGTGGTGGATGACGGTTCTAAAGACAATTCCAAGGAGGCGATCGCCAGTTACAAAGACAAAATTATCCCAGTTCTCAAAGAAAATGGCGGACAGGCTTCTGCAATAAATGCGGGATTTGCCATTAGTCAAGGAGAAATTATTTGCTCGTTGGATGCAGATGATATCTGGTTGCCTAATAAAGTTGAAGAAGTGGTTAAAGTTGTTAGTGCCTATCCAAATGCTGCTATTATCTACCACAAAGTTCAAAATATCGATCAAGAGGGGAAATCCCTCAGTTCACCTTGGCCGCCCTACAAAGCGATCAAAGGAGATATTTCTAGTAAGGTTGTCAGAACGGGAAGTTGGTGGCCTTGGCCCCCGTCAACAGCGCTAAGTTTTAGACGGACGTTTCTATCTAAAGTGATGGATATCCCACAGGAGGGAGAATTCCGCTTTTCGGCTGAACCTTACTTAGCCGATCTAGCTCCATTTTTCGGGGAAGTCGTAGGCATCGATCGAGTTCTATCCCTATTTCGCATTCATGGTGCTAATATCTGGAGCAATCCTATCGATCTAGAAAAGCGATCGTTGAAAAACCATGAAGTCCGAGTGGAAGTATTAAATAATGCTCTCAAAAGTTTCGGCGTTAATGTAGAAGTCAGTCTGGCCGATCACTGGCCCTATCAGTTACTGAGATACAAGCTAGGTTATGAAAAGAACTTAGTTTATCTCAGTCGATTAGCCTTGCAAAATCCCTGGGTAACAAGCCTTCCTTCAAAACTCAAAACTGTTTTCAAACTGGGGCTTGAAACACTTGGGCTAGGTCATTCACGACTCTAAGTCAAGTTAACTCTGCTGTTATATTTATTTATATTCTTGAGATAAATAATCTGGAGATAAACACATATGAATAGCAATATTACGGTAGTTTGTGCTGCAGACAATAACTATGCCATGCCTCTCGCTGTTACAGCATGTTCAATTCTTAAGAATCTCACTGCTGATCGGAAACTAAATTTATACGTTTTGGATGGAGGAATTGAACCTAGAAATATAGACAAGTTACTTCAATCTCTCAATTCACCTAGATGTAATGTAAAATTTGCCGATACCAAAGGTCTCTTTAGAGAAGTTCCTACCTATGGTCATTTCTCTGAAGCTATTTTTCACAGACTCCTCATTCCCGAGCTTATGCCCAAAGATTTACACAAAGTTATTTATTTAGACTGTGATTTATTGGTACTAACAGACATAGGTGAGTTGTGGAATATAGAAATTGGAGATCGTCATCTTCTAGCCGTCCGAGACTTCTCTATGCCTACTATTTCTAAAGGGGTACCAAATCACCAAGAACTTGGTATTCCCGCAACAAGCAAATATTTCAACAGTGGTGTTTTAGTATTCAACTTGGATAAATGGAGAGAAGATAATACTTCATCAAAAATAATAGAATATCTTACTAAACCTCGAGAACATACACTTTTTGGAGACCAAGAAGCTTTAAATGCCATGCTATGGGATAAGTGGAGTGAACTAGATCCAAAATGGAATTATCTATTTCATGAATCTAGTAAACTGGAGCGAGTATTTGTTGATTCGTTAAAGGAAATTTGTGGAGAGTTTAACTGTCAAGACATTATAAATAATCCTTATATCATACACTTCGCAGACAACAGAAAACCTTGGCTATGGCGTCGACATAGCCGAAAACAGCTTTTTTATAAGTATCTCGATCTAACAGCTTGGTCGGGTTGGCGTCGCAGCTTGTGGAGAGCTGGTTTGTATAGACTTCAGGGTAAACGCATATAAATTCTAAAACCCTTATTTAGGGGGGATTTCGGCAATTCATAGAAAACAACCGAGTTCGTCAAACTCCTATGTCCAGTAAGCTTTTCAAAAATTAAGATGAGTTTACCCTAGCACATACTTCAAAAGTTTGTATTAATGCAATTCCTTTGTAAAAGATCTACCTACGACCGTGAGGTCGGCCCTATAATCTGGGAATAAAACTCCAGCGTGCGAGTCATTGCGTGTATCAGATTCGGTATCACATGGTTTTCTGTATCAAGTATCGTCAGCGCTTGTTAACTGTCGAAGAACGGTGCGTGTATTTAAAGCAGGTTATAAAAGGGATTGCAGAGTGCTACTGGTTTGAGATGGAGGAGATGGGTACGGATGGAGACCATGTGCATTTGTTTGTCGGAGCAGCTCCGAAGTATTCTCCCTCTCGCGTGATGCAGATTCCCTTCGACAAACTCAGGGACCTCTCAAAAGTATCTCGGCTCCGCCTGCCGGACACAGTGCCCGGCAGATGTTTATCCAATTCCAGAAATCCGTAAACAGCTATGGGGCGGGGAATTCTGGAGCGATGGTGGCTATATTGGCACGGTTGGCGATGGCGTCAACACTGAGACTTCGGCGTGAGCTCAGTCGAACGCTTGTCAAAAAGTACATTCGAGAGCAAGGAAGCGAAGAAGAGAAAGCTAGAGCACAACAGATACGGTTGTTTCCGCTTTAGATACCCCGCAGCTTGTGGTTCCTGAGCCTGTCGAAGGGCTGCGATTGGGCTTTTCATTTCTCGTTGGCTGAAATGTCGTACTTGCGTTGAAAAGTCCCAATTTGACAGATCAGGGTTAGTTAGCTATCCCCACCGTATCCATACAGTTGTCTTGGATCTCGCTGAACATCCGGAAGCGATCGGTTTCATGCACTCTCTTGAAGAATTGATAGTCAAGGAAAACCAAGACTGAATTCTCGCGATAAAGCTTGTATTGTCAAAGCAAGACCTCCCGAAGTAGAAGGAGAATTACTAGATTTATATCCCCTTCTACGAGCCACCGGCGCTAGACACCTGTACACGGTTATTTCAGGATTAGTCTACAGACGCAAGATTCTCGAAAACATCTTTCCATTACCTACCGCAAACTGGCGTACCTGTCCAGATCACTTACTTATTTCTTTGGCAGCTTACTTTGGACCAGTATTTATCGAGGATAAGATTCTTGGAGCTTATAGAATCCATGGCAAAAATAACCTCTTCTTAGTGGATGAAGAGAACCTTTTTGTTCAACTAAAGCAAGATGTTGAAATGTGTGGCAAAACAAGAGAATTTACTGATAATGTGATCAATCTATCGAGAAACCTTTATGTCCGACGAGGACGTTACTATAGGCGCGGCAGAGTTGACATTAAGAATGCACTTGAGATCTTAGAAAAGATACGAACTTGGCCAGGCCCTCTGCCCCGAGAACGCTTTCGCCAAATAGTTACCTTTGCCATTAGAAACGCCCAAATGGGCTTAAAACGCAATCAATAATAGTAAGCTAATAGGCTATGTTCCGTGAATCTCTCTAAGAGGTGAGGGTAGTGAGCACTAATTTTGAGCAGTCTAAAGGAAATAGCCATTCAATCACTTTGTGTATTTGCACTATGAACCGACCAGAGGATCTAAGTCGATGTTTAGATAGTGTTTTTCAGAGTAACAAGATACCTGATGAGATTATCATCAGCGATGACAGTCCCGATGGCAGACCAACTCAGCTAGTGGTAGCCAAGTATCCAGGTATCATCTACCAAGAGGGTCCACATCGAGGGTTGGGGCCGAACCGAAACGCTTGTATCAAGTATGCTATAAGCAGTCATATTATTTTTATCGATGATGATGTCCGTGTGCCATCAGAGTTCTTTGCAACAGCGCAACGGCTCATTGATTCTGCTGACTCCAAAACAATTATCACAGGTTATGAGATGAATTATGGAGGAGGAGGACATTGGGAGGGGGAAATCAAAAAGATTGTTCCCCACAACCCTGATTTCTGGGGGTTTCAGAAGGTACCTGTTGGTAATGACTACGGCGCAATTGTCATTAATTCCACCATCTTTCCTAGCAGCTTGTTTGGGCAAGCCCTTTTCGATGAGAATTTACGCTATGGTTCTGAGGAAGTAGATATGGCACAGCACGCGATCTCTCTTGGTTATCGTATCGTTTATGAGGATTGTTTATATGTCGAGCATCATCCATCACTCGTGAATCGGGAAAAATATAAGCAATTTATCGATGCCTCTCGGCTGTATGCAACTACAAAAGCCTACTGGCAGTATGAACGTTCCATGCTCAAGACACTTGCCTATATAGTGTTAGCCCCATTTCAACTTGCCGGAAGCGCTATTCGCAGAGGAAATGTACAAGGAGTATGGGGGGCAATCCGAGCGACAGCACTCGCTAGTCGTTACTTTTTTACAAAGCCAAGTTGATAGAAATATTTTATTTTTCCTAAACACTTGATTTAGCTGTTGTTTAGAAAAACTGTAGACTATCTTTAGTAGAGTTAGTCTGCAGAGTCACTTTAAGCGATCTAAGCGAAGATTTAGTTAACTCTCTAAGGGGCTATTCCTTGCAGTTTGCAATGTAAAATTCCGGAGTAAGCGAATATCTCTACAAAAATCATAAGCGAAGGATATTGCAAACTATGTCAGGCAACAAATGCAGAAGGGCCAAAAGTCTTATGAGGACGGAAAACCGAAACTTTTTGATCTCTAATACTCCGTCTGCTTCTGGCGGATTTTTTTATTTCAGTGGAGAGCTTAACTATGAACCTGTGCATCGTTACGCGCAACATTAGTAAAGGTGATGGTCAAGGACGGGCTAACTATGAAATTGTATGGGAAGCCATACATCGCAAACATCAAGTTACGATACTGTCAAGTAATCTAGACCCCGAGCTGCAAAAGCATAGCCAGGTCCATTGGATTTATATTCCTGTTAAAAAGTGGCCAACTCAACTGTTGAGTAGCTTGGTTTTTTCGTGGCAGAGTGCAGCTTGGTTGCGGAAGTATCGTCGCGAGTTCGATCTAGTACAAATTTACGGGGCTGTAACTGGTGTTAAAGCAGACGTAAATACCGTACAGTTTGTTCATAGTGGTTGGCTGAAATCACCAGTGCATACTTCGCGCCTGCGTCGAGATTTTTACGGTGCTTACCAGTGGTTTTATACAGTTTTAAACGCTCATTGGGAGAAAGAGGCTTTCGGGCAGGCAAAAGTGGTCGTAGCAGTATCTGAAAAAATCGAGAAGGACTTGTTAGAAATCGGTGTTCCTAAAGAGCGTATCCGAGTTATCTTGAATGGCGCTGATTTGAAAGAGTTTTCTCCTGGTTCCGCTGACCGCAGTCAATTAGGGTTGCCTGAAGGAACGACGCTTGCACTTTTTGTAGGAGATATCCGCTCCCAAAGAAAGAACTTGGACACTGTACTGCATGCTTTGGTTCAGGCACCAGAGTTACACCTGGCCGTTGCAGGTTCTACCGAAAGAAGCCCATATCCTCCATTAGCTTTAAAGCTGGGATTAGGTGAGCGTGTCCATTTTCTCGGATATCGGCGTGATGTCTCGGAGATTATGAAGGCGGTGGATTTGTTTGTCTTTCCTTCACGCTACGAGGCGTGTACGCTTGTCCTGCTAGAAGCCATGGCGACCGGGCTACCTGTCATTACTGCTACCACGGCTGGTGGCGCTGAGATCGTTACGCCAGACTGTGGGATGGTTTTGGCTGATTCAGAAGATACTCAAGCTTTGGCAGAGGCCCTCACTAGGCTTTCCAGCGATCACCATCTAAGAAGTCAAATGGGACACGCTGCCAGAGTGATCGCAGAACAGCATAGCTGGAGTAGTAAAGCACAGAGTTATATTGACCTGTTTGAAAAAATCATTAAAGAAAGATGAAGATAACAGTTATCATACCTACTTACTGCCGTTCGAAAGATCTGGCTCGGTGCTTGGAAGCATTAAGACAACAAACTCGTCTAGCTGATGAAGTATTGGTGGTGGTCCGCGATACTGATGCCGAAACTTGGAGATTTCTCGAAGGGGTCAACCGTGATTTCTTATTGCTGAATACTGTGAAGGTAATGGTTCCAGGGGTGGTAGCAGCTATGAACGTTGGTCTTGATGCAGCATCTGGAGACATTATCGCTTTTACTGATGACGATGCAGAGCCTCACATAGATTGGCTAGAACGTATTGAAATCTGGTTCCAGTCAGATCGTCAACTGGGCGGTATTGGTGGAAGAGATTGGCAGTACCAGGATGGTCGCATTAAAGAACCGGGAGAACGAGAAGTGGTGGGTCAATTGCAATGGTGGGGGAGGGTTATTGGAGATCACCATCTTGGTATTGGTGAACCACAGCAGGTATATGTGCTGAAAGGAGTCAACATGGCCTACCGGAAGAGCGCGATCGCAGGCTTACGATTTGATGAAAGGATGCGAGGCACTGGCGCACAGGCCCATTTTGAGGTGGCGTTTACTCTGGCCTTAAAGCGACGAGGTTGGGCACTTATCTACGATCCTAATGTCTCAGTAGATCACTATCCAGCCCAACGATTTGATGAAGATCAACGCGGTCAGTTTAACGAAATTGCCTGGATTAATGCTACACATAATGAAACCCTCGCTTTGCTGGAACATTTCACGGCTGTCCAACGTATTATCTTTCTCTTTTGGACGGTCCTAATTGGCTCAAGATCGTCCTTTGGTCTTATCCAATATTTACGCTTTTTGCCAAATGAAGGCAACCTGGCCGGACAGAAATGGCTAGCAACTCTTAAGGGTCATTGGCAAGGCTGGCAAACTTGGCGGCAGAGTAAAACTGGATCGCGTAGACTGTATTCGAGAGGCATTTGCTTTTGATCTCCTCCCTTAAGAAAAAATATAGATGCTAAATCCACCTAATATTAACGATCCTCAAAACTCTAAAGAGAGGGTACAACTCGGCTTAAAAGAAGATCCTGCATGGTTAGCAATACTGGGATTGGTACTTTTTACAATACTAGGAATTCTGGCAGGTGGTAGTTTCTTACGCATAGCTTTTCCAGTAGCATCTTTTGTTGTGGGGTTGTTCCTGTATAAAAGATATCCAGAACTCTACATAGGTTTTACGTGGTGGCTTTGGTTCCTCGCACCATTGGTTCGTCGACTCGTAGATTATAAGAGTGGCTTTGAAGTTCAGGCTCTTATCTTGGCAACACCTTTTCTAGTGACAGCAATTACTTTACCTAAATTAATTCAATACTTCTGGAGATCGTATCCTTACCGCCAAGGCGGCTTGCCCTTTATTCTAGTTCTTATAGCTATATGCTATAGCTTTCTCATTGGACTCGTAAACCTAGGCTTTAATTTCAAACTAATACGTACCTTTGCGGAGTGGATAGGTCCTGTCGCCTTTGGTTTTTTCATACTTTCCAATTGGCGAAATTATCCCAGCTACAAGGAAAATACACTGAGGACTTTCTTTTGGGGAACATTGGTGATGGGAAGCTATGGATTAATACAGTTCATCGCAATGCCCCCTTGGGACTCATATTGGCAACAAAAGGTAGTCGAAGAAGCAGGTTATGTAAACGCATTAGCTGGTGAGCTAGGCAGTGCGATTTGGAGCACGAGTAACACCAATGGATCTTTAGCCTTGCTATTGATACCTGGCGTATTATTTTTACTTAACAATAAATCTCCCTTGTCTATTCCTGTTGCGGTGGTTGGCTGCTTGGCGTTTTTGTTAACTAACTCACGTACTAGTTGGATATTATCGTTGGTAGCACTTCTCATCCTGACGATAAGTTTGCGATTGCGCCTTCAGATAAAAATAATCCTTATTACTTTAGTGGTGGTACTGTCTGTCTTTCCATTAGCTAGTATGCCGCCTTTTTCAGGGATAATTGCTTCTCGTTTTGCAACTCTATCAAAAGTTGATGATGATTATAGTGCTCAGGCGAGAAAATGGCAATATGAAGATTTTTTCAACAATGGTCTGATTAATCCTATCGGTTCTGGAATGTCAAGTTTAAATCATCCTGACAGTGGAATTATAAATTTGATATCCGAGATGGGTTGGTTGGGCTCTATACCTTTTTTAGGTGGATTAAGTTTATTTTTATGGCAACTCTTTCAAAATTCTAGAGAGAATTATGATGTCTTTCTGTTCGTTGCTCGTGCAATTGCTTTCACCCTAGCAATTTCACCAAGTGGCAATTTCTTTTCTGGTTTACCCGCCTTTATTATTTGGTATTTTGCAAGTATTGCTATGGCAGGTAAAATTTATCATCGGCATCAATTGACTAACTATAGTAGACAAGCTTAGTAGGATATTTTCAATGCTAGACAAAATCATCAAAAATTACAAAGATAATATACGGTGTATCTATGAAGAGCCACCCATCGATATCTATGACGAAGAATATTACAAAACTCAGTGTGGTGGGTGTGAAGTTTTTAATTCTTCTCAGGGGGCAGAGTTAGATGACCTTAGAGAATATGCTTTGAATTTATGTCCTTTACATGTCAATTATGTGGCCTTGGATATTGGCTGTGGTAGGGGAGAATTAGTTTTTGCACTTGCTCGGTTAGGGCTGCACTATGTAGTAGGTATTGATTTATCTCAAGATTCAGTTAATATATCCTGCCAAGTTTGTGAACAACAAATAAGGAATGGTCAGGCCATCATTCGTAAAATGAGTGCCACAGAACTAGAATTCAATGATGAAACTTTTGATGTAGTTTATATGACTGATATTGTTGAACACCTTGACAATTTCAATTTAAAAAAAGCTATTTCTGAGGCTTACCGAGTCTTGAAACCAGGGGGAATTTTAATAATTCATACTTTGCCCACTGTAAACTTTAAGTTATATGGTCAATACATTACCAAATTCTTTTTTCAATTAAAAGGTCTAGAATGGGCAACTTATACAGCCAAAGAAGAAGTCAAATTTGGTCATATTAACATTCAGTCAAAAGCTTCACTTCAATCATATCTCTTGCAATCATTTTCACACAAGAAAACACAAGTTTTTTATGCTCCCGTTAACTCAGATAGCGTACTAAAAAAATTAGTGTCTCTTTTGGGACTCTGGACAGTAATGAGTCCCCATCTCTGGGCTATTGCTAGGAAATAGCCCTTTTCACCTACTATCAGAATAATAAATTAACTAGGTCAATCTTTATGAAAATTGCGATTGTAATGCCACTAGCTGAGCAGCGAGGTGGTAGCGAATTGCTTCTCTGGCAGCTAATCCGATACGGGAATAACACTGGGGTAGACTGGCTTACGATCTTCCTGGAAAATGGTTCTATGCTTTCTCAATTCCAGTCTTGGGGTATTGAGACATATCTCGTTTCAGCCGGTCGCCTGCGCGAATTTCATCGTTTTATTCCAACTGTCACTCAAATTGCCTCAATTGTTAGGAAAAGTGGTGCCGACATGCTCTTCAGTTGGATGGGCAAAGCCCACCTCTATAGCAGCTTAGCTGCCAAGATGGCTGGTATTCCTTCCCTCTGGTATCAGCATGGAATGCCAACTAGTCAAAACTGGATGGATAGTATCGTAACGATGCTCCCTGCTCGCGGCATTCTAGCCTGCTCGAAAGCAGGCGGTGAAGCTCAGACAAGGATGTTACCATTACGTCCTGTCCGTGTTGTTTACCCCGGCGCGGATCTCGATCGATTCGATTTTAATCGGCTATCCTCCCCTAAAGAAATGCGCCGTAAGCTAGGCTTGCCCAATCATGGTCCGCTGATAGGTATTGTAGGTCGCCTCCAGAGATGGAAAGGTATGCACGTTTTGGTGGAGGCCATGCCTAGAATACTTGAATCCTATCCAGATTCTCATTGCGTAGTGGTTGGTGGCAAACACGATTTAGAGCCTGATTATGAGGATTTCCTAAAAGAACAAATAAAAGTGTTGGGAGTTGATACCAAAGTCACCCTAGCTGGACTACAGCGAAATGTACCTGAATGGATGCAGGCAATGGATATTATCGTACACGCTTCGGACAACGAACCCTTTGGCATCGTAATTATTGAAGCAATGGCATTGGGAAAGCCTATTGTTGCGGGGGATACTGGAGGACCAACTGAGATTGTTACCGATGAAGTCAACGGACTTCTAGCGCCTTATGGAAATTCAGATGCGCTGGCAAGTGCGATTCTACGATATCTTGATAATCCAGAATTTGCCCATCGCGTTGGATTAGCCGCAAGGGGAAGTACAGATGATTTTTCCGTGCAAGCATACGTACGCAACTTTATTAAAGCAATTGATGATTTGCTTATGATTTCCTAAATCATCAAACTATCAAGTTAAATAAGACGCTTATGAACATAGTCAATAAGACACCTAATAAATACTACCTTTACTTACATAAGGGACAAGAGCCAGTTTCTTGGAATCCACCCGATCCTCACCCGTTATATTGGGTTGACTATACCTATATTGGTAAAGTATTCGAGGCGATGGAAAAGAGTTTGGAGGTTGGTGGTCTTGTATTTTACTTTACCTGGGATAGCGTTGATGAACTACCATCTTATGGGAATAATGTTGTCGCCGTTATAGTAGGGGATGAATGATGTCGTATACCAACATATTGCCACACGGTGCTAGCAGTATTCAAATGTTATGGTATTAAACCAATACTGAGATGCAATCCCTTTGTAGAGTTTTCCCCTCTAAGTACTCTAACTTTGATACAATTTTTCAAAGTTGGATTTCGTCGCTTGCCAGGTTGGATAAATTATGTGTTCCATGGATTGAAATACTTTCAACATAGCTCTAATAAAATATCGCATATCTACGATATCCCTTTGGGTTATGCCAGACAGTTAGATCTGCCAATCAAGGATATAGAAAAGCGTGAGTATGATGTTTCATTTGCTGGAAGTATACAGCATGGAAACTATTCCAGATGGTCTTTAAAATATTGGTTTGACAATCCCAAGAGTCTCTCTCGAAAAATAATGATTTCGAAGATTAAAATACTCAAGGTAAAGTATCCAGAGCTTAAAATTGAACTTGCTTTAACGTCTTCTTTCGGCTCTAGTAAAGATGCGCTCGATAAGAATAGCTATTCCGAAAACATGATGAATACCAAAATATGCCTCGTGCCTAGAGGAACTTCTTTTGAGACATTTCGCTTTTTTGAAGCAATGAGGTATGGCTGCATTGTAGTGGTGGAAGCTTTGCCTTTACGGTGGTTCTATGAGGGTTCTCCTGCTATACAAATTAATGATTAGAGTGAGTTAGAAATAATATTGCCAAGATTGCTCGAAAATAAAGCCCTTATGCGGCAAAAATATCAAGATTCTTTAAACTGGTGGAAAACGAAATGTTCAGAAGCTATTGTTGGAGAATACAGGTCTAAAATCCTAAACTCATTGGCAAGTTTATCGTAATTGCAGAACTAAATCTTATTTGGTTTTTAATTGGCATAACAATTTTCACAGGATTTGCAACATGTCTAACTTTTGGTTATCCCTAAAATCGATTGGCGGAGGTCGAATCCCCTATGTCTCTGAATCTGTCCCAGATTCTGTAGATAAGATATTAGACATTGGTTGTTCTTATGGATGGACACTAGGATCGCTAGTAGGAAAATCTAATGAATTGTGGGGAATTGATATGGATCGAGATGCCCTATTGCAGGCTCGACAATCATATCCAAACATTAAATTTATTCATCAAACGGCAGCTAGTTTACCTTTTGAAAACAATATGTTTAATGTGGTAATCCTCTCTGAGGTGATTGAACATGTTGGGGACGAAAACAAGCAACTTGTTATTGATGAAGCCTGGAGAGTGTTGAAAGATGGCGGCTTATTCATATTTACTGCACCTTACGATGGATTATTTGCTTGGGTAGATCATTTAGACTTCAAACGGCGATTTCCAGCAATATATCGTACTTATATGCGTATAGCTAACTTCACTCCATCTACTCCAGTAGAAGTAGGGCACAAGCATTTATCTTTAGATGAAATTAATCAGCTCTTTGCCAATCGTTTTAGAATTGAAGACGTTCGGTTTTGTGGTTTATTCATGCCATTTATCAATTGGATACTAGCAGTAGGTGACAGGTTGGAGCTGCTACCACGTCCAATTGGGAATTCACTTAATCGCTTACAGGACTGGGAAAGCGGCGTTCCGTATCCTCGTTTACTTGCTTTCAATATTCGCATAAAAGCTTACAAACATGCAGTAGCCATAAAAAATGAAGCCAATCAATTGCAAAATTTCCAAGCTTAAGCTGATTTTTTTTGTCAATGGCTCTGAAGTCAGTGCCGCTGGTGTTCGTGCCAAGATATTTGCAGAAAGGCTGTCACCGGAGTGGGACATTTGGTTCAACTATAGACCAGTCCCTAAATGGAAAGGCATCCTTCCCTTTATCCAAACTGCTTTAAAGTACCGACCCGACATTATCTATGTGATGGATACTGCTTACACGGGTGTCTTGGCCGGGTGTATCGCCAAAAAACTGATTGGCTCCAAATTGATAATCGACACAGGGGATGTCGCCTATGAGTTAGCGAAATCCTTAGGCAATTACTCTAAGGTGCAACTAGGGCTGATTCACTGGATAGAACAGATAGCACTCAAGAATTCAGATTGCCTTATTGTTCGTGGCAGCTATCACAAACCTTTCTTAGAGAAGCGAGGTATTCGAAACGTTGTATTTATTCCAGACGGCGTTGATATGAATACAGCTAAATCAGTTGATGCAACCTCTCTCAAAACAGAATTGGGACTTGACAATAGCTTAGTTGTCGGTCTAGTGGGAACAATGTCCTGGTCTGAAAGACATCAGATGTGCTACGGATGGGACATCATTGAAGCTTTAGGATTACTGAAAGACCTATCGGTAAAAGCACTTCTTGTTGGCGACGGAGATGGTCGCCCCATTTTAGAAAATCGCGCACGAGAACTTGGTGTGACTGACCGAGTCGTGTTTACTGGGCGAATCTCCTACGATGAACTTTCCCAATACCTTTCGGCAATGGACGTATGTGTGTCTACCCAGTCTAACGATTTAGTGGGTATGGTACGAACGACTGGCAAGCTGCCACTCTATCTTGCTTACGGTAAATATATCATTGCGACCGATGTCGGAGAAGCAAGCCGAGTTCTTCCTGGAGTGGGCTGCCTTTTGACTTATAAGGGTGTCCGAGATAATACCTATCCGGCACGCCTTGCCACCCAGCTGAGAATACTCTTGACAGAACCCAGACTTTTAGATGTTGCTGAAGAAGCAAGACAAGTAGCTAGCGATAATTTTGAGTATGCAATACTAGCACAAAGAGTAGGACAAGTTTGCCGAAACTTGGTTAATTTAGACAATTAAAAGTCAAGTCTTGAATCTATCCTGAATGGCGTTAGAGACTCGTATACTGTTTGTTTACGCCCTACTCCTCACATCATTCTAATAATGACAACAGAGGAATCAGCTTCTCAAGTTGACCTGGCCCTCAGATTTTGCTTATTCGAACAGGATTGATTTAGTTTATCTAATCAGGCTTCTTTCATACATCCTCCGATTTCCCGGTCTTGGCGGGTAAAGCGAGAGAGGATGGAGACTATCACTGCAGTGACGTTATACAAAAAGAGCCACACCATATGGTGTGGCTCTTTTTGCTTGCCCTTAAGATCAGTTAACCTTTAAGAGAATCCCAGTTGCCGCGAGGCCAAATAGTTTTAGCCCAATCACAGAGTTCATTAAGAAGCACACTATCTACCCCTTGTTCACGAAATCTTGGAATCATGTACACAAGACGATCCGCGTATGGGCCTGCTTGTGGATCTGGAGCTCTCATTGGAACATAGTTTTGATCTTGGATTCTAGTATCCTCAGCGGAACCAGCGTAGTATTGCGCTGGGGTAAACTTTTTACTCTTGTCAAGAAACGTTCGGAGGAAGGCAGTAAACACTTTAGCCTTATCTTGGTTTGTCAATTCTGCCATTGTTGGAGCCCAATCTTCACCAATTAACCAGCTAGGTAGTTCAAAGCCAAGGAACCAGCCTTCTGAGGGTTTATCAGGGCCAATGCCAGTTCTGGCACGTCCATAATAAAACTTTTGCTGGCTAATCATTAGGCGCACCCCATCAGGAGCTCCGCCTGCCTGAACTAAGTCTTTGCCTTTGGCGAACCAGTAGCCAGAATCCACGGGATTGTTCCCTTGCCAATTCCCACTGTAAGAATCATTTGTTACAACCTGAGCGTGATACCATGCCGCCGAAACGTATTCATTATTGCGATGATTGCCACCAACACTAGATGGGCCGTCAGGAACATTCAACATAAAAGGTGAAGAGAGGAAGAACGTATGCACCGGCCAAATACGAGATTCAGCATTAGAGCCATACCATTTAGAACCATAGCCCTCAAGGCCGAATTCATGCTCTAGTTCCCAGTTTTTAACCAGGTTCCAAAGAGCAGTTCCGTATACCTTTTGGGTAAACTCTGGTGTCCATTGACTTTCACCTACGAGATGGTTCTTAGTCCATTCAAAGCGAGCGATATTAAGCCCTCCCAATTGCGATGGATAATCATTAGTTTTGTAGGTTGCTGAGTCTGGTCCGCTAAGCCCTGCTCTAAGATCGTCATACCGCTTTGGTACAGTACTGGAATTCCATACAGACTCACCCCAAGCATCTAATGGATGAATGCGAGGTAACCAGTGGTTCCAGTCTGGAAATTGTAGCGCTACTGGGATTTCGCGGGCATTGATATTCTTATCAGCAGAGATGTCAGCAACATTGCCAATGCCATTAGGGAACAAGTACGGCAAAGAATCAGAGTCTTTTGGCAGAACCCAATCTACACCTGCACCTGCAGCCCACTCTTGGATGGGCTTGCTGTCTGTTCCCGGCCCAGGTTGATAGGGTGGATTCCAGGGTCTACCAGGAGCAGGGGAGGAGTTACTACGTATGTAAGCAGCAATTTGTTTGCCTTGTACATCCGATAGACCGTGAAACTTCGCTCTTTCGATAATCGAGAGATTCGAGAAAGAGTAGTACTTAAGGTCTGTCCCATATTTAACGTGACAGTCTACACAAGAAGCCTTGATCGCTCTTGGAGCAGAGAAGGAACTAAAAGTAGGGTCTTTTAAGCTATCACGCTTCTCGTATAGAGCCTTTCCAGCAGCGATAGATGCTTGGTCTTGATATCCTGCTGGCGCAGTCCATTTTGAGGGGTCTTCAATCTGTGGGCTGTACCCAGGGATTGTAATCTTGTTGTTGTTTGCATCAACAAAGTCAACGTTAAGTACTCTGTAACCAACGGTGCCGTTATTAATCTGATTCTGTTGGAAGGTGAGCTGATTGTCTCCTGCTGATACACGACCTGATGGTAACGGCAAAATCATTTCAACCGTTGAGAATGCACCCCCAATACCCCCATAAGTTTTCGCATTGCCAAGTACTTTAGCGCTTGTGTTGGTCAAATCAATAAAGGAGGTGTTTGCTCCAATCTGGATTTTCCCCTGAGCTTCAGAAGCTAAATTGTTTGTTCTTAGCTTGATGCCCTTAATTTGGGAAACCTGAGTGGAAGGAACATTAATAGTGATTGTTTTCCCATAGGATGGCCCCACACCCATTACCTCTAGGGGAAAGACAGGTGCTGTCGCGGAAGGAGTAGGTGCTGGTGTTGGAGCAGGAGTAGGCGTTGGTGCCGGCGTCGGAGTTGGAGTGGGCGCAGGAGTAGGTGTCGGTGCTGGAGTAGGTGTTGGTGTCGGAGCAGGAGTACTGTTAGCGAAGACCACATCTACCCAGTAGTTAGTGGACTGGTTTTTGGAGTCGGGGAAAGTAGGAGTCGCACTATATTTATAGACCCCATTTCCTCCACTCACTGCCTCGCTCAGGGCATGCAGGGGACCATTATCCACACCCTTTGCAAAGAAATTATCATCGTTGGCATAGTGTCCAGCATTGGTGTGATAGGACGCCACATAGACGGTGTTGGCCGTAATAGCCACTGGAGTCGCAAAAGTGACCTGCTGCCAGCCTGAGGCCGTCTCATTGCTAAAAGTCGCCTGCGCCAATTTTTTCCCAGTGCTATCCCAAAGGGTGCCGATATGCGAGCCCGTATTACTGGAGCTTTTATAAAATCTGATACCGGTGATAGAACCATTTAGATCAGAACGGAATTTGACGCCTAGTTCAGTCGCCTGAGTGTCTGGATCTGCCGGCAAAGCAGGGGTCGCCGTAGAGGGCCAGATAGTGACCGTAGAAGGGGCTGCTGTTGTCTTCGAAGAGGATGTAACGAACATCACGCAACAGGTGGAAAGAAGAGCTAGGGCCAATTTAGGGAAGCTCTTCGTATGGAAGATTTGCATAAATGTTCTTGCGGGAAATTGCTTAATCATTAGAAACCCGACCTCAAACCGCTGTTGACTACTACATGGGTTCCCGACAGGGTTGGCCTCAAGTCCAGCAGCTTTTGGTGCAAGACGGCAGCGGATGCCTTCTCTACATAAGGCTGAAAGCTTAGGTCTTTGTCTATTGTCATCATGTTAGATTCCATATTCCAGGTTTTGGTTAAGGTCTTGCTGCGCGTGCGGCTCCCTAGCACTGAGTGGGTTGTATTTTTTCTAAGTAAATCGCCACGTAGAGATACAGGCAGATAGGACGATAAAGAGGACTTGACCGGGAGTAATCCGGAATTCTCCACGCGAAAAGCGCAAGAAAAAGACAGGTTTTTCATGAAAAGTGGTATTTTCTCTGCTACAGAGGTACAGAAAAGGATGAGAGAACTTGCTTATAAGTTCCCCAAATTTCTAAGTAATTACCACAAGAAATTTTTATTGCAATTAAATTTTCAAATTCGTCCGATGGGTTCGCAAAATTTAGAGAACTATTAGAGCAAATAGCCAATAAAACGAGTTAAAATGACCTGCCAGCGTGAAATTAGGCCATTTCAAATGTTTTTGGGGATCACTAAATCACTTTGTTTTAAATCTCCTGAATACTTTAAAAAAAGTTTAGGCAGGATGCCCCATTGAAGACGCGATTTTCCCGTTTACGGAAGGGAACCGATCATGCCAAACGCTAAATTTTCTGAACCTGCCTACATTCTCTGTGTTGGAAATGGTTGGCTGCTTAACAAACCAGGTGGACTTGAGCGCTACGTTTATGAACTGACCCATCATCTGGCCGCAGAGCAGGACCGGATTGAATTATTGGGGGTGGGATTGCCTACCGTAGCCTCTAACCCGCTCATCAAACTTACTAATTTGGCTGAATCTGATAGCCCAATGTGGAGACGGCTTTGGGAAACCCGCATCCAATGGGAGAAAAGGCAAGCACCCCATCCAGATGCGATCAACCTGCATTTTGCGCCCTACAGTTTGCCTCTGCTGCCCAGTTTGCCTTCTGGCGTACCCATTACCTACACCTTTCATGGGCCTTGGGGTTTAGAGAGTCAAGGGGAAGGAAGCAGCCCACTAAACGTACTGGTCAAACGATGGATGGAGCAGCTTGTCTATCGCCGCTGCGATCGCTTCATCGTTCTTAGCAAGGCTTTCGGGGCTATTCTGCATCAGGAATATGGTATTCCATGGGAAAAGATTCATATTATTCCCGGTGGAGTAGATACGACCTACTTCCGTCCGAACCTGTCTCGTCAGGAAGCTCGTGACCAACTCAATTGGCCTTCAGACCGCACAATTTTATTTACTCCTCGTCGTCTCGTTCACCGCATGGGACTGGATAAACTACTTACCGCATTAATCCAAGTTAAAGCTCAGGTTCCCGATGTGTGGCTGGCCATTGCTGGCAAAGGTCCCCTGCGAAATGACCTGGAGCGTCAAGTTCAACAACTAGGCTTGGAGGATAACGTTAGATTTTTGGGTTTTTTGCCTGATGAACAGTTACCGATTGCCTACCAAGCCTCAGACCTAACCGTAGTTCCTAGCCAAAGTTTAGAAGGCTTTGGTTTGATCCTGTTGGAATCGCTAGCCTGCGGTACCCCTGCTCTATGTACTCCAGTCGGTGGTATGCCTGAAGTTTTGGACCCCTTCTGTCCTGACTTGGTTACCCAAACTCTGGAAGAAACAGCAATTGCCGAACGATTGATAGAACTCCTGAGTGGAAGGATAGCGTTACCTTCTAGAACTGCCTGTTCTGAATATGCTTCTACACACTTCGATTGGAAAATAATTGCGCAGAAAGTGCGGCAGGTTCTGATGCTGAAAATAGAGTAATTATCTGTAAGATGCTTCACCTTACTGCGGCGATCTCACTTAAATGAGCCAATAGGTAGCGTAGCCTCAGACTTGCTTGATAAGTATATTTAAATAGTCAAAATTACCTGCTTTAGAAATTATTTGGGAAAATATCTACTATTGTTTGCTACGCTGCTTTTATTCTCATTCTGGAAACTATGATAACGGATGAAAAGCATTCGTTGACGATATCATAGGCATGTTTATCAAAAAAAAATCTGTTTTTAGGCCTTGAAAAATTTAGGCTGTAGCCCTGAATTTTCGGTAAAATAACGCTTACTTATAGTGCAGCTCACTGACAAGCTTGTAAAGCTAAGATTCCATAAGTTCACAACTACACACTCAAGGACAAAACTGTCCTAAGTATAACTATCCGCTCCTAGCTCCTCTAACTTATTTGGTACACACATGCCCCGTAAAGAACAAGGCTGGATTACTTTTCAAGCTTCTACTGAAGAACGTACTCTGCTAGAACGATATTGTCGCCAAGCTCAACGCACCAAAACGGAAGTCCTAAGAGAGCTAATCCGTTCTCTTAGGCGGGAAGCGGGTAAATCCAAAACCTTATGATTGCTATCGAGAAGGGACGTAAAGTACCCATTATTTAACTTCAAGGCGCTAGCTGTAATATCGAGTGTAGTTTCCCTGTCTGCGGCTCATGCGATAAGTAAATTCGCTCACGGATGGATTGGGCGCGTTTGGGTCGATCGTTCCTGTGGAGCTGCTCCAATCCTCGTCACTGGCTAATTTGGAAATGATAGGGCCATCTTCCTTTTGATGGAGGCGTAGCCATAGCTTGCCGTGGTCTCCACAAAAGAATTCTTCTATCCAGGTAAGGCGGTCTATGTAAGCGCCTTGGGTAGCAATCAGCGTTGCCCTTTTTCGGGTTACATCCAGATTCTTGAGGATCTCGGCTGCATTGCTGTAATACAGGAAATGTCGCGGTCCTCCCAAACGCCAAAGGCGACTTTCACAATAAGGACAGTGAAACTTCTGAATATGGGCACGTTTGCTCCGCTTGTTCGACATTTTCTCCCTCACAAAAGAAGAACCAGTTATTAATTTTTTGCTTGCCCGTCAAGAAGACACTGTTCTACCTGTAGACCTAAGAAGAACTAGCTGAACTATTCTTAAAAAGAACGGTTACAGACGAGTTTGTGCCCCTACTAGTAAAACCATATACCAACTTTCTTGGAAAGGATGTATTACGGATTACCTGCAAAACTATATTTAATTTTGGTGCATGGCAAGAGTGGAGAAACAGCATATCCTGCTGGATAAGCAATCAAGAAAAGTAAAAAGGAATACATCGCTTAACATTTCAACGATGCTCGGGGTCTTGGTATATAGCTCGATTCGATTATTCCGCACCCAAAGGATGAACCGCCAAGTCTCCATCGTAGAGGAGGCCACGCTTGGGTCCATGGATCGGGTCTTCAACAATGATGGTCTCTCCTCTTGCAGCGCCTAAGGAGACAATCGCAACGGGAATGCCCGTTTGAGCAGCCAAGAATTTCAAATAGTTGTAGGCGGCTTTAGGCAGTTCTTCTACGGTGCGACATTCGCTAGTAGAAGTTTTCCAGCCGGGCAAAGTCTCATACATCGGTTCACAACGACCGAACAGATGAGCGTCCAGTGGTATTTCCGTCACCTTCTGACCATCAATTTTGTAGGCTACACAAACTTTGATTTCATCTAACTCGTCCAAGACATCCAGTTTGGTAATGGCCAAACAGTCTAAGCCATTGATCCGTACGGCGTAGCGACCAATAACGGCATCAAACCAACCGCATCGTCTGGCTCTACCCGTGGTGGTCCCGAATTCAGCACCAACATCGCCTAAATGTTGGCCGATCCCATCCTTGAGTTCCGTAGGAAAAGGGCCTTCTCCGACCCGTGTTGTATAGGCTTTTGTGACGCCAATCACGCGGTCGATAATGGTCGGACCTACGCCAGCGCCGACGCAAGCTCCCCCAGAAATCGGGTTAGAGCTGGTGACGTAGGGATAGGTGCCATGGTCCAAGTCAAGCAGCGTGCCCTGAGCCCCTTCAAAAAGAATATTTTTGCGACTGCGTACCGCTTGGTCAATAAATAGGGCCGTATCTACAACGTACTGACTTAAACGCTCAGCGTAGACCATGTATTCTTCTTGAATCGCATCAGCATCCAGAGGTTCAAGACCGTATAGCTTTTCTAAAAGAACATTCTTCAGCGGGAGTACCCAATCAAGTTTTGCTCGGAAGCGGTCTGGGCACATCAAGTCCAAAATGCGAAAACCTGTGCGGTCCGATTTATCTGCATAGGTTGGCCCAATCCCCCGCCCCGTAGTGCCAATCTTGTTCTGACCCTTACGCTCTTCTTCTGCTAAATCAATAAGCCGATGGTAGGGCATCGTGACATGAGCTGTCTGAGAAATTCTGAGATTGTCGCCAGAAATTCCTAGAGCTTGTAAATTATCCAGTTCCTGACCGAGAACTTTAGGATCGATGACAGTCCCTGAAGCAATCAGACACGTAGTGTCCGGGTAGAGAATCCCAGAGGGAATGAGGTGCAACTTAAAGGTTACGTCGTTAACGACCACCGTATGGCCTGCATTAACGCCTCCTTGATACCTAACCACGACATCGGCAGAACGACTCAAGAGGTCCGTAATCTTGCCTTTCCCTTCATCGCCCCACTGGGCCCCAACCACAATAACGTTGGCCAAAAAGCTTGTTTCCTAAATTACGCGCGCAGTCCAAGGAGACAAAGATAATGCTCTTGGGGTCTTTTGTCAATTTTATGACAGGCTCAGATTCAGGGCTAAAAGCTGCTTGAGCCTTTATCTCTTGCCACGGAACCCATTCATCTTTTTTTGCTTGTAGACCTAGGCACAAGTAGGGTGAATTCCTGTGCGTAAAAAAACACGTGGAAGTGGAACTCCTCTCCGTTAAACGGATCAAAGACCCGAAAACAGGCACCCGCGATGTGGTCAATGTCCAGTTTCGGGTGCAGCGGTCTAATGTGGTGCGGGATGAAGACCTGAGGGGCATCAGTAGCCTCCATCCTTCCGATACAAAAGCCCGAAATCCTGAGACTAGCGAAACCTTCAAAGCTCTAGAGGGGAACAAAGCGACAGGAACGGTCTGGCTAAATGAGATCGCCAAGGGCACTTCTGTCGATGCTTATGTTTGGTTGAAAGTCCCTGAAGGTAATAAATCCCTAGACCTTTTTGTGGAGCACACCCAGGCATTTAAGGATGTACCGATTTCGAATTAGAGCAAGAATTAAGCATCTTCTGAAGCCAGCACATCCCGACCGACAAACAGTACAATCAGAGGATGTACGTCCCTGCTGCTACGCGTTCTATCTATCGTCCTGCCACCAAAGACCTTACAGAACTGGTAGGCAATACTCCCCTGATTCGCCTGAATCGGGTAACCTCCGATTTAGCTCCTGGTGTAGAGATTTATGGGAAGGCAGAGTACTTCAATCCCGGCGGTTCGGTGAAAGACCGCCCAGCCTTGAACATGATTTTGGAAGGGGAGCGCTCAGGAAAACTGACACCAGACAAAATTATTCTGGACGCCACTTCTGGGAATACAGGCATCGCTTATGCCTGGATCGCGGCCACAAGGGGCTACAAAGTGCGGCTGACTTTGCCCCAAAATGCTTCTGAAGAGCGCAAAAGAATTTTGCATGCCTATGGCGTAGAACTCGTGCTGACAGACCCGGCGAAAGGGTCCGATGGCGCGATTGAGAAAGTTCAAGAAATTTATGCCCAGGATCCGGACCACTATTTTTATCCGGACCAGTATGGCAATGACAACAACTGGAAAGCGCATTACAACACTACGGGCGTAGAACTTTACGAACAGACCGAAGGGCGGATCACCCATTTTGTGACAGGTCTAGGTACTTCTGGTACCTGTATGGGCGTAGGCCGTCGCCTCAAAGAATACGACCCCAATATCCAAATTTTGGCCATGCAGCCAGATTCTCCTTTTCATGGTCTGGAAGGTTTGAAGCACATGGAGACGGCGATTGTCCCGCCGATTTACGATCCTGGAGTACCGGATAGGCAGATAGAAATAGCCACGGAAGACGCTCAGAAAATGGTCAAACGGCTTGCCAGAGAGGAAGGTCTGCTTGTAGGAATTTCTGCTGGTGCCAATGTCGTAGCAGCCTTGAAAGTGGCGCGTCAGCTTACCCATGGAGTCGTGGTCTCTGTACTCTGTGATAGTGCAGACAAGTATCTATCCGAACGTTTCTGGTTCACGGATGATTGAGAACGATTCACCAAAATAATTGAAAGCCCTAAAGCCCACCCACAAAATAATGCTATGCAAACCCTAAAACCTACGTCCACCGTCCGCCGCGCCCATGCCGCTCGCAAGACAGGAGAAACCGATGTAAATGTCAGTTTGTTCTTAGATGGCACGGGCGAACATCGGGTTCATACAGGCATCCCCTTCTTAGACCATATGCTGGCCCAACTAAGTACCCACGGACTGTTTGATTTAGAAATTCGGGCTGAGGGAGATCTTGAAATTGATGACCACCATACCAATGAAGACGTGGGCATTACCCTGGGCCAAGCTTTTAACCAAGCCTTGGGGGACCGCAAAGGCTTGGTCCGCTTTGGGCATTTTTCTGCACCCTTGGATGAAGCTCTGATTGAAGTGGTGCTGGACTTTTCCGGCAGACCTTATTTGGTCTATGGCTTAGATATTCCCACCCAGCGGGTAGGCACCTACGACACCCAACTGATCCGGGAGTTCTATCAAGCCTTTGTCAACCATGCCGGGATCACCTTACATATCCGGCAACAGGCAGGGATCAATTCTCACCATATTATTGAGGCCTCCTTTAAAGCTTTTGCCCGTGCTTTGCGCATGGCTACAGAAATGGATCCGCGACGGGTAGGGGCTATTCCGAGCAGCAAAGGAGTTTTGTAGGAGTTCTAGAAAGAGAATCTAGACCTTGCTAGCGGACGAGATCCACTCTTGGCGCTAAAATCACACTATGATGCAGGTTGGTCATTCGTAACACACTATGGTTTTGGGAATTACAGAGACCGAACAAGCGCTTCGGTTTGAGGTGATTGGGTCTAGGCGCTTAAGCACCTATCTAACCGCTGCCGCTCTAACCATTGGAGGGGTCGGTTTTTTCCTGGCCTCTATTTCTAGCTATACCAAAAACAATGTGCTCCCCTTCACGGATGCTACGAAGCTCCTCTTTTTCCCCCAGGGTATCGTCATGGGTTTCTACGGCGTTCTCGGAAGCCTGTTCGCCCTGTACTACTGGCTGACGGTTGTCTGGAATGTCGGCAGTGGCTACAACGAATTTAATCGACGCACCCAAAAAGTAACCATTTATCGAAATGGGTTTCCTGGAAAAAACCGTGAAATTGAACTGGTATATCCCTACAAATCCATTCAGGGAGTACGGGTTGTTCTCAAAGAAGGACTAAACCCCCGTAGACTGCTCTACTTGAAAGTCAAAGGCAAGAATGATATCCGCCTCTCAGGAGTAGGACAACCACCAGCCCTGTCTGTGGTAGAAGACCAGGCCGCAGCAATTGCCCGCTTCATGGATATCCCCGTCGATGGGCTCTAGAGCCAAGGGCCTTTGGCTACTATGGGGGAGCTTTGCTTTTCTATCCTCTGTTTGTCCGCCAACCCTTGCCTATGACTATCCGCCTTTAGTCGCCACCAAAGGCATGGTTGCCTCTGATAACCCAATAGCTAGCGAAGTGGGTAGAGACATTCTCAAAGCAGGAGGCAACGCAACCGATGCCGCTATTGCTACTGCTCTAAGCCTGGGAGTCCTGCAGCCCTTTGCTTCTGGCATTGGAGCCGGTGGCTTCATGTTGGTGCGGGATGGGACGAAACCAACGCAAGTCAACACGCCGAATGTAGAAGTCATTGATTATCGGGAGACGGCTCCTTCCAAAGCCAGTCGGGATATGTTTATCCGCAACGGCAAGGCCGTAGCAGAGCTTTCCCAGACGGGCGGGTTAGCCATTGCTGTCCCTGGAGAGATTAAAGGATTCTATTTAGCGCATCAACGTCACGGAAAGTTGCCCTGGGCGAAGGTAGTAGCTCCAGCCCAACGTCTAGCAGAAAAGGGCGTGACCGTTGGCCCCCTCCTCTCCCAATTTCTCAAGGCAAGCCAAAATTCGATTCTGGCCGCTCCGACGATGCTGCCCGTCTTCGCTCCTCAGGGAAAATTGCTGAGCGAAGGTGATTTCCTCCAACAACCGAAGCTAGGCCAAACACTCGCTTTAATTGCCCAAAAAGGTCCCGAAGGTTTTTATCAAGGGCAAGTGGCTCAAGGCTTGGTTAAGGATATTCAGGAAGCAGGCGGGCTCCTGACCGAGCAAGACCTAGCCCGTTATGAAGCCAAAGTCCGCAAACCGATTCAGGGCACATACCGAGGTTTAGAGCTATACACTATGCCCCCTCCTAGTTCTGGAGGGGCAGTGCTTGTAGAAATCCTAAATATCTTGGAAGGTTATGACCTCAGCGCTCTAGGTCAAAATTCCTCCGCTTCTTTGCATTTGATTACAGAGGCGATGAAACATGGCTTTAGTGACCGAGCCCAGGTGATGGGCGATACAGATTTTGTTCAAGTTCCCATCGAAAAGCTCATCAACAAAGCCTATGCAGCTGATTTGCGCAAGCGCATTGACCAAAAGACAAAAGCCCCTGAGTCTTACGGTGGATTCAGTCAGGTTAACGCTGCTGCTATAGACCACGGAACCAGTCACTTATCCGTCGCCGATAGCCAGGGCAATGTAGTAGCGATGACCAACACCATCAATCTCAGTTTTGGCAGCAAGGTTTTGAGTCCTTCGACCGGAATTCTTTTGAATGATGAAATGGATGATTTTAGTGCCCAGCCTGGAGTGCCTAATGCCTTTGGTTTAGTGGGCAACGCTGCCAATGCTATTGCTCCTGGAAAACGGCCTCTCTCGTCCATGTCTCCAACCCTTGTCTTTAAACAAGGAAAGCCTTATCTCATCCTTGGGGCAAGTGGGGGACCGATGATTATTACTTCCACCCTGCAGACGTTTTTGAATGTGGTGGATTACGGACTAGATGTACGCGCTGCGGTAGAAAGCCCAAGGATTCATCATCAATGGAAACCGAATAAAATCTCCATCGAAAAAGAGTTTCCCCAAGATGTACTCGATGGCCTGAAAGAAAGAGGCCATGAGCTTAAAACAGTCAATGAACTTGGAGCGGTACAAATAATTCAAGTTAAAGACGGAAAGTTTTACGGGGCAAGCGATCCTCGTAAGCTTGGTTTTCCTGCCGGTTACTGAGAAATCATAGGGTGATTCGTCGGCATCCAGACTACGACAAAGTCCGTCCGCACCGTGTGCTGGACTACCTAAGTCCAGAGACGTTTGTCTTTCATAGTCTGGATGTGCTAGGTTCTGCAAAACTCGAACATTCATTTATTGGACCTCACTAACAGGGCAGGTCACAATCCCTCTATTGCTCCTCTAATAGCGAGAAGTAGATAGGTTCTTACTCACTTTCAAGCGTCTGTCTAACTAGTTCTACCAAACGATTACTCTAGCCACTGAATTAAGGAGAGTTTTCATGGCCAACCTTGTTTTAGCAACAGACTCCAACAATTTGTGGGGATTAGCCGTCACGGTTCGCTCTGTTCTCGAACATTGCAGCACCACTTGTAATGTCTATATCTTGTCAGTAAACTTAAAGCCCAGCGAACAACTAGATTTGCTTAATTCTTGGAAAGTGCCGAATGCTGGGACGATAGAATTTGTCCCTTTGGATGAGCGTAAGGTTGCCCCTTTCCGAGCAACACTTTTCCTAAAAAGCAAGGTAGCCTATGCTCGTCTATACATTGACAAATATCTTCCTAATATTTCTCGTTGCCTGTATCTGGATACTGATTTGATCGTATGTTCAGACATCACAGAACTCTATAACACTGATCTGATAGGACATACTACAGGCTGTGTCTGTGATGCCTCCTCATTTAATGAGGTCCAACACGCTCACTTTAAGGATGCATTGGGCCTAAAAAATCCATCATTTTATTTTAACTCCGGAGTAATACTAATTGATCTTGATGCTTGGAGGAAGGACGAAATCGGTTCGCAAGCAATCAAATGTGGCATTGAAAAGTACGATCTCCTTGATCATATGGATCAGGATGTCCTCAATATCGTTTTGGAAGATAAATGGCTAAATCTAGATACGAAATGGAATACATCCAAATATGATGCTTCTGAAGATTTCAATGATGGAATTATTCATTTTTGGGGTCAGGTGAAGCCTTGGCATGCTGATTATGACTATAAGTTCAAGGAGCGATTTTTCGATATCCTTGATCGAACTGCGTATAGGGGTAAAAGACCTATCAATCTGTTAGGCACGGGGGCGATTTCCAAAAAAATATCGCGCCTCATTCCTACTATAGAAATGATGCAAGGTAAGTTAAGAAGAATTTTAAGCTAGTTTAACGCAATGCCGAAAAAATTAGTCAGGTGCGATGCCTGCGTCATAGCGATTTTTATTTGGTAAAGGGGGTATTCATGGCATCCAATAGCCGGTCTAGAAGGATGCAGTTAACGGGGTAGGTCACAACCTATGCTCTGTCTTCAGAAGGGCCCAGCAAACCGATTTGTGTCGCCGCAGCTTTCGTACGTGACGGTCGCACCATTGTGTCAAGCAGGTGATTGAGCATAGCCGTTAAGTTCGTACAACGACCCGTATGCACAGGGGAGGTTTGAATGATGGTACTTCGGGGTGCAACCAACCAGTGGAAGCGCTGTCTCTGGGATAGGTGACCTAGCGGCCCAGCATCCTCCCCCCCAGCACAAATAGCAGCGATGGCTGCCAAGTGGGTCCGGATTGATTCGAGATCTAGCGTCGAATCAAGGGCCATCAACCGTTGCTCATCCAGTTCAATACGTGCCTTGAGGAATCCTTTAGCCTGGCAGGAAACTATGATGCCCACGTTAATAAACTCCCCACGTTCGACCTTGGGAACGACCCGCACCACAGCGTAATCATAGGTACAGTGATCGTGCACGGAGCGCCTCCTCCAGGAAAACATGCGGTGGCTCTAGCCGACTGAGCAGGTACTCCCTATAAGCATCTCGGTGTTGGTTGCTCTCCGCGAACAAAGAATCCCCCACTAGCCAGGTGTCAGGAATAAGTTTAACGATGCGGTCAATAATGTCTGGCGTAACCAGCCCAGTCATCTTCGCGTCTATTGATTGCAGAGCACTGGCGAACTGGAGTAGGACGTGGTCTTTGATCATCGGGAAAGGGTCTCGGCTGCGCTGGAGGTAGTTGTTCCATGAGTGATGGAAGTACAGAGCGGCACCGTGATCGATGAGCCAGAGCCGTCTGTGCCACATAAGCATATTCGTATTGCGCGGCGTACGGTCGACATTGGTCACATAGGCATCGAACCAGACGATCGAAGAGGCAAGATCCACATCAGGCTTCTCTGCAACCGGGTCAAACGTCACAGAACCGGGCAGATAGTCGAGGGCGAGATTAAGGCCAGCACTCGCCCTAATTAGATCTTGTATCTCTGGGTCGGGCTCAGTGCGGGCAAGTTCGGGGTCGAGTTCCACAAAGACGATCTCAGGCATCGGTAATCCTAATGCGCGGGCGATCTCCCCTGCTAGTAACTCAGCGATGAGCGCTTTCGGTCCCTGACCCGCACCCCGGAACTTAAGCACATACATGCCATCATCATCAGCTTCAATGATGGCTGGAAGCGATCCACCCTCGCGCAATGGGGTTACATACCTGGTAGCAACTACTGTTCTCAAACTCATCGGCTTTCAAGTTCTCTAAGATAATTAGCGGATTAAGACTGCTGAAGTCCTATGTCGAACGTTCCCACATAGCCTTTTCTATCTTTGCTTACCTGAAGTATCAGGTCTTTCCCGCCGTCTTGAAAGATTCCGTCTTGATTATTTCTCAGGGTGCGTTTTCCCTTAGCGGCATAAGGAGCTTGCGCAAAGATTTTATCCGTAAAGGAATCATCAAAATAGAGCTGGGACGTAAATTCATAGATCTGCTGAGACGTGACATCATTGCGGATCTTGAAATGCATGTGAACGGTCCTACCCTGATACCAGCCTGGATAGATCGTAATGAATTGAACCACTCCATTTTTGTCTGTAACCTGATAGCCTCGCAGGAACTTCTTCCCCCTCGTATCAAAAGATCTGTCCCGGACATCGGAATAGACCCCGAGGGCATCACAGTGCCAAAGGTCTACCGTCGCACCAGATAGGGGCATGCAAGAACTACCGCTAATTTGAGAGACACGCATCACTAAACGCAACTCAGTGCCCTCTGTCAATGAGTTATTGGATGGATCTGAGCGGATATCAGAACGGTTGAGCTTCTCGTCTACGAAGTAAGGTCCTTCAGTCTGCTGGGGTTTCACTACGCATGAGGGAATTTTTGCTGTTTTGTCTGGAGTCTGCGTGGCCGAACTAGGCGTTTTTCCTAAAGCGGACTGTCTGCCTATGCAACCCACGAGGAATGCTGCTGCTGTTGACCGTAGGAGTACGAGTACGTGCCTTCGGCTTGAATTGCGCGTTGCTAGAATTTTTTTATAGTTTTGTTTCACGATCTATTGATCTCATTATTGAAGTTACATCTCTTAGACGATTAAACCCGATGAGCGTTTCATTAAGGGACGTTGCTAATAAATGGTTAGACTACGATCACCTCTAGTCATACTCAAACATCACAATATCATCTGGGTCTGAGCGCTTACCGCCCGTAGATTGATACAATTGCTTAGCAGCAAGATTACTATCATTTGTGAATACAAATGATTCAGAGCAGCCCTGTACTTGGCCAATTTCTCTGACTGCTTTGATCAAGGATGTCCCAATTCCTTTGCGTTGGTAGGTTTCTACTACGTCGATTGAATACAAAAACAGCATCGGTTCATCTCGATCCCAACGATCAAGAATATAACCAATGGCTTGACCGACCGGAACATTATCTAGTTCTGCCGATAACAGAATGTTCTGAGCATTACTCAAAAATTTGACAACTATTTCCTGACTAGGCTTCGTATCCCAAAACAGCGCAACGCTAGCCTGTGCTTTTTCCCATTTATCTGTTGTCAGGCGTGTAATTAAGAGTTCTTCCATATAGCTATCCTACATAGAGCTTTTGAAGTGGTCATTGAGCCTGATGCCATTTTTTTAGATGCTCAAGTAGGGCATGGAGCTTTTCTTCATAAGCCTTTCGGTAGTCATTTTGGATTGTTCGTAAATAACGGCAGTGTTTCTAAACTGTTTCAAGGTGGAAAGCTTCTTCATTCCTATTGCGCTGCTCAATTACCGAGCGCGAGGATCATTGATACCGATGCGGCAAGCGCCGCTATTGTCCGAATATGGTTCCAGAATGTCCAGTTGGTAAGGTAGCTAGCCCATAGGTTCATACCGTCTGTGCTGGCTGGTTTGACGGTTGCCAGGGCATCGTTCAGCGGCACATTGAACACTATGGTCACGCCAAATGCGCCAACAATATAGAGCAGACTGCCGACGAGCAAGTAAGCAGCACCGGGTTGATTCCACTTTAGCAGCGAGGAGATGCCCAGAAAGAGACAAGTCACAGCGGTTCCAAGAAACGCCGTCATGAACCATGGATTGATCACCGTGATATTGATGGATTGCATGGCGGCAATACCCTGTGCTGGCTGAAGTCGAGCAAGGGCGCTCATCACGAAGGTCGAAAAGGCGAAGAAGACTCCGGCGACTAGCCCGCATCCTAGTGCCGATAAAAGTGTTAAGGGAAAGTACAAGTTGTTAATAGTTACCATGGAGCCCCCTGCATAATCACTATTTCAGCTTAGGCAAACGGCCCTTGCTCAGCTATTTGATTCCTGTGCCACTATCAAAATCTTGCGGCTCATTTAGCTTCTCGGCAGCATCTCTCTCAAAGTGAATACAAGGGAAACCTTCATTACCGCGACGAACACGTCATTTTCTTGTCTCTTACCCCCCGCCCCGTTCGGTTGTTACAAATCCAGGGAGGCAAGTCTTATACAGGACTGTACAAAATATGAGCAAAAAACTCAGCTGCCTGTACTTTGTCATGAGCCGGTACTATAGCGTGATTGAGTGTGATAGCCATAGTTTTACACTTCAGGATTAGTGTAGTTGATCCACATAGAGGTTGATACCCTAGCTAAGACAAACATTAGTTAGTAGGACGAAAGCTCTATAGCTATGATCCAATAGGTGCTGACACCTGAACGGGAATAGCATCCGGTGCGTAGCATAAAAACGTTAGATGAGGACCGGCTTCCTGCAGGTCATATTTCATTTCGACACCTGCTTTCTTTAAGCGATCATAGATGTCTTTGACTTTCTCAACGCTGTCTAATATAAACCCAATGTGGAAATCAACCGGATATTTAGGTGCTGACGCTTTACTCAAATTGCTGACTGCCATAGCGAAGCCATCTTCATCCTCAAGAATGGCTAACTCCGCCCTAGCATAAGAACAATGGAAGTCGAAAAACATTTCAAAAAAGTCTCGTGCTGTTTGCACATCTGACACCTGAAGATCTAAGTGATTGAGTTTCATCTTCATTCCTCTGTTGTTTACTCTTTCAGTATGACCAAACAGTGGAGTCAGATAAAGCTAGTTTTGCTGGATTCATTGTTCGTCATTTTGGATAATGTGAGAGATAGGATAGCCAGATCCTAGTATTAGAATACAGTGGAAGATCTAAATGCCGTTTTAATATTCCTCAAAGTGGCAGAACAGGGTGGTTTTGTCACAGCCGCGCGATTGCTCAGTTTGCCTAAATCAACGGTCAGCTTAAAAATTAACGAGCTGGAACAGCGGCTAGGTGTGCGCTTATTGCATCGCACGACACGGCGAGTTTCCCTCACCGAAGAAGGAAGAGTGTATTACGAAAACTGCCTGCCAATGCTCGATGCGTTGCAGGATGCCCATGATGCGATTGCCAGCCTGCAGGGAAATCTGCAGGGTATATTGCGCGTGACAGCACCTGTGCTATTTGTTCAGTCCATTCTTGCGCCCAATTTGCCAGAATTTCTACGGGCTTACCCCAATCTGCGGGTAGTGCTCAATTCTACGAATGAGCGAAAGGAATTAGTCAAAGACGGCTATGACTTAGCCATTCGAGTAGGGCATCTGGAAGATTCAACCCTAGTGATGAAACGCCTGGGTGTGGGTCGACTGAAACTCTTTGCCACTCCTGGGTATCTCAAAATTTATGGTCAGCCAGAAGAAATCGCTGATCTCAAAACCCATGCGTTGCTGAGCATGGCGAATAGTCAAAACGAACTGAGATGGACATTGCAGAACGACCAGCAAGAAACAGCAACTTTCCGGTTTCGCCCCCGCTTGTTGAGCAATGACATCACACCGATTTATCAAGCAGTGGTTGATGGGTTAGGAATTGGGCTGATGCAAGAGTTTCTGGTTCAGCCTAAGATCCAGCGTCAGGAATTGATCAACGTTTTACCAGAGTGGTCATCAGTAACTGTACCGATTAACGCGGTCTATCCTAGCCGTAAGTACCTACCTCAGAAAGTCAAAGTTTTTCTCAAATTTCTGGAGGACAAAATGCAGATTTCCGCGACGAGCGTGCCTGTATTTAGCGCGGGTAAGGGAGTTAAGGAGAAGCTGTGGTAGCACGTGCTAGGAGTTTGTCTGCGATATCGGCTTTTCATGCCTCAGTGGCAGGGGGAAAGGGTGTATCTGTGTTTTGTAATCCGTATCCCTCGGTTACAGCGTAGAAGGAGCCTATCCTATGCAAAAGTTGTTGGAGAGACAACCAAACGATCAGTTCAACAACGCTTTCTGGGGTCAGGAATGGAGACACCTCAGTCAAAATAATGGGAGTAATTTCCGCAGGACTGGTTGCAGCGGCCCGAGCAAGAAGGACCGCTGCCGCATCTTGTTTAGACAAACCAGGTAATGCTGACAGTTCTAAAAGTGTCTGTTGACATGCAGAGACATCCTTCACACTAGATTTGGCAGCAAACTGCAAAATTGTAGTAAAAGTGGTTTCGTCCAGCCCAGGAGCCAGCCGTCGTGCAATTAGACGAGCTTCCTGCGCTAGAGTCTGATCCTCGACTACCGTTGCATACACTAAGGCAGCGAGACATTTTGCTGTTAAACCAACCTCGCTCTTCTCTGGGTCGAGGTTATCTCGTAGAACGGTTGTTAAAGCCCGAATGGCCCTCTTGTGCCGAAGATGGCTGAGTAGCGGAAACGGGTTCCCCGTCTGTTTTTCTAGAAATACACCTACTTCTGGCTATTGGTCCGGCACCTCTGTAGTCCAGTTTTGCTCTAGTCGGATGGCTGAGGGCACTTGCCTCAGGACGCGGAAATAAGTTCCGATGTTGTCTGTTTGCGGCGATATCGGTCCATTCGGCATCTTGACATCCTCTCCAGCGTGCTTGCCAGGGGTCCAGCCTGTCGGTGTCAGTAGTGACCCAACATCAGCAATAGACTCAGCTTCAAGCTCTACCCCAAGGGCATCCATACACTTGTTTAGAAATCCCATCAGTCCAACAGAGAGGACGCTCCATTCCATGTCTTCGGGGGAGAAGTGTTCAGTAAGGGCTGTACACTGGGATGCCGTGAGGTCAGATGGAATCCGCGACATTCCTTCGGCTACGGCGACCACTACTTCCTCACGCAAATCTCGATGTCCGGTCAAAGAGGCGGGAGTGGCCCCACGCCGCAAGGCAAAAGAGCAGGTGTGTGCCGAACAGTAGGCACAAGCTGCTACCCGGCTAGAAGTGTACATCGCTAGACCAATGAGCGCTTTCGGGGCTCGGAGCCCAAACAGTGAAAAGGGTAGATTCAAGCAGTTGGGAACTAACAGGTCGTAGGTGCGGAATCCAGTCGGCCAGATTTCAAGCAGCGGATCGCAGTTGGGAATCACCCCGATCAATATTCTGACCAGCTCTAACATGGGGTGGTAATCCCCATGCAAGGCCTCAAAGTCAACGGCTGATCGCTTAAGTTGTTGTGCAAGCGTACCTGGTTTCAAAATGGCTTCTCCTCTAGTCACAGGCTTCTTGAGGCATTAATCCTCAGAAACACGGCTTAATGTTCTCACGCCCATCACTGCATGCCTCGGGTTATCAATCAGTCCGGTATCGAGTAGCACTACACCAAAAAGTATTGCCCATCCTTTGGCACGTTGCAGTGTTGCCTCAGAAATATTTGTGTATTCTGCTATGGCTTGTTGGCGTGCATTTCGCTCAGCAAAGAGCATCCATATAGAAGCAAGGTCTGTTGCACGATCGCCTGAAGTAATATCGCCCCAATCAATGATGCCTGAGATCTCACCATTTTCGACCAGGACGTTTCGTGCGTGAAGGTCACCATGCAGCCATGTTGGCTGAACATCAATAGGCGCTTTCAAAGCCTCATTCCAAATTTTCTTGATCTTCGGAGTAATCAAGTTCGTTTTCGTCTCAAGTCGCTGCATCCGTTCTTCGACAGAAGCTGCCCGCTGATGCAACGGTACGCCCCGTACTGCATTTAGCGGCGCATTAAAGGGTGCAGGTACATGCAAGGAACGCAGGAAGGACGCAAAGCGTTTTGCCTGATTTACATTGGGTTCTTCTTGATCAGCAGCAATGCCAGCCAGCCAGGGTAAAACACTCCATCGCCAAGGGTAACTTCTTGTGGGCTTGCCTAATCTGTAAGGAGTTGGAACAGGGATGGGAAGACGGTCTGCCAGTAGTGAAAGCCAGGTTTGCTCATTTTCGATTAGGGTAGCTGCAGCTTTTCGACGGGGGAGTCGCACAGATAAGTGGTCGCCTAATCGAAACATGGCATTGTCCCAACCCGCATCCACGAGATGAAGCGGCAGGTGTGCCAGATCTGGATGCTGCTTCTCTAACAAACCGTAGACGAGAGCCGCATCGAGTTCGAGTTCGGATACTGGCGTTCCGATTGAACTCGATTTTCTCTCTGACTCCATACTTGGATCCTGAATTTGTTGATATTCTCTATGATTCCTGCATATCGATGCGTCGAATTAAAATTGTTGGAGCGTGCTAATGATTGAAAATGCTACATATAGTCGCTACATCTGTTATCCAGGCATCGCCAGCAAATTCAAGGCTCGCTAAAGACCGTTGAGCAGCGGCTTCATCACCGGCTCCGCAAGCATCTGTCACAACCACTGGAATAAAGCCCAGATCCGCACCATGGCGGACGGTAGGTTCAATGCCAACTTCCATGGCAATTCCAACAATGATCACAGTATTGATGCCGCAATCTCGCAGCGCCAGATTTAAAAATGTACCCTCAAAAGCTGACATCGTGATTTTGTCAAAGATTACTTCAGAAGGTTGTGGTGAAAGTTCTGGAATCAGTTGAAATCCTGGCGCATCTCTAAGAAACCAGGGCTTGACTTCTTGAACTTTAGTCACACGCTGCCATGCCATCGCCGATCGCAGTTGAGATACCCCTGCCGATGCAACGGGCAAGGACAAATGACGGCTGAAGAAGACGCGAATTCCAGCAGTGCGGGCGGCATTCAGAACTTCAAGCGCCTGTGTGGTAATGTTCTGCGCTCGTTCTTGAGGAAGTTGATTGAGAATCCCGATCTGCATATCGTAGACCAGTAGAGCCGTGCGTTGAGGATGGCAGACTTCTGATAGCGTTTGGGGAATCTCTAGTCCAAAGGCTTGTTCCATAATGAATCCTGTAATAAAGGTCTCTATGAAGATGAATTGGAGTTATCCCATAATCAATTCTGTGACACGGATGTGCGATCGTAGGGCTCTACTACATCAACAGTTGGATTGAATAAACTTTCTAGGGGTAGCGGTGCCATCAGAGGAATAAACTCCCACTCTAGATATCCCGCTTTGGATAGTGGAAAATCATCGACGTAGCGTTTAGCTTGCTCAATGCTGTCGCATTCAAACATAATCACTACACCACCAACATCTGCACGAGCATAGTTTTCTCGCACGATTCCAGCTTTCCACAACCGCCAAACACTGGCAACTTCCTCTGGTAGAAAGGGCGTGATCGTTTCCAGCGTCACACCCGGTTTAAAGTGATCGAATGCAATAATCTTCATTAATTTCTTCCAAGTTGTGATGTCTTTTTCAGCAGAAACAAGTTGTTTTAGGTTGCTCGACCCCTTGTCTGCTCCCGTAACCTGTGATGGACATGACTGGAATTACCTGATTTATTTGGCTCCCTGCTTTGGCCATCAAAAGCTAATAAAACATTAGCAGTTGTTCCAAAAATTTGACTAGCCTATTACGATGGAACGCATTGTCTCATCAGTGGAACAATTTATGAAATGTATGACCTAAATGCTGTAGCAATTTTCGTTAAAGTTGTAGAAAGCAGTAGCTTCTCGCAAGCGGCGCGAGCGTTGGGAATGCCCAAGGCAACCGTGAGCCGTAAAGTAGCCGCGCTAGAGACAAGTTTGGGAGTAGAACTGATTCATCGCACCACTCGGAAGCTCTATTTAACAGAAGCTGGGAACCTCTACTTTCAGCGTTGTCGCAGTGTTTTGAGCGATATGGAAGAGGCTAATCGCGCGGTTACCTGCTTACAGGTCGAGCCGCAGGGAACCTTGAGAATTACGGCTCCGCTTATTTTCGGGATGACGATTTTAGGAGAATGGGTGGCTGAGTTTTTGCAGCACTATGACCAGGTCCAGGTTGAGGTTTTGCTCAGCAACCAGAGCCTTAACTTGGCGGCTGAAGGCATCGATATCGCATTCCGCTGGCAGTCTGATTTAAACGGAACTTCCTTGGAGAGCCAGAAGCAGGTGAAACAAGTTTCCTATTGGGTCTGTGCCAGCCCAGGTTATTTACGGCAACATGGAGAACCCAAGGTGCCCCAAGATCTCAACCAGCATTGTTGTCTTGTGTTGCGTTCTCGATTGCACGCTGGTTACGCGGATTGGCCATTCATCAGCCCGAGTAGAACCGTCGAAACCATCAAAGTGAAAGGAAAACTGGTGGTCAATGATCTAATTTTGGCAAGACAGGCGGCGATCGCAGGAGCAGGGATTGCCTATTTGCCAGAGACAATCTTGCCAGAAGCTATGGCAACAGGCAAACTCAAACGAATTCTCTCTACTTGGGGAACGAAAGAAAAGACGCTCTACGTCACTTGCCCTAACTCACTTTATCTATCCTCCAAAGCTCGTGTATTTCTGGATTTCGTTGCAGAAAAGTCTCTTCAGTGGGCTGCTTCGGCTCGGTAGCGCTCGATTTCAGTTGCAAACACTATGATCGCGGTTTGTAAGGCAGCCGAAATTTCTGGGTAAGCCGCAATGCCGACCGCATCCAGGTTTTTTCCAGCTAGGGGCACAGTAATTGAGGCTTCGGGACAAGCCGTCCTGACATCACCGTAATGATTTCCGTTAAGGAGGCCTGAGCATAGGTTGCATGGGGCGATGCATTCAACACAGCAACAGGCTTGTAAACAAACTCTTCTCCACTCACCAGCCAGTCCAGAGCGTTCTTCAACACACCGGTTACACCGTGTGCATACTCAGGACTTGAGGCGATGAGAAAAAGTAACAGCGCGATCGCGTTTTGCCATTTTCCCTAAACCGCAGCAGCAAGCGCGGCAATTGCAAGTAGCGTTTGCCCAACCCAAGCGGCAAATCGATATCCTTTCCAGTTAATGGATATCATGGCATCACTGCTGCTCGATCGCTTTCACAGCGGCTAGATATCGCTCTTTAACATCCTTCTGGTCTAGCTCTTCTGAAATTCCTTCATGACTTCCACGCTCGATCATATCGGCATGACGCAGCAGAGCGGCTCGGTCGGCTTTGGTGTGGGTAAAAGGGGCAATAACGGCGATCGCTTCCAGCAGACGCATTGTGACTGCTACGCTCATTTGTCCATACTGGCGAATTTGATTAAAAGCGGCATCGATCGCATCGACGAAAGATACAGGTTGAGCAATCACACGCAGCTTGTCTCCGTCATCATAGCGGTAGGCAGAAGGAATTTCTTTTTGTGCCAGATGACAAAGTGCGGCACTCAGTTGATCAACACAGCGAACAGCAGTAAACGGATCGTTGATTCCCGGTGACAAGGCGCGTGATGCAATTTCAACCAGTTGATTAATTGAGAACTCGATATCTTGCTGGTCAGTCCGCTGTGAACCCAACACAAAAGCGCTGTTAATTTGCTCAGCTAGCTTTTTACTAACAGCTTTTTCGGGATAAGCGATCGCGAGCGGTCTGCCTTTGACAACAAAATCTCCAGGACGCTTCTGAATCTGAAGTAAAAGATTTCCTTCTGCCGCAAGCTCCATTAACCGATCGGTGTCAACCGCTTGAAGGTAGCTGCTGCTAGTTGCTTGAATTGGGCGGGCATCACGATCGAAATTGGCTGGAATATCGTTTATCAAAGGTTCGTTTCGATGCTTTGATGCGCCTCGCCCTATCTGTTTAGGAAAGAGGCGATCGATCACGTCATCTAGCTCACATCCTACTTTCGAGATGACCTGATCCACTTGAATCGATGATGCTGAGTGGTGAATGAAGTAGATCAAAACGCCGATGCTGGCGATCGCCAATCCAATACCGCAGGTGACTGCAAGATGGGGCACAAACTCGTTTTTGGCTACACCATTGATGGTTCGTAGCACTAGCAGGCTATAAACAAATGTGGAGATAAAAGTTCCTAAAACAATTTGGTTGCCTGTATCTTGCATGAAGTTTCGCAGCAGACGAGGACCAAACTGCGAGGACGCAAGCTGAAGGGCAACGATCGTAATGGAAAATGCCGTTGTCGCAACGCTCACCATTGAACCTGCAATTGCTGAAAGAATAGCGCGTGAACCGTTTGGCCCTAGCGCATAAGCCCAACCCAAGTTGCCAATAGTTTCTGTATTTAAGCTTTGATCAATGTGAATGGTTAAAAACGACAGCCCGATCGCTAGCAATACCATTAGGGTTGGGACAAACCAGAAGCTAGAGTGCAGTGAATCTAACAGCTTACTAAGCTTAGTTCTCATTTGTTCGCTTCTCCTCTAAAGAATGCTCTGCGCTATCTCCTTCAGAGCCATTCCGCTGAGCTTTGATTTCAGCAAGTCGTTTGAGCGAACTGCTGATGCTGCGCGACTGCGGCACTTTGCCTTTGCCAGCAGGCCAGCCTTCGCGCTGTCGAGTGCGATCGCCATCCGTTTCGTCAGTCTGGTCGTGAAAGAGAATCTGCTGCGTCGGAAAGGGCAGATCAATACCATTTGCCGTCAGCTTATTTTTGATGTTCATCAACACTCGATCCTGGAGGTCTAGCACATCGGCACGACGGGGTGGTGCAACCCACCAACGAGCACGAATATTGACACTGCTTCCTGCTAATTCAACCACGAGCACGTCGGGTGCAGGTGTTTCCAAGACCCCATCAGTTTCATGTATTGCCTCTAAAAGTAACTGCTTTGCCTGATCAATATCATCACCATAGCCAATGCCCACATCATACTGGAGACGGCGATGTTCAAAGGCAGTGTTGACCGTCACAGAGTTGGTAAAGAGTTCAGAGTTAGGGATGACAATCCGGCGACCATCATAGGTTTTAATTGTGGTTGCTCGTGTTTGGATATTCTCGACCGTGCCCTCAAAATCTTTGAAGACAATCTGATCATCAATTTGAAACGGTTCAGTTAATAGAATTAAAATACCCGCCAGGAAATTTTGTAGAATGTCTCGAAACGCAAAGCCGATCGCGACACCACTGATTCCAAGTAGCTGTACAAGATCACTGGCTTTAAGCGAGGGAATCACAATCGACAAAGCGATAAATAACCCGATCAGGATGGTTATGCCTTGCGCCAAGCGTCCCAGCACCATACCTAAATTACGGGCTGCTCGGCGATCGTTCGTCAGGTTTCTAACAACTTTCTTGATAGTTCTAGCAACGAAGAAAAAGATAGCAAAGACAATTAACGCCAATATGATATTGGGCAGTAAGGCAATAAAGCTATTTAGCATTGCCTGCATCTTGTCTATAAAAGTTGTTATTTCAGTATTCATGAAAAGTTTTCTTAATCTTTCACAAATAGATTATGGGAAGCAAATAAAATTGTCTTCTGTCTTAAGTTATAAATTGTTCTGTCTCAAGCTCTGAATCTCGGTTCGCAAGGCGATGATTTCGTTTCGCAAGGCATCAACCGATTTTGCTCCAACAATTTCTGCTTCGTCATTGTCAGCATCCTGTCCAATAAAGAAGGTGGCTAAAGTTGCCGTTACATAGCCAAACACCGCAAATGCATATAGCGCCAGCAAAAAACAGAGAATGCGTCCTTCTGGCGTTTGGGGAAAGTAGTCTGATCCCATTGTGGTCATCAGCATTGCTGTCCACCAAAGCGCCGTGCCGTAGCTGTCAAACCCCAGGGCATCGGGAGCTTCTTGTTCAAAGGCATACATTCCCGCAGCACCAGCGAGTGTAATGATTGCAGTCGTCATCACCACATAGCCAAATCCGCGTCGAGCAAAATTGGCGGTGAGCGATCTCATACTGCGATTCGTTCGGGTTAGAACGCGCAGCAATTGTAGTCCTCGAACAGCTCGCGTCGTTTGTAGAATTCGCATGATGCGCAAGAACCGGAACACTCGTAGAGCGGGTAAAAGCAGTGAGAGTGCCGTAAGCCAGTTGGCTTTGAGATAAGAAACTTTGTGGGGCGCAAGCGATAGTCGGAGGACAAATTCCAGGATAAATACACCCCAAATGCCGAGGCTAATCGTATCTAGCAGTGGCATGAGTCCCCAAGTGAGTTCCACGATAAACAGACCGAGCCAAGCCAAGCTCAGTACCAGCATTGGCAACTCTAGCCAGTCTTCAAGCTGTTGCAGAATTTGCTGCTGCTCGTATTCGATTGCTTGCTTCTCAGGTCGATCGAATTGGTGCATTGAGGTTCAATCCTATGATTTAGCGTCAGGCGCTTCTAGCACAATGATATCAACCAGCGGTGTGGCATTGAAGTCTTGCAATAGGCGACTTTGAATGGATTGAGATCAATAAACTATCCGACCACTGAAGGTGCCGCTTCAAATCTGTGACAGAGGGCGGCTCCATCGGTTCCAGATCAGGATTAAAGGGCGGCAGCGCCCCGAGTCCACCGTATAGTTTAATCTCAACATTCTCTGGAGCTAGCGCAATCGCGGCGCTTAGCAGAGCCGTATTGGATGAGACCTTGCGGAGACTGCCTGAGATAGCAAGGATTCGTATCGTTCGGGCTGGGGTTTGCATGGGGTAGAGGCTGAAGAGTTCTGAACTTTCCCGCCCCGATCTTAGCGCTGCTGCGCCACCGATGCCGATCAGCGTTTTGCAGCGATCATCGCGCATTGGGGGTCGAGGCATTGAGCGATCCACTGTCCTGTAGGAACCTGGTGCGGTCCCATAAGAACTTGGCCGCCGCCTTCGGTGACGCGCGCCACGCCAAGCCCGAAAACTATGCGCCGACTGCCGACTCATTAATGCTGGCTAGCGCCTCGGCGATGCGGAGTGGCGCATTCGGTCGAGCATACATTTGCTCCATGTACCCAAAGAGCTGCGGGAAGTCATCGAGCAGATGGACTTCGTTGGCCCAGTCGAGGGTATGGGCACCCACAATATCTGCGACCGTCAGCGTGTCGCCAACGATAAACTTGCGTCCCTGCATATGCTCCTCCATCACGGCTGCCATGTCCGTGAAATCCTGACGGGCCAGGGAGACTTCGGCGGTCAGACGCAGGTGTTCTGGATACAGCGCCGTGTGACGCGCGATGCGCCATAGCGGTTGCTCCAGCTCCGTAGCCGTGAACAGAAGCCAGCGGTTGACTTGAGCTCGCTGCTTGAGGTCGGTGGGAACCAACCCTTTGTGAAGATACTTCTCTGCCAGGTAGAGCACAATTGCAACCGACTCGGTGAGTACGAAGTCACCATCAACAAGCACCGGAACCCTGCCTGCCGGATTGATCTTGAGAAATTCTGGGCGACGGTGCTCGCCAGCTGCGAGGTTGACGGTTGTAGACTCGAAATCCACACCGAGTTCCTGGAGGGTCCATCGCACTCGAATCGAGCGCGTAGGAGCGAATTCATATAGCCACATACATCGATCTCCTTCTTACTCCTGATTTACCGCACTGGGTTCCATGAACATAATTTCCCAAATGTGACCATCTAAGTCCTGAAACCCATGTCCATACATGAATCCGTGGTCTTGTGGTTCCTTGTAGGTTGTACCGCCAGCGGCCACTGCCTTGCGAACCATTTCGTCAACTTCTGCTCGACTCTCGGAAGATAGGCACACCAGAACTTCTGTACTTTTGGTGGCATCACAAATTTCTTTTGGGGTAAACGTTTGGAAGAATTCGCGGGTCAAGAGCATGACATAGATGTTCTCGCTGACAATCATGGAAGCAGCATTCTCATCCGTAAATTGAGCATTGAAGCTAAATCCGAGTTTCGCAAAAAACTCTTTGGAGTGATTGAGGTCTTTAACGGGTAGATTAACGAAAATTTGAGTACTCATGGTGTTCTCCTTTTGTTGTTTGCACGCCGTAGACTATTTCTGGTTATAGGCTTGCTGTAAGCGAGCAACATCAATCTTGCTCATCGTAAACATGGCTTGCATCACACGCGTTGCCTTGTCGGTATCCTTGTCCTTGAGCATTTCCGGAAGTGCTCGCGGCACAATTTGCCAAGACAGGCCGAACTTGTCTTTCAGCCAGCCACACTGACTTTCACTCCCACCTGCGGACAACTTGCTCCACAGCGCGTCAACTTCTTCCTGTGTCTCGCAGTCCACACTGAGGGAAATGGCCTCAGTAAATGGGAATTGCGGCCCAGCGTTGAGTGCCTGAAACTTCTGCCCTTCAATTTCAAAGAGCAGGGTAAGCACTTTGCCTTTGTGTTCAGGCATTGCATCACCGTAGTGTGAAACCTCCAAAATCTTGCTGTTCTTGAAAATGCTCAGGTAGTGATTGACAGCCTCTTCGGCATTAAAGTTAAACCAGAGGCATGGTGTGATTTTTTGTGTGGTTGTCATGATTATTTCCTTTTAATTGGGATTATGAGCGTAATTGCGTAGTTAATGAGAAAGTTGTGAGCAGACGGCTAACGGCTAAGTGAGCGGCAACCTAAGCAAATCAAACGAAGCAAAGAAACTCTATGCGTCCGCTGGCACGAACTTCCAGCGACGCTCGCTCGAAAAGGGGGAGCTTATTTTACCCCCCCCTAGACGCCAGAGCTACAGCAGGAGTAGGTTAGTTGCTCGTCCCAGCTCGTGCCTCTTCCTTCTGGGATCAAATCGAAAAAATTCCAGAGTGGTTCAAGTGTTCCTACATGTCGGTACTCCTGACCGGGCTCAGTGGGAGCATACAAAAGCTCTGCCCCCCAGAAGTGGCGGATTGTCTCACCGACACGGTGAAACACGTTAAGCATCGGCATTTGTGACCCATTGGCAGTTTCGCCGAAATAGTCGCGGTTGTAGTTGTTTGCCGCTGAAGACAACAAACGAAGCCCTCGCCATCGGCGTTCCTCCGCGAAGTTAATGATGCGAGACAGTGGGGCTTTTGCGACAACTACGAGATTGAGCCGCTGCGAGACGTGCTCAGCCGCACCCTCGAACTGGTCGAGCAGTGCAGTGCAAGATGGGCAAGGACCTTCAGTCAAAGGAAGGAGTGCGGTTTGCCCGACATCGGGTCCGACTCTCGTGTCCGATGCTGAGCGCGGGAACATGAAGTTGTAGATCACGAGTGAATCCTTTGCCGGCGCGAACAGCTCTGACAGCTTCACGTCGGTCGGTGCTCCGTCAGCCCCAATTCCTTGAAAGGCGTAGTCTTCCGGAATGACGCCACCGGGAGGAAGTCGGCGTCTTGCCTCGGCCACTGCCTCGGTCGCACGGCGCAATTCCAGCTCCTGCAAAAGTAGCCTTTCGCGCGCGCTTCTATATTCTGCTGATTCTCCAGGAAATGAAATGCTCATGGCGATCTTCCTTTCTGTATTGCATCAATGTCGTTAAGGATTTCGTGTAACCTAACGTTTGCGCTCACCAGACGCAAATAACCTTTGCCTCTCAGCTGACCAGTTTTGTGCGTTCCGGTGCAGCGCAATTTTTGGGCCGCGATTTCACAACTATTCAAACTCGTAGTCCAACTCAACCGTATGTTCGCCTGTGGAGGTCACGGAAATTTTGATTTCGCCTAAAAGCCCTTGAAGTTCTTGAGTGCCAGAGCCTGGCACGACATATCCAAACGGATGCAATATGTCCTTCTCATGCTTTCCGCCATGCTGAAAAACAAAACTACCGGAACGGTCCTTTAGTCGGCCCGTGAAACGATCGGTGCCTACATAGCTAAAACGATCCTGGCTAGGCTGACAGGCTAGCAGTTCGGCAGTGCTATTTCCGACGAGATCGCCTGCAAATTCTCGCTCAATACTAACGCGGGACAGCGGCGGTTCATCAACGGCTGCTCCATAACTCTCAGAATTGTGAGAAGTATTTTTGAATGTGGCTGTTGCGTGATTCTTCATTTGAGACTCTCCGTATGAATAAACAATCTTGGGTGTATGGCAATGCAACCTTAATTATTACCGGGTTAATATCTGCTTTATCATTCACCGTCACTTATTCTGTGATGCCCAACTAGGATTTAGGCTTCTTTCTCGCAATTCACCATCCATGGAATACCGAATCGATCGGTCACCATCCCAAACCGAAAAGCCCAGAAGGTTTGAGCAAAAGGCATCCGCACCTCACCGCTTTCTGCCAAGGCGTTAAAGATGCGTTCCGCTTCTGCTGGATCGTCAATGCCAAGATTCACGTTGAAGCCTTTATTTCCCTCAAACATATTAGGAGGACAATCAGATCCCAATAAGACCCAGTCGCCTACTTCAAGGCGGACATGCATGATGGTCTCGCCAGACATTCCAGGCATTTGTCCTTCTGTTGGGGCATCATTATTAGTCATAATCATCGCGATTTTGCCGCCAAGACATTGCTCGTAAAACTCGAAAGCTTCTTTGCAGTTGCCGTTGAAAAAGAGATAAGGGTTGAGTTGCATGGTGTTCTCCTTTGGTTGGTTTGTGATTGAGAAATCCGTTCGTGTAATATTTTGTGGCTAGCTAATGCTGGCAAGTGCTTTGGCGATGCGGAGAGGCGCTTTCGGTCGAGCATACATCCGCTCCATGTACTCAAGGAGTTGCGGGAAGTTGTCGAGCAGCTGGACTTCGTTGGCCCAGTCAAGGGTATAGGCACCCACAAGATCCGCAACCGTCAGAGTGTCGCCAACGACGAACTTGCGCCCCTGCATATGCTCTTCCATCACGGCTGCCATGTCCGTGAAATCCTGGCGGGCCAGGGAGACCTCGGCAGGAAGACGCAGGTGTTCTGGATACAGCGCTGTGTGACGTGCGATGCGCCATAGCGGTTGCTCCAGCTCCGTGGCAGTGAACAGAAGCCAACGGTTGACTTGAGCTCGCTGCTTGAGGTCGGTAGGAACCAACCCTTTATGGAGATACTTCTCTGCCAGGTAGAGCACAATTGCAACCGACTCGGTGAGCACGAAGTCGTCATCAACGAGCACCGGAACCCTGCCTGCCGGATTGATCTTGAGAAACTCTGGGCGAAAGTGCTCGCCGACTGCAAGGTTGATGGTTATAGACTCGAAATCCACGTCTAGTTCCTGGAGCGTCCATCGCACTCGAATCGAGCGCGTAGGAGCGAATTCGTATAGCCGCATACATTTCTCCTCCGTATTCTTCGTTAATCCCAGATCACTTGAAAACTTTTAAGGGTTAGCGAGCTTTTCAGCCTCTGCGCGAATGCGTTCTTCCTGTTCTTTAAGTTCTGGCGTAAACGCTTCCCCGAAGTCGTCCGCCTCAAACACTGGACGAATCTCAATTTCTGATTCTCCCGGCATCGGATTTGGACAACGATTAACCCATTCAATAGCCTCTTCCATCGACTTCACATTCCAGAGCCAGTAGCCAGCAACCAGTTCTTTCGTCTCGGTGAAGGGGCCATCAATTGTGGTTCGATTTGCACCTGAGAATCGAACTCGCACTCCTTCTGCGCTGGGATGTAGACCCTCGGCAGCAAGCAAAATACCCGCTTTTACTAACTCTTCGTTGTAGTTCCCCATGTCAGTTAGAAGCTGTTCGCTAGGTAGAATACCTACTTCTGAATCCTTTGTAGCTTTGACCATAACCATGACTTTCATTGTGAAATCTCCTTTCTGTTGATAGTTTCAGATCTGGATTGCAGTCGGAGTGGATTGGGTCTCCATCCTGGCTCTACTATCTAGTCGAACAAGGGTTCGCGAAATCGACAAGCTGAGCGCATTTTTTCTAGAAAAGTTCGTCGTGGTGTAAGGGAAGTTCGCGTTGAGCAGTGTCGAAGGCAACTACTTCTCTAAGGGCAGACCCGATAGTTCCATGAGCGGTCGGATTTCGATGGTGCCGATGTGAACACCTGGAATGCGTCCGGCGATGTTAATCGCTTCATCAAGATCGCTTGCATCGATCAGAAAGTATCCGCCAAGCTGTTCGCGCGTTTCTGCAAACGGACCATCGGTCACCAGTCGTTTTCCATCGCGAACCCGGACACTGGTTGCTGTTGAAACAGAGTGTAGCGGCGAAGCGCCCAAGTATTGACCATTCCCATTCAGTTCTTGCGTGAGCTGTACAGACTCTGCGTAGCAGCGCTCCCGCTCGCTCTCGGCCCACGCAGTTTCGTCACTGTAAACGAGCAACATATATTTCATGGTTTCTATCCTGTAATGAGTTGAACGACGACAGCGAGCTACTCTTTCCGTCGATAATGCGCTGTCATGAATTGATTCCAGTTGCCGTCCTCTCCTAGGATCTGTGATGTTAGTACCCTGTGGTCATCGCTGACAAACTCAATGATGTCCTTATACTTCGCCATCGCACTCTGGCTAAAATTGGGGCCCTCGGTGTCTAGCGTGAGCACTTTCTCGGTGGCATCAAGGGAGCCGTTGTATATCCATAGGTGGGTCATCATTGAGCCAATGAACGTCCCGATATAGCGATCGCTCTGTGGGTCATAGCCGAGGGTCATGAGGGTCTTTCCAGTGCCGCCGTCCGGCATCTCGCCTTCACCTTCGCCTATCGTCCACAGCCCGCCAAGAGACCGGACGACCTCGAATCCTTTGGAATTTGACGGTGGTTGATCAGGTCCCATGCTGTATTCAGATTCGTAGGTCCACTTGCCGAGAAATCTGTCCAGCCATTGGTGTTCTTTTTGAGGTTGTGCATCCATTGTTGCTCTCCCTGTATTTCAAAATATGTCTACAATCAGTTACTTAAAGCCGTTTTTGCTATCAGCTTAAGTCTTGCCGTTTAAATCTTGCTTATAGCTCTCTATCAGTTACCAATGCGTTAATCTCCTCATCAGCCGGACGAATCTCGAAGGCTCCGCTGCGGACTCCCGGATGTTTCGACATCAACTGGATCGCGTGGTTCAGATCTCTAGCTTCAAGCAGTAAGATCCCGCCCAGTTGTTCCTTGGTTTCAGCGTAGGGGCCATCGGTGACCGCGACCGTTCCATTCCGATAGCGCAGCGTTGCGGCATTCCGAATGCTTTGGAGCGCTTCCCCACCGATAAAATGTCCGCCCCTCCGAAGTTCATCGTCGTAGGCAAAACACTCCTCCATGAGTGCAGTGCGCTCGATGTCCGACATCTCGTTCCACTTCGTTTCTTCCATGTATCCAAGGCATATGAACTTCATCATTTCCTCCAAAATGCGATCTGAAATGCTTGCCGTTACTTAGTAGTCGTTCGCCGAATCCGCAAATCGACATCAAGAAAAAATTTTTTTCAGTTCAATTCGCGAAGGCGTCCTTCGAGAAAACGACGCTCTGGTTCCTGCTGCACCAGGGTCAAAGCTCGTTGGTAGGATTCTCTAGCATCAGCCGTTCTTCCCAACCGTCGGCACAGGTCGGCCCGAGCGGCATGCGCCAGATGATAGTCGGCCAACTCACCCCGTACCAGAATGGCGTCAATCAGTTGTAACCCAGCCAATGGACCATCTCGCATCGCTATTGCTACGGCACGATTTAAATCAATGACGGGGGATGGTTCCGCTCGCGTCAGCAGGTCATACAAGGCCACAATCCGCCCCCAGTCTGTTGCTGTGGTACTCGGTGCCTCAGCGTGCACCGATGCGAGCGCCGCTTGAATCGTATACACGCCAAACTGTCCAGAAGCGAATGCCTGCTCGACGAGTGTCTTGCCTTCAGAAATGTGCGCTCTGTTCCAAAGGGAACGATCCTGATGCTCCAGCAAGATCAAGTCGCCTTCCGGCGATGTGCGTGCAGTGCGCCGCGACTCCTGCAGCAGCATCAGGGCGAGCAGTCCAATGGCCTCTGGATCTGGCAACAGCTCGACAAGCAAACGCCCTAGACGAATTGCTTCCTCCGAAAGATCAGGCCGAGTCAGCAACTCGCCCGACGAGGCAGAGTACCCTTCGTTGAACACAAGATAGATGACAGACAGCACGGAGTCTAAGCGTTGGGGAAGATCGGCGATCGACGGCACCTCGTAAGGAATGCGTGCATCTCGAATTTTCGCCTTGCCACGGACAATACGCTGGGCAATGGTGGATGGCGCACTCAGAAACGCACTGGCGATTTCCTCAGTCTTGAGGCCACATATTTCCCGAAGTGTCAGCGCGATCTGCGTGCTTGGCGATAGGGCGGGATGACAGCAAGTAAAAATCAAGCGCAGGCGGTCATCCTCTACCATTTCGTTATCCTGCAACCCGATGATACTTGCTCCCTGGTCGAGTCTCATCGCAAGTTCCGAAAGTAAAGCATCAAAGCGGGTACGACGGCGAATGGCATCAATGGCTTTGAAGCGACCCGTCGAGACCAGCCACGCACGGGGATTTTTAGGCACATCATCCCGCGTCCACTGTTCTACCGCCGCAGCGAAGGCTTCGTGCAGTGCTTCTTCCGCAAGGTCAAAATCACCAAGTAGTCGGATGAGGGTGGCAAAGACACGACGCGACTCAGTGCGGTAGACATCGTCTACCAGTTTGCGAACCTGTTCGACTGTGCTTTTATTCATGACCCGGATTCTTAACGCCTTCCTGTATCTTCGCTGAGTCGCTTCAGCTTGTCTGGATTGCGCACACTGTAAATGGACTGGATATAGCCAGCCACAATCTCAAACGTTACCACAGTATGGATGGAGCCATCCTCACTATAGACAATGCCAGGTTGTCCATTAATCTCGACTACGCGAGAAATAGTATTAGAGAGTGCTTTGCGGTGGATTGCCAACAGGAAATGAGCCACTTCCATTCCTCCACATAGCGGTTTCAAAGCTGCCGCAACCTGCCCACCGCCATCCGCCCAAAGAGTGACATCCTTCGAGAGAAGTTTCAGCAGACCCTCCAAATCACCCCTAATGGAAGCATTTAAAAATTGAGCGGTAATTTGCTCCTGTTGCTGCAGTGAAACTGGAAAGCGAGGACGCTGGTCAACCAGGTGCTTTTTAGACCGTTTTAGAATTTGGCGACAGTTGGTGGAACTTTTGCCAACCATGAGACCAATTTCGTCATAGTCATACTCGAACACCTCACGCAGTAGAAACACAGCTCGTTCAATCGGCGATAAGCGTTCTAAAACAACGAGAAATGCCATTGAAAGTGAGTCTGCTAATTCCACCTGCGCGGCTGGGTCATCAGTTAATTGGGTCATGATTGGTTCCGGCAGCCATGGTCCCACATACTGTTCTCGCTGAACGCGGGCTGACCGCAGATAGTCAATACAGAGCCGCGTGGTAATCGATGACAAATAGGTTTTGGCCGATTTTACGGTTGCTTCCGCTGTTTGCTGCCAGCGCAGGAATGTTTCTTGGACCATGTCTTCGGCATCGGTAACCGTTCCTAACATGCGGTAGGCGATCGAGAATAGTAAAGGACGATGCTGTTTGAAAGTTTCCAGATGACTCATGACATTTTAGCTTTTGCATTGCAGGGAATGTTGGGAGAGCAAAGGATTTCACTCTCCCCAATCGTCTATACAGAGAGTTTTTCAGGAACAGTTTTCCTATCCTTCAATGGCTGAGGATTATAACTACCTGGAACCACTCGAGTCGTAATAGCAATCCGATTCCAACCGTTGATTTGGATAATCGCTATCAGCAGATTCTCAATGGCCTCAGGCGTAAAATAACGGCTCACTTCATGGTAAATCTCATCCGAAACGTGGTCAGTCGCAATTAAAGTGACCGCTTCTGTCAATGCCAGCACGGCCCGTTCCTCTGAGGTGAAAAAGGGCGTTTCTTGCCAAGCACTAAGGGCGTAGATCCGCTGCTCTGTTTCGCCGTTAAGTCTGGCATCTTTGGTGTGCATGTCAATGCAATAGGCACAGCCGTTGATTTGTGATGCTCGAATTTTAATCAGTGCCAGCAGTGTTGGATTGATGCCACTGGCCCGAACAGACTGTTCCAGTGGAAGCATCGCTTGATAAGTAACGGATTCAACTCCAATCTCTATTCTGGTCTGCATAGGTAAATCTCCTAGGAGTATGAAGCATTCACAGATAAGACGAATGAGACGAGCTGGCTGTGACAAGACGAGAGATTTTCAGATCCAGCGTGCAACCTCGAGATCTCCAGCAAGGTGCGCGACGGCGCGACCAATATATCGTGGCGTTTCCGTGATGATGAAGTGTGGTTCCCTTGCCGTCGCGTCCTGCCAATTTGCTTCGCTAACACCGTAGTTATCCAGCAGCATCTCCGAACGCATCCAGCCTGGAGTCAGGGCCACGGCAGTTGCTCCGTGCGGCTGCAGCTCGTGAGCGAGCGACCAACCAAGCCATGCGAATCACAGAAGTTTTAGCCAGGTCATAGAATAGCGAAAGCCGATAGTGAGTGTCGTCGTATTCAGCTGTGCCATCAGTGATTTCGACGACTAATCCGCCTGGTTTCTGAATCAACAGCGGCAAGGCAAAGTGGCTAGTGATGATGAACATGACTACGAATGCAATGCCAGTGATCACCGAGTAGTTCGCCCAGCTACGCTCACCCCATCTGGCAAAGAGTCGTGCGAACACAAAGCAGGCGTTAGGCAAACCCAAAAAGACAAAGGCTGAGAAGAGCCGATGGAGACGGCCGGGCAAGCTGTATTGCAAGGGTAGGTTGGGGGTTCCGGGAGGGTAGCCGTTCAAAAGAGCTCCTGCATAAATCCTGGACGCCCCCTAAATCCCCCAATTCTGGGGGACTTTGAAGTCAGAACCCCCCAAGTTGGGGGGCAGGGGGGCGAAAGTTGATTCGTGCAAGAAGTCTAAAGGATCGGTGAGGAAGATACCTGCGCCAAGCAAGCCGATAGCAGCGTAGTGGTTTCTACCAGTTCCAAAACACGATCGACCTGTTATCGCGGTCGGACTGAGGGCGGTACAGCATTTTATGAATACGCGGTTTGCGGGCTGGAGGCATTTGAAATCGGCTTGTCTACCCTGGAAAATCAGCAGCAAGAGTTGACAGGAACCCTACGCCTCTCTTTATCCCCTGGATTTCTTCCCTGGCAAGAATTACTTCAAGACTTTCAAGCCTGCTATCGCCAGGTCAAGCTCGAGATTTTTATAACTGAACGCAAGATTAACTTGATTGAGGATAGGATTGATGTGACTTTAAGAGTTGGCGATCGCAAAGATAGTCAGACAATTGCTAGGCAGTTGGGTGAATATCGTTATCAGCTTGTTGCTAGTCCAGCGTACCTAGAACAATATGGTGAACCTTACCAACCAGAACAACTTCTTACAATGCCCTGCGCAAGTTGGAATGTTCGAACGGATGCAACAACATGGTCATTGGGAAATAAGTCAATCCAGATTGCTCCCTTTTTGCAAGTCAATGATTATCTTCATCTCCTGAAGTTATTACTAGCGGGTGCATGTGTTACTGAACTGCCCCCTTTTCTAATCCAAGAGCACCTAGTGAGTGGACGGTTGAAAACATTACTAAAAGATTATCCGTTATCCACTCAACAACTCAATCTTCTGTATCCATCTCATAAGCAACTATCTCGTTTAGTCAAAACGTACATTGACTTTTGTTCGGAGTGGGCTGATAGCTTGTTTCAATAGAAAAATTCTTTTTTAGAAGACCTTATAGACGGCCGCTTCATCAACAACGTTTAATCTACATCTCCAACCCGAATTTGCACTCTAACGACAAATTTGAGCGGCGTGAATTTGAGCGGAAGTGAGGGTCACGTCCGCAACAACGGTCGGTTAGGCGGTGTTCACCCGATATCGCATGACCACACGCGCCTTGGGATCCAAACCACGCTCCGCTTCGTTCTGAACAACCGATTTGAGATTTGCCCGCAACTCGTCGGCATGGATTTCCTCGAAGCCGAGCTGAGAGTAGAAGGGCATATTCCAAGGTACCGCCCGAAACGTCGTGAGCGTCAGTTCTTGGTGACCCGAACGATGAGTCCATTCGAGCACCGTTCGGAGCAGCGCCGTCCCAACGCCACGGCGTCCATGATCGGGAACCACATCTATTGCTTGAAGGTAGGGATGATCTTCATCAAGCATCACGACTAGCGCGAAACCAACGGGAATTTCATCGGCAAGAGCGACCCACAGTCTTCCTTCTTCTTGAGCTTGGCGGAACTCATTCTCCGGCGTAGTTTCCTCGAGGACCGACGCTGGGGCATGTCCCTTGAGGAGTGTGGCTGCCGACAACTCAATGCCGACCAGCGCCTTGAGGTGCTTTGGCTGCGCCGGAGCGATGCTGTAAAAAGGTTTCATAGTGGCTCGAAGCTAACGATTGAGTTCAGCGGCGGCGAGTAACTTCTGGGTCTCAACCAACTCAATGCGGTCGGCGTGCAACGGGATTTATGGGGAGACGACCACTAGAAAGGCAGAGGAGACGACTATGCATGCGATGACAGGAATCATGTCTACTAACATATGGTTCGCTCCTCCCCATCACCCCTAGACCGATTGAAGCAGGGCTTAAAGTAAAAAAGCGGAAG